>JAGPCY010000003.1:130915-302414 GCA_018057825.1 Kofleriaceae bacterium | reverse complement strand
CCGAGGCCGAGACCGAGACCGAGACCGAGACCGAGGCTAGGCCTTGGCGCGGACGGTCATCGTCGCGCACGAGGCGCGCAGGCGATCGCGGACGGCCGCGGCGTCGGCGCCGATGCCCATGGCGGTGCACTGCGCGCCGGTCGGCAGGGCCGTGGCCGGCACGTACCGGATGAGCTGATACATCGGCTCCCAGCCCTCCTTGGTGACCGTGAACTCGAGCTCGATGCCGCCGTCGGGCAGAGGCGTGGTCTTGGTGACCTCGGCGGTGTAGCCGGCGTTCTTGTGGCCGGCGAGCTGCGCGTCGGCGAGGGCGGCGCCGTTGGTCGCGCGGGTCTCGCACGCGCCGGCGCACGAGGTGCCGATCGTGATCGTCGACTTGAAGATCCCGCCGCCGGGTTCGGCGAAGGACGCGGTCTCCGCGCCCAGATCGCTGCGGGTCCAGCCCTTCGGGACCTGGGCCTCGACGATCACCGCCTCGGCGGTGAGGGTGAAGGGCTCGGTCGCGGCGGCGGGCTTGCCGGCCGCGGGCTGGTCGGGGGCGGCGGGCTTGCCGGCCGCGGCGGCCGACGGCTGGTCGCCACCTTTGCATCCGAGGGGACCGACGGTGGCGAGCAGGGACAGAGCGAAGAGGGAGCTGCGCATGGCGGTGGCGATGAGCACGGCCCGGGCCAACCGCGAGCGGCGCCGGCGGCGCGCCGCGGCGGTTCCGCCGCGAGCGCGGTGAGCACGATCTGCCCAGCGCGCACCCGCTGCCCACGATCGCCGGCCGTGGCAGGATGACGGGATGCGCCTGTGGTTCGTCTGGTTGGCCAGCGCGGCTGGGGCCTGTGGCGGCGGCGGCGCGAGTGACGCCGGCGTCGACGCGCCGAGCCGACCGCTGGCGATCGAGCGCGTCGAGGATCTGGGCCGGTTCCCCGAGCCCTCGGCGACCGTGGTCGGGCGCGACGGTGGCCCGGGCGGCGCCCTGGGCGGGCGACTGCTGTGGACCTTCGGCGACACCTTCCTCGGCGCCCGCAACCCGGTCGACAACTCGAACGTCCTGAGCGCGACCGCGGGATGGAGCGCCCCCGACGCGCCCCTGGCGCTGGTGCAGCCGGTCGACGCCGGCGGGTTCCCGGCGCAGTTCATCCCCTACACCGCCGCCGAGCTGGCCCAGAACCAGGCCGCGCCCCTCGACGGCTGGGGCCTGTGGCCCGGGATGATGATCGACACCGGCGCCGCCGAGGGCCTGGTGGTGTTCCAGCGGATCAAGCGCACCGCCGGCTCGGGGTTCGATAGCCAGGGGGTCGGCACCGCGCGGATCGCCGTCGACGCCACGGTGGCGACGCGGATCGTCGGCGATCTGTTCGCGCCCCCCGAGCCGCTGTTCCTCCCGCAGTCGGTGATCGACGGCCAGGTCTACGCGGTCGCGTGCGCGCCGGCGTTCCTGAGCGTCGACTGCAAGCTGGCGCGGGCGCCGGTCGCCGAGGCCGGCAACCGCGCGGCCTACCAGTTCTTCGACGGCGCGGCCTGGCAGCCCGACGTGACCCGGGCGGCGGTGGTCCTGACCGGCGGCGGCGGCGTGCCGACGTTGTCGTGGAACCCGTGGCTCGGCCAATACCTCGCGATCACCGGCCGCCCTCTCGACAGCGCGGTCCAGCTCCGCACCGCCGACCGGATCGAAGGGCCGTGGAGCGCGCCCACCGAGCTGCCCGCGAGCGCCGATGGCTCGACTGGCCTGTACGCGCCGACCGGCGCTGACGCCTACAACTACGCGATCGTCGAGCACACCGCCCTGCGGTCGGCCGACGGGCGGTCGATCGTGATCAGCTACTCGCGGCCGACCGAGGCCTTCCGCGGCGACGTGCGGCTGGCGCGCGTGACGTTGCGCTGAGTCGCGGTGAGGAGCTGTCAGGCCGAGCCGCCGCCGCGGATAGAACAAACCGCGGGCTGGCGCGTACTGCCTCCCGTGTCGGCCCGCCTCGCTCTGCCCGTCCTCGCGCTCCTCGTCGCCTTGTCCGCCGCCGCCGGGGTCGCCCGGGCCCGGCCGAAGGTGCCCCTGCCGGTGACCGTCGACGCCATCCGCTACGTCGAGGACCGGGCGTGCTGGCGCGCGGTCGGCGAGCGCGGGTGCAACGTCCACGGCTGCTGGAAGAACGACGGCGGCTGCAACGTCCACGGCTGCTGGGACGGCCCGCGCGGGAGCTGCAACGTCCACGGCTGCAGCGACCTCGGCACCTGCACGGTCCACGGCTGCCCGCGCGGCAAGGCGCCGCGGCCGCGCCAGGTGTGCGTCGCGATCGACGAGCTGCCGACGGTCCTGGGCTTCGACCCTGAGGCCGGCGGCGGCTGCAACGTCCACGGCTGCTGGAAGGCCGGCGGCGGCTGCAACGTCCACGGCTGCTGGGACGGCCCGCGCGGGAGCTGCAACGTCCACGGCTGCAGCGACCTCGGCGCGTGTTCGGTCCACGGTTGCCCGTGAGGCTCCGGTAGCGGCCCGCGTCACATCGGCCGCGCGGCCGGGCACTACCGGGCATGCGCCGCTGGTCCTCCCTCCTCGCTGTCGTCACCTTCGCCGCGTGCTCCCGGGCCAATCCCGAAGAGCGCGCCACGCCACCCGCCGCGCCACCGCCGGGCGTCACCCAGGTCGGCGCGGATGCCGCGCCGGTCGCCCCGTCGCGCACGCTCGCCGTCGCCCAGGGCGACGGGTCGGTGGTGCTCATGCAGGTCATCGGCGATCGACTGGAGTCCGGCCCGACCCTGACCGAGGTCGGCTGGAACTTCGGCTGGCTCGACCGTCGCACCTTGGTCGCGCTCGGCCCGTCGACCGACGCCGACGCCAGCGTCCGGCGCTGGGTCGACGGCGTGCGCCAGCCCGATCTCGTGGTCCGCCGCGAGGCCTGGCCGGCCTACGGACGCGCGCTGTGGCTGGTCGGCGCCAATGAGATCTGGCTCGCCGGCTGCCGCGACGAGTCCGACGTCGCGCCGTGCGCGCGCCCCACCTACGCGCGGCTGTGGCCGGCCCCCGTCGAGGTCGGCGAGCGCGCCCCCGGCCCTGACGCCCGCCCGATCGATAGCTCGGTGCCATACCCGCTGCCGCCGGAGGGCCCCGCGCCAGCCGGGGCGACGGTGACGCTGCGCCCTGATCCGAAGGACCACGCTCGCACCACCGTGCGGTGCGAGGCCGGCGGCAGCCGCACCGAGGAGACCGTGCTCGCGATCTTCGACAACCCGCGCGAGGAGGGCGCGTGGTCGTTCGCCGCGCCGGCGGTCCGCTGGATCGCGACGTCGACGCCGCGCTACGAGGTGTCCTTCGACGCCACCAACCCGGTCGGCGGTCGGTATCGGATCTACCACTACGCCGCGCCGTGCGAGGAGTCCGGGCTCCGCGCCCTGGCCTGGCTCGGCGACGAGCTGTGGGCCGAGCAGAGCAGCGCCGTCGACGCGACCTGGACGGTCTACCGAAGCGGACGCGCGCTCGGCACGTTCGCCGGCACGATGGTGCGGTGAGCGCGGCGGTTCAGGCCACGCGCCCGCCACGCCGCCACCCTCAGCGCCGCCGCCGCCGCACCAGGGCCGCGAGCGCCAGGCCCAGCGCCACCGCGCCGCCCGGGCCACGGCCGCCGCCGGTCGCACAGCCGCCCTCGACCTCGTCGTCGCGGTCCTCGATCACCTCGCACAGGACGTTGCAGCCGTCGGTGTCGTCGTCGTCGCCGTCGTCGCAGGCCTCACCGCTGTCGACGATGCCGTCGCCGCACTCGGCGAACCGACAGCTCGGCCGACACAGGTCGGCGCCGGTGCCGTTGCCGGCGCCGTCGTCGCACTGCTCGGTCGGGCTGCGCACGCCGTCGCCACACACCGAGCGCGGGTTGGCGACCACGCACACGTCGTCGAGGGTCCAGCCGCCGAACTCCAGGCCGCGATCGGCCTCGAGGCTCCAGCGCAGGGTGACCGTGCCATCGTAGATGCGCGAGCTGAGCGCGACGTCGTGGAACCGCCAGCCGCGATCCTCGTGGTGGGTGGTGTGGCTCGACGAGCCCTGCGAGGTCAGGTTGGCCCAGGCCGGCTCGCCGTTGACCTCGATCACCGCGTGGTCGTAGAAGCCGTCTTCGATCGTCAGCCAGCGTCGGTACTGCAGGCGGACATCGGAGTAGGCGCCGACGTCGATGGTCGGCGACTCGAGCCAGGCCAGGGCGTCGGGGCGGTAGCTGCCGTCGACGAAGGACAGGCCGGTGCCGACCACCTTGGTCCCGGAGTACGCGGCGCCGGGATCGCCGACGTTGGGCTGCGCGCCGGGCTGTCCCCATTGCCAGGTGTCGGCGCCGTCGCCACCGACCCGCCAGCCGCTGGTGAACGGGTTGGTCTCGAAGTCGGTGCAGTACAGCGGCACCAGATCGCCGCGGTAGAGCTGGAGCCACGGATCGGCGCGGTTGTCGGGGAAGGTCGCCTCGGTGCCGTTGGCGAAGCTGACGCGGTAGCGGTACCACAGGGTCGCGCCGTCGGCCGGCAGCGGTAGCTCGGCGGTGTAGGTGTCATCGGCCGCGCCGGCGGTGGCCGTCACGCTGCCGGCGTCGATGCCGCCCTCGCGCCACTCGACGGTCACCGCGGTGATGACATCGTCGCAGCGATGGTCGACCCCGGTGAGGGCCAGCCCCGCGCGCGCCGCCGGCGCGCCGGAGGTGATCGCGCTCGGCGCCTCGATCGCGCCGGCCAGGGTCCGCAGGCCGTGGCGGGCGAAGGCCGCGCGGATCAGGCACTCGTTGGGCGTGCCGTTGCTGAGATCGCCGTCGTCGTCGTCGGCCGCCAGCAGCTCGACCACCGTCGAGCGGATGTTGGTCGCGCGCTGGACCGCGGCGTAGAAGAGCTGATCGGCGTAGCGCACCCCGGCGTCGGCGCCGCGGGCCTCGACGAGCGCGGTCCGCAGATCCCACATCGCGCCGCCGAAGATGATGCCGGTGCGATGGATCTCGCCGATGTCGCGCGGCCACACGTTCTCGGACCCGACCGGGTTGAGCTCGCGCAGCGGCGCGTCATTGCGAAAGAAGCCGCGGCCCATGCCGCTGTCGCCGGTGATCGTGGCCGCCAGGTAGTCGGACAGGCCCTCGGAGAACGCGCCGTCGAAGGCGCCGACGCCGGGGATGATCGCGTGGCGGTGCACCGAGTGACCGAACTCGTGATAGACGACGTCGGCCAAGGTCGCGGTGTTCTCGCACCGCGCGCTCTCGGCGAAGAAGTTGATCGCGGTGCCATCGGAGAACGCGTTGCACTCGTCGTCGATGTTGACCCGCACCGGCAGGGTCTCGTCGAGGAACGCCAGGTCGGGCGCGAACCGGCGGGCGTAGCGCCGGACCAAGGTGGCGTGGGCAAAGGCCGAGATCTGCGCGTCGAGGGCGCGATCGGTCCCCGGGCTCCAGGTCAAGGTGCCGTCGGGCGCCAGGGTCGCCGTGAACGGGGTCGGCGCGCGGTTGGCATCGGCGACGTTGGTCATCGCGATGTCGGGGCCGGTGGCCCGCAAGGTGACGTTGGCGGCGCCGGCCGCCGGCCAGGTCAGCCGACCGTCGGCGTCGGTCTCGAGGGTGGCGCCGTCGACGGTGACCGACATCCGCGCCGCCGGCATGGTCTGGCGCGGCCGGGCCGGGTAGCGATCGACGACGTCGAGGACGATCGTGCCGGTCGCGGACGGCGTGGTCGACTGCCGGACGATGATGCCGCCGGTCGCCGGGTCGGCCCACACCCGCCACGCGCCGTGCTTGCCGCCGTCGACGTCGACGGCGAGCGCGACCCGATAGCCGAGGACCGCGCCGTCGCCGACCAGCGGCAGGATGGCCGGGACGCCGGTCGTGGTGGCGGCCAGCGCGGTCGGCGCGAGGCCGAGGTCGGCGGCCAGCGCGTCCCGAGCCAGGGGCGCGAGCTCGGTGGCGCGCTTGGCGGCCCGCGGCCAGGCGACCGCGACGCCGGGCAGGGCCTCGCTGCCGATCACGAACAGGCGGTCGCGCTTGAAGCGGAAGCTGACCTGGCCACCGACCACCGGCAGGCCGCCGTGGTGCTGGGCGAACCCGATCGAGCGCTGGCCCGTCGCGGCGTCGACGTGGTTGGCGACCAGGACGAAGTCCTCGGGCCGCGACCCCGGGGCCAGCACGGCGACGTGGGCGGCCAGGACCGCGCGGGCGGCGGCGGCGGCGATCGCCGGGTCGGCGCTCGCGCCGGGCACGTCGAGGCCGCGGCCCCACAGCCGCGACGGCACCCGGGTGGCCTCGTCCCAGCTCCCCTGGGTCAGGCCCGGCAGAGCGGCGGCGAAGCGCTGCCACGCGGGGTCGCGGCGATCGCCGACCGCGCCGTCGACGGTGTGGGTCGTGGTGCGGAGCGGCTTGGAGACCCCGGCGGCCGGCCCGAGGGCGGTCGGCACGTCGTGGCTGACGCGGGCGCGATCGGCAGGCGTGGCGTGGGCGGCCCCGGCCAGGGCGAGGGCGGTGGCCAGCGTCAAGCGGGCGAGCATCGGGAGATTGTGGCCGAAGATCGCGCCGCGCGGGCGTGACCGCTGCTGACAGCGGCCGGTCCGGGTGCGACCCGGCTACGCCAGGACCACCGCGAGGGCCTCGGCCCGGGCGGCGCGGACCGCCAGCCCGAGGGCGAGCTGGCCCTCGGCCCGCACCGCGTTGTGGGCGCGCCGCGAGGGGAACCGCCCGGGGTCCCAGCCGAAGTAGCTGTCGTCGAAGACGTCGACGGCGAACCGGGCCGCCAGCTCGAGGCACACGGTCTCGAGGCCAACCACCACCGCGGCCCGCTCGTCGGCGCTGACCCGGTCGCCGACCACGTCGCGCCAGGCCGCCAGCGCCGCCTCGAAGATCGCCAGGTCGAAGCCGACCGCGCCGGCGTCCTCACCGCGCGGGTTGCACCACGACCGCATCGCGTCGCCCAGCTCGAAGGCCAAGGTCTGGCGCCCGAGGGTGTCGAGGTCGACCAGGCACACCCCGACCGGAGCGTCGGCGCGAAACAGCAGGTTCGAGATCTTGAGGTCGCCGTGGCCGTGGCGACGGGGCAGGTCGGGCATGGGCGGCAGCCCGGCGGCGGCGGCCAGGACCCGGGCGCCGAGATCGCGGGCCCCCGGATCGCCGCCGGGCGTGTCGACGCGGGTCCGCAGGCGCGCCAGGTGGGCCGCGGTGTCGTGGACCCCGGCGCGGGTGAAGGCGTAGTCGTGATCGAGGTCGGCGACCGCGCGGTGGAACCGGCCGACCAGCTCACCGCCGGCGGCGGCGTGGGCCAACGACGGCACCGCCGGATAGGCGACGCCGTCGACCCAGGTCAGGGCCCGCCACGGGCGCTCGTCGACGGTGATCCAAGGCGCGCCGGCGCGGGTCCGCACCAGGCGCGGCGTCACCAGGCCGCGCTCGGCCAGGTGCGCGGTGACCCGCTCGAGGTCGAGGTTGACCTCGCCGGCGAAGACCGGGTGCAGGCGCTGCACGACCGCGATCGGCGCGCCGCCCAGGCGCACCGCGAAGGTGGCGTTGATGAGCCCCCCGGTCAGGGGCGCCACCTCGACGTCGTCACCCCAGCCCCAGGCCGCGCGGACCGCGGCCGGCACGGTCACGGCGCGCCTCCGTCGACGCCGACCAGGGGCACCGGCGGCACCGGCGGGGCCACCGGCCGCGCGGCCGGCCCGGTCGCCACCAGCTCGAGCTCGAAGATCAGCGCGCCGCCCGGCTTGTCGGGGGCGGCGGCGGCGGCGGCCGGGGCCGGCACCCACAGCCGGACCCGCTGTCCGGGCGTCATGGCCTTCACCACCGGGATCCAACTCGCGTAGAGCTTGCGCACCGGCGCGTCGAGGGTCCGGCCGAAGGGCACCGAGCTGTCGAACAGCCGACCGTCGGCCTGCCAGGCCGAGAACTCCAGCGATACCCGTTCGTCGTCGCCGGGCGTCGCGCCGCCCCGACCGGCGGTCAGGGTGACCCAGCGCGTGCCGTCGGCGGTGGTCGCGGCCGCGGCCGGCGGCGTGAGCGGCGGTGCCGGCGGCGGCGCCGGCAGGCGCTCGACCGACTCGAGCTGGACCTCGTAGCACCACGGTCCGGTCGGCGGGTTCGGCCCGGCGGCGTCGAGCAAGGCCACCGGCAGCCAGGCCCGCCGGCGCTCCCCGACGACCATCAGCCCGAGGACCTCCTCGAGGCCGCGGCTGTGGCGGAACCCGACCGAGTCCGACGGGCGGCCGCGCACCTCCGAGGAGTCGACCAGCCGGCCAGTGGCGTCCCAGGCGGTGTAGTGGAAGACGACGTGGTCGTGGGGTCGGGGCCGGACCGCGCCGGTGCCGGGACGGATCACCAGCGACCGCAGCCCCGAGGGCGAGGCCACCGCGGTCGCCGGGGGCGCGGCGACGTCGGGCGGCACCGGCGGGGCGGGATCGACGCTGACCAGCTCGACCCGGTAGACGGTCGGCTCGGCACCTTCTGGCGGTGTTCCCGGATAGCTCAACTCGGTCGGAATCCACATCATCGCCTGCTCGCCCACTTGCATCGTCTGCACCGCCGCGACGAAGCCCGGCGCCATGGTCGCCAGGCTCTTCTGCACCGGCCGCTTGCGCTCGGCGGTCGACAGGAAGACCTCGCCGCTTGGGCGCCAGCCGGTCAGGAGCAGCCCGACGGTGTCGTTGCGCCCGGGGCGCGGTCCGGCCCCGGCCCGCAAGGTGCGCTTGTGGACCCGCGCCGCCGGGGCCTCGACCAGGCCGGTGATGATCTCGGCGTCGGCCGGCGGCGGCGCCAGCGGCAGCGGCGGCCGCTCGACCTTGCGCACGACCGGCGGCGGGGCGGCGGTGGTCGCGCCGGCATCGCCGCCGTTGTCGACGGGCGGCGCCGCCCGCTTGCCCCGACAGCCGCCCACGGCGCCGGTCATGGTGAGCGGCATCGCGAGCACCAGCGCGAGCGCCCGCGCCCGCCGCGCCGCGCGCACCGTCACGCCGCCGCCCACGCCTGCCGGGTCAGGTTGCGGATCCCGTCGGCCCCGACCACGACGTCGTCCTCGATCCGCACGCCGCCGAAGGGCCGGATCGCCTCGATCGCCTTCCAATCGAGCAGCTCGCGGCGATCGTCGGCGCGCAGCGGATCGATCAGCGCGTCGATCACGTAGCAGCCGGGCTCGATCGTGAAGACCTGACCGGCGGTGATCACGCTGGTGTTGCGGAGAAAGCGGTTGTCGGGCCGCGGCGCGGTCAGCTTCATGCCGACGTCGTGGACCTGGATCCCGAGGGAGTGGCCCAGGCCGTGGGGGAACAGCGCGCGGGTGACGCCGCGCTCGACCAGCACCGCCGGATCGCCCTTGCCGATCGCCAGCTCGACCAACAGCTCAGCGAGGAGGACGTGGGCGCGATCGTGGAGCGCCTCGTAGGCCAGGCCGACCGCGATCTCGCCGCACAGCCGTTGCTGCAGGCGATCGACGCCGGCGATCAGGCCGCCGAACAACATCGCGCCGTCGGTGGTGCCGCGAGCCCAGGTGCGGGTGATGTCGGCGCAGTAGCCGAGATAGCGCGCGCCGGCGTCAACCAAGAGCGAGTCGACGGTCAGCGGCCCGGGCAGGCCGTGGCCGGGGATCCGCTTGGCGTAGTGGATGTGGTGGAGGACGGCGGCGTTGCGGCCGCGGGCGACGATGCCCTGGTACGGCGTGTCGGCCTCGCTCTGCCCCGAGGCCGCGAGGAACGCCAGGTGGCAGGCCAGCTCGCTGGCGTCGAGGCGCGCGAACAGATCCTCGACGTGCTGGTGGCCGCGGACCGCGCGGGCGGTGGCCTCGGCCAGGCACTCGACCTCGTACGGCGTCTTGCGCGTGCGCAGGGCGTCGAGCGCGGCGATCACCTCGGGCGGATTAGTCAGCGCTCCGAGCCCGTCGGGGACGTCGTCGCCGATGATCGCGATGCGCCCGCGCGGCAGCTCGCCGACGACCGCGGCGAGGTCGGCGACCTCGACCTGGGCGACGTGCTCGAGCCAATGATCCGATTCGGCGGCCGGCGCCGAGTCCCAGTAGTCGTCGGCGACCACCCGGACGAGCCGCGGCGGGGCGGCGCCGGTGATCACCAGGAAGGCGTCGGACGCCGGCAGCGGCACCCAGTGGGCGAAGTGCGGCGTGACCACGGTCGGCCAGTGCTGATCGTCGAACCGGCTCTTTGCGGCGCCGCGGCCGCTGACCAGGACGATCGCGTCGAGCCCGTGGTCGACGAGCACCTGGCGGTAGCCGGCGGTGAGGGTCGCGAGGTGGTCGCGGTACAGCACGGGCAAGGTGGCGGCGTCCATCGGGCTCGGACCGTACCTCTAGGGTGATGGCGCGTCGAGGGCCGGCCCTGCTACGGTCGGATCGATGTTCGTCGTGCCCGCGCCCGTCCGAGGCCGCCCGTGACCCCCGGCGACGAGGGCGCGATCGTCGAGGCCTTCGCCACCGGCTCGACCAGCGGCCTGACCGCGGTCGATCGCGCGCGCGCCGGCGCGACCCAGGCGGTGCGGATCGCGATCGCCGGCGGCGCAGGCAGCGCGATCGCCCACGCGGTGCGCGCGGTCGGCTTCGGCCTGACGATGGCCCCGGCCGAGCCCGACGCGGTGGCCGCGGTGATCGCCGGGGCCCGCCCCCACGCGATCCTCCTCGACGCCGCCGCCCCCGCGGCCCGCGACGTCCTGGCCCAGGTGGTCGAGGAGCGGGCCCACCCGCCGGTGGTCGCGATCGATCTGGTCGGCAGCCACCGCCCGGGCGACGCCTGGCTGGCCGCCGGCGCCGACGACTACCTGACTGGCGATCAGCTCACGCCGGCGATCTTGCGGCGGGCCATCGAGTCGGCGATCGCCCGCGGCCGGGCCCGCGAGCTGCGCCACCGGCTCGACGACGTGGATCGGTTGGCCGCCATCGCCACCCTGGCCGGCGGGGTCGCCCACGAGGTCAATAACCCCGCGGCCTACGTGCTCATGAACCTGCGGACCTGCCAGGACCACGTGCGGTCCCTGCGCGACGACCTGGTGTCCGACGACGCCGGCGACGGCACGCCGAGCCGGCTGGCCACCGCGATCGACGAGATGGCCGAGATGCTCGACGACAACGTCCGCGGCGTCGAGCGCATCGTCGCGGTGGTCCACGCCCTGCGCACCTTCGCCCGCCCCGAGCCCGATCGCATCGAGCAGGTCGATCTGCCGACCGTGGTGCGCGACGTCTACGAGCTGCTCGGCAGTCAGCTCCGCCACAAGGCCCGGGTCGTCCTCGACCTCGACGTCGTGCCGCCGATCGCCGCCGACGCCCGCAAGCTGTCGCAGGTCGTGATCAACCTCCTGGTCAACGCCGCCGACGGCATCCCGCCCGGCGTGCCCGATCACGAGATCGCGGTGCGGGTGCGCAGCCGCGACGGCAAGGTCGAGCTGGCGGTCACCGACACCGGCCCGCCGCTGTCGAGCGAACAGCAGGCCCGGGTCTTCGAGCCGTTCTTCCCGGCCCGCGCCGCCCACCAGCCGGGTAGCCTCGGGCTGGCCACGGTCCGCGCGATCGTCGACAAGCTCGGCGGTCGGGTCGGCGTCACCAGCACCGCCGACGCCACCGAGTTCCGGATCTCGCTGCCGATCCGGGTCGGCGCCGGCGGCCGCGCGCCGACCGTGGCCCTGGCCTCGGGGGTGCGCCGCCGCATCCTGGTGATCGACGACGAGGTCCCGATCACGCGGGCGATGCGCCGCCACCTGCGCGGGCACCACGACGTCACCGTGACCAACGACGTCACCAGCGCCCTCGCCGCCCTGGCCATCGAGCCCTTCGACGTGATCCTGTCCGACGTGATGATGCCGGGGCAGGACGGCCCGACCTTGCTCGCCACCCTGCGCCGGACCCGCCCCGACCTGGCGTCGCGGGTGGTGTTCATGAGCGCCGGGCTGAGCGACCCGATGCGCGACGTGGTCCGCGGCCAGGGCGCGCGGCTGATCGACAAGCCGATCGCGTTCGACGCGCTCCTGGCGCTGATCGATCAGATCGCCGACGGCTGAGCGACGATCACGCGCGGGCGCCGCGGCCGAGCCCGGCCACCATCCGCGCCGCGTCGTCGGTCATGATGCCGTCGGCGCCCAGCGCGATCAAGCGGCGCGCCTCGTCGGGATCGTCGACGGTCCAGTAGTCGACCCGCAGCCCGAGGTCGTGGCAGCGGGCGAGGAACCGCGGGGTGTCGAAGCGCAGCGGCCCGGCGGCCAGCGGCACCTGGGCCGCGGTGCCGACGAAGGGCAGGCTGCGGATCAGCCGGCGCGGCAAGGCCAGGAGGCCGGCGACCTCGGCCTGGGCCATCGCGGTCTCGCCGCCGTAGCCGCGCCGCCGGACCTCGAGGAGCGTGCGGAGCTGGAAGCTGGCCAGGGTCACGCGGTCCTCGGCCCGCAGCCGGCGCAAGAGCGCCAGGAGCGGCTTCACCATCGGCGGCGACCACTGCTTGATGTCGACGTTCAGGCGCACCGCGGGGAAGGTCGTGATCACCTCCTCGAAGGACGGCGGCGCGAACCGAGCCGTCGGGTCGACGCCGGGCCGACCGCGCCAGGCCTGGCCGACGTCGAGGGCCTGGGCCTCGGCGAGGTCGAGGTCGCGCCAGGCCACCGCCCGCCCGGCCATGCGCGCCGCGGTCGGATCGTGGGACACCAGCGGATGGCCGTCGCGGGTCAGGTGGACGTCGAGCTCGAGGGCGTCGACCCCGAGGTCGACCGCGCGCTGGAACGCCGGCATGGTGTTCTCGGGCAGCTCGAGCGAGCAGCCGCGGTGCGCGTACAGGCGAAACTCGTGGGGCACGGCGCATCGTCGCACGGCGGCCGCGCTCGGCGTATGATCGCGCGCCATGTGCGAGCTGCTCGGGATGGAGTGCAACGTCCCGACCGACATCGTCTTCTCCTTCGCTGGCCTGGCCGCGCGCGGCGGCCGCACCGGTCACCACGCCGACGGCTGGGGCCTGGCGCTCTACGAGGGCAAGGCGGCCCGGCTGTTCCTCGAGCCGGCCGCCGCCGCCGCGTCGCCGCTGGCCCGCTTCGTCCGCGATCATCCGATCAAGACCCTCTTGGCCGTGGCCCACGTGCGCAAGCGGACCCGCGGGCCGGTCAGCCTGGTCAACACCCACCCGTTCGTGCGCGAGCTGTGGGGCCGACAGTTCGTGTTCGCTCACAACGGCACGATCAAAGGCGCGCGCCGCCTGACCCTCGGTCGGTTCCGGCCGGTCGGCACCACCGACAGCGAGCACGCGTTCTGCGCGCTCCTGGGCGCGGTCGCTCACGAGTTCGATCGTTACCCGGCGTCGCCGACCGCCCTGGCCGAGGCGGTGGCCGCCCACGGCGCGCGGATCGGACGCGGCGGCACCTTCAACTTCCTCATGGCCGACGGCCGCCAGCTCATCGCGCGCTGTTCGACCCGCCTGCACCACATCATCCGCCAGGCGCCGTTCGCGCGGGCCACCCTGGCCGATGAAGATCTCGCGGTCGACTTCGCCGCGGTGACGACGCCGCGCGATCGCGTCGCGGTGGTCGCGACCTTGCCGCTGACCCGCGATGAGCGCTGGATCGCGGCCGAGCCCGGCACGACCTGGGTCTTCCGCAAGGGACACCTGGCCGCGACCTTGCCGGGATGATCCACGCGAAGCGGTGAGCGCGACCGCGACCGCTGGCCGTGGCATAACCGAGCCATGGTCCGCCCGCGTCGCCTGCGCCTGAGCCTCGTCGCGCTCGCCGCCCTCGCCGCCCCGGCCGCCGCCGACGTCGCGGTGGTCAAGGGCGGGCCGGCCGCGGCGACCCGACCGGTGGTCGACGGCGCGCTCTCCGAGGCCCACCAGGCGATGGCGGTGTGCTGGCGCGCGCCGACCGCGGGGCCGGTCCGCATCAAGCTCGCGGTCGACCGCGACGGCACCGTCACCGCGACCGCGGCGACCAAGGGCGCGGCGGCCCAGTGCGCGGCCGGCATCCTCGCGGTGTGGTCGCTCCCCGGCGGACCGTGGAAGGGCGAGGTCGACCTCGCGCCGGGCGCGGCCGCGGCGCCGGCCTTGAGCCAGCGGATCCAGCGCGAGCTGGCGAGCGCCAGCGCGTCTCTGCGGGCTTGCCAGGATCGCGCCCCGGGCAAGGCCGGCGCGGTCGCGATCAAGCTGCGCATCAACCCCGACGGCTCGATCGCGAAGGACGTCAAGGTGACCTCGAGTCTGGGCGCCGCCCTCGACGGCTGCGTGGCCCAGGCGGTGGCCGCGATCCGCCTGGCGCCGCTCGGCACCGCGGCCGCGGTCAACTACCAGCTCGCGATCAAGTTCGACGGCGCGGCCGCCGGCGCGACCAGCGCGACCTCGCCCGGCCCGGCCGAGGCCCCGACCGCCACCGTCGAGGGAGCCCGCGCGCCGGCCGAGATCGCCGCCGCGGTCGAGACCGCGCGACCGGCCCTGACCCGGTGCCTCAAGCCGGCCACCGGCAAGCTGGTCGTGGTCCGCTTCACGATCCGCGCCGACGGCACGACCAAGAACCTGGTGATCAAGGAGTCGAGCGGGCAGGCGACCGCCGACGCCTGCGTCAAGCAGGTGCTGGGCGGCCTCAAGCTGGCGACCGCCAGCGACGAGACCAAGGTCGTCCTGCCCCTGCGGTTCTAGGTGCGCGCGATGACCTCGGTCCATCTCCTCGCTACCGGGGCCGCGCTGGCCGGGCTCGCCGCCTGTGGCCGGGCTGCGCCCCCGGCGGCGCCAACCGCGGCTGACGATCCGTTCGCCGCCCCCGCCGTCGAGGCGACGCCGCTTCACGGGCTCAACACCGCCGCCGCCGAGCGCGCCTGGACCTTCGATCCGGTCGGCCAGGTCGCGTACCTCGAGCGGGCCGCCCCCGACGGTCGGGCGCCGCGGATCGTCAGCGCCGAGTGGTTCGAGGGCGCGTGGCAGACCGCCGCCGACGCGCCGTGGAGCGACGGCTACCGCGAGCGCGCGCCGTTCTTCCACGTCGCCCGCGACCGCCTGTACTTCGCGTCCGATCGGCCGCGCACCGGCCGCGATCCCCAGCCCGACCTCGACCTGTGGTTCGTCGACCGCGACGGCGACGGCTGGACCGAACCGCGCCGGCTGACCGGCGGCGTCAACGATCGCCGCGAGCTCGGGTTCGCGTCGATCGCCCGCGACGGCGCGCTGGTCGCCGCGGTCGCCGACGAGCGCGGGCCGAGCCTGGTCGAGGCCCAGCCGACCGCCGACGGCTACGGCGCGCCGGCGCCGATCGTCCTGCCCGATCCGCCGGCCGGGTCCCTGGGCGCGCCGCTGCTCGCACCCGACCGCAGCTTCCTCCTCTTCACCGTCGAGCCCGGCCCCTTCGGCGGCGCCGATCTCATGGTCGCGTTCCGCACCGTCGACGGCGGCTGGGGCCCGAGCGCGCCGCTGCTCGGCGTCAACACCGAGGCCGACGAGACCGCGCCGGCGCTGTCGCCCGACGAGCGCCGGCTGATCTTCGCCTCGGATCGCCCGGGCGGCGCTGGCGCCACCGACCTCTACCAGGTCGAGCTGGCGGTCGCGCTGCCGGCGCGCTGACCCTCACTTGCCGAGCGCGCGGTTGACGTCGTCGAGGAAGCCGGCGCGGATCGTCGCCGCCACCGGCCCGCGCAGGCGCTGCTTGGTGCCGGCGTAGGCGGCCCGCGGCAGGGCGCCCAGGCGCTTGGCCTCGGTCAGGGCCGCCGCGGCCAGGTCCTCGGCCGCCACCACCGCGTCGAGGTAGCCGGCGGTCTGGGCGCCAGCCGGCGTATAGACCTGAGCGAACAGCGTCGCGGCGGTCAGCGCCGCCGGGTTCAGGCGAGCGCGGGCCAGCTCCATCGCCAGGAGCGGCACCGGCATGCCGATCGCGACCTCGTTCAGGCCGACCTTGACGTCGTCGCCGGCGATGCCGAGGCGCGTGTCGCCGGTCAGGACCACCAGCGCGCCGCCGGCCAAGGCGTGGCCGCTGGCCGCGATCACCAGCGGCAGCGGATACTCGAACAGCCGCAGGAGCAGGTCGGCGCCGCGGGTCAGGAGCGCGACCGCGGCGTCCGGGCCGCTCATCATCACCCGCAGATCGAAGCCGGCGCAGAACCGCCCGGGGCGACCGGTCAGGATCACCGCCTTGGCCTCGCCGGCGGCGCGATCGAGGGCGCCGAGCACCGCGTCGATCATCGGCATCGACAGCGCGTTGGCCTTGCCATCGTCCATCGCGATCACGGCGATGTCATCGGTGAGCTGGTAGCGGACCGGAGCGTCGAACATGGGCGCGACGATAGCACCGGCGGTCGACCGCGCGCGCAAGCCGCGAGCCGTCACGCCGGGCGCGGCGGGCGGACCGTCGGCGCCAGCAGCAAGAGGCCGCGCGCCACCACCGCGAGCACCAGGGTCGCGACCAGGAGCGGGCGCGCGGTGCCGTCGAACAGGTGGCCGACCACGCCGCCGAGGATGGCCGACGCCACCGTCGACACCGCGCCGATCACCGACGACGCCGTGCCGGCCAGGTGACCCATCGGCTCCATCGCGACGGCGTTCAGGTTCGAGCCGACGAAGCCGAAGCTCATCATCGTCAGGCAGCTCAGCAGCTCGAAGGCCGGCAGCGACAGTCGATCGCTCACCGCCAGCGCCGCCGCCAGCGCCGAGGTCGCGATCATCGCGTGCAGCGCGCGCCGCGCCAGCCGGGCCGGGCCGACCCGCCGCACCAGCCGGGCGTTGGCGAAGGCCGCCGCCGACATCGTCACCGCGATCAGCGCGAACAGGAGCGCGAAGCTGGCGCCGACCCCGAAGCCGTCCTGGAACACCTGCTGGGACGAGGTCACGTAGGCCATGAGCGCGCCGCTCGCGGTCGCCATCGCCAGCATCGGCACCGCGGTCGCGCGGGTGGTCACGACCTCCCGCAGCGCCGCCGCCACCGCTCGCGGCGTCAGGGCCCGACGGTTCGCGGGGTCGAGGGTCTCGTCGAGGCGAGCCCGGGCCCACAGCGCCAGCGCGGCGCCGGCCACCGCCAGCACGACGAAGATCCACCGCCAGCTCGCAACCCACAACATCACCTGGCCGATCGACGGCGCCAAGATCGGCACCACGAGGAAGGTCATCGTCACCAGCGACATGACCCGCGCCATCTCGGCGCCGCGATAGCGATCGCGCGCGATCGACACCGCCACCACGCGGGCCGCACCCGCGCCGAAGCCTTGCACCGCGCGCGCCGCGATCAGCACCGCGAAGCTCGGCGCCAGCGCGCTGGCCAGCCCGGCCACCGCGTAGATCGCCAACCCGGCCAGGAGCGTCGGCCGCCGGCCGTAGCGATCGGCCAGCGGTCCGTGGACGAGCTGCGACGCCCCCATCGCGATCAGGTAGACCACGATCACGAGCTGGCGGCGGTTGGGCTCGGCGATATCGAGCGACGCCCCCAGCGCCGGTAACCCCGGCAGCACGATGTCGATCGCCAGGGCGTTCAGCGACATCGCCACCGCCAGGAAGCCGACCAGCTCGACCATGCCCATCGTCGGGCGCGCGCGGTCGGACATCGGGGCGCAGGATACGGGGGGCGGGCCGGAAGGCAACCCTCGGCGCGTGCCCTACCGCGCGATCGCCGGTGCGGTGCAGGCCGACAGCGCCGACACCGTGAAGGTCACCGGTGCCGCCTCGGCGACACACGACGTGTAGCTGTAGCGGTCGCCGGCGCGGTTGACCGAGGTCGGCTGGCCGGCGGCGTCGCCGTCGAGACTGCAGCGCGCCTGCCAGACGATGGCCCCCGACGACGGCTCGACCACCAGGTCGATGTACTCGGTGCCCATCACGACCGTGGCCGTGTGGCAGTCGGTCGACTCGGGATCTTCACCGTCGAGGCAGGCCTCCTCGCGGCCGAGCAGCTCGAAGGTGACCGAGATCCGCGTGAGGTCGGCCAGCGGCGTGATCGCGACCGTCGGCGCCTGATCGTAGGACGCCCACAGGTCCTTCTGGACGTGATAGCCGCGGCCGTCGTAGAGCACGACCGCGCCGCTGTCGCCGACCACGCTGACCGGCGCGGTGGGACCACAGCCGTCGCAGCTATCGAGCCCCTCGCCGACCGCGGCGCGGACCGCGTCCCAGGTCGCGGCCGGCGTCGGCGCTGGCCCCGCCATGGTGACCCCGGCGGCACAGGCGGCGGCGACGTCCTCGGGAGCCTCGGGGCTGGTCGGAGGTTTGCCGCTGCCGCCGCAGGCCAGGAGGGTGGTGGCAAGGAGCGCGAGGGTGGTGATGGAGGAGAAGCGGCCGGGCATGGCGCCATGCTAGTGCAAGGCCGATCAGCTAGCGGAGGTCGCCGGGGTATCGATGGCGAGGCGGAGGCGGAGGCAGAGGCCGAGACCGAGACCGAGGCGGAGGCCGAGACCGAGACCGAGGCCGAGACCGAGACCGAGACCGAGACCGAGGCGGAGGCCGAGACCGAGACCGAGACCGAGACCGAGACCGAGGCCGAGGCCGAGACCGAGGCCGAGACCGAGGCCGAGACCGAGGCGGAGGCAGAGACCGAGGCGGACCCGCTCAGTTCAAGCGCGCCGCGGCCGCCTCCGCCTCCGCGACCTCCGCGACCGCCGACGCCGCGCTGCGATCGTCGGGCGCGAAGCCAGCCCATAGCGCGGCCACGGCGCCCGCCGCCGCCAGCCGGTGCCGGCGCTGGTAGCTGCCGAGCAGGTTGCGCAGCACCCGGGCGACGATCTCGACGGGCGTCGCCGGCGACAACATCGCCGGGTGGAACCGCCCACCGGCGCGCGCCACCAGGGCCTCGAGGTCCGCGCGGGCGCACAGCGCGCCGCCGGCGAAGGGGTCGGTCACCGTCACGCCGTCGCCGACGCGATAGCCGACCACGAAATGCCCGGGCAAGGCGATGCCGAACAGCGGCAGCTCGGCGCGCCGCGCCACCTCGAGGTAGAGGATCGACAGCGTGATCGGCAGGCCGCGGCGCCGGGCCAGGACCTTGGGCAAGAAGCTGTTGTCCGGGTGATCGTAGGTATCGCGATCGCCGGTGAAGCCGAGGTCGCGCCCCAGGAGCCGGGTCAGCGCGTCCATCCCAGCGGACCGATCGCCGCTGCCTGCCGCCCGCACCGCCGCGCCCCAGTCGTCGAGCGCGGCCAGCACCGCCCGCCGATCCACCGGCGCGTCATCGAGCTCGGCGATCGTCAGCGCCGCGCGATCGAGCCGCCCGACCTCCGCCGCCGCGCGCAGCTCGAGGGCCAGGCCGGTGATCGCCGCCGCCCGCAGCTCTTCGTCAGGATCGGACGCCACCGCCGCATGCTACCGCGTTCCGACCTGGACCGCGGGCCGTCGCCCCACACCCGCGCCGCGCGGGACCCCGTCGCCGGGCCTCGCGGCCTACTCGCCGCACGCGAACGGCACGACCGCCCGGGCGGTGCCGCGCTTGCCCTTGCCCGACAGGGTCGCGGTCACGATGATCTCCTCGCAGCCGACCCCGGTGACCAGGAGCGGCAGCGTGATCGACGGGGTCTGCTCCTCGAAGTAGTCCTCGATCGGGAAGGTCTGCTTCACCAGGGTGCGCTTGCCTTCCTTGGCCACCACCACCAGCTTGCCGTCCTGGTTGGCGAAGCTCGGTCCGGTCAACACCACCTTGACCAGCATCGCGGTCGCCGGATGCTCGGCGTCGCCCTCGCCGATGATCGTGTTCCACAGCGCGACCTTCCCGGTGGTCAGGTCCTCGGTGCCGAAGGTGCCGGTCTTGTGGAAGTACAAGAACGCCTGGATGGCCGCGATCCGGAACGTCGTCGGAGCGGGCGGCGGCGCCGGCGGGGGGACCGGCTTGGGCGCGGGAGGCGGCGCCGGCTGGCTGGGCACCGGCGCCGGCGTCGGCGTCGGCTTGGGCGCCGGCTTCGCGACGGCGAGCGGCGCGGTCAGCGCCAGGGCGAGGATCCCGAAGGCGAGGCGGTTCATGGCGGCAGTATCGATCGAACGCGCGCGCCGTGCGCACGATTCCGCGGCGAAGAGCGGGCCTGCGGCCTGCTGTCCGCACACCTGCGGGAAGATCGGCGCGGTCGTGCGTGAAGCGGGCATGCCCAGCCACCGCACCCTGCTCGTCCTCGCCGCGCTGCCGGCCCTCGGCTTCACCGACTGTTCGACGTTCTCCCAGGTCGCGGTCCCTGCCGCCGACGGTGATGCCCCCCTGTCGTGCGTCGAGATCCTGCGCCCACGCAGCGGAGCCCCGCCCGAGATCTACTGCGGTCCCAGCCCGCGCTTCGAGGCCACGCCCGCCGACCCGATCGTGGTCGTACCGTTCGCCCTCGACAGCGGCGGCGTGCGCGCGATGCGCATGTACCGCCGCACCGTATGCGACCCGGCGCCGCCACCGGGCAGCGGAGCCGGCTGGCTGCCCCCGGTCGACTTCCCGCCGATCTGCGTCGACAAGCTCGAGCCGCCGTCCGACGGCCCGCCCCCACCGCCGCCCCTCGTGCCACCCCTGCCGGCCCGCTATCGCTGCGGCCTGGCCGACGACCTCCAGGCCGGCGATGTCGGCAGCCTGGTGTCCGACGGCATGTACCTCGCGACCGAGGTCGGCGAACCCGCGTGCCCCGACCGCGGCCACACCGTCGAGATCCACACCTACGCGATCGACTTCTGGAACAACGAATCGCGGAGCTACGCCGAGGTCCACGTCACGCCGTGAGCTCGCCCGATTGAGTGTCCAGCCACCGGGACACGCGCGATCGTCGAGCGAGCCTCACCGACGGTCAAACGGGAACTCCGCGCCTAGGACGTACTCGCGCGCTCAGCCCGGCGCGACGCACATGATCGAGTCGGGGACGAGGGTCCCGGCCTCGGTCACGGTGACCATGAGCTGGAAGCCCGAGCAGCACTCGCCGCCGCACGGATCGTCGGGCGACGGCGCGCCGGAGGGCTTGGACATGACAGCCCACATGCAGTCCCAGCCCGGGTCGGCGTCCTGGCGCCGACACTCGAAGGTCTCCTCGACGGAGTTCGGGTCGTCGCCCGCGAGCAGGCCGCGCTGGTAGGCCATCAGCTCGGCGAGGGTGCCGCCGTCGTCGGTCTTGCAGGCGTCGACCTGCGGCAGCGCGGCGAGCTCGGCCTTGAGGGCGGCCTGGTCAGGGCCGTCGGCGGCCGCGGGACCGGCCGGGCCGGCGGGGCCCTCGGCGGGCTTGGCCTTGCCGCCGCACGCGGCAGCGACCACGAACAACACGGACAACACGCGCGGAGCGGACTGGAGCATGGCGCGATCCTACGCGCCGGCCGGCAGCCGCACCAGACCACCTTCGGTCCCGATCCACACCGCGCCTCCGAGCTCGGCGATGACGTGGACGTTGGGCTCGGGCAGGTGGGCCGACAGGTCGCGCACCGCGCCATCGGCGGCGACGTGGTACGCGCCGCCTTGCGCGCCGACCCAGGCCCCGGTCCCGGCGGCGTCGGCGCCGACGAACAGGAGCCACGGCGAGCCCAGGCCCGCCACCGTCGACCACGTCCCGTCGGGCGCGCGCCGGACCAGGCCGTGGCGCAGGGTCGCGACCCACGGCTGGCCGCCGATCAGCGCGACGTCGATGTGCCACGAGGTCGGCAGCCCGGCGAGGCGATCGTGGATCGCGACCGCGCGCTTGGTGACGTCGAGGACGCCGCGGTCCTCGCTGGTGACCCACAGCGAGCGGCCGTCGCCGACCACCGCCTGCAGGGCCTTGCTGCCGCCCGGCTTCCACCGCGTGATCGCGCGCCGGCCGCGCTTGCCGACCGGCAGCCGCCACATCGCCCCGGGCATGGTCGCGTACAGGTCGTCGCCGACCAGCGCCAGATCGTTCCAGCCGGTGTCGACGATGCCCTTCCAGCGCGCGAACGCGACGCCGTCGGTCGAGACGAACAGGCCCTCGCTGGCCGCGACCACCAGGCCCTTGGGGGTGACCGCCAGATCGTTCGCCATGCGGAAGCTGGTGGTCGGCTGGACCCAGCGATCGCCGTCGAGCCAGCACACCCCGCGGTCGAAGGTCGCGACCCACGGCCGGCCGTTCCACTCCGCCATCGCGACGACGTGGTTGCCGCAGATCTGCCCGGTCGGGGTCAAGCGCCGCGGGCTCGCGCCGTCGAGCCAGACGCCGCGGCCGGCGGTGCCGACCACGGTGCCGATCGAGGTCACGACCCGCGTGGTCTCGCGCGCGCCCTGGTAGCGCGGCGCCACCGCCAGCGCGGCGGCGGCCGGCGGCGCGCCGACGGTGACCGCGGTGCGGGTCAGGGTCGTGAGGTCGTAGCGCTCGACGCCGCCGGTGGTCGTGACCCACAGGGCCCCGTCGCGCTCCTCGACGGCGGCGACCGTCTCGGTGTTGGTGTAGAGGGCGGTGGCGGCCACCACCGCGACGAGGCCGGCCAGCATCACTTCACCTCGACGTCGATCGTGCGGTCCGCCTCGTTGCGCGCCGAGTCGACCACGACCAGGCGGAGCTGGTGGACGCCGGCGGCCAGGGGCACGATCGCGACGAACACGCCCGGGGTGGTCTGGACCAGGGCGACCCGCAGACTGGGGTCGCCGACCCGGCCGAGCTGGACCCCGGTCACGCCGGCGCTGGCCTCGACCTGGACGAGTAGGTTGCTGCCGAGCTGGGTGGTGGTGACGAGGAAGTCGGGCTCGGCCGAGTCGATCTTGTACGGCGCCTGGGCCACCTCGATCGTGCCGTCGGCGCGCACGATCACCACCCGCGCGACGTAGCTGCCATCGACCACGTCCTTGGGCACCAGGAACCGCACCTTCCACTGCTCGTCGTGGGTGTCCCACTCGAGGTCCTTGGTCAGGCCGAAGGGGAAGTGGGCCGTCACCTGGACCGCGTCCTTGGGCGCGCGCACCGACAGGATCGGGTCACCGGGCGGCATGTCGTCGCGCGACAGGGCGACCGCGTCCTTGTGGGCGGCCTGGATCGCCTTCTTGCGGGCCCGGGCGTCGGCCAAGGTCTGGGCGGTCGACTCGGTGATCTCCTCCTCGGGCAGGGCCAGAAACGACGTGTACGGGGTCACCAGGTTGTAGGCCAGGGCCAGCTCGATCGCCTCGGTCTTCAGCTCCTCGGTCTCGCCGTGGAGCGCGATCTGCTGCAGCAGATCCTCGACGCGGGCGCCGGCCCACTGCCGACCGACCCACGGCCGCCGCTCGGTCGCCGGCAAGGTCACCGCGAGCTTGCGCTCGACCCGCTTGCCATCGATCGTGCCGGCCACGGTCAACGTGCCGTCCTTGGGCAGCCGGGCCGCGATCGTCAGCTCCTCGCCGCGCGCCAGGTCGGGCAGGGTCCGCGGGTACATGCGCTGCGCGCCGGTCACCGCCAGGTCGATCATGACCGGGTGATCGATCCGCTCGAAGACCTCGACCACGGCGTGCTCGACCGCGCTCACGTCGGGGATGAAGGTGAAGCGGCCGCGCTTCTCGGACGCCAGGCGGGCCAGGAGCGGCTTCTCGACGCCCGAGCCCAGGCCGATCGTGAACAGCCGGGCGTCGCCGGCGTCGGCGCGCGCCACCTTGAGCGCGGCCTGGGCGTCGCTCTGGCCGTCGGTGAGGAACAAGATGACGTCGGGGCGATCGTCGGCGAGCTGGGCCGCCAGGGCCTTCTCGAGGGCCAGCGCGATCTCGGTGCCGCCGTCGGAGGTGATCTTGGCGACGTAGGCCCGGGCCTCGGCGCGGACCTCGTCGGTCACCGGCCGCGGCTTTTCGTAGAGCGCGTCGACGGTGTCGTCGAACATCAGCACGTTGACCCGATCCTCGGGCTTGAGGCGGGCCAGCACGCGATCGGCGGCGGCCAGGGCGTGGGTCATCGGATCGCCCTGCATCGAGCCCGAGTGATCGATCACCAGGGTGATGTCCTTGGGCGCGACCTTGGCGTTGCGATCGTCGGGCGCGGTCATGGTCAAGAGCACGTAGGCGTCCTCGCCGGCGTCGCGGTGGACCCGCGCGCGGACGTCGAGGGGCTTGTCGGCGACCTCGACCTGGACCACCAGATCGCCCTTGCCGCGCGCCCGCCACTGGCCGCCGACCTGGGCCAGCGTATGGGTCGGCGAGGTCACCGCGACTACCTTGCGATCGTCGGCGATCTCGAGCGCGATGTCGGCCTCGGTGGCGCCCAGCGGCATGCGGTACTCGAAGCGGTTGCCGGTGCGCGCCAGGTAGCGGCCGAACTTGACCTCGACCTTCTTCTCCTCGCGCGGCGCGATCGGGAAGACCCGGAAGCTGAACGCGCCCTCGCCGATCTGCTCGAACAGGCCGGGGTCGCGGCCGAGCCCGGTGATCTCGCCGTAGATCTGCGCCGCGACCTCCTTCTCGAAGACCTCGCCGACGATCTTCTTCGAGCCGTTCCAGTAGGCGAAGCCCGAGACCCGCGCGCCCTCGCCGAGCTGGAGCTGGTAGCGGCCCTCGAGCTGATCGGGCGAGCGGTTGAGGAAGGTCTGGGTCAGGGTCGACTCGGCGAACTGGCGATCGATCTTGACCGTCAGCGTGTGGCCGACCATCGGCAAGGGCTCGGCCGGCTGCTCGCCGCGCGGGTTGGCGCCTTCGAGCATGGCCTGGGCGAAGGCCAGGGATGGGAGGCAGAGGGCGGTGGCGATGAGCGCGAGGTTGGGTCTGGGCGGCATGCCGACGTCTCAAAGCACGGTCCGGGCCGACCCTCGACACCAGGCGACGCGCGGACTTGGCGACGATCGTGGGCGCGGCGCCACGGCGGTCGTGGCCGTGGGGACGCCATCGGGCTCGGGTGGCCGCGGGGCTGCGACCGACCGCCGCGCCGCGCGACCGCCCGCGGGCCGGCGTCGGACCGCCGTGCTACCGAGGCGCGATGGCAGGGCCCGGCTCCACCCCCGACGCGATCCTGCGCGCGGTCTTCGGCTATCCCGGGTTCCGCACCGGCCAGGCCGCCGCGGTCGAGGCGGTCCTCGCCGGGCGCGACGCCCTGGTGGTCTTGCCGACCGGCGGCGGCAAGTCGCTGTGCTTCCAGGTCCCGGCCCTGGTCAACGCCCGCCGCGGCGCCGGCACCGCCCTGGTGGTGTCGCCGCTCATCGCCCTCATGGACGATCAGGTCGCGGCCCTGCGCGGGCGCGGGGTCGCCGCGGCCGCGCTCAACAGCCACCAGGACGACGACGCCCAGCGCGAGATCATCGACGCGCTCCTGGCCGGGCAGCTCGAGCTCCTGTACGTGTCGCCCGAGCGCGCGGTCACCGACGGCATGAAGCGCCTCTTGCGCCGGGTCGCGATCTCGCTGGTCGCGATCGACGAGGCCCACTGCGTGTCGCAGTGGGGCCACGACTTCCGCCCCGAGTACCTGCGCCTGGCCGAGCTGCGCGACGTCGTCGTGGCGCCGACGATCGCGCTGACCGCCACCGCGACCCCGCGGGTCATGGCCGAGGTCGGGCGCTCGCTGGCCCTGGTGTCGCCAGTGACGATCGTCGGCGACTTCGCGCGACCCAACCTGCGCTTCGCGGTGGCGCACCACCGCACCGACGCCGCCCGCCTGGCCGCGACGATCGCCGCGTGTGAGAGCGCGGGGCTGCGGACCGCCGGTGGCGCCGGCCGCGCGATCGTCTACTGCCCGACCCGCAAGAAGGCCGAGGCGATCGCCGACGGCCTGCGCGCCGCCGGGTTCGCGGCCGGCTACTACCACGCCGGTCGCACCGCCCTGGCCCGCGAGCGCGCGCAGCGGTCCTTCGCCGGCGGGCGGACCCGCGTGCTGGTGGCGACCAGCGCGTTCGGGATGGGCATCGACTACGGCGACGTCCGGTTGATCGTCCACGTCGGCGCCCCCGGGTCGATCGAGGCGTATTACCAGGAGGCCGGGCGAGCCGGGCGCGACGGCGAGCCCGCGACCTGCGTGCTCCTGTACGCGCCGGCCGATCTCATGACCCAGCGCCGGCTCCACAGCGACCGCCGGGGCGCGGCGGCCGAGCGCCTCGACGCTGCGCTGGCGGCGATCGCCCGCTACGCCAACGAGGCGCGCTGTCGCCAGGCCGCGCTGTGCGCCCACTTCACCGGCCTCGAGCTCCAGCCGACCTGCGGGCGCTGCGACGTGTGCGCCGGCGAGGTCGAGGACGAGGTCGCCGCGCCGCCGCCGCCATCGGCCCTGGCCGCCGACGAGCGCGCGGTGCTCCTCGACGCGATCACCACCCTGGCGCGGCCGGTCGGCGCGACCGCGCTGGCCCAGGCCCTGCGCGGCAGCACCGCGAAGGCGGTCGCCGCCGCCGGGCTGACCGAGCATCCGCGGCACGGCGCCCTGGCCCACCTCGACGAGGACGCGATCGTCGCCGCGATCGACGGCCTGGTCCGCGAGCGCAAGGTGACGCGCCAGGGCCGGCGCTACCCGCGGATCGGTCCGCTGGTCGCCCGGGCGCCACGCGCGACGTCGACCTCTGCGCGCGCGACCTCGACGACGCGGTCGCCTCGGACCCCGCGGGCCGGGCTGCGCCGCGGCCGCGGCGGCCTCACCAGCGAGCTGGCCCGCGACCTCGACCTGTTCCGCAAGCGGACCGCGCGCGCGCTCAAGTGGAAGACGTACATGGTCTTCCAGGAGAAGGTGATCGCCGCGATCGACGCCGCGCGGCCGCGCTCCCGCGATGAGCTGGCGCGCATCCCCGGCCTCGGCCCGGCCAAGCTCGACCGTTTCGGCGACGAGATCCTGGCCCTGGTCCGCCGCTATCCCGCGCGCGACTGACGGCCGCGCTCAGCGCGGCGTCACCGTCAGGGTCGCGCAGGTCGCCGCCAGCCA
The DNA here is from genome assembly GCA_018057825.1 of Kofleriaceae bacterium. GTDB lineage: Bacteria > Myxococcota_A > Polyangia > Haliangiales > Haliangiaceae > UBA2376. The sequence goes on along the minus strand of JAGPCY010000003.1, from coordinate 275,780 downwards.
CGGCCCGATCACCTCGGGCGCGGTCAGGTGCGCGCCGCCGTGGGTGCCGAAGCACTCGAGGGAGCCGGCGCCGGCCGGGATCACGACGTAGGCCGAGACGAAGGCCTCGACCGCGCGGGTCCCGGGCGCGCTGGTCACGACCAGCGTGAACCGGCCGTCGGTCAGGGCCGCCGACGCGACGTGATCGGCGTCGTCGGCGTAGGCCTCGCGGCCGGCCTCGACGGTCGTGAACCCCGGCTCGTCGCGCCGCGTGACCTCGAAGCGCGGCTGGGTCAGGGGCCAACCCACGACCTCCCAGCCCCGGCTGCGCTCGGTGCGATCGTTGGGGTGGCCCTGCAGCTCGTTGGGCAAGGCCAGCGTGAAGGCCAGATCGCCGATGCGATCGGTCACCACCCGGGTCGGCGCGGCCGGCCACTCGTCGTCGCGCCGGGGCGCCGGGGCGGACGGACGGACCGGAGTCGGTGCAGGCGTCACCGCGGCGGTCGGGTCGGCCGTCGGATCGGCCGTCGGCGCCGGCTCGGCCTCGCGGCTGCGCGAGCCACACGCGGTCACGACGAAGAGCGCGGCGATGACCCGGGGCACGGCGCGATGCTACGCAACCGCGGCCGCCCGGTCGAGACCGCGACCCGGCCATCCGGGCAGTAGCGGCCCGAGGGGCGCGGTCGCTACAGTGCGAGCGTGACTCCACCTCGCGGCGATCGCCGACACAGTCCCCCGATCGCCGCCGATGGCAAGGGCGCCGCCGGCACCCCGCGGCTGCGCGATCTGATCGGCGTGTTCAGCTACGCGCGGCGCGCCCTGGGCCTGGTGTGGGCGACCTCGCGGCCGGTGACGATCGCGCTCGCGGTCGGCGCGGTGGTGGCCGGCGCCCTTCCCGGCGCCATGGCCTGGACCGGCAAGCGCCTGATCGACGCCGTCGTCGGCGCAGCCGGCACCGGCGACGCCGACGCGCGCGCCGCGGCCCTGGGCTGGATCGGCCTCGAGCTCGGCCTGGCGATCGCCCTCGCGGTCACGACCCGCATCACGTCGATCTTGCGCTCGCTGCTCCGCGCCCGCCTGGGCAATCGCGTGAACGCGATGATCCTGGCCAAGGCCCTCGACTTCGAGCTGACCCAGTTCGAGGACGCCGACACCTACGATCGGCTGACGCGGGCCCGGCGCGAGGCGTCGTCGCGACCGCTGTCGATGGTGATGCGGACCTTCGCGATCGCGCAGCAGACCATCACGCTGGTCGGGCTGGCGGCGCTCCTCGCCGCGTTCTCGCCCCTGGCCCTGGCCATCCTCCTGGCCGCGGCGCTGCCGGCCTTCATCGTCGAGGCCAAGTTCTCGGGCGACGCCTTCCGGCTGTTTCGCTGGCGCACGCCGGAGACCCGCGAGCAGGGCTACCTCGAGAGCGTCCTGGCCCGCGACGACCACGCCAAGGAGGTCCAGCTCTACCAGCTCGGGCCGCGCCTGCTCGATCGCTATCAGGCGATCTTCGACCGGGTCTACGGCGACGATCGCCGCCTGGCCTGGCGCCGCGGGCTGTGGGGCCTCGGCCTGGGCGTCCTGGCGACCGCGGCGTTCTACGGGATGTACGCGTGGATCGCCCTGGCCGCGATCGCCGGCACGATCACGATCGGCGCCATGACCATGTACGTCGTGGTCTTCCGCCAGGCCCAGGCGTCGCTGGCCTCGGTGCTCGGCGATCTCGGCGGCCTGTACGAGGACAACCTGTACCTGTCGACGCTCTACGAGCTGCTCGACCTGCCGACCGCGCAGCGGACCGGCGGGGTCACGACCGGCGCGGTGCCCGGCGATGGTGTCCGGTTCACGGACGTCGCGTTCACCTACCCGGGGGCGACCGAGCCGGCCCTTGCCGGCATCAGCCTCCACGTCCCGCCGGGCTCCAAGCTCGCGATCGTCGGCGAGAACGGCTCGGGCAAGACCACGCTCATCAAGCTCCTGGCCGGCCTCTACACCCCGACCGCCGGCGAGGTCACCGTCGACGGCACGCCGGTCCGCGACTGGGACGTCGCCGCCCTGCGTCGGCGCATCGGCGTCATCTTCCAGGACTTCGTCCGCTACCAGCTCACGGTCGGCGAGAACATCGGCGCCGGTGATGACCGCGCCTTCGAGGACCGCGCGCGCTGGGCCGCCGCCGCCGAGCAAGGCCTGGCCGCGCCGGTGGTCGCGACCCTGCCGGCCGGCTTCGACACCCGCCTCGGCAAGTGGTTCAAGGACGGCCGCGAGCTGTCCCTCGGGCAGTGGCAGAAGATCGCGCTGGCCCGCGCCTTCATGCGCGCCGACGCCGACATCCTGGTCCTCGACGAGCCGACCGCGTCGATGGACGCCGCCGCCGAGGTCGCGATCTTCGAGCGCTTCCGCGAGCGCACCCGCGATCAGATCGCGATCGTGATCTCGCACCGGTTCTCGACCGTGCGCATGGCCGACACCATCGTCGTGCTCGATGGTGGTCGCGTGCTCGAGCGCGGCAGTCACGACGAGCTGGTCGCCGCCGGCGGCCGCTACGCGACCTTGTTCGCGCTCCAGGCCCGCGGCTATCGCTAGAGCACCGAACGGTGCTCGAGGCCGCCGCGCGGCGCGGCCAGAACGCCACCGCGCGCGTGGTAGCGTCGGCCATGATCGTCGACGCGTGGATCCAGCATCCGACGCCGGACTTCATCGCTCACCCGATGTTCGCGTCGCTGCGGCGCTGGCTCGGGTTGTCGGACGTGCCGCACGAGGTGCCGGTGGCGATGACGGTGGCGGCCCTGCGCGCCGCCGGCGTCGATCGCGCGCTGACCTGCGCGTGGTACGGGCCCGACGGCCCGCTCATCACCAACGATCAGGTCGCGAGCTTCGTCGCCGCGGCCCCCGAGCACCTGATCGGGGTCGCCTCGGTCGATCTGCGCCAGCCCATGGCCGCGGTGCGCGAGCTGCGCCGCGCGGTCCGTCAGCTCGGGCTCCGGGCGCTGCGGATCTTGCCGTGGCTGTGGGGCCTGCCGCCCAACGATCGCCGCTACTACCCGCTGTACGCCGAGTGCATCGAGCTCGGGATCCCGTTCTGCTTGCAGGTCGGTCACGCCGGGCCGCTGCGCGCCTCGGAGCCCGGCCGGCCCATCCCGTACCTCGACGAGGTCGCCCTGGAGTTCCCCGAGCTGGTCGTGGTCGGCGGCCACATCGGCTACCCGTGGACCGACGAGATGATCGCCCTGGCCACCAAGTACCCGAACGTCTACATCGACACCTCGGCGTACAAGCCGCGGCGCTACCCGGCGGCGCTGGTCGAGTTCCTGCGCGGCCACGGCCGGCGCAAGGTTCTGTTCGGCAGCAACTTCCCGATGCTCCTGCCCGGCGACTGCCTCGCCGAGGTCGACAACCTCGGCCTCGACGCCGAGGCGCGGACCGCCTTCTTGGGCGCTAACGCCTCGAAGATCTTCAGGTTAGAGGCGTAGGAGTCGGCTGTCCGCGAGCCAGCACGCTCGATCGTGCACATTTAAATTGCACACAATCAAATGGCGCACTATACATTCCTCATGGCCGATGCCCGCCGCCTCGAGAAGCGTCTCTACACCGCCTCCGCCCACGCCACCGGAGGTCGCGAAGGGAGGGTCCAGACCAGCGATGGTCGCCTCGACCTGGCGGTCGCCATGCCGGTCGCCATGGGGGGCAACGGCGCGGGGACCAACCCCGAGCAGCTCTTCGCCGCCGGTTACGCGGCCTGCTTCGGCAGCGCCCTGGGCTTCGTCGCCCGCGCGAAGCGCCTGACCACCGGGCCGGTCAAGGTCACGGCCAACGTCGCGATCGGGCCGGCCGGCGCCGGCTACGGTCTCGAGGTCGAGCTGGTGGTCACCGTCCCCGAGCTGCCGCGCGAGCAGGCCGAGGCCCTGGTCGCAGCCGCCCACGAGGTCTGCCCGTACTCGAACGCGACCCGCGGCAACATCGTCGTCGACCTGCGGGTCGCCTGACCCGCAGCTCACGGTGCCGGCGCGACCTCGCGCTACCATCTCGACCAGCAGTACCCATGAGTGACCAGCTCCTCCGCCTCGATCGCCAGCTCTGCTTCGCGCTGTACGCCGCGAGCCGGGCGATGACCCGGGCGTACGGACCGGTGCTCGAGCCCCTGGGCCTGACCTACCCGCAGTACCTGGTGATGCTGGTCCTGTGGGAGACCGACGATCACACCGTCGGCGAGCTGGGCGACCGCCTCGGCCTCGACTCCGGGACCTTGACCCCGCTGCTCAAGCGCCTCGAGCAGCGCGAGCTGATCGGGCGCAGCCGCGACCCGGCCGACGAGCGCGTCGTGAGGATCCGCCTCACCGACGCCGGCCGCGCCCTGCGCGACCAGGCCACCCACGTCCCCCTCGAGGTCGGGTGCCGGGCCGGCTTCGACGTCACCGACGACGACGACCTGGCTCGGGCCGAGCGCCTGCGGGTCGAGCTGCTCGCCCTGAGCGCGACCCTCGACCGGCCGTGACCTGGCGGGACGCGCCCCGGCTCTGGCAAGATAGCCAGCGCGCGCGATGACTGTCACCACCACCGCTTCCCTCGAAGATGAGGCGCGCATCCTGCCGCGCCCGGTCCCGGCGATCGTCCGCGTGATCTATCCGCCGGAGCTGACCTGGCAGCTTCGACTCGCTGGCGAGCCGGTGGTCCTCGGGCGCCAACCCGACGACGGCACGCCGGCGCTCGGCCACTCCACGGTGTCGCGCCGTCACGCCCAGCTCTGGTGGGACGGCCGCGGCCAGCACGCGATCCGCGACCTGGGCAGCCGCCACGGCACCCGGGCCGGCGACGCCGTGATCGGCGACGCGCCGCGGGCCCTGCGCGACGGCGACGTGCTGCGCCTGGGCGACGTGCTCGCGGTCTACGAGCGCCTCGGCGAACCCGACAACGCCGCGGTCGATCGCGCGATGATCCCGGGCGACGCCGCGGCGATCGTCGCGCTGCGCGGCGCGGTGGCGCGGGCCGCCGCCGATCCCTCGCCGGCCCTCGTCATCGGCGAGACCGGCAGTGGCAAGGAGTGGGTCGCCCGCGAGCTGCACCGGCTGTCGGGGCGCCCCGGCCCCCTGGTCGCGGTCAACTGCGCGACCCTGTCGCGCGAGCTGGCCGAGAGTCAGCTCTTCGGTCACGTCCGCGGCGCCTTCACCGGCGCGACCGCCGATCACGACGGCTGGTTCCGCCAGGCCCACCGCGGCAGCCTGTTCCTCGACGAGCTGGGCGAGCTGCCGCTGGCGCTCCAGCCCAAGCTGCTCCGGGTCCTGCAGGACGGCCAGGTCACGCCGGTCGGCGGCGCGCGCCCGATCGCCGTCGACGTCCGGGTCATCGCCGCCACCAATCGCGAACTCGAGGCCGAGGTCGAGGCCGGCACCTTCCGCCGCGACCTGCGGGCCCGCCTGGCCAAGTGGACCCTCGACGTGCCTGCCCTCGAACGCCGGCGCGGCGACATCCTCACCTGGCTCGAGCGGCTGTGGCGCCAGTGGCACGACGAGCGCCACCGCGCCGCGCCGACGTTGACCTGGACCGCCAGCGCGGCCGCCACCGTCGTGAACGCGCCCTGGCCCGACAACCTCCGCGGCCTCGATCGCCTGGTCCACGCCCTCGCCAGCCTCGGCCGCGGCGCGATCGACCTAGACGATCTGCCCGAATGGGTCCGCGCCGCGCCGCCGACCGCTGGCCTCCCACCGTCGACGTCCCCGGCGCCTGGCGCGACCGCGCCGGTCACCGAGGCCGCGGCGCCGATCCGCGTGCCGGTGCCGAGTCGCGATGAGTTCATCGCCGCCTGGGAGCAGCACGGCCACTCGGTGCGCGCGGTGGCCCGGCACTTCAGCCGCGATCGCCGACAGATCTATCGATGGCTGGCCGCCCACGGCCTGCGCATCCCCGACGACGAAGAAGCCTAGGGTCGGTCTCGGTCTCGTCTCGGTCTCGGTCTCGGCCTCGGCCTCGGTCTCGGTCTCGGTCTCGGTCTCGGCCTCGGTCTCGGTCTCGGCCTCGGTCTCGGTCTCGGTCTCGGCCTCCGCCTCGGCCTCGGTCTCGGCCTCGGTCTCGCCCCTCGCTCCGCCCCAGACCGCGGGGACCGTCCCATGGGACCCGGTTCGCGCGGACGCGCCGCTCGACGCCGATCCGCGCGGTTGCGATGGCCCACCGGTTGCTCCTGTCGCCGGTCAGGAGGACCTGACCCATGAAGCCCTACGCCCCCCTCGCCTGCGCCCTCGCCCTCGTCGCGCTCCCCGGCTGCGACGAGCTGTTCTCGACCACCGTGACGTTCACCGACGAGGCCGGCGCCGCGGTCGAGCTCGAGTTCGACCTGACCGGCGACTGCAACGACGTCGGCGAGCGCACCGATGAGCTCGGCGTCACCCGTTGGACCGAGACCACGATCGGCGAGGGCGAGACCGCCCAGTGCCGCATCGACGTCACCTGGGAAGGCGACCTGATCAGCCTGGCGGCGATGCGGCGCGACGTGGTCGCCGAGTGCGGCGCCGACCGTGACCGCTGCAATCCCGACACCCTCGACCTGTCCCTCGAGGTTCGCCTCGATGACGCCTGGTTCTCGGCCGGCGCCGAGCGCATGGAGCGCGCCCAGCTCGTCGCGATGACCGGGCGCGCGACCACCGGCGACGCGGTCTTGTTCGAGCTCGACCGCACCACCGCGCTGCCGCTGGCCCTGGGCGCCGATCCCGCGGTCAAGGCCCAGCTCCAGGCCGCGTATCTCGCCGGTGGCTCGCTGCCGGTGCTCGCCGCCGGCTCGCTCACCTTGAGCATGTCCGACGTCCGCCGGCTGCAAGAGGGCTCACCGACCGGCACGCTCCACGTCGCGTTGACCAGCACGCTGTCGGGCTCCATCGACGCGCACCTGTGACCGCCGGGCGGACCCGTGGCAAGCTCGAGGCTCATGGGTCGGCTGCTCCTCTGCGGACTCGCCGCCGCGCTGGGCGCGGGCTGTCTCAGCACGCCGCCGCCCGCCGAGGGCGACGCGGCGACCGCGCCGCGGTGCCGCCGCGAGCCGCTCCCCACCGGCAGCCCGTGGCCGAGCGGCGCCACCGTGCGCGAGGCCCGGATCGCCGACGTCGACGGCGACGGGCGCGACGATCTGGTCGTGTGGAGCGCACCCGACGTGGCGAGCGCGGCCGGCCCGTCGCAGGTGCTGGTCGCCTACGGCCCGGTCGATCGCGCGGCGCCGCAGTATCACGTCGTCCTCGACGTCGCCGCCGCGGCGCAGATCCAGGCCTGGGGCGTCACCCTCGACGATCTCGACGGCGACGGCTGCCTCGATCTGACCGTCGCCGGCCCGCCGACCAACGCCGGCGGTAACGCCTACGCCGCGATCTGGCTCCACGGCGGCGGCGCGGTGCCGTGGACCGGGGCCCCAGCCCGCGCCCGCCTCGGTCAGGTGCCGACCGGCGGCGCGTCCCCGCTCCTGCCGGTGTGGGTCGATCTGTCGGCCAACCCGGCCCGCGATCTGGTCGTCACCCAGCTCCAGCACGTCGATCTGTTCGTCGGGGTCGATCGCAGCCCCGACGCGTTGACCAGCGGCGTCGTCGTGGCGCCGACCGGCGCGTGCAACGACTGGGACAACATCAACGGCGTCGCGGCCCAACCGGCGACCGGTGGCGACGGCGGCGCGCGCCTGAACGTCTTCGGTCACTACAAGCACTCGACGATCGCGATGAGCGGCGGCAGCGCAACCGCCGCGACCGCGATCTGTCATCCGGGCGATGGTCGGATCTTCCGCAGCTACGCGATCGGCGACCTCGACGGCGTCGCGCCCCTCGACCTGGTGTTCGGCGGCAACGACACCGTCAACGCGCGCCTCTTGGCCGGGACCGACGCCGTGATCACGCCCACGACGCCGGCGATGTTGTGCCCCGGGTTCCCGCTGGCCGACGCCAGTGGCCAGAGCATCCAGGGGCTGGCCCTCGGCGAGCTCGACGGCACCGCGCGCCCCGAGCTGCTCGTGATCGATCACGACGCCGGCGCCGCCGCGTCGACCGCGTGTCTGCTCGACCTCGATGAGATCAGCGCCGCGCGGCTGGGCACCAACGGCGCGAGCCCCTTCGACCTCGGGCCGATCGTCGCCCGGACCGCGGTGATCGGCGCTCTCGATGGCGCGCCGGGGGCCTGGATCCTGTCGGCCGAGGGCCAGGCCACCTGCCTGCGCCAGGCCGTCGGTGGGACGAGCCTGACGCGGTGCCAGTGAGGGCGCGCACGGCCGACCGCAGGACCGATCCGCAGTGGCACGACCAGGGCCCCCGCCGCGGGTATACTGCCGCGGTGCGCGCGTCGTTCGCCCTGGCTGTGCTCGTCGGCAGCGCCGCGTCGACCCAGGCCCAGCCCGCCCCGAGTCCAACCCCGGCGCCCGCCTCGACGTCGGCCCCGGCGCTCGCCGAGCGCGGCCGCTTGCTGGCCCAGGCCTGGCTCAAGAGCCACGACGCGAACAAGCTGACCGAGGCCACGGCGCTGTTCAAGCAGTCGCTGGCCCTGGCCGATGACCCCGAGGTCGAGTGCGACCTCGGCCTGGCGCTGTTCTACCTCGGTCAGCCGGCGCGGGCCCAGGCCCGGATGACCCGCTGCCTGCCGCGCCTGGCCGCGGCCAACCCCGATCGGGTCGTCCGCTACCGCAAGGTCGAGCCCGAGATCGCCGCCGCGGTCGCACGCGATCACGTGCCGATCGACATCGTCACCACCCCGCCCGATGCGGTGATCTCGATCGACAGCTTCCCCGACGACGAGACCTCAATCGCGCCGACCCGCGTGTGGTTGCCGGTCGGGCGCCACACCTTGCGCGCCCAGCTCGACGGCCGCGCCGACGCCACCTGGTCGACCGAGGTCACCGAGGCCGACGCCCGCGACCCGGCCCCGCGGTCGTGGCGCGCGACCTTGCGACCGGCCGCGACCCCGACGTCGCCCGCGCGCCCCCGACGCTCGCGGACGCCCGCCTACGTCACCCTGGGTGCGGCCGGCGCGCTCCTGGCCGGCGGCGCGGTGGTCCACCTCCTCGGCCGCGACGTCCGCAGCGAGCTGGCGACGCTGTCCGGGGACGCCTACGACGACAAGCTCGACACCTGGCACCTGTACCAGCGTTCGACGATAGGCCTCTACGCCGCCGGGGCGATCGCGGCCGGCGTCGGCACCTGGCTGTGGCTCCGCGCGCGCCCGCTGCCGGTGACCGTCGGCCCGGCCGGCGCCGACGGCGGCGTCATGGTCTGGTGGACCGCGCCGTGAACGAGGGTCGCGGATGACCGCGTCCCTCGAGATCCGCGAGTGGTACTGCCCCGGCTGCGATCGCTCGTACCCCGAGGCCGGGGTGTGCGCCGTCGACGGCACGCGGCTGATCCCGCTGGCCGAGGGCCGCGATCCCATGCTCGGGCGTTCGATCGACGGCCGCTTCGTGATCCGCGATCGCCTCGGCCACGGCGGCATGGGCGTGGTCTATCGCGGCTGGCAATCGTCGGTCGGTCGCGAGGTCGCGATCAAGGTCATCCGGCCGCGCCCTGGCCACGACGCCGCCACCGCCAAGCGCTTCCTGCGCGAGGCCAAGCTCGCCAGCTCGCTGTCGCAACCGTCGACGGTGAGCGTGATCGACTTCGGTCAGACCGAGGACGGCATCCTGTACCTGGTGATGGAGCTCCTGCGCGGCCGGACCCTGGCCGACGTCCTGCGCGCCGACGGCCGCCTCGGGGTCGAGCGCGCGGCGCGGATCGCGGTCCAGGTGTGCGACGCCCTCGAGGCCGCCCATCGGGTCGGCATCGTCCACCGCGATCTCAAGCCGGCCAACGTGATGATCCTCGACGATCCGCCCGGCCGCGATCTGGTCAAGGTCCTCGACTTCGGGCTGGCCAAGGTCATCGACGCCGACGAGTCGACCGTCACGCAGTCGGGGCGCATGGTCGGGACGCCGTCGCACCTGTCTCCCGAGGTCGCGCTCGGCGAGGCCGCGACGCCGCGGAGCGATCTCTACGCGGTCGGCGTGCTGTTGTTCGAGATGCTCGACGGTCGGCTGCCGTTCCTCGCCGACAACGTCAACCTGATGGTCACGCTCCACGCCTACCAGCCGGCGCCGGCCCTCGGTCCCCACGTCCCAGCGGCGGTCGCGCGGGTCGTGGCGCGCGCCCTGGCCAAGCGCCCCGAGCAGCGCCCGCGCTCGGCCGGTGAGCTGCGCGGCCTCCTCGAGCTCGCGGTCCGCGGTGGCGACCTCGAGCCCAGTCCCGCCGAGGTCACCGGCGATCCGCCCGCCCCGACGCCCGCCGCCACCCGCCCCGGGGTCGCCCACGACCGCTCCGAGGCGGCGATGGCCGCGACCTTCCCGAAGCCCAAGACCCGGCCGCCCATCGGCGCGCCCGCGCCGAGCGCGCCACCTGCCAGCCCCACCGCCGCGAGTCCGGTCTCCCCCGGCGCCCTGGCCGCCGGCGTCGTGACGGTGGCCACCGTCGACCTGGCGCCGCGCCCGGCTGCCGCGCCCAGCCCCGCGGCCGTCCCCGCGATCTCCGCGGCTGCGACCACCGCAGCCAGCACCACCGCAGCCAGCACTACCGACCGTGGGATCGCCCCGCCGAACCGCCCCGCGCGCCGCATCCTCGTCGGTGGAGGCCTGGCGATCGGCGCCGTTGGCCTCGCCCTCGCGCTCGTGCGACCGTGGTCGACCGGCGCGCCTGCGGTCACCGCGCCTATCGACGCCGCGACCGTGGACGCCAGCCCGCCCCTCGACGCTGCGACCGTCGACGCTGCGACCGTCGACGCCGCCCCCGTCGACGCCGCCCCATCCCTCCCGCTCCTCGACGCTCGCCGCCGCGACGGCGATCGCCCACCGCCTCGCCTCGACGCCCGCCGCGCCGACCCGGTGGCCGCCGTCGATGCCGCGCCGCCACCACCACGCCCCGTCGACGCCGCCCCACCGCCGCCGCGCCCCGTCGACGCCGCTCCACCGCCACCGCGCCCCGTCGACGCGCGGGTCCCGCACCCGTGGGAGCCGTGACCCGGGTCTCATCGCTCCGCTCCGTCCCTGACCACGCCGCTCACCAGCCCTGACGCCGTCTCGGGATCGGGGTCGGTCTCGGCCTCCGCCTCGGCCTCGGTCTCGGTCTCGGTCTCCGCCTCGGTCTCGGTCTCCGCCTCGGTCTCGGTCTCGGTCTCGGTCTCGGTCTCGACTCGGTCTCGACTCGGTCTCGGTCTCGGTCTCGGTCTCGGTCTCCGCCTCTGTCTCCGCCTCGGTCTCCGCCTCCGCCGCGCGGTAGGATCGCCCCCCATGCTGGGCAAACACTTCCTCGTCGGCCTGCGGCCCACGCCCGATCTCCACCCCGACGATCGCCGGCTCCTCGAGACCGTGCGCCCGGCCGGAGTCATCCTGTTCCGCGGCAACTTCGACGCCGCCGCGCCGTACCCGACCTGGCACGCTCGGCTGGCCCGGTTGATCGCCGACGCCCGCGCCGCGATCGGCCGCGACCAGGTGATCGTCGCGATCGATCACGAAGGTGGCACGGTCCTCCGCCCGCCAGCGCCGATCACGCCCTTCGCCTTTGCCCGGAGCTGGGTCGATCAGGCCGCCGCCGTCGGCGCCGCGATGGGCCGCGAGCTGGCCTCGCTCGGCATCAACCTCGACTTCGCGCCGGTGGTCGACGTCGACTCCAACCCGGCCAACCCGGTCATCGGTCCGCGCGCCTTCGCCGCCGAGCCGGAGCGCGTGATCGCCGCCGCCACCGCCTTCGCCGCCGCGCTTCAAGCCGAGGGCGTCCTGGCCTGTCCCAAGCACTATCCCGGCCACGGCGACACCGCGGTTGACTCACACCACGGCCTGCCGGTCCTCGCCCTCGATCGCGCCGCGCTGGCCGCTCGCGAGCTGCGGCCCTTCGCCGCCTTCGCCGCGCGCCCCGACACGCACCTCATCATGACCGCGCACATCGAGTTCCCGGCGATCGATCCCGGCACGCCGGCCACCCTGTCGCGGGTCCTCGTCGACGAGATCTTGCGCGGCCAGCTCGGCTACCAAGGGGCGGTCGTGACCGACGACCTGGGCATGCGCGCGGTGTCGGCGCGCTTCGACCAGCCCGGCGCCTGCGCCCAGGTGCTGACCGCCGGCACCGATCTGCTGATGGTGTGCAGTCACTGGAGCTCGACCGATCGGGTCTACGCCATGCTGGCCGACCTCGAGCGCAGCCGCGCCGCCGGCCAGCTCCCCGAGGCCACCCTCACCATCGCCGCGGCGCGGATCGATCGCCTCCTGGCCGCCACCGCCGCGCCCACGCCTGCGCTCCTGCCGGCCGCGACGTTCGCCCACCACGCCACCCTCGCGCCGCAGCGGGCGCGCCCCGGCGCCGTCGGTCAGACCGTGTCTCTCGAGGAGGCCTAGGGTCCCGCGGCCACCCGCGCTCAGTAGCGCAGGAAGGCGCTGCCCCAGGTCAGGCCGGCGCCGAAGGCCACCAGGCACACGAGATCGCCGGGCTTGATCTTGCCCAGCCCGATCGCGTCGTGCATGCAGATCGGGATCGTCGCCGCGGTGGTGTTGCCGGTCTTCTGGATGTTGTTGTGCATCTTGTGTTCGGGCAGGCCGATCATCTTCGCCACGAACTGGTTGATGCGCAGGTTGGCCTGATGCGGGATGACCATGTCGACGTCGTCGAGCTTGAGGCCGTTGGCGATCATGCCCTCCATGATCGCCTGCGGCATCCGCGTCACCGCGTGCTTGAAGACCTTCTTGCCCTGCATCGCCGGGTAGTGCTTGCCCGCGGCCATGTCGGCCTCGGTGATGCGCGGGTGGTGGCGACTCGCCGGCGCCTCGGTCCACAGGATCTCGGCCTCGGCGCCGTCGGCGTGCAGGTGCGTCGACAGGATCAGGTGCTGCTCATCGCTCGCGCGCCCGACCACCACCGCGCCCGCGCCGTCGCCGAACAGCACCGCCACGTCGCGGCCGCGGGTGCTGATGTCGAGGCCCGTCGAGTGGACCTCGGAGCCGATCACGAGGATGTTCTTGTACAGGCCGGTGCGGATGAACGCGTCGGCCATCGCCAGCCCGTAGATGAAGCCGGTGCACTGCTGGCGGATGTCGTAGCAGGGGATCTCGCGCAGCCCGAGGAGCCGCTGGGTGAAGACGCCGCCGCCCGGGAAGTTGTAGTCCGGCGACAGCGTCGCGTAGATCAGCATGTCGATGTCCTTGGGCCCCACCCCGGCCTGCTCCATCGCGTCGCGCGAGGCCTTGGCAGCCATCTCCGCGCCGCCCTCGCCGGGCTCAACCCACCGTCGCTCCTCGATGCCCGTGCGCTCGACGATCCACTCGTTCGAGGTCTCCATCAACGTCGCCAGCTCGGCGTTGGTCACCACGCGCGGCGGCAGGTACGCACCGATTCCAAGGATCCGACTGCGATAGCTCATGGTCGCTTGTCTACACCGAAACCGCCGCACCGTGCGCCGCCGACACCATCCCCACCGTGGCCACTGATCCACTGGCCCGACCGGCCACCCACCGCCACACAACCCCGATCCCGATCCCGATCCCGATCCCGACCCCGACCCCGATCCCGACCCCGACCCCGATCCCGACCCCGAGTCCGAGTCCGAGTCCGAGTCCGAGTCCGAGTCCGAGTCCGAGTCCGGTCGCCACGACCCGATCGCCACCATCCCGATCGCCACCATCCCGGCCGTCACGATCGCAACCTCTCGCGCAGGCACCCTCCTCCACACCAGGCGCCGGTGTCCGCGACCAGGTCGGATCGTTTTGGGTGGGGGCCCCGGCGTATGCCGGGGAAGGGTCTTTGCGAAAGACCCTCTCTGGAAACACGCCGGGGGAGGGTTTTGCGAAAGACCCTCTCTAGAAACACGAGAGTCCGGTCGCCACGACCCGATCGCCACCATCCCGATCGCCACGATCCCGGCCGTCACGATCGCAACCTCTCGCGCAGGCACCCTCCTCCACACCAGGCGCCGGTGTCCGCGATCAGGTCGGATCGTTTTGGGTGGGGGCCCCGGCGTATGCCGGGGGAGGGTCTTTGCGAAAGACCCTCTCTGGAAACACGCCGGGGGAGCGAGAGTCCGGTCGCCACGACCCGATCGCCACCATCCCGATCGCACGATCCCGATCGTCACGATCGCAACCTCTCGCGCAGGCACCCTCCTCCACACCAGGCGCCGGTGTCCGCGATCAGGTCGGATCGTTTTGGGTGGGGGCCCCGGCGAATGCCGGGGGAGGGTCTTTGCGAAAGACCCTCTCTGGAAACGCGAGGGTCTTTTCGAAAGACCCTCTTCGTCACACGTCCAGATTGCGGACGTTCAGCGCGTTCTCCTCGATGAACTGCCGCCGCGGATCGACCGCGTCGCCCATCAGCGTCGAGAAGATCTCGCTGGCGTTGTTGACGTCGGCGATCGACACCTCGAGGAGGTTGCGCCGCGCCGGGTCCATCGTCGTCTCCCAGAGCTGCTCGGCGTTCATCTCGCCGAGACCCTTGTAGCGCTGGATCTGCAGCCCCTTGCGGCCGAGCTCATCGACATGGCTGGCCACGCCGTCGAGGGTCGGCAGCGTCGACGGCGCCCCGCCGTCGTGGCTCAGCGCGAAGGGCCCGGCCAGGAGCGCGCGCAGCTCCTCGTCGACCCGGCGCAGCTCGCTGAACTCTGCCGAGCGCACCAGCTCGATGCCGAGCACGGTCTCCTTGCGCACGCCGCCGGTGCCACCGACCGCGCGCAGCTCCCAGGTGCCGTGGGCCTCGTCCTTGCGGGTCTCCAGGCGCAGCCCGGCCAGCTCGGGGTAGCGCTCGGCCAGGTCGCTCGTGACCCGCGCCGCCACCGCCTCGAGCCGCTCGCGCTCGCGCAGGTCGTCGACCCGCAGCCCGGCCTCGGCGAAGGCGCCGATGATCCGGCCGTCGCCGCGCCGGTCGATCAGCGCGCGCATCCGCCGGCCCTCGTTGACGCGCTTGATCGCGGTCTTGAGCTCGGCCCCGGTCAAGGTCGCCGGCGCGCCGGCCCGCTGGCCGGTGACCACGGTGTCGCCGCACACGCTGTCGAGCACGAAGTCCTCGAGGGCCTCCTCGTTCTTCAGGTAGCGCTCGTGCTTGCCCTTCTTGACCTTGTACAGCGGCGGCTGAGCGATGTAGATGTGCCGCCGCTTGCGGTTGCCCTCGGGGTCGTCCTCGTCCGGGTGCTCGAACAGCTCCTGGAAGTGCCGGAAGAAGAAGGTGAGCAGCAACGTCCGGATGTGCGATCCGTCGACGTCGGCGTCGGTCATGATGATGATGCGGTGGTAGCGGAGCCGGCCCAGGTCCTTCTCGGGCCCGACGCTCGTGCCCAGCGCGGTGATGAGCGTCGCGATCTCCTGCGACGACAGCATCCGATCGAACCGCACCTTCTCGACGTTCAGGATCTTGCCCTTGAGCGGCAAGATCGCCTGGAACGCGCGGTCGCGGCCCTGCTTGGCCGAGCCGCCGGCGCTCTCACCCTCGACGATGAACAGCTCGCACTTGCGCGGGTCGCGCTCCTGGCAGTCGGCCAGCTTGCCCGGCAGCGAGGTCATCTCGAGCGCGCCCTTGCGCTGGACCATCTCGCGGGCCTTGCGCGCCGCCTCGCGGGCCTTGGCCGCCAAGGACGCCTTGTTGATCACCATCCGCGCTTCCTTGGGATGGCGCTCCAGGTACTCGCTCAGCTTGTCCGCCACCACCGCGCCGACCGCGGTCGCGACCTCGCTCGACACCAGCTTGTCCTTGGCCTGGTTCGAGTACTTCGGGTCCGACACCTTGACCGAGATGACCGCGGTCAGGCCCTCGCGCAGATCTTCGCCCGACAGGGTCGCGCCCTTGCCGTCCTTGCCGAGGAGCTTGTACTCGGTGGCGTAGTTGTTGATGGTCCGGGTCAGGGCCTGGCGGAAGCCGGTCAGGTGGGTGCCGCCGTCGCGGTTCTTGATCGTGTTGGTGAAGCAGACGAGCTGCTCGTTGTAGCTCTCGTTCCACTGCAGCGCGACGTCGACCGTCACGCCCTCGTGCTCGGACATGAAGGCGATCACCTCGGGGTGGATCACCGCGTTGGTCGCGTTCATGTCGGCGACGAAGGTCGCGATGCCGCCCTCGTAGCGGAACTCCTGAGTCCGCTCGGTGCGCTCGTCGCGGATCGTGATCGTCAGGCCGCTGTTGAGGTAGGCCAGCTCGCGCAGCTTCTGGGCGAGCTGCTCGTAGTTGAAGGCCACGATGTTCTTGAAGATCATCGGGTCGGGGTGGAACGTCACCGCGGTGCCGCGCTCGCTGGTCGACGCGAGGCGCTTGAGCTCGGTCTGCGGGATGCCGCGCGCGTACTCCTGCTCCCAGGCGTAGCCGTCGCGCCAGATCTCGAGGCGCAGCCAGTCCGACAGCGCGTTCACCGCCGACACGCCGACGCCGTGGAGCCCACCGGACACCTTGTAGTTGTCCTGGTTGAACTTGCCGCCGGCGTGCAGCACCGTCATCACCAGCTCGGCCGCCGGCTTGTTCTCGGTCGGGTGCATGCCGACCGGGATGCCGCGGCCGTTGTCCCGGATGGTCACCGAGTTGTCGATGTGGATCGCGACGTCGATGTGCGTGCAGTGACCGGCCAGGGCCTCGTCGACCGAGTTGTCGACCACCTCGTAGACCAGGTGATGGAGGCCCGTCCCGTCATCGGTGTCGCCGATGTACATGCCGGGGCGCTTGCGGACGCCCTCGAGCCCCTTCAGGACGCTGATATCTGCCTCGGTGTACTGACCCGCCGCGGGCGGCGGCGGTGCGGTCACCGAAATATCGGGATTCACGGTGGTTTCTGCCATCAGACGGGCCTCGCCAGAACCCTAGGTGAATAGCACGAATCCGCCCGGGGTCGAAGCCCCCCGCCGGCCTTTCTCGGTCGAATCAACCCGCCGAGATCACCGGAGAAATTCGGCCCTCTGCCACCCGGTAGTCCACCCGATCGCCGGGGATCCGGACGTGGCGGGCGTCGGTGGTCGTGATCAGGCATTGGCCTAAACGCTTGCGCAGGTGCGCGAACAGAAACTCGTTGCGGGTGTCGTCGAGCTCGCTCGACACATCGTCGAGGAGGAGCAGCGGCGGATCGCCGTGGGCGTCCTCGAGCAGCTCGAGCTCGGCGATCTTCCAGGCCAACACCAGGGCCCGGGTCTGGCCCTGGGACGCGAAGGCCGCCGCGTCGTGGCCGGCCAGGTGGAAGACCAGATCGTCGCGGTGGGGTCCGGTGGAGGTCGAGCGCCGCGCGACGTCCTTGCCGCGCTCGGCCGCCAAGGTCGCCAGCATCGCCTCGGTCGAGGCCAGCGCCGGCGCCCGCTGGTAGGTCAACGAGGCCGCCAGCTCGCCGCCCGTGATCGCGGCGTAGACCGCCGCCAGCCGCGGGCCCATCGCGTCGAGGAGCCCCGCGCGCTCGGCCGCCATCGCCACCGCCAGCGGCGCGAGCTGCTGATCGTAGACGTCGAGGAGCCCATGGCCGGCGCGGTCGCCCTCGGAGATCGCCCGCAGCACCGCGTTGCGGCTGCGCAGGACCTTGTCGAAGGCCTGGGCGGTGGCGAGGAAGCTGGCCTTGCGTCCGAACACCGTGCGGTCGAGGAACCGCCGCCGGTCGGCCGGTGGTCCACGCACGACCGCCAGATCCTCGGGCGCGAACAGCACCACGTTGAACGCGCCGAAGTACCGGGCCACCGGCCGCACTGGCTTGTCGTCGACCAGCGCGGTCTTGCGCTCGGGCTCGATCACGACGCGGTAGCTGCGCTCGAGCTCGTGCCGGGTGATGCGCGCGCGCAGCTCGGCCCGCTCCGCGCCGTGTCCGATCACCTCGGCGAGCCGGTTGGTGCGAAACGACCGCAGCGCCGCCAGCACGTACACCGCCTCGAGGAGGTTCGTCTTGCCCTGGCCGTTGTCGCCCGCGAAGACGTTGAACCGCGGCCCCGGCGCCAGCTCGAGCGGCGCCAGGTTGCGCATGCCGCGAAGCGCGAGCGCCGTGACCAGCACGTTTGTGGACGAGCCCCCGAGCCGGGTGGGCTCAGATGCGCATCGGCATGATCACCCCGACGTAGTCGTCGCCGGTGAACGGCCGCAGGAGGCCCGGATCGAGCTCGCCGCCCAGCTCGATGACGACCTGGTCGCTGTGCATCTGGCCGAGCAGCTCGCTCATGTACTTCGGGTTGAAGCCGATCGTGAGGGTGTCACCCTTGTACTGGGCGTCGATGTCCTCGCGGACCTCGCCGACGTCGGGGTTGTCGCTGGCGATCGTGATGTGGTCGTCGCTGAACGCGAGCTTGACGCCGCGGGCCTCGTTCGACATGAGCTGCGCCCGCCGGACCGCGTCCGCCAGCGTGCTGCGGTCGATGACGGCGCTCCGCTTGTGGTCCTTGGGGATGACCTGCTCGTAGGGCGGGAACTGCGCGTCGATGAGCTTGACCGCCAGCACGAGGTCGTCGACGACGAAGAAGGCGTGGGGGGTCTTGATCGCGAGCTTGCAGGTGTTGGCGCCGTCGAGGACCTTCTTGATCTCGAGCAGGCCCTTCTTGGGGATGATCACGCCGGCCGACAGCTTGGGCGCGCCGGCCAGCGCGCGGTCGACCTTCGACAGCCGGTGCCCATCGGTCGACACCATGCGCGCTGAGGTCCCGGTCGACTCGAACAAGACGCCGTTCAGGTGGAAGCGCGTCTCGTCGTTGCAGACCGAGAACAGCGTGCGGTCGATCATCTCGCGCAGGGTCGCGGCGTCGACCTCGCCGAAGGCCGCCTCGCGATGGTCGGGCACTTTCGGGAAGTCGCGGTCCGGCACACCGACGATGCGGTAGCTGACCTTGCCGGCCTTGATCTCGGCCCAGTTGTTCTCGACCTTGCGGACCGAGACCTCATCGCCCGGGAGGTTGACCACGATGTCGTGGAGGGCCTTGGCGCCGACCGTGAGACCACCTTCGGTCCCGCCGTTGACCTTGAGCTCGGCGGTGAGCGAGACGTTCAGGTCGGTGGCCATGCACAGGAGCTTCGACTTGCTCTGTACCCGCAGGAGCACGTTGGCCAGCATCGGCATCGTGCTCTTGCGATCGGCGATGCTCTGCGCCAGGCGCAGTCCGCGGATGAACTCGGCTTTGTGGATCCGGAACTCCATGGCGTCTCCTCGAACGTCTCGGGCGGGGGATCTGGATCTCTTTAAGAGAGATCGAGATCAGAAAGGTAGTAGAGAGATCAGTAGGGCCTGTGGACGGTGTGGACAGTTGGCAGAGTGAGCGGGATCGTTGGAAGATCGGGGCGGGTGAGCGGTGGAGCGAGGGGCGATCTGGCGTGTGGTCGGCGGTGGATCTAGCTGAGGATAGCGGCAGGTCATCGGTTTCCCACAGGCAACCCGGCGCGCCGATCCGCAGGGTTGTCCACAGCTACCGGCCGTGTACCACGGCGGGCTGACTTCCTGCGGCTAGCGCAGGAGGGTGGCCTCGATGGCGTGGATCTCGCCGCGCAGGCCGGGGTCGTCGCCGAGGCGGGCGGCGATCTTCTCGACCGCCGAGATGACGGTCGTGTGGTGCTTGCCGCCGAAGGCGCGGCCGAGGTCGGGGTAGCTGTCCTTGGTGTGCTGGCGGGCCAGGTACATGGCGACCGCGCGCGGCCCGGCGATCGAGCGGTGGCGGCGCTCGCTCTTCAACTCCGAGGCCTTCACCCCGTAGTAGGAGGCGACGGCCTTGATGACGCCGTCGGTGGTGATGTGCTCGCGCGGGCGGGCGATCGCGCCGCCCAGGGTCTCCTGGGCGAAGGGCAGGTCGATCTCGCGCTTGGACAGCGAGGCGTAGGCCGCCAGGCGGATGAGCGCGCCCTCGAGCTCGCGGACGTTGGACTTGACCGAGGTCGCGATGAACATGGCGACGTCGTCGGGCAGTGGGATGGCCTCGACCGCGGCCTTCTTGCGCAGGATCGCGATGCGGACCTCGAGCTCGGGCGGCTCGATGTCGGCCAGGAGGCCCCAGGCGAAGCGGGTGCGCAGGCGATCGGCGATGTCGGCGATCTCGTGCGGCTTGCGGTCGGCGGTCAGCACGATCTGCTTGTGGTTGTCGTGCAGCGCGTTGAAGGTGTGGAAGAACTCGTCCTGGGTGCCGTCCTTGCCGGCGAGGAACTGGACGTCGTCGACCAGGAGCACGTCGATGCCCTCGCGGTACCGGGTGCGGAACTCCTGCATCTTGCCGGCGCGGATCGCGTTCACGTACTCGTTCATGAAGCGCTCGCTCGAGATGTAGGCGATGCGCGCGTCGGGGCGGAGCGAGAGCTGGGTGTGGCCGATCGCGTGGAGGAGGTGGGTCTTGCCCAGGCCGACGCCGCCGCAGATGAAGACCGGGTTGTACTTGGGCGGGTAGGCGCTGGCCGCGGCCTGGGACGCCGCGAAGGCGAGCTGGTTCGACGGGCCGGCGACGAAGGTGTCGAAGGTGTAGCGCGGGTTGAGCGTGGCCGCGCGCAGGCGACCGAGCTCGCTCGGGGGCTCGGGCTCGGCGGCGGGTGCGGGCGTGGGGGCCACCTCCACCGGAGCGACGTCGATGACCGCGCGTGGGCCGTCCGGGGCGTCGGCGGTGAACTCCACCCGGATCGGCACCCCGGACACGGTGCGGATCTCGTCGAGGATGGTGTCGAGGTAGTTCGATTCGAACCACAGGCGGACGTAGGAGTTCGGGGCGCGGAGCTGGACCGTGCCGGCCTCGTCGCGCACGAACTCGATGGGCCGCAGCCACATGTCGTAGTTCTGGGGGGACACCTTCGAAGACAGGCGGCCCAGGGCGGTCTCCCAGAGCTCGTGGAGGGGCTGGGTCACGCCATCACCTCCCGCCGGCGCCCGTGCAAAGTTATCCACAGTGCGGGGCAGCGGGTGCGCGAGTCACACGATTTCCGTTGGAAAGACAACGCCATGGACGGGACCTGCTCCTCGATAATCCGAACGTGAGACACGAGTTTTCCACAGGCGGAAGGCAGACCAAGCCCACCCGGGCTTGCTCCTGGGGTCCCTGGCCCTCGGGAATTTCGGGGGCCTTGGAACCGCGGCGCGATGCGTCCTTCCGGTGACGTTTCGCGGTGGGTTCTGTAGCAAACCGGCGCGCGCCCGCGCAAGGCCGAAAGGTGCTGGAGTTAGGAAGCCTTCGATCTCATTATCCACTCCGGATGTCACTCCGGAATCCACAGGCTCGGAGTTGTGGATAACCGGCGAAAAGCGCGGGCGATCCGCCGCCCGCGACCTCGCCGCCGGGTCGCGGTACCGGGAGGACGCCGGGGCGCGGCGAATGGTCGCTCCGCCGCTCCGCGGTCGGCCGCCGCGGACGCCGGCGGCCCGTGGGCCCTTGGCTCAGCGCGGGGAGATGCTAGCTCTGCGGCGACCTGTCGATCGAACATCCTGCGAGCGTCGGCTTGACACCCCCGGACTCGTCGCGTATCGATCCACGTTCCGCACAGCCCGGAGCCTCGCGATGAAGCGCACGTACCAGCCACACAACAAGAGCCGCAAGCGGACCCACGGTTTCCGCGCCCGTAAGAAGACCCGCGGAGGCCGCGAAGTCCTTCGTCGTCGTCGGGCCAAGGGTCGCAAGCGGATCTCGGTCACCGCCGCGAAGAAGTAGCGCGGGCTGATGGCCGCGCGGACTCCCTCCCGGCCCCACGCGATCGCCAAGTCGATGCGGTTGCGCCGGCGGCCCGAGTTCCTCGCGGTCCAGCACGGCGGGCGCAAGTTTCACAGCGCGTCGTTCGTGGCGGTGGTGCTACGGCGCCTCGCCTCCGAGCATGCTACGCCCGGACGCATCGGCTTCACCGTGACCAAGCGAATCGGCAACGCTGTGACACGCAACCGCATCAGACGCCGGGCCCGGGAGTGGCTGCGGCGACACGGCTGGGCTCCCGCGGGCGTCGACGTCGTGTTTATCGCCAAGGAGCCGTCGGCGGCGTTGTCGTCGGCCGGCCTGGCCGGCGAGCTGCGTCGGCTGAGCGAGAAGATCGCGACGTGCTGACCCGCATCGTACTCGCGCCGATTCGCTTCTACCGACGCTACCTGTCGGGGTTGAAGCGCGTGCCGACCTGTCGGTTCTTGCCGACGTGCTCGGAGTACGCGATCGAAGCGATCCAGCGGCGCGGGGTGATCGTCGGCGTGGGCAAGGCGGTCTGGCGGATCCTCCGCTGCAACCCGTTTTGCCGCGGCGGCTACGATCCGGTCGATGGGCCGCGCTGCGCGCATGGTCACCGGGCCCTCGAGGCCCCGCGGCCCGCGCTCGCGGGCGCCGACCCCCGAGAGGGACAACCGTAATGGAAGAGCAAGGCAAGCGCATCGTCCTGTTCGTGGTCCTGGCCGCGGCGATCTTCTTCGGCTGGCAGGTCTTGTTCCCGCCCGAGAAGCCGGCCAAGAAGCCGGTCGCCACAGGGTCGGGCTCGGGCAGCGCCGCGCCGACGGCGACCAGCCCGACGTGGGCGGGCGGCAGCGGGTCGGGCTCGGGCGGCGTGGCGCCGGCCGCGGGCAGCGCGGCCCCGGCCGCTGGTAGCGGCGCGCCGACGGTCGCTCCCGCCCCGGTCGAGGCGCCGCTCCCCGACGAGCAGACCCTCGAGCTGGCCAGCCCGCGCTTTCGCCTGACGTTCTCGAACCTCGGCGGCACGATCAAGCGGGTCCATCGCCTGGTCGACCCGACCAAGAGCGGCCTCGTCGATGACGACCTGTTCATCTCGACGACCCCGGCCGTCGGGTTGCTCAACACCTCGTTCGTGAACTCGACCTTCCCGCTGTCGGCGCGCACCGCGTGGACCGGGGAGAAGCTGTCGGAGACCAAGGTCCGCTACACCGCGACCACGCCGGCCGGGCTGGTCGTGACCAAGGACTTCGAGCTCCTGGCCGACGACTGGATGCTGAAGGTCGTCGTCGAGGCCAAGGTGCCGGGCGCCGCGAACCAGCAGCTCGCGGTCTCGATGTTCGGCATCGCCCCCGAGGTCGACGGCCAGAAGAAGTGGCCGAAGCGGCCGTGGGGCAAGTGCAACGTCGGCGGCAGCGTCAAGTCGGCGAGCCCGGCCAAGGTCGCGACGAGCCCGGTCTCGCGCTCGGGCCCGATCCGCTTCTTCGGCGCGGCCACGCCGTACTTCATGTTCGCGGCGTCGCCCAAGCCGGCCGGCAACGAGAGCTTCGAGTGCACGACGTACCCGCTGGCCACCGCCAAGGACGGCGTCCAGGTCGACCTGACCTATCCGGTGACCCAGCTCGCCGCCGGCGACACCCTGCGCAAGGAGCTGTTCGCGTACCTCGGCCCTGCCTATCACGACCGGTTCGAGCGCGCCGACGAGGTCGCCGGGTTCAAGATGGGCCTGGTCGACACCGTCAACTTCGGCTGGTTCAGCTTCATCGCCAAGCCGCTCTTGTGGCTCCTGCGCGCGCTGTTCGGGCTGGTCGGCAACTGGGGCATCGCCATCATCCTGCTGACCGTCCTGGTCAAGCTCGCGACGCTGTACTGGACGAACAAGTCCATGAAGTCGATGAAGGCGATGGCGGCGCTCAAGCCGGAGATGGAGGCGCTGCAGAAGAAGTACGGCGACGATCGCCAGAAGATGCAGGAGGCCCAGATGGCGCTGTTCAAGCGCCACGGCGTCAACCCGCTGGCCGGCTGTCTGCCGATGCTGTTGCAGATGCCGATCTGGATGGGCCTGTACCAGATGCTGTCTCACGCCGGCGAGCTGCACCAGGCGGTGTTCATCCCCGGCTGGCTCACCGATCTGACCGAGCGCGATCCGTACTTCATCCTGCCGGTGGCCCTGACGGGCTTCATGTTCCTGCAGTCGAAGCTGCAGCCGATGACCACCACCGACTCGGCGCAGCAGAAGATCCTCATGTACGGCATGCCGCTCATGTTCGGCGGCATGGGTCTGTTCTTCCCGGCCGGCCTGACCGTGTACATCACGACCAACACGCTCCTCGGCATCGCCCACACGCTGTACATGAAGCGATCGGGCGACCCGGTGAAGCCGGTGGCCAAGCCGGCCGAGGACGACGACGCGAAGGCGACCAAGGCCGACAAGGCCGAGGCCAAGCCGGTGAAGGCCGAGGCCAAGGCGGCCAAGCCGGCCGACGCGGACGATGACGCCGACAGCGATGACGATGACGCCGACGACGCCGAGTCCGCGCCCGAGCCGACCGCCGGCAAGGGCGGGTCCACGGGCGGCGGGGGCAGTAAGCCCAAGGCAGGCGCGCAGCGTCGCGGCCAGCGCAAGGGCAAGCGCCGATAGTTCTCCGTGGCGAGCTCGTTCGCCACTTTTCCTGCGAGGCAGCCGTGACCGAAGCCACCGAAGCCACCAACGCCAACGACGTCGCCGAGCGCGCGTGCGATTTCCTGATGGGCCTGCTCGATCGCATGGGGATCGCGGCCGACATCGACGTCAACGAGTCCGACGACAAGATCGTGCTCGACGTCCAGACCTCGGATCCCGACGTCGTGATCGGCCGCAAGGGCCAGGTCGTCGACGCGCTCCAGCACGTCGTGTCCAAGCACGTCTACCGCGAGCGCTCGGGTGAGAAGGGCAAGCCGATCATCGTCGACGCCGGCGGCTACCGCGACAAGCATGTGTTGCGGCTCGAGGCCCTGGCCCAGCGGATGAGCGAGAAGGCCCTGGCGAGCAAGGAGATCGTCGAGCTGGCGCCGATGTCGGCCCACGATCGGCGGGTGGTTCACATGGCGATCGCGAACATCCCCGGCGTCAGCAGCCGGTCCGAGGGTGAGGGCGACGACCGCCACATCCTGGTCGTGCCCGACGCGCTCGCCGCCGAGTAGCGTGGCGTCGGAGACCATCGCCGGGATCGCGACCGCGGCCGGCGCGGCCGGGGTCGGCATCGTCCGACTGAGCGGTCCGTCGGCGCTCGCGATCGCGACCGCGGTGACCGGTCGTGGGGCGTCGGCGCTGCCCGACCGGCGGCTGGTCCGCGCGGTCGTGCGGTCGGCGGACGGCGCGCGTCTCGACGACGGGTTGGTGGTCGCGATGCGCGGACCGCACACCTTCACCGGCGAGGACGTCGTCGAGCTGCAGGTCCATGGCGGGGCGGTCAACCTCGGGCGGGTGCTCTCGGCCGTGGTCGCGGCCGGCGCGCGGATCGCCGAGCCCGGTGAGCTGACCCGGCGCGCAGTGGCGGCCGGCAAGGTGTCGGTGCTCGAGGCGGAGGCGATGCTGGCGGTGGTGACGGCCCAGACCGAGCGCGGCTGGGCGATGGCGCAGGCCCAGCTCGGTGGGGCGGTGGCGGCGGCGGTGGCGGCGGCGCGCGATCAGGCGGCGGACGCGCTGGCGGTGCTGGAGGCGCACATCGACTTTCCCGACGAGGACCTGCCGGCGCTGGTGCGCGACGAGCTGCTGGCGGAGCTGGGGGGCGCCGAGGCGGCGGCCGCGCGTCTGGCCGCGAGCTTTGGTCCGGGCCGGGTCGCCCTCGAGGGGCTGCGGGTCGCGTTCGTCGGCGCGGTCAACGTCGGCAAGTCGGCGCTGTTCAACGCGCTGCTCGGCCGCGAGCGGGCGCTGGTCTCGCCGGAGGCCGGCACGACCCGCGACTACGTCGAGGCGACCGTGGTGTGGGACGGCGTGGCGGTGACGCTCATCGACACCGCCGGGCGGCGCGATCAGGCGATCGGCCTCGAGGCCCGGGGCATCGAGCTCGGCGCGGCGCGCGCCCTCGACTGCGAGGTCGTGGTCGAGGTGGTCGGCCCTGGCGAGGCGGCGCCGGTGCTGGCGCCGCGATCGCTCGGCGTCGCGAGCAAGGCCGACCTCGGCGGGCCGGCGCCGCCGGGGTGGCTGGCGACCTCGGCCGTGACCGGGGCCGGGCTGGCCGAGCTGCGCGCCGCGATCGTGGCGCGCGCCGGACTAGCCGACGATCCCGAGGCCGGAAGCGCGGTGCTCTTGACCGCGCGGCAGCACGCGGCGGCGGCGGCGGCGGCGCGCGGCCTGGGGGCGGCGCGCGAGCTGCTGTCCTCGTCGGCGCCCCTCGAGCTCGTCGCGGTCGAGGCCCGGGGCGCGCTCGAGGCTCTCGGCCAGCTCACCGGCGAGCGGGTCGCCGAGGACGTCCTCGACCGACTGTTCGCGCGCTTCTGCATCGGGAAGTGACGGAGGCGGAGGCGGAGGCGGAGACCGAGGCGGAGGCGGAGGCGGAGACCGAGGCGGAGGCGGAGGCGGAGACCGAGACCGAGTCCGAGGCCGAGACCGAGACCGAGTCCGAGTCCGAGGCGGAGGCGGAGGCGGAGGCGGAGACCGAGGCGGAGACCGAGACCGAGACCGAGTCCGAGTCCGAGGCCGAGGCGGAGTCCGAGGCGGAGACCGAGACCGAGGCGGAGGCGGAGACCGAGACCGAGACCGAGGCCGAGGCGGAGTCCGAGACCGAGACCGAGGCGGAGGCGGAGACCGAGACCGAGACCGAGGCCGAGGCGGAGGCGGAGGCCGAGACCGAGGCCGAGGCGGAGGCCGAGGCCGGGCGCGGCGTAGACGCACGGTGTGAGGCCGACGAGCGACGCCGCGAGCCAGGATGGCTCGGCGCGAGCTCGGCCGAGTTCTCTCGCGGGCGCGTGGCGAGGCCGGGATCGCGGCTCGTCGGGACCGCTCGGGGCGGCGCTCGACACCGACGGGTAGATGCGCTCTAGTCCGCCGGTGGCGCGCACTGACTTCATCGCCGCCGCGCTGGCCGACCTCGCGGCCCGCGATCGGCTCCGTCGAGTTCGGGTGGTGACCGCGCGGTCGGCGGCCGAGGTCGTGGTCTCGGGGCGGGAGCTCATCAACTTCGCGGCCAACGACTACCTTGGGCTCGGGCTCGATGCGCGGCTCGCGACGGCGGCGGCCGCCGCCGAGATCGCCCTGGGGGTGGGCGCCGGGGCGTCGCGGTTGGTGTCCGGGCACACCGCGATCACCGAGGAACTCGAGGGATCGCTTCGATCCTGGCTGGGCGTGGAGAGCGTTCGTTTATTCAATTCCGGCTACGCTGCGAATACTGGCTTATTGCCAGTTATCGCAGAACCGGGAGATCTGATCGTCTCGGACGAACGCAACCACGCCAGCTTGATCGACGGCTGTCGGTTGAGCCGCGCGACGGTGGCGGTGTACCGCCACCTGGATCTAGACGACCTCGAGCGGCGCCTGAGGACGCCGGCGCGGCGGAAGGTGGTGGTGACCGAGAGCGTGTTCTCGATGGACGGGGATGCCGCTCCGCTGGCGGAGCTGGTGGGCCTCGCCCATCGCCACGGTGCCCTCGTCGTCGTTGATGACGCTCATGCTATCGGAATCATGGGCGAAAGCGGCCGGGGACTCGGCGTCGCCGCGGGCGCGGACATCGTCGTTGGTACTCTCGGCAAGGCCGTCGGCGCGGCTGGCGCCTTCGTCGCCGGGCCGGCCGGGTTGGCCGAGCTTCTGTGGAACCGCGCCAGGACCCTGGTGTTCTCGACCGGGTTGACCACCGGGACGCAAGCGGCCGCGGTGGAAGGCGTGGCGATCCTTCGGGGCGCCGAGGGGGATCGTCGCCGGCAGGTTCTTCGGGACCACCGCGATCGTCTGGGCTCTCGAGCGGCTGGGCTGCCAGGGGCGATCGTCCCGTTGGTGATCGGCGCAGACGCTGACGCGGTCGCTGCTTCCTCGCGGCTGGAAGCGCAGGGGTTCTGGATCCCAGCGATCCGTCCCCCGACGGTGCCCGAGGGGACCGCTCGGTTGAGGATCACTTTGTCAGCGGCCCACACTGCTGAGCAGGTGGATCGACTGCGAGCCGCGCTGAGCGAAGGTCTCGCCTGACCTCCCATCGTGCCGCTGGTTGAGCTGTTCGAGGCTCCGGCGTCGGGGCGAGCGCCGGAGCCTCCGGAACGCGCTCTGGCTGGGCTCGTCGGTAGACCTTGGGGCAGTTCCACGTGGAGCACCGGCCAGGGCGTGCTCTGGACGGTCCGAGACCGCCGGCCTTGCAGGCGTCGCTACGCCAGATTCTGGACGGTCAGTATGTGGGTGCGGGTGACGAGCAACGGAAGGGGGGGCTGGAACAGCAGCGTCTCCGGCATACCTTCGCCCCGACTTGCCGTGGAACCTGCCTCGGGTCAGGGACCTCGCGGCAGTTCCACGTGGAACACTTGTAGGGACGAGGGGCGCGCAACCAGCTCGGTTCCACGTGGAACAGCGCCGGGGTCGTACTCTGGCCGGTCCGGGGTCGGTGGCCTTCCCGGCTCAGCTGCACCTATATATAAGGTGCAAGTGACGACCGACTGGGCGCGCCTCGACCAGCAGCATCTCTGGCATCCCTTCACCCAGGCCTACGAGTGGGAGCGGACCCCGCCCCTCGTGATCGCCCGGGCGGAAGGCAACTACCTGTTCGACGACCGTGGACAGCGGTACTTCGACGGGGTGAGCTCCCTCTGGGTGACCACCCACGGCCACGGCCACCCGGCCATCGTCGAAGCGATCGCCCGGCAGGCGCGTGAACTCGACCACTCGACGATGCTGGGCCTGACCCATCCCCGCGCGGTCGAGCTGGCGGTCGAGTTGGTTGGCCGGGCCCCGGCCGGCCTGACCCGGGTCTTCTACTCGGATTCCGGCTCGACAGCCGTCGAGATCGCGCTGAAGCAGGCGTTTCAGTACATGGCGCTGACCGGGCGACCGGAGAAGCGTCGCTTCCTGCACCTGGCCGAGTCGTATCACGGTGACACCCTCGGGGCCGTCGGGGTCGGTGGCATGGAGCTCTTCCACCGAATCTTCGGGCCATTGATCGTCGCCGGGGTCCGCGTCCCTTCTCCGGCTCTCGATCCCGGGGCGCTGTCGACCCTCGAGGCAGTGCTCGAACAAGAGCATCGGTCCATCGCAGCGCTGATCATCGAGCCCCTCATCCAGGGTGCGGCGGGTATGCTCGTCCACCCGCCCGGCTACCTTCGCGCGGTCGCCGAGCTGTGCCGCCGCTACGAGGTCTTGCTGATCGCGGACGAGGTCGCCACTGGCTTCGGGCGGACCGGGACCCTGTTCGCCTGCGAGCGAGAGGGGGTGTCTCCCGATTTCCTGTGCCTGGCGAAGGGCCTGACCGGGGGGACCCTCCCGCTCGCAGCCACGCTGACCACGGAAGCGGTCTACCAGGCCTTCGTCGCGCCACGGGCCCAGGGCACGACCTTCTTCCACGGGCACACCTACACAGGCAATCCGATCGCGTGTGCCGCGGCCCTCGCGAACCTCTCCCTCTATACGCCGGAGTTCATCGCCGGCCTTGCGGAGCGGGCGAAGGTCCTTCAGCTGGAGCTCGAGGCCCTGCGGGACCTGCCATGGGTTCACGAGGTCCGCTCGGTGGGCCTGATGGGTGGGATCGAGCTGCGAGACCAGAG
Organism: Kofleriaceae bacterium; assembly: GCA_018057825.1. Classification (GTDB taxonomy): domain Bacteria; phylum Myxococcota_A; class Polyangia; order Haliangiales; family Haliangiaceae; genus UBA2376. The sequence continues at coordinate 246,544 of JAGPCY010000003.1, read as the reverse complement.
CGGCGAGCCCTTTCCGTTCGAGCGCTTCGTCGGGTCGTTGGTCTGCGCAAAGGTCCGCGCCCATGGGGTGGTTCTTCGGCCCCTGGGCGACGTTGTGGTCTGGATGCCGCCGTTGTCGAGCAGCCCGGAGGAACTCCGTACCCTGGGCGCGGCGACCCGCGCGGCGATCCGGGAGAGTTTCACGTGAAACGCTTCGTGACTGGCACCGACACCGGCGTCGGCAAGACCTTCGTCACGCGCCGCCTGGTCGAGGAGCTTTGCGCCGCTGGGCGGCCCGCCTGCGCCATCAAGCCGATCGAGACCGGCTGGGACGAAGTGACCAGCGACGCCCGGCTCCTGGCCGAGGCCTCTGGCCGTTCGATCGAGGACACCGTCCACCTCCGGTTCTCAGCACCGCGGTCACCGCGCGCCGCAGCCTCGGCCGAAGGGCGCACGATCGACTTCGACGCTCTGGTTTCGTGGTGCCGCGTCCAGCCCGGGAGTCCCCTCTTCCTTGAGGGCGCCGGCGGCTGGGCGGTGCCGATCGATCACCGCCGCATGGCCGATCTCGCCCTCGCGACCGCGGACACCATCCTCGTCGTCGCCCGGGCAGGTCTCGGCACCATCAACCACGCCGTGTTGACCATCGAGGCTGCTCGCCAGGCGCGACCCGTCGAGGCGGTGATCCTGTCCTGCCGACCCGAGGACGACGTCGACTTCGCCCGCGAGAACGCCGAGGCGATCGCCGAGCTGACTGGCGCGTTCGCGGCCCTGTTTCCTCAGGACCTTCGGATCCTCCTCGACCGACTCTAGAAGGATTCGGGATCGGGATCGGGATCAGGGACGGGATCGGGATCGGGGCCGGACTCAGACTCGGACTCGGCTTCGGCCTCGGACTCGGACTCGGCCTCGGACTCGGCCTCGGACTCGGACTCGGCTTCGGGATCGGGATCGGGATCGGGATCCGGATCGGGGCCAGGATCGGGATCGGGATCGGGATCGGGATCGGGATCGGACTCGGGGCCGGGACCAGCCTCGGCGCTCTGCCTACCCTGCCCGCACAATGATCGCGCGGTCGCGATCGCCGAGCGGGTAGGGATGCCGGGTGTCGCGCAAGCCAAGCGTCAGCTTCTCGCGTCCCTCCATGCCGAGGACCAGGCCGCCCGGGCGGACCAGGCGCTGGCCGAGGCTGAGCCACTCCTCGAGCGCGAAGGTCGCCCGCGACATCGCGACGTCGAAGTCGCGGTCGATCGTCGGATCGACCCGCCGGGCCTCGATCGTCACGCCGCGCAGGCCTAGCTCGCGGGCCGCGGTCGACAGGAACGCGGTCTTCTTGCGCACCGGTTCTACCAAGACGAACGATTTACCCGGTAAACACGTTGCAGCGACTACGCCCGGAAAACCACCACCGCTGCCGACGTCGATCACCCGGCGCGCGTCGCCCAGGAAGCGGACCACCGCGAGCGAGTCGATCACGTGCTGGGTGATCTCGTCGGCCGTTCGCGCCGCCGACAGGTTGATGCGGCGGTTCCAGGTCTCGAACAGCTCGACGAACCGCTCGAGCGCCGACGCCGCGCCGGCCACGTCGAAGCCGCGGGTCGCGGTCGCAAGGTCGTCGCGCCAAGACATCGCCGCCAGTCTCCCGCCGTCGGGCGCAGGTCGCAAGCCCGTCGGGCGTTCACCGCGAGCCGAGCTCCCCGGGGGGCTCCGCCGAGCGCACCCGTCACGACAGCCGCGCGATGAGCTTGCTCGCGCCGTGGACCACCAGCACCTCGTCGACGTCGGCGAGGGCCGCGGTCAGCGACGGCGCCGCCCGGGCGTAGCTCGCCGAGACCTCCGCCGCGGTGAGGTTCGACACCAGGCACACCTCGTGGTCGGCCGGCAGGCGCGGACGGATCCCGAGCTCGTAGATGCCCCGGTTGACGACGTCGATCGGGCCGAGCCCGTCCTCGCACGGCGCCACCAGCACGACCCGGCCGCCAGGCGCGACCCACGGCGCCACCGCCGCCAGCCCCTTGCTGGCCTGGTAGAGCGAGCGGGTCACCGGCGGCCGGTCGGCGACCACGACGCAGCGGCTGGGCGCCGCCACCGCGGTCAACCAGCGACCGGCCACCGCCGCGCCGGCGCGAAACGCGGTCCGCAGGTCGCCCGCTACCGCGGCCCGCACCTGATCGTGGCGATCGGCGACGCCGTCGAGGAGAAACGCCCGCGGCGCCGCGAGCGCGGCCGCCTCCTCGAGGTCGAGGCGACACGGGTTGTCGTCGATCGCGCCCGCCACCGAGCCGGGCGCGGCCTTGAGCAGATGGTTCACGCGCGCCGCCCGCGCCGACGCCAGGCCGGGAAAGATCGCCTTGGCGCCGGCGCCGAAGCCGGCGAAGTAGTGGGCGCGGATCACGCCGGTCGCGATCACCAGCTCGGCCTCGACGACGGCGCGATGGACCTCGACCGGCGTGCCGCGGGTGGTCGTGCCGACCGTCACCAGGTCGCGCGGGTCATGACCGTCGTGATCGAGGACCGCGGCGCCGTCGTCGGCGAGGCCGAGGGCGGCCAGCCCGCCGGCTCGACCGTGGGTGCCGGTGGCGATCGCGATGGTCAGCCGGACGTCGCGCGGCAGCCGGCCGCGCACCGCGGCCACCAGCGCGGCCCGCGGTTCGTCGCGGGTGGCGTCGCTGACGATCAGCAAGACCCGGGCGCCGCCGGCGACCTGGTCCTCGAGGCGCGGCGCGCCGATCGGCGCGTCGAGGGCGGCCTCGCACAGCGCCCGCGGATCGGCCGGCGCGATCGGTGCCGGTCGCGCCACCTCGGCCACGGCGCCCCGAGTCGCCGCGACCAGCTGACCAGCTCCAAAGCGGACCGCGACGGTCGCCATACCCGACCGTACCACCGGGCCCCGGAGGCGTGACGCGCGGTCGGGCCGCGGGTTACGATGCGCGCTCCTCGTTCGTGTCGAAGCAGACGCTCCTCCTCGTCGACGGCGACCCGCGCAGCCTGCGCGTGCTCGAGGTGTCGTTGCGCAAGGCTGGGTTCGTCGTCACTACCGCGGTCAACGGCAAGGACGCCCTCGACAAGGTCGAGCTGGCGCCGCCCGACCTCGTGATCTCCGAGACCGTCCTCGACGAGCTCGACGGCTTCGCGTTCTGTCAGCGCCTCAAGGCCAACCCGGCCTGGGCCGACATCCCGTTCGTCTTCCTCACCGCCCAGACCGAGATCGAGTCCAAGATCAAAGGCCTCGAGCTCGGCGTCGACGACTATCTGACCAAGCCGATCTACATCAAGGAGATCGTCGCGCGCGCCCGGATCCTCATCCAGAAGCGCCAGCGGACCCGACTCGAGGAGCGCCGCGACGGTCGGACGCGCTTCGCCGGTCGCATCAGCGACATGCCGGTCGTCGATCTGATCCAGACCATCGAGATCAGCCGCAAGTCGGGGCTCATCTACTTCACCGGCGAGGCCAGCAAGCAGGCCGCGATCTACTTTCGCGACGGCAAGGTCATCGACGCGGAGGCTGGCCCGCTCCAGGGCGAGGACGCGGTCTACCGGCTCCTGACCTGGAACGATGGCGAGTTCGAGGTCGTGTTTCGCACGGTGCGCCGGCGCGACGTGATCACCGTGTCGTCGCAGGCGCTCTTGATGGAGGGCATGCGCCGCCTCGACGAGTGGGGGCGTCTGACCGAGCAGCTCCCGAGCCTCGACACGCGCTTCGAGGTCGACGCCCGCGAGCTGACCAACCGCCTCGGCGAGATCCCCGACGAGCACAACGCGATCCTGCGCCTGTTCGATACCCGCCGGACCGTGCTCGAGGTGATCGACGCCAGCGACTACGGCGACCTCGAGTGCCTCGAGGTGATCGCCAAGCTGTACTTCGAGGGCCTCTTGACCGAGCTCGGCCCCGGCAAGCCGAGCCGGCGGACCGGCGAGTGGACGGTGCCGTCATCGGTCCTCGACGAGACCCCGGGCCAGGACCAGGACATCATCATCGCCAACGACCCGGTGACGCCGCTCGGCGAGGTCGAGGCCCCTGCCGCGCTCACGCCGACGCCGACCGCGGCGGCGCCGACCGCCGCCGCGCCGGCGCCGCTGCCCGGGACGCCGACCGAGCCCGACGGACCGACCGCGACGCCCCCCGACGACGAGGCCTCGTTCGCCGACGTCCGGCTCACTCCGGCGCCCGATCCGGCGACCCTCGAGGCCCTGCCACCGTCGGCGGTGAGTCGGCTGTTCCAGACCGCGACCGATCCGCCGGCCGAGCCCCGGCCGCGCCGCAAGAGCCTCATCGAGAAGGCCATCGACGAGTCGGAGCTGGTCGGTCTCGGGGATGTCGACGCCATCCTCGGGCTCACCCCGTCGTCGCCCGCGCTGCCCGTGCCGACGAGCGAGGCGCCGACGAGCGAGGCGCCGACGAGCGAAGCGCTGCCGACGCCCGCGCTGCCCGTGCCGACGAGCGAGGCGCCGCCGTCGAGCGATCCGCCGTCGCTGGGCCAGGTCGCCGAGGACGCCTCGCCTTCGGCGCCCGCATCGCCCGCCGACCTCGCGGCCGCGGCCGGGACCGACGAGAGCTCTGGCGTGCCGCAGGTGATCGAGCTCGACGCGCCGTCGCCGGGCCCGCCGTCACCGCCACCGCGCCGCTCGGCGGTCCGCGGCATCGCCACCGCGGAGGTCGCGGGCGAGGTCACCGCTGGGCCTCCACCCGCGGATGGCGAGCCGGCCCGCGAGCTGATCACGATCCGCCCCAAGCGTCAGACCCGCGAGGTCCCGGCGGTCACCGCCGCCGAGGAACTCCCGGCGCGGATCGGGGCGCCGTCCACGCCGCCGCCCGTCGAGCCCGTGGCGGCGCCCGCCCCATCGTCGGTCGAGCCCGACGAGTCCGTCGCGCCGGCGGCCGACGCGCCCCCGGCCGCCCCCGAGGCGCCCTCGACCGCGGCCGAGCTGCCGCCCGCGCCCCGGCCGCGCCCGGCCTCGCCGTCGCTGCCGCCCAACCAGCAGCAGCCGCGCTGGCCCTCGATCGTGACCGGCCTCGCCGCCCTGGGCATCCTCGGCTACGTCATCGTCCGCGCCGGCTCGAACCCGGCGCCCCGCAAGCGCTCCGATCCGCGCGCGCTGGCCGCGGCCGACGCCGGCGCGGTGGTCGCACCGACTCCGCTCGAGCGCCCGCCGATCCCGGGCCCCGACGCCGGGCCGGCGATCGCGCCCGCCGATGCCGCGCCGGCCGCCTCGCCGCGCGACGCCGGTGGAGCGACCCCGTCCCCCGCGGGCCCCGACGCGGGTCCGGACTACAAGGCGCTCCTCGAGCAGGCCCGCCGCGTCCTCGACGACGGCGACTACGAGGCCGCGCTGGCCGCAGCCGACGCCTCCCTGGCTCAGCGCCGCACCGCCCGCGGCTACATCGTGCGCGCCGACGCCCTGCGCCGGCTCGGCCGCATCGATCCCGCGGTCACCGCCATCGACGCCGCGATCAAGGCCAACCCGAGCTACCCGCCGGCGTGGGAGCTCAAGGGCAAGATCCTGTGGGGCGCGCGGCGCTACGACGAGGCCCGCCCGGCATACGAGCAGTTCCTCAAGCTGCAGCCGACCGGCGAGGCCGCCGATACCGTGCGCCAGCTCCTGGGCACCAAGTGATGCGGGTCCTCGGCCTCGAGAGCTCCTGCGATGAGACCGCCGCCGCCGTGGTCGAGGACGGCCGCCGCGCCCTGTCCGATGTGGTCGCGTCGCAGCACGACGTCCACCGCCCGTACGGCGGCGTGGTGCCGGAGCTGGCCTCGCGCGCCCACGTCGTGAACGTCGTGCCGGTCGTCGACGCGGCCCTGGTCCAGGCCGGCCTCAGCCTCGACGACATCGACGCGATCGCGGTGACCCACGGCCCCGGCCTGGTCGGCGCGCTCCTGGTCGCGGTCCAGACCGCCAAGGCCATCGCGTTGGCCCGCGGCCTGCCGCTGGTCGGCGTCCACCACCTCGAAGGTCATCTGTCGGCGATCTACCTCGAGCCCGCCCCGCCGCCGTTGCCGCACCTGGCGCTCATCGTCTCCGGCGGCCACACCTCGCTGGTGCGCGTCGATGATCACGGCGCGGTCGTCGAGCTGGGCCGGACTCGCGACGACGCCGCCGGCGAGGCCTTCGACAAGGGCGCCAAGCTCCTCGGCCTCGGCTACCCCGGCGGCGCCGCGATCGATCGCCTGGCCGCCAGCGGTGATCCGCGCGCGGTCGCGATGCCGCGCGCGATGACCGCCCGCGCCAACGACGACTTCTCGTTCAGCGGCCTCAAGACGGCGCTGCTCCACCACGTGCGCGCCCACGGCGTCCCCGAGGGCCAGGCGCTCGCCGACCTGTGCGCCAGCTACCAGGCGGCGATCGTCGAGGTGCTGGTCCGCAAGACCCGCCGGCTCGCGCGCCGCGAGGGGCTGGCCCACGTCCAGGTGTGCGGCGGCGTCGCCGCCAACCGCGGGCTGCGCGCGGCCCTGGCCGCCGCCTGCGCCGAGGATGACCTCCAGCTCTACGTGCCGCCGCCCCACCGCTGCACCGACAACGCCGCGATGATCGCGGCGGCCGGCTACTACCGCCTGGTCCGCGGCGAGCGGGCTCCGCTCACCCTGGGCGCCACCGCCAACCTGCCGCTGCCGCGGCGCGCTGATCATGGGCCCACCTGAACGCCCCGGCCCGGCCTTCCCCGATGCCCGCACGCTCCTCGAGCGCCACGGGCTTCGGGCCAAGAAGCACTTCGGCCAGAACTTCCTGACCTCCGAGCGGGTGTTCCGCGCGATCGTCGACGCCACCGTCCGCACCGACGACGACTGGGTGGTCGAGATCGGCGCCGGCCTCGGCACCTTGACCGCGCGCCTGGCCGAGCGGGTCCCCGAGGGCAAGGTGATCGCCCTCGAGCGCGACCCCGACATGGTGGCCGTCCTGCAGGCCGAGCTCGGTCACCTCGACAACATCGTGGTCGAGCCCGGCGACGCCCTGCGCTACGACCTCGCCGCGTGCGCGCGCTGGCGCGGCGAGCCGATCGTCGTGTGCGGCAACCTGCCGTACCACGTCGCCGCGCCGCTGATCTTCCGCACGATCGCGGCGCGCGGCTCGGTCGCGCGCGCGGTGTTCATGGTGCAGAAGGAGATGGCCGATCGCATGGTCGCGTCGCCCGGCGGCAAGACCTACGGCGCGATGTCGGTGATGGTGCAGTCCTACGCCGCCTGTCGTGCGGTCGTGACCGCGCCGGCGGGCGCCTTCACCCCGGCGCCCAAGGTCGACTCCGCGGTGGTCCGCCTCGACTTCACCGCCGCGCCCGCCCTCGCGCTGCCCGACGAGGAACACCACCGCGCGGTGGTCCACGCCGCCTTCGGCCAGCGCCGCAAGACCCTGCGCAACGCGCTGCGCGCGGTCTACGACGAGGCCGCGGTCGACGCGGCCCTCGCGGCCACCGCGATCGACGGCGTCCGCCGAGGCGAGACCCTGACCCTGGTCGAGTTCGCCGCCCTGGCGCGCGCGCTGCCGGCCGTCGCCCAGACCGGGATCATCGTCGAGGATCACGCGTGAGGTCGCGCGATGCCTGAGTTGCCCGAGGTCGAGTCGGTCCGCCGTGGCCTGTTGCGCCGGCGCCTGCGCGGCGTCGCGATCGCCCGGGTGCGCTCGAGCGGCGCGCCGCTGCGCCTGGCCCGGCCCCAGCCGATCGACGCGCTCCGCCGCGCCACCCGCGGTCGCCGCATCACCGATCTGCGCCGCCTCGGCAAGTACCTCTTGATCGACACCGACGGTCGCCACGCCGTCCTGGTCCACCTGGGGATGAGCGGCAACCTGCTCACCGCGCGGCGCGCCGAGCCGTGGGCGCCCCACACCCACGTCGTCTTCGAGCTGGCCGACGGCCGCGATCTGCGGTTCGTCGATCCCCGGCGCTTCGGCCTGGTCGACGTCGTCGAGCGCGGCCGCGAACGCGCCCACCCGAGCCTGGCCGACCTGGGCCCTGATCCGATCGCCGAGGAGCTGACCGCCGAGCACCTGGCCCGCGCCGCGGCCGGGCGCCGCACCGCGGCCAAGGCCCTGCTGCTCGATCAGTCGGTCCTGGCCGGGGTCGGGAACATCTACGCCTCCGAGGCGCTGTGGCTGGCGGCCATCGCCCCGACCCGGCCGGCCAACCGCCTCGGCGTCGACGGCGCCCGCGCCCTGACGATCGCGGTCCACGACGTCCTCGAGTTCGCGATCGAGAACGGCGGGACCACGCTGCGCGACTTCCTCGGCGCCGACGGCACGCCGGGCGAGAACGGCGAGTATCTCCTGGTCTACGGGCGGGCCGGGCAGCCGTGCCCGCGCTGTGGCGTGGCGATCCGTCGCGCGGTCCACAGCGGACGGGCGACCTATTTCTGTCCAACGTGTCAGCGGCGCTAGGAGTCTATTCTCGCGTAAGTCGCACGGCGCGCCGCCGTTGGCCCGTCGGTTTGCCCCACCGGGAACCCCTGGGGTACTGTCGCCCCGAGCCAACCCCGCGTTCCGGTTGCGCCTTCGATCCGCACCATGCTGACGGCCGAGCCCGACGAAGACTTGATGGTGCGCTACCAGGGTGGCGAGGTGCGGGCGTTCGAGATCCTGCTCAGCCGCCACCGCAAGCCGGTCTACAACTTCATCTTGCGCTACGTCGGCGACAAGGAGACCGCCGAGGATCTGCTGCAAGAGACCTTCATGCGCGTCATCAAGGGCGCCGAGGCCTACAAACGGCAGGCCAAGTTTACGACGTGGCTTTACACCATTGCGAGGAACCTGTGCGTTGACCAGACCAGGCGACGCAAGCACCGCAAGCACGCCTCGCTCGACGCGCCGATGGCCGCCGACGAGGACAGCGGGACCCTGCTCGACGTCGTCGCAGGCAACGAGATGGGCTCCGACCGCAAGACCGCCAACAAAGAGCTGCACGCGCGGCTGCAACGCGCGATCGCGTCCCTGGGCGACGAGCAGCGCGAGGTGTTCTTGATGCGCGAGTTCCTCGACATGCCGTTCAAGCAGATCGCCGACGTGGTCGGGGTCCCCGAGAACACCGTCAAGAGCCGGATGCGCTACGCCCTCGAGAAGCTGCGCCTCGAGCTCGACGAGTACAAGGACCTGGCCAAGGCGGCGCCGTGAGGACGTGATGACCGATCGCGAGCCGACCGACGACGCCGAGCTGGCGGCGCTGTACCGCGAGGGCGACGTCGACCTCGAGCCGCCGCCCGGCCTGAGCTCGGTGCGCGACCTGATCGGCGCGGCCCGAGCCTCGGGCTTCGACGAGGAGCCGCCGGCGCACCTCGACGCGCTGCTCCTCGCCGCCGCCCGGCGTCACGCCCCGGCGCCGCGGCGACCGTGGTGGCGCCGCGCCGGCGACTGGCTGCGGCCGGTGGTGCTGCACCCCGCCCTGGCCGCGGGCATGGCCTTGCTCGCGGTCGGCGTCGCCGCTGGCGTGATGTATGAGCGCGGCCGGGTCCAGGTGGCCCAGCCGTCGGTGCGCCCGCCGTCGGCCGGCCCCGCACGGCACGCGCCGGTACCTCCGCGCGGACCCGACGACGCGGTCGCGCGCGACGGTGCGGCCACGCCGGTCGACGAGGCGGCGGCGCCCGCGACCGAGGCTGTGGCCACCGAGCGGGAGCTGACGGCGTCACCCGTCGAGCCGACCGCGGTCGGTCCGCGGCGCCCGCCCAAGCCGGTCGGCGGCGCCGGCACCAAGGCCCGCGTCACCGCCGGGGACGCGCCGGCCGCCGGGGGGCCTGGCCGCGGCGCGGGCTTCGCCGGGACCTCCGAGGTGGTCGTCGCCGACGAGAATGACGCGCTGCCGCCGCCGCCGCCGCCGCCGCCGCGCGATCCCGACGCGCCGGTCGAAGATCGCCAGGCTGCGAGCGCGCCCGCCACCCGCCTCCCAGAGGCCGGCGAGGCGCCGGTCAAGGCCACCGGCTCCGTCGAGCTGCGCGAGCAGCTCCTTCGCGAGGCGCAGACCGCGGCGCGCCGCGGCGACTGCGCCACGGTGAAGGCCGTGGCCAAGAAGGCCGCCGCCCTCGACCCGGCGTTCTACCGGGTCGCCTTCGAGCGCGACCGCGACGTCGCGCCCTGCTTGGCCGCGCCCTCGAAGTAGCCGCGGGTCCAGGTCCGGCGCGCCTCCGGCGGCAGGTCGCCGTGCCGCGCCCGGTAGGCGTCGAGGAACGCGCGCGTCGGCCCATTCCAGTAGCCGCCGCCGCCCAGCTCGCCGAACTCGCCGTGATAGCGCGCGGCGATCGCCGCGAACCGCCGGTCGCGCTCATCCTTGGCGACGATCGACGCCGCCGCCACGGCGGCGTGGCGCGCCTCGCCGCGGTCGTAGGCCTTGAGCGTCGGGTACTGCGCCCGCAGCGGCGCGAACAGGGTCGCGCCGTCGGCGATGATGCGGGCGCACGGCGGCGCGCCGCCGATCAGCACGCACGCGCGCTCGCGCTCCAGCAGGTTGAGCTCGCCGCGCTCGACCCGGACGTCGATCTCGTCGGCCTCGACCACCGCCACCGCGACGTGGGGCGCGCGCGCCCGCACCAGCGCCGCGAGCTCGGCTCGGCGCGCGATCGCGGCGGCGCCGGCGCCGAGCTGCTTCGAGTCGCACACGCCAGCCCGGGTCAGGGCCCGGGCCGCGCCGGCGTCGAGGGCGACCGCGGCCAGGACCATCGGCCCGAGCACCGGGCCTCGTCCGGCCTCGTCGATCCCGAGGGTCAGCGCGCCGCGCCAGGTCGGCCCGACCCCAGGCAGCCCGAGCTGGCCGTCGGTCACGGCACCAACCGGGCGGCCACCGCCTCGAGGACCTGATCGACCGAGACCGCGAGCTCGTAGGCCTCGACCTCGATCCGCAGCGCCGCGCGATCGAGGGCCGCGGCGGCGGCGCCCAGCGCGGACCTGCCGGCGCGGGCCAGCGGATCGGCGACCACCGCCTCGAGATCGGGCGCCGCGCGAAACAGCGCGTGATAGACCGTGTCCGGCTCGAGCGCGAGCTTGGGCAGGTCGGCGCGGAAGAAGTGATCGACCGCGCCGCCGGCGAGGAAGCCGGCGACGTAGGCCCGGGCGTAGGCCAGCGGCGCGGTGGTCGCGGCGATCGCGGCCGCGGCGTCGGACGGATCGGTCACCACCGCGTGGACGTCGCCGGCGACGCGATCGGCCGCCGCGCGCAGCATCGCCTCGTAGCCGTCGGCCAGGAGCGCGATCAGGTAGTCGCGATCCGCGACCGCCGCGCTGTGACTGCCGAACGGGAGCTGGCGCGGGCGGACCAGCTCGATCACCTCGTGCGCGGCCCGGCGGTACAGCTCGCCGACCGCGGCCGCCAGGGTCCGTCGCTCGCGGGCCACCACGGCCTCGTCCCAGCCGGCCTGGGCCGCGACCACCCGCTCGCGGGCGGCGTGGGCCGCGGCGGTCCGCTCGGCCAACGCGCGCTCGCGCTCACCGACCGTGGCCCGCGCCGCCGCGACGATCGCGGCCAGCCGCCTCGCCACCGCGCCGCGCTTGATCGCGCGCGCCTGCGCGAAGAACCGCTCCTCGAGGGCGCCGGCCAGCGCCGCCCAGCCGCCGTCGTCCTCGCCGCCGGCCTGCTTCCACGCCAGCGCCGCCCGGGCCGAGAACGGCACGATGTGCTCGACGCGCTCGCCGAGCTGGCCGCCGACGTACTCGATCACCTCGCGCACGTCGTGAGCCGAGAGCTGATCGCGCTTGTTGAGGACGCCGAGCACGCGCTTGCCCTCGGCCCGGATCGCGTCGAGGGCCTTGCGCTCGCTGGCCTTGCCGCCCTGGCCGGCGGTGAACACCCAGACCACGGCGTCGGCGCGGCCGATGAACCCGCGCGCCGTGGCCTCGTGCTCGGGCAAGATCGAGTTCAGGCCCGGCGTGTCGATCAGGTTGACCTTGGTCAACGACGGCAGCGGCAGGCCGATCTCGACCCGGTCGATCGCCGCGGCCTCGGCCGGCGTCAAGGCGCGCAGCGCTGCGTGCAGCGCGTCCCAGCCCAGCTCGCGGGCGGCGCCATCGCGCCCGACCAGCCGACCGCCGCGCTCGTGGGCGTACTTCACGACGTTGATCGTCGCGGTGGTCGGCGTGATGCCGGTGGCCGCGACCTCGGCGCCGATGAAGGCGTTGACGAAGGAGCTCTTGCCGCTCGAGAACTCGCCCATCACCGTCACCAGGAGCGGCGTGTCGAGCTCGGCGATCGCCACCGCCACCGCGCCGACGTGATGCGCCAGCTCGACCCGGCGCGCCAGGGCCGCGACCAGCCGCTCGCCGAGGCGATCGAGGGCGCGGTCGTCGTCGTCACCCGCGCCGGCCTCGGCGTAGGCCGCCGCCAGGGCCGCTCGCGCCCGCGGCGAGGCCGGGGCCAGGAGCAGCGCCGCGCGGGCCTCGTCGGCGGCCGCCGCGCGCTCGCCCAGATCGAGGGCGCACCGGCTGGCCACCAGGCGGGCCTCGACGTGATCGGCGGCGCCGGTCAGGAGCGCGCGGGCCACCGCCGGCTGACCGGCCAGGCGCAGGTCCTCGGCTCGGGCGGCCAGCGCGATCGCGGCGTCGGGGCGGCGGACCAGGAGATCGTTGGCCCACTGCACCGCGCGCACTCGTTCGCCGGCGACGTGGGCGGTGGTGACCGCGTCGACCAAGACCGCATCGTCGCCGCCCAGCGCGAGGGCCCGCTCGTAGGCCACGACCGCGGCGTGGCTGTCGCCCAGCGCCGCCGCCAGCGCTGCCAGCCGGGCGTGCAGCTCGGCGCGCCGCGGCTCGAGCTCCAGGGCCTCGAGGTAGCGCAGGTGCGCGGCCGCGAAGTCGCGCTGCGCCAAGGCGGCGTCGCCGAGTCCGACGCGGGCCGCGACCACGAGCCGCTTGCCCTCGCCGCCGGCCAGCGCCAGCGCCGCCGCCGCCGCGCGCTCGTAGAGCGCATGGGCGTCGACCGCCCGATGCTCGCCCAGCGCCAGAGCGCCGAGGGCGAGCAGGGCCCGGGCCGGCGCGGGATCGTGGGCCGCCGCGCGCTCGAGGTGGCCGCGGGCCTCGTCGGCCGACGTCCGCGGATCGGCGAGCAGGACCTCGCCCAGGAGCGCGCGCGCCACCGGATCGTCGGGCGCCTCGGCCACCGCCTTGCGCAGATCGCGCGCCGCCTTGTCGGCGTCGCCCAGCCCGAGCCAGGCCTGGCCGAGCGCGAGATACGCCGCGGCCAGGAGCCCGCGGTCACCGCCGGCGACGTCGACGCCGCGCCCGAGCAGCTCGACCGCAGGGGTCAGGTCGCCCCGGGCCACCAGCGCTCGGCCGCGGCCGATCAACGCCTGGGCGTCGCCCGGCCGCTCGCGCAGCGCCCGCGCGAAGGCGTCGTCCGCGGCCTCGGCCCGACCGCGCACCAGCTCGACCTCGCCCAAGACCAGGAGCGCGCCCGCGTGATCGGGCTTGTCGCCGAGCACCGCCGCCAGGAGGTCGCCGGCGGCGTCGAGCTCGCCGGCGATCGCCAGCTCCCGCGCTCGATCGACCTGCTCGCGGTAGCTGTCGAGGAACAGCTCGTCGACCGTGTCGCCGGCCTTGCGCGCGACCCGCGACCACAGCGTGCGCAGCGTATCGGCCGGGCCGGCCATCAGGGCTGGCCCGACGGCTCGTCCGACGCCGGGCCCGGCGGCTGCCACAGCTCGCCGCGCAGCTCACCGAGGCCGACCCGCAGCGCCGCGACCTGCGCGATCTGCTCGGCGGTGGTGGCCCGCAGCTCCTCGGCCTCACCGGCGCCGCGCCGGCGGTCGGCGATCGTGCGCTCGAGGACCTCGGAGATGCCCTTGTAGAGCGAGTTGCCGGCCGAGGTGACGAACTCGCGCAGGCGCAGCGCGAAGTCGTCGACCACCTTCGCGAAGTGCGGCCGCATGGCGTCGGCGGCGTGGAAGATCGCGCCGGGCACCTTCTCCTTGGCCTGGGCCCGGATGTCCCCCGCGATCTTCGACTTCAAGACGATCGCCAGGATCGGCGCCGCCAGGGTCAGGAGCCCGCCGGCCAGCACGTTGACGAAGATCATCATCGTCGTGCCGAGCGCGCCGACCGCGTAGATCCCGACGTCGTACTTGAAGCTATCGACGTCGATGTCGACCCGGGCGTCGTCGGGGCCGAACCGCTCGGCCAGCGCCGCCGAGGCCGCGGCGACGTTCTGGTTGGTGATCGTGATGACGTCCTCGGCCAGGCGCTCGAGCATCGCGCCCAGCTTGGCGCCCTCGAGCTCGGCCCACTCCTTGAACTTGTCCTCGATGAACGCCGGCAAGAACCGCTTGATGTCGTCGGCGTCGACGGCGTCGAGCTGCGGCACCAGCGCGCTGACGAAGCCCTGGGCGAACGCGTCGAGGTCGGCGCCCAGGTGGGCCTTGATCGAGTTGGCGTCGGCGTCGATCCGGATGTGCAGCTCGTCGAGCGTCTTCTTCGAGGCGTCGAGCTGCTGGCGGACCAGCGCGACCCGCTCCTCGAGCTGCTCGATCGTGAGCTGCCAGGCGGTCATCCGCACGCCGAGGTTGGCCTCGAGGTAGCCGGCGGTGCGGCCGGCGTCGACCGCGGCGTTGTCGAGGAGGATCCGGGCCCGATCGCCGGCCAGGAAGGTCTTCAGGTGGGCCAGGAGCGCCGGCATGCCGCTGTCCTCGTCGCGCCGGACCAGCCACGATCGCGCCGACAGCGGGAACACCTTGGCCCCGGGCGCCAGCTTGGCGACGCCGTCGACGACGTAGCTGGTCACCGCCGCGCGCTCGTCCTCGGACAGGAGGTCCATCTTGCCCAGGACGAAGATCAGCCGCTCGCGGGTGCCGTCGAGCATGTGCGACGCCAGGAAGGTCCGCTCGCTGTCCTTGAGCGCCTGGCCAGCGTCGAGGAGGAACAGCACCGCGTCGGCCCGCGGCACGTAGCCGTAGGTGACCTCGGCGCGCTGCTCGTTCAGGTCGTTGACCCCGGGAGTGTCGACCAGGACGACGTTGTCGCGCAGGATGTCGCACGGGTACGCCAGCTCGACGTAGGCGACCTCGGCGGCGTGGCCGCCGGCGACCGTCACCCACTCGCGCAGCTCGCTCGGCGTGAGGTCGACCTGGTCGCCCGACAACAGCACGACCTTGGCCTCGGGCGCGGCGCCGTAGCGGACCTGGTTGATCGCCGCGGTGGTCGGCGTGATGCCGGTCGGCAAGACGTCGAGGCCCAAGAGGGCGTTCACGAACGTCGACTTGCCGTGGTTGAACTCGCCGAGCACGACGATGTGGAAGCGCTCACCCTCGAGCTTGGGCACGCGGTTGACCCGGATGTCGCGGGCCAGCGTGACCATGCCGACGGCGTCGGCGACATCGGCCAGCTCGCGGTAGCGGGTGAGGACAGCGGCCTTGGCTTGCTTGTGGAGGTCGGGCAGCATCGGGCTCCCTGGGGCGCGGCGTGGGCGGGCTAGAACAGGCTCAGGAGGTCGGCGACCTGCTGATCGATGGCGTCGGTCGACGGCTTGCCGGCGCTGTCCTCGCCGGTGGCCTGGGCGTAGAGCGCGCCGCCCGCGAAGGCTCGCACGGCGGTGATCCGCTTGGGCAAGAGCGGGTTCTTCCGGAACAGCTCGGTGAACCGGCCGAGGCCCTTGGTCGCCGGCGGCTCGCGCAGGTAGCTCTCCAGGTCGACCGCGGTGGCGCCGTCGCCCAGCTCGAGCTTGACCATCATGCCGAGCGTCGCCGCCAGGTCGCGCGACGCCAGGAGCGCGGCGCGATCGCAGGTGATCTCGGCGCGGCGGGCCCACGCGCGCAGCGCCATCGTCGCCGGCTGCACCATCCACCGGACGAACATCGCGGCGGCGTGGCTGACGTAGTGCAGGGCGGTGACGTAGGGGACGTGGCCGTTCTGGATGTGGCCGAGCTGGTGGCCGATCGCCGCGACCAGCTCGCCGTCGGTCAGGCGATCGGCGACCTCGGTCCGGACCACGACGTAGGGCTGCTCGTCGGTGCCCAGGGTGGTCAGCGCCGCCGGCCAGGCGGCCGGGGCCAGGTACAGCGACGGCGCGTCGAGCTTGAGCCCGGCCGCCGCCCGCTTGGCCGCCGCCCACACCCGCGGCGCGGCCTCGGAGGCCTTGGCGGCGCTGGCCAAGAGCTCCTCGCGCGCGCGCTCGTTCCACAGCCGAGCGGTGGCCTCGATCGCCATCGTCACCGGGCGGGCGCCGATGAACGAGCGGCGCAGCTTGCGCTCGCCGGCGAAGGCGTAGGTCGCCCCGGTGTACGCGCGATGGACGACCTCACCGCGTCGCTCGTTGATATAGCGGGCGAAGTCGAAGTCGATCATGGCGGCAGTATGCCTCATCACGCCGGGTCCGGCCCGGCGCGTCGTCGCGCGATCACCAGCGCGACCGCGCCCAGGGCGACCGCGAACCACAGGGTCGCCAGGCGGGTCAGGATGGTGGCCGCGGTCGCGGTTCCGCGATCGACGCCGGTCGCGTTGGCGACCAGGAGCAAGGTCATCGCGCCCTCGGTGACGCCCAGCCCGCCGGGCAAGAAGCTGAGCGCGCCGGCGATCGTGGTCGCGGCGTAGATCAGGAGCGCCAGCCCGACGGCCACCGACGCGCCGGGGAAGCCCTCGACGATCAGCGCGAAGCCCAGCCCCTCGCAGGCCCAGGCCGCGACCGACAGCACCGTCGACCACAGCAGCACCCGCGGCCGGGCCAGCGCCGCCAGGCCGTCGTAGACCTCGAGGAGCTTGGGTCGCAGGCGGGCCAGGCGGCGCGGCGTGGTCACCAGCTCGATCGTCCAGACGCCGAGGCCGCGCCACAAGATGAAGGCCAGGCCGAGCGCGACCACCGCGGCGCTGCCGATCACCACCTCGACGGCGACGCCGTAGATCGCGACCCCGATCACCGCGAGGATCAGGAGCGCGAGCAGATCGCTCACGCGCTCGGCGATCACCACCGAGGCGGTGGCCGCGATCGGGATGCCGGTGAGCTGGCGCAGGAGGTAGCTCTTGATCAGCTCGCCGAGCTTGCCGGGCGTGACCGCCATCGCGAAGCCGGCGACGAACACCAGCCCGCTGGTGCCCGGGGGGACGGCGAGCTGACGGGTCCGGAGATAGCCGTGCCAGCGCAGGAACCGCAGGCCGTAGTTGGCCAGCGCCAGCCCGAGCGCCGCGGCGAAGGTCCACCACGCGAAGCCGCCGAGCCGATCGCCGATCTGCCGGACGTCACCGACCAGCGTGAACGCCGCCAGCACCGCGGCGGCGGCCACGACCAGCACGAAGATCTGGCGAGCGCGGGCCATCGGCCGCGGTTGTACCGGGTCGGCGCCGCCGAGGCCACGCCGGCGGGCCCCGACCTCCCGCGCTTGACCCTGGGCGACGCCCACCATACGGTCGAGCCATGGCGAACCGGAAGACCTTGCTCGTGGTCGACGACGACCCCGAGATCGTCGCGATGTTGTCGACGCGCCTGGAGGCGCGCGGCTACCAGGTCCTGACCGCCAGCGACGGCAAAGAGGCGCTGGCCGAGGCCAAGCGTCGGCGGCCGGCGCTGATCGTCCTGGACGTGATGATGCCAGGCAAGAGCGGGTGGGAGGTCGCCCGCGCCCTCAAGCAGGATCCGGTCACCGACGCCATCAAGGTCATCATGTTGACCGCGATCGGCGAGCAGGTGAACGAGATGACCTCGCCGCTCTACGGGGCTGACGCGCACTTCGACAAGCCCTTCGACTTCGTCGCCCTCGAGAGCAAGATCGCCGAGCTCCTGCGCTGACGGGGCGTCGGGTCGGGGTCGTAGCCGCGGGGTCGCGGCTGCCGGGGTCGTGGCTGCCGGGGTCGTGGCTGCCGGGGTCACAGCGGTCGGTTCGCCCGTGCCACGCGCCGGCGTCGCCGCGACTCACTCGTCTTCGTCGGTCGAGCTGCCGGCCAGGGTCCGCTTGAGCTGCAGGGCCTTGCCGTACCAGGGGCTGGTGCTCGGCACCATCTTGGTGATGCGGGTGGCGATCGCCACGGCCTCGCTCGGCTTCGACTTCTGGAGCTTGACCGCCGACTGATACAGCTCGCCGGCCTTGCGCTCGAGGGAGCTGCGGACCCCCGCGATCGTCGGGTTGCCGCCGGCGCCGACGTTGACCGCGTCGTCGGCCGCCGACTTGGCCAGCTCGTAGTTCGAGCGGGTCATGTAGCTGGCCGCGGCCTTGGGCGCGACCTCGCCGAGCTTGGCCCGGATCATCGCCTGGTGAGCGCCGCCGGCCCGCTGATCGGCGGCCCGCGCCTTCTTGTACGCGGCCAGGGCCTCGGTCGCGCGGGGCCCGGCCATCGCCAGGCCGGCGTTCAGGTTGGTGCCGATCGCGTCGTAGTCGGCGGCCCGGGCCCGCATCGCCTTGGCCTCGGGATCGCTCGACGCGCCCGCGGCGTCGCGCAGCACCGCGGCGGCGCCCTTCCAGTCCTTGGCGCGATAGAGGCCGTCGGCCTTCTTGCTGGCCGCGGCCAGGCCCTTGGGAGTCGCGGGCGTCGCCGGCTTGGTCGGCGCGTCCAGGTCGAGGTCCCGGCCTGGGTTACTGACCCGCGGCGGCTTGGTCGCGGGCGGCGGCTTGGTCGCGGGCGGCGGCTTGGTCGCGGGCGGCGGCTTGATCGCCTCCGGCGGCCGCGCGGGCGGGGTCTCCACCGGGGGCGCCGGCGTCGGGACGATCGTGGGAGTCGGCGTAACCGTGGGAGTCGGTGTGACCGCGGGCTCCGGCGTGACCGCTGGAGTCGGCGTGACCGCTGGAGTCGGCGTCGGCTCGGTGCCGGCGGTCGGCGGGGTCAACGCCACGACCGGGGCAGGGGTGGGCGCAGGCTCGGCGCTGCCCGTGCCGGGGCCGGCGGCGCTGCCGCTGCCCGCGCTCCCGCCACCCGCGCGCTCGCCCGGGCCTGGGTCGGCCGCGCTGCCCCCGGCGCTGCCCGCGCTGCCGCTTCCGCTGCCATTGCCAACCACGGCGGGCGCGGCCGGAGGCGTCTCGCCGCCACCCAGGAGCGCGCCGGCGGTCGCGGTCGCGGCCAGGGCCACCGCGCCGATCGCGATCCACAGCCGGCGGCGACTCGGGCGCGGCGGCGGCGTGGCGACGTAGGGGTTGGCGGCGCTCCACGACCGCGGCTCGCTCGAGAACCCGCGTTGCCCAGCCACGTACGGCGGGAAGCTCGCGGCGGCGGCGACCGGGGCTGGATACACCGCGGGCGGCGGCACCAGGGGCACCGGCATCGACGGATGCTGCGGGGCCGGGGACGGGGGCGCGCTCGCCCGCGCCATGGCCGGGGCTGGGGTCTTGGCCGGCGGCGGCGGCGTGGCCGGCGCGACCGAGGTCATGCGCGGCGGCGGCGGCGGGGTGGTCGCCGCCCGCGGGCGCGGGCTCGGCGGCGGCGGCGGCTCGGTCGGGTTGGCGCGGCGGCGCGGCGGCGACGGCCGATCGCGCACCGGCGCGGTCACCGAGGCCGGGCGATGGCGCTGCACCGGCGCGGCGGCGGCCGCGGCCGCGACCTGGGTCGCGCGCACCGGCGCCTTGCCGGCGACCGTGGCCGCCTCCTCTTCCTGCTGCCCCCAGCCCGCGGCGCTCGGCTGGTGTGCGCTCGGCGGATGATCGAAGCGGACGACGGTGTTGCCGAGCTCGACCCGATCGCCGTGGTGGAGCTGGCAGCGGCCGTCCTCGAGGCGGTCGTTGACCAGGGTGCCGTTGCCCGAGCCGTTGTCGTGGATGACCCAGGCCGCGCCGTCCCACGACAGCACCATGTGCTTGCGCGACACCGCGATATCGGTGAGGACGATGTCGTTGTCGACCGCGCGGCCGATGCGGACCTCGGCCCCCGAGCGCAGATCGAACACCCGCCCCTGATCGGGCCCGGTGATCACCGCCAGCTTGGCCATGCTCGCCGGATCGGGCGCCTTGGGCGGCGGCACGAGCTGGAGCGGCGGCAGCGGCCGGGCCGCCTCCTCGATCGTCGACTCCTCGACCACCGGTCCGCGCTTGGTCGAGGTCGACCCCGACTGCTCGGCGACGGTGGTGCCGTCCTCCCACTGCTCCTCGAGGCTCGCCGCGGCGATCGGCGTCGGCGCGTCGTCGGGTCCGGGCGGCGGCTCGATCGTGGTGCGATCGTCCTCGAGATCGTCGAGTCCACCTGCGCCGGCGCCACCGGGCAACACCGCGAGGTGCGCCGGGGCTCTGCCAGGCGTGCTGGGACCGAGAGCCATCGCTCGAAAATTCTACGGGTCCGCGCCCGTACTTTCAACGATCGACGTCCGACGGTGCCTACCTCCGCCTACTAGTGCTCCGACCGCGCGCGTGGATCCGTCCCCGGCGTCGAGGCACCGTGGTACGGCACGGCATGGAGCTTCATCAGGTCACCGCCGACGGTGACACCCGCGTCGTCGGCTTCGCGCCGTCGAAGATCATCGGCATCGGCCAGAACTACCGCGCCCACGCCGCCGAGATGGGTAAGGGCCTGCCGTCGGAGCCGCTCATGTTCCTGAAGCCGCCGTCGGCGCTCCTGGCCCCGGGCGTCGCCATCCATCGCCCGGCCGGCTATGCCCGGGTCGACTTCGAGGGCGAGCTCGGCGTCGTGATCGGCCGCCGCGCCCGTCAGGTCACCGTCGACGACGCCCTGGCCCACGTCGCGGGCTACGTGTGCGTCAACGACGTGACCGTGCGCGATCTGCAGGCCAAGGACGGCCAGTGGACCCGGGCCAAGGGCTTCGACACCTTCTGTCCCGTCGGCCCACGCATCGTCGCAGGCCTCGACCCTCGTGACCTCCGGCTGATCACGCGGGTCAACGGCGCGGTCCGCCAGGACGCTCGCACGAGCGATCTGATCTTCGACGTCGCGACCCTGATCGCGTTCTGCTCGCGCTACCTCACCCTCGAGCCCGGCGATCTGATCTCGACCGGCACCCCGGCCGGGGTCGGCAACCTCGAGCCCGGCGACCTGGTCGAGGTCGAGGTCGAGGGGATCGGCGTCCTGGCCAACCCGGTGATCGCCGCGCCGTGACCGCGCCGCCCGCGCCCGCGCCGTTCGCGATCGGCCTCGGGGCCAACCTCGGCGACGACGCCGCGCGCCTGGGCCGCTTCGCCGCGGTCGCCGCGTGGTGGGCGCGTCACGGCGCCGTGACGACCTCGCGGGTCTACCGCTCGGCGGCCCTGACCCCCGGCCAGCCCGACTACCTGAACGCCGCGCTCGCCGTCGCGCTGCGCCGACCGTGGCCGCCCCACCGCGTGCTCGCTGCCCTCCACGGCCTCGAGGCCCGGGCCGGTCGCGATCGCGCGCGCGAGGGTCGCTGGGGCGCCCGCACCCTCGACCTGGACCTGCTGGTCTGGGGCGATCGCACCGTCGCCACCGCGCGCCTCGTCGTCCCGCACCCGCGCCTGGCCGAGCGGTCCTTCGCGCTGGCGCCGCTGGTCGATCTCTTCGGCCCCGCGGGCGTCGCGCCCGGCCTGCCCGCGCCCCTCGGCGCGCTCCTCGCCGAGGCCGGCCCGCCTCTCGCCGTCACCGACTACGGCTTCGCGCCCGGCGCACCCCCGGTGGCCTGACCGGCCGCCGGCTCGCCGCGCCACCACCGTCGGACCTGCTCGAGGGCGCCGGTCCGCGGCAGCCCGGCTGGCAGCGCGTCGAGGAGCTGGCGGCCGTAGGCCTTGCCGACGATGCGCGGGTCGAGGATCGCCACCACCCCGCGGTCGTCGCGTCGACGGATCAGCCGGCCGAAGCCCTGCTTGAGCGCGATCGCCGCCTGCGGCACCGACAGCTCGGCGAACGGATCGCCACCGCGGGCCGCGATCGCCTGGGCCCGCGCCGCGGTCAGCGGATCGGTGTGCGGCGCGAACGGCAGCTTGTCGATCACCACCAGCGACAGCGCGTCGCCGGGCACGTCGACGCCCTCCCAGAACGAGCCGGTCCCGAGGAGCACGGCCCCCGGCGTGGCGCGGAACCGCTCGACCAGCGCCGGCCGCGGCGCCTCGCCCTGACGCAGGAGCGGGTAGGGGAGGTCGGCCAGCATCCGACCGGCCTGCTCGAGGGCGCGGTGACTGGTGAACAGCAAGAACGCGCGGCCGCCGGTGATCGCGCACAGCGCCGCGGCGCGGGCCGCGACCTCGGCCGGCAGGCCGTCGCCGCTCGGCGGCGGCAGATCGTGGGGCACGTACAGGAGCGCCTGGCTCGCGTAGTCGAAGGGCGACGCCACCGCCAGCTCGTCGACCTCGTCGCGCGCGAGCCCGAGGCGGGTCCGGGTGTAGTCGAAGCCGGTGGCGGTCGTCAGCGTCGCCGAGGTGAAGAGCGCCGTCGGCCCGCCGCGCACGACGTGGCGCGCGATCAGGTCGGCCACCGACACCGGCGCTGCCGACAGCGCGGTCGCGCCCGGCCGGACCTCGCCCCAGTAGACGTGGGCGCGCTGGCGCTGCTCGGCCAGCTCCGCCAGATCGTCGCGCGCCCACCGGGCTCGCCGCGCCACCGCGCCGGCCTGCTCGCGCCGGGCCGCGGCGCGCTCGTCGTCGTCCTCGCCCGGCGGTGGTGGTAGCGCCTCGGCCTCGCATACCCGGGCCAGCTCCTCGAGGGCGCCGTCGAGCGCGAACCAGGCCTCGCGCCGCTTGCCGCCGGCCAGGAGCTCGGGCGGCAGCGGCACCCGACCATCGCCGGCGCCGGCCGCGACCAGGGCCTTGCGCGCCTCGGCGAAGAACGTCGCGGCGCTCCGCTCGAGCTCGCCGATCGCGCTGTCGTGGCCGGCCGAGAACAAGCTCGCGCCGATCACCTGCGCCGCCTCGCGGGCCAGCCCCGCCAGGCGCGCGGTCGTCACCCGCAGGCCGAAGTGCTCGGTGGCCACGTCCTCGAGCTGGTGAGCCTCGTCGAAGATCACCGCGTCGTGGTCGGGCAGGACCCGGGCCCCGGGGTGGCTGGCTCGCAGCGCCAGATCGGCGAAGTACAGGTGGTGGTTGACCAGGATCAGCTCGGCCTCGAGAGCCGCCCGCCGCGCCGCGGTCACGAAGCAGCGCTCGAAGTACGGGCAGCGCGCGCCGATCCGCCCGTCGGGGGTGGTCGTCACCTCGGCCCAGATCGGCGCCGCCTCGCCCAGGGCCTCGAGCTCGGAGCGATCGCCGGTGGTGGTCTCGTCGAGCCAGGCCAGCACCGTCGCCAGGTCGCCGCGCGCGGGCGCGGTCGCGCGCAGCTCGGCCAGCTTGCGCCGGCAGACGTAGTTGCTCACGCCCTTGAGCGCCGCCGCCGCGAACGGCCGCCCGAGGATCTGCCGGAGCAGCGGCAGGTCGTGGCGCACGATCTGGTCTTGCAGCGTGCGCGTGCCGGTCGACACCACGACCCGCTGCCCCGAGCCGAGCGCCGCGGTCAGGTACGCGAGGGTCTTGCCGGTCCCGGTGCCGGCCTCGACCAGGAGCGGCCGCGCCTCGGCCAGGGCGGTCGCCACCGCCGCCGCCATGCGCCGCTGCTCCGGGCGATCCTCGAAGTGCGGGATCGCGCGGGCCAGGGCGCCGCCGGGCGCGAGGACGTCGCTCACGCCTTGGCCGGGCGGGCCGCCTTCTCGTCGTGGCCGCTGACCCCGAACCGCCGGCCCAACTCGCGCCACACCGCGTCGACCGGCACGTCGACGGCGGCCAGCCCGACCAGGACGTGGAACAGCAGATCGGCGGTCTCGTGGACGACCTTGTCGGTGGCCACCGTCGGCGCCGCGAGCTCGGCGGTCAGCTCGCCCTGCTCCTCGACGATCTTGCCCACGATCTTGCCGACCCCACCGTCGAGGAGCGACCGGGTGTAGCTCTTGGTCGCGGTGGCCTGCTTGCGCGCCGCGATCACCTGGGCCAGGCGATCGAGGACGTGGCTCGGCGGCGCGCCGTCGTCGTCGCCGTCGGCGGTGCGGAAGAAGCACGCCGTCGCGCCGGTGTGGCAGGTCGGGCCGTGGGGCCGCGCCGCCACCAGGATCGCGTCGCGATCGCAGTCGAGGCGGACCTCGACCACGCGCAGCACGTGACCCGAGGTCTCGCCCTTCTTCCACAGCGCGCCGCGCGAGCGCGACCAGAAGTGGACGTCGCCGGTGGCGTGGGTCAGGGCCCAGGCCTCGGCGTTCATCCACGCCAGCATGAGCACGGTGCCGCGGTCGGCGTCGGTGACGATCGCCGGCGCTAGCCCGCGCTCGTCCCAGGCAGGTTCGGGCAAGGCCATGCCCGTTTGTGGGCGGGGCGGCCCGCGATGTCAACCGCCGCGCCGCTCGACCGAGCCGTCGGGGCGCCGCGCGAACCGCCCGGCGTCGCGCGCGTGGACTGGATCGGGGCGCGGCCACGGCCAGCCGCCGAACTGCGTCCGCTGGTAGTCGGCGAAGGCCTGGCGGATCTCGCCGACGGTGTTCATCACGAACGGCCCGTGCTGCACCACCGGCTCGCCGATCGGCCGGCCCTCGAGCAGGAGCAGCTCGGCGGTAGCGGCGCCGTTGACGATCGTCACCGCCGGCGCGCCGTCGAAGCCCAGGGCGCGCCCGACCGGCACCTCGACGCCGTCGATCCGCGCCCCGGCCCCGGCGAAGAAGTACAGCGTGCGGTTGGCGCCGACCGCGCCGGCCGGCAGCGTCAGCTCAGCCCCCGGCGTCATCGCGATCGTCGTGATCGTCACGTTGCCCGGGGCCCGCGCCGCCCACGACGACGGCGGCGGTGGCGGCGAGGCCGGATCGCCGGCCACCAGCACCAGCTCGCTGGTTCGCCCGGCGCCGTCGGTCACCGTGCGCCGCGGGATCTCGTCGTGCCACAACATCGCGAAGTGCGGCTCGGCCAGCTTGGCGTCGCGCGGCAGGTTGAGCCAGATCTGGAACAGCTCGGCCGGGTTGTCGCGCTCGCGCTCGAGGAGCGGGAACATCTCGCAGTGGACGATGCCGCGGCCCGCGGTCAGCCACTGCACGTCGCCGCCGCCGAAGCGCGCGGTCGCGCCCAGCGAGTCCGAGTGATCGATGAACCCGCGGCGCGCGATCGTCACCGTCTCGAAGCCGCGGTGCGGGTGGGCCGGGAAGCCCGGCACCTCCTCGCCGTGGTACATGCTCCAGCCGTCCTTGCGGCTGAAGTCGGCGCCCAGGTCGCGGCCGGCCAACGACGCCACCGGCGCCATCCGCTCGTCGCCGCGCGGGTAGGCGTCGTCGTGGTGGACGCAGAACAGGAACGGGTCGGCGGTGACCCAGGGGAACCCCAGCGGCTTGGTGACGAACGCGGGCATGGACCGATGGTGGGTGCGGCGCACCGTCGCGGCAAGGCGCCCCCGGTGGAACGGTCCGTTGCCGCGCCCGCGCCGCGCGCCCGCGCCGCTACAGCCGGACCGGCAGGAACCGTCGCGCCAGGTAGTGCTTGGCCTGCGCGATCGTGTAGTGCCCGTAGTGGAAGATCGACGCTGCCAGGACCGCGTCGGCGCCGCCGACCGCCAGGCCATCGGCCAGGTGCTCGAGCTCGCCGACCCCACCCGACGCGATCACCGGCACCGGCACCGCGTCGACCACCGCCCGCACCAGCTCGAGGTCGTAGCCGCTGCGCGAGCCGTCCTGGTCCATGCTGGTCAAGAGGATCTCGCCGGCGCCGCGGCCCGCGACCTCGCGGCACCACGCGATCGCGTCTCGGCCCTCGGGCGTGCGCCCGCCGTGGCTGTAGACCTGCCAGCCGCCGTCGGGCCGGCGCTTGGCGTCGACCGCGACCACGATCGCCTGGTTGCCGAAGCGCGCGGCCGCGGCGTCGATCAGCTCGGGCGTGCGCAGGGCCGCGGTGTTGATCGACACCTTGTCGGCCCCGGCCAGGAGCAGCCGCTCGACGTCGTCGACCGCGCGGACCCCACCGCCGACCGTCAGCGGCACGAACACGCAGTCGGCGGTGCGCTCGACCACGTCGAGGATCGTGGCCTTGCCCTCGGGCGACGCCGAGATGTCGAGGAAGCAGATCTCGTCGGCGCCGTCGGCGTCGTAGCGCACCGCCTGCTCGACCGGGTCGCCGGCGTCGCGCAGGTCGACGAAGCCGGTGCCCTTGACCACCCGGCCGTCCTTGACGTCGAGACACGGGATGACCCGGCGCGCCAGCATCAGCCGACCTCGCGGCCGGCGGCGATCGCCTCGGCCAGGGTGAACCGCCCGTCGTAGAGCGCGCGCCCGACCACCACCGCCCGCAGCCCGGCCGCCGCCAGGGCCCGCAGGTGCGCCAGGTCGTGGACCCCGCCCGACGCGATCACCTCGATCGGCACCGCCGCCGCCAGGGCCGCGGTCGCGGCGACGTTGGGCCCGGCCCCGGTGCCGTCGCGCGCGACGTCGGTGTAGAGGAGCGCCGCCGCACCCCAGCTCGCCGCGCGCCGCCCCAGCTCGATCGCGGTGACGTCGGCGGCCTCGACCCAGCCCTCGACCGCGACCACGCCGTCCTTGGCGTCGACCGCGACGATCACCCGGCCGGGCAGGGCCTCGCACAGCCCGCGGACCTCGGCCGGCGCCTTGACCGCCGCGGTCCCCAGCACCACCGCCGCCGCCCCGGCGTCGAGGACCGCCCGCGCGGTCGCCGCATCGCGGATGCCGCCGCCGACCTGGATCGGCACCGGCGCCGCCGCGCACATCCGCGCGATCACGTCGGCGTGCCGCCGCACCCCGGCGAAGGCGCCGTCGAGATCGACGACGTGGATCCGCTCGGCGCCGGCCGCCGCCAGCTCGCCGACCAGCTCCTCGGGGCGCTCGCGGTAGACCGTGACGTCATCCTTCCGGCCGGCCCGCAGCCGCACCGCCTTGCCGTCGAGCAGATCGATCGCGGGCAGGATGCGCAGCGTCATGACAACACGAAGCAGGCCAACAGCTCGAGGCCGGCGGCGCTGCTCTTCTCGGGGTGGAACTGACACGCGAACACGTTGCCGGCCCGGACCGCGGCGCAGAACGGCTCGCCGTGATCCGACGACAGCGCGATCATCGCCGGGTCGTCGGGCACCGCGTGGTACGAGTGCACGAAGTAGAAGTGCGTCGACGGCGTCACCGTCAGGAGCAGCGGATCGTCCTGGTGCCGGGTCACCCGGTTCCAGCCCATGTGCGGCACCTTGATCGCCGGATCGGTCGGCGCGAACCGCACCACTCGCCCGGGCAAGATCGCCAGCCCGCGCACCGGGCCGTGCTCCTCGCTCTCGTCGAACAGGACCTGGAGCCCCAGGCAGATCCCGAGGTACGGCTTGCCGGCGTCGATCGCGTCGCGGATCGGATCTTCCAGGCCGCGCTCGACCAGGCCGTGCATGAACGGCGCGAACGCCCCCTGGCCCGGCACCACGATCTTGTCTGCGGCGCGCACCACGTCGGGGTCGCGGGTCACGACCACCTCGGCCTCGACGGCGGCCAGGGCCTTGGCCACCGACCGCAGGTTGCCGCCGCACACGTCGACTACCGCGATCACGTCGTCAACGTCCCCTTGGTCGAGGGCACAGCGCCCGCCAGCCGCGGGTCGATCGCCGTCGCCTGATCGAGGGCCTTGGCCAGGGCCTTCCAGATGCACTCGATCACGTGGTGCGGGTTGCCGCCGTAGTGCAGGACCACGTGCAGGTTGCACTCGGCCCGGGTCGCGAAGGCCGCCCAGAACTCGCGGGCCAGCGCGCAGTCGAAGCTGCCGACCATGCGGCCGTCGAGGCCGTCGACCTTCCACACGAAGGCCGGCCGGCCCGAGAAGTCGATCGCCGCCGTCACCAGGGTCTCGTCCATCGGCAGGGTCGCCCAGCCGTAGCGCGCGATCCCCGCGCGGTCCTCCAGGGCCTCGCGGTAGGCCTGGCCCAGCACCAGCCCGAGGTCCTCGACCGTGTGGTGGGCGTCGATCTCGACGTCGCCGCGGGCGGCCACCGTCAGGTCGAACAGCCCATGGCGGGCCAGGGCGTCGAGCATGTGGGTGAGAAACGGCACCGGCGTGTCGAGCTGCCGGGTCCCGGCGCCGTCGAGCCCGAGCTCGACGACGATCTGGGTCTCCTTGGTGTTGCGCTCGACCCGGGCGCGGCGAGGGGCGGCCACGCGGTCTTGTAGCACGCACTGCGTCACCGCGGCGATTGCCAGATCTTTCACCGTCACACGCGGCGCTCGGCCCGCTCTGTGTCGTCGGAGGCACCATGGATCTCGACCTGCACCGCCTGCGCGACGCCGATCTCGACCTGGACACCGGAGGCACGGGCTCCGGTCCGGCCGGGAAGTCATCGTTGACCTCGCGCCTGACGCCGGCGCCACAGATCGTCTTCCGGGTCTCGGACCCCGAGACCGCTCGCGCCCTCGGCGAGGCCATGGGCGGCCGCGGCCGGATCCACCGCGCCGCCGAGCGCGACGAAAACGGCGTGGCCACCGGCGCCGACGCCGCCGTCGCCCGGGCCGCCACCTCGAGCGGCCAGGCCCTGCCGACCCACCTCCAGCGGCAGTTCGAGCAGTCGACCGGCGCCGACCTGTCCGGCGTGCGGGTCCACACCGGCGGCGAGTCCGCCACCGCCGCCCACGCCGTCGGGGCCAAGGCCTACACCGTCGGCCAGGACATCCACTTCGCCGCGGGCCGCTACCAGCCCGACGATCCCTTCGGCATGCACCTTCTGGCGCATGAGGTCGCCCACACCGTCCAGCAGCAAGGCGGCACCGCCCACCGCCAGCACAAGCTCGAGGTCTCGACCCCCCACGACGCCGCCGAGGTCGAGGCCGACCGCGCCGCCGATGCCATGGTCCGCGGCGAGGCCACCGCGATCGGCGGGGCCACCGGGCTCGCCCGCCAGGTGGTGCAGCGCGATAGCGACGGGAGCGGTGGCGCCGGTGGCGGTAGTGGCAGCGACGGCGCTCATGGCTCCGACGGCGGATCCAACAGCCAGGAGAGCCCACACGAGGTCGAGGTCGCCGATCCCTCGGTCCCCGAGGGCTCGATGAACGTCCAGCCACCGGCCGCCCTCAACTGGGGTGGTATCGCGCCGGTCCAGGCTACGCCCAGCGGCGACTGGTCGAGCTCGCCGAGCTACGACGGGGATTTCGCCAAGCCCGGCAACCTCGATCAGTACCGGGCCGCTTTCAACGCGAGCTGGAGCGCCGGCCAAGGGGCCTTCAACCAGATCGTCAAGATGAGCTCGGTAATCCGGAGCACCGAGGGAGAGCTGCCCCCGATCCTCGATCTCGCCAACCCCGATCACAAGGTCGGCGCCGAGAAGGCGCATGCTGACGCCACCCAGTCGTTCCAGGGCGACAAGGTCGCCCCTGGCGCCGCCAAGGTCGACTCGAGCAAGGTCCCCGAGGAGACTCGCGGCAAGATCCTCGATCTGAAAGATCAGCTCGAGACCCAGAAGGGGACGGTGACGACGACGGCGTTGGACGTCGCGAACTCCGGCGACTCCCTCGAGAAGGCCAAGGGGGCCCTCGACAAGGCCAAGAACGACCTCAAGATCACGACCACGGATGCGCAGATCGAGAAGCTGGGTCTCGACAAGGCTCAGATCGAGCGTGACCTCGAGGTCACCAAGGCCGACATCGCGGCTGCAGCCGAGACCGTCAAGTCGGTCATCTCCGTCGTGAAGGCCTTCAAGGACCCGACCGCGATCTTCGACGCCGCGACGCAGGTGACGGACGGCATCGCCGCCATCAACGAGGACATCGCGATCCGGTCGGCCACGACCAAGCTCAACGCGATCGACGGCAAGGTGGCGAAGCTGAATGCCACCAAGGCCACTCTCAACGAGACGAACGCATCGATCGCGATCGACGCGGCCAAGCTCGATATCAACATCGCCAAGCGCGAGGTGACCAAGGCCCTGATCGCCCACAAGGCCGCGGTCACGGCCCTGAAGGCCACGTACCGCTCGCTCGCGGACGAGATGAAGAAGGCCGGGGCGGCGTCGAACATGGACGCGAAGGACCAGGCGAAGCTCGCCGCCGCGGTCGAGGCCATCCCGAAGATCGAGAAGATCATCGGCTTCTGCGGCAAGATGGCGGCCGGCATCCCGGCGCCGGCGTACAACGAGTCCGCAGGGATCGGCGCCGCGATGGCGACCAACTACTGCGAGTTCGCGGCCAACATCGCCATCGTCAAGGGTACGGGCGACTACGTCAGCGGCACGAAGGCCACGTGGGAAGCTCGTCTCGCGTCGCTCAACGCGGTCATCAACTCCGCCACCGCGGTGTAGCGCCCGCGCCTACCGCCGCATCCCGGCGAACCGCTCGCGCGCCGCCTCGACCTCGGCCGGCGACTGCGTGCCGATCAGATCGAGGCTGGCCTGCTGCTCCTGGCCGGTCTGCGCGTCGCGCGCCCGCACCCGCAGGATGCCGCTGGCGTCGACCGCGAAGACCACCTCGATCGCGGTCGCGCCGCGCGGCCGCGGCGGCAGGTTCTCGAGGACCAGGTCGCCCAGGACGGCGTTGTCCTCGACCCGCCGCGACTCGCCCTGGACCACGCGGATGCGCACCGTCTGCTGTTGATCGCGCGACGTCGAGAACATCCGCTTGGTCTCCGCCGGCACCCGCGCGTTGCGCTGGATCAACGCCTCGCAATACCCGGCCACGGTGCCGATGCCGAGCCCGCGCGGCACGACCTCGACCACCGTCGGGATCGGCATCGGCGGCATCGGCGGCATCGGCGGCATCGCCATCGGCGCGGGCGCAACTCCCGCCGGTGCACCGAACATCGTCGCGGCCTGGTGCGGCGCCGGCCCGGGAGCCGCCGGACCCATCGCCGCCGCCGGCACGCCGAACAACGTCGCGGCCTGATGCGGCGCCGGTCCGGGCCCGCTCGGGGTCAACGGCGCGCCCGCCGGCATCGGCAAGGTCGACGCCGGCGACGGCTCGGGCGCCGGTGCCCCCAGCCCGCGATCGGTGGTCCGGGTCGGCGCCTCGGCGATGAGCGTCCGGGCGTCGGCGGTGGCGGCCCGCGGCGGCGCCGTCGGCTCGGGCTCGCGCGGCACCTCGGTCGGCCAGCCCGGGCCCTGGGCGGTCGGCGCGTCGAAGGTCGCGGTGTCCTCGTCGACCGGCTCGGGAGCTAGCCCGATCATCGTCTTCGACCGCGGCCCGGTCGGACGCGGCGGCGTCGGCGGCGTCGGCGGCGGCACCGCCGCGGTGCCCCGGCTCGTGATCCGCGCCAGCCGATGGGTCCCGGTGCCGCCGTCCTCGAAGCGATCGACCTGAGCGCCGCGCGACGCCGGCCGATCGCCGACCTCGCCCCGGGTCGGCACCGGCGGTGGTGCCATCGGCGCGGTGGTGCGGCTCGGCTCCCCCGCCCGCGGCTCCGGGGCCCGCGCCGGGATCGCCGGCACCCCGGCCATCGGCGTCAGGTTGCGCCCGGTCGAGCGCCGGTTGAGGATGCGCTCGAGGGACAGCGCCTGCAGCGCCGCGCCCTGGGCGACCGCCTCCTCGGGATGGATGTCGGTGCGCGGCGCGCGCTGGAAGAACTGCGTGACCCGCTCGCGGACGTGGGGGATCTTGGTCGTGCCGCCGACCAGCACCACGTCCTCGACCGCGCTGGCGCTCAGCCCGGCCAGGGTCAGGGCCTCGGCGCACACCGTGAACGTGCGCTCGATCAGCGGCGCGGCCTTGGCGATGAGCTGATCGCGCGTGATCTCGGTCTCGAGGTTGAGCGGCACGCCGCCGGCGCCGTAGGCGACCTCGTCGACCTTGACCAGCGCGCGCTGCCGCCGCGACAGCTCGATCTTGGCCTGCTCGGCCACCGCGCGCAGCCGCATCACCGCCAGGTCGTTGCCGCGCACGTCGGTGCGCAGCTTGGTCAGGCACACGTCGGCCATGTGCTCCATCAGGAGCTCGTCGATGTCGTCGCCGCCGAGGAACGAGTCGCCGGCGGTGGCCAGCACCTCGTAGACCTGATCCTGCAGTCGCAGGAGCGTCACGTCGAAGGTGCCGCCGCCGAAGTCGTAGACCGCGATCAGCTTCGAGAGCTGGCGCGCGTGGCCGTAGGCCAGGGCCGCCGCGGTCGGCTCGTTGAGCACCCGCACCACCGTGATCCCGGCGATCGCGCCGGCGGTCGCGGTCGCCGACCGCTGGGCGTCGTTGAAGCTGGCCGGCACCGTCACGACCGCGCGGTTGACCTCGCGGCCGAGGGCCTTGGCCGCCACCCCGCGCACGTGATCGAGCACGATCGCCGAGATCTCCGGCACCGCGAACTCGCCGCCGCGGGTGACGATCACCGGCTGCTGGTTCGCGCCCTCCTTGATCTCGTACGGCATGCGCTGCATCGCCGCGTGGATCTCGCGCGAGCGGAACGACCGCCCGATCAGCCGCTTGGCCGAGTAGACCGTGTTGCGCGGATCGATGATGCGCCGCTGCTTGGCCTCGGCGCCGACCACCACCGAGCCGTTCGGGTGGAACGACACCACCGACGGATGGATCTTCCCGCCCTTGTCGTCGGCCAGCACCACCGGCGCGCCGCTGGCGTCGCAGCGGGCCGCGACCGAGTTGGTCGTGCCCAGGTCGATGCCGATGATCGGATCGTTGGTGGTCGTCGTCACGCGCAGGCTCCAGCGCTCGAGGCCAGGACGTCGTCGTACCACCGTTCGAGGGCGCGGCGGAATGGCCACATCCAGCCGTACGACGGGCCCATGAACTGCGCGATCACATGGTCGCGATACCAGCGCTGGCGCGGATAGTCGGGCCCGTAGATCTCCGCCGCCGCCCGGATCGACTCGGCGTAGGCCTCCTTCTCGAACTGCGCCCGGAAATACGCCAGCCCGAGCGGCAGCGGCAGCGCCAGGTAGAGGAGCGCCATGCCGGGCAGCGTCCAGCGACGGAACTGCCGCAGGTGGACCGCCTCGTGGCGCAGCGTGATGTAGCGGTCACACGGGTCGCGGTCGTCCCAGTCCGCGGTCACGTACAAGGTCCGACCGATCGTGGTCTGGTAGCCGTCGAGGTAGGCCCGCATCCCGCCAAAGGTCAGGACGATCAGGGCCTTGTCGATCGCGCGATGCAGCGCCGAGTCCGGCTTGCGCACGATCCGCAGCCGGTAGTCGCGCTCGAGCTCGGCGACGTACGTGCGGTAACGCGTCTCGGGGTCCATCTCGGCGTCCATCTCGGGTCTACCCGCGCGACATCGTAGCAGGCGACGCCCGCACCGCGCCGTCATGGTTTCGCCGGTGTTCGACGCCCACCCGCCGGGCCTTCACCACCAGCGCCCCTGCAACCCCTGAGAACCACGTCGGCCGGCGAATGGCCCGGCCATTGCTCCATCGCTCGGCATGCCCCGCCGCGCCGCCCCCCTCGCCGCCGCCCTCACCGCCTCCTCCGCCCTCCTCGCCTCCGGCTGCGCCGACCGCGCCGCCGACTCCGACCTCGCGCCCGGCCTGGCCCCGCCGTCGTGCGCCATGACCTTCACGCCGTACCGAATCGTCGACCTCGACCTCCCGACCGCCCGGCCCTTCGGCGGCCTCGACCTCGACGGCGACCCGGACGATCGGATCGACGGCGGGCTCGACAACCAGCTCGGCGCGCTCCACGCCACCATCGTCGGCGCCTCGGAGTCGTGGAACGTCAACCCGGCGATCGAACGCCACCTGTCAGAGGACCTGATCTGGGTCCTCGAGGTCGGTCGCTGCACCGACGGTGGCGACGAGGTCCGGGTCATGCTGTCGCGCGCCCGCGACGCCGACGCCGACGGCGCCCTCGAGCTGGTCACCCGCGGCGTGCCCGCGGTCGGCACCCGCGGCCCGCGCATCACCGCGCTCCACGGCATCGCCGACGTCCCGACCGGCTATCTCACCGACGGCGGCGGCAGCTTCGCCACCGACACCTGGCAGCGCGCCTTCGCCGTCGGCGTCGACCTGATCGACGACGGCACCTTCCTCACCGGCACGCTGGGCTTCGCGATCGGCCGGCTGCCCGACGGCGCCCTCGCGCCGCTGGCCGCCTATGCCACCACCACCCTCGACGAGGACAGCGGCATCGCCGAGCTGTGGCGCGACGAGGACGTCGACGGCGATGGCGTGATCTCGACCGCTGAGGTCCGCCCGATGGTCGACATCCTGATGCGGCCCGACCTCGATCTCGGCGCGTGCGACGACGACACCTGCTACCGGATCTTCGGCGACGACGACGTCCGCGACCGCGCCTCGGTCGGGGTCACGATCGTCGCGGGCCCGACCGTCCTCGAGTAGCGCCGCCGCGCGGTCGGCTCACTCGCGCGCCCACACCACCTCGAGCCGATCGAGGTGCTCGGGGCGAAACGTCAGGTCGGTCGGCAGCGGCCGCGACGGCAGCTCCAGCGCGCAGCGCAACACCCCGGGGCCGGTCGGCCGCGCCCCGCGCGGCGCCGCGGTCTCGACCAGGCGCCGCACCGCCGCTGGCTCGATCGCGATCGTCTGCACGTCGGTGAACCCGGCCACCGGCACGGTCAACGCGCGCTGGCCGTGGACCGTCGCCACCAGCTTCTTGCCGCTGCCGTCGGCGCGCTCGATCGTCACCGTCAGGCGGATCGCCTGGCAGGTCGCGCGATCGGGGCCACCGCCCAGCTCGGCCGTCACCCGCGGCTGGCCCACGGTCCACCACAGGACCAGCTCGCCTACCTTCAGGGTCCGCCAGCCCTCCGGTCGACTCCGCGGCTTGCGCATGCGCCATCGTACCTGCACCGCGCCGCGATCGCCGCCGCGATCGCCGGGGTTGACCGCGCGCGCGTCGATCCGTAGCGT
Source organism: Kofleriaceae bacterium (assembly GCA_018057825.1). Classification (GTDB taxonomy): domain Bacteria; phylum Myxococcota_A; class Polyangia; order Haliangiales; family Haliangiaceae; genus UBA2376. The sequence goes on along the minus strand of JAGPCY010000003.1, from coordinate 212,038 downwards.
CGGCCCCGGTGGTCGACACGTCCAAGCTCAACCCGCCGCAGCGGGCCGCGGTCCTCCACGGCGGTGGCCCGCTCCTGGTCTTGGCCGGCGCCGGCTCGGGCAAGACCCGCGTCATCACCTATCGCATCGCCCACCTCCTCGATCTCGGCATCCGCCCCGAGGCCATCGCCGCCTTGACCTTCACCAACAAGGCCGCCGAGGAGATGCGCGAGCGCATCGGCCACCTGCTCGGCGATCGCGCGACCGCCGCCAAGCTGACCATGGGCACCTTCCACGCCCTGGGCCTCCACATCCTGCGCAGCGAGCGCCGCGCGCTCGGCTACCACGGCGGCTTCGCGGTCTACGACGCCTCCGATCAGCTCGGCGTCATCCGCGAGGCGCTGCGCGAGATCAAGGACTTCTCCCGCGACGGCGAGCGCCGCTTCGACGTGAAGGCGATCCTGTCGCGGATCTCCCTGGCCAAGAACGCCTTCGTCGACCCCGAGGCCTACGCCCCGCGCGACACCGACGAGTACGATCAGATCACCGCCCACGTCTACCCGCGCTACCAGGCCGCGCTCCGCGCCTACGCCGCCTTCGACTTCGACGATCTGATCGTCGAGCCGGTCCGGCTCATGGCCCGCGATCCCAACGTCCGCGAGCGCTGGCAGGAGCGCTTCCGCTTCGTCCTGGTCGACGAGTACCAGGACACCAACCGCGCCCAGGTCGCGTTCGTCCGCGAGCTGGTCACCCGCCACCACAACCTGACCGTGGTCGGCGATGACGATCAGTCGATCTACGCCTGGCGCGGCGCCGATCCCGCCAACATCCTCGGCTTCGCCGACGCCTTCCCCGGCGCCACCGTGGTGAAGCTCGAGCAGAACTACCGCTCGACCAAGACCATCCTCGACGCCGCCAACGCGGTGATCGCCCACAACAACGATCGCCACGGCAAGACCCTGTGGTCCGAGCACGGCGCCGGCGAGCCCATCCTCCACGCCGTCGCGCCCGACGTCGAGACCGAGTCGAAGTGGGTGGCGCAAGAGATCCGGCGGCTCAAGGACGCCGGCAAGCGCTGGCAGGACATCGCGATCCTCTACCGCTCGAACATCCAGGCCAAGCCCCTCGAGGACGAGCTGCGCCAGCACGCGGTGCCGTACACGATGTACGGCGGCCAGGAGTTCTTCGAGCGCAAGGAGGTGAAGGACGTCATCGCCTACCTGCGGGTCGCGCTCAACCCGCGCGACGAGCTGTCGCTGCGCCGCATCGTCAACTACCCGGCCCGCGGCATCGGCCCCACCACCCTCGAGCGCATCCTGACCGCCGCGCGCGCGCAGCACGCCTCGCTCCACGACGCCCTGCGGGTCCTGGCCGGCGCCGCCGAGCGCCCGCTGCCCGGCGACCTCGACGACGACGACGACGAGGATCCCTACGAGCGGGCCGCCCGTCGCCGCGAGGCCGCCGAGGCCCGGGGCGAGGACGCCGACGAGGCGGTGCGCCTGGCCACCCCGACCGCGCCGACCTCGACCTCGACCTCGACCTTCCGCAGCGACGGCGATCTCCGCCCCGGCGTCCGGCAGTCGATCGCCGGCCTGGTCGGGATCCTCGACCGCCTGACCGCCGGCCTGGCCACCGGCGACGTCGTCGCGACCACCCGCCGGCTCCTCGACGACATCGCGCTCTACGACGATCTGCGCGAGGCTGCGCCCTCGGCCACCGCCGCCCAGCGCCGCATCGACAACGTCGAGAGCCTGATCACCTCCCTCGGAAAGTTCGCCGCGCGCGCCCCCGGCGCCAAGGCCCTCGCCGAGTACCTGCGCAAGCTGTCCCTCGAGACCAGCGACGAGTCGAGCGAGCCCGGCGACCGCGTCATCATGACCACGCTGCACGGCTCGAAGGGCCTCGAGTTCCCGATCGTCTTCCTGGTTGGCCTCGAGGAGGAGCTCCTGCCCCACGCGCGCACGCTCAACCCCCAGGCCACCGACGTCCTCGACGCCGAGGCCGCCAGCGACGTCAGCGAGGAGCGCCGCCTGGCCTACGTCGGCATCACCCGGGCCCAGCGCAAGCTGTACCTGACCCGGTCGTGCCAGCGGGTCTCCCGCGGCCGCCCGCTCACCCGCACGCCGTCGCGCTTCTTGCTCGAGATCCCCGACGAGCTCCTCGAGGTCAAGGACCTGGCCGAGGAGGCCCGCCAGGTCGTGCCGACCGGCGAGGTCCGGTCGTTCTTCGCCTCGTTCCTCGCCGACGAGTAGCGCGGTCGACGGAGCGGTCGCTACCGCGCGTCGATCCCGGCGTCGGGCGGCCCGCGCCGCCGATCCCAGTCGTCGGGCAGCGCGGTCGCGATCAGCACCGCAGCCATCGCCCCGAGCAGCGCCCAGATCCACATCGGCAGGAGCACGATCATCCCGCCGGCCCGCGGATCCATCAGCCGGCGTCCCGCTCGCCACCGCACGATCACGTCCACCAGCGCGGCCGCACCGCACCCGGCCAGCGCCGCCACCAGCATCGATCCACCCAGCGCACGGACCGCGAACAGCACCGCGATCGCCAGCGCGCTCTCTCCGAGCGCGAGTAGGTTGAAGACGACCAGCACGCGGCCAGCCTACCAGGCCACGGGGCTATCCTCGCGTCGTGTTGCCCCGCCATCGCGGCCACCGGGTCGAGCGCGCCGCCGGGGGCAGCGCGTGGTCGGTGGTGGTCCGCGCCGACGACGGCGCGCGCTGGCTGGTCAAGCTGCGCGGCGCGGCCCACGGCACGTCGCCCCTGGTCGCCGAGGTCCTGGTCGCCGAGCTGGCCGACGCCCTCGGGCTGCCGGTGCCGGCGCGCGCCGTGATCACGCTCGACGACGAGCTCACCTCCGCCGACCCGCACCAGGAGCTGGTCGCGACCCTGGCCCGCAGCCGCGGCGACAACCTCGGCCTGGCCTACGTCCCCGACGCCCACGTCGCCACCGCCGCCGACATCGCCGCCCTCGAGCCCTCCCTCGCGGCGCAGATCCTGTGGCTCGACGGTCTGGTCGGCAACGTCGATCGCACCGCCGCCAACCCCAACTTGCTCGTCGCCGGCGGCCGGCCGTGGCTCATCGATCACGGCGCCGCCTTGCCCTTCCACTACGCCTGGGCCGCGGTCACTGAGGACACGCCGCGCCGCGCGCCCGCGCCCCGCGCCCCGCACCTCCTCGCGCGCTTCGCGCCGGGCCTACTCGCCGTCGACGAGGCCTGCGCCGCCGCCCTCACCCGCGACGTCCTCATCGCCGCCGCCGCCGCCGTCCCCGACAGCTTCCTCGCGCCGCTCACCGCCGATCCCGCCCGGGCCCGCGCCGCCTACGTCGCGTTTCTGTGGAAGCGCCTGCGCTCACCGCGGCCCTTCGTCGTCGCGACGTCGTGATCGGATCTCCCGGTCGCGCGCTCGCGGTCCGCGGCGATCGCCCGAACTGCCGCGCGAAGGCCTGACCGAACGCGCTCGCGCTGCGATAGCCGACCTCGCTCGCGACCGCGCCCACCGCCGCGCCGCCGTCGAGGAGCCGCAGCGCATGGAACAGGCGCACCCGCCGTCGCCAGGTCGCGATCGCCACCCCGGTCTCGGCCCGGAACACCCGCTCGAGGGTGCGCAGGCTGGCGCCGCAGGCACGGGCCAGCGCCGCGTTCTCCCGCGGATCTCCAGGGTTGGCTGCGATCAGCGCCGCGAACTGCGCCGCCCGCGGCTCCCGCGGCGACGGCAGCGCCAGGGTCACCTCGTCGGCGCTCGCCACCAGATCGAAGAGCAGCGCCGCCAGCCGGCCCTGGGTCGGCCGTCGGCGATCGAGGGCGCCCAGGCCACACGCGTGGATGATCAGCTCGCGCAGGAGCGGCGTCACCGCCACCACCCGCACGCGCTCGAAGCCGCGCCGCGCCGCTGGCGCCGCGACGAAGATCGATCGCACCGCGATCGGCGCGCGCATCGTCACGGTGTGCGCGGTCCCGGCCGGGATCACCACCGCGCGATCCGCCGGGACCAGGTGGCGCACCCCGCCGGCCTCGACCTCGAGCGTGCCGCGCGCGGCGTAGGTCACCGCGTGCCAGCGCGGCTCGCACCGGCGCTCGACGCGATCGTGGAGAAACGTCACCGGATACGTCCGGACCACGACCGAGCCATCCGGGAGCCGCTGGCGGATTCGCGACACTCGTTGGCAGATTATCGCAGAAGCGCCACGGCCGCGCCGGGCTACCGTGTCGCCATGAGCCAGCTCGCCCACTTCGCCATCAACTCCGACGACGTCGATCGCTCGCGCGCCTTCTATCAGAAGGTCTTCGGCTGGACCTTCACCGCCTGGGGCCCGCCCGGCTTCTATCAGCTCGAGGGCGCCGGCATCCGCGGCGCGCTTCAGGCCCGCCGCGATCTGGTCCCCGGCCAGCCCATCCTCGGCTTCGAATGCACGATCGCCGTCGCTTCCCTCGACGCCGTCGAGCGCGCCGTCCTCGCCGAGGGCGGCACGATCGTCAGCCCGCGCACCGTCATCGCCGGCGTCGGCACGCTCCTGTTCTTCCGCGAGCCGGGCGGCGCGATCGTCGGCGCGATGCAGTACGACCCGCGGAGCGCATGACGCTGGCGCCGCAGGTGGCACCGGCATACTGTCACCCCATGCGTCGCCTCCTCGCCGCCACCCCGCTCCTCGCGCTCCTCGTCGCCCTCGCCGGCTGTCCTCGCGCCCCGGTCGGCGTCGAGAACGTCGAGCTGCCGGCGGACTCCGCCGCCACGTGTCAGGCGCAGTGCGGGAAGGTCGGGCTGCGCATGCAGTCGCTGGTCATCATGGCCAACTACGTCGGCTGCGTGTGCGCGCCGGCCGACGACGTCGAGCGGCCGTCCGCCGGGGCCGGCGCCGCCGGCGGCGGTCTGGCCGCGATCATGGTCCTCCAGCAGCAGCAGGCCGCCGAGCAGCAGCGACAGCAGCAGGCCGCGCAGCAGCAGCAACAGCAGGCCGCGCAGTAACCGCCGTAAGGCGCCGTAGGGCCGCGCCCCGAGCGCGCGCCCGCCCCGGGCGTACACTGGCCGCGGAGGCACCCATGGCCCAGTCCGCCCAGCACCGGCCCCTCGGCCCCGTCGATCCCGCGCTCGAGCGGGTGTTCCAGCTCCAGCGCGCCGCGTATCTGCGCCATCCGTACCCCAGCCTCGAGGAGCGCGCCGAGCACCTCCGGCTCCTCGACCGCGTCCTGGTCGACAACCGTCGCGCCATCGCCGAGGCCATCGACGCCGACTTCGGCTGTCGGGCCTTCGAGGAGTCGATGATCGCCGAGCTGTTCACCTCGGTCGACGGCCTGCGCGACGCCCGCAAGCACCTGAAGGCGTGGATGGCCCCCGAGAAGCGCCACGTCTCGGCGCTGTTCGCCACCGGCGGCAACCGCGTGATCCCGATGCCCAAGGGCGTCGTCGGCATCGTCGCGCCGTGGAACTACCCGCTGTTTCTCACCATCAGCCCGCTCACCAGCGCGCTGGCCGCGGGCAACCGCGTGATGATCAAGATGGCCGCCAACTCGCAGCACCTGTGCCGGCTCCTGGCCGAGAAGGTGCGGGCCGTCCTCCCCGAGGAGGTCGTCGCGATCCTCCCCGGCGTGCGCGCCCAGGAGTTCTCGTCGCTGCCCTACGACCACCTGGTCTTCACCGGCTCCGCCGACGCCGGCCGCACCGTCATGCGCGCCGCCGCCGAGAACCTCACCCCGGTCACCCTCGAGCTCGGCGGCAAGTCGCCGACCATCATCGCCGACGACTTCGACATCGCCGAGGCCGCGTCGCGCATCCTCTACGCCAAGCTCCTGAACGCCGGGCAGACCTGCCTCGCCCCCGACTACGTGATGTTGCCCGAGGGCAAGCGCGACGCCTTCGTCGCCGCCGCTCGCCGCGTCGTCGCCGCCCGCTACCCGACCACCGACTCGCCGCAGTACACCGCGGTCATCGACGCCAAGGCCTATCGCCGGCTGCGCGCCACCCTCGACGACGCCCGGGCCAAGGGCGCCGAGGTCGTGCCGCTTGTGCCCGACGCCACCGCCAACGACGCCACCCGCAAGCTGCCGCCCCACCTGGTCCTCGGCGTCACCGACGACATGCTCATCATGCGGGACGAGATCTTCGGCCCGCTCCTGCCGATCAAGACCTACCGCACCCTCGACGAGGTCATCGCCTACGTCAACGGTCGCGACCGCCCGCTCGGCCTCTACCTCTTCACCCACGATCCCGGCACCGAGCACCGCATCCTCTACGAGACCATCTCGGGCGGCGTCACGATCAACAACTGCATGCTCCACGTCGCGCAGCACGACCTGCCCTTCGGCGGCATCGGCGCCAGCGGCATGGGCCAGTACCACGGCCGCGAGGGCTTCCTCGAGCTGTCCAAGCTCCGCCCGGTCTTCACCGCGCCGCGCCTGCCGATCCTCGACCTGTTCTACCCGCCCTACACCCGGCGCCACCGCGCGCTCCTCGATCTCCTGATCCGCTTCAAGCGTTGACCGCGTCGTGCGGCGCCGCGTCGCGCCCGCCGCCCTCGCCGTCTCGCCCTCGTGCGCTACCCTCGGGCATGCGCAAGCTGCCCTGGCTCACCCTCGTCACGACCGCCGCGGGCGTCGGCCTCGGGGTCACCTACGCGCTCGTCTGGGGCTGCGACTCCGGTTGAGCCAGCCGGGGTAGCCCGTGGATGATGGGCCTCTTCGGAGGCCTCCTCGGGTGGTCCCTCATCGGCGGTCGCCGATGATCAACCCACACTAATTTCAACTCGGCCTCGGCCTCGGTCTCGGCCTCGGTCTCTTCCTCGGACTCGGCCTCGGTCTCTGCCTCGGTCTCGGTCTCTGCCTCGGCATCGGCCTCGGCCTCGGTCTCCGCCTCGGCCTCGGTCTCGGTCTCCGCCTCGGTCTCCGCCTCGGCCTCGGCCTCGGTCTCGGCCTCGCTCGCGCTCTCTCACCCCGCCCCTCCCCGCCGCCCGTCGGCTATCGTCCTCCCTCACCAGCCACCGGGGGGCCGACCATGCCGAGCTACGACGAGCGCGCGTTCACCGAACGGATCGAAGCGGCGCGGAAGCACATCCGCACCGTCCTCGACCACACCCGCAACCCGCAGCGGGCGGCCGACGTCCCCCACCGCTACGACGACAAGTTCCTCCTCGCCGAGTTCGTCACCCGCACCGCGGTCGCCGCCGTCGTCCAGGCGCTCGAGGCCATCGGCCTCACCGCCGCCCAGGCCGCCGAGCTGCGCGCCTGGGCCAAGACCCGCGCGGTGACGCTGCGCCTGATCGCCCACGAGGACTGTCGCTTCCTGCGCGAGGAGCGCCGCAAGGTCGAGTCCTCCGAGTACGTGAGCGAGGTCAAGGGCACCTTCGGCTCGAGCACGCGCAGCGAGAAGATCATCACCACCATCGTCGAGTACCGGTGGGCCTTCGAGTTCGAGTACGAGCTGGTCGCCTTCCCCGGCACCGCCACCGACCGCGCCCTCGTCGTCGCCGCGCGCAAGGGTCAGGTCGAGCTGACGACCACCACCGACCAGCCGCCGCGGCCCAGGACCGTCGTCCGCCCACCGATCGACGTCAACCTGACCTGGCTGTTCGCCCACCAGGACGCCGAGGGCCGCGCCGCCTTCGCGATCGATCGCACCGCGCCGACCTGCCACACCCCGCGCCGCAACGCCGAGATCGACGAGGCGGTCGCCGCCGCCGGCGAGGTCGCGACCTGGTGCGCCGCCGTCGCCGAGTACTTCCGCGGCCACCTGTTCACCGCCCAGCCCGAGCACGGCCTCGACCTCGCCGCGATCGACGACCGCGAGGTCTTCGTCCCGGTCCTGCCGCTCTTCGAGGACGGCGGCGCCGACGGCGTCCTGCCCCTGGCCTACCTCCACGCCTTCCTCGCCGAGGCCCAGCGCACGCTGACCGCCAAGCGCCGCGCCCTCGACGCCGCCTTCCCGCGCGACGCCTCGGTCATCACCGCCGTCGAGGCCGGCCTCCTGGTCGCGCTGCTCCACGCCCGGCGCGTGTGCGGCCAGCTCGTCGACAGCGTCGATCACCTCGAGGCCCTCCTGCGCCAGCAGCTCGTCGCCGCGATCGGCAAGGAGCTCACGCCCGCCGACTTCACCGCGTACATGGACTTCCACCATCGCAAGCTGGTGGCGCCGGCCTTTCGCCCGCTGCCGTTCTCCTATGCGATCCGCCGCCCCGATCACGATCCCGAGGGCGTCGTCGCCATCGAGGCTGGCCGCGCCGGCGCCTCCGAGCCGATCTCCACCACCGTGCGCCGCATCGCCGCCGCGCGCCCGATGAGCTTCGGCCTCGACGCCGCGACCCGGGTCACGTTCCTCGGCGAGCGCTATCTCCACGCCTGGGTCTCGCACCAGTTCTCGGGCCAGGCGCCGGCGGCGCTCCAGCTCGTCGCGCGGGCCCGGCAGTTCAGCAGCTTCGTCTTGCTGGTCGGGCGCATCTCGTCGGCCGACACCTTCGAGCCGCGCCTGGGCCTCATCGTCCAGAACAAGGACCTCGTGAAGCTGCCGCTCCTCCTCGAGCAGCTCCCGACGCCCAAGGAGTTCCGCGACGCGATCGAGTCGCTGTCGCCCGAGCAGCAGCGCTTCGCCAAGGCCTTCCGCGGCATGCAGCTCGAGAGCACGCTGTTCGCGGTCTGCGTCATCCAGATCAAGCCGCAGCTCGAGAAGCTGTTGCGGCTGCCGCCCGACAGCCTGACCAAGGAGATCCGGCTGACCCAGGAGCTCCTCGATCTGTTCATCGAGTACCAGCTCCCGAGCGATCTGCTGTCCTACGACGGCCCGGCCGACCTGCCGGCCGCCGACAAGCTCGAGCGCGTGAAGCAGTACGTCGCGCGCATGTACGAGATGATCGAGCGCTCGAAGGCCCGCGAGCTCGAACAGGAGCGCGAGCGCGAGGCCCTGCGGCTGGCGCAGCTCGATCGCTCGCCGCCGCCGATGCCTTTCGGTGGCCCGCCCGCCATGCCCGGGGGCGCGCCCGAAGGTGCGACCCGTGGCCGTGGGAGCCGCCCCGCGCCGCCACCGCCGGGGATGCCGGGGATGGCCGGGCCGGTCGCGATGCCGGTCAGCGTCGGGTACTCGATGTCCGCGCCACCGCCCGCGCCGCCGCCGCCGTCCGCCGCGCCCGCTCCCGTCGCCGTCGCTGCCCCGGCCCCCGTCGCGCCGCCGCCGGCCCGCCGCCAGCCGGGCGATTCCGCCCCGGCCGATCCCAGCGCCGCCGCCGCTGCCGGCGATCGCGAACCCGCCGACTACACCCGCCTGCCCGCCGAGCTCGACCGCCGCTTCGAGAGCCTCGACACCGATGGCGCCTTGCGCGCGACCATCCTCAACCCCGGCGAGCCGTGGACCCGCACCGCCCAGCCCGGCCTGCTGTCGGCGCCGACCACCGCGACCCTGTCGGCCGCCGACCGCGAGCGCGAGCGCCACCGCGCCTTCGATCTCCTTGACGCCCTCACGCGCTCCGGGTCCCTGGCCATCGACGACGCCAGCCTCCACGTCATCCTCGCCGCCACCCACTGCTTCGATCGCACGCTGGTCGACACCGTGATCGCCGACAACGTCAACCCGATCGAGAAGGTCGAGCGCTCGCTCATGATCGTCGGCGCCACGATCCACGGCCGCCCCGTCGACGAGCTGGTCGCCCCCGAGCACCACGCGCGCTTCTTCGCGACCTCGCCCGGCCTCGCCCCCGCGCCGGCCCTCCCCGACGGCGCGACCTCACCCGCGCCCCCCACCGCGACCTGAGCCCTCGGTCTCCGCCTCGGTCTCGGCCTCGGACTCGGCCTCGGACTCGGTCTCGGGTTCGGACTCGGTCTCGGACTCGGACTCGGTCTCGGCCTCGGATTCGGGTTCGGGTTTGGGATCGGGGATCGGGATCGGGTTCGGGGATCGGGATCGGGGATCGGGATCGGGTTCGGGTTCGGGTTCGGTCTCGGGATCGGGTTCGGTCTCGGGTTCGGTCTCGGGTTCGGGATCGGGATCGGGGATCGGGGATCGGGATCGGGATCGGGATCGGGTTCCGCCTCGCCCTCCACCTCCGCCCCCGCCTCGCCCTCCTCCCTCCACCCTCCCCTCAGCGCCCGAGGCCCTCGCACACACGATCCTCCCCCGGCACCAGCTCGACCACCCGCTCCCCGTCGACGATCGCCGCCACGTATGGCTGGTGGTAGCTCCCCTCCAGCGCCGGCTGTGCGCCGTCGGCGATCGCCACCGCGCCGCCGCCGTCCACCACGAACGCCTGCCACAGCTCTTCGCTCCCGACCTCGCAGCGCGCCTCGCCGCGCGGTCCATAGCTGCGGATCCACACCAGCTCGATCGCCGGTGTCACCGCGATCCGCCCGATCCACCACTCGACGCGGCATCGCCGCCCACACGCCGCCCGCGGGACATCGCCCTGGTACCGGGCCGGGATCTCCGTCGGCGCCTTCGCCTTCGCGAAGAACTGCGGATCCGCATAGTCGCCGCCGGCCGCGAGGTAGCGCTCGAGCTTCTTCGCATACGCCGGCGTGCTCGGATCGAGCGCCGTCACGTCGCCGCCCTGGCTCACCTCGATCGGCAGGTATCGCCACGACGGCGGCGCCGCGCCGGGCTGGGCCGGGACCGCGAGGGCCCCACCTGGGCAGCCCAAGAGCGCGACTCGCGCCACCTCGAGGTCGCAGTCCACCGCCGAGCACGCCAGCGGGACCGGATCGATATCGACCTCGATCGGTCCCCGCGTCGCCTTGCACGGCTCCGGCCCCGGACCGAACACCCAGTACGCGTCGGCGATCACGGGCGGTTGCGGAAAGAACCGGAGCTCACCCAGTCGCGTCGGCGCGATCACCGACACTCCCGCGGGCAGGTCGCGCGGATAGTCGGCGAACGTCCAGCTCAGGCGATCGTCGACGATCGGCGTGAGCTGCGCGCGGTCCGGGCGATCCGCCGTCGGTGCCGAGGGCCCGGGAGCGCCGACGGCCCCATCGAGCGCGACCGGCGGGGGCCGCTCGACCACCCGCGGCCGCGTGGCCGTCGGCTCGCCGCCGCAACCCGTCGCCAGCGCCAGCGCCAGCGCCGCCCCGAGGCGCGCCGCGTGGGCCGCCCCGGTGCGGCGCGAAGAGGACCAGGCCATCACGCGCTTGAGTCTACGCGGCCGCGCGCCCGCGGCCACCGCCACCTCACGCCCGCCGCCGCCGCCGCCCGAGCACCGCTGCCACCGCCGCCGCCAGCGCCGCCGCGCCCGGTCCTCCACCCGCGCCGCCCGCGCAGCATCCGCCGGCCTCCTCATCCATCCCGCCCCGCTCGCACGCGTTGTCGCACGCATCGTCGTCGACCCGGTTGCCGTCATCGCACGCCTCGCCGCTCGACACGATCCCGTCGCCGCACATCGGCGCCTGGCACAGCGTCGTGCACGCGTCGGTCTCCACCGCGTTGCCGTCATCGCAGGTCTCGCCGAACTGCACCACGCCATCGCCGCACCGCTCGGCCTGGCACATCGCGGTGCAGCCGTCGCCGTCGACGGTGTTGCTGTCGTCGCAGGTCTCCCCGGCCTGGACCGCGCCGTCGCCGCACCGCGCCGCCAGGCACATCGTCGTGCACGCATCGGTGTCGTCGGTGTCGCCGTCGTCGCAGGCCTCGCCGCTCTGCACCACGCCGTCGCCGCACCGCGGCAGCGTGCACCCGTTGGTGCAACCGTCGTCGTCGACGGTGTTGGCGTCGTCGCACTGCTCCGGTCCGCCCGGCGCCGCGGTGTCGACGAAGCCGTCGCCGCACCGCGCGATCACGCAGGTCGCCGCCACGCACAGCGCCCGCGCCGGACCGCCCAGCGAGCACTCGGTGCCGTCGTCGAGCGCGTCGTGGAAGACCCCGCCCGGGCCGCAGCCGTCCATCGTGCACTGGTTGCCGTCGTCGGTCGGCGTCGGATCGACGGCGCAGCCGGTCGCGGTGCAGCGCTCATTGGTCGTGCACGGATCGGTGTCGGCGCAGTCCGCCGGCACCGAGCACAGGAGCTGGCAGGTCGCGTCGCAGGCCCCGACGCCGGGCGGCTCGCAGTCCTCGCCCGCGGTCACCACGCCGTTGCCGCACGCGGTCACCGTGCAGTTCACGTCGCAGCCGTCGCCGCTGGTTCGGTTGCCGTCGTCGCACGCCTCGGTCCCGGTGCGCACGCCATTGCCACACGCGGTCGCCGTGCAGTTGCTGTCGCAGCCGTCGCCGCTGGTCAGGTTGCCGTCATCGCACACCTCGGTGCCGGTCAACACGCCGTTGCCGCACGCGGTCGCGGTGCAGTTGTTGTCGCAGCCGTCCCCGCTCACCGCGTTGCCGTCCTCGCAGGTCTCGCGGTCGTCGTTGACCACCAGGTCGCCGCACACCTCGTCCATGCAGCTCGCGCTGCACCCGTCGCCGCCGAGGGCGCCGCCGTCGTCGCAGCCCTCGAGGCCGGTCACCGCGCCGTCGCCGCAGGTCGCCGCCGGCAACGTGCCGCTCTGGCCGGCGTTGTTGCCCGGCGCCTCGAGCGCCAGGCGAAAGTCGGCCGCCGAGTTGTTGCGGTCGTCGGCGCCCTCGAGGGTCGTCGCGCCCCCGGCCACGTCGAGCCGGCGCACCAGCCCGGCGCCCAGCGGCAGCCCCGCCAGGGGCGCCACCGGCGGGCCGACGTTGACCTGGCCGCCGCCCGCCGCGCTGCCCGGATGGTTGCCCCAGGCCACGCAGTCGATCGCGCCGAAGCCCGACGCCTCGAAGCAGATCTTCCCGCCGGCCCGCGGCACCACCGCCGTCATCGTCAGGTTCGGCGTCACGCCCAGCGCGGTCGCCGCCTCCGCGGTCGCGATCAAGATCTTCGCCTGGTTCGCGCCGTTGGGCAGGTTGCCCGCGAAGGTGAAGCGCCCGAGCTCGACGTTGGCCGCGCTGTACACGACCACCGACGCGCCGCCGACCACGGTCTGTCCCGCGGCGTACATCTGCAGCTCGATCCACTGCGCGCTCGGCGCCCCCGGCGCGCCGGGGAAGACCTTGGTGATGCTGATCAAGTGCAAGGCCGCGTGGGCATCGCGCGGCGCCATCAGCGCCAGCGCTCCCACGAGACCCGCCGTCGCGAGACCCGTCATCCGCATCGCGCGAGCATCGCATGGCCCTTCCGTTCCCTGCCGGCTTTCTCAGCCCCTCGACCTCGGCCTCGGACTCGGACTCGGCCTCGGCCTCGGCCTCGGCCTCGGCCTCGGACTCGGCCTCGGTCTCGGACTCGGACTCGCACTCGGTCTCGGACTCGGTCTCGGTCTCGGTCTCGGGATCGGGATCGGGATCGGTCTCGGGTTCGGGATCGGGATCGGGATCGGGATCGGGATCGGGATCGGGAGGTATGGACCGGCAACCTTGGTAACAGTTCAGACCGGGAGCCTTGGTTACAGCGAACCGGGAGCCTTGGTTACAGGTGGACCGGCAGCCTTGGTAACAGCGAACCGGGAGCCTTGGTTACAAGTGAACCGGGAGCCTTGGTTACAAGTGGACCGGCAGCCTTGGTGACAAGCGAGCAGGGAGATGAGCTGGGAGGATGGAGTTCTTCACTCAGCGTGAGCGCCTGCGCGCCATCCAGCCCATCCTTGAACACACCACCACGGTCACTGCAGCCGCCGAGCAGCTCGGGGTGTCGCGAAAGACGCTGCACACGTGGCTGCGGCGCTATCAGGAAGGCGGGGTCGCCGGGCTCGCGGATCGCTCGTCCGCGCCTCTGACCACGCCTCATGCGGTTTCCATCGAGCAGGCCGCCGAGATCGTCGCTCTCCGGTGTCAGCACCCCACGTGGGGCCCGAAGAAGCTGCGCGCGTGGTTGGCACGGAAGTACCCGCGCACCGCGTGGCCGGTGCCGAGCACGATGGGCGACCTGCTGCATCGGCGTGGGCTGGTCCGCACGCCCCGTCGACGCGCGGCATACCCGAAGACGCCGCGCGCCGCGTTCAAGCCGGCCCTGCAACCGAACGACACCTGGTGCCTGGACTCCAAGGGCCACTTCGCACTGGGGCGCGGTGGGCGATGCCATCCCCTGACCGTGCAGGACCTGGTGAGTCGCTTCCTGCTTGCGGCCTTCGGCCTGCCCGCCGAACGCGACGCGCTCGCGTGGCCGGTGTTCGAGCGCCTGTTTCGTGAACGTGGTCTGCCGGCGACGGTGCGCCATGACAACGGCGGCCCGTTTGCCTCGACGGGGATCGCTGGCCTCAGTCGCCTCGGCGTGCGCTTCCTTCGGCTTGGCATCCACGTCGAACGCACCACCCCCGCGAGCCCCGCGCAGAACGGAAAGCTCGAGCGAATGCACCGCGTGCTGAAGCTCGAAGCCGCCTCGCCACCCGCCGACACCATGGCCGCTCAGCAGGTCGCCCTTGACCGCTTCCGTCGGGAGTACAACGAGGAGCGCCCGCACGAGGCCCTCGGCATGCAGACGCCGGCCTCGGTGTACCGCCCGTCCCCACGCCCGTATCCCGGTCGCGTGCCGGAGATCGAGTACCCGACCGGCGTCGAAGTCCGCCGCGTCTATCCCACCGGTCACCTCAAGTGGCGCGGCGCCGCGATCTTCATCGGCATCGCCCTGGGGAGCGAGCTGGTTGGCCTCCTGCCCCTCGGCGACGGTCTGCACGAGATGCGCTTCGGGCCCGTGTTCCTCGGGGTTCTCGATGAACGGCGACCTGAGGACGGGCTCATCCGTCATGGCTAGCCTGGACCGGCTGGCCGCTGCCTCGTGTAACCAAGGCTCCCGGTCTGGTGTCACCAAGGCTCCCGGCTCGCTTGTAACCAAGGCTGCCGGTCTGGTGGAACCAAGGCTCCCGGTCAGTCTGTAACCAAGGCTGCCGGTCCAAAGTGTAACTAAGGATCCCGTTCGTACAGGATCGGGATCGGAATCGGGATCGGGATCGGGATCGGGTTCGGGGACGGGTTCGGGTTCGGGTTCGGGTTCGGGTACGGCCTCGGTCTCGGCCTCCGCCTCGGCCTCCGCCTCGGTCTCCGCCTCGCGCCTCCGCCCTCCTCCTCCCCCCCCCCTCCAGCAAACCCGCGAACCCCCGTTCACCGCGCCGCGTCACCCCCTCCTTTCACGCGCCGACAAAACCCCCGTTTCCAACCCATTCTCGATCCATGGGCAAATTTTTTTCAGGTGGAGATCTGCCCATGACGCACCGCGGCACCCACGTTGGCACGCGATCCACAGCCTCTTTCACAGGCACGCCGATCCGCTTGGATCGGCTTCGTTTTCTCCGCTCCATCCACTCCCGACCACACACAATCCACAGGGACGCCCACAGGTTGTCATGTAGTCACCCACACCATCCCTAGTAGGTCCTCCCCACCCGGCCACCAAATCTAGTAGCTCTTTTCTTGCCCTCCCGGTGGGCCGCGATTACAACGGGCATCCGTCGCGGGTGTTGTGACCGACCCGCCACGTCCGCACGTCTTCACCGCCACCAGCACGTCACCAGCTTCAAATTCAACAGGGGTTTCATACGGATACGCCTATCCGTAGAGGGCCCCTGTCGTCTCGAATCGCCCGAACGCCACCGCCGCGCCAACCGTAGCCAACGATTCCAGGAGGGGCCATGCTCAACGAGGACACCGCCATGACCAACGACGACGGCCGGGATGCCCAGCAGGGCAAGCGTGCCAAGCGCACCACCAGCCGCGTCATCCGCGACGCCCGCCCGGGCCTCACGGTCGAGCGCTACTTCACCCGCGAAGGGGTGGATCCGTTCGCCGAGGTCGAGTGGGAGCTGCGCGACGCCGTGATCAGCGGCGCCGATGGCAAGGTGTACTTCGAGCAGCGCCAGGTCGAGTTCCCCAAGGCCTGGTCCCAGACCGCGACCAACGTCGTCGTCCAGAAGTACTTCCGCGGCACCCTGGGCACGCCGGAGCGCGAGCGCTCGGTCAAGCAGATGATCGCCCGCGTGGCCGACACCATCTACGCCTGGGGCAAGGCCGACGGCTACTTCAAGACCCCCAAGGACGCCCTGGCGTTCCGCGATGAGCTCGTCCACCTGCTGGTCCAGCAGAAGATGGCGTTCAACTCGCCGGTCTGGTTCAACGTCGGCGTCGAGGACGATCCCCAGTGCTCGGCCTGCTTCATCAACGCGGTCGAGGACTCGATGTCCTCGATCCTCACGTTGGCGAAGACCGAGGGCATGCTCTTCAAGTACGGCTCGGGCACCGGCTCCAACCTCTCCAACCTGCGCAGCAGCCACGAGAACCTGAACGGCGGCGGCACCGCGAGCGGCCCGGTGTCGTTCATGCGCGGCTTCGACTCCTTCGCCGGCGCCATCAAGAGCGGCGGCAAGACCCGGCGCGCCGCCAAGATGGTCATCCTGAACGTCGACCACCCCGACGTGGTCGAGTTCATCGAGTGCAAGGCCACCGAGGAGAAGAAGGCCTGGGCCCTGATCGACGCCGGCTACGACGGCGGCTTCAACGTCGTCGGCGGCGCCTACGACTCGGTCGGCTACCAGAACGCCAACCACTCGGTCCGCGTCTCCGACGACTTCATGCAGGCCGTCCTGCGCGACGCCGAGTGGTCGACCCGCGCCGTCATCGACGGCCGCGCCGTCCAGACCTTCCGCGCCAAGGACATCATGCACAAGATGGCCGAGGCGGCGTGGGTGTGCGGCGATCCCGGCATCCAGTACGACACCACGGTCAACGACTGGCACCCGTGCATCAACACCGCGCGGATCAACGCCTCGAACCCGTGCTCCGAGTACATGTTCCTCGACGACTCGGCGTGCAACCTGGCGTCGCTCAACCTGCGCAAGTTCCAGGACGCCCGCGGCGATTTCGATGTGCCTTCGTTCAGGAAGGCGTGCGCGACGACGATCACCGCCATGGAGATCATCGTCGACAACTCCAAGTACCCGACCGAGAAGATCGCGCAGAACTCGTGGGACTACCGGCCCCTCGGCCTGGGCTTCGCCAACCTCGGCGCGCTCCTCATGTCGCGCGGCCTGCCCTACGACTCGGCCCCCGGCCGCGCCTACGCCGGCGCGATCACCGCCATCATGTGCGGTGAGGCCTACCGCCAGTCGGCGCAGATCGCCGCCGACGCCACCGGCCCCTTCGTCGGCTACGCCAAGAACGAGCAGCCGATGATGCGCGTTATCCGCAAGCACCGCCAGGCGGTCGAGAAGATCGACAGCGCCTTCGTCCCCTACGACCTGATGTCCGGCGCCCGCCAGGTGTGGGACGAGGCCATCGCCACCGGCGAGAAGTACGGCTTCCGCAACGGCCAGGTCACCGTCCTCGCCCCGACCGGCACCATCGCGTTCCTCATGGACTGCGACACCACCGGCGTCGAGCCCGACATCGCGCTCGTCAAGTACAAGCGCCTGGTCGGCGGCGGTCTGCTCAAGACCACCAACCACACCGTCCCGGAGGCCCTGACCAAGCTCGGCTACGACGCCAAGGAGGTCGAGGCCATCGTCGCGTACATCGCGGCCAATGACACGATCGAGGGCGCGCCCGGCCTGAAGGACGAGCACCTGCCGGTCTTCGACTGCGCGTTCCGCTCGAGCAACGGCACCCGCTCGATCCACTACATGGGCCACCTGCGGATGATGGCCGCGGCCCAGCCGTTCCTGTCGGGCGCGATCTCGAAGACGGTGAACCTGCCCAACGACTGCACCATCGAGGACATCGAGGACGCCTACATCCAGGCGTGGAAGATGGGCCTGAAGGCCATCGCGGTGTACCGCGACGGCTGCAAGCGCACCCAGCCGCTCTCGACCAACCTGAAGCAGGCCACCAGCTCGGGCCGCGCCGACGTCGAGGCCGAGGCCCCGGCCGCCGCCAGCGACCCGCTGTCGCTCCTGTCCGACGACGAGCGCGCCATGGTCCTGGCCATGCGCGAGAAGAAGTCGCGCCCCGCCGGCCCGCCGGTGGCTCGCCGCCACAAGCTCGCCGACGAGCGCATGAGCTTCACCCACAAGTTCTCGATCGGCGGCCACGAGGGCTACATCACCGTCGGTCTCTACGCCGATGGGACCCCGGGCGAGATCTTCGTGCGCATGGCCAAGGAAGGCAGCGTGATCGCCGGCCTGATGGACTCCTTCGCCACGGCGGTGTCGCTCGCGCTCCAGCACGGCGTGCCGCTCCAGATCCTGGTCGACAAGTTCAAGGGCACCCGGTTCGAGCCGAGCGGCTTCACCGGCAACCAGGAGATCCCGATCGCCACGTCGATCATGGACTACATCTTCCGCTGGCTGAACATCCGGTTCCCGGTGGATGGCAACGCGATCGAGCGTCACCCGGCCGCGCGCGAGGCCCAGCTGGATTTGCCGCGGGTGCCGCTCATGGCGAAGGACGGGGTCGAGGCTGCCATGGCCAAGGTCACGGCCGTCGCGGGTGCGCTCGTCGGCGGGTTCGAGGCGGGCGGGGCGGGGGTCGGTGGGATCGGTGCGAAGGACCGCGCCTGGGTGCAGGAGACCGATGCCCCGCCGTGCCATGAGTGCGGAACGCTGATGGTGCGGAACGGGGCGTGCCATAAGTGCCCGAATTGCGGGAGCACGTCGGGCTGTTCGTGATGGTGGGGTAGTACTGGAGGGGTGAGTGGCGGGCGCTGACACGACGCTGACCAGAGGCAACCGAAACAGCGAGGCTCCCCCAAAAAGGGAAGCCTCGCGACGCTTTCGGACGCCGAAAATCCGCTAGCGTCGAAGCTGCACAAGCCCCGTCCTACTGGTGGGAGGCGCTTGGCCACCTTGCAGAGCGGCGACTTGCTGCGTAAGCCAAAGTGAGAGGCCAGATGTCAGACGTCGACACGCGTGTTGTAAAGGCGACCCCGCACAAGCGCTTCTTCATCGACATGATCACCAGAGACATATCTCTGGAGGCGTGTGTGCTCGACCTCATCGACAACTCGGTAGACGGTGCGACCAGACATACCAATCCGCCATCACGAGGCAAACGGACTCTCGCTCCAAAGCCTCATCCGCTAAGTTCCGGCGAGAACCGCTACCAAGCATACACAATTGACATCAAATTCGATCGCAGTTCGCTGTCAGTCAGCGACAACTGCGGCGGCATCCCCATTGGCATCGCTTGCGACTACGCCTTCAACTTCGGCCGTGACCCGGAAGCACCGGACGAATCTGCGACTAGGACTGGCATCGGGATCTACGGGATTGGGATGAAGCGGGCACTATTCAAGCTCGGACGCTACTTCTCTATCGAGTCACAAACGGAAGATGACGCATTCACAATGGATGTCGACGTCGAAGCGTGGGCGGCTGATCGTGACACATGGGACATGCGGCTCACTCCGCGCCCGGTGAAGAAGACCGCCAAAGAGCACACTGTCATAAAGGTGACGAAGCTACTGGCAGGAGTCTCGCAAGAACTTAGCTCCCCAGCATTCGAATCACGCTTGCTGAACGCAGCAGCGCGAACTTTCGCGGCATTCCTCGACCAAGGCCTCACAATCAAGGTCAATGGAAACAAGGTGAAGCCGATGGAGTTCGCGTTCCTGCAAGGACACGGGTTCCAGCCGTTGCACGAGCAGTTCGTGCAGAAGGTCGATGGTCAAATCGTTGACGTGGAGCTGTGGGCCGGCGCGGCCGCGACACGCGGTGAGCGCCCTGGCTCTGACGAGGACGATGACGCCTCTCCGTGGGGCTGGTACGTACTATGCAACAACCGCGTTGTTCTTGCCGCGGACAAGTCGGAGCGAACGGGTTGGGGACTAGCCAAGTTCCCGCAGTGGCACCCACAGTACAATGGATACGTTGGAATAATTGCGTTTCGATCGGACTCGCCGTTTCTGTTGCCGTGGACAACGACAAAGGACGATATCGACGCTGAGACGGTCTTGTACCGCAAAGCTCGCAGCAAGATGCAGGTCGCGGCACGAGAGTACATTACCTACTCTAGGGCCCGCAAGGCCAATCCAACCGCTGCGAAAAAGGCAGAACGCGAGGCGAAGCCAGTGCGAGCAACCGCAGTATCAAAGCCTCAGAGCATGAAGACACCGCCCGTCCCGGGGACTACCGACGGCGCCGTCAATATTCAGTACCAGAAGCCAAAGCGGGAGGTTGCCAGGGTAGCTGCGGCGCTTGGCGACCCCGACCTCTCCGCGACGGCGGTAGGTGCCAAGACGTTCGAGTACTTCTATGTGAACAAGGTCGATCGATGACAGTCCATCGCCCCTCATACGAGAAGTTCAACTACGCAATTCGTCCGAATAAGCGCACGCAGCGAAAGATGATCTTTGAAGCTCTTGGGCGCTATGTTGGCGCATTCCCAGGCCAGGATTTTCGTTACGTTGGCTTTGGCTCAATGTGGTTTTCTGACTTCATTATCGCCCATCGGAAGCTCGGAATCAAACGACTCACATCAATCGAGATGCCCGACGGCTATAAGCGGGCCCAATACAATCGCCCCTTCTCGTGCATAAGAGTCATGGAAGGGATTTCCACAGCCGTACTGCCGAAGCTGAACTGGAAGAAGCCAGCGATCGTATGGCTCGACTACGACTACGCACCGGAAAGCGAATCTCTCCAAGATCTAGCGTTTCTTGGAGAGCGCGCGCAGACGAGCAGCGTGCTGATGGCAACGTTCGATGCGAGGCCGCCTTGGCGAGACGGTGATTCACGCGCCGCGAGAGGGGATGCACTGCGTCGTACGTTTGGCGACAGCGTCCCAACACGACTGCCCCGGGTATTGGCTCCAGAGGAATATCCCGACTTGCTCGTCAAGATCCTGTGGGCCTATCTAGAGAGCACGCTGAGCGACAACGGCCGTGCGCGTGAAGGGGTAGAGATTGTACCGCTATTCTCGTTCTGGTATAAGGACGGCGCCCCGATGATCACGATAGGCGGCGCTTTGCTCGACCGCGCTGGCCGCAAAACAGTCAAATCTGCGCGCCTTCTAGAAGGGCTCTCCTTTCTCACTGGCAAGAAGTTGTTCAACATTGCAATTCCTCCCATAACGCCCAAAGAACGCAGTGAACTTGATAGGCGGCTCCCGCGCGCATCAGTAAATCTGCCATTTCCTTTGCCGCGGGAATTCGTCGAAGCCTATGCGCAACTCTATCGCTACTATCCGATGATGGGAGAGGTGGACCTGTGACGGCTCTGCGTGCCATAGAGCTTTTCGCCGGCGCAGGTGGAATGACTCTCGGTGTGGAGAATGCTGGGTTTTCAGTGATGTGCGCCGTTGAGAATGATCCCATACACGCTCGCACGCACAGCCAGAACTTTCAAAGCTGTCGAGTGCTCGTGGGCGATGTCGGAAAGCAGACAGGAGCAGATTTGCGCGCAACGAGTGGGCTTTCGCGAACAGATGAACTGCATCTCCTGTTTGGTGGCCCGCCATGCCAGGGGTTCTCCGTCGGCGGTCACCGGAATCCGCGCGATCCGCGCAACGTTGGAATTCTCGAGTTCGCGCGGTTGGTGCGCGAGCTGCGGCCGCTCTATTTCATAATGGAGAATGTACGGGGCATATTGATGTCCCAAATGTCCGACACGCTGAGCATGTTTCTTGGCGAGATTTCGCAGGCAGGCTACGATGTTGTTGGCCCGGTGCAGACACTTGATGCTGCGGACTTCTCCGTACCGCAGAATAGGGCCCGGGTCTTCTTCCTGGGCTACAGATATGGATGCACGCCGCCCACCTATCCAGAGCGACGGCGTAGTCGTGTGACCGTCGGTGAGGCATTGGCCGATATCCCGCCCTTGGAAGCGATTCCGGAGTTGTACGAACAAAGTGACGCTCTTGTTAAACTCGGGCCTCCTTCACACTACAGCGCCCGGTTGCGCGACAAGAACATGAGTCCTACTAGCTATCGGCTGACAGCGTGCCAGCTGACTCGTCACAGCGCGGTGGTAAGGGAACGATTTCGGCGCACGAAGCGCGGCGCCCAGGAACCAGTGAGTCGCTTCATTCGTCTGAGCAACGATGCTCAGTCGACGACGTTGCGGGCAGGAACAGACATCACTCGTGGCCGGTTCACTGCGCCACGACCGATCCATCCCGACGAACACCGGTGCATAACGGTACGAGAAGCTGCGCGGCTACATTCATTTCCTGACGCATTCCAATTCGCAGGCACAATCTGGCACGGGTTTCGTCAGGTTGGCAACGCCGTTCCCCCACTTCTCGCCGAAGTCGTCGCGCTTCAGGTGAAGCGCGCATTGGCTGGCTGAGGTCGACAACTCATGGCCGCTCCTGTTCGACAGAGGACTTCGGTCACGGCCGAAACTGGCCGGTTCGTATGGCGGAAAGGTCGCTCGACGACTCGTGTCGCCGAGGTGCGGGTCGCAACTGTCTGGTTCGCGTGTACTAGTGCCCGAGGCGAAAAGAAGCGAGGCGCGATGGCAATGTCATCAACGATGAGCAGCCGCACATGAAGCCACTGTCACTGCTCGACTTTGGGCTCTTTCCAAAGGAGTTGCCGCCAAGCTTCTCATCCGGGAGTTCTTCGAGCGCGCTCGCCGCACACCCTGCGCCGCCGCAGTCACTGCGCGACAACGGCGAGACGTCACCAGTTCGCCATAGCCTTGCCAGGCTAAGCGGCACGCGGCGACTGCTTGCGATCCCGAATCCTATCGTCGAGTTCCATCTTGTTCGAGCAATCGAGTCGCAGTGGCCCACGATTCGCGAGCGCATCGAATCGTCGCCATACAGCTGCAGCAGGCCGCGCTTCACGCGAACACTCGGCCGGGCTTGCGCAGCGCAGACTTCGACCGGCGACCTGCCCTTTCGCCGCGCCGCGAATCGCACATTGGGTGGCTACCTCCTGAGTGCAGACATCTCAGAGTTCTATCCTAGTGTGTACTCGCATAGCATCCCGTGGGCATTGCACACTCGCGCTGTCGCTAAGGCGCAGCGCCAGAACTATCAGCTGGTCGGAAACGTCATCGATCTGGCAATTCGACTAGGGCAGTCCGGGCAGACGAAGGGGATCGCGATCGGTCCCGACTCATCACTGATACTCGGTGAGCTCATACTCTCGGCGATAGACGTCGCTGTCTCTGACAGAATCGAAGCGGTATCTGGTATCCGATACTATGACGACTACGAGCTGGTGTTTGCCACACGGCATCAAGCAGAGAAGGCACTTGCGGTCTTGCAAGAGGAATTGGTAGCGTACGAACTCTCCCTGAACCCGCGAAAGACTCGTATTGATGAGTTGCCGTTGCCGACCGATCGGCCATGGCTTGTGCGAATTAGAGACTACAGTCTCTGGGGCGGTGCGGTGGATCGTCAAAGAGTGCTTGCGTTCTTCGATGAGGTGTTTCGTATACGCGGTGTCGAGCAGGACGCGTACGTCGTCGGGTACGCGATAGCCCGTCTTGAGTCGGTGACGCTGGATGGGCGAAGTTGGAGACTCGTCCAACAACTGCTCAGTCAGGCAGTCTGGGCGGAGCCGAGTGCGATGCCGCAGTTTGCGCGCTTTCTGGTCAAGAACTATCTGGCGGGCCTGGCTCCCGACCTGCGCGCGCTCAGCAAACTCGTAAACAACATCATCCAACGTGCCGCGCCGCTGAACCATGGTAGTGAAGTTGCTTGGGCGCTTTGGACGGCGATTGCGTTTGGGTTCAAGATTGGCAAAGAGAGCGCACGAGCACTGTCTTTTTGCAAGGACAACGCCGTGATTCTGTTGGCACTTGACGCGCAGAGCCGAGGTCTAGTCTCTCGTGGTCTAGACGTCACACTCTGGGCAGCGATGCTTGGGCCGGACTCGCTGAAAAGCGAGAACTGGTTGGTTGCCTACGAAGCATATGAGCAAGGGTGGCTTTCTTACAGCGGACCAGACTATATTGCGACGGATGTATGGTTTAGCAAGTTGCGCGCCTCAAACGTTAGATTCTACACGAGATTTCATACGATCAGCACGAGGCTTCTTCAACGAATGGCCGCACAGCGCAGCCGATCTTACGGCGACAGCGACAGGGCTGACGCTGATAGTGACGTGTGGGAAGACGCTAACGATGGGTAGTCGCAACGACGGGTAGCCCTAACGACCGGTAGCCTCACAACCGGGTCGCAACCGATCGGATCGGAGACAACCCGGGCGCTGCCCGCAACCCAACGAGGGGTAGCAACCTCTCGGCGAACCCCCTGGGATCACGTCGCAGAATCTACAGAGCGACACCCGGATGTGCCGGCGAGATTGGCCCGGCCGAAAGCGCCGCTGCCCGGCCGGCCCAGGGGCGCTGGGCGGGTCGGGTGGAGGAGGCGGGGGCGAGGGTGGTGGCGCGTCCCAACGAGGGGTAGCAACCTCTCGGCGAACCCCTCTAGGATCACGTCGCAGAATCTACAGAACGACACCCAGACGTGTCGGCGAGATTGGCCCGGCCGAAAGCGCCGCCGCCCGGCCGGCCCAGGGGTGCTGGGCGGGTCGGGTGGGGGAGGTGGGGGCGAAGGGTGGTTGCGCGTCAGCGCAGGGGGACGCGGCGGGGCGCGTCAGAAGGGGACCTCGAAGGCGTCGAGGTCGTCGGTGCCGCGGAGCCAGGCGTCGGCGAGGTCGGCGGGGCCGGGCTTGTGCCAGTGGGCGCGGATCATGGCGCCAGGCGGGTACTCGGCCATGACGACGATGGGCTTGTCGGCGGGGCGCTGGCGGACGCGGCTGGCGGCGTTGCGGTAGCGATCTTGGAAGGCCCGGTAACACTTGGCGAAACGGCGGCGGACCGACGCGGCCCAGGCGTGGCACCGCGGGGCGGGCGAGGGGACGAAGTTCTCCGGGCGGGCCTCGGGGTCCTGTTCGGCCAGGCGCTGGGCGCCCATGACCTGCTCGCCCGCGTGGTCGGCCTCGATCTTGGCGACCAGGGCGGCGTGGACGGCGCGCAGCTCGTCGGGCGCGAGCATCTCGAGGGCGGGCAGGGGCGACAGCGTGATCTGCACGTCCTCCTCGAGCTCGGCCTCGGGCCGCGGGGTGCGGCGCAGCCGGTTGCGGCGGCAGGTGTCGAGGCCCTTGTAGCGAGCGGGCACGGTCATGTCGCGGAGGAGGCCCGGGGTCGAACAGGCGCCGGGCCAGTCGGTGGGCGAGGCGACCAGGTGGCTCTTGGGCCCCTGGCTCAAGAGGTACGTCAGGCGGTCGAGCTGGGCGTCGGCGTCGAGGACCGGGATCACCTTGCCGCGCCGGCTCCAGAAGACGCCGGAGCGACGGCGCAACTGATTGATCTGCCGGGCGATGTTGCTGTGGACCAAGCCGAAGAACAGCGGGAGCTGGGCCGGCTCGGTGGCGGAGACGAGGTAGTGCAGGTGGTTCGACTGCGCATCGAAGCCGTGGAGCCCCAACGACGGGTAGCAACCTCTCGGCGAACTCCTGCAACCTCTCGGCGAACCCCTGTGGGATCACGTCGCAGAATCTACAGAGTGACACCTGGACCTGTCGGCGAGATTGGCCCGGCCGAAAGCGC
Source organism: Kofleriaceae bacterium (assembly GCA_018057825.1). Taxonomy (GTDB): domain Bacteria; phylum Myxococcota_A; class Polyangia; order Haliangiales; family Haliangiaceae; genus UBA2376. The sequence goes on along the minus strand of JAGPCY010000003.1, from coordinate 186,719 downwards.
CGCTGCCCGGCCGGCCCAGGGATACTGGGCGGGTCGGGTGCGAGGGGCGGGGGCCAGGATGGGTTGCGCGTCAGCGCAGGGGGGACGCGGCGGGGCGCGTCAGAAGGGCACCTCGAAGGCGTCGAGGTCGTCGGTGCCGCGGAGCCAGGCGTCGGCGAGGTCGGCGGGGCCGGGCTTGTGCCAGTGGGCGCGGATCATGGCGCCGGGCGGGTACTCGGCCATGACGACGACGGGCTTGTCGGCGGGGCGCTGGCGGACGCGGCTGGCGGCGTTGCGGTAGCGATCTTGGAAGGCTCGGTAACACTTGGCGAAACGGCGGCGGACCGACGCGGCCCAGGCGTGGCACCGCGGGGCGGGCGAGGGGACGAAGTTCTCCGGGCGGGCCTCGGGGTCCTGTTCGGCCAGGCGGTGGGCGCCCATGACCTGCTCGCCCGCGTGGTCGGCTTCGATCTTCGCGACGAGGGCGGCGTGCACGGCGCGCAGCTCGTCGGGCGCGAGCATCTCGAGGGCGGGCAGCGGCGACAGCGTGATCTGCACGTCCTCCTCGAGCTCGGCCTCGGGCCGCGGGGTGCGGCGCAGCCGGTTGCGGCGGCAGGTGTCGAGGCCCTTGTAGCGAGCAGGCACGGTCATGTCGCCGAGGAGGCCCGGGGTCGAACAGGCACCGGGCCAGTCGGTGGGCGAGGCGACCAGGTGGCTCTTGGGCCCCTGGCTCAACAGGTACGCCAGGCGGTCGAGCTGGGCGTCGGCGTCGAGGACCGGGATCACCTTGCCGCGCCGGCTCCAGAAGACGCCGGAGCGACGGCGCAACTGATTGATCTGCCGGGCGATGTTGCTGTGGACCAAGCCGAAGAAGAGCGGGAGCTGGGCCGGTTCGGTTGCCGACACCAGGTAGTGCAGGTGGTTCGATTGGGCATCGAAGCCGTGGAGCCGCACCCCGGGATAGCGGCGCAGCGCATGGCCGAACGCCCCGGCCACGATGGCGGCGCACTCCGGATCCGGCCGCATCCAGAACGTCCCGTGCAGCGTCCGGATCGTGACCTCGTAGACCAACCTGGGCAGATACCACCGCGGGCAGTGAGACATGACGCGCTCCTCGCGCGTCGCCGTGACGCGCATGCCTGCGCTATCGGCCCGCCGCCGCCGCGGTTGCGTGCCGACCCGACGCCCAGCCGCGAAACCTCAGCCGCCGGTCCCCGCGGTGCTGCCGATGATCATGTACACCAGGCCCAACCTGTTGAGCCGGACGACGAACGGTTGAACGAGACTAGGTTCCGGCACGAGCAAAGACCTGTCGGACCTGTGCCTCCGTCCAATCGGGATGCGTGGCCCGAACCCGTGCGGCCCGCAGCCGACGAGCCGTCCAGTACAGCCGTTCCGCTTGCCGCAGGCGCTCGACCGGCGTCATCGCTCGATACCGCGCGAGCTGCTCGGGCGACGGTCCGTCATCCTCATCCATGCACTCTCTCGTACCACTTCGCTCGCGGTTTTGCCCCCCAACGCCCGGTAGCCCAACGCCAAACGACGGGTAGCCCAAACGAGCTCGAGTGCATGCGGAACAGTGTCGCCGACCGATCACGTCGGGTAGCGCGCGGTCACCGCATCCCAGAAGGTGACCCGCTCGTCGTCCTCGCCGAGGTCCTCGACCAGGCGCCGCCGGATGTAGGCGCGATCGAGCTGGGGCCGGACCTGCACCAGCCGCTCGAGATCGACGCGGTCCTTGCCGCGGAAGAACAGCAGCTTGAAGATAGCGATGCCCTCAGCCGACAGGAACCAGGCGTCGCGATCGTCGAGGCGGCGGCGAACCCGCGTCCGAGCGGCCTCGTACGAGAAGTCGATGCTGGGCGTGAAGATGTCGAGCGGGTGCAACGAGGGCCAGCGCGCGACGAACATCCCGCGGTCCTCGGCCTGGCGGCGAGCGATCGCGCGATCGACCACCGCGCCGACCGCCTCGATCGCGTCGAAGACCGGATCGAGCTCGGTCGGCTCGACGAACACGTTGACGTCGACGTCATTGGTCATCCGCGGCTCGGACCAGACCGATAGGGCGAGCGCACCGCCGATCGCGTACTCGACGCCGCGCTCCTCGAGGGCCGCGGCGAACCCGAGCGCGGCCTCGAGTGGATCGAAGGGCGTGGTCACGAGGTGCGCTCGCGCTTGCGGCGGCGCAGCCGCGCGAGGGTCTCTTCAGCAGCGGGTGACAGCGGCTCGCGCAGGGTCAGGATGCGCTCGCGGTTCTCGTTGGCGGCGAGGAGCCGCGCGGCCGCGCGCATGAGGCCGACCAGCACCCTGGCGCGCTCGTCGTCTGTCATCGACCGCAGGCGCGCGAGCTCCTCACCATCCTCGAGCATGGGCGGTGGCACGCGTCGCATTGACGCGAACGATACCCTGCCCCCAGGCCCCACGCGAGTCACCCGATGAACGCCGGCTCGTCGCCCACCGCCCCTGGTGCGCGCGCACCCATGACCGGAAGCAGCCGCCACAGCCGGCCGCGTCAGCCGGCGCGGGAAGCCGAACCAGGCCCGCGCCGATCGGTCGCACGCCCACGAGTTCGAGGTGCGTGCGCCGCGCCGCACCCGCGAACAGCGGCCGCCCCGCGCACCACGATCGGACGTCGCGCCCTGCCGCATGCTTGGCGCGCTGACGCGATCTCGCAAGACCTGCGGCCGTCGATGCGGTATCCCGCTGCCATGAACGTCCAGGGCACCTTCGCGATCACGTCCCACCCCGAACCGCCGTACGACGTCGTCGAGGGTGTGGCGCTGGCGCGGATGCGCTTCGCAAAGCGCTTCGCCGGTCCCCTCGACGCTGCGAGCGAGGTCCACATGCTCGCGGCCCGCACGCCGGTGCCCGACTCGGCCGGCTACGTCGCCATCGAGCGCGTCACCGGCACCCTCGAAGGACGGGCCCGGTGAACGGGTAGCAACCTCTCGGTGAAGGAAATGGTAGCAACCTCTCGGTGAAGGAAATGTGCCGCCGATCGATCAAGCAGGGTAGCGCGCGGTCACCGCATCCCAGAAGGTGACCCGCTCGTCGTCCGAGGTCCTCGACCAGGCGCCGCCGGATGTAGGCGCGATCGAGCTGGGGCCGGACCTGCACCAGCCGCTCCAGATCGACGCGGTCCTTGCCGCGGAAGAACAGCAGCTTGAAGATAGCGATGCCCTCAGCCGACAGGAACCAGGCGTCGCGATCGTCGAGGCGGCGGCGAACCCGCGTCCGAGCGGCCTCGTACGAGAAGTCGATGCTGGGCGTGAAGATGTCGAGCGGGTGCAACGAGGGCCAGCGCGCGACGAACATCCCGCGGTCCTCGGCCTGGCGGCGAGCGATCGCGCGATCGACCACCGCGCCGACCGCCTCGATCGCGTCGAAGACCGGATCGACCTCGGCCTAGCGACGGGTAGCATACTCTCGGCGAAGGGGGTAGTGCCTCCCGCGGCCGCGCTCGATCGTCGTCACTTCTCCTCGGAGGTCTCGCAGCTCTTGGTCTTGCATCGCTCGACGCGAGCACGCGTTCACGCCGCCGTCAGGACGGGATAGCGCGAGGTGTTACGAACCACCCGCCAACGCCGACCGCTTCGACCACGTCCTCCTCGGACCCGCTGGTACCGTGCTCCCCGCCCTCCTCGCGGCGTGAGCGGACCGCGGGTGACACCGCGCTGGACCGAACGCGCCGGGGCGGCGGGCCGCGGTCGCTCGAGGAGTTCCTCGAACTTGCGCCGACGAGCGGCCCCCGACTCGAACGACCGCGGAAGACCGCGCCTGTCGCCGACTCCTCGCCTCACACGCGGTATCGATGAAAGTCGATCAGGTCACCGCCGCGCGTCACCGCGAGGCCGATGTCGCCGCGGGTCGTGTGCCCCGCGATGACGCTCGACGTCGGCAGCTCACGGCGCGTACCGTCGCCGAGCTGGAGCAGCACGTAGTAGCTGGTCGTGGTGGAGTGCGAGCCGTCCGACCGTCGGTGGCTCGCGATCTCCGTGCGCTCGTCGAGCACCACGGCCAGGTCGCGCTGGACCGGGGCGTTCGCCTTGTGCAGCGCCTGCAAGATCCAGCGCCCGAACATGACCGTCCCGACGACGGCCATCACGATCGGCGCGACCGCCATCCCGCCGCCGTGCTCGGCGAACTTGGAGCTGATGAACGCGGCCGTCGCGCACCAGCCGATGAGGAACAGCGTCGGTAGGACCACGGTCGTGCCGTACTCGGGCGCGGGTGCCGGCAGCGCCATCGCGACCGCGTGCTGAGCATCGGCCCGCGCCGCCTCGAAGCGCTCGCGGTGGGAGACCCACTCCTCAGGGGTGATCCGCGGGAGATCGGGAAGCGCCGTCGCACAGTGGCTGCAAAACCGTCCTGAGCCGCGCTGGATGGCCGCTCCACACTGGGGGCAGGTCATGGGTAGATCAGTAAGTCGTCGTCAGGGCGACGCAAGACCTACACGCTGGCCGCGGACCGATTGCCAGATCTTGCAGCTACCGTGATCGGACGCAGCGACTCGGGCTGTCGGAGCAGGCAACCTTCGCCGAGCTTCGGCTCGCAGCGCGTCGTCGAACCGGCTCGACGTGAAGGGTTCGTCGTCGAACCCTCGGTGAAGGGCAACCTCTCGGTGAAACCAAGATAACTCGGTGAAGGGTAGCAACCTCTCGGTGAAGGGTAGCAACCTCTCGGTGAAGGGTGAAGGGTAGCAACCTCTCGGTGAAGGCTCTCGGTACGGCAAGCCAGCGTCGTCGGTCAGGGAGCCCTCCTGAGCACCAGCAGGAGCGCCAGCGCGCTCACCGCGCTGGCCGCAGCGATAGCGGCCCGGCGCCGCCGCGCGAGGCGGCGCACCCGCAGCTCGTTCTCGAGGCAGTGGCCATGGCCCATCGCGGCCACGTGGCGTTTGACCTCCTCGATCCGTCCGCGGAGGGGTGGGTGGCTGCGGGCGCGCGCCCGCGCCTCGGCGTCGTTGACGACCGCATCGACGTGACCATAGTCGAGCGCGATCTTTTCGAGGCACTCGAGCGCTACGATGCTCTCGGCCGCGTCGTAGCCAGCGGCGACACACTGTTCGATCGCAAACAGGTCGGCGTCACGCTCATGACGGGTGCTGTGTACCCATCGCCCCAGGATCGTCAGGCCGAGACGCACCGACCTCGCGCCGAGGCTAAGGTCGAAGTTCGGGACGTGGCCGAGCGCGTGGTGGGCGCGCTCATGAGCGATCACGAACGCCACCGCCGCATCGGAGGGAAGCACCTCTAGCAGTCGTCGACTGAGGTAGATCGTATCTCCGGGCGCGGTGAAGGCCGTGTAGTCTTCCATCCACACCACGCAGTGTTTCCATGCGTGACCCGCTCGGCCGCGAGCTCTGTAGCGCAGCGGTGACACGTTCGACGCGCTCCACAGCCCAGCCGCTTCTCTCGATCACGAACGCATCTTCGATGGCGGCCCGGAGCGGCATGCTGCTTCGAACCTAGCAGGCGGCGTCAGCGGCGACCGTGACAACTCGGCGAACTCCCCAACCCCGGGTAGCCCAACGCCCTGCTCACCGCCGCCCGCCGGGTAGCAACCTCTCGGTGAAGGGTAGCCCAACGCCCTGCTCCCCTCCGCCCGCCGGGTAGCAACCTCTCGGTGAAGAGGTAGCGGCGAACCCGAGCGCGGCCTCGAGTGGATCGAAGGGTGTGGTCACGAGGTGCGCTCGCGTTTGCGGCGGCGCAGCCGCGCGAGGGTCTCTTCAGCGGCGGGTGACAGCGGCTCGCGCAGGGTCAGGATGCGCTCGCGGTTCTCGTTGGCGGCGAGGATCCGCGCGGCCTCGCGCATGAGGCCGACCGGCACCCTGGCGCGCTCGTCGTCTGTCATCGACCGCAGGCGCGCGAGCTCGCACCGGCGACACCTGCGCATCGTCAGCCGCGGTACGGCGACTCGGCGAAGCGGAGCTGTTCGGCGGCGGCCGTGAAGGGGTCGGTGGGGTCGGCCTGCGGCCACAACGCCAAGAGCGCAAAGGCTGCGGGGACGAGGTAGGCGTTGCGTGGCGCGGCGACGATCCAGACGAGCGCACCGAGGGACACCAGCAGCTCGCTGACGATCGGCAACCACAGGCCCCGGCGCCGGCGGATCCCGAGCGCGATGAACCAGAGGAAGAGCGTGAAGATGGGGATCGCCAGCGCGAGCATCGGGACCAAGAAGGCCGACGCCCCCGCCAGCGCGGCGTGGCTGGCGACGACCGCGAAGCGACCGCGGCGCCGCTGGGCGACGTTCGCCGCGACCGCCTCAGGGTCGCGGCCGCCGCAGGCCGGGCAGGTCGCGTGGCGCAGGTAGGTTCGCAAGCGTGCGTCACGATCGGCGCCCGCAGCGACCGTCGCGCGCGGGTCGTCGACCAGCGTGACCTCGCAGCGAAGCTGACAGCGAGCGCATTCGTAGATCGCCGGTGGACCTGGCATCTCGGTCGAGCGTAGCGCGAGGCGCCGACCCGCCCCACCGCCTGGTAGCAGCCTCTCTCGCAAGACCTGCGGCCGTCGATGCGGTATCCCGCTGCCATGAACGTCCAGGGCACCTTCGCGATCACGTCCCACCCCGAACCCCCGTACGATGTCGTCGACGGTGTGGCGCTGGCGCGGATGCGCTTCGCAAAGCGCTTCGCCGGTCCCCTCGACGCTGCGAGCGAGGTCCACATGCTCGCCGCCCGCACGCCGGTGCCCGACTCGGCCGGCTACGTCGCCATCGAGCGCGTCACCGGCACCCTCGAAGGTCGGGCCGGCACCTTCGTGCTCCAGCACAGCGGCACCATGACCCGCGGCGCCCGGGCGCTCCGCGTCACGGTCGTCCCGGACTCTGGGACCGGCGAGCTCGCCGGCCTGACGGGTGAGATGGACATCGAGATCATCGACGGCCAGCACCACTACCGCTTCGACTTCGACCTGCCGCCCGCGCCCGGAGCGTGACGACCGGTCGGGGCCAACGCGCCCAGCGTCCGGCGTCCCTCGAACCCCAGGAGGATCGTTCGTGTTCGATCACGTGAGCATCTCCGTCCGTGACGTCGCTCGGAGCGCGTCGTTCTATGCGCTGGCCCTCGCGCCCCTCGGCTACGTGCGGCTGGCCGGGCTGCCTGGCCAAACCGACGTCGCTGGGTTCGGCCACCCCGACGAGAGCGACTTCTGGATTCGGCAGGGCGTCCCGACCACGCCGCCTGTCCACCTCGCGTTCCGCGCGTCCTCGCGCGAGGCGGTGGAGGCCTTCCACCGCGCCGCCCTCGCCGCCGGCGGCACGGACCACGGCGCGCCAGGCCTGAGGCCGCAGTATCACCCGCACTACTACGGCGCCTACGTGCTCGACCCTGACGGCCACAACGTCGAGGCGGTCTGCCACGGCGCGTGACGAACGCGACGGCGTCGCCACGGTCCATGCCGCAGCCGAGCGCCTCTCGAGTGGTCGGTACGACCCTGCCGCGCTACAACCCGACGATGCGCAACGCCGTACTGCTCCTGGCCTGCGCCTGCGGCTCGACGGCGGCGCCCCCAACCTCCGGGCCCGTCGCGCCGGTCACCGAGGCGATCCCCGCACCAGCCGAGCGCATGTGGCCGGCGCTGGATGGCTGGCTGACCGAGACCATCGCCTTCCCGCTGGGCTTCGCGCCGGAGATCGAGCTGCGCGGCGAGGAGCTCTTGCGCTTCGCGCCGAACTTCTACGACACGACCCAGGGGAGCTACTTCACCTACGCGTTCGTGTGGTTGGTCGACGCGCCGACCGCGACCATCGATGCGCCGTGGTTGTCGCTCCAGATCGAGCGCTACTTCGATGGGCTGTGCCGGGCGGTCGCCGATTCGCCCGACGTGTCCTGTGCGGCGCACCCGACCAAGGCGCGGGTCACCGCGGCCAGCGCGTCGACCTTCGGGTTCGCGGCGTCCGAGCGGTGGCGCCTCGAGCTCGCGCTCTTCGACGGCTTCAAGGCCGAGCGACCGGTCGCGCTCGAGGGGACGATCGAGCGCGGAGTCTGCGGTGACCGAGTCGTGATCGCGACGGCGGTCGCGCCGGCTGGCAGCGCGTTTCGCGAGGCGCTGCGGGCGCAGGCCCAGGCCTTCCGCTGCCCGTGAGTCCGTCGCCGACGGCCTCACAGGCAGGTCGTGGCCTGGTCGCTCACGTTCGTGACGGCGCCGACCGCGCTGACCGGCTCATCGGCGAGCGCGAGGTCCTCGATCGTGAGCGTCGCCGCGCTCGACGCGAGCACCGAGGGCTCTCGCCCGGCGGCGAAGGGAACTCCGCAGGTGGCAACGGCGTCCTCACCGAGAGCGATGATGCGCGCGCTGGTACCCACGCGCCCGACCAAGAACGGGATCGGCCCGTCGAGCCCCAGGGGCAACGGCGCGCGCATCGGCTGCGATGGCGTAACCGAAGCGAGGTCGGTGCCGCGGACGCAGTCACCGTCGAGGATCGCGACGAAGGCACCTGCGCCGGTGCTACCACCGAGCCAGGTGGTCGCGCCGCGCTGGCCGACGCGGTGGAGCGGTCGACGCGGCACGCGCCAGGCGCCGCGCAGCGCGCCGTCGCTGGCGAAGCGAAGCAACCCGCCGTCCGCGCCGACGGCTCCGGCGACCCACATGGTGTCATCGAACCACGCGGCATCGAACACCTCCATCGGCACCGTCACGGCCCAGCTCGTGTCTCCGCCGTTGGGGTCAGTGTCGATCTGCGCGACGAACCCGGTCTCGGTGCCACCGCCGAGCTGGCCCACGACGAAAGGCGCGTTCTCGTCGTCGGGCCAGTCGACGACGCGGCGAGGCAACGGCCGAGCGCCGTCGATGGCGAACCGTGACGTGGCGATGGTGGTCGCGGCCGGGGCCAGGCGCGCGAGGAAGCCGTGGTCGTCGCCTGCGCTCCCCGCCACCCACCACCGACCCGCGCTCGCGACGGTGACGGCGCGGAGCTGGATCGCCACCGCCGCGAACATCCGGCGCGCGGTCAGCGCGCCGTCGGCGGCGATCCGGATCAGCAGGCCCTCGTCGAGTCCCGAGGTCTGGAACGAACGGGTCATGCCTCCCGCCAGGAGCTCGGTGCCGGTGCTCGCGACCGCCCAGAGCTGATCGTTCGCGGCGCCGCCCATCGAGCGCGTGGCCCAGGTGGCGCCAGCGGTGGCCGGGAACGTCATCGCCGCGAACGCACCGTCCGTGGCGCGGCTGTCGTGCGTGCCGACCAGGAACAGCCGATTCCCGAACCGGGCCGCCCCCGCCACGCCGCGGGCGAACACTCCGTCGATCGCGGCGCCACCGGGCACGCTGCCGGCCGCGCCAGCGAGGCAGGAACTCGGCGCGTCGGCGTCGACCGCATCGTCCGTCGCTGCATCGCCGAGCGCGATCGGATCGAGGCCGAAGGTCTGGTTGCACGCTCCCGCCAGGCACGCGGCGACTGCGACGGCGGCGGCGCGGCGTGGGGCGCCCCGGCGGCGATCGGGACCCAGCGGCCGCGCGGCGCCGCTCGGGGATGGCGTTGGTGATGGCAGTGGCGCTGGCGGGGCGGGCATGAGGTCGGATCGTGACGGGGCGGGGATGGTACTCGCGCGCAGGCGCCCCGGCCTACTCCCCTTGCGCGCCGGCCAACCTCGCGCGCGCACTGGGGTTTGTGCGCCGGGCCGGAATCGACTCCGCTCGGCGCGCGGCCCGATGAGTCGGGCTGCGCCGGTATGCTTCGCGGGTGAAGTCGACGATGACGCTCCTGGATCATCACGAGGTCGAGGTTCCGGCCGGGTGGGCAGCCGGGAGGACGATCACCTTGACCGCGGCGATCGAGGCCCTCCGCATGTTGGCCAACCCGGCGCTGACCCACGGGGAGATCCGGGCGCGCCCGCAGCCCATCCCGTGGCGCCGCACCGAGGCCGGGGTCATGACGCTCACGGGTGGCCGCGACGTCCTACTCGACCGACGCGAGCTCGCCGAGTTCGCGGAGGAGGTCGACCTGCGCATCATGGGCGCGATCGCTGCCTCCAGCGTGGGTCCGCTGTACCAGAACCTGCTGCTCGCCGCCGCGACCCTGCGGCCCGAGCTGGCGCTGCTCACCGGCGTAGATCGGACCCCGGTGCCGTTCCGAGCCCGTCGTGGGCCGGGCTTCCTCGACGAGTTCTACGCTCACACACGGTTCGGCTTCCCGATCGACGTCGAGCCCGAGTGGTCCGCACCGCACAGCGTCTCGAGCTGCCACCACCCAGACTTCACCGAGGAGGTCGCCATGCACCGGGACGCGCGGTGGCTCCTCGCGGCCCGGGCGCTTCCGCCTCCGCAGTACACCTACTGGTGGAGCCGCGACTACCTGAATGGCCTCGTGTGTTCGACCCGCGGCGCTGTCTCCTGGTTCCGCGATCACAGCGACGTCGCCTCCACCGCTCACGCCTCTCGACTCGCCGGCCGCATCGAGGCCTTCCACCAGCTCGCCGTCGTCACCGAGCTCGGGTTCGGTCTCGACGCCGGCGTGCTGGTCGCCGATCGCTGAACCTGCCGTCGTCGCCCTTGCCGGGGCCCCAAGCGATTCGGATCGCCGTGGGTCAGCGCGGGGTAGCTGGCGCCACGAGCTCGCCCTCGCGGCCTGCCGGCGGTCAGGGTCGGGTCGCGGTGCAGGTCGTCGCGGCCAGGCGGGCGCGGGCCCGGCGGATGCGGCGCTTCTCGCTGCGCTGGACGTCCTCGGCGACGCCGAGGTGGTCGACGGCCATCACCTCTCGTAGGCGCAGGCCGCGGACTGGATCGACCGCGAACGTCAAGGTGACGGTCGGCACGAACTCCATGAAGCCCTCGAGCACGCAGGTCGGCGGCCCTGGCCGGTTGCGGCAGCGTGCGTGGACCACGCCCTCGTCGTCGGGCGTGAGATAGCTCGGTATCGCGCGCTGCAGTCGCACGAGCTGACCCTTGCGGTCGGCCGGCGTGCACAGCCGGCGCTCGACGTCGGGCCGGTCGGCCTCACCGCCCGCGTGGTCGATGACGACCAGCCCCCGGTCCTCGTCGATCAGCGACTCGAACGACCGCCGACCGTCGGCCAGCTCGCGCAAGAGCGATCGGGTCGCCGCGGTCGGAACATCGTCGGCCGTCGCCTCCGCCGCCATGGCGGCCACGAGCGCGAGCGAGACGAGGACCGAGCAGCGCATGCCCATCCAACGCCGGTGCTCGACCGCCTGTTCCCGCCCGCGCGGACGGGTCGCTTGACGTCGAGTCGCAACCCCGCGGTCAACGGTGGCGGGGGCTTCTTCCCCCTCGCCGGAGCGGCCGAGCCAAGCACCGAGACGACGGCCAGCGCGAGCAGGACCCCTCATGGCTACCGCAATACCACCACCCTGGACGCGCGGTGGGAAGAATCGGCTGATGAGATGGCCGCTCCGGCCGTCCCAACGGTAAGCACTGTGCCACGCTTCAGCCTCCCGATACCGAGTGTGGCGCGCCTCGCACGCATTCAGGTGCCAGCGTGCGAGTCTGGGCACCATGTCGATCGACGCTCCGGCCGTCGCCCCGCACTCCGATGACCCTTTGCTCGTTGAGATCCGCGCGAAGCTCGCGCAGGCCCCTCGGATACACGGCTACTACCTGTTGCGGTTGATCCGCTCCGAACGGACCGCCGAGGTCGACGACTCGGCCCGCCTCGACTGGCTGCTAGAGCAACTCGACGACCGCCCCTGGGCGCCGACGAACGCGCCCCAGGACCCCGCCGACGGCTATCAGGTCGACGAGGCGACAGCCGCCGCGCACGCGGTCAGGATGCTGGTCGGCGGCGCCGATGTGGGCCACGCCCGCGACACGATGTCGCCCGCCTCCGCCGAGTCGCTATGGACGCAGTTCCGGACGCTGTTCGCACCGTCTGCGCGCTGCTTCATCGGCCTCGGCTTCGGCGATCCTGCCTACGTCTTTCTACGCGGGGTCGCTGTCATCGACGACACCCGCGCCGGCTACCTCGGCGTCGTCGAGAGCGACTGACTCCCGTTCCTGGGCGGGTGGGTGGGGGCCCCAGCGAATGCTGGGGGAGGGTTTGCCGGAGGTCTCGACGCACCTCCGCTGAACGATCACGCACCACCGCTGAACCACCGAGCCGCCGCCGAAAACGCGGACGCCCGCACAGGCGGCGGGCGTCAGAGGTTAGGTCGGAACCCCTCTGGCAACGGGTGGGAGGGGGCCCCCGCGAATGCTGGGGGAGGGTTTGCCGGAGGTCTCGACGCACCTCCGCTGAACGATCACGCACCTCCGCTGAACCACCGAGCCGCCGCCGAAAACGCGGACGCCCGCACAGGCGGCGGGCGTTCGAGGTCAGGTCGGGACGTTTTGGGTGGGGGCCCCAGCGAATGCTGGGGGAGGGTTTGTCTGAGACACCACCACCGACCGTGGTGGAAGCAGACAGCGGCTGAACGCCCGCCCTCACGCAACAACGCCGCCGGTGGGGTCACCGACGGCGCTCACGCGATCCGGACGTTTTGGGTGGGGGCCCCAGCGAATGCTGGGGGAGGGTTTTTTCGAAAAACCCTCAACGAATCACGCCAGCCCGGCCTGCTTGGCGACCTCGGCGGCGAAGTCGTCCTTCTTCTTCTCGAGGCCCTCGCCCAGCTCGAAGCGGACGAAGCGGCGGATCTTGATGTTCTCGCCGAGCTTCGCGATCAGCGCCTGCTGGAGCTGATCGATCGTCTGGTCGGGGTTCTTCACGAACGGCTGGTCGAGGAGGCAGATGTCCTTCAGCCACTTGGTGAGCTGGCCCTCGACCATCTTCTGCGCGATCGCCTCGGGCTTGCCCGACTCGACGGCCTTGGCGACCAGGACGGCGCGCTCGCGCGCGATCACGTCCTCGGCGACCTCTTCGCGGCGGACGAACTGCGGGCCCATCGCGGCGACCTGCATCGCGACGTCCCTGGTGAACGCGACGAAGTCGTCATTGCGAGCGACGAAGTCGGTCTCGCAGTTGACCTCGATCAGCACGCCGATACGGCCGCCGCCGTGGATGTACGACACGACCGCGCCCTCGGTGGCCTCGCGGCCGGCCTTCTTGGCGGCCTTGGCCAGGCCCTTGGCGCGCAGGTAGTCGATCGCCTTGTCCATGTCGGCGTCGCACTCGACGAGCGCCTTCTTGCAGTCCGACATGCCGGCGCCGGTGCGCTCGCGCAGGTCCTTGATCATGTTCGCGGTGACTTCAGCCATGACAGTCTCCTCAGGCTCGGGCAGGGGGCTCAGAAGGGGCGGTAGCGGGGCGGGCCGTCGTCAGGCCGCGCCGCCGCTGTTCACTGCGGAACGTCGGGGGAGGCCGAGGCCTCGCTGTCGCCGTACATCCGGCCGCCCGAGGCCATCTCGACGCGCGGGCCATCGCCACCCGACGACACGTGGATCACGCGCTCGTCGCCGTGGTCCTCGCGAGCGCCGCGGGTGTGGGCGCGCTCCTTGTGGACCTTGGTGCCGATCGCGCAGGCGTCGGCGATGCGGGCGGTGAACAGCTTGATGGCGCGGATCGCGTCGTCGTTGCCCGGGATGACGTAGTCGATCATGTCGGGATCGCAGTTGGTGTCGGTGATGCCGACCACCGGGATCTCGAGCTTGCGGGCCTCGTCGACGGCGATGTGCTCCTTGGCCGGGTCGATCACGAACACCATGCCGGGGAGCTTGGTCATGCCCTTGATGCCGCCCAGCGACTTCAGGAGCTTCTCGCGATCGCGGCGGACCTCGATCTGCTCGCGCTTGGTCAGCGCCAGCATCGTGCCGTCCTCCTCCATCTTCTCGAGCATCTTCAGGCGCTCGAGGCTGCCCTTGACGGTCTTGAAGTTGGTGAGCGTGCCGCCCAGCCAGCGCTGGGTGACGTAGAGCTGGCCGGCGCGGGTGGCCTCCTCGACGATCACATCCTGGGCCTGCTTCTTGGTGCCGACGAACAGTACCAGCTCGCCGCGCGAGGTGGCCTCGACGACGGCGTTGAAGGCGGCCTTGAACAGCTTGACCGTGTGGGTCAGGTCGATGATGTGGATGCCGTTGCGGGCGCCGAAGATGTACTGCTTCATCTTCGGGTTCCACCGGCCGGTGTTGTGGCCGAAGTGGACGCCGGCCTCGAGGAGCTGGCGCATCGCGATCGGGGTCGTCGACGTGGCGTCTTGCATCGTTTCCATGGGCGCGTACCTTTCGTTCCGTTGGGCCTCCGGCGCGTCGTCGGTCCCGAAACACCCCGCAGGGCACGGAAAAGGACCTCAGCAACCGTGGGGATTGAGGAGCGCGCGATCTAGCACGGTCGCGGGGTGCGGAGCAAGTCTGAGTTGCCGCGATGAAGCCAATTATTACGGGATGTTATGAGGTTGGCCGGGCGCACCGTAGATCGCGTACAACCGGGCAATGGACCTCCGGACCTGCGCGTTTCTCGTAGCCCTGGGTGCTTGCGGTGGCGCCCAGGCCCCGTCGCCGCGAACCCCGGTCGCCCCGGTCGTCACCGCGCCGGCGCCCCGGCTCGACGTCGCCCTCGGCGGCGCCCGCTGGACCGTGGCGGTCCGCGACGCCACCGTCGCGGCCGCTGGCGACGAGGCCACCGTGACCGCCCCCGGGTTCACCTTGCGCCTGCTCACCTGGCCCAAGTCCGATGCCTTTGTCCGTACCGCGACCGAGCACCTGGCCGGCCTGCGGGGCCGGGATCCCGGCCTGGCGGTGGTCCTCGAGGTCGATCACGGGCCCGGGGACTGGCAGGTCGTGGCCCAGACCGCCGGCAAGCTCGACGGTGCGGTCCTGGTCCCGGGCGGCGGCGACGACGCGATGTGCACCTTCGAGCTGGCCGAGGGCGGCGACTGGCGGGCCGCGGTGGACGCATGTCTGACCTTGACCGAGTCCATGGCCCAGGGGGTCGAGGCCTACGGGCAGGAGTTGCCGTAGCCCGACCGCGACCTTACGTTCCCGCCATGCCGACGTACGTCTACGAGACCGCCCCCACCGACGGCAGCGCACCGCGGACCTTCGAGGTCGTTCAGAAGATGGCGGACGCGCCCCTGACCACGCACCCGGAGACCGGCGAGCCCGTGCATCGAGTCTTGACCGCGCCGTTCCTCGGCGGGATGAGCAGTGGCAGCGACGCCGGACCGGCCCCGAGCTTCGGCGGCTGCGGGATGGGGGCCTGTGGCATGGGCGGGTGCGGCGGCGGCGAGGCGTGATACCTCGCCGCTACGTCGAGGCACTGGCCGCGGTCGCCGTGGCCGCGGCGGCCTGTGGCGGTACGCCGCCGCGCCCGGTCGAGGTGTCGGGTCGCGGCGAGCCGGCGCCGCGGTCCCTGGCCGACGATGTCGCCGAGCTCCGCCGAGCGGCCACGCGTCCCGGGCACTTCCCGCAGGCGGTCACCATCCTCGGGTGGACCGCGGATCGCCGGCTGGCATATCGCGCGCTGGTGTGCGCCCACGACGAGCTCGGTGGGCGCGGCGACTCGTGCGATCTGTACGTGTGCGCGGTGGCGCCCGCGGTTGGCCACGCCGTCGTCGAGCCGAGCTGCGAGGCCGCGGCCGCGTTCGAGCTGTACGGCGAGCCCGACTTTGACGCCGCGCGCACGACCGCGGCCGCCGAGGAGGCGGTCGCGCGCCTCGGACCGCTGACGCCCGGGCACGCGCGGTCGACCGGCGCTGTCGTCGTGGCGATCGAGGACCGGACCCTGCGCTTCACCGGGGCCGGGCAGCCGCCGCAGGTGCTCTCGCGACCGTGGCACGAGGAGCCGGTCGAGCTTCAGATCGGCGTGATCGACGCCGAGGTCGCTGCGACCAGCGCCTCGCCCGACGGCACCTGCGTCGGCGCGGTCGGCCTCTACGGCTACCGCGCGTCCTACGAGGGCGTCTACGGCCGGGTCGTCCACGCCTTCGGCGCGGTGGCCTGCGCGCGCTGACCGGCCGCGCCAGTGGCGGTCCCTGCCGGCGGCGGCGTATGGTCGCCGTATGGTGCGTCGCCTGCTCGCGGTCGCGTTGTTCGCCGGTGCGTGCGCCGGTCCCGCTGGCGATCCCGGAGAGTCGGGTCCGCCCGGCGACATGGGACCCCCCGGGATGAACGGCGCGACGGGGCCCGTCGGTCCGCCTGGGCCCAGCGGCACCACCGGCCAGGACGTCCGCGAGGTCTACGGCACCGGCCAGCTCACCGTCACCTCGGCGACGACCAGCTTCACCGTGATCCCCGGCCTCACGACCACGCTCACGATCCCCGACAATGCGCTCGTGCGGGTCGAGACCAACGGTGGCCTCCAGTGCACCGCCGCCGGCGCCGCGTACTCCGTGGTCGACCTCGCGATCTTCGTCGACGGCGTGGCCTCGGTCCAGGGCGGCCAGCGCCGCGTCGTCGCGGCCAACACCACGACCGTCGGCCAGATGATCGCCAACTGGTCCTTCGGGCGCACGTACCAGCTCGGCGCCGGCACCCACACCTTCGAGGTCCGGGCCATCGCGGTCGACCCCGCGGCGGCCGCCGCCAACGTCTCGAGCGCGTCGGCGCCGCAGATCCAGGGCGTGCTGACGGTCACGGTCTTGCGGCGCTAGGCCTCGGCCTCGGTCTCGGTCTCGGCCTCGGCCTCGGTCTCGGTCTCGGTCTCGGTCTCGGCCTCGTCTCGGCCTCGGTCTCGGTCTCGGCCTCGGTCTCGGCCTCGTCTCGGTCTCGGTCTCGGCCTCAGTCTCGGTCTCGGTCTCGGCCTCGGTCGGCCTCGGTCTCGGCCTCGGTCTCGGCCTCGGTCTCGGCCTCGGCCTCGCCCCCGCCCGCGCCGTCGGATCTCTCCACACCTGCTGTCGTGCGCGACGACGTCACTCGCGGTTCACGACCCCGCCCTCGTGTGATCTCGCCCCGCTAGCCCTCGCGGTGGGGAACCTTCGACGCCCCCAGGCTGGCCGGGTCCTTGCGATACTCCCCATCATGCCTCGCACCCTCGCCTGCGCCGCCCTCGCCCTGTCCGCCCTCGTCACCACCGCCGCCGCCCAGAGCGCAGGCGGACCACCTCCGCCGCCGGCCCGCGTCGGCTGGGAGCTCGGCTTCGGGATCTACGGTGGCGAGATCAACTGCGAGAACGAGAACGGTGATTTCTGCGATGGCGTGACCGAGGCCGGTGGCATCGACCTGCACGCCAACTACTTCTTCACGCCGACGTGGGGCGCCTACGTCGACGTCTTCCCGATGTTCCATTCGGAGGACAACTGGACGTTCACCCACAACATCGTGACCGCCGGCGTGAAGTGGCGGCCGGCGCCGATCTTCACCTTCACCGCCGGCGTCGGCAGCGCCCAGGCCCGGCTGCGCTACCAGGTCGCCGGTCTCCAGGGCGAGGCCGAGACCGAGGTGGTCGGCGCGATCCTGATCGGCGGCGCGGTCGAGGTCCTGCGCGGCCGCGGCTTCGCCCTCGACGTTCAGGGTCGGGTCGGCGTCGGCTTCTACCGCGACGACGACAACGGCAACGGCGAGGCCGACGTCGCCGGCCGCAACGTCGGCGTGGGCGCCGCGATCACCTGGTTCTGATCGGCGGGTTCTGACCGCCGCGCGCGACCGCGCGCCCGCGCCGCGCGCGCCGCAGCCGCCGCGGGTGATACTGCCGCCATGTTGATCACGCGGCCCGATGGCGTCCGCCTGCGCGGCCTCGATCCGATGCGGCGCATGATGCCGATGCTCATGCCGACGCGGAACGAGGCGGTCGTCTACTACGAGCAGATCGTCGACGCGACCGCGCTCACCGCGTTCCTCGACGAGGCCAACCGCGGCGACGGGCCCAAGCTGACGCCGCTGCACCTGGTCGTCGCTGCGCTCGGCCGGGTGCTCCTCGCCCGGCCGCAGCTCGATCGCTTCGTCGCCGGGCGCCGCCTGTGGCAGCGCAGGCAGCCGAGCGTCGCGTTCGCGGCCAAGCGCGAGTTCGCCGACGGCGCGGCGATGAAGACGATCAAGCTGCCGGTGGTGGCCGACGAGGCGCTGACCGACACCGCGGCGCGCATCCACGCCGCGGTTGGCGCCGGCCGCACCCGCGACGATCGCCCGGTCGATCGCGAGCTGCGCTTGCTCGGGCGCCTGCCCGACATCCTCTTGTCGCCGCTCATCCGCCTGGCGCGCCTGCTCGATCGCTGGAACTGCCTGCCAGGGTCGCTCATCGCCGACGATCCGCTGTTCGCCAGCGTGTTCGTCGCCAACCTCGGCAGCCTCGGCATCGATCGCGCGTGGCATCACCTCTACGAGCACGGCACGGTCAGCCTGTTCTGCGTGATCGGCGGCGTCCGGCCGCGCGCGGTCGCCGGCGCCGACGGCGCGCCGGTGGTGCGGCCGACCTTGCGGCTGCGCTTCACCCTCGACGAGCGCATCTGCGACGGCTACTACGCCGCGCAGTCCCTCGAGCTCCTGCGCGCCGACCTCGAGGACCCGCGGCGGTTCGCCGCCCCGGTGGCGCCACCGCCGACCACCGCGGTCAACGCCGCCCGCAGCACGCTGTAGCGCGGCCAAGCGCGCGGCCGCGCGCCTACGACGACGGCGCGAAGTTGGCCGTGACCGGGTAGGCCTGGCCGGGCGCGCCGACGATCGTGAACGTGCACGGGCCGAGGCCGGTGCAGGCGCCCGTCCAGCCGGTGAACGTCGAGCCGGGATCGGGGGTGGCGTACAGCGTGACCGAGGTGCCGTAGTAGTAGTACTCGCTGCAGTCGGTGCCGCAGGCGATGCCCGAGAGCGGCGAGGTCGCGACCCAGCCGGTGCCGCCGCCGGTCTTGGTCACCGTGACCTGGTGGATCGTCAGGTAGAAGTTCGCGCGCACGGTGGTCGACGCGGTGATCGTGGTCGTGCAGGTGCCCATCCCCGAGCAGCCGCCGCCGACCCAGCCCATGAACTGCGTGCCGGCGGCCGGGGTCGCGGTCAGGGTCACGGTGGTGCCGGCGTTGACCGCTTCGGTGCAGTCGCCGCCGCACGAGATGCCGGCCGGGCTCGAGGTCACGGTGCCGGTCCCGTTGCCGAACTTGGTCACGGTGAGGATCGGCCGCGTGAAGTTCGCGGTCACCGTGCGGGCCGCGGTCATGAGGACCGAGCAGGTACCGGTACCCGAGCAGCCACCGCCCGACCAGCCGGTGAAGGTCGAGCCGGCGTAGGCGAAGGCGGTCAGGGTCACCGTGGTGCCGTGATCGAACTTCTGGCTGCACGAGCCCGGGCAGTCGATGCTGCCCGGGTTCGAGATCACCTCGCCGAGCCCAACGCCGGCGCGGTTGACGGTGAGCCAGTACTTGTTGACCCGGAACGTGGCGTACACGGTCGCGGCCGCGCTGATCGTGACGTTGCAGGTGGTGGCGGTGCCGGTGCACGCGCCCGACCAGCCACCGAAGGTGTTACCGGTGGCGGGGCTCGCGGTCAGGGTCACGACCGTGCCCGGGTCGTAGAGCTCGGTGCAGTCGCCGCCGCAGGTGATGCCGAAGGGGTTCGAGGTCACCGTGCCCACGCCGTCGCCGTTGCGGATCACGGTCAGCGGCACGTGGGCGCGGAAGTTCGCGGTGACCGCCTTGCCCTGGCCAAGCCCACCGTCGAGGGTGACGACGCACGCGCCGGTGCCGGTGCAGGCGCCCGACCAGCCGGTGAAGGTCACGTTGGGGCCGGGGGTAGCGTACAGGGCCACCGTGGTGCCCCAGTAGTAGTACTGCGAGCAGGTGGTGCCGCAGTTGATGCCCGGGTTGTTGACGTTCGACGTGACGACGCTGGTGGCGGCGCCGGTGCCGGCGCGGGTCACGGACAGTGCGTGGATGCTCTGCAAGAAGAGCGCGTTCACCGACTGCGCCGCAGACATCGTCACGGTGCACGGGCCGGTGCCGGTGCAGCCGCCGCCGCTCCAGCCCATGAACTGCGAGCCGAGGGTCTGGACCGCGGTCAGGGTCACGGTCGTGCCTTGATCGTAGAGCTCGCTGCAGTCGGCGCCGCAGGCGATGCCGGCGGGCGCCGACGTCACGGTGCCAGCGCCCGGGCCGCTCTTGGTCACGGTCAAGGCGTGGCGCGGCACGAAGGTCGCGGTCACCGTGGTCGCCTGGTCCATGGCCACCCAGCAGTCCGCGGTGCCGGTGCAGCCGCCGCCCGACCAGCCGACGAAGCGCGAGTCGGGGTGCTCGGTGGCGAACAGGACGACCAGCGAGTTCTGCTCGAAGGGCGCGCTGCAGGTGAGGCCGCAGTCGATGCCCGCGGGGAACGAGCCGACGATGCCGGGGCCGCTGCGCTCGACGGTGAGGGTGTAGGGCTCGAGCGCGAAGGTGGCGAGCACCGCGTGGCTGGCGGTGACCGAGACCGCACACGGATCGACGCCGCTGCAGCCCTCGCCGGACCAGCCGACGAAGACCGAGCCGGGCTCGGCGGTGGCGGTCAGGACCACGACCGCGCCCGGCCAGTAGGTCTCATCGCAGTCGTCGCCGCAGTCGATGCCGCCGAGGTCGTCGACGACGCGGCCCAGGCCGGCGCCGTCGCGCGCCACCGCGAGGGTCGGTGCGTCGCTGTCGAACTGCGCGGTCACGACCTCGCCCTGGTTGAGCCACACCGTGCACGGCGCGGTGCCGGCGCAACCGCCGCCCGACCAGCCGGTGAACAGCGCGCCGGGGTCGGGCGTCGCGGTCAGGGTCACGGCCAGGCCGGCCGGGTACAGCTCCTCGCAGTCGCCGCCGCAGTCGATGCCGCCGAGGTCGGCGGTGACGACGCCGCTGGCGCTGCCGGTGCGGACCACGGTGAGGAGCGCGAGCCCGCCGCCGGGTTGCTCGAACCAGGCGGTGACATCGTGGGCGCCGCTGACCTCGAGCGTGCACGGCTCGGCGCCGGCGCAGCCGCCGCCCGACCAGCCGGTGAAGATCATGCCGGGATCGGGGTAGGCGGTCAGGGTGACCGGCGTGCCGGGCGAGTAGCCCTCGTCGCAGTCCCAGCCGCAATCGATGCCGCCCAGGCTGTCGGTGACCGTGCCGGTGCCGGTGCCGGCGCGGGTGACGTTGATGCCGTCGTCGCCGATGAAGGCCGCGGTGATGGTCGCGGCGTCGAGGACGGTGGTGACGCACGGGCCGGTGCCGGCGCAGCCGCCGCCGCGCCAGCCGACGAAGGTCGAGCCCGGGCGGGCCACCGCGACCAGGGTCACGGTGCGGCCGGTGGCGATCGTGCGCGCGCATGGGCCGTCGCAGCTCGCCGCGGCGTCGCCGAGGCCGACCACGCCGTCCCCCGGCCCGCGGAACTCGATGGTCAAGGGCACCGCGGTCGGCGGGGCCGGCTCGGGTGCGGGATCGGCGCACGAGGACAACAGCACGAGCGCGAGCGGGACTAGACGTCGCATGAGATCGAACCTCCCGGCGCCGGCGCGTCCCCCCTCGGGCCGGCACAGCGCGCGCGGCGACCGTAAGCGAGCGGACGTCGGGCCGCGTCGGGGTCGGAGGCGATCGTCGGGTAACGACCGGATATCGACGCGACGTGGAGAAGCGACGAAGTTGGTCGGTCCGGAATCGCGCGGTCACCGTCGCACGGTGACTGACGCGACTGCGCGTCGGCGGCTGACGAGCGCGAGGCGGCGGCCGTCGCGGCGGTCACCGCGAGGCGGTGAGCGAGCCGCGTTGCCCTCGCTGGGCTCGCTACCTGCGCCGCGTCCGCTACCCGCGCACGACCTTGACCGAGAACAGCGGTGAGCCGGTCGCCATCCAGGTGCGGATCCACAAGGGCAGGTACATCTCGGTGCCGCGGGCGGTCGACAGGTCGCCGAGCTCGAGGACGTCGCGCCAGCCGAACCACTCGCGCAGGTAGCCCGCGACCTGGCGGCGCGCGTCGGCGTCGTCGCCGCTGACGAACATCGTGTGGTCGCCGCCGGCCAGGCGCGACGGATCGACCATGAGCGGCGCGCTGACGGTGTTGAGCGCCTTCACGACCCGCGTCTTGGGCAGCGCGCGCTGGAGCTGCTCGGCCAGCGAGTCGGTGTTGCACACGGTGAGGCTGGGCGGCATCCCGCGCGAGAAGTCGAGCGGGTTCGAGGCGTCGATCAGGATCTTGCCGGCCAGGTGGTCGGCGCCGGCGGCGGTCACGCCCTCGACCGAGACCCGGCCGGCGAGGGCGTTCACGACCACCTCGCCGTGGGCGGCGGCGTCGGCCAGCGTGCGCACCGCGACCGTCGGGTGGGCGGCGGCCCAGGCCGACATCGGCGGGTTGCCAAAGCCGTCGGGCTGATCCCGGGCCAGGGTGGCGGCCGGGTCGCGGGTGCCCAGCGCGACGTCGTGGCCGAGGGTGGCGAGCTTGGCGGCGAGGGTCTGTCCGACGACGCCGGTGCCGAGGATGGCGAGCTTCATGGCGATCTCCTTGTGACGCCACCGTAGGACCGGCGCGGCGCCGCCTCAACCGCCTCGGGCTTGACGCATCGTTAACCTAGGGTTGACGATCGCTCGATGCCACCGCCGGCCGAGCTGTTCACCGGGGTCGTGCCCTTCGTCGAGGTCGCCCGCACGCTGTCGTTCCGCCGCGCCGCCGAGGCGCTGGGCCAGACGACCGCGGCGGTGTCGAAGGCGGTGGCCGCCCTCGAGGACCGGCTCGGGGCCAAGCTGTTCAGCCGGACCTCGCGGGTGGTGGCGCTGACTCCCGAGGGCCAGGCCTTCCTCGCGCGGTGCCGGGAGGCGGTGGGCGCGGTCGAGGCCGGGCGCGCGACCCTGGTCGGAGCCCGCGGCGTGCCCCGCGGCGAGGTCCACCTGTCGACCTCGTTCGTCCTCGGGCCGACCGTGGTCCGCGGCCTGCCGGCGCTGCTCGGCCGCTATCCCGAGCTGCGGGTCCACCTGGCCTTGACCGATCGCGTCGCCGGGCTGCCCGCCGACGGCGTCGACGTCGCGCTGCGGATCGGCGCGCGCACGCCGTCGGGGCTGCGCTCGCGCCTGGTCTTGCGGCCGCGCTGGACCACGGTCGCGGCCCCGGCTTACCTCGCGCGGCGGCCGGCCCCGGCCACCCCCGCCGACCTCGCGGCCCACAACTGCGTCCGCTTCGTCGGGCCGACCGGCCAGGCGCCGCCGTGGTGGTTCGCCGACGGCGAGGGCGCGCCGCGCGCCGTCGAGCCGAGCGGCAACCTGCGCATCGATCAGGGCGAGCAGGTGCTGGCCGCGGCGGTGGCCGCCCTGGGGCTGGCCCAAGTGATGGACTTCATGGCGGCGCCGGGGCTGGCCGACGGTCGGCTGGTCGAGGTGCTGGCGCCCTTCGCGTGCCCCGGTCCGCCGATCCACGCCGTGGCCACGCCCGAGCGCGCCCGGGCGCCCAGCGTGCGCGCGGTCCTCGACTTCGCGGTCGGGCTGTTCGCGCCGTCGGCGTCGCCGGCGTCGCCAGCGTCGTCACGGGCGTCGCCGCGCGCGCTCACCCCTCGGTGATCGCGCCCACCGCGGCCGCGCAGCGCAGGAACGCCGCGGTCACCGCGCCCGCGTCGCGGCGGCGATCGAGGTGCGGCGGCAGGTCCATCGCGTCGAGGGCCGCGGCCAGCTCGGGGTGGCTGTCATCGGGCGTGGCGGCGACCGCCTTGGCCCGGGCGGCCGCGGTCATCGGCACCGGCGGCAACACCGGCGGCGGCAGCGGCTGGCCGTAGCGCGCGGGGTCGAGGCAGGCCGACAGATCGGCGGTGGCCGCGGCGCGACCGTTGAGCGCCGGCAGCCCGAACCGCCGGGCCAGGGTCGCGATCACGCTGGTGTGCTCGAAGGTCGTCGACACCACCTGGCCGCGGCGCACCGTCGGACCGAGCACCACGCTCGGCACCCGGAAGCCGAGCTGGCGGAACTCTGCGCGCTGATCGATCGTGACCGGCGGCGCGACGTGATCGTAGAAGCCGCCGTGCTCGTCGTAGGTGACGACGATCAAGCAGCGCTCCCAGTGCGGCGACGCGCCCACCGCGTTCACCACCGCGGCCAGGAGCGCCTGGCCGAGCCGGACGTCGTGATCGGGGTGGTCGTCGTTGGCGCCGCTGCCGAAGAACTGCGGATCGATCAGCGAGAACCGCGGCAGCCGCCCGGCGGCGGCGTCGTCGAAGAAGTCCTCGATCGGCGCGTTGCCCGACAGCTTGAAGTAACCGCCGGTGGCCCACGCGACGTCGTGGAAGTAGTTCTTGTGGCTGACCCCCGCGTCGTCGAGCTGATCGAAGATGCTGCGGAAGCTGAAGGCCGGCGTGTTGCCCTGGTTGCCGTTGGAGGTCGCGCCGTGGAGGTAGAAGCGATTGGGCCAGGTCGGGCCCATCACCGACGCGAACCACCGATCGCAGGTCGCGCCGGCGTCGGCCAGCGCGTAGGTGATCGGGAGCTGCTCGCGGACGTGGTAGCCCATGACCTCGGCCTGGGAGTCGCCAGCGTGCTCGCGCACGAAGCCGTCGTTGCGGCCCTCGTTCCACTGCCGATGGCAGGCGTCCCAGCCGTGGGGCGGATCGTCGGGCGTGAAGTTCTCGAGCAGGTGGATCCCGACGGTGGCGCCGCTCGGCGACGGGTTGGTCTCGTCGCCGCGCAGGCCGTCGACGTCGGTCCGCCCCTCGCGCAGGCGCAGCGCGCCCAGGTAGTGATCGAAGGAGCGGTTCTCCATCATCACGACGATGAAGGTGTCGAGCTCGGCGAGGAGCGCGTCGGGCGAGGCGGCGTCGATCGCGGCGTCGGGCGGCGCGTCGATCGCGGCGTCGGGGTTGGCGGCGTCGGGGTTGGCGGCGTCGGGGTTGGCGCCGTCGGGCTCGCCGCCGGTGGCGGCGCCACCGCAGCCGAGGGTGGCGGCCCCGAGCGTCAGGCCCAGGCCTTTGAGCGCGTCGCGTCGCGTCGGTCCCATCGCCCGAGCCTACGCGATCCTCGATGGCGTCGGCGCCCGCGCTTCGCGACGGCGCGGTGACGGCGCGGCTACGCCCGCGGATCCCAGGCGTACAGGTGCGAACCCGACAGCTTGGTGCCGCGCACGGTCGCGCGCGGATCGATCGCGAGCGTCACCGGATCGATCCGATCGACCTGCCCGCCGGAGTGGGCGACGACGAAGGCGCTGCCGTCAAGGGTCCGGGTCAGGCCGCGGGCGATCGGCAGGGCCAGGTCGGCGCGCAGCGCGTGGGTCGCCAGGTCCCAGAAGGTCAGGCGCCCGGCGCTGGGCGTGGTGACGCCGACCACCCCGCGCACCGGATCGAGGGCCACCGACAGCGACTCGCCGACCAGCGCGCCGGTGACCGCCGCGGGTGCGGTCACCGCGGTCAGGCCGCGGCCGCGAGCGCCGATCGAGACGCCGCCCAGATCGCGCGGCGAGCGTCCGGTCCGCGGCGCCGACACCGCGACCACGTCGCCGGCGTCGGAGATCGCGACGTGGCCGGCGTTCCAGCCCGGCGCCGGGATGGGCAGGCGCTCGCGCAGCGCCTGGGTCGCGGCGTCGACCAGGACCACGCTGGGATCGCCGTCGGCGCTCGCGCCGGCGCTGCCGCCGTTGGTGATGACCAGGGTCCGCCCGCCATCGGTCCACACGCAGTCGTGGGGATTGGCGCCGTAGCTCGGGAACTCGCCGACCACGGCCAGGCTCGCGCCGTCGCGGACCACGATCACCCCGCGCTCGGTCGCGCGCTCGGTCTCGACCGCGTACAAGAGCCGACCGTCGGGCGCGAACACGCCGTGGCCGTAGAACGCGCGGCCCGACGTCGGTGCCACCGGCCGCGTCACCGCCGCCGCCTGCAGATCGACCTCGCACCCGCCCGGGCCTTGCTTCTCGAAGCACACCGCGCGCCGCGGCCGCGTCGGATCCGGCGCGAAGCCGTGGACCGTGAACGTCACCTCGACCTCGACCACGCCGCCGCGATCGAGATCGACCAAGGACAGCGCATACCGCGTCACGTCGGGCCGATCGCTCGTCCCGAAGGCGCCGCCCCCGACGATCGTCCCCAGCCGCGTCGGCGCCGGGCTCGGCCGTCGACAGCCGGCGAGGGCGGCACCGGCCGCCAGGCCGCCGAGCCATTGCCGCCGCGTCAGGTCCATCAGCGGCACGCTACCACGCGACGCCAGGGCCGCCGCGCGCGCGTGATACCGTGGCCGGATGACGCGTACGACGGTTGTGCTCGCGACGTTGTGGATCGCCGCTTGTGGCAAGTCGAAGGCGCCGCCGCCCACCGGGGGGAGCGCGACGGCGCCGACCGCGACGGCGACGGTGGATGCGGCGGCCGCAGCGCCCGCCGCCAAGCCTGACAAGCCCGACAAGCCGGCGGTGAAGCCGACGAAGATCTCCAAGGCCACGCGGGCCGAGTACAAGCGGCGGCTCCAGGCCGGGCGCACGCTGGCGAAGGCCACCAAGTGGCCCGAGGCGATCGCCGAGCTCGAGGCGGCGCTGGCGCTCCTGCCCGGCGACGATCGCGCGCTGGCCGAGCTGTCGTTCGCGTACATGGCGTCGGGGGATCTGGCCAAGGCGCGCAAGGCCGGGCGCGCGGCGGTCGGCGCCACGACCGATCCCAAGCTCAAGGCGGCGGCGCTCTACAACCTCGGCCGCGCCGAGGAGACCGCGGCGCCCGATCGCGCGGCGGCGCTGTACCGCGAGTCGCTGGCGCTCCGCCCCAACGCCACCGTCGAGAAGCGCCTGGCTGGGCTGGCCACGGCCGCCGCCGCGCCGGGCCCCGCGCCCTTGCCGTGCGCCGCGCCGGTCGCCACCGCCGACGAGGTTTGCGCGTGTCTGTCGGCCACCGCGGCCAAGGACTTCGACGAGGCCGGCCGCACGCCCGAGTGCAAGCTGTCACCGACCACCGTCGACGGCTTCCAGACCGCCGAGTACGAGATGAGCGCGATCGGCGAGGCCAGCGTGGTCCTGATCGGCCGCGGCCCCGCCGGCTGGGCGGTGATCGCCGACCTCGCCTACGTCTACAACCCCGGCGCCTTCGGGATCTCCGAGGACTTCACCGTCGACAGCATCCGCGCCGAGGACCTCGGCGGCAAGCGCATCGTCCGCGTCGAGACGAGCAAGGCGCGCCAGGACTCCGACATGGGCGTCGACGAGGTCGAGACCGAGTCGACCCAAGGCCTGGTCGTGTGCCTCGCCCCGGCCGGCGCCGCGCCGTCGTGCCCCCTCGACCTCGACGTCGCCTACAGCTACCGCCGCGAGCGCCTCGGCCTCGCCGAGGGCGACGACCTCGCCGACGTCGCCGATCTCCAGACCAGCGGCCTGCCCATCGTCGTCGAGCGCAAGCTCAACGTGACCCTCGCCCCCGACGGCACCGTCTCCCTGCGCGCCGAGCGCGGCCGCTGGGACGGCGTGCCGCTGGGCGATCGCAAGCTGTGGTGATCGGCCGCGCCCACTGACGAGCGAGTCTCGGTCTCGGCCTCGGTCTCGGCCTCGGTCTCGGTCTCGGACTCGGACTCGGCCTCGGGTTCGGTCTCGGCCTCGGCCTCGGGTTCGGACTCGGTCTCGGTCTCGGTCTCGGTCTCGGTCTCGGTCTCAGCCCGACCTGGACCCGGCCGCGCCCGGGCGTGGTAGACGACGGGTGATGCGAAGCTGGCTGCGACGTCCGAGCGTGTGGATCGCCGCGGTGGCGGTGGCGCTGGCGGCGGTGGTCTGGTGGATGCGGGCGCGCGGGCCGGCGGTGGAGACGGTGATCGCCGAGCGGCGCGATCTGGAGCAGCACCTGGTGGCGAGCGGGCGGGTTCGGGTGCCGACCCGGCTCTCGATCTCGTCGCAGCTCGCGGGGCTGGTGGTGGCGGTGGGCGCGGTGGAGGGCCAACGGGTGGCGGCGGGCGACCTGCTGGTGCAGCTCGACGACGCAGCGGAGCGCGCGGCGGTGGCGCAGGCGGAGGCGGCGGTCAAGCAGGCCCAGGCCCGGGTCGACCAGCTCCGGCGGGTCGGCGCGATCGTCGCGACGGAGGCGCTGCGCCAGGCCGAGACCAACCTGGCGAAGGCCCAGCTCGAGCTGACCCGCTCGACCAAGCTGGCGCAGTCGGGGGCGGTGCCGGCGGTCGAGGCCGAGAACGCCCAGCGCGCGGTCGATCTGGCGACGGCGCAGCGCACCGCGGCGGCGGCGCAACAGCTCGCGTCGACGCCGCTCGGCGCCGACTCGCGGGTGGCGCTGACGGCGCAGCTCCAGGCCCAGGCCCAGCTCGCGTCGGCCAAGGTCCGCCTGGGCCAGACCCGGATCGTCGCGACGCAACCGGGGACGGTGCTGGCGCGCTCGGTCGAGCCCGGAGACGTGGTGCAGCCGGCCCGCGCGCTCCTCGAGATCGCCGCCGACAGCGCGGTTGAGCTGGTGTTCTTCCCCGACGAGCGCAACCTCGCGTGGCTGCGCCTGGGCCAGGTGGCCAAGGTCGCGGCCGACGCCTTCCCCGCTCAGCTCTTCGAGGCCACGGTCAGCTACCTCGCGCCGGCGGTCGATCCGCAGCGCGGCTCGGTCGAGGTCCGGCTCGCGGTCGCCGCGCCGCCGCCGATCCTCAAGCCCGACATGACGGTGTCGATCGATCTGACGATCGCGGCCAAGGCCCAGGTCGTGACCGTGCCCAGCGAGGTCGTCCACGGCGCGGCCACCGCGGCGCCCTGGGTCCACGTGGTCGAGCGCGGACGCGCGGTGCGGCGCGCGGTCAAGGTCGGGCTGCGCGGCGACGGCGCGGTCGAGATCGTCGACGGGCTGACCGCCGGCGCCGAGGTCATCGTGCCGTCGGGCCGGCCCCTGGCCGACGGCGCGCGGGTCCGCGCGGAGCGGCGCTAGTGCCGTTCGAGTGGTTCGTCGCGCTGCGCTACCTGCGCGACGCGCGCGGGCAGACCGTGCTCATCCTCGCGGCGGTCGCGATCGGCGTGAGCGTGCTGGTGTTCCTGTCGGCCTTGATCGGCGGGCTCCAGGCGTCGCTCATCGACAAGACGCTCGGGTCCCAGGCCCACGTCACGCTGCGCATGCCGCGCGAGGAGGCCACCGCGCTGGTCGAGCCGACGCCGACCACGGCCATCGCCCGGCTGCGCGAGGCCCGGCCGCAGCGCCTGCGCTCGATCGATCAGTGGCCGACGCTGGTGGCCCAGCTCGAGGCCACCGCCGGCGTGATCGCGGTGTCGCCCAACGTCACCGGCGCCGGCTTCGCGATCCGCGCCGACGGCAAGAGCCCGATCGTGATCCGCGGCGTCGACCCCGAGCGGTTCCGCGCGATCATCGACGTACCGGCGGCGCTGGTCGCCGGTCGCTTCGAGGTCGACGGCGACGACGTCACGATCGGCGCCAAGCTGGCGGCCGAGCTCGGGGTCGCGGTCGGCGACAAGCTGCGGCTGCGCTCGAGCGAAGGCGTCGAGGCGGTGGTGGCGGTGCGCGGCATCTTCCAGCTCGGCAACGAGGCGGTCGACGCCACCTGGGTCGTGACCTCGCTGCGCCAGGCCCAGACCTTGTTCGGTCTGCCGGCCGGGGTCACCACCGTCGAGCTGAAGGTCGGCGATGTGTTCGCCGCCGAGCGCATCGCCACCCGCCTGCGCGAGCGCACCGGCCTTCGCGCCGACTCGTGGATGACGATCAACGCCGATCTCCTGTCGGGCCTCACCGCGCAGTCGAGCTCGAAGACCATGATCCAGTTCTTCGTGATCGTCGCGGTCGCGCTCGGCATCGCCAGCGTGCTCATCGTGTCGGTGGTGCAGAAGTCGCGCGAGATCGGCATCCTGCGCGCGGTCGGCACGCCGCCGCGCCGCATCCTCCTGGTGTTCCTCATCCAGGGCGGCGTCCTCGGCGCCGCCGGCTCGGTGGTCGGCTCGGCCCTGGGCGCGGCCTTCGCCAAGCTGTTCGAGTCGCTGGCCACCGATCCCACCGGCGCGCCGCGGTTCCCGGTCCAGCTCGACCTCGAGCTGTACGCGATGTCGTCGGCCATCGCGATCGGCGTTGGCCTCCTGGCCGCGGCGCTACCGGCGCGGCGCGCGGCCCGCCTCGATCCCGCCACGGCGATCCGCAATGCCTGAGCCGGTCCTCACCGTCGACGGCGTGGTCAAGGAGTACGGGACCACGGTCAAGACCCGCGCCCTCGACGGCGTGTCGCTGACCCTGCACCCGGGCGAGCTGACCGCGCTGATCGGGCCGTCGGGGTCGGGCAAGAGCACGCTCCTCAACTTGATCGGCCTGCTCGATCGGCCGACCGCCGGCCGGATCGCGGTGGCCGGCCGCGACACCACCGGCCTCGACGAACGCGCCCTGACCGCGCTGCGCGCCCGCGCCCTGGGCTTCGTGTTCCAGTTCCATCATCTCTTGCCCGCCTTCACCGCGCTCGAGAACGTGGTGCTGCCGGCCTGGGGCGATCGCGGCACGCCGACCCGCGCGATGTGGACCGAGGCCGAGGAGCTCCTGCGCGCCGTCGGCCTGGGCGATCGCCTGCGCTACCGCGCCACCGATCTGTCGGGCGGCCAGCAGCAGCGCGTCGCGATCGCCCGCGCCCTGGCGCGCAAGCCGCCCCTGGTCCTCGCCGACGAGCCCACCGGCAACCTCGACACCGCGTCGTCCGACGAGGTCTTCGCCCTCATGCGCCGCTTCAACCGCGACCTCGGCACCACCTTCCTGGTCGTCACCCACGATCCCCGCATCGCCGCCGCCTGCGATCGCGTCGTCGAGATGGTCGACGGCCGCATCCAGAGCGACCGCGCCAACCCGCCGCCGGCCTGACCGCGCCGGGGTCAGTCACCGGTCACCCTTGTGGTACCCTCGCCGCCGAGGACGCCGGTGATCACCCGTATCAACATCGCGCGGCTACGCGGTATCGAGCATGGCGAAGTGCCGAGCTTGGCCGGGCTGTCGATCCTGGTCGGCCCGAATGGTTGCGGCAAGAGCTCGGTGCTCGACGCGCTGTTGATCGGCGCCTCACCCACGCCTGGCGACGCGATCGGGCGCGCGGTGCGGCGCCGGGTCGAGGTCCGTTTCGGACATGCTTGGCTGCGTTGGCGCGGGGGCACAAGCGCCGAGATGGAGGTCTCCGTTGACGGCATCGCAGCCTTCGACACGACGCGGGTGTGGCAGTCCGACGTGAACGCGCTGACGGCCGTCACCTTGCGCGGCGGCGTGGCGGTATCGCCCGAGGTCACGGTCAGGTTTGACCCGGACAACAACTACCAACGGCCGGCGGGCACGCGCGACGCCCCCTTCGTCCGGCTGATCGAATCCGCGCCCGGGGCCATGCACGCACCGTTGCCTGCGATCTACGCGGATGCTCGGCTCGCCGGCGGAGTGGCGTTCGTCGACGACGTCCTCGGTGAGCTGCTGTCCGGGTATCGTCGCCTCGAGATCTTGAGCGACCCGGACAACCAGTCGGTGCTCTACATCGATCGCGAGACCGGCTTGGTCCCCGTCGCACTGTCCGGCGAAGGTGTGGCAGCCCTGATTCGCACCTTGCTCGAGCTAGCCATGTGCAGGAGTGGCGGCCTGGCCCTCCTGGAAGAACCCGAGATCCATCAGCACCCGCGCACGCTCCGACTCATGGCCCAAGGGATCTGCCAGGCGGTGAAGCGCGGCGTCCAGGTGGTCCTCACGACCCACAGCCTGGAGTTGATCGAGGACCTCCTGTTCTTCGCCGACCGCACCGAGCTGCTCGATCAGACCGCGGTGCACTTGGTCCGGCTACGCGATCACGCCTTGACGGCGACCCGGGTCGATGGCGCGACAGCGCGCTTCCAGCTCAACGAGATCGGAGAGGACCTGCGATGACGACGGCGGTGGCGGGTTGTGCCTCCAGCCTCTGGAAGCTCTACTGCGAGGGCTATCACGACCGCGATTTCCTGGCCGGACTGTTCGAGCACGCGCTCGGAGCTCGATCGCTCAAAGGCGATCCGTCTTTCAAGAAGGGGGTGTTTGGCTACGAACTGGGTAGCCAGCGCGTCGAGATCCACGCGTCTGGCGGCAAGAAGGGAGCCTCGGATGGCTTCGAGGCACAATTGAAGCAGGCGGGCGCGGTTCGACCGGCGGGCCTCGTCATCTGTCTCGACGAGGACGATGCGTGCGACGTCGACGATGCCCGGCGCCGCGCTCGTGAGCGAATTCTGCGCATGGCCGAGCGGCTGCCGGGTTTTGATCCCGAGACGTTGCGCCTGCGGACAAGTGCTGATCATGAGGTCGCGCTGGTGCCCGTGACCTGGTGCTGCGCTGACCCGTCGGATCCAGTGCTACCCCAACGGCAGAACCTCGAGCGCTTGATGGTCGCTGCGCTGTGCGAGGCCCACCCCAAACGCGGGCCGGCGGTTGCGACCTGGCTCGCGGCGCGTCCGAGGCCACCCGATGACGACGCCTCGAGATCGAAGTCGTTCTCCTGGTCGCACATGGCCGGCTGGTTTCCGAGTCCCGGCGGCAACCGCTTCTTCGGTGCGGTTTGGTCGGACGACATCGAGGTCCGCGCGGCCTTGATCAAGCGAATGGCTGCGACGGGAGTGGACGCGCTGCTCACGGCGATGGGCGTCACACCGCCCTGGAGCCGCTGAACTAGGTCCCCCGTCCGCCGCGGTCAGCCGGCCTGGGCGTCGAGGAGCTCGGCCAGGGAGCGCAGCACGGTCGACAGGGCGGCGGCGGCGGCGGGGGCGGCCTCGACGGCGAGGCGGCCGTCGGGCAGGGTGCGCACGGAGATCTGCGACAGCAAGCGAGTCAGGCCGGCGGCGTCGCGGGCGGCCTCGGCGGATGGATCGGGTGCAGCGGTGGGGGCGGCGGCGAGGGCGGCGGCGGTGGGCGCGGCGGCGGCGGTGGGCGCGGCGGCGGGGACGAGCGGCTGGACGACGGCGGCGGGCGCGCCGTCGGTGCTGATGCCGTCGGGGTCGCGCTCGTCAGTCGGGTCGCCGGGGTCCTGGGGCTCGCCGAGATCGATGTCGCCCGCGTCGCCGCTGTCGCCGAGTGCGGGATCGACGGCGGCGGTCGCGACGGTTGGACGCTCGATCAGCGCCTCGATCCGCGACAGGAAGGCGCCGGAGTGGGCGAAGTCGACGGTGTCGCTGTCGCCGTCGAATAACCCGCGGAACAGCGCCTTCTTGTCGGCGACCAGGGCGGCGATGCGGGCCTCGATGCCGCCGTCGGCGACCAGGGCGTAGACATCGACCGGCTGGGTCTGGCCGAAGCGATGGACTCGGGCGATGCGCTGCTCGAGCACCGCGGGGTTCCACGGCAGGTCGAGGTTGATGATGCAGCTCGCGGCCTTCTGCAGGTTGAGGCCTACGCCGCCCGCGTCGGTGGCGAACAACACGCGCGTCGCCGGGTCGTCGTGGAAGTCGACGAGGTTCTGGGTCCGGCGTCGCTGCGCCTCCTGACCGGTGAAGAACGCCGCGCGCAGGCCGGTGGTGGCCAAGAGGTCGCCGATCGCCCAGTGCGCGAGCTTGAGCATGCGTCGCCACTGACTGAACACCACGACCTTGCGGCCCTGGTCGATCGCGATCGCCGCGATCCGCTCGCGCAGCTCGATGAGCTTGGGGCTGGCCAGGCGCGCCAGCACGGTTTCGGTGGCGACCCGACCGCGGGCGAGCGCCGGCCAGACCTCGTCGTAGTCGCGCTGGGCCAGGCCGTTGCAGAGGATCCGCTGCTGGGTGAACAGGCCCATCAGGCGCAGGAACTCGACCTGGGTCAACGGCCGCCGTCGGGCCGTCGCCGCCAGCCGCGCGATCGGCGCGTCGAGGTCGTCGTGGGCGGCGCGCTGGTCGGCGGTCAGCGGGACCGCGACCAAGGTGTCGCGACGCGATGGCAGTTGGCTCAGGACCTCGGTCCGGACCCGGCGCAACAGGCACGGTGCCAGGCGCACGCGCAGGGTGTCGAGGTTGCGCGCGCCGACTAGCTCGTGGCGGCCATCGGCCCGGACCGCGTGCCACGATCCCAGGCGCCAGCGCGGCTCGAGGGCGGTCTCGTCGACCCAATCGAGGATCGACGACAGCTCGCCCAGGCGGTTCTCCATCGGTGTCCCGGTCAGGACCAGGCGCCACGGCGCGGCCAGTTGCTTGACGTGGGCCGAGGTCTTGGCGGCCCAGTTCTTGATCCGCTGCGCCTCATCGAGCACGACCACCTCGGGGGCGTAGGCCAGCATGAGCGGCAGATCGCGCAACACCTGTTCGTAGTTGACCAGCAGCACGCCGCGCGGCGGGCGTCCGTAGATCGCTGCGCGCTCGGCGGCGCTGCCCTCGACGACGGTCAGCGCCAGGTCGGTGAACTGCTGCCACTCGCGCGCCCACTGCGCCTTGAGCGCCGCCGGCACGACGATCAACCCGCGGGCGACGCGCTTGGCCGCGAACAGCACGTGGCAGGCCGCGATCGCCTGCGCGGTCTTGCCCAGGCCCATGTCATCGGCGAGGAGCAGCCGGCTGCTGGCCAGGAAGCGCGCCACGCCCTCGCGCTGGTACGCGAACAGCTTGTGCTTCAAGCCCGCGAGGTGGCGGGTCACCTCGCGCGGCGCCACCGCCGCATCGGTCCGCGCGAGCTTGTCGCGCTCGGCGCGCAGGAGCGGCGCCAGGGCCGGCTCGGCGGCCCCCGGGTCGCGGCGCTCGATCCACGCGAGCAAGGTCTCGACGGCCGTGCGGCGCGCGGCGCGATCGCCCGCGGGGAGCGCGAGACGTCGGAGCCCAGAGCCGCCGGCCTCGGGTGCGGCGGTGAACAGCGCGACGACGCGCGCGGTCGCCGATCCGCCCGGCGACGAGGCACGAGGCTGCCAGCCGACGCGATCGAGCCAGTCACCCGGACCCGTGAACGGTCGCACCGGATCCCAGCGCAGCCACGGCCCGTGCTCGCGCTCAGGCGGCGCGGTGGTCGTCGTCCCTGCGACGTCGGCGGGTGGCCGAGCCTTGGCGCCGGCGCGACCCGCCGGTGACGCGACCAGCGGCGCGATCACCGCGAAGAGATGCTTGCACAGGCCGAGCCCGGCCTTGCTGTAGTCGGCGCACGCGCAGCTCCCGCTCAACGGCGCGAGCGACTCCAGCCAAACATCGTAGGCCCGCTCGCGCTGGCCCTTGCGCCCGACCCGATACGCGCCGCGCGCAGGACCGCGGCGCCCGCGCGTCGGACGACGGAGCACGACCAGTCGATCGCGCTCGACCGCCGTGGCTCGGCGGACCAGCGCCTCGAGGGCGGCCTCGGCGACGGTGAAGTCGGTGCCCGCGGTGATCGCCAGGGCGTGGCGAGCCAAGAACTCCGGCGGCACTCCCGTGGCGTGGCGGCGCGCCTCGGCGGTGAGGACCGCGAAGGCCTCAGGCTGTCGCTCGTCGGGTGTCGCGGTCGGCATCGCGCTCGGCGCCGACCGTTCGACGACGCGGGGATCGAGGTCGCTCATCGCGCGCACGCTGCCACGCCGGGCTGACAGCAGCGCGAGGTCGACGCGAGCCCTAGCGGCCGGCCAGCGAGGTGCAGATCTTCTCGGCCAGGGCGGTGGTCGCGGCGCGCGCGGGGATCGGGCCCTGCTTGGCGGTGGTGCGGTGGACGACCGAGCACTCGAGGGCCTTGCCGCCGACGGTGCGGTGGAGCTTGGTCGACAGGTAACGGTCGTCGGGGGTGTGGACGCTGACCAGGAAGCCGCCGTCGACCTCGCGCTGGGTCGCGACGACGAGCTCGGGGTCGCTCGTGCGCTTGGCCGAGGTCACGGCGGCGGCGAGGTCGGTGGGTGGCAGCTCGATCGCCATCACGGTGATCGACGGCGCGTTGAAGGTGCCGTCGGGCCAGGTCCAGTTGACGTAGGCGTCCTTGGCCTCCCGGACGAGCCCGGTCGGCAGCTCGATCGCGAAGGCCACGCCGGGCACGGTGTCCTCGACCTTGGCCAAGGTCGCGCCGCTCACGTCGCGCGGCGTGAACGGATCGTCGGTCGGCGGCGTGGCGGCGGGCTTGGCCGCGGTCGGCGGCGGCGCGGCGCCGGTGGGCTTGGTGGCGCTCGCGTCGTCGCGCTTGTCACCACACGCGCCGAGGGTCAGCGCGACGAAGAGGAGGGGGCGGAGGGATCGCAACATCGCCGTTACCTTCGACGCGCCGCTCGCTGATCGCAAGGGGGCGCGGCGGTGACCCGCGCCACGGCGCTTGAGGCGGTGTGGCCGCGCGGCTTGTGAGCACCGCGAGAGCCTCGTAGGGTTCTCCGCATGATGCTGACGCGCGCGGGGCTCGTGCTCCTGGTCCTGGTCGCGGCCTGCGGCGGTGGTGCGTCGGCGATCGACGCGCGACCGGACGTGAACGATGGGGCGGTCGACGGTCCGGCCGACGACGCGGCGCCGGTCGCGGGGCGGCTCCTGTTCGTCGGCAACAGCTACGTCTATACCCACGACGTCCCGGGGCAGGTGCGGGCGCTGGTCGGCGCGACGACGGAGCAGGTGACGCCGGGGGGTTACACGCTGGCCCAGCACGCGGAGGACGCGGCGACGCCGGGCACGGCGCTGGCCGGCTGGCTCGGCGATGACGGCCCGCGCTGGGACGCGGTGATCCTGCAGGAGCAGAGCCAGCTCGGCGGCTACCCGCTCGGTCTCAACTACCTCGACGATCGCCTGGCGTCCCTCGACGCCGCGCTGGCGCTCGGGCAGCGCGCGGCGGCCCGCGGCGCGACGGTGATCCTGTACCAGACCTGGGGTCGCGCCCACGGCGATCCGACCGAGCCGATGCTGTATGGGACCTACACGTCGATGCAGACGCACCTCGACGCGGGCTACGAGCGCATGGCTGAGCTCTTGCGCGCGCGCGGGGTCGCGGTGCGGCTGGCGCCGGTCGGCGCCGCGTTCCGCCACGTCCACGACGGCGTGGTCGCGGCGGGCGGTGAGCCGACCGCGGCCGACTCGCCGTTCCTGGCGCTCTACGACCCCGACGGCTCGCATCCGTCGCCGCGCGGCGCGTACCTGGCGGCGTGCGTGCTGGCGGCGACCGCGACCGGCGCCGATCCGCGCGGGTTCGCCGACGCGCCGGCCCTGGGCCCGACGGTGTCGGCGTCGCTGCGGGCGTCGTGCGCTGCCGCCACCGCCGACGCGCGCTGGCGCGGCTTCACCCACGCGGTCGAGGAGCCACCGGCCTACGTCGCGCCGCGCGGCGAGCAGGCGGTGTGGACGCGCTACGACGTCGCGACCAGCGACGACGGCGCGCGGGTGCTGATCGC
The DNA here is from genome assembly GCA_018057825.1 of Kofleriaceae bacterium. GTDB lineage: Bacteria > Myxococcota_A > Polyangia > Haliangiales > Haliangiaceae > UBA2376. Next base: position 149,842 of record JAGPCY010000003.1, on the reverse strand, counting down.
CCCCAGCCGCGGCGAGGCCCGCGTGCTTCGCCGAGACGGCGAGGCGTGGAGCACCGAGGCGGTCTTGCCGCTGCCGGCGACCGCGGCGATCCGCGCGCTGGCCCTTTCGGCCGACGGCGCGGTGGCCTTGCTCGGCGCCCCCGAGGCCGGCGTGGTCTACGCCTTCGCGCGCGACGCGACCGGCTGGCACGCCGAGGGCGAGCTCACGGCGACCGACGCCGCGGGGCTCGGACGCTCGGTCGCGCTGTCGGCCGATGGCGCGACCGCGCTCGTCGCCGCCGACGGCCGCGTCCACGGGTTCTCCCGCGGCGGCGGCGGCTGGAGCCCGAGCGGCACCCTCGCGGTCGAGCGCGCGGTGGTGGCCCTCGACGGCACCGGCGCCCGCGCGGCGATCGCCGACGACACGCGCCGCGCGATCTGGCGCCGCGACGGCGCGACCTGGCGCGAGGAGGCCACGCTGATGGGCGGTGGCGCGCGCGCGGTCGCGATCGATCGCGCCGGCGCGCGGGCGGCGGCGCTGGGCTCGAGCGGCGCGAGCGCGACCGTGTCCACGGCCCGGCGCGACGCCGACGGCTGGCACGACGATGGCGACCTGCCGGCGGTGCCCGACGCCTCGCCGACCTCGCCTTCCCTCGCGCTGGCCGCCGACGGGACGCGGGTGGTGATCGCGACCCCGACGCGCGCGTCGCCGCTCGGGCAAGGCGCGGCGTGGAGCTTCGTCCGCGGCGCCACCGGTTGGCAGCTCGAGGCGCTGATCGTCCAGGGCCGGCGCGCCGATGACCTGCAGGCCCACGGCTTCGGCACCGCGTGCGCCCTCGCCGACGGTCGGGTGGTGTGCACCGAGCACGGCTGGACCGCGGTGGCGTGGAAGCCCGGCGCGGTGCGAGTGTTCCGCCTGCCGCCGTGACGCCGTGACGCCGTCGCGGCGCGCGGCGGCGGTACGCAGGATCACCGCCCGGGGATGAGCACTCGCGTTCGCACGCCGTCGCGCCCTCGACGATCACCCCATGCGGGTGGCCGACGATAGCGGCTCCTCGGGCCTGCCCGTGCTGGTTTCTCTGGCGATACCAGAGGGACCGCGTACCATCGACTGGTGGGGATTAGGTCAACCTCTCGGATCCTTGCAGCTAGCTTGCTAACCGTCAGGCTCGCACACGCCGATCGCGAAATCGAGGCGCAGCAGCTATTCGAGGATGCCAAGAAACTCATGGTTGAGGGGAGCTACGAACAGGCGTGTCCAAAGTTCCGGGCGAGCCAACGTTTGTCTCCCTCTGCTGCCACCCTGATGAACCTGGCCGCGTGTTACGAGGCGAACGGCAAGCTCGCGACCGCGTGGTCGACATTTCGCCTTGCCCAGGCCCAGGCGGAGCGACGCGACCCTCCACTGGTCGAGCCGTCTCGGGCGCGCGCGGAGGCACTTCGTCCCAGGCTGTCATCGCTCCGTATCGTGGTTCCACAGGCCAGTCGCATTGCTGGTCTCGAGATTGCGCGCGATGGTGCGCCACTCGAGCTTGCGCAATGGGATGCTTGGGTGCTCGTCGATGGAGGCCAATACGAGATCGTAGTGCGGGCCCCCGGCATGAGGTCGTGGACAACCCAGGTCATCGTTAGTAGTGAGCGCGACCGGCAGGAGGTCGAAGTCCCAGTGCTGACACCCGCGACGCGCGCTGTGCCTGCTCCGACCTTCACCAATCAGCGTAAGGTTGCTGCGGGAATCGCGGCGGGCGGCGTCGTGGCGCTGACGGCAGGGGTCTTGCTCGGCCTTCGCGCACGCCGCTATCAGAGTGACTCCGACGCCATCTGCCCCATGACCATGTGCGACGATCCCGAGGGTCTACGCCTGAATCGCGAGGCTCGAACGACCGGGGATCAGGCTACGGTCGGGCTCGTCACTGGTGGCGTTCTTGTGGCCGCGAGTGTGACGCTCTGGCTCCTTGGCGCTCCATCGCCTCGTAGCCATCGAGTGATCGTTGTGGCGCCTGTGGTCGATCCCACTAGCGCTGGGCTCGCGCTCGTGGGGGCCCTATGAGCGTTGGGTGCGTGTGGCGCGGGAGGCGCGCGGCCTGCATGATGGTGTGGGTCGTTTGCATGGCGGCAGCTGCGCTGACCGGGTGCAGCTTTCCTGAGAAACGAGCCAGTGAAGGGGACGCGGCGCTCCTCGATGCCAGCACGAGCGATGCCAGCACGAGCGATGCCAGCATGAGCGATGCGTGGACGAGCGACGGAGCACCGACTTGGACATGGCAGGTGACTGACACTGGCGTGAGTGTTGCGCTCAACGAGGTCTACGGCGTCACAGCTAGCGATGTGGTTGCCGTTGGCCAGGACGGGACAATCCTTCACTGGAATGGGAGCGCTTGGCAGTCCGAGAATGCGGGCACCTTTCTGTCCCTCTTTGGAGTCTGGACGAATGGTGGTGAGTCGTGGGCGGTTGGCGATCGTGGCGTACTGGTTCGCAGTAGTGTGCGTGGAACTTGGACCACCGCTACGGCGCCCACGGGTGATGCCATCTATTACTACGGGGCTTGGGGCTCCTCTTCCGCCGATGTATACGCCGTCGGACTCGCCGGACACGTGCTGCACTACGATGGAGTCGCGTGGACCACGTCGATTCGCGGTACAGCTGACTTCTCGGCGATTCACGGGACCGCAGCCAACGACGTGTACGCCGTTGGTGGAGGTGGCTCGATCTGGCGTTGGCAGGGCGGAGCATGGAGTGAAGAAACGAGTACGGTGATAGGCGACCTCCGAGGCGTCCATTCCAGCTCGCTCGGAGAGGCATATGCTGTTGGTGTGAGCGGCCTGATACTTCAGCGAAGCGCGGGACGATGGAGTCGACTGCCGAGCCCGACGACCGATGGTCTCTTTGACGTCTTCGCCGCAAACGGAACCGTCTGGGTGGTTGGTCATGGTGGGATGGTGCTCAAGTCCGACGGTGTCTCCGCCTTCACTCGGGTCGTCGTGCCGAGCACCGAGGACCTCTTTCATGTGTGGGTGGCACCGACCGGCGAGGTCTTCGCGGTTGGCGGCAACGGGACCGCGCTTCGCTACGGCCCGTCCCTAGAGTAGGTCCGGAGGAGCACGCTCGCTTGGCAGGGGATCACTGCCGATGTTGCCTTGGGATCGTCGACGACACGTCGTTGCTCCGACTGCGCCGACCACAAGGGCGAGAAGGTCATCGCGGTCGCGCAATAATCGGAGCTGCCATGTACGACTACTTCGTCGCCGCCTTGCGATGCCCGGAGTGCGGCCACGTCAGCCCGGCCGACTCGTCGACCAACCTGCAGACCCACCTGCGCGACGACGCCGACGGGCGCGAGCTGCCGGTCGGGTTCGAGTTCGATCGCTACGAGGTCCGGGCGGAGGACGTGACCAGCTCAGGCTACTTGCCGGTGGCGCCGCCGCCGGCCGACGGCACCGCCACGCTCCTCGAGACCTGGGAGTGCCCGGCGTGTCGGGCCGCGAACTGGGCGGCCATCGAGCTGGTCGATGGGGCGATCGCGGCGATCGAAGCGGTGGTGCTCGATCGGCTAGCCCTCGCGCGGGCCCACTTCATCTCCGATCAATGCACGGTGCGCGCGGCCCAGGTCAGCGACGTCCCGCTGGCGGAGCTCGAGGCCGGACGGGTCGACCCGGTGGCGACCTTGCGCGCAGGGCTGCCGACACCGCCGTGAGGCGCGCGCTCAGGGCGGCGGGGCGGTCGCTTCGGCGGTCAGCGTGAGGGCGGCGAACCAGGCCTGGCCGAGGGCGAGGCACGCGGACGACACCGGGACCTCGCGGGCCATGACGGCGCGGCCGGCGAGGCGCACACGTAGCGCGGCCTCGAGGGCCGGCTCCTCGAGACGCTCGCCCGACAGCACGACGTGGCGCAGGCCGCGGTCGGCGACCTGGGCGGTGACCGCGGCGGCGAGCGCGCTGGCGAGGTCGGCGGGGTCGGCCGTGGGCGGCGCCGCGACGGTCGCGACGTGGTGCCAGCGCGGGCCGTCGACCAGCCCGAGCTCGGCGTCGGCATCCTCGACGACCACCGCGATCACCGGCTCGTCGAGGTGGAGCTCGGCGACCGCGGCCAGGACGTGGGCGACGGCGCGCGGGACGGCGAAGCGGCGGGCGGCCGCGCGAGCCAGCGCGTAGCGCGCGGTGCGGTCGGCGCTGTCGAGATCGTGGGCGACGATCGGGGCGACGACGCCGAGGAGCGCCTCGAGATCTTCGACTGCGCGCTGCCACGCCGCGGCCGCGGCGGCGGTCGTGATCGCGCCGAGGTGCGGCGTGAGATAGGCCCGATCCCCGACCACGACGCAGGCGCAGGCGCGGTCCTGGCCGCCGACCGCGAGGATCGGCTGGGGCGCGGGCGCGGCCAGCCGGAGCGGGCGCGGCGCGAAGCCGCGCGACCGCCGCACCACGCGTAGACCACCCGGCGCCGCGGGCTGTTGCCGCACGAGCGAGGGCTCGACCGCGCGCGCGCTCGCCAGCTCGCTGACCAGGAGCGCGTCGACCTGCGGGCCGAGGCGCGCCAGCGCGTCGTCGCGATCGATCAGCGCGGGACCACCATCGACGCGCGCGAGCTCGATCGCGAGGGGGCGCGCGACCGTGGCCACGAGCAGGTGCTCAAGCGCGCTGTGCGGCAAGACCACGCCGAGCTCGGGCCGGCCCGCCAGCGCCGCCGGTGCGGTCCCGGCGCGGACGGGCGCGACGACGATCGGCCGGCCGCTCGTGGCCAGGGCGGCGCGACCGGCGTCCTCGAGCTCGACCAGCGCCGCGGCGTCCTCGAGCGTCGCGACCAGCACCGCCGGCGGCGCGTCGGTCCGGGCCGGCGGCGCGCGCCGCGTGGCGTCGCTGACCAGCGCGAACCCGCCGGCGCCCTGGATCGCGAGCAGCTCCCCCGCGACCAGCCGCGTCGCCGCCGCCGCGAGAGGATCCCCACTATCGTCGAGGATCGCGCCGTTGGGTCCGAGTAGCCACAGCCGCGGTCCACACGCGGGACAGGCCGCGAGCTGCGTCCCAAAGCGGCGCGCGTGGGGGTCTGCGCTCGCCGCCGCACACGCATCGCACGGCGCGAACCGCGCCATCGTCGTCGCGCCGCGGTCGTAGGGCAGGGCGGTCGCGATCGCCAGGCGCGGACCACACGCGGCGCAGCTCGTGAAGGCGTAGCCGCGGTGGCGATCACCGGCGCGGGTCACGTCGGCGGCGCAGGCTGCGCACAGCGCGAGGTCGGGCGCCAGCCCGTGACCGATCGGCCCGTCGCCGCCGGGCGCGCTATCGAGGATCGCGAAGCCGTCGCCGGCCGCCGCGCCGAGCGGCAGGTCGTGGACCCGCACCGCGTCGAGGACCGCGTGGCTCGGCAGCGCCGCGAGCAGCGCGTCGAGCGCGCGCGCCGGACCGGTGGCGTCGATCGCGAGGCCGCCCCGGGTGTGCCCCACCGTGCCGACCAGGCCGAGCCCGCGCGCAGCGCCGACGATCCACGCTCGCAGGCCCACCCCGCCGACCTCGCCCTCGACCTCGATCCGCCGCCGCCGTCGCGCCGTCGGGTCCGCCCCCGGCGCCAGCGCGTCGAGGAAGAACCGCAGCGCCGCCGCCAGGTGCCCGGCCGCGCGCGGCGTCAGCGGCGCGCCCAGCTCGAAGCGCTCGCCGCGGATCGCCAGCACCGCGGCGGGCGGCGGTGGGCCGTAGACGCGGCGGTAGGTCTCGAGGACGGCGCCGGGGGCCAGGGCGTGAGACATCGCCGCGCCGGCGCTGGTCGCGGTCACCGCGCCGAAGCGAAACGGCGGCGGCGCGTCGACGCTCGCGTCGACGAACACCACCTGGGTCCGTCCCACCAGATCGAGCGCGTGCTCGGGCTGGAGCTGGAAGTCGGTGGCCAGCTCGAGCGCGCCGGACGCGATCTCGTCGGCCAGGGCGCGGGCCAGCGCCTCGACGAAGCGTGGCCCCAGGGCGTCATCGCCGCGCGACGGGTTGCCGACCCCCAGGACGAGGACCGGCGCCGGCCCGCTCAAAGCCGCTCGCCGTCGCGGACCAGGTGCGCGACCTGGGCCCCGGCGGCGTCGACGATCTCGACCGCCAGCGGCATCTTGCCCAGGGCGTGGGTCGCGCAGGACAGGCACGGATCGAACGCGCGGATCGCGACCTCGATGTGGTTGAGCAGGGCCTCGGTCGGCTCGTGGCCGTCGAGGTGTTCGCGCGCGACCTCGCGGATGGCCTCGTTCATCGCCTGGTTGTTGTGGGTCGTCGACACGATCAGGTTGCACATCGTCACCAGATCGTCGTCGCCGACCTGGTAGTGATGGATGAGCGTGCCGCGCGGCGCCTCGATGATGCCGACCCCCTCGCGCCCGCGGGGTCCCGACGCCAGGAGGTCGTCGCCCAGGAGCGCGGGATCATCGAGGAGCGAGCCGATCACCTCGGCCGCGTGCAAGAGCTCGATCATGCGCGCCCAGTGGAACGCCAGCGGCGCATGGATCAGCGCGCCGCCGCCGCTGGCCAGGAGCTCCCGGCGCGCCGCCTCGGCCCGTGGCGTGCCGATCCGATCGCAGTTCTGCAGCCGGGCCAGCGGGCCGACCTTGTACCAGCCGTCGTCGGCGCCGCGGGCGGTGAGGAACGGGAACTTCATGTAGCTCCACGACCGCACGTTCTCGCGCAGGTGGGCGTGGTAGTCGGCCGGGGCCACGCCGTCGAAGATGAGCGCGCCGTCGGCGTCGCGGGCCCGCAACACCCCGTCGTACAGATCGAGGGCGCCGTCGGCGCCGACCACCGACAGCAGGCTCGAGCGCACGGTCCCGAACCGGTCGTAGCGCGCGCGATCGGCGGCGTGCAGGTCGCGGATGAGCGTCACCCCGGCCTCGGCCCACGCCAGCACCTCGGGCAGGGCCGCCCGCAACTGATCGCGCTCCTCCCCGGTGACTGGCTTGTTGACGCCGCCCGGCACCGCGCCGGTGCCGTGGACCCGCTTGCCCGCGGTGATGCGAATGCACTCCTGGCCGAACTTGCGCAGGCCGATGCCCTGGCGGGCCAGGTCGGGGTGAGCGGCGAGCAGCTCGACCACGTTGCGTCGAGCCGGCGCGGCGTCGAAGCCGAACAGCAGGTCCGGCGACGCCAGGTGGAAGAAGTGCAGGGCGTGGGACTGCAGGATCTGGCCGTAGTGCATGAGCCGCCGGATCCGATCGGCGGTCGCGGTCAGCGTGGTCGCGCCGACCACCGGGTCGAGGGCCTTGGCGGCGGCCAGGTGGTGGCTGACCGGGCAGATCCCGCACAGCCGCTGCACCATCACCGGCACCTCCCAGTACGGCCGCCCGACGATGAACCGCTCGAAGCCGCGGAACTCGACGATGTGCAGCCGCACCTGATGGACGCGGTGAGCGTCGTCGAGGAGGATCGTCACCTTGCCGTGGCCCTCGACCCGCGACACCGGCTCGATCACGACGCGGCGCAGGGCGCCCGGGTTGGCGGCGGTGTCGAGAGGTGGGTGCATCGCGGGCTCCGTGAGGCGCAGGGGCTCAGTCGTACTTGAGCAGACCGTGGACGAGTTGCGGCGTGCGGCCGGCGATCAGATCGGTGAGGAACCGCCAGATCGCGTCGGCCGACGGTGGGCAGCCGGGGAGGAAGTAGTCGATCTTCACGACGTCGTGGAGCGGGTGGACCTGGGCCAGGGGCAGCGGCAGCTCGGGATCGTTGGGGATGAAGCCGCGCTCGACGCCGTGGCCGGCCAGGTAGACCGCCTGCAAGCAGTCGCGCACGTCGAGGTGGTTGCGCTGGGCCGGCAGCCCGCCGTTGATCGCGCACGCGCCGACCGCGACCAGGACCTTGCACCGAGCCCGGAACGCGCGCAGCGTGTGGACGTTATCGGCGTTGCACAGCCCGCCCTCGATCAGGCCGAGGTCGCAGTCGCCGGGGTGCTTCAGGTCGGTCAAGGGCGACGCGTCGAGTTCGATCAGGTCGAGCAGCGGCACCAGCCGCTCGTCGATGTCGAGGAGCGACATGTGACAGCCGAAACACCCGGCCAGCGAGGTCGTCGCGACCCGCAGCTTGCGCGCCGGCGCGGTCATGGCTCGTCGCCCTCGGGCTTGGCCACCGCGACCACGCTCACCGGCGCGGCGTCGTAGCGGCGCTGACCGATCGGCACCGCGAAGCCGCGGCGCTTGCGCAAGATCACGCCGACCGGGCACACCGACATCGCCTTGTCGTCGACGGTCAGCGTGGTGTCGGCCAGCCGGCCCGACTCGGCGTTGACCACCAGGTGCTTGGTCACGCCGCGGCCCGACAGCGCGAACACGTCCTTGCGATCGACCAGCGCGCTGGCCCGCACGCACAGCTCGCACAAGATGCAGCGGTTGAAGTCGAGCAAGACCTCGGGGTGCGAGGCGTCGATCGGTCGATCGGGGTACAGCGGGCTGTAGTGCGACGAGGTCATGCCCAGCTCGTAGCCGACCGCTTGCAGCGTGCAGTTGCCGCTGGCCTCGCACGACGGACAGAAGTGGTTGCCCTCGGTGAACAGGAGCTGGACCAGCTCGCGCCGCGACGTGGTCACCTCGTCGACGTTCGACTCGACGACGTCGCCCGCCCGGGCCGGTGTCGTGCACGACGCCTGGGTCCGGCCGTTGACCTTGACCGTACAGACCTTGCAGCTCCCGTGGGGCGTGAACTCCGGGTGGTAGCAGAGGTACGGGACGTAGACGCCGGCGGCCAGCGCCGCGGCCAGGATCGACTGGCCGTCGGTGAACGGCACGTCGACGCCATCGAGCGAGAAGGTCGGCGAGGTCATGGGCCGTCCTCGGTGAGGTGAGCGTGGGCGTCGTCGCGGCCGGTGGCCTCGCGGGCCGGCGCCAGGGCGGCGTCGAGGTCGAAGGTCGGGCGGACCTCGAGCGACGGCAGGCGGCGCACGAAGGCCGGGCGGAACTTGGCGAGGGCGTCGACCACCGGGTTGCCGGCGGTCTGGCCCAGGCCGCAGTGGCTGGTCGCCTTCATCACCTGGGTCAAGCGGGTCAGGTCCTTGAGATCGCGGCGCGAGCCGTGGCCGCCGACGATGCGGTGCATGGCCTGGGCGGCCAGCGTCGTGCCGACTCGACACGGCGTGCAGAAGCCGCAGCTCTCGTGGGCGAAGAACCGGGCGAAGTTGTCGACCACCGCCAGGACGTCGCGGGTGTCGTCGAAGACCATCACCGCGCCGGCGCACGGCACGTCCTCGAAGGCGATCTTACGGCCCAGCTCGTGGCCGGCCAGGAGCGTCCCCGACGGGCCGCCGACCTGGACCGCCTGGGTGGCCCGGGCGCCGGCGTCGGCCAAGACGGTCTCGACCGCGACGCCAAACGGGTACTCGTAGATCCCGGGGCGCGCGACGTCGCCCGACACCGACAGGAGCTTGGTCCCGGTCGAGCGTGGCGTGCCGACCGCGCGCCACCAGCCGTCGCCGTGGACGGCGATCAGCGCCGCCGCCGCCAGGGTCTCGACGTTGTTCACCACCGTCGGGCGGCCGCGGTAGCCGTTGGTCACCGGATACGGCGGGCGGTTGCGCGGGATGCCGCGCTTGCCCTCGAGCGACTCGAGCAGTGCCGACTCCTCGCCGCACACGTAGGCGCCGGCGCCGATCCGCAGCTCGACGTCGAAGTCGCGGCCGACCGCGCCGCCGATCGCCGGACCGAGGAGCCCGGCCGCGCGCCGCGCCGCCAGGGTGGCCTCGAGGGGCGCGACCAGGAACGGATACTCGGCGCGCAGGTACAGGAGCCCGCGGGTCGCGCCGACCGCCAGGCCGGCGACGGTCATGCCCTCGATCACCAGGTCGGCGTGGTGGGCCAGAAGCTCGCGGTCCTTGAACGTCCCGGGCTCGCCCTCGTCGGCGTTGCACACGACGTAGCGCTCGGCGGGACCCGGGCTGGGCGCCGCCGCGCAGGCCGCCCACTTCTGCCCGGTCGAAAAGCCGGCGCCGCCGCGGCCGCGCAGCCCCGAGGCCGCGACCATCGCGACGGTGGCGTCGGCGCCGCGGGTCAGGGTCGCGGCGATCGCGGCGCCCGGCGCCATCGCCGCGTCGAGGATCAGGTCGCGGCGATGGACGTGGCGATCGATCACGAACAGGTTGTCGGGCCACGACGCAACCGGCGTGCCGGCGCGGATGAGCGACGCGATCGCGCCGATGCGCGCCGGCGTCAGGCGGGCGATCGCGTGGCCGTTGACCAGGAGCGCCGGCCCTTGATCGCACAGGCCGGTGCAGCTCGTCGCGCCGATCGACACCAGGCCGTCGCGGCTGACCTCGCCGAGCCGCACGCCGAAGGCGTCGAGCAGGCGCTGGCGCAGCGCGTGGCTGCCGGCCAGCTCGTCGGTGATGTTGTCGCTGAACAAGACGCGGTAGCGGCCGCGCGGCGTGTCGGAGAAGAAGCCGTAGAACCCGACGACGCCCTCGACCTGGCCGCGCGGCACGCCCAGCGCCGCCGCCACCGCGGTGATCACCGGCGGCGCGACGTGGCCCTCGGCCGCCATCACGTCGTGCAGGATCGGCAGGAGCTGGACCGGGTCGCGGCCGTGGCGGGCGACGATCGCGTCGAGGTCGAACGTCACGCCGACAATGTCGCCGCGATGGCGCCGCGGCGCAATCGCCCGCGTCGACTCACCGCAGCAGGTCGTCGCGCCACGCGGTGACGACCTGCCCGAGGAGCGCCGCTCGCCGACCGGCCCGCCCCGGCCCGACCGCTCGCGGCGCTGGGCCCAGCGTCGCCGCGAAGTCCTCGAGGGTGCCGACCTTGCGGTGTAGCGCGTGCTGGGCCGCGGCCCGCAGGTCGAGGGTGGGCGTCGGCAAGTCCCCGCCGGCGTCGAGGAAGAGCCGCGGGCTGTGGTGGCCCCAGGCGCAGATCAGATCGCCCGGGCGGGCCAGCGCGGCGTGGGCGGCCAGGAGCGCGGCGCGCGGTGGCGCGGTCACGATCGCCTCGGCGTCGAGCTCGGCGTGAAACGGCGCGCTCGGCGACAGCGGCCCGGTCGGCGCGGCCAGGGCCACGACCCGCTCGCCGGTCGCCGGTCGATACGCGACCCACGCGATCAGCTCGTCGGGGCGGTGATCGGGCCGGTGCTCGGCCGCGTCGCGGTACGGCCACGCGTTGGCCTCGGCGGCGACGCACACCAGGTCGTCCCAGCGAAGGGCGATCGCGGTCGGCAGTCGGTCGCCAGGGCGGCGCGGCGGTCGGGGAGCCTTGCGCCGAGGGTTGGGCTCGGTGGCCTGGCGCGCGAGCTGGGTGTCGACCATGGCGCGAAACGGCGCGAGCATCGCGCGGAACCGCGCCGGCTCGCCCTCGAGGGCGCCCAGCACGTGCATCAGCGCCTCGATCGTCGAGCAGTAGGCGTCGTCGGGCTCGCTGCGGATCCGGTACTGCGAGGCCTCGGGGGCGACGAAGGCGTAGCGCGGCAGGGTCCGCAGGATCGGGTTGTCGCGCACCACGGTCTTGGCCTGGGACCAGGTGCCGTCGACGGCGATCAAGGTCACCGGCCCGGCCGGCGGCTCGCGCAGGATGTCGCGCGCGCCCGGTCCCGGGTACAGGAGGATCGGCGGTCGCGCCGGATCGCCGAGCGCGGCGGCCAGGCCGGCGTGGGTCGACCAGTCGATCCCGACGTACAGCGACGAGCCGGCCAGGCACAGGCTGGCCATGCGCGCGGTGCCGATCGCGACCGTGCGCTCGCGCGGGTGCTGCAGGATCACGACCCGGGTCCGCGTGGTCAGGGTCGGCAGGTGCGCGCAGTAGCAGGCCGAGGTCGGTCGGCGACAGCGCGGGCACCGAGGCCGGCCGATCGGCGCGGGTCCGATCACGCGAGCGCGCGTCCCAGGCAGCGCGCCAGCTCGGTCGCCAGGACCGGCTGCACCTCGGCCACCGTCAGCGGCCGGTCGAGCTCGACCGCCATCGAGGTCATCACCGACGACGCGAACCCACACGGGTTGATCCGCTGGAAGTACGTCAGATCGGTCGCGACGTTGAGCGCCAGGCCGTGGAAGGTCACCCACCGCCGACACGCGATCCCGATCGAGCACAGCTTCCGCCGCGCGCCGGCCGCGGTCGTGCACCACACGCCGGTGGCGCCGGGCTCGCGATCGGTGGCCAGCCCGAACGCGCCGCACGTCGCGATCACCGCCTCCTCGAGATTGCGCAGGAAGCGGTGGAGATCGCGCTCGCCCTCGCCGAGGGCGACGATCGGATAGGCCACGAGCTGGCCGGGGCCATGGTAGGTCACGTCGCCGCCGCGCTCGACCTCGACCACCTCGACGTCGCCGGCCGCGAGCACGTTGCCCAGCGCCTTCTGGGCCCGACCCAGCGTGATCACGTGGGGGTGCTCGACGAACAGCACCCGATCGTCGCCGGCGCCGGTCTTGCGCGCCTCGACGTGGGCGAGCTGCGCGGCCCACGCGGTGCGGTACGCGCACTGGCCGAGATCCTCGACGTGGAGGGCGGCGGTCATCGGTCGGGGTCGTCGACCTTCTGGGCGTAGCCGCGGATCGGTGGATCGGGGTCGTCCTTCGACCGCACCCGCACCACCGAGCCCGGGGCCTCGACCACGCCGGCCGCCATCGACCAGCCCGGCGGCACCTGGGGATCGGTGAAGAAGTACAGCCAGCGAGCGTCGCGCGGCGACAGGTTCACGCAGCCGTGGCTCTTGGGATAGCCGAAGCGGTCGTGCCAGTACGAGGTGTGGAGCGCCAGGCCCTTCTCGGGGCTGAAGAACTGCGTCCACGGCACGGTCGCGACCGAGTACGGATCCTCGCCCGACAGGCCCTTCATGTCGGTCTCGGCGACCTTCTTCCAGATCCGGTAGACCCCGGTCTCGGTCGGCGAGTCCTTGAGTCCCCCCGACATCATCGTCGCGTAGACCGGCAGGTCGCCTTCGTAGGCGACCACGATCTGCAGATCGAGATCGACGTCGAGCCAGCGCTCGCCGGGCTTGACCCCGGCCGGCGGCGGCATCGGCTTGGCGACGCGGACGTTGGCGGCGTCGATCCACTCGCCGTCGCCGATGCGGTAGGCGACCACCGCGCCGTTGTCCTGGTGGGTCTCGAGGACCGGCACCGCGGTTCGCCACTTGAGCTGCTGGCGCGAGCCGCCGCCGCGGGCCGCGCCCCGGGTCCAGGCGGTGGTGCCGCCGCCGCGCGGCCAGACGAACGCGATCGGCAGGGTCAGGCCGGTGTCATCGCCCAGGCGGACGCCCTGGTAGCGGCTCGGCTGGTGCTCGCGGATCGCGCTCTTGGGCAGGTACTCGTCGACGTTCTTGGCGATCTTCCAGAACAGCTTGCCGCCGGCGGTCAGCTCGCCGTACTTGCGGATGTTGACCGAGCCCAGGAGCGGCCGGCCCTTCTCGAGGCCGGCCTCGGCCGCGGCCTCGGCGGTGGCCTGGCGCTTGGCCGCGGCCTCGGGATCGTCGTCGGGATCGCTGGCCGGCTCGTCGTCGGGGGGCGGCGCCGGCTTCTTGGGGTCCTTCTTGTCCTTCTTGCCGCCCTTGGGCTTGGCGTAGACGTAGCTGCCGGCCTCGATGACCTTGCCGTAGGTCCCGGGGACGACCTCATCGCGGTCGAGGCGCGGCAGCTCGACGCCGCTCGGCGGCCTGGGCGACGGCTCGAGGAAGTCGCCGCACACCCAGCCCTGGGGCTCGATCGCGTACCACGGCTTCTCGCAGCCGGGCCCGGCGGCGGCGTCGCGCCAGCCGACCCGGGTGTCGCCGGCGACCGTGCCGATCCGCTTGGCCGCCTCGTCGGGGCCGAGGCGGGCGGCCACGGTCCGGATCAGGCGCAGCGAGCGCGTGCCGGCGGGCAGCTCGGGGCGCGGCGGTGGTGGCGGCGCGACCTCGACGACCGGCGCGGCGGCGTCGATCGCGGCGGGCTTCGACCCGCCGCTGCCGCAGGCGGCCATCAACAGGAGCGCGACAGCGCGACGCACCCCCTGGTGGTAGCACACCGCTCGGCCGGTGCGCTCGGCTGACGCGCTCGCGCCGGGGTGACCGTGGTAGGCTCCCCGACGATGAAGCTCGGGGAGATGCTGGTCCGAGACGGTCGCCTGACCGAGGCCCAGATCGCGGCCGCGGTCGAGCTCCAGCAGCAGGTCGGCGGTCGGTTCGGCACGGTCTTGTTCGAGATGGGCGCGATCGACCTCGACGCCCTGACGGTGTACCTCGGCCTCGAGCTGGGCATCCCGATCGCCACCGGCGCGATGCTCGAGCGGGCCAAGCGCGCCGCGGTCCAGCTCCTCACGCCCGAGCAGGCCTTCCGCTTCAAGTGCGTGCCGCTGATCGTCCAGGATCGCCGGCTGATCGCCGCGATCGACGAGCCCCACGACCTCGACACCCTCGACGCGCTCGGGCAGCTCACCGGCTACCGCGTCATCCCGCGGGTCGCCGCCGAGGTCCGCATCTACTACTACCTCGAGCGCTACTACGGCGTGCCGCGCCCGGCGCGGTTCCTCCGCCTGGGCGATGGGCCGCGCGGCGACGCGCCGCCGCGGTCGTCGTTGCCAGCGCCGCCCTTGCCCGGCCTGCCGCCGATGGTCGCCCACCCGGTGCCGTCTCCGCGCGCGACGGTCCGCTACGGTCGGGCCGCGACCCCGCCGCCGGTCGACCTGGCCGAGGACCTCACGCTCGAGGCCTCGGACATGCTCGAGGAGATCAGCTCCGACGAGGCCGATCGGGCCGAGACCGCGCCGGTCGCCGCCCCGGCGATCGCCGGCCAGCCGGTGCTCGAGCTGACCCCGACCCAGCGGGTGTGGGCGCCCTTGCCGACCGAGGTCGCGATCGCCGCGATCGAGGCCGCGCACGATCGGACCGCGATCGCCGACGCCCTCCTGGGCTTCGGCGCCTACGCTTTCGACGTCGCGGTGCTGTTGATCGTCCGCGACGGCTGCGCCTTCGGCTGGAAGGCGGTCGGCGACGGCGTCGAGCTGGGCCGGGTCGAGTGCGCGCTCATCCCCCTCGAGGCGCCGTCGATCTTCCAGCAGGCGGTGGTCGCCGAGGACGGTCGCTTCGCCGGCGCGCCGACCCCGGGCGCGATCCTGTCGTACTGGTACAAGGTGCTGCGGGTGAGCGCGCCGGACCACGCCACGGTGGCGAGCGTCAACATCCGCAAGCGCCCGGTGAACCTGCTGTACGGCCACCGGATCGGGCGCGGTCCCGAGACGACCGAGGAGCTCGACGCCCTGGCCCGCGTCACCGCCGCGGCCGCCAAGGGCTACGCCCGGTTGATCGCCGGCGCCAAGCGCCGCGAGGCGTAGGACCGCGACGCGGCTCCGACCCGGTCAGGATCACCTCCGAGGGGCGAGGCGACGTCAGCCTTGACGGATCGGCCCGTCGGGAGCGCCCCGGGGCGGATCGTTAACCATTCGAGATCACCGAGGTTTCGATCGGCCCTGGCCTTGCAGTCGCGGGGTCGCCATGAAACCCAACAAGTTGCTGTGGCCGGCCCTCGCGGCCGGGCTCGTGGCCGCCGGGTGTGGCGGCGAGGTCGAGCTCGGGATCGACGAGGTCCAACAACCCACCTTCGTGAACACCGACTTCGAACAAGACCTGTCGGGCTGGACCGTGACGTCCGGTATCCGCGGGTTGGTCACGTTCCCGGTGACCTCGGAGGCCAACCTCAACATCACCACCGGCGGTGTCCTGCGCACCAACGTCAAGACCGGCACTGGGGCGTACTCGCTCGTGCCGCCTGGCCTGGTCGCGGCCGACGCGCTCAAGCTGCCGCGCTACGGCAACAAGGCCGTGGTCGTCAACGAGCTCGGCTCGAGCGACGCCACCGCCAACACCCTGTCGCAGACCACGGTGGTCGGCGCCGGCGACGTCGATCCCTTCGACGGCCGCTACCACACCCGCATCGTGGTCGCGCCGATCCTCGACGTCCCGACCCACCCGTCCAACTCCCAGCCGTTCTACTTCGTCGCGGTCAGGAACGTCACCAAGGGCACCACGCTCGAGAGCCGCTTCGCCTACGCCGGCCAGCCCGGCGTGCCGTGGCGCAGCTCGCTCGGCACCACGACGGTGCAGTACGTCGACTGGACGCTCATCGACATCGCCGCCGATCCCGGCGTGGTCGACGTCGGCGACACCCTCGAGGTCAAGGTCATCGCCGGTCGATGCCAGCCGACCGGTCACTTCGGCCACGTCCTGGTCGACACGATCGGGCCCTTCGTGCCCGGCATCAACGTCGCCGCGCTGGCGCCGGCGATCATCGGCCCGGGCCGGCCGATCCAGTACCAGCACCGCATCAACAACGGCGGCACCGCGACCGCGACCAACCCGGTCATCGAGGTGACGCTGCCGGCCAACACCACCTTCACCAGCGTCGACACGCCCGGCGTGAGCTGCACGACCCCGGCGGTCGGCGCGCCCGGCGTCGTCACCTGCACCACGCCCGCCATCGCGGCCGGCGCCGACTTCACGCTGGCGTTGACGGTGGCGACCAACCCGGCCCTGGCGGTCGGCTCGACGATCAACCACGGTGGGTACCGGGTCCGGTCCGATCAGGAGGACTACCTGATCGGCCCGCTGGTGATCACCACGATCGTCGCCGGCGACCGCGACGGCGACGGCCTGAGCGACGCCGAGGAGGCCACGCTTGGCACCGATCCCGACGATGACGACAGCGACGACGACGGCGTCCGCGACAAGCAAGAGGTCAGCTACGCCGCCGACACCGACGGCGACGGCCTGATCAACGCCCTCGATCCCGACAGCGACAACGACGGTCTGTTCGACGGCACCGAGCAGGGCGTGGTCACGCCGGCGCTGGGCACCGACGTCGTGGTCGGCCACTACCGGCCCGACGCCGACGCCACCACGCGCACCAACCCGCTCCTGGCCGACACCGATGGCGGCGGCCTGCGCGACGGCCTCGAGGACACCGACCACGACGGCCGGGTCGACGCCGGCGAGCGCGACCCGCTGGTGGCGGCCGACGACACCAGCGCGCCGACCGACGGCGATGGCGACGGCCTGGGCGACGCCGAGGAGCTGGCCCTGGGCACCAACCCGAACGACGCCGACAGCGACGACGACGGCGTCCTCGACGGCGCCGAGCCCAACTTCGGCGCCGACGGCGACCGCGACGGCGCGATCAACGCCCTCGACCCCGACAGCGACAACGACGGCCTGTTCGACGGCACCGAGCGCGGCATCACCACCGCCCACGCCGACACCGACGTCGGCCGCGGCCGGTTCACCGCCGACGCCGACCCGGCCAGCCTGACCAACATGCTGATCGTCGACACCGACCGCGGCGGCGTGGCCGACGGCGCCGAGGACACCGACAAGGACGGCCTGGTCGACGCCAGCGAGCGCGATCCGCTGGTCGCCGCCGACGACGCCAGCCCGCCGGCCGACGGCGACGGCGACGGCCTGACCGACGCCGAGGAGGCGCTGCTCGGGTCGAACCCGGCCGACGCCGACAGCGACGACGACGGCGTCCTCGACGGTGCCGAGGCCGACTACGCGGCCGACAGCGACGGCGACGGCACCCGCAACGTCCTCGACCCCGACAGCGACAACGATGGCCTGTTCGACGGCACCGAGGCCGGCGTGACCACGGCCCACCTCGACACCAACGTCGGCGCCGGGCGGTTCATCGCCGACGCCGACCCAGCCACCCGCACCAGCCCGATCCTGGTCGACACCGATCACGGCGGCGCCAGCGACGGCACTGAAGACGTCGATCATGACGGCGCCCAGGACGCCGGCGAGACCAACCCCCTCGACCCGAGCGACGACGCCCCACCCGACGGCGACGGCGACGGCGATGAGGACGGGCTCGACAACTGCCCGACCGTGGCGAACCCGGACCAGGCGGACACCGATGGCGATCTGATCGGCGACGCCTGTGACACCGACGACGACGGCGACGGCGATGGCGACGGCGCGGACAACTGCCCGACGGTGGCGAACCCGGACCAGGCGGACACCGATGGCGATCTGATCGGCGACGCCTGTGACACCGACGACGACGGCGATGGCGATGGCGACGGCGCGGACAACTGCCCGACGGTGGCGAACCCGGACCAGCTCGACACCGACGGCGATCTGATCGGCGACGCCTGCGACACCGACGACGACGGCGACGGCGATGGCGACGGCGCGGACAACTGTCCGACGGCGGCGAACCCGGATCAGGCGGACATCGATGGCGACCTGATCGGCGACGCGTGCGATCCGGACGACGACGGCGACGGCGATGGCGACGGCGCGGACAACTGCCCGACGGTGGCGAACCCGGACCAGGCGGACATCGACGGCGACCTGATCGGCGACGCGTGCGACGCGGACGACGACGGCGACGGCGATGGCGACGGCGCGGACAACTGCCCGACGGTGGCGAACCCGGACCAGCTCGATACCGACGGCGATCTGATCGGTGACGCGTGCGACGCGGACGACGACGGCGATGGCGATGGCGACGGCGCGGACAACTGCCCGACGGTGGCGAACCCGAGCCAGCTCGATACCGACGGCGACCTGATCGGCGACGCGTGTGACGCGGACGACGACAACGATGGCGACGCGGACGGCAGCGACAACTGCCCGCTGACCGCGAACAGCGACCAGCGGGACACCGACGGCGACCTGATCGGCGACGCGTGCGACCCGGACGACGACGGTGATGGCGACGCGGACGGCAGCGACAACTGCCCGCTGACCGCGAACAGCGACCAGCAGGATACCGACGGCGACCTGATCGGCGACGCCTGCGACCCGGACGACGACGGCGACGGCGACGCGGATGGCAGCGACAACTGCCCGCTGACCGCGAACAGCGACCAGCAGGACACCGACGGCGACCTGATCGGCGACGCCTGCGACCCGGACGACGACGGTGACGGCGACGCGGACGGCGCGGACAACTGCCCGCTGACCGCGAACAGCGATCAGGAAGACACCGACGGCGACCTGATCGGCGACGCGTGCGACCCGGACGACGACAACGACGGCGACGCGGATGGC
>JAGPCY010000003.1:122169-130815 GCA_018057825.1 Kofleriaceae bacterium | reverse complement strand
GGCGCGGACAACTGCCCGCTGACCGCGAACAGCGATCAGGAAGACACCGACGGCGACCTGATCGGCGACGCGTGCGACCCGGACGACGACAACGACGGCGACGCGGATGGCAGCGACAACTGCCCGCTGACCGCGAACCCGGACCAGCAGGACACCGACGGCGACCTGACTGGCGACGCGTGTGACGCCGACGACGACAACGACACCGTCCTCGACACCGGCGACAACTGCCCGCTGACCGCGAACGGTGATCAGCGCGACAACGACCGCGACGGCACCGGCGACGCGTGCGACCCCGACGACGACAACGACACCGTGCTCGACACCGGCGACAACTGCCCGCTGACCGTGAACGGCGACCAGCGGGACACCGACGGCGACCTGACCGGCGACGCGTGCGACCCCGACGACGACAACGACACCGTGCTCGACACCGGCGACAACTGCCCGCTGACCGCGAACGGGGATCAGCTCGACAACGACCGCGATGACACCGGCGACGCGTGCGACGGTGACGACGACGGCGATGGCGTCGCCGACGGCGTCGACAACTGCCCGCTGTCCGCCAACACCGCCCAGGCCGACCTCGACGGCGACCTCGCGGGCGACGCCTGCGACGGCGATGATGACGGCGACGGCGTGGCCGACCTCGAGGACAACTGCTGGCGCACCGTCAACCCCGACCAGATGGACCTCGACGGCGACGGCCTGGGCGACGCCTGCGAGGGTGACGTCGACGGCGACGGCGTGGCCGACGGCGAGGACAACTGCCCGGTCGTGCCCAACGACGACCAGATCGATCTCGACGGCGACCTCGACGGCGACGCCTGCGACCCCGACGACGATGGCGACGGCGCGATCGACGGCGAGGACACCTGCCCGCGCATCCCCGACCCGGCCCAGGCCGACCTCGACGCTGACGGCGCGGGCGACGCCTGCGACGCCGACGACGACGGCGACGGCGCGGTCGACACCTCCGACGTGTGTCCGCGGGTGGCCGACGCCGACCAGCTCGACACCGACGGCGACGGCGTGGGCGACGCGTGCGACGGCGATCTCGACGGTGACGGCGTGGCCGACGCCGACGACGACTGCCCGCTCATGCCCGACCCGGCGCAGCTCGACACCGACGGCGACGGCGCGGGCGACGCCTGCGACGCCGACGACGACGGCGACGGCGTGGCCGACACCGCCGACGGTTGCCCGGTGACCGCGGACCCCGACCAGCCCGA
The DNA here is from genome assembly GCA_018057825.1 of Kofleriaceae bacterium. Taxonomy (GTDB): domain Bacteria; phylum Myxococcota_A; class Polyangia; order Haliangiales; family Haliangiaceae; genus UBA2376. The sequence goes on along the minus strand of JAGPCY010000003.1, from coordinate 129,583 downwards.
TCTCGACGGCGACGGCGCGGGCGACGCCTGCGACGGCGACGCCGATGGCGACCAGGCCGACGACGCGACCGACAACTGCCGGGCGCTCAGCAACCCGGACCAGGACGACACCGACGGTGACGGCGCGGGCGACGCCTGTGACCGCGACGCGAACGGCGACGGCCTGATCGACACCGTCGGGATCTCCGGCGGCGGGTGCCAGACCGGCGGCAGCGGTGGCGGCCTGCCCCTGGGCCTCGGCCTGGCGGCGGCGGCGATGCTCGCCCGGCGCCGGCGGCGCGCCCGGGTGGCGGCGGTGGCCCTCGCGGCGGCGACCGTGCCGGCCACGGCCAGCGCCGACGAGCGCGGCTTCGCGGTCGAGCGCTTCCGCCTGGCCGGCGACAGCGACGGCCTCCTCGACGTCGAGGGTGGGCGGACGATCCCGATGGGGCGCCTCGAGCTCAGCCTGTGGCTGGGCGGCGCCGACGACCCGCTGGTGGTCTACGACGGCATGACCGGCGAGCGCCTGGGTCGGCTGGTCGACCTGCGCCTCGGCGGCGAGCTGGCCGCGGCCTACGGCGTGACCCCGTGGCTCGAGGCCCAGGTCGCGATGCCCATCGTCCTGTTCCAGGACCGCGGGCAGATGTCGGAAGCCGCGGTCGACGGTGACCTCGGCGCGATCAGCGCCAGCGGGCTGGGCGAGCTGCGGCTGGCCGGCAAGCTGTGGGCGCTGCGCCAAGAGCGCGATGGCCTCGACCTGGCGCTCATCCCCGCGGTCACCGTGCCGACCGCGACCGCTGACGCCGCCTACCTGGGCGACGGCAGCGTCGGGCTCGAGCCGTCGATCGCGGCCGGCCGGCGGTTCGGTCGCACCCGGATCGTCCTCGACCTCGGGTATCGCACCCGCGGCCAGCGCGTGATCGGCAACCTGACCGTCGAGGACGAGCTCGCGTTGCGGGCCGGCGTCGGGGTCGGCGTGACCCCGACCCTCGAGTGGGGCCTGACCTCGTCGGTCGCGGTGGCCGCCGCCGCGCCCTTCGCCGACGACAATCAGATCCACGCCGAGGCCCTGACCGGCCTCAGCTACCGGATCGCGGCGCCGATCCAGGCGATGGCTGGGGTCGGGATGGGACTGGCGGCCGGGTACGGCACCCCGGACACGCGGTTCATGCTCGCGGCCCGCTACGACCTGCCTGGGTCGTCGCGGCCGACCCTCGCGCCCGACCCCGACGGCGACGGCCTGCGCGGCGCCGCCGACGTCTGTCCGACCGAGGCCGAAGACCGCTCCGGCGACGGCGACGGGTGCCCCGACCCGGTGGTGGCCGTCGAGCCGCCGCCGCCGCCGGCCCCGGTCGACACCGACGGCGACGGGCTGGCTGACCTCGGCGACGCCTGTCCGACCGAGGCAGAAGACCTGGACGGTGCGGCCGACGACGACGGCTGCCCGGACCTGGACGACGACGGCGACGGCCTGCTGGCCGAGGCCGACCGCTGCCCGACCGCCGCTGGCCCCGCCGAGCTGAGCGGGTGCCCGGACCCCGACGACGATGGCGACGGCGTCGGCCTGAGCCGCGACCAGTGCCCGAGCGAGGCCGGCCCGGCCGACCAGGGCGGCTGCCCGACCGCCAGCAAGGTCGAGCTGCGCGACGACGCCATCGTCACGCTCGAGCCGGTGTTCTTCGCCACTCGCTCGGCCGAGATCTTGCCGCGCTCGTTCGCGCTGCTCGACGACGTCGCTCGGGTCCTGGCCAACCACGGCGCGATGCGCATCCGGGTCGAGGGCCACACCGACGCCCACGGCGGCGAGGCCTACAACCTCGGCCTGTCCAAGCGCCGCGCGGCCTCGGTGCGCGCCTACCTGATCGGCAAGGGCATCGCCGCCGATCGCCTAGAGTCCTTCGGCTTCGGCGAGGAGCAGCCGGTCGCCGACAACGCGACCGCCGACGGCCGGGCCGCCAACCGCCGCGTGGTCTTCGCGGTGATCGCGCCGCCGCGCTGACCTCGACCGATCCTGCGTCCTCTTGACGCGCCGCGGGTTGACCCCTGCGGCGCGTCGTCGCGTCCGGACCTCGGACGATCACCCGGGTAGGGTGAGACCCGGGTATCCCGGGCGCGTCGACGGGTAGCGCGGGTTCATCGACGGGGAACGTCCGAGATCTTTTCGCGGAGATCGACGCGCTACCGGTCAACCCGCGGCGCGTCCGGTCGACTTCCCGAATCATGCGCTCTCTCCGATGGACACCGCTCGTACTCGCGGTTGCCGCCTGCGGCGACAATCATCCCCAGAACCAACCTCCCGTCGTCACCGACCTAGCGATGACCACGGCCGAGGACACCGCGCTCGAGCTGGCGGTGACAGCGACCGACCCCGAGGGAAAGGCCCTGGACATCCGTCTGGGCCGGCCCGAGCACGGGCAGGTCACCGGCAGCGCCGGCGGCTGGCGCTACACGCCGGCCGCCGACTACCACGGTCCTGATCGGATCGTGGTCACGGTCAACGACGGTGAGTACACCTCGACCGGCCAGCTCCAGCTCACCGTGACCCCGGTCAACGATCCCCCGGTCGCCGGCGAAGACAGCTTCGCGGTCGCCGAGGACGGCCGGCTGGAGATCGACTTCACCGCGCTCCTCGCCAACGACACCGACATCGACAGCCCGACGCCGACCATGATCGGCGTGGCGCCTGGGGCCGGCGGTCTGGTCTCGATGGGCGACGGCCGAGTGACCTTCGTGCCGACCGCCGACTACGCCGGCGACGCCAGCTTCACCTACAGCATCAGCGACGGCGAGCACACGGCGATCGGCCGGGTCGCGGTCGTGGTCGGCGGCGTCAACGACGCGCCGGTGGCGGTGTCCGACGTGGTCACCGGCACCGAGGACCGCGAGCTGGAGATCCCGGTCGCGACGCTCTTGGCCAACGACACCGACACCGAGGGCCAGACCCTGGCGATCGCCAGCGTCGACGACCCCGACGGTGGCGCGATCGAGCTCGACGGCGCGGTGGTGCGGTTCACGCCGACCCCTGACCACGCCGGCGCGGCCGGCTTCAGCTACCTGGTGACCGACGGCGCCGGCGGCGGCCGTGGGGCGGTCAAGATCCACCTCGAGGCGGTCGACGACCCGCCGACCCTCGCTGACGGCGCGGCCGCCACCGATGAGGATCAGACGCTGACCTTGACCCTGGCCGGCGGTGACGTCGACTCGGCGACGCTGACCTACGCCATCGCCAGCCCGCCAGCCCATGGCGCGGCGACGATCGACGGCGACGACCTGCGCTACCAGCCGAGCGCCAACTACCATGGCGCCGACCAGCTCGCGGTCACCGTGAGCGATGGTCTGTCGACCTCGGCGCCGGCGATCATCGCGATCACGGTGGCCGGGGTGATCGAGTGTGGCGACGGCGAGCGCGAGGGCGCCGAGGCCTGCGACGACGGCAACGCGATCGAGACCGACGGCTGCCTGTCGACGTGCGCGGCGGCGAGCTGCGGCGACGGCGTGGTCCAGGCCGGCGTCGAGGTCTGCGACGACGGCAACGCGGTCGAGACCGACGGCTGCCGGTCGAGCTGCACCGCGGCGAGCTGCGGCGACGGCGTGGTCCAGGCGGGCGTCGAGGCCTGCGACGACGGTAACGCGGTCGAGACCGACGGCTGCCGGTCGAGCTGTGTGGCCGCGGCCTGCGGCGACGGCGTGGTCCAGACCGGCGTCGAGGCGTGCGATGACGGCAACGCGGTCGAGACCGACGACTGTCGCTCGAGCTGCGAGGCCGCGACCTGCGGCGACGGCGTGGTCCAGGCCGACGTCGAGGCGTGCGACGACGGCAACACCGACGACACCGACGGTTGCCGCAACGACTGCGCCGCGGCGACCTGCGGCGACGGCGTGGTTCAGGCCGGCACCGAGGCGTGCGATGACGGCAACGCCGATCAGACCGACGGCTGCCTGTCGACCTGCGTGATCGCGACCTGCGGCGACGGCTTCGTCCAGGCCGGGATCGAGGCGTGTGACGACGGCAACGCCGACGACACCGACGGCTGCCGGACGAGCTGCGTGGCCGCGACCTGCGGCGACGGCGTGGTCCAGGCCGGGGTCGAGGCGTGCGACGACGGCAACGCGATCGACACCGACGGCTGCCGCACGAGCTGCGCGCTGGCGACCTGCGGCGACGGCGTGGTCCAGGCCGGCGTCGAGGCGTGCGATGACGGCAACGCTGACGACACCGACGGCTGCCGGACGAGCTGCGCGCTGGCGGGCTGTGGCGACGGCGTGGTCCAGGCGGGCGTCGAGGCGTGCGACGACGGCAACACCGACAACACCGACGGCTGCCCGTCGACCTGCACCCCGGCGAGCTGTGGCGACGGCTTCGTCCAGGCCGGCGTCGAGGCGTGCGACGACGGCAACGCGATCGACACCGATGGCTGCCGGACGAGCTGCGTGGCCGCGACCTGCGGCGACGGCGTGGTCCAGGCCGGGGTCGAGGCGTGTGACGACGGCAACGCGGTCGACACCGACGGCTGCCTGTCGATCTGCGCGCTGGCGACCTGCGGCGACGGCGTGGTCCAGGCCGGCCTCGAGGCGTGTGATGACGGCAACGCCGATGACACCGACGGCTGCCTGTCGACCTGTGTGGCCGCGACCTGCGGCGACGGCGTGGTCCAGGCCGGGGTCGAGGTCTGCGACGACGGCAACGCCGATCAGACCGACGGCTGCCTGTCGACCTGCGTCCGCGCGAGCTGCGGCGACGGCTTCGTCCGCGCCGGCTTCGAGCAGTGCGACGACGCCAACCCCGACAACACCGATGGTTGCTTGACCACCTGCACCACCGCGGGCTGCGGCGACGGCTTCGTCCAGGCCGGGGTCGAGGCGTGTGACGACGGCAACGCCGATCAGACCGACGCTTGCTTGTCGACCTGCGCGGCCGCGAGCTGCGGTGACGGCTTCGCCCAGGCCGGCGTCGAGGCGTGCGATGACGGTAACGCGATCGAGACCGACGCTTGCTTGTCGACCTGCGCGGCCGCGAGCTGCGGTGACGGTTTCGCCCAGGCTGGCGTCGAGGTCTGTGACGACGGCAACGCGATCGAGACCGACGGCTGCCTGTCGAGCTGCACCGCGGCGAGCTGCGGTGACGGCTTCCTCCAGGCTGGCGTCGAGGTCTGTGACGACGGTAACGCGATCGAGACCGACGGCTGTCTGTCGAGCTGCGCCGCGGCGAGCTGCGGCGATGGCTTCGTCCAGGCCGGCGTCGAGGCCTGCGACGACGGCAACGCGGTCCAGACCGACGCCTGCCTGTCGACCTGCGTCCCCGCGAGCTGCGGCGACGGGTTCGCCCAGGCCGGCGTCGAGGAGTGCGACGACGGCAACGCGGTCGAGACCGACGCGTGTCGGTCGAGCTGCGTCGCCGCGAGCTGCGGCGATGGCGTGGTCCAGGCGGGCATCGAGGCCTGCGACGACGGCAACGCGATCGAGACCGACGCGTGCCTCACGACCTGCGTGACCGCGAGCTGCGGCGATGGCTTTGTCCAGGCCGGCGTCGAGGCCTGCGACGACGCCAACGTGGTCCCGACCGACGCGTGTCTCAACACCTGCGTGGCCGCGACCTGTGGCGACGGCTTCGTCCAGGCCGGCGTCGAGGCGTGCGACGACGGCAACGCCAACAACTCCGACGCGTGCCTCAACACCTGTGTCGCCGCGACCTGTGGCGACGGCGTGATCCAGGCCGGGGTCGAGGCGTGCGACGACGGCAACAGCGACCCGGCCGACGCGTGCAACGCGTGTCAGCCGACCACGCCCCCGGTGTGCGGTGACGGCACCGTCAACGCGGGCGAGGAGTGCGACGATGGCAACGTCGCCGCGCAGGACGGCTGCAGCGAGAGCTGCCTCGACGAGTTCTGCGGCGACGACGCGGTCCAGTACGGCCTCGGCGAGATCTGCGACGACGGCAACACCATCGCCGGCGACGGCTGCTCGGCGACCTGCCAGCTCGAGGGTGGCTTCACCACCGTCGCGCCGGTCCTGGTCAGCGGCGCCCTGAGCTGCTCGATCAGCCAGTCGAACACCGGCCGCAAGGTCGCGGTCGACTCGCTCGGCAACGTCTACGTCGCGATGGTGTGCGGCGGCAACGCCTACGTCGCGGCCTCGACCGACCGCGGTCAGACCTACGGCACCCCGGTCGCCCTCGGCATCACCGGCATCAGCGAGATCGCGATCGCGGCCGGCGCTCCGGGCACGGCCTACGTCGCGGCCTCGGGCGGTGGCATGGCGCGGTTCACCCGCACCGCCGACGCTGGCGCGTCGTGGGCGGCGCCGACCGACCTGGTCGCGAGCTCGGACTTCGAGATCTCGATCGAGGCCTTCAACGACGACGTGTTCGTCGGCATCGGCGGCGGCAGCGGCGTCATCGTCCTGCGCAACGACAGCCGCGGCGTCGGCGCCTTCACCCAGACCGACGTCGCGGTGGCGCAGGTGTTCTTCGACGTGATCTACGACGACCGCACCGACACGCTCCTGGTGTGCACCGACACCCCGGACTTCCACCTGCGCGTGTCGACCGACCGCGGCGCGACCTTCGCGCCCGAGGTCAACCCGGCCGGCATGGCGTTCTACTCGGACTGGGCGATCGGCAACGGCACGATCTACGTGGCCGGCGCCAGCGGCGGCTCGGACAGCCTGATCCTGATCCCGGCGGCGACGCCCGGGACCTCGAGCACGGTGGCCGGCCTGCCGTACACCAACCAGTCGAGCCAGCGCGCCCTCGGTGCTGACCCGGTGGGCAACGCGTACATCGCGACGCTCCTCGACAGCGGCGCGGTGCAGCTCGACCGCCTGCCCTTCGGCACCACGACCTTCGCGGCGCCGCGGACCATCGCGGCGAGTGGCACCTACCCGGGCATCACCGCGCTGCCGACCTCGACGGGCGCCGCGATGATCTACACGTCGGCCGCCGGCGGCGTGTACGCGACGATCCAGACGTATTGATTGGAGAGGTCTGTCACCAGACCTCTCCTCGCCGGGGCCAGGTCCCCGGCGAGCCTCCTCTCCGAGACGCGCCCCTCTGGGGCGCTTGGTGCTTCAGCGTAGGTTGGTGCTGAGCTCGGGACAAACGCCTTTTTGGGAGGGTTTGTCACCAAACCCTCCCCCGCCGGGGCCAGGTCCCCGGCGGGTCCCCCTCCCGAGACGCGCCCCTCCGGGGCGCTTGGTGCTTCAGCGTAGGTTGGTGCTGAGCTCGGGACGTCACCAGACCTCTCCTCGCCGGGGCCAGGTCCCCGGCGAGCCTCCTCTCCGAGACGCGCCCCGTGTTTATTGGAGAGGTCTGTCACCAGACCTCTCCTCGCCGGGGCCAGGTCCCCGGCGAGCCTCCTCTCCGAGACGCGCCCCGTGTTTATTGGAGAGGTCTGTCACCAGACCTCTCCTCGCCGGGGCCAGGTCCCCGGCGAGCCTC
>JAGPCY010000003.1:0-122069 GCA_018057825.1 Kofleriaceae bacterium | reverse complement strand
CTCTCCGAGACGCGCCCCTCCGGGGCGCTTGGTGCTTCAGCGTAGGTTGGTGGAACTCGGACTCGGACTCGGACTCGGGTTCGGACTCGGGTTCGGGTTCGGGTTCGGGTTCTCTCGGGCGTCAGGGGGGACGCGTACAAGCACTCCCGTGCGATTTGTCATGAAGCTCGGGCCTCTCGCGGTCGCTCGCGAGGAGGCGTTCGCGTACCTGGCGTTTGGTGAAGCGGGGCTCGAAGCGGCCATCGAGACGACGGACGCAGCGGGCCTGGCGGCGCTGCGGAGCAGGTGCGGCGACGAGGTGCTGAAGTGCGAGCCGGCGCTCGCCGAGTGCGCGGCGGCGCACGGCCTGGAGGTCGTGGAGCTGCCGCAGCCCGCGCTCGCCACCAAGGCGGCGCTTGGACTGGGCTTCGAGCACGGCTCGGCGCTCGAGCCGATGGCTCCGGACTTGTTGCTCGACTTGCTCGAGGCGACCCACGACTTCGCGGCCGCCGAGCCGTGGAACGTGTTCGAGGCCGACGAGCCGGTCGCGATCCGCGTGGAGCCGTCGGGGCGCGTGCTCGAGGGATGCGTGCAGGGCGCTGGGGGGGCCGAGGCCGGGTTCGTGCTCTACCATGAGCGCGGCAGCGTCGCGCAGCTCCACCGACTCATCGCGTCCGGACAATCCGCGGAGGCGGAGAGGCTCCCGAGCACGTCGATGTTGCTGGCCGAGGGCGGTCCGTGCAGCGGCGAGGCGATCCGCGCGCTGACCGGCAGCTCGGTCGCGCCGATCGTGCTTCATATCCTCCGAGGTGCGCCGCAGGCCGCCAAGGCCGCCGACGTCGCGGTGCTGATCGCGGCGCTGCGCGCGGTCACGGCGCTGGCCGAGGGGCAGGAACCCCAGGGCCAGGTCATCGCTCCGCAGCACTCGGTCATCGCCCGCGCGGCCCGCGCGGCCCGCGCTAGCAGCGCGCCCCCTGCGGCGCTGTACAGCGGGGTCGGTCGCAACGAGCCCTGCCCGTGTGGCAGCGGCAAGAAGTTCAAGCGCTGCCACCTCGACGCGAAGGCGCCGGTCGCGCCGACCGCGCCGACCACGCCGGCCTCTCGGCGCCTGGCGCTGCACGATCGCGATGAGCGAATCACCGCGGCCATCCTCGATTACGGCCGGCAGCGCTTCGATCGCGAGACCCTGGTGCGCCGCATCGACGAGGCGTTGCCCTTCGTCAAGGACGGCCGCCATCAATCGTTGTTGACGTACTGGGTCGCGTACGTCCTGCGGTTCGACGGCGAGCCGCTCGGTGCGCGCTACCTGCGCAGCCAGGGGGCCGCGCTGCCGGCCGAGGACCGACGGTGGATCGAGCGCCAGCTCGCGACGCCGCTCAGCATCTGGGAGGTCTTGCGGGTCGAACCGGGCTACGGGTTCGACGCGGTCGACCTGGTGACCGGCGCGCGCTGCTTCATCGACGAGGTCCAGGCGTCGAAGCAGGTCGTGGTGCGCGACGCCCTCCTCGGCCGCGTGGTCGCGGGTGACGTGGTCTTGCTGTGCGGCGTCCACGGGGCACCGCTCGACCCGTGGAGCGCGGACCGGGTGGTGTCGCAGCTCCGCGAGTCCACCGGACCAGGCGACCTCGCGCCGCGCTTGCTGGCGCTGTGGGACGCCGAGGTCGAGGAGGCGCTGCGGCGGGCCGCGCTCCCCGCGAAGGTCACGAACACCGACGGTCACGACGTGGCGGTGATGGAGGATCTCTTCGACCTCCGTCGCGGCGGTCTCGACGAGGCGTTCGCGCGGCTGGCCGCGTGCGACGGCGCGCACGTCGATGAGCGCGACCAGACCGGGGCGCGCTTCACCTTCACCCGCGCCGGCAACGCCGCCCACGCGACCTGGTCCGAAACCGTCATCGGGACGGCGCGCCTCACCCCGACGCGGCTGGTGGTCGAGACCAACTCGGCGGAGCGGGCGGCGGCGCTGGTCGCCCGGCTACGCGAGGCCCTCGGCGACCTGGCGACGTGGAAGAAGCAGACGCGGGAGCCCCTGGACGTGGCGGGGGGCGAGCACGTGATGATCGATGCGCAGTACGTCTCGGGCACCTCGGCGCCGCCGGTGCGCGACACCGCCTCGGCCTGGCTCGACCAGCCCTTGTCCTCGCTCGGAGGGCGCACACCCCGCGCGGCGGTGGGCGACGACGACGGTCGGCGGCAGGTCCACCTGATGCTGAAGCAGCAAGAGCATCGTCACGCGCGCCATCCCGCCCAGGGGCTCGACCCGGCCCAGAGCCGCCGCGAGCTCGGGCTCGACGAGCTCGGTGCGCCGCTGGCCCACGTCGATTTGGTGCGGGCGATCGGCGCGGGCCGCAAGCTGTCGGAGACCATCCTCGACTTCGCGCAGCCGATGATCGATGCGGAGCGCGCGGCGGCCGGCGAGGGCGCGCTGCGGGAGGTGCTCGAGTTCGCGATCGCGGTCTGGAACGCGGTGGTCATGGCTACGCAGGCCGACGGTACGGCCGACCCGGCGGTGATCCGCGAAGGCCTCCCCGTGTCGCGCTGGCACGCCTGGGCCGACCCCCTCGTCGCGCGCAAGCGCGCACGGTTCGCCAGCGACCTCCGGCAGGTCGGTTTCTGGCAGGTCGACCGGCGAGGCCGTGACCTCGATATCCGCATGGAGACCAGGGTCGATCCGGAGCTCGCGCGCCGGTTGACCGCCGCCGGCCTGTCGTGATGTGCGCCGAGGACCGCTGGCGAAGCCGGCGGGGGGGCACAAGGGGTGGCGGCGCTGGTATGAAGTGGCATGCGCGCTGCCGTCGTGATCGCGATCGTCTCGGTGGCCCCGGCGGCGGCTGAGCCGGCTGAGCTGGCGCCGCAGGTCCATGCCGACCTCGGGCTGTCGGTGGTCGGGGTGGGCTACGAGCGGCCGATCGCGGGTCGCGTCGCGGTCGAGGTGCAGGGCGGCATCTTCGGCACGTACTTCTTGCCGTGGTTCGATCGCGGTGACGACGTGAAGGGGTTGCAGCTCGGCGCGCGCGCGACGTGGTTCGCGCGGGCCAGCGGCCGCGGTCTGTACGTCGCGCCGTACCTGCGCGGCGTCGCGGTGCGCGGCGACCTCGACGGGCGGAGTGGGCAGGGCTTCGGCTTCACCGCGGGCGCCTTTGCGGGGTGGGCGATCGGCCTCGGCCAGCGGCTCGACCTCCGGCTCGGCGCCGGTACCCAGTGGATCTACTTCGACGCCGATCCGCTGGGCGCGTCGACGCCGTTCCTCGCCGCCGACATCTTGCTCGGCTACCGCTTGTGAGCCGCGCTTCCCGGGGCGCCTGCTCCTCGACGCTCGTCGGTTGGTGCGCTAGGGAGCTTCCGTCGCGCGGAGCGTGTAGACGCCGTAGAACTCGGCGGTATCGAACACCTTCACGAACAACCGGGCCGAGGGCGCGGTGATGTACGCGTTGGTCCCGAACCAGAGCCGGGCGCCGTCCGCGGCGTAGACCTCGTAGTCCGCGAGCGCGGCCTGGGCCGTGAACTCGAACTGGTAGCGGCGACCGCTGGTGACCGCCAGCGGGATCCAGTCGCGATCGTGGGGAAACTGCAGTGCCCCGGCGATGTCGGTCGCGACGGCCGCGTCGACGGTCGCCACGGCCGCGGCCAACTCATCGCCGTAGTCGTCGCGACCGTGATCGGCGACCTGGAGCGTGTAGCCGCCGGTGAACCCGCCGGGCCGGGTGATCCGGATCCCGTAGATGCCCGCCGCCGTCGCCTTCCATCGTGGACTGGCGCCGCCGGCCAGCTCGGCGCCGCCGCCGGGCGCGAACACGGCCGCGGCCAGGGTGGTGCCGGTCGGCGCGGTGGCGAGGCCGTACACGCGCTCGGCGACCAGCGGGATGCGGAACCAGTCTTCATCGCCGGCGGTCTCGATGATGCCGGCCTGCAGCTGGGTGTCCGGGCGCATGGGGGTGCCGGCCGCGAAGGTGTCGCCGTGGTCGTCGTCCGAGGGCGGCGAGTCGACGACGCACACACCGCGGTCATCGTGGTAGCCAGGCTCGCACCCGCACTGCGGGTGACCCCCGACGTCGGTACACACGGTCTGGTGCGGGGCGGTGCATGGGTTCGGGGTGCACCCGTCGGCCGGAGGTGCGTCGGCCGTGGGGCTCGCAGCGTCGCTGACAGTGGCGTCGTGCGACCGGTCGGCGGCGTCCTGCACCGCCGGGGCCGGGTCGCCGCAGGCGGCGGTCAACCCGGCCGCCAGCGCCCAGCGCGCGCTCGGCCGGGCCGCGGCGCGGCGCTGGTTCGGCGCGGCGGTCACGGCCGCACCGGCCCGCACAGCCCACCGAACTCGAGGGACTCGTAGCAGACCTCGCCGGTGGCGCAGTCGGCATCGAGCGCGCACTCGTTGGCCGCGTGGCAAAAGCCGTCGGCGCCGCAGCCGCCACCGTGGATGCAGTCGAGCGGGCCGGCGCACGCCAGGCGGCATGCCCCGTCGGGCGTGGGCGTGCAGCTCGGATCGTCGACGTCGATGCAGGTCCCGTAGCCCTCGGGCTGCGCGACGCAGGTCTCGTTGGGGCCGCACGCGGCGTCGCTGTCGCACTCGGTGGGCGAGTGGCAGAAGCCATCGACGCAGACGCTGCCCTGGCGACAGTCGTCCTCGCGCTCGCAGATCGCGCGGCAGGCGCCCTGGCCATCGGAGCGGCAGTTGCCGTTGATCTCGCTGCGGCTGGTGCAGAAGCCGGCGCCGACGCCGGTGGTGCGATCGATCGTGGCGACCGCGCACCAGCGTCCGGCGCCGCAATCGTGGGTCGCCGAGCCGTCGGGGTGGAGCGTGAGGTGGCACTCGCCGTCGGTGTGGCACTGGCCGTCGGCGCCGCAGCCCTCGCCCTGGGGACAGTCCTGGCCGGCGGCGCACGACCAGGCCGGCAGGGCCTGGGGCTGTCGGCCCGGCGGGCCGCACAGCCCGCCAAAGTCGGCGTCGGGTGCACAGGTCTGGCCGCTGGGGCAAGCGGCGTCGCTGACGCACTGGTTGTCGGCGCGGCACCGGCCGTCGACGCAGGCGCCGCCGCTCGGGGCGCAGTCGGCCTGGACCTCGCATTCGAGCGGGGCGGTCTGGCTGCCGGTCCGGGGGTCGGCGCAGCCGCCGAGGGAGGCCAGCAGGGTGACGAACGCAAGAGAGACTCGCAACATGATCGGGGCTCCTATCTGCCCGCTGAGAGCGCGCCCCGCGCCGCCGCCAAAATGATTTTTCGCTGGGCCGGCCCGTCCTTCTCTAACCTGACCGTGATGTCCCGAGCGCGAGTCTGTGCGCCCGCGATCGCCGGGTGGCTGGTCGCCACCTCGGCCGTCGCCGCGTCGCCGACGGTGCCGCCGGACGCGCCGTTCACCTCCGCGCAGCTCGCGCGCGCGCTGGCCCGGCGCGCCGAGGGCCGCGTCATGCCGGCGCTCGAGATCGTCTACCTGGCCGGGCGCGTCGAGGTGCGCGTCGTCGACCGCCGCGTCGCCGTCGATCTCGCGGGCCAGGCCGGCGTGGACGCGGCCCGGGTGGTCGCGCTGGCCATCCTCGACGCGCTCGAGCCAGCACCCCTGCCTGCGCGCGGCGCGACGCCTCCAGCGGAGCCGCGCGTCGACCTGCCGACTGGCGCGCCGGCCCCGGCGTGGGAGGCGCCCACGCTCACCCTTGGCGTCCTCGGCACGATGGGCACGCGCGCCGCGGTTCGCGGCGAGCTTGGGGTGCGGCTGGGCGGTCGGCTGTGGGTGGTGGTCGACGCGGGCCGCGCCTCGACCGCGACCAGCGGCACCCTGCGCCTGACCCGATATCCGCTCCACGCCGCGATCGCCACCCAGCTACCGTTCGGCCCGGGCGCCGTGGAAGTCCGCGCCGGCGCGGCCGCGACCATCGAGCACGCCCGCGCCACCCGCACCACCAGCCAGACGGTGTTCGGCGCCGGCGTCGCGGTCGCGTACCTGCTGCCGGTGGCGTCGCCCCGCGTACGGCTGGCCGCGACCGGTGGCCTCGACGCCTACGCGACGGCCCGGACCTACACGATCGACAGCGTCACGCGCGCAGCCAGCGATCGCCTCGCCTGGTGGACCGGGGTCGGCCTTTCGGTGACGGTGCGGCCGTGATCTGCGCGGCGCTCCTGACGCTGGTGGCGCCGCCCGCGCCGCCACCCTCGGCGCCGGTCGGTGAGGTGCTCGCGCGTGCGATCGCCGGCGACCGCGCCGCGTTCAACGCGCTCTACCTCGGCCACGTCGAAGCGGTCCGACGGCTGTTGACCCGCCTGGTCGGCCCGAGCGCCGATCGCGACGATCTGGTCCAGCAGACGTTTCTCGACGCGTACCGCGCGCTGCCGAAGTTCCGCGGCGAGGCGGCGTTCTCGACGTGGCTGTATCGGATCGCCGTGCGCCTGGCGTACCGGCACTTGCGACGCTGGCGGGTCGCGACCGCCAGCGCGGTCGACCACGCGCTCGCCCTCGAGGTCGTCGCGCCCGGACCGGGGCCGGAGTCGCGCGCCCATCAGCGCGAGGAGCTGCGCCGAGCCCTGGCCATGCTCGACAAGTTGTCCGCCAAGAAGCGCATCGCGTACGTGCTGCGCGTGGTCGAGGGCCTGAGCCTCGATGAGATCGGCGCGCTGGTCGGAGCCAACGCGCCCGCGGTCGGCCAGCGCGTCAAGCACGCCCAGCGCGAGCTCGAGGCGATGATCGAACGCGCGCGCCGCGCGGAGGGACGCCCATGACGATGACCTGCTTGCAGGCGACCGAGCTCGCCCTCGGCGCGACCGACGCGCTCGCCGACGACTGCACGCGCCGCCGCGCGACCGTGCACGTGACCCAGTGCCCGCGGTGTCGCGCCGCCCTCGCGGGTCAGCGCGCGCTGGCCGGGAGTCTGCGCGCCGCCACCCCCACGTCCGATGAGCGCGCCCACCGGGCGGCGCTGGCGCGTCTGGGACCGGCGCTCGACCGCATCGACGCCCGCCGCTCGCGCCGCTGGTGGCCCCGGGCCGCGACGCTGATCATACCGGCGCTGGCCGGCGCCGCTGCGCTGATCGGGTGGCTCCGCGCCGAACCGGCGGTGGCGCTCGCCGTCGCGCCGTCGCCACTGCCCTCGCTGGTCGCGGCGCCTGCCCCGCCAGCGCTGGTGGCCCCGCCGTCGCCCGCGAGACCACCGTCGCCGGCGCAGGGGTTCGTGCTCGGCGCTGGCGAGCGCCGCGCCATCGCGCTGGCCGACGACGCCGGCACCCACGTCCTGGTGATCGGGCCTGGGCGGGCCGAGATCGTGCGCGCCGCTCCGACCGGCCTCGAGCTCGCGGTCACCGACGCCATGGTGATCGGTGAGGCCGGCGACGCGCCGCTCTGGGTCCGCGGCGGCGGGGTCACCATCCGGGCGCAGCGCGCGCGCTTCGCCGCGTCGATGCATGGCGCGGTCTCGGTCGTGGTCGACAAGGGCGTCATCGATCTCGATCGCGGCCGGCTGCGCGCCGGTCAGTGGCGCAACCGCGACGACCGCGCGCCGGCGCTCGCGCAGGCGCTCGGCGTCAGGCAGGGCGCCCCCATGCCGCCGCGCCCGGAGCCGGTCGTCGCGCGGCCCGAGACCTCCGCACCCAGCGTGGTCGCGATCACCGCGGCCGAGATGTACGCGGCGGCCGAGGCCGCACTGGATCGCGGCGACGTCGCGGGCGCGCGCCTCCGCTTGCGCACGCTGGTCGAGGAGTTCCCCACCGCGCCGCAACGCGCGACCGCGCTCTACGAGCTGGCCCGGCAGGCCCATCGCGACGGCGATCTGGCCGGCGCCCGCGCCTGGCTCGCCATGTTGACCGCCGGCGAACCACCGGCGGGCCTCGCCGAGCTTGCGGCCTACCTGACGTGCCGCCTCGACGTCGACAGCGGCGACCACGCGGCGGCCCGGCGGTGCCTCACCACCTTCGCGGCGACCTACCCGTCCTCGCCGCACGCGGACGCGGCGCGGGCGTGGGGGCAGCCGGAGGAGTCGCCGTGACGGCGGCCCGCGCGCTGACCGTCGCGCTGATCGCGATCGCCGCGGCGTGCGACGATCGCGAGATCGATCTCAGCCCCGATCACCCGGGCAATGAGTGCGAGTGCCGCATCCGGTGCCCCAACGGTGACGAGTGTGGGCGGATTGGCTCGACGTGCGGCGCCGACGGCCTGTGCGTGGACCCGCCCGACGGCGTGACCTGCCTCGGGCCCGGGGACCAGAGCTGCGCCGCGGTCGCGCCGACCGCGGCCTGCGTCGCGGTGGTCGCGGGGGCGGTGTGTGATGGCACGGCGTTCGACGCCGGCCTCGACACCAGCGCCGTCGGCGAGCGGTGAGCGCCGTCGACCGCGACGACGTCAGCCCGGGACGCTGACGCAGCCCAAGGGATCCATGAGGCAGCGCGGGTCCGGTAGGCACACCATGCGGTCGGGTGCGCCCTCGTCGGCGCCGCAGGCCAGGTAGTCGAGGACCACGCCACCGGCCGGCGGTAGCTGACAGTCCGACTCGCCAGCGCACCGCCGCGTGCAGCGCCGCGTGCCCTGCCACGAGCCGCACACCGCCGCGGGATCGCCGTCGGCCAGGACCTGGCATTCGCCGTCCGTCGCGCAGGTGATGATCGGCTCGTCGGCTGGCTCCGGCGGGGCGGTGGGATCGCGCATCGGCTGGCACACGTCGATGCTCGACGCCCCGACACCCGTACACTCGGCCGTGCCGCCGCAATCGTCGACGGTGGCCGAACAGGTCGGCGTGCAGGCGCGCGTGGCGTCGACCGCGATGCACGCTGACGCCGTCGGGCAGTCGGCGCTGGTCGTGCAGGAACGGGTGGCGTCGTCATCGCCGCCGCAACCGAGCGTGAACACGGTCGCCAGCGCGGCGACCAAGGAGAGGACTCGCTTCATGGAATGACTCCGTATCGGGCCGGACGGCCGCTTGGCAGGCTCAGAGCCGCTGGACCCGCAGCGCAGAAAAACAATCTGCGTTGCGCACGAAGTTCACCGCTCCGGTGTGAATCGAAAATGTTTTCGCTGCGTCGTGCGGGCGCGCCCTCAAGGTCCATGGCACGAGGACGCCCGTGACGGACTGGGGCACTGATCCACGTCCGCGACTCGCGGACGACCTGAGCGCGCGGGCCGCCGCCGTCGACCCCGACGCGACCCTCGACCTCGATCCGACGCTCGACTTCGACCTGGGCGATGGCGACACCACCGACGTCGACCCGGTCCCGATGCTCGGTGCGTCCGTGGCCCACGGTGGGCTCGACGCGGAGCTCGACGCCGCCTTCGCCGCGATCGTGACGTGCTGGGTCCTCGAGGACACCGCGCCGATGGCCGCCGTCGGCTGCGCGGCCCGCGCCCCGGCGTGGCTCGACGTGCCCACGCCTCGCGACCTACCGCCCCCACTCTCCGCGTCGGTCGCGGCCCGCGGGACCACGCCGCCCGGCGTCCGGATCCCCGCCCCGCCGCCGCGGTCGGCGAGGGCGCTGCCTCGCGCGATGAGCCCGCGGTCGGCGAAGGCGCTGCCTCGCGCGATGAGCCCGCGATCGAGTGCAGTGGGACGCCCGCCGGTCGACGCCGCGGCGGAGCCGACGATGCTCGTGCGACCACGGCCTCGGTCGACCCGGCTCGATGCCTGGCCCCGCTGGCGTACCGTCGCGTTGACGTCGCTCGTGCTGGTGGTGGTAGGCCTCGGCGCGATCGCGTGGTCGTCGATGCGCGCGGCCTCGGTCCCGGCATCGCGCGGCCGATGATCCGCTGGCTTCGCGGCGAGCGACCGGCCCGGGACGGAGCGGCCATGAGATGGGTCGAGTTGCGCGTTCGCGGGCCGGTAGCAAGACGGTGACCGGAATGCCCGGTTTGCCCGCGCGGTCTGGCTGGTCAGATCGACCACGCCGCGGCGTGACGCTTGGATTTCAGCGGGCGCGGAGGGATCGACGGGCGGCACGGTCGGTGCACTGGCGTGGGAGGGAACGAGGCAGAGCGTCGCGCGCGATGGTCGCGGGCGATGACTCGCCGAGCACTGGAGCCCACCATGAAGCCCTTCTTCCTCGCCCTCCTCACCTCCTCTCTGTTCGCGGGCGGCGCCTTCGCCGAGGTCAAGCCGGCGACCCGCAGCGCGTCGGACCGCGCGGCGCCCGCGGTCGCGGCGCCCGAGCGCAGCTCGGAGATCCAGCCGACCGGCGCCGGCTGCACCCTGAAGCGGCCGCTCGGCTGGAACGTCAACATCTACGCCTGCATCGAGGACGCCAGCGGCGACCTGCCGATGGTCGACGGGCAGGAGTACACCGGGTACGCGAGCGGCGGGGGGCTGTTCGGCACCGGCTCGATCACGGTGCGGTGCGTGAACGGCGCGATCACCACGGTCCGCAAGAGCTGCCGCGGCGGCGGCGGATCCCCGCAGTAGCCCCGGCCGTAGCCCGGGGGCCGATCGCGGCGCGCGCGATTTTCTTTGTCACGTCGCGCCGCGGTCGGTCTCTAGCTGGGCATGAAGCAAACGCGCGTCCTTGTCGGGATCGTCCTTTCGGTGGTGGTGGCGTCGGGCTGCTCGATGGTGAAGAAGTCGACCGGGGGCGGGGGCGGCGCGGCCCGGGGGCCGCTGGGCGACACGATGGCCGACGGCGTCGTCTATCAGCGCGGCGCCACGATCACGGCGCCCCTCGGCTGCCACACCAGCGGCTACGCCAAGCTCGAGATCCCGCCCGGCGAGACCCTGCGCCTCGAGGTCTCGGTGACCTCGCCCAAGGATCAGGCCTGCGTCGGCATCGGGTTCCTGAAGGACAACGGCGGCGACGCCGGGCTGATGGAGGAGGTCTGCTCCGACGCTCCCGAGGCCTACGACCTGACGACCCCCGCGGGCGGCCCGTCGTTCCTGCAGCTCGCCGAGAACGGCGTGTGCCAGGGCGCGACGGTGACGATCGCCGTCAAGTAGCGACCGAGGAGGTCGCGGCCACGTATGCCAAGCGGCATATCGAGCTTGGCGCCGGCGTCGGGCCTCGTCGCTACCTCGACCTGTTTTCGATGCGACTCGGCGACGGCTACTCGCTGCGGCGCAAGGATGCGACGGGATTGTCGTCATGGGACGAGAGCGCTGCGTGTGTTCGTGTGTCGATGCTGCCGACGTCCTACCTCGACCGTGAGCAACAGTTTGCGAAGTTGAGCGAGGACCTGCTATCTGAGAAGGCACCGACATGAAGCCGCGCATCCGCCTCGATGATCCGCACATCCGCGCAGTCTGGGAGGCCAGCGTCGCCTGCGGCCGCGAGGTCGCCTCGTGGCCGGCGTGGAAGCGCAGCGAGGACGTAGGGCCGACCCGGCCGCCACTGCCGCCCAAGCCGCCGCGCGCACCGCGAGACGAGTAGGCTGCGCGCCAGGCTTCCTCGCCGCAGCAGACAGACGAGCGTGGTCGGGTGTTGAGCGCCGCGTGTCGAGCTGTTGCGGTGAGGAACTCGGTCAAGTCGGCCAGACGGCGCGAGACCGAGTGTCCACGCCGGCCGAGCTGTTCTTCCGCGGGCGCTCAGGCCGCGGTCTTGGCGGCCGGGCGGTCGCGCTCGAGCATGCGCTTGACCGGGCCGGAGGCGAGGGCGAGGAGGCCGGCGACGGCGAGGGCGAAGATCATGGTGAGGTAGAAGACGCCGTTCTCGCCCCACTCGAGGGCGGTCGACATCTTGCCGACCTCGACCTCGGCGCGGCCGGCGATGTACAGGCCGATCGAGATGGCGAGGAACCACACGCCCATGACGAAGCTGGCGAGGCGCTCGGGCGCGAGCTTGTTCATGACCGACAGGCCGACGGGCGAGATGCACATCTCGGCGGCGCTGGCGAAGAAGTAGTAGATGAACAGGTAGCCGGGCCACAGGTCCTTGCCGCTGGCCGAGATGAGGGGCAGGAAGGCCATGGAGACGACGACCATGCCGATGGCGAACTTGTTGACCGAGAACGGCTCCTTGCCGCGCTTGGCCAGGAAGGTCCACAGCCAGGTGAACAGCGGCGCCAGGAGGATGACCCAGCCGGCGTTGACGAACTGCCAGTAGCTCGACGGGAAGCCCAGGCCGAAGATCTCCTTGCGGGTCCGCTCTTCGGCGAAGAACGACAGGGTCGAGCCGGCCTGCTCGAAGATGCCGAAGAACGACAGGCAGCCGAAGAACAGGACCGCCATCGCCAGGACCCGGTTCTTCTCGTCGCGGGTGGTCGAGATGACCCGGTACATGATCACGAACACCGCGATCGCGATCGCGGTCAGGCCGATGCCAAAGATGTCGGCGATGACGGCCTTGGTGTCGGCGACGGCCATCAGCACCGTGACGCCGTCGACCGCGCCGAAGGCCAGGACGCTCGGCCACTGCAGGCGCCACAGCGCGAAGCCGAGCGTGACCGCCGCGGCGGCGCCGACGATCACCCACACCGCCGGCGGCAGCGGCGACCGCTCGCCCTTGGGCGGCGCCGGGATGGGATCGCGGCCGGCAGCGCCGAGGTACGGGCGCATGGCGGTGAAGGTGACGATGCCGAGGGCCATGCCGACCGCGGCGGCGCCGAAGCCGAAGTGCCAGGCGGCGTTGGGATCGATGCCGACGTCGACCAGGACCCCGCGAAAGGCGTCGCTCTGGGCCAGGAAGCCACAGGCCAGCGGCGCGACGAAGGCGCCGATGTTGATGCCCATGTAGTAGATCGAATAGCCACCGTCGCGGCGGATGTCGTCCTTCGAGTAGAGCTGACCGACCAGGGTCGAGGCGTTGGGCTTGAGCAGGCCGGTGCCGAGGATGATGAGGCCGAGGCCGGCGTAGAACGTGTCGTGGGACGGGATCGCGAGGACGATGTGGCCGGCCATGATGATGTAGCCGCCGTAGAGCACCGCGCGCTGCTGGCCGATCAAGCGGTCGGCGACCCAGCCGCCGGGCAGGCTCATCAGGTAGACCAGCGCGCCGTAGAGCGCGTAGATGATGCCGGCGGTGGCCTTGGTCTCGCCCAGGCCGCCCTTGGCGACCGGGGTGGCGATGAAGACCACCAGGAACGCCCGCATGCCGTAGTAGCTGAACCGCTCCCATAGCTCGACGAGGAACAGGGTCGCGAGGCCCTTGGGGTGGCCGAAGAACGCGCGGTCGTCGTCGGGAGCTGCCGTCGCCATAGGCGGCGGAACCTACCACGGCGGTCACCGGCGCCGCCTGACCGTTCCTGACCGGCGCCGGGCGCGCAGGGGGCCGGGAGCGTCCCAGGGGATCGACGCGCGGCGGCCGCGGGCATACGATCGCGTCGTGGGGGCACCCGAGACCTGGCTCGCCAAGCTGCCGCCCGACGACGAGGTCGCGGCGGGGAAGGTGCGCGGGTTGGGCCCGGTGGTGCCGCAGCTCGTCGAGGCCGGCTGGGTGAGCGCGCGCAAGGACGGCCGCGCGCTGATGGTCCGGCTGACCGAGGCCGGGCAGGCCGAGCGGGCGCGCCTCGCGGCGCTACCGCCGCCGCCGCGGGCGAAGCCGACCCGCGCGCCTCGTGCGCCCCGGGCCCCGGCGGCGCGACCGGCGACCGCGGCGGCCCGCCTGGCCGCCCTCGAGGCCGCGGTGGCGGCGCTGACCGAGCGAGTCGCGGCCCTCGAGGCGCCGGCGGTCGCGCCCGGTGCGGCCTCGGCGCTCGCCCCACCGCCGCCGGCCGCCGATCCCGCCGCGCTGCGCCAGGCCATCGTCGCCGCGATCGGCGACCTCGACGCCCGGGGACGCCTGGGCGGCCTGGTGCCGATCCCCGAGCTGCGCCGCGAGCTGGTGGCCCGCGGCGTCACCGCTGCCGCCGCCTCGGTCGATGCTGCGCTCGAGGACCTCGAGCGGGCGTGGACGATCGATCTGTCGGTCGCCCAGGCGCCGACCCAGGTGGCCGAGCGCGCTGCCGGGATCGAGCGGCCGGGGCGCGGTCTCCTCTACTACGTGGCCCGGAGGTAGCGATGTCGCTGGCCCAGATCCTCCTCGACGCTCGCCCGTTCGCCGACCCGGTGGCCCGGCTCGACCCCGACGCGCTGCCGCCGCCCGACGTGGCGTCGATCCACGCGCCGGCGCGGTTGGCGATCGCCGAGGCGATCGCGGTGGTGGCCCGCGAGCGGCGGTCGCAGATGGTGCTCATCACCGGCGATCCCGGGATGGGCAAGACCCACCAGCTCGCGCACCTGCGGCGCCGCGCCGATGGTCAATACGTTTGCGTCGACGTGCCGCCGCTCAAGGATCTGGCCGCGCCGTTCGCCCACATCGCGCGCTACGCGGTCCAGGGGCTGGCGGCCGCCGGCGCCCTCGAGCGGCTCCTGTGGGATACGCTGCGCCAGGTCGCGGTCGCGGTCCGCGCCGACGCCGCCGCCCACGATGACGACGACGTCGTCGAGCGCATCGATCAGGCGCTGATCGGCGGCGAGCAGTTCGCGATGGCGTTCCGCAACCTGGCCCAGCAAGACGCCGGGCTGGGCGCGCTCCTGTACAAGCGCGGTCGCCGCCTCTTGCCGCTGTCGACCCTGCCGGCGGACTTCGGCAAGGTGCTGTGTCGGATCACCGACCGCGACGCCGAGCGGGCGATCGTCGACTGGCTGCGCGCCGCCGAGCTGGCCGACGAAGACCTCGCGGCCCTCGACCTGCGCACCGGCGTGGCCGACGAGGCCCGGGCCTTCGAGGTCCTGCGCGCGCTGTGCGTGTGCTCGACCCGGCCGCTGGTCCTGTGCCTCGATCAGATCGAGTCGATCGCCGGCCTGGTCGGCGCCGATGGCGTGGCTCGCATGTTCACCGCGCTGATGGAGCTGTACCAGCAGGCGCCGATCGCGATCGTGCTGATGTGCCAGACCCAGCAGTGGATCGACCTGCGCAAGGACGTGCCGCTGGCGGCCCTCGATCGCATCCGGGTCCTGCCGCCGCTGGCCAAGCCGACCGCCGCCGAGGCCGAGGCCATCTTGGCGGCTCGGCTCGCGCCGGTGTGGACCGGCGCCGGCGCGCGCCCGCCGTACCCGACCTGGCCGCTGCCGAGCGCATATATCCGCGCGGTGGTCGACGCCCGTCGCCCGACGATCCGCGGCCTCCTCCTCGAGGCCGACGCCGCCCTGGCCGAGATGCGGCGGACCGGCGTGGTGGTCGAGCCCACCGTCGAGCCCTCCGTCGAGCCCGGGGCGGCGAGCGCGCCATCGACCCCGCGGCCCCGGGCCGAGACGGTGGCGCCGCCCGACGCCTTGCGGGCCGCCCGCGACAAGTACCGCCGCGGCGCCAGCGAGCGCCGCGAGCTCGGCACGCCGGCGTTCCGCGAGGAGCTGGTCCGCGAGGCGGTGCTCGGGCTCCTCGGTGGCGCCAAGGCCCACGGCCAGGCTATCGCCGGCGCCGAGATCGCCGTGGTCGACCTGCCCGACAAGCCACGCCACGGGCCGCGGCCGCCGGCGGTGGTGACGGTGCAGACCAAGGCGGGGCCGCGTCGGATCGCGGTCGACGTCAACAGCGCCCCGGCCCAGGCCACGGTCCGGGTCCTGACCCGCCTGCGCGACACCGTCGAGGAGGGCCGCGCCGACTGCGCCGTGCTCCTGCGCGAGCGCGCGGCGCCGCTGCCGGAGTCGGCCAAGAAGTCCCACGAGCTTCTGGCCGAGCTGTCGGCGACCGGCGGCGCGGTGGTGTGGCTCGAGGAGGACGACGCGCTCCGCCTGGTCGGGGCCGAGCTGCTCCTCGACGCCGCCGGCGCGGCCGAGGTGCTGATCGGCGAACGCCAGGCCAGCCGCGACGAGGTCCTGCGCTACCTCCTCCACGACGATCGCCTGGGCGAGGTGCTGGCGCCGGTGATCGGCCGCGCCACCACGACCCCGCCGCGCCCGGCTCGCCGCTCGGCGTCGTAGCGCCGCCGACGGTCGGGCTGAGGTTCACCCGTCGCCGACCAGGCCCTCGACCATCGCCCGCGCGATCGGGTGGTAGCCGGCGCCGCACCGCGCCAGGGTCGCGACCGCCCGCGGCCGAGTGTCCGGCTCCCGGACGAGGCCGGCGTACAGCGGCCGCAGGTACTTCATCCGACCGACCGCGCCGAGGACCTGCTCGACCCGGTCGAGGACCGCGCGGTCGCCGGCGTCGAGGGCCAGGGTCAGCCAGGTCACCAGCACGTCGTAGTTGGTGCTGGCGGTCAGGTGGTAGGCGTCGTCGAGGGCGCGGACGGTCGCCAGGTCGGCCGGCCGCGGCCACAGCTCGAGGACGAGCTGCCACTCGGTCGGGCCCCAGCCGGCGGTGGCCTCGGCCGACGGCACCACGGCGGCGGTCGCCACCGCGAGCACGGCGTCGAGGCGGGCCGATCGCGGGGCCTCGGCGTCGGCCGGCATGCCCGGCCCGTCGATCCAGCGGTCGGCGTCGACGCTGGCGAGCAGGCCGGGGTGCGCGGCCTCGAGGTGGGCGCGGAAGTCGTCGGTGGTGACGGCGCCGAACCGGAAGTCGGCCAGGTAGCGCTTGAGCCAGGCGTCGAAGGCCGGGCGACCGAGGGCGGCCTCGAGCGCGCACAGGAAGAAATAGCCCTTCTCGTAGGGCACGAGCGAGTAGGCGTCGTCGGGGTCGACGCCGTCGAGGTGAGTGCGCAGGTGGGTCAACGCCGGGCGGTCGGCGAACCGCGCCAGGGCGGCGTCGAGCTGGCGGCGGCCGAGGGCGGCGTCGAGGGCCGCGTACTCGGCGCCGTACAGCACCTCGAGGATCCGGCGCTCGGCGTAGACCGTGAAGCCCTCGTTGAGCCAGAAGTGCTCGGCGTCGGCGTTGGTCACGAGGTTGCCGGTCCACGAGTGGGCCAGCTCGTGGGCGACCACGCTGACCAGCGAGCGATCGCCGGCCACGGTGGTCGGCGTGAGGAAGGTCAGGCGCGGGTTCTCCATGCCGCCGTACGGGAACGACGGCGGCATCACCAGCAGATCGAAGCGATCCCAGTCGTAGGGACCAAACAGCGCCTCGGCCGCGGCCATCATCGCGTCGACCTCGGCGAACTCCCAGGCCGCGGCGTCGAGCTGCGGCGCCTCGGCCCAGATCCGTGACCGCGCGCCGAGCTCGCGCGAGGTCAAGGCGCCGACCGCGAAGGCCAGGAGGTACGGCGGGATCGGCTGCGGCATGTGCCAGCGCTCGCGCGCGACCTCGCCGTCGACGGTGCGGTCGACGTGGGCGGCCGCCATCACCGCGGTCAGCGCCGCCGGGATGGTCAGCGTGGCGTCGTAGGTGAGCCGGCACCGCGGCGTGTCCTGCACCGGCACCAGCGACCGGGCGTGGATGGCCTGGCACTGGCTGAACAGGTACGGGTGGGCGCCGCCGGCGGTCTGGGCCGGCGCCAGCCACTGCAGCGCCGACGCGGTCGGCGCGGTCCGGTAGGTGATGGTCACCGCCGCGGTCGGCGCGTCGAGGTGCAGGCGCAGGCGAGTCCCGAGCACCGGGTCGGGCGTCGCCAGCTCCCACCGCACGGGTCCTCCGTCGGCGTCGACCACCGCGGCGATCGCCAGGTCGCGGGTGTCGAGATCGACCGGGCCTTGGGCCGGCGCCGCGAACCCGAGCCGCGCGGTGGCCTCGAGCGTGTGGGTCGCGAAGTCGACCGTCGCGGTCCAGGTCAGGTGCGTGACCTGGGCCTGAGCGTCGTCGGCGAAGGAGTGCGGATCGCGGCGGGCCATGGCGCGGTTGTACCGCGAGCGGCGGCGCCGCGCGGCGCGCTACGGGATGATCGGCGCGACCGTGGTGACGCCGGCGCCGAACCAGCGGATCGTGTCGGCGCGGAGCAGCGTGCCGGCGCCGGTGGCGCGATCGAGGCGGATGAACGAGCCGCCGTTGCCGGAGCCGCCGTCGACGAACCCGTACAGCGTGCCGCCCCAGAACGCGACGCCGAAGATGCGATCGAAGCCGGTGCCGGTGCCGATCGGGGTCGCGGCCCAGTTGTTGGCCGGGTCGATCGTGGCCAGGAAGTCCTGGGTGCCGCCGACGTCGACGGTGGCGACGGTGCCGAAGCCGCGGACGTAGACGATGTCGCCGCTCGAGATGATGTCCATCCCGCCGCTCTGGCCGTAGTCGCCGAGCGCCACCGAGGTCGCGGTCGCGCCGGTGATGTCGATGCGGATGACCGCGCCGGTGTCGGTGGCGGCGACCAGCATCTCGGGGCCGTCGGGGTTGCCGGGGTTGGCCGGCACGAACGACAGGCTGGTCAGGTTGTCGGCGCCGGTGAAGTCGGCCAAGAAGGTCGCGGCGCCGGTGGTCTCGTCGATCTCGAAGATCTTGTCGAGGGTCACGCCGATCATGCGCTCGTCGCGGTCGACCGCGAGGTCGGTCATGCTCTGGGTGCCGAGGTTGGTGAAGTCGCCGATCCGCACCGCCATGTTGGTGGTGGTGTCGACCCGGTACAGGGTCTGCCCCGAGTGGGCGTAGACCCGGCTGGGCAGGATCTCCTCGGCGTCGGGACCGCCCGGGCCGTCGATCGGCCGGGCGTCGACCCGGGCGTCGGGGCCGGTGTCGTCGTCGTCGTCGCCCGTGATCGACGGGCCGCAGGCGGCGACCGCGCAGGCGAGGGCAGGGGCGAGCAGAGAGACGAGCGGACGGTGCAGGTACATCGGTGCTCCGGGGCGAGAGGCCGCGCACCATACGCGATCCGCGTGACGATGCCGCGACGAACGCGCGGCAGTGTGCGCAACCGCGCGCGCGGCCTGGTGGCCGGTCGGACCTCCGGGGCGGCGGGGCCTCGGGCGGGTCCCGTGCGGCAGCCGGTCGCACGTGGCGGGGCGCACGGCCGTGGGCCTGGTGGTCGCGTCGCCCGGACGACCGTGCGAGAGTCGCCGATGCCATGAGACCCGCCTTCTTCGCCCTCGCCCTCGTCGGCGCGGTCGCCTGCAGCGACGACGCCGCCCAGCCGATCGACGCCGCGGTCGACGGCCCCGCGATCGACGCACCCGACGCCGGTCCGTGTGGCGCCGACGTCAACCTGGCCGGCGCCTACGAGGACTGGGACTCGACCACCGGCGCCTTCGACGGCATCGAGTTCGCGACCTGGACCGTGCGCGGCACGCCGGGCCGCACCGCGATGACCGCGCCCAACGGCCGGGTCGGCATCTGCATCGCCAGCGCCGGCACGACCGCGATCGACGCCACCCAGGCCGAGTACGTCCCGGCGATCTACCTGGCCGATCCCGCGGTGTTCGTGCCGCCCGGGGCCCCGGTGTTCCAGGTCAAGGGGCTCCGCACCACCCGCCTCGAGCCGTTCCTGACCTCGATCGGGGTCACCCGCACCGCCGGCACGGGCCTGGTCCTGGTGCAGCAGATGGGGACGGCGCGGGCCCTGACCCTCGGCGGCACCCACGGTCCGCAGTTCGCGGTCGATGACGCCCTCGACATCACCTGGACCGCCGACGGGATCGGGATGTTGACGCTCTTTACGAACGTCGCGCCCGGGCAGCCGACCCTGGGCGCCGCTGGAGCGATCGTCGGGCCGACCGCGCTGACCGTCGAGGCCGACAAGCTGACGATCACGACGATCCGGTAGGGGCGGGGGCCGAGACGGAGGCGGAGACCGAGGCCGAGGCGGAGACCGAGTCCGAGTCCGAGTCCGAGACCGAGTCCGAGGCCGAGGCCGAGGCCGAGACCGAGACCGAGACCGAGACCGAGTCCGAGTCCGACCCCGACCCCGTTCCCGTTCCCGACCCCGTCCCCGACCCCGACCCCGTTCCCGACCCCGCTCCCCCGCGCTCAGTCCTCGCTGCGCGTCGGGGTCTTGGTCTTGGTCGGGTCGTAGGTGTCCCAGTCCGGCGTCGGCGAGTCGGGATCGTAGGGCGCGTCGGGGTCGGTCGGCGCCACCGGATCCGGTCCGGCCGGCAGCGGGCCCTCGAGGGCGCCGGCCGGCACCGTCGACGGGTAGCGATCGCCGTACCAGGACACCACGGCGCCGGGGACGCTGGTGCGGCCCCGGCCGCCGACCTTGACGACCGAGCTCTTCGACGACCACAGCGCCCATAGCTCGCCGTTGCCCTCGAGGCGGAGCACCCGGACGCCGCCGATCCGCTCCTCTTGGACGGCGTATCCGGCCTCCTGGGCCAGCCGACGGGCGAACTTCACGGTCGCGCGCACCACGCCGTCGTCGCGCTGGTACCGGGTCACGAAGACGTTGACCAGGTCGTCGTCGCCGAGCTTGCCGCGGTGCTCGGCGGCGCCGCGGACGTAGGTCCCGGTGTAGGCGACCGCCTTGTTGTCCGGGACCCAGACCTCGATGTCGAGGACCTCCTGGAACCGCCGGAACTGCCAGTCGGCGATCGCCGTCTCGCCGACCCCGCGCTTGGGCGGCGGAGGTCGGCCGCCGCACGCCATCGCCAGGGCGAGAGCCAGGCACACCGTCAGGCGCATCGCGATCATCCTACAGGGCCGGGGCGGCCGACGCGAGTTCGCCACCCAACCGATCGCGCGCGTTGACATCCCGCGGGCCTCGGGATAACCCCGGCCATCCATGGCGAGCCACCTGTTCTCTTCCGAGTCGGTCACCGAAGGCCACCCCGACAAGCTGTGCGATGCCGTCTCCGACAGCATCCTCGACGCGATCTTGAAGGATGATCCGAACGCCCGCGTGGCGTGCGAGACCTTCACCAAGACCGGCTTCGTGCTGGTCGGCGGTGAGGTCACGACCACGACCTACGTCGACATCCCGACGATCGTCCGCTCGGCGGTCGAGGAGATCGGCTACACCGGCTCGGACATGGGCTTCGACGCCGCCACCTGCGGCGTGATGGTCGCCCTCGAGCAGCAGTCGCCTGACATCGCCCGCGGCGTCGACCGCGGCGACCTCGCCAACCAGGGCGCCGGCGATCAGGGCCTGATGTTCGGCTACGCCTGCGACGAGACCGACGCGCTCATGCCGCTGCCGATCCAGCTCGCCCACCAGCTCGCCTTCCGGCTGACCCAGGTCCGCAAGAAGAAGGTGAGCGGCGTCGACTTCCTGCGCCCCGACGGCAAGACCCAGGTGTCGGTGCGCTACGACAATGACCAGCCGGTCGGCGTCGAGGCGATCGTGGTGTCGACCCAGCACGCCGACCTGACCGGCGGCAAGGCCAGCGACGCCGCGGTCAAGCGCGAGCACAAGCGGATCGAGGAGGCGGTGCGCGAGCTGGTGATCAAGCCGATCGTGCCGGCCAAGCTGATCAGCAAGGACACCAAGTTCCACATCAACCCGACCGGGCGCTTCGTCACCGGTGGGCCCAAGGGCGACTCGGGCCTGACTGGCCGCAAGATCATCGTCGACACCTACGGCGGCATGGCCCGCCACGGCGGCGGCGCGTTCTCGGGCAAGGACCCGTCGAAGGTCGACCGCTCGGCCGCGTACTACGCCCGCTACATCGCCAAGCACGTCGTCGCGGCCAAGCTGGCCAAGCGGTGCGAGGTGCAGTTCGCCTACGCGATCGGCGTGGCGCGCCCGGTGTCGATGCTGGTCCAGACCTTCGGTACCGGCACGGTCTCCGACGACATCCTGTCGGCCGCGGTGGCCCAGGTGTTCGACGCCCGCCCCGGCATGTTGACCCAGGAGCTCGACCTGCGTCGGCCGATCTTCAAGAAGACGGCGGCCTACGGTCACTTCGGTCGCTCGGAGCCGGAGTTCACCTGGGAGAAGACCCCGAAGCTCGACGCCCTGCGCGACGCGGTCAGCGGACCGGCGCCCAAGGCCACCAAGAAGAAGTAGCCGAACCGGGGTGAGCGGCGCGCCGGTGATGGCGCGCGCCTGCACCTCGGGGGGCGGGCGGCTGGCCGCTGTCAGCGGCGATCGGGTTGCGCCCGGGCGCGGATCGGGTGACACCAAGAGGATGCCCCGCTGGTCCGCGCTCGCCCTGGTCGTGCCGTCGCTGGTGGTCGCCCGAGCCGAGGGCCGTCCCGCGCCGGCGGCCGGCCCGTCGGTGGCCGGGGCGTCGGCGGTCGGCGTGGCGGCGCGCGCGCCGCGGATCCTCGACGGGAACGCCCCGCCGGCGCGGGCCGCGGCCTGGAAGGCCTTCACCGTGCGCCGCGGCGCCTGGCAGGTGAGCTGGGACGTGGCGACCGCGACCCCGGCCCGGATCTGGGGCGAGGGCATCGCCGCCCCGGGGGCCAACCGCGATCCCGCGATCGCCCAGGCGGCGTCGCGGGCCATCCTCGACGACGAGCTGGCGCTGCTGGCGCCCGGGACCAAGCCCGAGCACTGGCGGCTGGCCGCCGACGTCGTCCATGGCCCCGACGGCGAGCTGCGCACGGTGCGGTTCGCCCATCAGATCGACGGCGTGCCGGTGCGCGGCAGCGCGATCTCGATCGTGTGGAAGCGCGATCGCGCGATCGTCCTCGGGTCGTCGGCGCAGTCGATCGCCGCGGCGCCCGGGCCCGCGCGGATCGATCGGGCGACCGCGGCGGCGGCGGCGGTGAGCTGGGCGAGCGCGAGCGGCGCGGCGCGGCCGACCGTGCGCGGCGACCACGGCCTGGCGATCGTCGCGACCGACGGCGGGCCGCGGCTGGCCCGGCTGATCGAGGTCGACCGGGCGGCGCCGCGCGGGCGGTGGCTGGTCTCGATCGACGCCGACACCGGCGCGCCGATCGGCGCCGAGGACCGGCTGTGGTTCGGCACCGGCACGCTGCGCTACGACGCGCCGATCCGCTACCCGGCCGGCGGGCGCCAGGCCTTCCCGGCGGCCGGGGTCACCCTCGACGTCGGCGGCGCGACGACCACCGACGACGCCGGGCGCTTCACCTTCCCCGGCGTGGGGCCGCTCGGCTTCGCGACCAGCCTGGCCGGGCCGCGGGTCGCGGTCACCAACGCCGCCGGCGCGCGCGCCGCGACCACGCTGTCGATCACCGACGGCGGCGTCGCGACCTGGAGCCCGGGCGCGGCCGAGGCGGTCGACGCCCAGGTCAGCGGCTTCGTCCACGCCTCCCGCGCCAAGGACTTCGCGCGCAGCCTCGATCCCGGCCTGGCCTGGCTCGGCGCGGTCCTCGAGGTCGTCGTCAACGAGCCGGGGTCGTGCAACGCCTACTCCGACGGCGACGCGATCCACTTCCTGACCGCCGGCGCGGGCTGCGAGAACACCGCGCGGGTCGCCGACCTGGTCGCCCACGAGTTCGCGCACTCGCTGCACGTCCAGGCCACCTTGACCGGCGAGGACGCGATCGACGTGCCGCTGTCCGAGGGCCTGGCCGACTACTTCGCCGCCACCCTGGTCGACGATCCCGGCGTCGGTCGCGGGGCGATGCTCGGCTCGGGCGCGCCGGTCCGCGACCTCGACCCGCCCGGCCTCGAGCGGCAGTGGCCGCGCGACATCGACACCGATCCCAAGGTGACCGGCCTCATCCTGGCCGGCGCGCTGTGGGATCTGCGGCGCGAGCTGATCTCCCGGCTGGGCCCAACCGCCGGGCGCCTCCAGGCCGATCGCTTGTTCTACGCGGTGCTGCGGCGGGCCAGCGATCTGCCCACCGCCTACCCGGAGCTCCTGGCGGCCGACGACGACGACGGCAACCTCGCCAACGGCACGCCCAACCGCTGCGCGATCGATCTCGCGTTCGCGCCCCACGGCCTGGTCGACGCCAGCGCCACCTTCGGCGTGCGCCCGCCGGTGCGCCGCGGCTTCCAGGTCGACCTCGAGGTCAACCCGATCGCCGGGTGCGCGGCGCCGATGGTGACCGGCGCGACGGTGTTCTGGTCGGTCGACGACGGCGCGCCGACCGCGCTGGCGATGGGCGCGACCAGCGACGGGTTCACCGCGACCTTGCCGACCGCCGACGCCGGCGCCGAGGTCGCGTACCGGATCGAGGTCACCCTCGCCGGCGGCGCGAGCCTGCGCTTCCCCGATAACCCCGGTGACCCGAGCTACCGCTTCTACGTCGGCGACCTGCGCGCGGTGGCGTGCACCGACTTCGAGGCCGACCCCTTCGCCGCCGGCTGGACCCACGCCGCCACCGCCGGCAACGACGACTGGGACTGGGGCCGGCCGGCCGGCACGCTGGGCAACGGCGATCCGCTGACCGCGGCCAGCGGCGCCAACATCGTCGGCACCGACCTGCGCGGTGACGGCGTCTACCAGCGGTCGTCGGTCGAGCGCCTGACCTCGCCGACCTTCGACGTGCGCGGCTACAGCCAGGTCCGCCTGCGCTTCAAGCGCTGGCTGGCGATCGAGGACGGCTTCTACGACACCGCGGCGATCGCCGCCGACGGCGCGGTGATCTGGCGCAACTTCGCGAGCCCGGGGCCCGACGGCCAGGTCCACACCCTCGATCGCGAGTGGCGCGAGATCGATCTCGACCTGGGACCGGCGGCGGCCGATGGCGCGGTGACCGTCGAGTTCCGCCTGGCCACCGACGAGGGCGTACACTTCGGGGGCTGGAACCTCGACGACGTGTGCCTGTACGTGGCCGGCGACGGCCCGCCGGTGTGTGGCAACAACGCGGTCGAGGCTGGCGAGTCGTGTGACGACGGCAACACCACGGCGGGCGACGGCTGCTCCGAGCGGTGCGCCCTCGAGGATCCGCCGCCCGAAGACGGCGGCTGCTGCTCGACCGGCGCGGACCCGCGGGGGCCGATCGCCCTGGCGCTGGTGGCGGCCGCGGCCCTGGTCACGCGGCGGCGGAAACCCCGTGCGTAAGTCGCGACCGGCGCGGTACGTTCGTCCGGCATGAGCTTGTCGTCGTGTCGCGCCTGTGACGGCCTGATCCCGGCCGGGCGGGCCTCGTGTCCGCACTGCGATCGGCCGGTCCGGCGCGGCTGGCGCGGCGTCGCGCGGGTCGCCACCGCGGGCGCGGCCCTCATGACGCTCATGGCCTGCTACGGGATGATCGGGCGGCCGATGGGCCCCAACCTGACCGATCGCGACGGCGATGGCGCGGCCGACGACTGCGATGACGCCCGCGCCGACATCTTCCCCGGCGCCGCCGATCGATTCGGCGACGGCGTCGATCAGAACTGCGATGGCGCAGACGGCTGGGCCGATCCCGCGGCGCCGGCACCTCCACAGTCACCGGCGACCCCGGCGGCGGTCGCGACCGATCCGGCGGCCGCGCCCCCCGACCCGGCGACGCCGGTCAAAGCGATCGCGGTCGATCCGCCGGCGCCGTGACCACCCACCGGCGCCGCCTCGACGTGGTGCGGTCGACCCACGCGCCGATCTACGTCGTGTGGGAGCTGACCCTGGCGTGCGATCACGCCTGCACGCACTGCGGCTCGCGGGCCGGGGTGGCGCGCGACCGCGAGCTCTCGACCGACGAGGCGGTGGCGGTGGCCGGCCAGCTCGCCGACGCCGGCACCCGCGAGGTCATCCTGATCGGCGGCGAGGCCTACCTCCATGACGGCTGCCGTGACGTGATCCGGGCCCTGGTCGCGCGCGGGGTCCGGGTCGGCATGACCACCGGCGGGCGCGGCGTGACCGTGGAGCTGGCCCGCGAGCTGGCCGCGGCCGGCCTGGCCCAGGCCTCGGTGTCGATCGATGGCCTGGCGCCGGCTCACGATCGCATGCGCGCGCGCGTCGGCAGCTTCGCCGACGGCCTGGCGGCGCTGGCCAACCTGCGGGCGGCCGGCGTGGCGATCTCCGCCAACACCAACCTGAACCGCAGTAACCGCGACGATCTCGAGGCGCTGTACCTGGTGTTGCGCGACGCCGGCGTGCGCGCCTGGCAGGTGCAGCTCACCGCGCCGCTGGGCCGGGCCGCCGATCGCGTGGCGATGGTGCTGCAGCCGTGGGATCTGCTCGACCTGGTGCCGCGGATCGCCGCGCTCAAGCGCCAGGCCCGCGCCGATGGCATCACCGTCATGCCCGGCAACAACCTCGGCTACTTCGGCCCCGAGGAGACGCTCCTGCGTTCGCTCGGCGCCGACGATCGGGATCACTGGCGCGGCTGTCAGGCCGGCAAGTACGTCATGGGCATCGAGTCCGACGGCGCGGTCAAGGGCTGCCCGTCGCTCCAGACCGCGGCCTACGTCGGCGGCAACCTGCGCGACGCGCCGCTGGCGACGATCTGGCGCGACGCGCCCGAGCTGACGTGGAACCGCGGCCGCACCGTCGACGCGCTGTGGGGCTACTGCCGGACCTGCGACTTCGCCGCCGAGTGCCTGGGCGGCTGCACCTTCACCGCCCACGCGATCCTGGGTCGACCTGGCAATAACCCGTACTGCCACTACCGCGCGCGCAGCTTCGCCAAGCGCGGCCTGCGCGAGCGCTTGGTCTCGGCGACGCCGGCCGACGGTCTGCCCTTCGACGGCGGGACCTTCACGATCGAGGTCGAGCCCCTCGACGCCCCCGACCCCGGTGCGGTCGTCGGCGACGCCCTGGTGCAGCTCGATCGCCGGCCGCGGCGGCGCGGGCCGGAGCCGCGGTGAACGCCGGCGCGAAGTCGATCGCGGCGGCGGCGCTGGTGCTCGCGAGCGCCGCGGGTTGCGACGAGCGTCGTCGCCCATCGGCGGCGCCACCGTCGGCGACTCCGGCCACGGCGCCGACCGTGCCGACCGGACCGGGCCCGGCGAAGCCGCTGCCGTCGGCGGCCACCGACGACGTCGGCGACGGCGGACCGACCACCGTGATCGCCGCCGGAGCCACCGGCGCGTGGGTCGCGCTGTGCGTCGGCGGCGCGCCGCGCCTGGTGGTCGGGACCGGTCCCGGCGCGCCGATCGATCGCCTGATCGCCCATGGGCCGGACGACGTCGTGTTCGTCCGCGACGGCGGGCTCTTCCACGTCGACGCCGCGGCGCGCACCGAGCGCCGCCTGGGTCCGGCGGCGGCCGCCGCCCTCGACCCCAAGACCCGACGGATCGCGGTCGCCTGGCCCGGCGAGATCGCGGTGCTCGATCCCGGGGTCGCGCCGCGCCGGGTGGTCCACGGCGAGCGCGCGCCGGCGGCGCTGACCTTGCGCGACGGTCGCTGGGCCCAGCTCTGGCCCGGTCAGCTCGGCGCGCTCCTCGACGAGAAGTGCGCGCCCCACGACGGCCTGGGCCTCGGCGCGCCGCCGTCGACCTTGGACCTCGATCCGACCGCGACCGCCGAGGCGCCGCGCCTGGGTCCCGAGGTCGGCATCACCGCGACCGGCGAGGTCACCCTCGACGGCGAGGTGGTCGTGCCGGCGAGCTGCGCCGCCGAGGTGGTCGCGGCCCTGGCGTCGCCGCCGCGGGTGCTGGTGCGGTGCGGCAAGGGCGACAATCAGGTCGCGGGCCCCGGCGGGTTCACCCGCGCGGTCGGCGGCCACACCCGTCAGAACGCCTTCGCCGAGCCCAGCATCCTCGATCCGCTGCGCCTGGGGCAGCGGGTGGTGTGCATCCACGGC
Organism: Kofleriaceae bacterium; assembly: GCA_018057825.1. GTDB lineage: Bacteria > Myxococcota_A > Polyangia > Haliangiales > Haliangiaceae > UBA2376. The sequence continues at coordinate 94,908 of JAGPCY010000003.1, read as the reverse complement.
GCGTGCGTCGATCTGATCGGCGGCGCCAGCTTCTCGACGTACTCGAACCCGCCGCTGTGGCACGACGATCGGGTCGTCGTGCGCCTCGCCCCCGACGGGCTGTGGCTCGATCACCTGAGCGCGGAGCCCGCGACCCCGCCGCGCCATCAGGAGCTGGCGCTCCCGCGCATCGCCGCCGCGGTCACCGTCGACACCGTGACCGGCGCGCGCCGCACCGGGACCCGGCCGCCGCCCCCCGAGGTGATCGGCGCCGCCGGTCGCTGGCTGCTGTACGGCCGCTACCTGATCGACCTCGAGGCCGGGGTCCTGGCCTCGACCCTGGCGGTCGACGCCCTGGCGGTCGACGCCCGCGGCCGGGTGCTGGCGGCGGCGCCGACCGGGAGCGGAGCGCTGCGCTGGCAGGCGCCGTCGGGGAGATAGAGCGGCGGGGACGGAGGCAGAGACCGAGACCGAGGCCGAGGCCGAGACCGAGACCGAGACCGAGACGGAGACCGAGACGGAGACCGAGACCGAGGCCGAGGCGGAGGCCGCGGTGGACTAGGCCGCGAGGATGCGCTGGGCGGCGGCGGCGCTGCGATCGATGTGGCGACGGCGCTCGGTCGAGCTGCCGCCGACGGCGCACACGATGACGTCGCCGCGGCCGGTGGCGACCCGGCGCATCGTGACATCCCAGCGCTCGCCGGGCGTGAGCGCGGTGTACTCGGCGGAGTAGATGCGCGCGGCGACCCGGGCCAGCTTCGACGCGACCTCGCGGCAGGCCGCGAACTCCCCGGCCAGGGCCAGGGGCGTGCCGTCGTCGTCGGCCATCGCCATCGCGGCGACCTCGCCATCGTCGCAGCAGGCGGCGAGCTGGAAGTGCAGGGCCAGCGAGGGCTCGTCGCTGCGTCGGCGGCGCGCGTCGCCCTCGCCGCGGTGGGTGGGCAGGCGTTGGCTCATGGCCCGATCGTCGGAGTCGGCGCGGCCGCGGGCAAGAAAACGGCATAGACTGCCCGGGTGAAGCGCCTCGCCGCCCTCGCCCTGGTCCTCGCCGCCTGCAGTCATCCGCCCGCGCCGCGCTGCCCCCCGGGAGCGGCTGCCTCGCCGGTCGAGCCGGCGTTCGTCGACGAGCCGGTCGCCCCGCCCCCGGCGCCCGCGCCGCCGGCCATCGACCGCGAGGCGATCTCCGAGCTGGCCGCGACCCGCAGCTACAACCTCGGCACGCCGCGCCCGGTCGCGCTCCTGCCCGACGGCGACGTGCTGTTCCTCCGCACCGGACCGCGCAGCTACGTGGCCGAGCTGTTCGAGCTCGACGCCGCCACCGGCGCGGTCCGCAAGCTGGCGTCGGCCGGCGATCTGGTCAAGAGCACCGACGTCCAGCTCTCGGCCGCCGAGAAGGCCAAGCGCGAGCGCCTGCGCATGGCGCTGCGCGGCATCGTCTCGGTCAGCGCCGATCGCGACGGCGCCCGCCTCCTCATCCCGCTGGGCAGCGAGCTGTTCATCCTCGACCGGGCGACCGGCGCCGCCAAGGCGGTCGCGATCGGCGGCGGCTATCCCGACAGCCCGCTGCTGGCGCCCGACGGCAAGCGGGTCGCCTTCATCCGCGATCGCGACGTGTGGGTGGTCGGCGTCGACGGCGGCAAGCCGACCAAGCTGACCGCGTCACCCGGCCCCGACGTCTCGTTCGGCAACGCCGAGTTCGTCGCCGCCGAGGAGCTCGATCGCACCGCCGGCATGTGGTGGGCGCCGACCGGCGATCGCCTGATCATCCAGCGCACCGACGACAGCAAGGTCGACACGCTCTACGTCGCCAACCCGCGCCACCCCGATCAGGCGCCGACCCCGTTCCGCTACCCGCGGGCCGGCACCACCAACGCCACCGTCGGCTTCGCGATCCACGCGGTCAAGGGCGGCAAGCCGACCGCGATCACCTGGGACGCCGCCGCCTTCCCGTACGTCCACCACGTCGGCTGGCCCAAGGCTGGCGCGCCGACCATGGTGGTCTTGAACCGCGCCCAGACCGAGCTGCGGGTCCTGGCGATCGATCCCGCGACCGGCAAGACCACCACGCTCCTCACCGAGACCAACCCGGCCTGGCTCAACACCAGCGGTGGCCCGGTGTGGGCGGCCGACGGCAAGAGCTTCCTGTGGACCCGCGAGCACGCTGACGGCTGGGCCCTCGAGCGCTACGGCGCCGACGGCAAGCTCCAGGGCACGGTGATCGGCCCCGACTACGGCTTCGGCGGCCAGTTCGGCGTCGACGACGACACCGGCGAGATCTGGTTCGTCGCCGGCACGCCGGTCGACAGCCAGGTGTGGAGCGTCGCGCCCGGCGCCGCGCCGACTCGCCGCACCGACGCCCGCGGCACCCACGCGATCGGCGTCGCGCCCAAGGGCGGCACTCGCCTGATCGTCGCCAACGGCGCCGACGGCAAGCGCAGCCAGACCGTGGTCCGGCGCGACGGCACCGTGGTCGCGGTGGTGCCGTCGGTCGCCGAGGACGGCCCGGCCTTGCCGACCACGGTCGTCGAGGAGGTCGCCGCCAAGGACCGCACCTACTGGACCGCGGTGACCCGGCCGCGCAACTTCGATCCAAGCAAGCGCTACCCGGTCGTGCTGCAGGTCTACGCCGGCCCCGGGGTCACGACCGTCACGCGCAACCCGCGCGCCTACTGGAAGGATCAGCTCCTCGCCGATACCGGCTTCATCGTCGTGCGCGGCGATGGCCGCGGTACGCCCGGTCGGGGCATGGCCTGGGAGCGCGCGATCGCCCGCGATCTGATCACCGTGCCGATGGCCGATCAGGTCGAGATCCTCACCCGCCTGGGCGCCAAGCACCGCGAGCTCGATCTGGCGCGGGTCGGCGCGGTCGGCTGGTCCTTCGGCGGCTACTTCGCGGCCATGGCGGTGCAGCGCGCGCCCGACATGTTCAAGGCCGCGATCGCCGGCGCCCCGGTCACCGACTGGCGGCTCTACGACACCGCGTACACCGAGCGGTACATGGGGACCCCGGACCAGAACCCGACCGGCTACGACGCCACGAGCGCGGTCGTCAACGCCGCGTCGTCGAGCCGGCCGCTCCTGCTCATCCACGGCATGACCGACGACAACGTCTACGCCGCCCACTCGCTGGCCTTGACCGAGGCGCTCTTCGCGGCCGGCAAGCCCTTCGAGTTCGTCGCGATGTCGGGCACCCACATGATGGCCGACCCGACCTCGGAGGCCGCGCTCCTGACCAAGCAGATCGAGTTCTTCCGCGCGCACCTCGGGCTGCCGACGGCGCCGTGACCGTCCCGATCCTCTGGCGCGACGATCGCTTCGTGATCGTCGACAAGCCGGCCGGGGTCGCGTGTCACCGCGGCTGGGCGACCGGCGGCGAGGACGACGTGCCGCTGCTCCAGCGGGTCCGCGACACCGTCGGCGCCTACGTCTGGTTGATCCATCGCCTCGATCGCGGCGCGTCGGGCGCGGTCTTGTTCGCCCTCGACGCCGAGGCCGCGCGGGCCGCCAGCGACGCCTTCGTCGCCGGCACCGTCGACAAGCGCTACCTGGCGATCACCCGCGGCCATCCGCCGGCCGAGGTCATCGTCGACCACCCGATCCCCAACGACGACGGCGGCCCGCGGGTCGACGCGGTCACCGAGCTGCGCTGCCGCGAGACCTTCGGGCGCTACGCCCTGGTCGAGGCCCGGCCGCGCACCGGGCGGCTCCATCAGATCCGTCGGCACTGCAAGCACCTGTCGTGTCCGCTGATCGGCGACGTCCGCTACGGCAAGGGCGAGCACAACCGGATCTTCCGCACCCAGCACGGCCTGCATCGGCTGGCGCTCCACGCCGCGTTCCTCGGGCTGCCCCATCCTCTGGGCGGCCCGGCGATCGCCGTCGCCGTGCCGCTGGCCGCCGACCTGGTGGCGGCGATCGCGAGCTGTCGCGCGGCCTACGGCGCCCCGTCGGTCGCCGAGCTGGGGTAACGTCGTCGCGATGCTCCGCCGGCTCGCGTTCGCGATGGCGCTGGTCGCCGCCGCTGCGCCGGCGTCGGCCTCGCCCCTCGACCTGTTCGGGTTCGGCGGGCGATCGCCCGGGCTGGCTGGCGCCGGCGTCGCCTCGGCCGAGGACTTCGACGCGGTGTACCTGAACCCGGCCGGCCTGGCCTACGCCACCCGCAAGCGCGCCACCGTCGGCGGGCTGGCCGCCGCCATGCGCCTCGAGCTCGGCGCCGACGCCTACCCGGTCGAGGGCCCGCGCGGCCTCGAGATCGGCGGCCAGGTGCCGATGCCGCTCGGCGGCGCGCTGCGCGATCGCGTCGGGCTCGGCTTTGGCTTCTACGTGCCGAGCGAGGCCATCAACCGCGCGCGCGCGCCGTTCCCCGGCGAACCCAGCTTCGTCCTCCTCGAGAGCCGGGCCTTCGTCGTCGGGCTCTTGGTCGGCGTCGGCGTGAAGGTCACGCCGCGGCTGGCGGTTGGCCTGTCGGTCAACGCCCTGGCGGTCCTGCGCGGCACGATCGACGTGACGATCGACGGCGCCGGCCGCTTCACGACCCAGAGCGAGCAGCGCCTCTTGACTCGCTTCGCGCCCATCCTCGGCGCGCGCTACCGCCTGCGCGACGACCTCGACCTCGGCCTGGCGGTGCGAGCGCCGTCGCGCTCCGACTACGACATCACCGTCACCAGCGATCTCGGCGACGCCTTGCCGCTGACCCTGCCCGAGATCGCGATCGCCGGCACCGCGCAGTACGATCCGTTGACCGTCGCCGCCGAGGCGGCGTGGCGCGTGTTGCCGTCGCTGACGCTGACCGGCCACCTAGCGTGGCACCGCTGGAGCGCGTTCCCGCGCCCGACCCGCAACCCGGTCGAGGGCAACCCGCCGCAGCCCGACCTCGGGTTCCGCGACATCGTCGTGCCGCGGGCCGCGGTCGAGTACCGCCGCCCGGCGCTCGGCGGCGAGGTCACGACCCGGGCCGGCTACGCCTTCCACCTGAGCCCGGCGCCCGAGCAGCGCGGCCGCGAGCTGCTCCTCGACAACCACCGCCACCAGCTCGGCCTCGGCCTCGGCGTGGCCTGGCCCGGGCGCGCCCTGCCGCTCCACGTCGACGGCTGGGTCCAGGTCCACCACCTGGTCCATCGTCGCCACGAGCGCGACCCGGCGGTGCCCGGCGACCAGCGCAGCTTCGCGACCGCCGGCGACCTCGTGGTCGGCGGCGTCACCGTCGGGGTCGATCTGTGAGGGCGGCGCTCGCTGCCGCGACGCTGGCGGCCACCGCCTCGGTCGCCGCCGCCAACCCGGCCGACGCCTACGGCTTCGGCGCGCGCGGCCAGGCCATGGCCGGCGCGATGGTGGCTGGCGCCGACGACACCAGCGCGACGTACTACAACCCCGCGCTCCTCGCCGTCGACCCGCGCATCCGCATCGACCTCGGCTATCAGCTCGCGCTGCCGCGCCTCACCGTCGACGGCCGCGACGTCGGCGTCGACGCGTCGCGTGGCCTGGCCGTCGGGCTGGCGGTCCCGGGCCAGCTCCTGGGCGCGCGCCTCGCCGTCGGCGCCGGCCTGTTCCTGCCCGATCAGCACATCACGCGGACCCGGACCTTGGCGTCGAGCCAGCCGCGGTTCGCGCTCTACGACAACCGGCCGCAGCGCCTGTTCCTGTCGGCCAACCTCGCGGTGCGCCTGCCGCGCGGCGTCTACCTCGGCGCCGGCATCGCGTACATGTCGAGCACCCAGGGCACCGTGGCCCTCGACGGCCTGGTCGGCTTCCCCGACCCCGGGCTGTCGCAGCTCGAGCTGGCGATCGACGTCGATCTGAAGACCATCCGCTACCCGCACCTGGGCGTCGCGTGGGAGGCCCTGCCGTGGTTGACCCTGGGCGCGGCCTACCGCGGCGGCTTCCGCCTCGAGATCGATCAGGCCTTCGAGATCACCGGCGACGTCGGCCTGCCGGGCTCGACGCCGGTCGTGCCCGACGGCTCGCTGTACCTGCGGTCGCGAGCCCAGGATCTGTTCCAGCCGGCCCAGCTCACCGTCGGCGCGGCCGCCCGCCTGACCCCGCGCTGGACCGTCGACCTCGACCTGGCGTGGCACCGCTGGAGCGCCTTCGACAACCCGGCGGCCCGGATCGACATCGTCCTCGATCTCGGGCCGTTCCAGGATCTGGTCGACATCCCGCCGCAGGAGCCCTTGCCGGCGCCGCACTACCACGACATCGCGGTGCCGCGGCTCGGCGTCGAGCATCGCCGCGGCCGGACCCGATGGCGCGCCGGCTACAGCTACGAGCCGTCGCCGGCCCCGCCGCAGCGCGGCGCCACCAACTTCATCGACAACGACAAGCACACCGTCGCGCTCGGCGCCGGCCTCGAGCGCGCCGGCCTGGGCGGGATCATCTTGCAGCCGATCTCCCTCGACCTCGCGCTGGCGCTGACCTGGCTGCCGTCGCGCGATCACGAGAAGCTCATCGCCGCCGATCCGGTCGGCGACTATCGCTCGGCCGGCGCGATCCTCACCGGTGCCGTCACCTCGCGGTGGAGGTTCTGATGCGCGCGCTGCTCGCTCCGCTGCTCGTGGGCTCGGTCGGCTGTGGCCTGGGCCTGGCCGACGACACCTCGGGCGGTCGCACCGATCTGCCGCGGACCGGCGCCGGACCGTGGCAGAAGCTGCCGGCCGACGACGCCACCCCGCTCGAGGAGCCCCTGGTCGCGGTCGATCAGATCCTCGAGTACACCGAGCCGGCCCTGCTCGCCGACGGCGACGGCTACCTCCTGTTCGTCACCCGCGAGCCGGCCGACGCCCCGGTCGGCGACACCGCGATCTGGCGCGCCGAGCTGCCGGCCCTCGACGCGCTGACGACCGCGCCGGCCCTGACCCAGGTCCTGGTCGCCGATCAGGCCTGGGAGGGCGGTCGGGTCGGCGCCCCCGCGCTGGTCGATCTGGGCGATCGCCTGGTGCTGTTCTACGCTGGCGTCGACGCGATCGGCCGCGCCGAGTCGACCGATCGCGGCCGGACCTGGACCAAGGGCGCGGCGCCGGTCGTGACCGGCGCGACCTCGCCAGGCGTGGCCTTCGACGGCGCGCGCTGGCTCCTGGCCTTCGTCGACGGCGACGGCGCGATCGGCCTGGCCAGCTCCGACGACGGCCTGACCTTCACGCCGGCGGCCGCGCCGATCCTCACCGCCCGCGCCGACGACCCCGACGCCTTCGATCACGCCCTGGTCGGCGCGCCCAGCCTGGCCTGGCTCGTCGAGGGCACCGGCCGCGGTCACTTCGCGCTGTGGTACGCCGGCGCCCCCGAGGTCCCGCGCGGCGAAGATCGGCCCGAGTGGGCCATCGGCTACGCGGCGTCCTGGGACGGCGCCACCTGGTCCCGCCTCGACGGCAACCGCCCGGTCGCCCGGGCCCCGACCGAGGCGCCGGGGGTGATCCTCGACGGCAACCGCGGGGTGATGGCCTTCGCGGCCCCGAGCGGTCGCCGGTCGGCGATCGGCCTCGCGACCTCGCGCTGAACCGGACCCACCGGGCGGGGCGCGGCGCGACTGGCCGGACCGGAAGCGCACTCGGCGATCCGGGGCCGACCGTGGTAATCTCGCTCGCGCAATCGCGCCGCCATGAAAGTCCGATTCTGGGGCGTCCGCGGCTCCATCCCCGTCCCGGGACCCAGCACCAATCGCTACGGCGGAAACACGTCGTGTGTCGAGGTGCGCCCGCGCGGTGCCTGGCCGATCATCATCGACGCCGGCACCGGCATCCGCCGCCTCGGCAAGACGCTCATGGACGAGCGTTTCGGCGAGGGTCGCGGCACCGCTCACATCCTCATCAGCCACACCCACTGGGATCACATCCAGGGGATGCCGTTCTTCTCGCCGCTGTACCGGGCCGGCAACAAGATGCACGTCTTCGCCCGCCAGCGCAGCGACACCCACCTGCAGGCGGTGTTCGCGCAGCAGACCGAGGATCCGTACTTCCCGGTGCCGCTGGCCGCCCTCGAGGCCTCGATCGAGTTCCACGAGCTGGTCGAGGGCAACCAGTTCATGATCGATCGCACGGTGGTGCGCTGCACCCGCCTCAACCACCCGTGGATCGCGATGGCCTACCGCCTCGACGCCGACGGCGCCTCGGTCGTGTACTGCTCCGACACCGCGCCGTTCTCCGACATCCTCCTCGAGCACGAGTTCATCGCCAAGCCGCCGTCGGGCGAGCCGCTGCCCAAGGCGATCGCCGACAAGCTGGCGGCGATGCGGGCGTCGCTGGTCGCGCTGTGCCAGGGCGCCGATCTGTTGATCTACGACACCCAGTTCACCGTCGACGAATACAAGCTGCGCCCGCACTGGGGCCACTCGACGCCCGACGACGCGATCGCGATCGCCCGCGAGGCCCGGGTCAAGCAGCTCTGCCTGTACCACCACGCGCCCATGCGGTCCGACGAGGCCCAGGACGCGATCCTCCTGGCCGCGCGCTGGGCGGTGAAGAGCCACGGCGACGCCTTCACGGTGATCGCCGCCCACGAGGGGCTGGAGCTGGTGCTGGGCGACGACGACCCGGGGGTGCCGTGAGGCTCAGGTTCTGGGGCGTGCGCGGCTCGATCCCGGCGCCGGGGCCGGACACCAACCGCTACGGCGGCAACACCTCGTGCGTGTCGGTCACCACCGCCGACGACGAGCTGATCATCATCGACATGGGCACCGGGCTCATGCACCTCGGCAACAGCCTCCTGTCGGGCGGGTTCGGCAAGGGCGCCGGCCGGGCCACGATCCTCCTGTCCCACGCCCACTGGGATCACATCCAGGGGCTCGGCTTCTTTGCCCCGGTGTTCATCCCCGGCAACCGCTTCGTGCTGCGCGGTCACGGCCGCAGCTCGGCGATGCTCGAGGGCATCCTCGAGGGGCAGATGAACCCGAACTTCTCGCCGCTGTACACGCTCAAGAACCTGGGCGCGACCTTCGACGTCCGCGCGGTCGTGCCGGGCGAGCCGTTCACGATCGGCGGCGTCACCGTGACCGCCCAGCCCAACCCTCACGGCACGACCACCGCGCTGGCGTTCCGCCTCGAGGAGCGCGACCGCGCCGTGGTCTACGCGTCCGACGTCGGCTACGGCCCGACCGGGCCCACGCCCGAGGTGCTGGCGCTGTACCGCGGCGCCGACGCGCTCATCCACGACACCACCTACACGCCAGCCGATCAGGCGCGGCGCCAGGGCCGCGGGTTCTCGTCCTACGAGCAGGCCGCCGACGCCGCGATCGCCGCCGGGGTCCGGCGCCTGGTCACGTTCCACTACGACCAGGACTACAGCGACACCGACGTCGACGCCCTGGCGGCGGCCTGCCGGGCCTACCTCGACGATCACGGCGGCCGCGCCATCGAGCTGATCGCCGCCGCCGAGGGCCTCGAGCTCGCGCTCTGAGCCTGTCGATCGGTCTCGGTCTCGGTCTCGGCCTCCGCCTCGGTCTCGGTCTCGGCCTCGGTCTCGGCCTCGGTCTCGGTCTCGGTCTCGGTCTCGGTCTCGGTCTCCGCCTCGGTCTCGGTCTCGGCCTCGGTCTCGGTCTCGGTCTCGGCCTCGGTCTCGGTCTCGGCCTCGGTCTCGGCCTCGGCCTCGGTCTCGGTCTCGGTCTCGGTCTCGGCCTCGGCCTCCGCCTCCGCCTCGGCCTCCGCTCGACTACGGCAGGACCAGCTCCGACAGCGTGAACCGCGACAGCCCGGTCGGCAGGTAGTGGTTCGTGCCGACCTGAACCTCCAGCCCAGCCGGCGGGGCCGGCGCCGCCACCGCGCCATTGTAGGTCGTGCGACTGGTCGCGGTGGTGATCGTGACCTCGGCGGCGAGCTGGCCCGCGCCGCTGGTGATGCGCAGCCCGACGCGATACGGCGGGGCCAGGGCGCCGATGACGGCCAGGTCGTAGCCCAGCGGCGTCGCCTCGGTGCCGCCGCGCAGCGCGAGCCGGCCGTCAGGGAGCTTGGCCAGGTACACGCCGCCGTAGGTCACCGCCGGCGTGGTCGTCAACGCCAGCACGAAGGCGCCGACGAGCCCCACCTCGGGATCGCCGCCGAGATCGGCCTCCTCGACGACGTAGCTGAGCGAGAACGTGTTCGGCAGGCCGGTCCGGTAGATCGAGTGCGCCGGCTGAGTGCCCGCCGGCACCTGCGGCCCGCTGTAAGACACGCCGAGCCCGTAGCGTCGGTCGGCGCCGGTGCCGCACAGCGCCGCCGGGTAGTTGCCGGTGACCGTCGGCGGGGCGTACTGGAGGGTGGTCCAGCCCGCCGGGAGCGCCGCGCGGAAGGCGTCGGTGGTCACCAGGCCGGCGCACGGCAACGGGGCGCGCCCGAGCGTCGGATCGCCCGCCGGGGCGTCGATCGGGTTGGGCGCATCGACCGGGGCGTCGATGACGCCGGTCGGCGCGTCGACCTCCGGGGCGTCGACGGCGTCGACGGCGTCGACCGCCGGGCCATCGGCGAGCGGCGCATCCGCCGCGTCGGTGGAGTCGCTGAACGTCCGGGCCTCGAAGCATCCGGTGGCCGCGAGCGCGACCGCCAGAGCGCCGAGGCCGACCGAGCGGGTCACGGGACGACGACGAACTCGCGCTTCATCAACCCGATGAGGGTGTTGGCGCAGTCGAGGTCGGTGCCGGGGAAGTGATCGAGCACCTTCTGGAGCTGGCCGTGATCGAGGACGAGCTGGAAGGTGTCGAGCTCGGCCGGCGACAGGTCGCGCAGCCGGCCGGCCAGCGGCGTCGGCACCGCCAGCGGCGACCCCGGGGGCGGCAGGTGGTGCGAGATGTTGGTGATCTCGTCGAGCTGGCGCACGCCCTCCATGAGCAGCGCCTCGGTCGACTCCTGGATCTCCTCCATCACCTGGATCTCGACCGACGGCTCGAGCTCGAAGGTGCCGGTCTGCCAGGTCAACATCCGGTAGATCGCCTTCTGCGGCATCAACGTGAAGTCGTCGTTGATCGCGGCGAAGTAGATCTGGCCCTTGCGCAGGTAGATCTTGCCGACCCCGCCCGGCGAGTTGATCGACAACACGCCCGACTTGCGGCTGGTCGACAGGAGCTGCAGCAGATCCGGCAGCGGGATCTCCTCGATCACGCCCGACATCGGTCGGCCGGCGGTCGAGCTGTGGCGGGCGGCGCCGGCCTCGAGCTTGCGGCGGGCCTCGGCCTCGGTGGTCGCGGCCGCGGCGTCGTTGACCTGGACCACCTTGATGATCGAGGTGCCGACCAGGATGCGATCGCCCTCGCTCAGGCGGGCCCGACCGGCGATCTTCTCGCCGTTGACGAAGGTGCCGTTGGTCGAGCCGACGTCCTGGATCGTGATCTCGGCGTCGGTCGTGGTGATCTTGGCGTGGCGCCGCGACACCATGTCCTCGACCAGCACCATGTCGAGATCGCTCGAGCGACCGATGATGATCTCCCGGTTGACGCGCAAGGGGAACTCTCCCCCCTGGTACTTCCCGGAGATGAAGCGAAGCGCGAAGCGAGGCCGATCCGTCATCGATGCGGTGTGGACCGCCGGAAAATTCTAGTGCGACCGCGGCCCCGGGCGCAAGCAAAGGGCCCTTCGGATCGCGCCCGCGCCCTACGGCGCCGGCGGTGGCTCGTCGCCGGGCGGCGCGCCGCGGCTGGGCCGCAGGATCGAGGACACCCGGCGGTAGACGTCCTCGGACACCACCAGGCTCGAGTGGCCCAGGGGCACGGTGACCGGCGTCGAGCCCGGCACCCGCGTGCGCGGCAACGGCACCACCCAGTCGCGGGCCGCGGCCAGGGTGTAGACCTCGACCTCGGGCGGCGGCGGCCCAGCGGCCAGCTCGTCGAGGAACCGGCTGCGCGGCAGGAGCTGCCACGACGACGTCGACCACAGGCCCAAGGTCGCGATGCCGGCCAGCGCGACCCAGGTGCCGCGCATCGGCGTGCCCATCATGATGAGCTTGCGGATCCGCGCCGCGCCGCCGAGCTTCTTGGCGTAGTACAGGCCGATCAGCCCGCCCATCGAGTGGCCGATCACGTCGATCTTCTGCCACGGCGAGCCGGCCAGCACGCGCTCGATCTTCTGTCGGATGAGGAACGCCGAGCGCCGGATGTCGCGGGTGTTGACCGCGCCGATGTTGAACGAGATGACCATGAAGCCGTCATCGCGCAGGCGCTTCTCGAGGAGGTACATCGAGCCGCGGGTGCCGAGGAAGCCGTGGATGAGCAGCACCGGCGGCGCCCCGGGGTCGAGGCGCTCGAAGGACTCCTGCCGCGTGACCCGGTTGCCGCGGGCCAGGCCGCGCAAGTACGCCAGGCCATCGGCGCCGCCGACCAGATCTTGCCCGACGGTGCTGCGCTTGCCGAGCCAGCGCGACGGCGCTTCGCCGATCCAGCGCATCAGCCACGACGAGCGCTGCAGCGCAGCGCCCGAGGCGGCGACCAGGTAGCCGAGGCGGCCGCGCCGCGACGGATCGTTGAAACGGCTCATGTGGGGGGCGGGGGCCCGCTAGACGACGTCGCGGAAGCCCTGCGCCTGCAGTCTAGAACATTCCGCGGCGTAGGCATGGGCGGCCTGGGCAGCGGTCGGGTATTCGACGACCCGCCAGGCGCCGTGCTCGCCGAGCTTGCCGCGGCGCGACACCAGGGCCGAGCCGGCCCGGTAGATCAGCGCGAACTGACCGTCGCTGCGCAGGGACCGGGCGTCGCCGCGGGGGGCCGGGCCGGGCGGCGGCTCGGCGGCGGACGGGTCGCGGTGGACCAGGTCGGTCGGCGCCGGCAGCTCGGCCAGGACGGCGGCCGCGAAGCCCAGGGCCCGCGAGGCGACGCCGGTGAGCGCGGCCAGGTCGGGGCGGAACCCCTCGGGCTCCGGCGGCGCCGGCGGGGGCGCGGCCGGCGCGCTCGCGCTCGCGGCCGGCTCGACCGCGGCCGGGCTCGGGACCGGTGCCGGCTCGACCGCGGCCGGCTCGACCGCGGCCGGCAGCGGCATCGGCAGATCGAGGCTCGGCGGCGGGGCCGACGGGGTCTTGGCGCGTCGGTAGGGCGCGCGGGTCGCGGGCGCGCGCAGCTCGGTGCGCTCGGTGCGGGTGGTTCGCTTCGCCATGACTACTGGCGTGCCAGGGAACCGCGGCCGGGGCCAGTTTTCCGCAAGCGCGCCGGGGCCGGCCGAATGGGGTAGAGTCGGCGCGGTGGTCGCGTCTACCGGCCGACGGCTTGGCCGTTATCACCTCGTCGAGCCCATCGGGTTTGGGCCGTGCGGCGAGGTGTTTCGGGCCAAGGTGGTTGGGGTGGCCGGGATGGAGCGGCAGTTCGCGATCAAGCGGTTCTACCCGGCGCTGATCGCGCGGCCCGACGTCGGCCCGCGGCTGCAGCAGTCGATCCGCAGCTACGGTGGCCTCGACCATCCGCGGATCGCGCGGCTGGCGGAGTTCGGCGTGGCCAGCGGCGAGACCTTCACCGCGACCGAGCTGGTGCCGGGCCTCGACCTCGGGCGCCTGGTCGCGCTGTCGGGCGAGCGCCTGCCGGCGGGCGCGGCGCTGGCCCTGGTATCAGCGGCGGCCCGCGCCATCGGCTTCGCCCACGGCCGCGGGGTCTGCCACCTCGGCGTCGCGCCCGGCAACCTGATCGCGACGCCCGACGGCGACGCCAAGGTCACCGACTTCGGCATCCTGCACTGCCGGCTCGGCGGCCGGATCACCGACGAAGAGGGCCTGGTCGGTCGGGTGCCGTACCTGGCGCCCGAACAGCTCCTGGGCGAGGTCCCGGCGGCGGCGGCCGACGTGTTCTCCCTCGGGGTCGTGGCCTACGAGCTGGTCGGCGGCGGTCGGCCCTTCGTCGGAGCGACCGCGGCCGAGGTCGCCCAGGCGATCGTGTCGGCGCGGCCGGCGCCGCTCGATCTGCCGCGGCCGATCGCGCGGGTGATCGATCGCTGCCTGGCGCGCTCGCCCTTCGAGCGGTTCCCCGACGCGCGGTCGCTGGCCGACGCCCTCGACGCCGCGCTGCGCCTGGCGCCGCTGCCCGGCGATCGCCGCGAGGTCGCGGGGCGGGTCACCGCCGCGGTCGAGCACCTGGCGCGCATCAACGAGCAGCAGCTCTCGGGCGCGCTCAACTTCGCGGCGCCGCTGCCGGCCGATCGCGGCCAACGCTCGGCGGCCGCGCCGCTGCCGCTGCCGCCGCCGGCCAGCGGGCCGCCGCGGTCGACCACGGTGATGGCGGTGCCCCCGCCGCCGTCGGTCACGACCCTGTCGGCCAGCCCGCCGCCGGTGCCCCCGCCGACGCCGCCGCCAACCCCACCGCCCCGCGCCGCGCGGCGGACCGCGCCGCCGCCGCTGTTCGCGCCGCCCACCGAGCCCGGCCTCGATCCGACCCGGCCGCGGGGTCCGACCGACGAGCTGTCGATCGGCGATGAGACCGCGCCGCGCATCGAGCCGCTGTGGCCGCCGACCGAGCCGGTCCAGCTCCTGACCGGGCCGCGGGCTCGGCTGGGCGCGACCGCGCCGCCGCCGCCGGTGTTGCCGCTGGCGCGCCCGGGGGCCACCGCGCCGCCGGTCGCCGCGCCGCCTGGATCGGTCGCCGCGCCGCCGCCCGGATCGGTCGCGCCGCCGCCTGGATCGGTCGCCCCACCGCCGGTGGCGACCCGCTTCGATCCGCCGGCGCTGGCGCCGCCGCGTCGGCGCGGCTGGCTCTACGCGCTGGCGCTGATCCTCGTCGCCGGCGGCGTGGCCGGCGCGGTGATCGCGCTGCGCGGCGACGGCGTCGACGCGGCGTCAGCTCCGGTCGATGGCGGCCGGGGCGATGGCAGCGCCGCGCCGACCGCGGTCGCGCCGCGCCCGATCGACGCCGCGGTCGCGCCGGTCGCGCCGGTCGATGGCGCGTCTGCGATCGCCATCGACGGCGGCGCTGCGCCCGACGACGGCGCTCCCACGGCAGTCGACGGTGGCGCGGTCGACGGTGGCGCGGTCGACGGTGGCGCGGTCGACGGTGGCGCGCCGACCGCGGGTGGCGCCCTCGAGCTGGTCTCGAACCCGGCCGGCGCGCGCGCGTTCCTCGACGGTGCGGACCTGGGCGTGACCCCGTTGACCCTGCCGCCCTCGAGCGATCGCCACGACCTCGCGCTGTACCTGCCGGGCCACGCGCTTCACCTCGCGTCGATCGACGGCGCCGGTCGCCACGACGTCGCGCTCGCCCCGGTGCCCAGCTTCACCGGGCCCGGCGGCATCAAGGTCCGATGCAAGGCCAAGCGTCGCTACTACGTGTTCATCGACGGCGCTCCGACCGGCGAGCTGTGTCCGACCGAGCGCATCCCGGTGTCGATGGGCGAGCACCAGGTCGAGATCTACGACCTGATCACCGAGACCCGACAGAGCGGCAAGGTCCGCGTCGTCCAGACCGCGCGCTCGACCCGGATCACGTTCGATTGACCCGGCGTCGCCGCGGTCGCCGCGCCGCGCCGCGCGCCCCGGGAGCTGCGACCCGCAGGCCGAGCCCGTCGACCGCGAGCTGCCCGGCCGCGACCTGGGCCCCGCGCTTGGTCAACGCCACCGTCGGGTACTCGCCGCGCGACGCCTCGACCAGGCCGGCGCCCTCGAGGGTCCGCATCAGATCGAGCAGATCCTTCTGGCTCCAGCCGCGCAGCGCGCCGCGCTCGGGCAGCTCGGCGAACCGCGGATCGTCGTCGCCGCCGTTGGCGATCGCCGCCACCCGCGTGCGCCCGAACCGACCGCGCAAGGTGCCGATCAACCCGAGCAGGCGCTCGACCGCGACTCGGGCGTCGTCGTCGAGGCTGGCGTCGCCGCGCGCCACCGCGTCGCACACGTCGCAGGCCCCGCAGGTGCGGCCGGGATCGCGCCAGTCCTCGTCGCCGAAGTAGGCCAGGATGACCTGGCGTCGGCAGCGCGCGCTCCACGCGTAGTCGACCATCGCCCGCAGCTTGCTGCGCTCGACCTCGGCCCGGCGCGCCACCGCGTCGACGTCGAGCGGCGGGTACAGCCCGGGCTCGGGGCGGACCGCGACCCAGCCGGCGGCGTCGGCGGTCAGGAGGCCGTGGCGCTCGAGGATGCGGACCGCGGCGCCGACCGTCGAGGCGTGGGGCTCGCCGGGCAGCCGCGCGCCGAGCTGATCTTCGATCGCGCCGCGGCCGAGCTCGGGCTCGTCGCGCAAGAGCTTCCACAGCCCGCGCAGGACCTCGGCCGACGGATACGACGCGTCGATCAAGAACTCCTGCAGACGGACGTCGCCGGCGCCGAACAGGAGCACGCACCGGGTCGGGCGGCCGTCGCGTCCGCCGCGTCCACACTCCTGGTAGTACGCCTCGGGGCTGCGCGGGATGTCGGCGTGGATCACGACGCGGATGTCGGCCTTGTCGATGCCCATCCCGAACGCGTTGGTCGCGACCACCGCGTCGAGCTTGCCGGCCATGAACGTGTCCTGGGCCTCGTCGCGGGTCTTGTCGTCGAGGCCGGCGTGATAGACCCGGACCCGCATGCCGGCGCGCTTGAGCGCGTCGCCGTACTTCTCGGCGTGCTTGCGCGTCGCGGCGTAGACCAGGGCGACGCCGCCGTCGCGGGTCCGGGCCAGCTCGATCATGCGCGTGGTCTTGTCGTCGACGCCGCGGACCCGCTCGACCTCGTAGGTCAGGTTGGGTCGATCGAAGCCGCGCACGTGGTAGCGCGGCGCCTCCATGTGGAGCTGGACCGCGATGTCGGCGCGGACCTCGGGGGTCGCGGTCGCGGTGAACGCCGCCAGGCGCGGCGGCCGCAGCGCCCGCACCGCCTCGCCCAGCCGGCGGTAGTCGGGGCGGAAGTCGTGGCCCCACTCGCTGATGCAGTGGGCCTCGTCGATCGCCAGGAGCGCCAGGCGATCGCCACAGGCGCGCAGCGCCTCGACGAAGCGCGGGCTCTTGAACCGCTCGGGCGCGACGAAGACGATCGACAGAAGGCCGGCGCGTAGGCCCTCGAGGATCTCGCGCTGCTGCTCGGGCGAGGCGGCGCTGGTCAAGGCCGCGGCGGCGACGCCGCGCGCGGTCAAGGCGTCGACCTGATCCTTCATGAGCGCGATCAGCGGCGACACCACCAGCGTGACCCCGCCGCGCCGCCCGAGCACCACCGCCGGGAGCTGGTAGCACAACGACTTGCCGGCGCCGGTCGGCATGACCGCGACCACCGGGTGGCCCTCGAGCACGTCGGCGATGACGTCGGCCTGGCCCGGGCGCAGATCGGTGAAGCCGAACACCCCCTCGAGGGCGGACCCCAGCGCGGTCGGCGGGCTGGCGTCAGTGGCAGGCGACATCACGATCGGCGCACGCTAGCAGGCGGTTGTGACGTTGGCTCGTCGGTGCGCAACCCGGCCGCGCCGGCTCAGCGACCGGCGGGCGCGTAGTACGCCGCCAGGTCGATCTTCCAGCGGCCGTCGATGCGCACCAGGTCGAGCTGCGACCGACCGCTCGGGCCGCCGACCTCGACCACCGCGCGATCGCCGGTGCGCGACAGCACCCGGACCTCGGTCGGCGGCGGCACCGCGTCGGAGCCCCCGACGCTGATCAGATCGAGCGCGGTGTAGCGCGTGCTCGAGCCGACCAGATCGGTGGCCGCCCGGGCGCGCGCCTCGAGGGCGTGCTGGGTGTCCGGAGACAACAGCCGCCACACCGCCTTGCGGTCGCCGGTGCGCGCGGCCTGGAGCAGGCCGCGGACCGCGGCGTCGGGGCCGGGCGACGCGACGTTGCAGCCGCGCCCGAGCATCGTCGCGGCCAGGGCGATCGCCGCGACCGCGGTGGCGGCGGCCGCGATCGCGCGCGAGCGCGAGGTCAGCGCCAGGGCCATCGCGCCTCGCTCACCGCCACAGCCCGAGCTTGTGGCGGACCTCGTCCATGGTCCGACGGGCGATCGCGCGCGCCTTCTCGGCCCCGGCGTAGAGCGCGTCCTTGACCCGCTCGGGGTGGGCCACCAGCTCGGCCCGGCGCTCGCGGTACGGCGCGAAGTGCTCGAGCATGCGCTGGGCCAGCCGGCCCTTGCAGTCGACGCAGCCGATGCCGGCGGTGGTGCAGCCCTCGCGGACCCAGGCGCGGTCGTCCTCGGTCGAGAACATGCCGTGCATCGAGAAGACGTTGCACACGTCGGGATCGCCCGGGTCGGTGCGCTCGACGCGCTTGACGTCGGTGACCGCCCGGCCGAGCAGCTTGCGCAGGGGCTTCTCCTCGATCGCCGACAGCGGGATGTGGTTGCCGAGGGACTTCGACATCTTCTGCTGGCCGTCGAGACCGAGCAGCTTGGGCGTGGTCGTGAGCTTCGGCTCGCACTCGGGGAAGACCTTGCCCCAGCGGTGGTTGAACGACCGCGCGATCCGCCGGGCCAGCTCGATGTGCTGCACCTGATCCTGGCCCACCGGTACCAGCTCGGCCTTGTACAGGAGGATGTCGGCGGCCTGGAGCACCGGGTACTCGAACAGCGCCGCGTTGACGTTGTCGGGCTGGTTGGCGGCCTTGTCCTTGAACTGGGTCATCCGCTCGAGGTCGCCGTGGCCGGTGACGGCGTTGAAGATCCAACACAGCTCGGTGTGCTCCGGGACCATCGACTGCACGAACAAGAGGGCCTTGTCCGGGTCCACGCCCAGGGCCAGGATGTCGGTGGCCATGTCCAGGACCCGCTTCGGCATCTCCTTGGGGGCGTAGTCCTGGGTGATCGCGTGATAGTCCACCACGCAGAACACGCAGTGGTATTGGCCTTGCATCTCCTGGAGCTGTACCCAGTTGCGAATCGCCCCAATGTAGTTCCCGACGTGTAGCTCCCCCGACGGCTGGATCCCCGAGAAGACCGTTTTCATGCGGGGTTCTGTGTACTTGTGACGGAGAGCAGCGTCAACTACAGTTTGAATCCTTCGCCGGCCTCAACCGTCGAAGCCTATGTCCCTGGAGGATTTATGAAGATGCCCCGCCTCGCGAAGTGGATCGGTCTCGCCGCCCTCGGGTTCTCGGCCCAGGCGTGTGTCGTCCGCGACGCACAACCCGTGAACGCGGGTTACGGTTACTCGAGCACCGGCTACTCGAGCAACGGCACGGTCTACGCGTCCGGCGGCATCTACGTGGGTGAGCCCTCGGTCTCCTACGCCCCGATGGCCCCGCCCCAGGCCCTCTACGAGGTGATGACCCAGTCCCCGGGCTATGGCCACGTCTGGATCGACGGGTACTGGCACTGGAACAGCTACGAGTGGGTCTGGGTGTCGGGCCGCTGGGTCCGCGAGCAGTCCGGCTACTACTACGTGCAGCCGTACTACGACTACTCGAACAACCAGCACGTCTACTACCCGGGCTACTGGACCACCCCCGATCGGCTGCCGCCGCGGGCCCAAGTCCAGGACCACCGCGGCCAGGGTCGCCCGCCGACCGTCACCCGCCCGCCGATCATCAACCGGCCCAACCCGACCCACCCGTACCCGCAGCCGGGCGTGCCGCCGGTGGTCCAGCCGCAGCCGTATCCCCAGCCCTATCCGCAGCCGCGCCCGCCGGTGATCCAGCCGCAGCCGCCGCGGCCGCAGCCGCCGGTCTACGTGCCGCCGACCACCAACGTGCCGCCGGTGGTCCAGCCGCAGCCGCCGGTCTTCCAGCCCAACCCGCGGCCCGACGTGCCGCCCCCGAGCCCGCCGGTCGTGCAGCCGCGCCCGCCGGTCGTGGTGCAGCCCGGACCGAGCCCGATTCAGCCGCGCCCGCCGGTCGTGGTCCAGCCGGCCCCGACGCCGATCCGTCCGACCCCGGTCCGCCCGGTCCCGGTGCAGCCGACCCCGTCGCCGCTGCAGCCGCGCCCGCCGGTCGTGGTGCAGCCTGGCCCGAGCCCGATCCAGCCGACCCCGCGCCCGCCGGCCCCGCCGCCGGTCCGCGTCCAGCCGGGCCCGAGCGTGATCCCGCCGGCGCCTCCGGCCCCGCCGCCGCCGCCGGCCGCTCCGCCGCCGCGCCCGACCCTGCCGGGTCCGCGGGCGAACCCGATCACGGTCCCGGTCCGGCCCCAGGGTCGCCCGGTGCAGCCGCCGCCGAAGGCCCAGCCGGCCCCGGCTCCGCGCGCCCAGCCGTCGCCTCCGCCGTCGCAGCCGGCCCCCAAGGCCCCGGCCCCCAAGGCTCCCCCGCGGATCCGCTAGCTCCTCGGTGAGCGAGTCGAGTCGGCGCCCCCTGGTGGGCGCCGCTCGCATTTTCGGCCCCCCGACTCGGACTCGGACTCGGCGTCGGCCTCGGACTCGGACTCGGCGTCGGCCTCGGACTCGGACTCGGACTCGGACTCGGCCCCCGACTCGGACTCGGACTCGGACTCGGACTCGGCCCCCGACTCGGACTCGGACTCGGCCTCGGACTCGGCCTCGGCCTCGGCCTCGGCCTCGGACTCGGCCTCGGACTCGGTTCGGGTTCGGGTTCGGGTTCGGGTTCGGGTTCGGCCTCGGACTCGCCCTCGGGCTCGGCCTCGCCCTCAGTCTCGCGGGTGTGTCGTCCGCGACCCTGTGCGGTTTCACGGATCGACTGCCAACCGGCGGTCACGATCGACCGCGGGGCCCGAATCAGCGCAGCGTCTTGGCCAGGCCCTTTCCGGCCTGCTCGGCCTTCTCGGCGCGGGCCCGCTGCTCGGCCACGGCCTCGCGCAGCTTGACCGCCGCCGCCTCGGCCTTCCGGGTCGCTTCCTCGGCCCGGGTCCGCGCTGCGGTGGCCTCGGCCAGGGCCGCCTTCAGGCGACCGTTGGCGGCCTCGAGCTCCTCGCGGCTCTGGGCGACCTCGCCCTGGGCCGCCGCCAGCGACGACTGGGCCGCCTGCTGCGCCGCTGCGGCGCTGGCCGCCGAGGCCTCGGCCGCCTGGCGCTGCTCGTCGGCCGCCCGGCGCTGACGCTCGGCCTCCTCGAAGGCCGCCAGCCGCTGCCGCGACTCGACCTCGGCGGCCTGGGCCCGGACTGCCGCCCGCTCGGCCTCGGCGCGCTGGTCTTGAGCCGCGCGCTCGGCGCCACGGATGAGCACGAGCGCGATCGCCGCCGCCGCGACCATCGCCGAGAGCCCGACCAGGGCCGCGCCCAGGAGCCGCCGTCGGCGCCGCGCCGCCCGCGCGCCGAGCGCCATCGCCGCGTCGAGGAAGGCCTCCTCGCGGGCCGGCAGGGGCGCCTGGTACCGGCGCCGGAACGTGCGGATCTCGTCGAGGGAGTCGCCGGTCCACAGGAGGCCCACTGGCCGCCCGCGCTGATCCCACTGCTTGGCCGCCGAGCGCACCTGGTCGAGGATCGCGGCGTCTTCGCCCGACTCCTCGCGCCAGCGCCGCAGGGTTGGCCATGCGGTCAAGAGCGACTCGTGGACCAGCTCGATCGTCGCGTCGTCGCCGCGCTGCTCGGCGGCCAGGAGCCGCGCCGCGACCAGCTCGGAGATCAGGCCCCGGACCTCGGCTGGCGCGCCGAGCTGCTCGGCCTCGCGCTGCTCGAGCAGCGCGCGGGTGCCCTCGGGCGTGACCAGCCGTAACGCCAGCGTGCGCAGGAGGCGCTGGCGCGACGGCGACAGGCCGGCGACCACGCCCTCGGCGTGATTGGCGAGCGCACCCGCGAGCCCACCGAGCTCGGCGTAGCTGGCCGCGGTCACGACGCGGCGCGCGCGATCGCGGCGATCCCACAAGGTCGCGGCGGCGAACTGGAGCAGCGGCAGCGCGCCGGGCGCGGCGTCGAGGGAGGCGACCATCGCGTCGACCACGCCGTCCTCGAAGTGGTGGCCGGTCGCCGCCAGGGGCAGCTCGAGGGCGGCGCGCAGCCCGCCGCGATCGAGCGGGCGCAGGAAGATCAGGCCGCGGGTCGCGCGCTCGAGGAACACCGGCTCGTCGCCCAGGCGATCGAGGAAGTCGGCGCGGATCGACACCACCAGGCGCAGCGGCGACGCCGCGTCGTCGGCGATGCCGGTCAGCGCGGCCACGAACGCCGCCCGCGCCGCGGCGTCAGCCCCGAGGGTGAAGGTCTCCTCGAACTGATCGACGTAGACCAGGACGTGCTCGTCGCGGGCCCGGGCGTGGGCGCGCAGGTGCTCGCCGATCAGGCCGGGCTCGGTCATCAGCCGCGTCGCCGCGTCGTCGCCCAGGCCGCCCAGCGGCGCGAGCGCCGCGACCAGCGCGCCCAGGGGATCGCGGCCCGGCCGCAGCGTCACGACCTGCCAGCGCCCGGCCGCGCGCAGCGCCGGCACCAGCCCGGCGCGCACGAACGACGACTTGCCGACGCCCGACGGCCCGGCCAGCACGACCAGGGGCACCTGGGCCAGGCGCGCGCTGGCGGCCTGGACCTCGCGCTCGCGGCCGAAGAACCGCTTGGCGTCGGCCTCCTGGAACGCCGCCATGCCGGGGAACGGCGGGCGATCGTCGTCGGCGACCGCGGCGCTGGTGGCGGCGTCGAGGGCGCGCAGCAGGGCCCGGGCGTCGGCGAACCGGCCGTCCTTGCGCTTGGCCAGGCAGCGATCGATCACCGCGACCAGGGCCGGGGCGAGGTCGGGGCACGCCGTCGCGATCGACGGCATCGGCACGTCGAGGTTGGCGACCGCGTCGAGGATGCGCGGCATGGTCGGCGTGCCGAGCGGGTGTCGGCCGCCGATCAGCTCCCAGAAGATGATCCCGACCGCCCACAGATCGGTGCGGTGATCGATCGGCTCGGTGCCCCACTGCTCGAACGCCATGTACGGCGGCGTGCCGGCCACCGACGACGGATCGTCGAGCAGCGCCTCCGACGGCAGGCCGCGCTTGAGCTCGCGCTGCATCGCGCGCAGGCGCTCGCCGTCGGCGTTGTGGGTGAACAGCCGGGCGATCCCGAAGTCGAGCACCTTCACGACCCCGTCGGTGGTGACGAAGATGTTGTCGGGCTTGAGGTCGCAGTGGACCAGGTGGTGATCGTGGGCGCGGGCCAGGGCGCGCACCACCGCGGTCATGAGCTCGACCGCGCGCGCGACCGGCAGCGGTCCGTCGACCAGGTGCTCCGCCAGCGAGCGCCCCTCGAGGTACTCGAGGGCCATGTACGGCACGCCGTGCCACTCGTCGGCCTCGTAGATGACGACGATGTGCTCGTGCTGACAGCGCGCGGTGGCCCGGGCCTCGACGAGGAACCGCTCGACGAACTGCGGACCGTCGAGGGCGAGGAACTTGAGCGCGACCAGCCGGGCCAGCTTGGTGTCGCGGGCCAGCACGACCTGACCCATGCCGCCGCGGCCGAGCTCGCGGATGATCTCGAACTGGTGGACGCGGGTGCCAGGCGCCAGGCTGACCTCGCGCGGATCGGCTGGCCCCGAGCCCGAGTCGACGGTGGCTCCGAACATGCTGGCCGAGTGGCGACGCGGCGCAGCCGCAGCGGTCGGGTCACCCGAGGACATCGCGCCCAGAGTAGCGCGGTCGCCCGGGCGGCGGATATGATCTGCGCATCGTGCGTCGCGCCATCGCCCTCGTCGCGCTCGCGGCCCTCGCCGTCCCCGCGGTGGCGCAGCCGGCCGAGCCGCCGGCCGACGACGACACCCCATGGGGCAAGGGGGTCAGCGCCGAGGCCCGGGCCACCGCCCAGGCGCTCCTCGAGGATGGCAACGCCCTGTTCATCCAGAACCTGTTTCGCGAGGCCCTGGCCAAGTACGAGGCGGCGCTCGCGGCCTGGGATCACCCGGCGATCCGCTTCAACATGGTGCGGGCGCTGGTCAACCTCGATCGTCCCCTCGAGGCCGAGGACAACCTCACGCGGGCGCTGGCCTACGGCGCGACGCCGCTGGGCCCCGAGGTCTTCGCTGACGCCTCGACCTACCAGCGCCTGCTCGCCCAGCAGCTCGCGACCCTGGTCGTGACCTGCAGCCAGGCCGGGGTCACGGTCGCCGTCGACGGGATCGCCGCCATCACCTGTCCGGGCGAACACCGGGCGCGGGTCCGGGCCGGCGCGCACACCGTGTCGGCCGAGGGCGAGGGCCTCCTGGCGGTCAATCGCCGCGAGACCCTGGTCGCCGGCGACAACCCGGCGATCGCCCTGCGCCTGACCCCGCTGGCCGACGTCACCGTGACCCGCACGCGCTGGGCGACCTGGAAGCCGTGGGCGATCACCGGCGGCGGCGCGGCGGTGGCGGGCGTCGGCGCCGCGTTGCTCTTGTCGGCGCGCGGGCTGCGCGACGACTACCAGGCCGCGCTGGCCCGCGAGTGTGGCGAGCTCGCCTGCGAGCCCGACGCCCTGCCGGTCGGCACCGCGGACCTCCTCGATCGCGCCCAGCTCCGCAATACCCTCGGCATCGGCGCGGTCGCGGTCGGCGGCGCCGCGGTGGTCGCCGGCGTGGTCATGGTGATCCTCAACCGGCCCTACGCTGCCCTCGAGCCGCGCGCGTTGTCGGTCGCGGTCACGCCCACCGCCGGCGGCGCGCTGGTCGGCGTCGGCGGCGCCCTCTGACTCGGTCTCCCCCTCGGCCTCGGTCTCGGCCTCGGTCTCGGCCTCAGCCTCGGTCTCGGTCTCGGTCTCGGTCTCGGTCTCGGTCTCTGCCTCGGTCTCTGCCTCTGCCTCTGCCTCGGTCTCGGTCTCGGTCTCGGTCTCGGTCTCGGTCTCTGCCTCTGCCTCGGTCTCGGTCTCGGTCTCGGTCTCGGTCTCTGCCTCGGTCTCGGCCTCGGTCTCGGTCTCGGTCTCGGTCTCGGCCTCGGTCTCCGCTCAGAACGTCGTGTCCCCGCACTGCAGCGTCAGCTCGAATCCCAGCGGCGCGGTCGCACCTGGCGCTCGTACCCGCACGTAGAACGGCCGGCGGCCGTCGACCTCGAGCTGCGGCAGGGTCGGGCCTTGGAGCGGCACCTCGAGGACCGAGGCGGTCACGGTGCGGCTCGCGACGACCAGCGCGCTGGTGCAGGTGCCGCCGGGTGGCGGGGCCACCACCGCGACCGCCAGCTCGTTGGCCGCGGCGGTCACCAGGCGCACGAAGATCGAGACGTCGTGGGCCGGCTCGACCCGATACAGCACGGTGCCGCCGAGCGGGATCGTGCCGCTGACCGGCAACATCGCCTCCAGCCCCGGGCCACCGTCGAGCCCCGCGCAGTACAGCGGCTGCGCGTCGGCGCACGGCGGCGCGTCGATCGGCGGTAGGGCCGCGCGCAACCGGAACAGCGCGCCGCTCTCGCCCCAGATCCAGGCGTGCTCGGCGTCGAGCCCGGCGACCACCCGCAGGTCGTCGCCGATCGCGCCGGCGGTCGGTGACACCGGCGCCCACCGCAGCCCGTCGTAGTGCAGGATCACGCCGCCGTCGCCGACCGCCCAGAGGTCGTCGGGCGCCGCGCCCCAGATCGCCCGCAGCGGCTGGGCCAGGTCGGGCGCCGCCCCGGCGACTCGGCGGAAGCCGCCGAACTCGAGATCGCGATGCGCGAGCCCGCCGTCCTGGCCCCGTCGGCCGACCAACCACACGTCGTCGCGGCTGCCGGCCCAGATGCCGGTGATCTCGTCGAGCCACGGGTTGGCCTCGACCTCGAACGCGACCCCGTTCCAGCGCGCCAGGCCGAGGCCACCGACCCACAGGTCGTTGGGCCCGGTGCCGCCCAGCGCCAGGCCCAGGCCGGGCGGCACGGTGGCGACCACCTGCCAGGTCGCGCCGGCGTGGCGCCAGAGCTGGTCGTTGTCGTCGACGACGTAGAGCACGCCCGCGATCGTCGCCGACGTCCGGAAGCCGGACGGTGCGGCGCCGCCGGGGCGGCCCCAGCTCGCGCCGTTCCACCGCCAGGGCGCGCCGAGGCCGAAGGCCCAGACCTCGCTGTCGGTGCGCGCGGCGACCGCGCGGATCGGCTCCCCGACCAGCTCATGGACCCAGCGGGTCGGCGGCGCTAGCCCGGGATCGTCGACCGCCGCCGCCGGCCGGTGATGGATCACGCCGTCGGCGCCGTCGCCGGCGAAGAACACGTCGGTCGTCGTCACCGCGACCGCCACCGGCAGGAGGCGGCTCATGCGGCCGCGGATCGTCGACAGATCGACGTCGGTGCCCGGCAGGTTCGGCGTCACCAGGCCCGGCCCGTCGCGGTGGACCGCGCGCCGTCCGGCGCCGAAGGCCCAGGCCTCGCCGGTCGGCGCGACCGTGAGGCCGGTGAAGGTCGGGAACGAGCCCAGCACGCGGGTGAAGCCGTCGCCGCCCAGGCGGCCGTCGGAGGTGATCAGCCAGCCGTCGTCGCCGTCGCCGCCGGCGATCCACAGCTCGTCGGGCTCGCCGCCGATCCCGACCGCGGCGCCGTCGAGCCTCGGCTGGCCCGGATCGAAGTTGATGAACAGCGGGTGCCAGCCGCCGTGGCGGCGTTGGCCGATCACCGGCATGCCGCCCGCCTCGCCGGCGACCCAGATCGAGGCCGGGCTGTGGACCCACAGCGCGCGGTAGGTCTCGGCGAAGACGTCGACCGGCGCCGAGGTCCACGCGCCCGCGGCGCTGCGCTCGTGGAGCGTGGCGCCGAAGGCGCGATCGGCCAGCGCGTAGACCTGGCCGCCGGGCAGGCCTTGGAGCGCGACGAACTGCTCGTCGCCGACCGCGGTCCGCTCGGTGAGCCACGACGCGCCGGTCCAGCGCCACACCCGGGTCGCGGTGGCCGCGAACAATCGGGACTCGTCGGCCCACAGCGCCACCGGTGGGGCGTCGAGGGGATCGCCGACCAAGAGCGGCGGCACCAGCTCGAGGACGCTGGTCGGCGACGGGTCGAGCTGCACCACCTGAGCGTCGTGGTTGGTCCACACCGTGCCGTCGCGCCGCCCGGTCAACGCGGTTGGACGCAGCCCGGGCCCGCCGTCGATCCACTGGCGCCCGTCGCCGTGCAGGAGCTGGCGGTTGAACTCGTCACCGACCACCGCCCAGACGTCGCGGCGGCGCCCGCTCCACATCGCCCGCACCGCCTCGGCGCCCGGCGTGGGCGACGGTCGATCGTCGACCGCGATCGCCGACCAGCGGGTCCGCTCGCAGGCGTCGGTGGCGAGCTGACACGACGACGTGCAACCGAGGGCGCCGTGGCGACCGACCTCGTCGCACGACGCGTCGGCCGCGCGCTGGGTCGCGCCATCGCAGGCCTCGGTGCCCTGGACCACGCCGTCGCCGCACCGATCTTCGCACTGCACGAAGATCTGCTGGCAGTCGGTGAGGCACAGGAGCTGACCGGTCTGCCAGCCCAGGCTCTGGCAGGTGGCGTCGCCCGGGAACTCGTCGGTGTCGCAGGCCTCACGGCCGTTGATGATCCGATCGCCGCAGTAGCCGGCGCAGAACCGGGTGTCGATCGCGCAGCTCGGCGTGCAGCGCAGGTTGCCGCTGTTGCGCGGCAGGCCGTCGGCGAACAGCGCGCCGGTGCCGCACGACTGGCCGCCGAAGTCGTTGCCGGCGACGTCGCTGTCGCCGCCGCTCGGGCCGGCATCGCAGGCCTCGGCGCCGTTGCGACGACGGTCGCCGCAGTAGCCGGCGGTCGTGCAGGCCGCGCCGTCGAGCCGGCAGCTCGGCGTGCACACCACGTCGCCGCCGTACCAGCTCGCGATGCCCTGGTAGCCGGTGCCGCCGAAGGTCGCGCACGCGCTTGGCGGGTCGCCGTCGCACTCCTCGCCGGCCGCGGTGTCGACCGCGCCGTCGCCGCACCGCCCGACGCACGCGCCGACGTCGTACTGGCAGATCGGGCCACAGCGGATCGGCGTCGTCGTGTTGTAGAAGCCGAAGTCGCCGCAGGTGTCGTGGTCGGCGTCGAGCGGCAGGCCGGGGTCGCACACCTCGCCGGCCTGGAGCGCGCCGTCACCGCAGAAGCCCTGGTCGCGGCACGCCACCCGGTCGTAGCGACACGCGGCGGTGCAAGCGAGCGCCTGGTCGCCGTAGAACCCGAGGTCGCGACAGGTGGCGGCGGCGCCAGCGGCCGCGCCATCGCACTCCTCGCCGTCGCCGTCGTCGACCACGCCGTCGCCGCACCGCCCGCCGCCGCAGCCGCGAGTATCGAACCGGCAGCCGGCGGTGCAGCCGAGGCCATCGGGCACGTAGAACCCGGCCAGCGCGCAGGTCTGGCCGGCGAGGTCGGGCGGGATGCCGGCCTCGGGAGCGCCGGGGTCGCAGTCCTCGTCGTCGCTGACCACGCCGTCGCCGCACCGGCCCTCGCACGCGCTGGTGTCGAACTCGCAGCTCGCGGTGCAGCCGAGCGCGCCGCCGTTGTAGCCGCGGCTGGCGCAGGTCTCACCGCCGAGCTCGGCGCCGTCGCAGCGCTCGCCGAGCGTCAGGAAGCCATCGCCGCAGCCGCGCCGGATGCACACGCCGGCGTTGCACACGCCGTCATCGTCGCCGGTCAGGTCACACGGCGCGCCGGGCGCGGCGCCAGCGCAGGCCTGGCGTTGCTCGTCGGTGGTGCACCGGGTCGCGCCCGCCACCACCGCGCAGGTCGTGCCGCTCGGGCACAGCGTGCCGTCGGCGCACCGCACCGCGGGGTCGTCGAGGCAGCCGGCCAGCGCGAGCGCCGCCAGGATCGCGGCCGTGGCGTAGAGCGGACGTGGCAGCGCAGCCATCGCGCCATCGTACGCCAGCCCCGGTCGGCGCGTGGAGGTCCACGCCGCCGCGCTACTCCTGATCGCCGCCCTTGACGCCGTGGCGCTTGAGCAGCTCGCGCAGGTGGTAGCGGGTCAGGCCGGCCTCGTTGGCCGAGCGCGTGATGTTGCCGTCGTTGCGATCGAGCAGGGCCTGGAGGTACGCAGCCTCGAAGGCGTCGACCACGGTCTGCTTGGCCTGCTTGAAGGCCAGCCCGGGCTTGAGCAGCGCGGCGTCGAAGATCGCCGGGCCGCTGCCGGGCGGCAACGACACCCCGGCCTCGGCGGCGACCGCGCGCTGGGCCCCGGCCAGGCCGGCCTTGGCCAGATCGTGGGCCGCCGACACGCTGGCGCCCAGCTCGCGGCCGAACACCAGATCGGCCCGGGTGATCACCGGGCCGTCGGACAGCGCGGCGGCGCGCTCGACGACGTTCCGCATCTCGCGGACGTTGCCGGGCCAGGCGTGGGCCAGCATCGCGTTCATCGCGTCGGGGCCAAACGTCATCTGCATGCTGCGCCGGCCGGCGATGTCGCGCAGGAAGTGGTTGGCCAGCCCGGGGATGTCCTCGCGGCGCTCGCGCATCGGCGGCAGCTCGACGTGGATCACGCTCAGGCGGAAGTACAGATCCTCGCGGAAGCCGCCGCGGTTGACCTCCTCGCGCAGGTCGCGGTTGGTCGCGGCCAGGACCCGGACGTCGACCTTGACCGTGCGATCGCCGCCGACCCGCTTGATCTCGCGCTGCTCGAGCACCCGCAGCAACTTCGGCTGGAGCGCGATGTCGAGCTCGCCGATCTCGTCGAGGAAGATCGTGCCGCCCTGGGCCTGCTCGAAGCAGCCGAGGTGCTGACCGATCGCGCCGGTGAAGCTGCCCTTCTCGTGGCCGAACAGGGTCGACTCGATCAGCTCCTTCGGGATCGAGCCGCAGTCGAGCACGACGAACGGCTTGGTCTTGCGGTTCGAGGTGTTGTGGATCGCCCGCGCCACCATCTCCTTGCCGGTGCCGGTCTCGCCGGTGATCAGGCAGGTCAGGTCGCTGGGCGCGACCTTCTCGAGCTGCGCGAAGATCTGCCGCATCGCCGCCGAGCCGCCGATGATCGCGTCGAAGCGGTCGCGCTTCGACAGCTCGATCTCGACGACGTCGGACATCGGCTGGAACTGGATCGAGGTGTGGCCGAGGCGGAACACCGTGCCCGGCCGCAGGAAGACCTCGCGGATCCGCAGCTCGCCGACGAAGACGCCGTTGCGCGAGTTGAGATCGCGTAGGCGGTAGCCGTCGTCGCGCGCGGCGATCTCGAAGTGGGTCCCCGACACCGCCTTGTCGGCCAGCACCAGGTCGCTGATGATGCTGCGGCCGCCGGTCACCCGCGGCTTGCCGATCTCGAGCTCGGCGCCCTGATCGGGGCCGGCCACGACCACCAGCTTGCCCTTGCGCAGGCGGCGCACGGTGGCCCACTCGCCCTCGAACATGGTCGTGAGGCCCGAACCCTCGAAGCTCGGCGCGTCGTCGGAACCTGGCTCCATCGCCCGCGAGGGTATCACGCGGCGGTCGGACCGATCGGGTCGGTCAGCGCGGAAGCCGCGATCGCGGTGACCGCGAGCCACAGGCCGGCGCTGGCGGCGAACCGTCCGTCGAGGAGCCGCCACGGTCCGTCGACGGCCAGCGCGGCGCGGAAGCGGCCGGCCGTGGGGTCGATCGTCACCTCGGCGTCGGTGAAGTCGAGCCAGCGCCCGGTCGCGGGCGCCCAGGCCTTGTAGACGCTCTCCTTGATCGCAAACAAGAGCCGGTCCCACGGCCGGTCGGCCGGCAGGGTCGCCAGGTGAGCGCGCTCGGTCGGGCTGGCGATCTGGGTCAGGACCTCGGGCGGCAGCGGCGCCGCCGGCTCGGCGTCGAGGCCCAGGGCGCGCACGCGGTCGGCCCGGGCCACCGCGGCCGCGACGTAGCCGGCGCAGTGGGTGATGCTGCCGACCGCGCCTGCCGGCCAGCGCGGCGCGCGATCGGCACCGCGTCCGATCGGGCCGTCGAGCCCGAGGGCGACCAGCGCCGCGTGGGCGCAGGCCCGGCCGCGCGCGAACTCGGCCAGCCGGCGCGGGGCCGCCGCCGGCAGCGCGGCGTCGCGGGGATCGAGCGGCGGCGGCGGCGGTTCGCCGCGCTCCTCGACGGCGATCGCGCCGGCCGGCAGCAGGTCGCTGAGCCCCGGCGCGTCGTCGACGGTCGCCGACGCGCTCAATTCAGGTAGCGATCGTCGCCCTTGGGGCGGCGCGGGATGGTCGAGACCTCGGGCGGCACGACCCGCAGGTGCGCGCGGGCCTTGTCGTAGCGGCGGCGCCGCCAGGTCGCGATGGGATCGAAGCGCCCCGAGGCCAGGGCCGCGCCGACGCCCATCGCCGCCGCCATCGCCGCGCCCCAGGTCCACTCCTGGCCGACCAGCACGAACAGCGCGGTCAGCGCGATCATGCCCCACATGAACTGCCGCCCGGTCAGCGGCAAGACGCCGAAGAACTGGACGGGCGCTCGGGCGTACAGCACGCCGAAGGCGATCGTGCCGGCGAGGATGGCCGGGTTCAGGCCGACGATCGGCGCCGGCTCGTCGAGGGCCAGGCCGGCCAGGGTGCCCGCGGTGGTGCCGGCCAGCGCCGTCAGGCCGACGAACAAGAGGAAGCGCCGCGGTCCCCACCAGCGCTCGAGGCGCGGCATCAACATCCACAGCATCAGCGCCTCGATGAACAGCGACAGCACCCGCGGCTGGAGAAACGGCCCGGTGAGGAGCGTCCACACCTTGCCCTCGCGCCAGACCGACTCGCTGGTCGGCACCAGCCACGACGCCATGCGCGCCTGGGCCGCGTCCCCCGACAGCCCGAACACCAGCGAGACGCCGACCAACAGGAACAGGAGCACCAGGGCGACCGGGGTGATCCGAAATTCCCGCTGATCGATCCGGCTGACGCGCATGCGAGTCACGCCGGCAAGGCTAGCAGAAGCCAACCCCGCGGGAAGATCGCGCTTCGGTTGCGTTCCCGGTATCGCGTCACAAAACCAACCGGTAGGCTCTACCGGTGGGGCGCGGCACCACCGCCCCCGGGAGACTCCATGTCCAACGACCAGAAGCCGCCGGCCAAGACCATGATGGGCTGGGCGCCGAACAACGCGCCCGGCCAACCCCAGCAGCCCTCGCCGTGGGGTCAGCAGCCGCCGCAACCGGCGCAGCCCTGGGGTCAGCAGCCGCCGGCGCCGCAGCCGCCGCAGCAGGCCCAGCCGTGGCAGCCGCCGCAGCAGGCGCAGCAGGCGCAGCAGCCGCAGCCGTGGCAACCGGCGCAACCGGCGCAACCGCCGCAACCGTGGGGACAGCAGCCGCCGCCTCCGCAGCCGGCCCAGGCGCAGCCGTGGGGGGCCCAGCCGCCGTCGCCGCAGCAGCCGCCGTGGGGTGGTCCGCCCGCGGGCGGTCCGCCGCCCGGGGCGCCGTGGGGAGGCCCGCCCGCCGGTGGCCCGCCGCCCGGAGCGCCGTGGGGCGCGCAGCCCGGCCCGGGTGGTCCGCCGCCCGGTGCGCCGTGGGGCGCGCAGCCTGGCCCGGGCGGTCCGCCGCCCGGCCAGCAGCCGATGCAGCCCGCGTGGGGCGGTCCGCCGCCGCAGCCGTCCTTCGGGGCGCCTCCGGGGCTGGGCTTCGGCGCCCCGCGCGCCGAGGCGCGTCGCGGCATCCCGGGCGCGGACGCCACCGTCGGCACCTCGACCCGCCTGCGCTTCATCCGCCTGACCTACCTGCACCTGTTCGGCGCGATCCTCCTGTTCGTCGGCCTCGAGTACTTCTTCTTCAAGACCGCCGCCGGCCAGAAGCTGGTCCTACCGATCCTCGAGTTCACCTTCCAGCCCGGCCGCTGGCGCTGGGGCGTCGTGCTCGCGGCCTTCGCCGTCGTGAGCTTCATCGCCCACTACCTCGCCGAGAACACCACGTCACGACCGCTGCACTACGTCGGCCTCGTGCTCTACACCCTGGCCGAGGCGCTGATCTTCGTGCCGCTCCTCGCGATCGTGGTGTGGGTGACCAAGGATCAGATCGCCGCCGGCAAGGGCGACCCCAACATCCTGCGCGACGCCGCGTACATCACCCTCGGCGTCTTCGGGGCCCTGACCGCCTCGGTGTTCGTCACCAAGAAGGACTTCTCGTTCCTGCGCACCGCGCTCATCATCGCCGGCGCCGCCGCCTCGGGCCTGGTCATCCTGTCGCTCATCTTTGGCTTCAACCTCGGCATCATCTTCGCCATCGCGATGGTGGTGCTGTGCGCCGGCCAGATCCTCTACAAGACCTCGCAGATCATGGCCCACGACGATCCCGAGAGCTACGTCGGCGCCGCGATGCAGCTCTTCGCCTCGATCGCGCTCATGTTCTGGTACGTGCTCCAGATCCTGCTCAAGCTGCGCGCCAGCAACGACTGATCGCGGCGCGGCGACGGATCGCAGCGCGGCCTCAGCCGCGCCGACGGGGCTTGGGCGGGTCGGCTCCTCATCGACCTCGGACTCGGTCTCGGACTCGGTCTCGGGTTCGGTCTCGGGTTCGGTCTCGGCCTCGGCCTCGGTCTCGGCCTCGGTCTCGGTCTCCCCGATCCTCGCTAGATCGGGATCGCCACGTCATCGTGGACGCCGACCGAAGCGAACTCGATGACCCTGCTGTCCCCCATCGCCGATCGCTCGCCCGGGATCTCCCACCAGTGCAGCCGGCGCGCCGAGGGCGTGTTGATCTGGATCGCGCAGCGCCAGGCGCGGGCGCCGTCCTCGTCGCGGACGATCCCAGGGCCAACGTCGCCCTCTCGCAGGACGTGAACCTCGCGGCCCGCGAGCTTGTGCGCGCGCTGGCACGCGACCTGCGCGCAGACCTCCACGATCTTCTCGACGTCGACGCCCTCGAGGGCGCGCGCCGAGGCGAGGAAGTCGCGATGCAGGCGCATGGGCAAGAGCGGGAACTCGAAGCGGTCGCCTTCGCCCATGGTCCGCGCGTACTCGACGCGGACCGCCGTGATGAACGCGACCTCGGAGGCCAGCGGGTCGTCCCCTCGCAGGCGCGCCTCGCAGTTCGCGAGGCGATCGTTGGCGCTGCGCAGCTCCTTGCGGAGCGCCACGAGCTGCTCCTTGACCTCCGCGAGCCGCGCGCGCAGCGCCGTGCGGTCGGCGTCGGCGGCGTCGAGCTCGGCCTGGAGCTCAGCGGAAACCTCATCCCCGGGGCCCCACCGGCGGTCCTCGGGGGCGTCCGGGCCGTCGTCCAGAAACGCCGGCTGCCCCGGGCCGGGAGCGATCGCCGGTCGTGGCTCGGCGAACCCGGCCCGGCGGATCGACACGTTGCCGCGGCGGGCCTGCGGCTCAAGCGAGAGGAGCTCCACGTTCACCCGATCGCCGACCTTCACCACCTCGTCCGGATGACTTACGAAGGCGTCGGCGAGCTCCGACAGGTGGCAGAAGCACGCCGCACCCGGCAGCAGCTCGATCAGCACGTAGCGCTCGCGCACGAGACATACGCGCCCGCGGACCACGTCGCCGATACGGTACTCCTCGGCCACGACCTGCCACGGGTCCACCGGCGGCGGTGCGGGCGCGCGCGCTGGCGCACCGAGGATCGTCGGCGGCTGAACCGCCACGGCCGCCGCAGCGCCGAGGCCCTGCATCGAGAAGATCGCCCCGGCCTCGGACTCGCTGGCGATGAAGACCCGGAGCTGGTCGCCCACCGCGAACCTCGTGGCCAGGTTCGCGACGCGCTCATCGGCGTAGCCGACGATCCCGCGGTGCGATCCGGCCGCAACGTGTACCCGCCCGCCGCGCACCTCGGTCACCGTCGCGAGCAAGATCGGCTTGCCACCCTTGGTCACGCCCAGGTCGACGGGCCCGGCCGGTGCGTGCGCGACCTCGCCGGGCACGCTAGGTGCGGCCAACGCGCTCAGCCCCTGGATCGAGAAGACCGTCCCGGAGGGCTCGCTCGCGACGAAGACTCGGAGCTGGTCGCCCACCGCGAACCTCGTGGCCAGGTTCGCCAGGCTTTCGTCGGCGTAACCGATGACTCCGCGGTGGGACCCGGCCTCGACGTACACCCGCCTGCCGCGCACCTCGGTCACCGTCGCGAGCAGGATCGGCTTGCCGCCCTTGGTCACGCCCAGGTCGGGCGCGGCGGATGTGCTCGTGAACTCTCCGGGCACCGAAGGCGCGACCAACGCGCCCAGCCCCTGGATCGAGAAGACCGTCCCGGTAGGCTCGCTCCCGACGAAGACACGGAGCTGGTCACCCACGGTGAGCCTTGTGGACAGGTTCGCAAGGCTCTCGTCGGCGTGACCGATGACTCCGCGGTGCGACCCGGCCTCGACGAACACCCGCTCGCCGCTCACCTCGGTCACCGTCGCAAGCAGGATCGGCTTGCCACCCTCAGTTACTCCCAAGTCGACCGGCGCGGCCGGAGCGCGCTCGTGAGCTTCCGGGTGCCCGACCGTGTAGCGGCGAACCGCGTCTACGATCTGGCGCGCCACCGCGTCCCCCTCGCCGGGGCGCACCACGAACAGGCGATGGTCGTAGGGGCTAGAGCCTTGCTGCAACCCTGGCCACCAGATGCGCGCGCCGCCGCCGTAGACCTCGAGCCGCGCCGGCAGCGCGTCGGCGAGGGCCCAGGTCGCCTCGCCGTTGGCGAAGGCGACCACCAGCGCTTGGTCCCCGAGCTCCGCCGCCAGGCGATCGGGATCGACCAGAAACTCGCCGCGCGCCGTCGTCGTGACTCCGACCACCGGCACGCGCCGCTCGCGGTCGTAGAGTTCGTCGCCGACGAAGGCCTCGACCTCCTCGGCGGCGATCCAGCGTGTGGATGTCGTGTGCGAAGAACTCATCGACAGCTCACAGACTCCGCGACCGGCACCCGCGAAGACCGCCCTTCAGCGATCGACACTAAATGCGCTGGGACGCGTGATCTCCTGCCAGGCGATCTGCGCAGCAGCCCCCGTCAAGTGACGAACGATCGTAAAGCGCCCCTCTACAAGCAACGTGTCCCTGCCGATAGTCCTCTCCGGGCCGCCTGGTATTAGCTCCCAGAACAGGCATCGTTGTTCGCGGTCCTCGTCAAGAATAGCAAACACGCGCGTCCAGGTCTCCACTGTCCTGGATTCGGTGCCTCCGGGCTCGGCTATCTTCCTGTCGTCGTCTTCGACGCACACACGAAGTCGCCCGTTGGTATCGCTCCCAGACGTGATCCGAATTTGTGGCGGGCGACCGCGTCGTGAGGCCTGGTAGCTACGTACGGTGGCTGGGTCTAGGAAGATCTGACCATTCTTCATCCAGCATGGCAAGCGGAACGCCGCGACGGCGGTTCGAACAGCAGAGTCTCGGATTCCCAGGAACTCTGCTGCTTCGGAAACGGTCATCGAGTAACGAGCCGTCGCTGCGTCCAGATTCAGCGTGCCCGATTCGATTCTCTTGCGATCTAGGAGGTCTAGTGCCACTCGAAACGCAGGCTGTTCGAGGACATCCCCCCGGAAGTACGAGTACCCCGCACCAACCCATAGTGGGTTTGATTCCCCAAAGATGAATGCTCTGACGGCGCTCTCGGTCCAGGTAGGGTCTTCTGATGCTTGCGCGACTTCGGAAAGAAATGCTTGTACCTCCGCGCTGGCGTCGAAGGTCAAGATTCTTCCGTTTATGCAGCGATGCTCAACCATTAATTGTACTTCCCCGAAGCGTAACACTATCATTAGCGCTCTCTTCGCGGCCAGCCTTGTTGGCGAAGAGAGCTC
Organism: Kofleriaceae bacterium; assembly: GCA_018057825.1. Classification (GTDB taxonomy): domain Bacteria; phylum Myxococcota_A; class Polyangia; order Haliangiales; family Haliangiaceae; genus UBA2376. The sequence goes on along the minus strand of JAGPCY010000003.1, from coordinate 58,754 downwards.
GCGTGTCTAAATCAATTCGGTGTGTCCGCAGTATGTGACGTAGATGCACACCTGGCCGTAATGTTCCTTTGCAATCTCGGCAGCCTGAAGAATGGTTGCCGCTTTTCGTAGCAGACTTGGAACGTCGAACCAGAACAAGAGCAAGGTCTCATGCTGACCCTGGTAGCTGCCCTTCACGGTTTCAAGTGACGAGAGCCGCCGTTGCGTCATGTCTTGCAGCCCAATCGCATGTAAGAGCTGAATGAACGCAAGGTGGTGCTCTGTAGTGAACTCTATGCCTAGGTTGTCATGCGTTGGGATGAGCATTTCAACGTGCGTGAGGTTTTCCATTCGCACTCCTGTCTGGGTAGTCGGAAACGACCTTTCATTGCGTCCCGATCGTACCACACACGCGCAACGCGCGCTAACAAAAAGTTGTTGTGCCGGTCCAGCGCCGCCGGGCACCGCCTGGCCGTCGGCTTCTCCGGGATCGCGATGGCGGTGCTGTGCGCCGGCCAGATCCTCTACAAGACCTCGCAGATCATGGCCCACGACGATCCCGAGAGCTACGTCGGCGCCGCGATGCAGCTCTTCGCCTCGATCGCGCTCATGTTCTGGTACGTGCTCCAGATCCTGCTCAAGCTGCGCGCCAGCAACGACTGATCGCAGCGCGGCCTCAGCCAGTCTGGCGGGCCCGGCGGAGGGCCGCGGTTGGGCGCGGGCAGATGAGGCGGAGCCGGGTGCCCTGGCCGGGGCGGGAGTCGATGGAGACCGAGCCACCGACGGTTCGCACCGCGGCGGCGAGGGCGGCCAGGCCGACGCCGCGGCCCGACAGGTCGGTGACGTCGTCGCGGGTCGAGAAGCCGTCGGCGAGGAGCGCGCGTTGGAGATCGAGCTGGCTGGTCGACGGCAGGCCGGCCGCTGCGGCCTTGGCCCGCACGCGATCCCAGTCGATGCCGCGGCCATCGTCGGACAGCTCGATCGTGATGCCTCGGGCGTCGCGGTCGGCGACGAACTGGAGGTGCGCGGCGGGCGCCTTGCCGCGGCGGACGCGCTCGTCGGCCGGCTCGACGCCGTGATCGAGGGCGTTGCGCACGGCGTGGATCATCGCCGCCCACACTGGGCGCCAGGTCTCGGGATCGAGGCGGACCCCGCGATCGAGGACCGTGATCTCGAGCGAGCCCTTGCCGAGGCGCTCGGCCAGCGCCCGCGCCTGCTCGGCGAGGCGACCGAGGCTGACGCCGGCGCGCTCGTGGCGCCAGCTCCGCACCAACGTGGTCAGCTCCTCGGGATCGGCGCCGCCGGCGATCGCGTCCTCGAGCTCGGCCAGATCGCTGGGGTCGAGGTCGATGCGCCGACGCTCGGCGACCACCAGCTCACCGGCCAGCGCCGATCGGGTGGACCAGGTGGCGGCCAGGGCGTCGACCTCGGCCGCGGTGGGGCCGCGGCGCTCGTCGAGGAGGCGCTGCTCGAGGTCGTGGCACTGCTCAGACAGGCCGCGCAGGCCCCAGTGCGCGGTGACGCCCTTCAGGGTGTGGAGGTCGCGCAGCGGCGCGGGCGAGCCGGCGCGCAGGCGCGCCAGGAGCTCGCCGACCTCATCCCAGAACAGCACGAAGCCGCGGCGATCGCGCGCCAGGTGGACCAGCAGGTCGGCCCGCTCGTGTTGCTCGCGCTCGGCCAGGTCGGCGGTCACCTGAGCGAGGACGTCGTCGACGACCACCGCCAGGTGTTCGAGGTCGCCGGTGGGGCCGATCACCGGGTGGTACGCCAGGTCGTAGGCGCGGCCCGGGCCGCGCAGGTGCTTGGGGAGCTGATCGAGCAACAGCTCGAGCGGCAAGACGCCCTCGAAGGTGGCCTCCCACGACACCTGCACCTGCTCGCGCCAGGCCCGATCGTCGGGGGCCAGCCAGGCCCAGAACGGCTGCCCCGCCGGCGGTCCGAACCACCGCTCGAGGACCGCCGACCGCTGCGCCGACGGCTGGCCGTCGGGGCCGGCGGTGAAGAAGCCCTGGCCGACGCTGTCGAGCAGGCGCCGCAGCTCGCGATGGGCGCGGTCGAGGTCGCGGTGGACCCGATCGCGCGAATGCTCATAGATGAGCGCGCTGACCAGGACCACGACGCCGAGCATGGTCACGCCGAGCTCGGCCATGGCCACCCCGACCCACTCCGGCAGCTCACCGTCGGGCAACCAGCCGCGGTGGAAAGCGAACCCGACCGCGGTCGCGTTGACCGCCAGAACTCCCGACCAGGCCAGGCCGCGGCCGCGGCCGCCGGCCATCGTCGCTAGCACCGGGGCCATCGCGGTCCAGTAGAAGGCCGCCGAGGTCTCACCGCCGGTGAAGGTCGCGACGGTGTCGAGGACGACGAACACCTGGACCATCAGCCAGTCGACGGCGACCCGCGGTGAGATGCGCCGCGCGACCCACGGCGTGGTCGTGAGCAGGACCCCGACCCCGGCCAAGAAGAACGACAGGATCGTAACGCCGACCAGGGCGTAGGCCACCGCGAAGACCAGGACCTGAGTCTCCAGCACGATGACGAACCAGGCCAGGAGCCGGGCGCGGCGCCGGGTGTCGTCGTCGCCCCGCACATCGCGCACCAGGTGGTCGACCAGTCGGGAAACTGCGGGGAGCCTCACGTCCTCCGAATCGGCCGCGGCCGGCGGAGGTGTAGGTCTCGGTCGCCGACGATCCCGTCCGCGCAAAGCTGACACGAGGTCGTCAGCTATCCGGCCCGGGTGGCTGCGGCCCCACGCGAGGTGACGCGCCGACCGTGGTACTGGCCAATTCACACCAACTCCAGGAGCCCGCGATGAGCCTCGTCTTCTACTTCTCACCGATGTCGACCGCCACCTTGACCTCGATCGTGCTCGAGGAGCTGGGCGTCCCCCACGAGCGCAAGCGCCTCGACCTCAAGGCCGGCGAGCACAAGACCGACGCGTTCCGCGCGATCAACCCCAACGCCAAGGTGCCGACCATCGTCCACGACGGCGTCGCGATCTGGGAGTCGGCCGCGATCACGATGTACCTGGGCGAGCAGTTCGGCGTTGAGCGGGGCCTGTACCCGGCGCCGGGCCCGCTGCGCGGCGAGGCCATGAAGTGGATCGTCTGGACCAACGTGACGCTGGGCGAGGCGGTCTACCGCCGCGGCCACAACGGCGAGTGGGCGGCGCCCGGCGACGGCAACCCCAAGGCGGTCGCCCAGGCCGAGCGCGACCTGGCCGAGCTGCTGGCGATCTTGAACGGCGCGCTGGCCGAGCGCCCGTTCCTGGTCGGCGACTTCACCCTGGCCGATGCCCACCTGAACTCGTTCTGCGATTGGCTGCGGCACTCGAAGATCGACTTCGCGCCGTTCGCGAACGTGAACGCCTGGTCGGCGCGGTGCGCGGCGCGCCCGGCCTACCAGCGCGCGATGGCCGCCGAGATCGGCTGAGCGCCCTCGATCAGCCGGCCTTGCCGGGACGCAGGCCGAACCGATCGAGCAGGCGTAGCAGGTAGACGCGATCGAGCTCGGCGGCGCGGGCGGCGCGGGTGATGTTGCCGCCGTGGGCGGCCAGGAGCGCCGTCACGTAGCTCCGCTCGAACTGCTCGAGGAGCGCGGCCTTGGTGGTCTTGTAGGGCAGGGCCGGATCGACGGCGAGCCGCAGCTCCTCGGGGGCCGCGGTCGGCGGCAGCTCGAGCTCGCCTAGGGCGGCGGCCCGCTCGAGGGTGTTGCGCAGCTCGCGGACGTTGCCCGGCCAGCGGTGGCGGGCCAGGCGGGCGATGGCCTCGGGCCCGAGCGCGACCGGGCGCCCCAGCTCGGCCTGCTCGGCGGCGAAGTCGTGGACGTACTGCTCGAGGTCCTCGGGCCGATCGCGCAGCGGTGGCAGGTGGACCGTGCCGACCGCGAGGCGGAAGTACAGGTCCTCGCGGAAGGTCCCGCGGTTGATCTCGCGCCGCAGGTCGCGGTTGGTCGCCGCCACCACCCGGACGTCGACGTCGCGCGGTCGGGTCGACCCCAGCGGCGTGATCTGGCGGCGCTCGAGGGCGCCCAGCAGCCGGCCCTGGAGCTCGAGGGGCAGCTCGCCGAGCTCGTCGAGGAACAGCGTGCCGCGATGAGCGGCCTCGAAGGCGCCCTTGCGGGTGCGGTCGGCGCCGGTGAAGGCCCCGCGCTCGTGGCCGAACAGCGCGCTCTCGATCAGGGTCGGCGACTGCGCGGCGCCGTCGACCACGACGAACGGGCCGCCGCGCCGCGGGCTGGCGTCGTGGAGCGCGCGGGCGGTCAGCTCCTTGCCGGTGCCCGACTCGCCGGTGATGAGGACGGTGAGCTCGGTCGGCGCGAGGCGGGCCAGCAGGCCGAACACCCGGCGCATCGCGACGCTGGTGCCGCGCAGCTCGCCGAACCCCACCGCGTCGGGGACCGGCAGCTCGACCGTGGTGGTGAGCGGCCGCAGTCGGATCGTCGACCCGCCCAGGCGGAGCGTGGCCTCGCCAGCGATCGTGGCGTCGTGGAGCCGAACCTCGCCGACGTAGGTCCCGTTGGTCGAGTCGAGGTCGCGCAGGCGCCAGCCGGCGGCCACCACCTCGATCGCCAGGTGCTGGCGCGACACCGTGGTGTCGGTCAAGCACAGCGCGCAGCCGGGATGGGTGCCGACCACGGCGACGTCGTCGTCGAGGTCGTGGGACCGCTTCTTGTCGGGCCCGGCCACGACCTCGAGGCGCAGGCGGCGGCGGCGCAGCCCGATCACGCGCTCGCCTTGGACCACCGGCAGGGTGTGGGGCGACCCGGCGCCGCTCACCATCGCGTCACCTCGAGGACGCCGTCGGCCGGGACGTCGATCGTGCGGGTCGTGCGCCGCCCGATCTGCGGGTTGCTCAGCTCGAGGCGATGGCGGCCGGCGGGCAGGCTCAGGTCGAGGGGGGTGTCGCCGCGGGCGACGCCGTCGATCGCGACCTGGGCGTAGGGCACGAGGTTGATCTTCAGGCGGCCGCGCGCGGTCGGCGCGGTCGGTCGATCGCGCTCGGGGCGGACCGGCCGGGGCGGGGCGTCGAGGGGCGCGGCGTCCGGCGGTGGGGCGTCGAGGGGCGCGGCGTCCGGCGGCGGCGGGGCGTCGACGAGCGTGGCGTCGACGAGCGTGGCGTCGAGGGGCGGGGCGGCGTCGACGGCGGCCGCCGCGCGGTGCCGGGCGCGATCGGCGGCGCCGCAGGTCAGGCGGGCGGCGGCCAGCGCCAGCGCCGCAGCACCGCCGGCCGCGAGCAGCCACGGCCAGCGGCGTCTCGGCCGGGGCGCGGTCGGCGAGGTCCGGGTCACCAGGCCGACGGGGGGCGTCGCGGCCAGGGCGTCGCCGACCGCGGTGTCGAGGGAGCGGACCGCGGCCACCCGCTCGCCGCGGGCGGCGCGGACCGCGGCGGCCAGGCGACCGCGATCGCCGCGGCGCCCGGTGAGCGCGCACCAGGCGGTCAACGCCGCGCCCAGCTCGTCGATGTGCGGGTAGCGGTCGGCCGGGCGAGCCGCGGTCGCGCGGGCGACGATCGCGGCCAGGGCGTCGTCGACGCCGGCCTCGGGAGCGATCGCCAGCGCGGGCAGCCCCTCGGCCAGCCGGGCCGCCGCCTGATCGAGGGACGCGACCGCGGCCAGCGGGTTCTCGCCGGCGATCATCTCGTGCAGCACCACGCCGAGGGCGAACTGATCGGCGCGCCCGTCGAGCGGTTCGCCGGCGAGCTGCTCGGGCGCGAGGTAGCCGATCGAGCCCTTGACCACGCCGGGCAGCGTGTGGGCGTCGGCGCGCGCGAACCGGGCGATGCCGAAGTCGGTCAGCTTGATCAGGCCCTCGCGCGACACCAGCAGGTTGCGCGGCGAGACGTCGCGATGGACCACGCCGAGCGGGGCGTCGTCCTCGCCGCGAAGCCGGTGGGCGTAGCCCAGCGCCTCGCACGCCTCGATCGCGATCAGCGCGGCGTCGGCGACCTCGAGGCGCCGACCGCTGGCCGCCAGGTGGGCGAGGAGCTCGTCGAGCGCGACGCCCTCGACCCGCTCGATCACCAGGAACGGCGCGCCGTCGCCGTCGACCCCATGATCGAAGAGCTGGACGATGCCGCCGTGGTGGAGCCGGCGCGCCAGCGCGAGCTCGCCGTCGAACAGGGCCGCCACCGCCGGGTTGCCGATCAGCTCGCGGCGCAGGCGCTTGAGCGCGAGCGGCCGGCCACCGCCGTCGATCAGCTCGACGGCGAACACGTCGGCCGAGCCGCCGGTGCCGAGGCGCGCGCCGATCCGGTAGCGCCCGATCGCGGTCACGGCCGCATGCTAATGCACCGCATTCCCGATCGCATCAAGGACGCGTGGTGCATTACCATCGCGGTCGCATGCCACGCGCCGTGCGCCTCGCCGCGATCGTGACGGTGATCGCGCTCGCGACGGCCGGGGCGCACGCGGCGCCGCCCAGACCGATCGCGGTGGTGGCGATCGACCCCGGGGTCGCGCTGACCGACGCCCAGGCCGCCGCGCGCGCCGCCGGCTTCGCTCCGGTGGTGATGACCTTGCCGCCCGGCGAGGATGCGTCGGCCCTGGCCGCGATCGAGGCTGACCTCGACGCCGCGCGCGCCGCCTGGCTCGGTCAGCGGCGCGCCGAGATGGTGGCGATCCTCGACGGGCTGGTCGGCCGGGCCCTGCCGATCCTGGCGCGCTCCGAGCAGCGGGCGGCGCTGTGGCAGCTCGCGTTCCTGCGCGGCCTGGCCGGCCTGGGCGAGGCCACGCCCGAGGCCGCGACGCCGTGGTTCGGCTTGGCCCTCGAGATCGAGCCGAACCGCCGCCCGGAGCCCGGCACGTATCCCCCCGCGGTCGACGGTGGGTTCGCGGTCGCCGTCGAGGAGCAGGGTCGCCGGATCGCGCGCGCGGTCGCCCTCGACGTCACGCCGGCGGACGCCCGCATCGTGATCGACGGCGTGCCGGTCCTCGATCGCGCCCGGCCCCGGCAGTTGCGCCGCGGGCTCCACGCGATCCTGGTCGAGGCGCCCGGGTTCGTCGCCGACGCGCGCCTGATCGAGGTCGGCGATCAACCGCTCACGATCGCGCTGGCGCCCAGCGGCGAGCCGCCGGTGGCGGTGCTGGCGGCGTGGCTGGCCCGCGGGTCGCTCGATCTCGAAGCGCGCTCGACCCAGGCCGTGGTGCTGGCCGCGGCGCGCGCGGTCGGGGCCGAGGCCGCGCTGGTGGTCGGCGCTCGCGGCGCGCGGCTGATCGCCCGCGCGCGGGTCACGGCCTGGCACCCCGAGGCCGCCGCCGCGCTGGCGCCACCGGCCGCGACCTCGTTGCCCGCGCCGCCACCGGCGCGCCGGCGCTGGTGGCTGTGGGGCGGCGTCACGATCGGCGTCGCGGCCGCGGCGGTCGCGACCGTGTGGCTGGTCACCCGCGACGCGCCGGCCGACCGCACCCAGCTCGGGTTCGCGCCATGATCGGGCGGGCCGCGGCCCTGGCCGTCATCGTCGGCGCGTGCGCCGGCGACGCCTCGATCACTGCCGTCGAGCTGCGCCTCCGCGATGAGGCCCCGGCCTGTCTGGCGGTCCAGGTCGCGATGGTCAAGTCGGTCGAGGTCATCGCGGTCGGCGCGGCCGCGGGCGGCGCCGACTGCCAGCTCGATCGCGCGTGCGTCGAGGTCTCGCCGACCACGTCGGTGACCGCCCTCGACGCCCAGCTCGCGGCGGCGCCGACCCCGCTGCTCGACGTCCCCACCGCGGCGCTGCGCAGCGTGCGGGTGCGCGGCCTCAGTCAGCAGGCGTGCGGCGGCGAGGTGCAGCTCTGCGGCGTGGCCGACCTGGCGGCGGCGACCGCCGGTCACCTCGACGTCGCGGTGGTCTGCGACAACCGCCTGGCCGGGCGCTGTCCGACCGCGACCTTGCCTCCCTGCCCTTGACTGCGGTCAAGGGTCGGCCCCGCGTCGCGGCTGCAACACCGCGGGATCGCACGGACGGCCGCTGGCACGGCGCGCGCACTTCCGACGGACATCCACCGAGGAGTCCCCGATGTCACGCCGAGTCCGGTCCCTGTCCTTCGCCTTCGCCTGCACCACGCTCATCGCCTGCGCCACCGACGACGGCGTCGAGCCGGCCACCCTCGACGAGGCCGCCCAGGCTTCGACCTCGGTCGAGGCCACCACCGAGGCGACCTACGCGACCTCGCTCATCGCGGTCGACGCGTCGGCCTACGCCTCGGCCCGCGTCGCCGATGCGCCGGCGGCGCTGATCGCCGCCGTCGAGGAGCGTCTGGCCGACGGCCTGACCGCGCCGGCCTGCGCCACGATCGCGACCGATCAGCGCACCTACGTCGAGGTCACGTTCACCAGCTGTGTCGGGCCGCGCGGCCTGCGCGGGCTGAGCGGCGTCCTCCGCGCGGAGATCACCGTCGAGCCCACGCCGTGTGGTCCCTTCGAGTGCGTCGGCGCGATCACCTATCAGGTCTCCACCAGCGGCCTGACGCTCAACGGCACCACCTTCGCCGGCACCTGGTCGTGGCGCGATCCGGTGGCCGCCGAGCAGCCGTCGACCTGGTCGGGTGACCTCACGATCGCCGGCCCGCGGCGGACCCTGCAGTCGACCTCGAGCGCGACCGTCGCGATCGCCGATGGCTGCGCGACCTACGATCTGACCGCCGAGATCACGACCGGCGCCCGCACCCTGGCGGTCACCGCCACCGACGTCCAGCGCTGCCTCGACGCCTGTCCGACCGCTGGCACCGTCGAGCTCGTCGGCGCGCGCGGCGCCCTGAGCTGGAGCTACGGCGGCGACGGTACCGCCGAGGTCACGACCGCGGGCGGCGCGACCTTCGACGTCACCCTGGCCTGCGCCGAGTAGCGCGCGGCGCGCTCAGCGCGCGGCCAGCCGGGGTGACACCACGTCGGCCAGCCACGCCATCACCGCCCGGACGCGGCGCGGCACCGCGCGGCCGTGGGGGTGGAGGAGCGAGACCGGCATCGGCTCGGCCGCCAGCTCGGGCAGGACCTCGATGAGCGCGCCGGCCTCGAGGTGGGCGCGCGCGCCGAGGAGCGGGGTCTGGATCAAGCCGAGGCCGGCCAGGCACGCGACCTGGTACGCGTCGGCGCTGTTGACCGTGATCGCCGCGGTCATCGGCCACTGCGCGTACTCGCCGTCGCCGGTCGGGTACTCGAAGGTCGGCGGCGTCGCGCCCAGGCGCTGGGCGTAGTGGACCAGCCGGTGGTCATCGAGATCGGCGAGGGCGCGCGGCGTGCCGTGGCGCCGCAGGTAGGCCGGGCTGGCGCAGTTCACGATCGGCAAGACCCCGAGGCGCTGCGCCACCAGCTCCGACGACGCCAGCGGCCCGACCCGCAGGACCAGATCGAAGCCCTCGCGGACCACGTCGACCCGGCGATCGGTGGTCGACACCTGCAGCTCGAGCTGCGGGTGAGCGGCCAGGAGCTCGGGGACCCGCGGCAGGATCGTGTCGCGCGCCATCGTCATCGGCAGGTCGAGGCGCACCACGCCGGTCAGCGCCCGGGCGCCGCGGTAGCTGGCGGCCAGCTCGTCGGCCTCGGCGAGGAGGCGCTTGGCCCGCGGCAACAAGCGCTCGCCGTCGGCGGTCGGGCGCACGGTGCGAGTGGTGCGGCGCAAGAGCGCGGCGCCGAGGTCGGCCTCGAGGGCGCGCACCCGCAGCGAGGCCTGGGCCTTGGACATCCCGAGGTGCTCGGCGGCGCGGGTGAAGCTGGCCAGCTCGGCCACCTTGACGAACACGGCGAGGGCGTCGAGGTCGAGGGCCATCGCGACCATTGTCGCTCGAATCGAAACAATCTGTCGAGATCGACCTGGCTTCTCGGGGCCGCTGTCCGGGGCTATCCAGGATTCGTCGACAAACTTCGAGGAGCCACTGCCATGACCACTGCGAACGCCCCGACCTCTCCCCGTCCCATCGCGCTCATCACCGGCGGCAGCCGCGGCCTCGGTCGCGCCATGGCGCTGCACCTGGCCGCCGCCGGCACCGACAGCATCCTGACCTACCGCGACCAGGCCGCCGCGGCCCAGGCGGTGGTGGCCGAGGTGGCGGCGCGCGGTGGTCGCGCCGTGGCCCTGCCCCTCGACGTCAGCGACAGCGCGGGCTTCCCGGCCTTCGTCGCCGCGGTGCGCGCGGCCCTGGCCGCGACCTGGGAGCGCGACCGCTTCGACGTCCTGGTCAACAACGCCGGCGTCGGCCAGCACACCCCGATCGTCGACACCACCGAGGCCGAGTTCGATCACCTGTACCGCGTCCACCTGAAGGCCGGCTTCTTCCTGACCCAGGCGCTCCTGCCGATCCTGCGCGACGGTGGCCGCATCCTCAACGTCTCGACGGGCCTCACCCGGTTCGCGTTCCCCAACATGGCGGCCTACGCGATGATGAAGGGCGGTCTCGAGGTCCTGACCCGCTACCTCGCGCTCGAGCTGGCGCCGCGGCGGATCATCGTCAACACCATCGCGCCCGGCGCGATCGCCACCGACTTCGGCGGCGGCGCGGTCCGCGACAACCCGGGGCTCAACCAGATGATCGCGGGCCAGACCGCCCTCGGCCGGGTCGGCGACGCCGACGACATCGGCGCCGCGGTGGTCGCGCTGCTCGGCCCCGGCGGTGGCTGGATCAACGGCCAGCGCGTCGAGGTCTCGGGCGGCATCCGGTTGTGATCGGCGCCGCGGGCGCGCCGAGCTTGGTGATCGGCTCCGCCCGCGGGCTCAGTCGGCGTAGGTCGGCAGGACCGCGCGGGCCCGCGGCCAGCTCGTGAACTCCGGCAGCGTGTCGTACTGCGCCAGGACCTCGGCGACCGCTGAGTGGGCGCCGGCCGCCTCGCCGACCGCCTCGCGCACCGACGCCGGCTGGCCCGAGGCCCAGCCGAGGAGCAGGAGCTGCCGCGTGGCGCGCACCGACGGCGCCGCGGCGAGGGCGCCGGCCCAACGCGTGAGCTGCTGATCGAGGCCGATCGCCCAGGCGTCGGAGGCCAAGGCCTGGGCCAGCGCCGGCGCCAGGAGCGCCAAGAGGCGCCGCTCGACCGCGGCCGGGGCGAAGGCCGCGAGCACGTCGGCCGGGGCGCCGAAGCTCCACGCGTCGAGGTCGTCGAGCCAGGCGTCGGGCAACCGCTCGCCCGGTCGGGTCGCGATCGCCGCGCGCAGGACCTCGATCGATCGCGGGCCGGCCGCGGCCAGGGCGTCGACCGTGGCCCGCGCCGCCGGGTCCGACGGCAGCGCGGCCAGGAGCGCCGGCAGCTTCCAACCGGCGAACGCGTTGCGTAGGCCGTGGGTCGCGCGATCGAGGTACAGCGCGAGGCGCTCGCCCGCGGGCCAGGTCGCCGCGAGGCGCTCGAGCGACGCCGCCGCGGCGGCGTCGCCATCGGTGGCCAGGGTCGACCCGAGCACCAGCCACAGCGGCGCCTCCCCATCGCCGTGGGCGACGAAGCGATCCGATGGCCCCGGGTCGTCGAGGCCGAGGGCGCGGCGCCGCCCGGCCGCGGTCGGCGACAGCCCGTGGGCGCGCCAGGGCAGGTCGTCGAAGCCCGCCAGCTTGGTCAGGAGCTGGCGCTGATGGCTGGGCAGCTCCTCGGGCAGGCGCGGCGCGCACGGCCCCTCGGGCGCGGCCCCGAAGCCCATCTCGAACACCACCGCGGCCAGCCGCGGATCGGCCTCGGCGACCGCGCGGTCGGCGATCGCCACCGCGGCCTCGGCCTGGACCTCGGCGGGCTGCTTGCGCAGGATGCCGATCGCGACGTTGCCCAGGCGCCCGCTGGCGTAGGCCAGGTGCGGCACCTGCGGCAGCGCGGCGGCCGCGACCAGCGCGGGAATATCGGGTGGTCCGTCGAAAGCCGTAGCGATCGCCAAGGCCGCGCGGATCGCCGGATCCGGGGCAGGCGCGCGGAAGCCGCTGCCCAGGCGGATGAGCGCCAGGACCAGCGCGGCCTGGACCCCGACCTCGGCCTCGCGGCCCAGGCGGGCGGACAGCGCCGCCTTGGCCTCGGTGGGCGCGTCGACCGCGAAGGTCAGGGCCAGGGCGGCGGCCGAGCGGACGTCGGGGTCGGCGTCGTCGAGGCACGCGGCGATCGTCATCGCCCCAGCGGCGACCGCGGCCCGCACCGCGGCCCGATCGCCAGCCAAGGTCGCGCGCCGCGAGCGCTCGGGGCGCTCGACGGTGCGGTGGAAGTGACCGCCGACCTGGACGTCGGCCAGCCAGGTGAGGATCGGCGCGCGCAGAGGCGCGGCCAGCGTGGGCAGCGCGGCGAGCACCGCCGCCACCGTCGGGCCGGCGTCGGCGCCCGAGCCCTGGGCCAGGTACGCCAAGGCGGCGCGGGCGTCGGCCTGAGCGCGCGGATCGTCGCCCGCGAGCGCGGCCAGGGTCGCGGCGTCCTCGGCCAGCTCGCTCGGTGGCTCACCGTCGGGCGCGCTGACCTCGGGCAGATCCGCGGCCAGGCGGACGATCGACTCGCCGTACTCGTCGGGGCGCGCGCGGTGCGCGGCGTGACAGCCGAGGAGCTCGGCGTCGTCGTCCTGCCAGTAGGTGTGGGCCCAGCGCGCGATCCGATCCGGACGATCGGTCGCGACCGCGGCCTGGTCGATCGGCGAGTCGTCGTCGTAGTTCACCGCGCCGTCGGCGCACAGGTTCTGCAGATCGCGCAGGCCGCGCAGGCCGAAGCCGTTCACCAGCTCGCCGAGCAAGACCGCGCGGCGGTTGGCCGCGGTCACGACCACGTCGCCGGCGACGCCGATCCAGCGGGTCGTGCCGCCCTCCCGCAGGGCCCACTCGAGCTCGGCCTCGCTCGGCAGCCGGAAGCCGTCGGGGAGGAGGGCCGCGACCTGATCGGGCGTGACGATGCGCATCGGCGGCTCGCCGTCAGGCTCCGCGCCGGCGGCTCCGTCGTCGGGCGGCGCGTCGTCGTCGGGCAGCACGTCGTCGTCGGGCGGGGCGTCGTCGTCGGCCTCGCGTCGCCGCTGCGCCTCGACCGCGTCGCGGTAGGCCGCGCTCTTGGCGCCGCCGTCGCTGGCCGGGGCCTCGCCTTCGGGCGGCATCCCGGCGATGGCCAGGAGGTACGGCCGCATGCGCACCCACCGGGTCGGTCGCGACGCCAGCGGCACGCCGCCGCCGCTCGGGGTCGGCGCCCCGTCGTCGCGGGCCCGGGCACCGGCGTACAGATCGTCGACCGAGAAGCCCATCCGCAGCCAGCCGCCCGGCACGACCACGAACCCGCCGTGGGCCGCGTGGCGCAGCTCGCCCAGCCCGGCGCGCCCGACCCGTCGACGCCCCGGTGACCAACCGTCGCCGAGGGCCGCGGCCGCGGCGGTCAGCACCTCCCCACGCTCGTCGTCGTCCGTCGCTTGCCAGCTCGCCAGGGTCGCGATCCGCGCAGGCCAATCCATGCCTCGATTAAATCGCAAAAGGGCGCGGTGTGATCGCGGTCGCGCGGCAAACCCTGGCGGCGGGCGTGGGCCGGGTGGTACGCGATCGGCCATGGTGTGGACCTCGCTCCGGCTCCTCGCGGTGATGACCCTCGCGGCGTGCTCGACCACCGTCGCCGCCGGACCCGTGGCGCCGCCCGCGTGTCGCGCCGACTGCGCGGCGTCCGCGTCCGCGCCCGCGCCGGTCCCCGCGCCGGTCTCGCCGGAGCCGTCGCCCGACCCCGCGGCCTCTCCCGTCGACGCCGGCGGCCAGGCGCTCGCGCCGCTGATCAGCGCGCGGTCAACGGCCGGCCTGGGCAGCGCCCTCGGCACCATGCCCGGGCCGTCGGCCTCGGGCGGCATCGGACTCGGCTCGGGTCGACCGGTGCCGCGGCTGACCCTCGGCAGGCCCACCGTCGGGCCGGCCCTGCCATCCGCGGTCATCCGGCGCATCATCCATCGTCGCCGCCCGGCGCTGCGCCACTGCTACGAGCGCGCGCTCGCGACCAAGCCGACCCTGGCCGGCCGGGTCCACATCCGCTTCGTCATCGGTAGCACCGGAGACGTGGTGTCCGCCGCCGTCACCACGGGCCTCGACCCCGCCGTCGACGCCTGCGTCGCCAACCTCCTGCGCGCCACCAAGTTCCCACCGCCGAGCGGCGGCGGGGTCGTGATCGTCACCTACCCGTTCACCTTCGCGCCGCCGCCGCGGCCGTAGCGCTCGCTCGTCGCGCGACCCTTGCCCAGCCGTCGCCGCCGAGGCGCGTCCGCCAGCTACAATCGCGCCGCGATGTCGACGAGGCCCATCGAGGGCGCGCCGCTGGCCGATCGGGTGCTCGACGCTCGCCCCGAGGTCGATCGTTTCGTCGCCGCGGTCCTGGCGGCGCGAGCCAGCGAGGCGTTGTTCGGCGTGGTCCGCCCGGTCGCGGTCGGGCGCTACCACCTGCGGCGCGTGCTGGGCGCCGGCGGTGGCGGCGCGGTCTTCGTCGCCCACGACCCCGAGCTCGATCGCGAGCTGGCGATCAAGCTCATCGTCGCCGATACCGCCGACCAGCGGGCCCGCGCGCTCGCCGAGGGCCAGGCCCTGGCGCGGCTGGCCCACCCCAACGTGGTCGCGGTGTTCGACGTCGGCGTCGTCGACGATCGCGTCTACCTGGCGATGGAGCTGGTCGCCGGCCAGCCGCTCCGCCGCTACGCCACCGCGGCGTCGCCGCGCGCGATCCTGCGCGCCTACCGCCAGGCCGGCGCCGGCCTGGCCGCGGCCCATGCCGCCGGGCTGGTCCACGGCGACTTCAAGCCCGACAACGCGGTGATCGGGGCCGATCAGCGGGTCCGCGTCGTCGACTTCGGCCTGGCCGGCGCGGTCGGCGCCGACCTCGGCGGCGGCACCCCGGCGTACATGGCGCCCGAGTGTGTCGACGGCGCAGCGATCGCGCCGTCGATCGATCAGTACGCCTTCGCGATCGCCCTGCGCGAGGCCCTGGCGGCGGCCGGCTGGGCGACCCTGCCGCGGTGGCTGGCGCCGATCGTCGCCCGGGGCAGCGCGGCGCGCGCCGCCGACCGCTACCCGACCCTGGCGGCGATGCTGGCCGCCCTCGACGCCGATCCGTCGCGGCGTCGGCGCTGGTACGTCGCGCCGGTCGCGTTCGCGGTCAGCGGCTTCCTCCTGGCCAGCCCTGAGCGTCCGGTATCCGGACCGCGCTGCGACGACGTCCTGGCCGCGCTTGGACCGGCGTGGTCGAGCGCCCGCCGCGAGCGCGTGACCGCGCACCTGCGCGACCTCGGCACGGACTTCGCGCGCGCCACCGCGGCCACGGCGCCGGCCGCCCTCGACGCCTACGCCGCCGCGTGGGGGCAGGTCCACATCGAGGCCTGCCACGCCCGCGACCACGAGCTGCCGGCGCTGGCGACGCGTCGGGCCGGGTGCCTGGCCGGCGCCCGGGCGCGCCTGGACGCGGTCGCCGAGCTGTTCGAGGGCGCGGCCGCCGACGAGGTCGCCGCCGCCGTGCGCGCCGCCTCGGAGCTGCCGGCCCTGGACCGCTGCCAGGGCGACCAGCTCGACCTCGACGCCGTCGAGCCGCCGCCGCCGGCCCAGGCGCCCGCGATCGCCGCCGCCACCGAGGCCCTCGATCGCGCCGCGGCCCGGGTGATCGCCGCGCGCCCCGACGCGATCGCCGCCACCGCCGCGGTGGTCGCCGCCGCCCGCGACCTGGCCTACCCGCCCCTGGTCGCCGCCGCGCTCCTGTGGCACGGCCGCGCGCTCTACGACGCCGGGCGCGCGCACGACGCGCGGGCGCCGCTGTTCGAGGCGGTCGAGCTGGCCATCGCCGCCCGCGCCGACGCGATCGCCGTCGAGGCCTACGCCCGCGCGCTCCTGATCGCGATCGGCGCCGACACCGCCGGAGCCCGCGGCGGCCTCCTGCCGATCGCCGCGCTGGCGACCCGGCTCGGGGTCCGCGATCGCTTCGCCGTCGCGCTCCTCCACAATCACGCCGGCGTCGTCGAGCGGGCCGCCGGGGAGCTGCCGGCTGCCCGCGCGGCCTGGAGCCGCGCCCTCGAGCTGGCCCGCGGCGTCGACGGGCCAGGCGCCGTCGAGCTGGCCTGGGTCCGGACCAACCTGGCCTCGGTCACCGACGAGCCCGCGGTCCAGGCGGCGCTCCACGCCGAGGCCCTGGGGCTGGCCCGGGCGCGCCTCGGCGCGGATCATCCGCTGACCCTCGACCTCGAGATGGCGGCGGCCTTCGCCGCGCCGACCGCCGAGGCCGCCCGCCAGGCCCTGCGCGGGCCGTGCACTCGCGCCGCCGAGCTCCACCCCGACCGCGGCCCGGCCGTCGTCGTGTGCGCCTACGAGCTCGCGATCCTCGACCTCGCCGCGGGCGCTCGCGCCGACGCCCGCGCCAGCTTGGCCCTGGTCGCGCGGCCGAACCTGGCCGGTCAGCTCGACGGCGAGCGCCGCACGATCGCCGCCGCCCTGGCCGAGGTCCTCGACGACACCCCCGGCGCCGCGGCCCGCCTCGCCGCCCTGGCCCACGCGCGCCGACCGACCGCGACCACGCCGTGGTACGAGCTCTTGCTCATCGCCGACCTTGAGCTCGGCTTGGCCCTCGCCGGCGATCCCACCGCCGCCGCTCGCGCCGTCGCGCTCCTCGCGCCCGCCGCCGCCGCCCAGTCCTCGCCGTCGCTCGCGCGGCGCCTGGCCTGGGCCCGCGCGCTCGCCGGATCGTGATCGGCTACGGTCCCTCTGGGACCAGCGTCAACATGCTGCCCAGCGCCGGCCAGCCGTCGAGCAGGTCCTCGCACGGCGGCAGCTCGGCCGCGCACGGCACCTCGAGATCGGGGATGCGGGTCTCGCCGAGGCACACCGCGCCGTCGGGACCCCAGATCGCCTCGGGCAGGCCGTCGCTGTCCTTGGTCAGCCATCCGAGGTCGTTCATCCAGTCGATCGCCGTGCCCAGCTCGGTCATCGGCGTGCCGTCGCCGCAATAGTCGGCGCGGATCGAGCGCAGCGCCGCCGTACGTTCATCGGGGCCCGAGTCGAACACCGCGGTGCGCGCCGCCTCGACGTAGCGCATGAGCGCCAGCTTCCACAGCGCGTCGTCCTTGCACGCGACGTTGAACCACGGCCCGGCCGCCGCGCCGGTCTCGACGATCGCGCCGGTCTGGGCCGAGTAGCGATCGCCCTGGAACACCAGCACCGGGCGCGGCAACGAGCTGCCTTCGTCCTTGCCGCACAGGTCGACCGGCGGGCGGCGCCGTCCGTTCTGCACCGCGACGTAGGACACCCAGTAGGCCGGAATCACCGTGCCGTCATCGCCGCCTTCGTAGTAGTGCAGGTTGGGCGCGCTGGTGACCGTCAGCTCGTAGGTCAGGCTGGCGTCGGGCGTGCCGACCTTGATCACCGTGCCGCTGATCGGCTGCGGCCCGCCCAGTCCGGGCTGGCGCAGCCACTTGAAGTCGACCACGTCGATCTTCTGCGGCACGCCGCCGTGGGTCGCGCCCAGGATCCGGAGGCCGTTGGTCGAGGCCTTGGTCCCGGTCTCATCGAGCTCCCAGAACGGGTAGGCGCCCAGGTGCGGGCTGTTGCCGCAGATGAGCGGCGGGCACGCGCCGATCGCGGCCGTGGTCTCGCCGAGATCGACCTCGGCGGCGGGGTCGGCGCACGCGGCGCAAAGCGCGAGGAGCAAGGGGAGCGTCTGGGAAGCGCGCATCGTGCAACCGGTAGAGTACGGCAACCTTCCACCGTTACAGCGCAGAATCGGTCGGTCCGATCCGGCCGTCGGTCAGCCCCCGGATTCCCCAGCGAGCGCCTGGAGTTCCGCGTCGCTTGGGTCCTCGCCGAGGCGCTCGCGCAGGGCGTGGCGGGCCCGGTGCAGGCGCACCCGGATGTTGCCGGGAGTGGTCTCGAAGACCTCGGCCAGGCCGGCGGCGTCGAGCTCCTCCCAGTAGTGCAGCTCGAGCAAGGTCTGGAGCTCCAGGGGCAGCTCGCGCATGGCCTCCTGCAGCCGCCGCCGATCGGCGTCGCGCGCCAACCGGGTCGCCGGAGTCGACACGAGCTGCGCGATCGACGTGACCGAGAAGTCCAGGCGGTCGCCCTCGCGCTGGCTCTTGCGCAGGAACCGGTACAGCTCGTTGCGCGCCACCGTGAATAGATAGGTGCGAAAGGTCGACTCGGCGCGGAACTGATCGCGGGCCGCGACGCACGCGAGCATCGTGCGCTGGATCAGATCGTCGGCGTCGGCGCCGCACTTGGTCGCGAAGAACCGACACAGGCTCGGGAAGTGGCGCGAGAACAGCGCCTCCCCGGCCGCGCGGTCGCCGTCGCGCCAGCGCTTGAGCAGCTCGAGATCGGGATCCACCGGGTCACTGTACCAAAGCTCGCGCCCGGCGAGACCTCGCCACGCTGGCCGCAAATGCCTGGCGCGGGGGCGGCCGCCGCGCGGACCGCCCGCGTAGCGTGATCGGCGGAGGACCCATGCGCATCACCCTCGCGATCTCGACCTTCGCCGCGTTCACCCTGTGCGGTTGCCTCGACCCCGACGCCGCCGCCAACACGGATCCCAGCGCGCTCGCCGCCTTCGAGCAGCAAGGCCACGCCCTCGCGCGGCGGCAGTACCAGGACCTCCCGGCGCCCGCGCGCGTGGTCCTGTGGCGCACGCATCTCGCGCGCGAGCTGGTCGGTGAGCCGCTGACCAAGGCCCAGGCCGCGATCGTCGCCGAGGTGAAGGCCCGGCTGCCCGAGCTGGTCGTCACCTTCGATCCGGCCTTGGCGGCGCGGGCCGAGGCCGCCTTCACGCCCGACCAGCTCGGCGCCTGGTTCGAGCTGCCCGGCCGCTGGGACGCTGACTCGGCCGGCCTGATCGCACCGGGCGACAACGACTGCGACACCCGGTGGTGCACGACCTGCTTGCCACCGCAGCCCGTCGACACCCACTGCGGCGGCGAGTACTGCACCGCGACCAACAGCGGCTGCGGCTGGTTCGGTCAGCAGAGCTGCACGCGGACCTGCCACCGCGACGAGGAAGAGCCGATCGAGTAGCGGCGCCCTCACTCGTTGGCGGCCGCGGTCGCGGCGGCGAGGGTGGCGCGGAGGTCGACGTCGAGGGAGGTCGTGCGCCCCGCGGCCACCGCGGTCTCGAGGAAGGTCCGCCGTTCACCTTGTTCGAACTGGAGAACCAGCTCACCCGCGGGCAGGTCGTCGACGCGATAGCGACCGCGGGTCACCGTCACCGCGCGGCGCAGGTCGACGGCGATCTCGTCGGCCGCCTGCGCGTACAGGACGACGGTCAGGGTCAACGGGCCGTCGCCCAGCCCGGCGACCGCGCCCTCGAGCGCCCCGGTCCCCGACAGCAACAGGTCGATTGCGTCGGCTGGCGCGGTCACGCGGGCGACCGCGGCGCCGCCGTCGTCGGTGCTGGTCGACACCCGGTAGCGGCCGGGTGGCAGCGCGTAGACCGCCCACGCGCCGTCGGCGTCGGCGCGCTCTTGCTGGCTCGGCAGCGCGTCGGCCTCGCCGCGGATGTCGACGAACGCGAAGGGCACCGGGCGCCCATCCGCGGTCACGACGCGACCGCTCAGGTCGGGCGCCGCGTCGGGGATCACGAACACCACGTCGGTGAAGCGGGCGCCGTCGGTGCACTCGAAGCGCCGGGCCGCTGACGGCGGCGACCGCCACGGCCAGGCGCGCAGGAGCACGCTCATCGCGTCCGCGGTCGACCAGACGAAGGCGCCGTCGGCGGCGAGCGCGCCGGCGGCGACGAAGCTCGCGCTGGTGTCGTCGTCGCTGCCGCTGCGCTCGAGCGCGCCACCCGCGACCGGCTGGCCGTCGGCGCGCACGACGCGCCCCGCGATCACGCAGCCGGCGTGCATCGTCAGCTCGGCGTCGACCACCGAGCGCGGCGCGACCGTCACGGTCGTCGAAGTGCCGACGCCGCCGTAGTGATCGTGGAAGGCCTCGAGTCGATAGCTGGCCGCCGCGACCTCGAGCTCGAACCCGCCGGCGCTGTCGGTCTCCGCGACGTCGGAGCCGCGCACCGGGCGGCTCGCGCGGCCGCCGTCGATCGTCGAGGCCCGGACGAGCGCGCCCGCGATCGGCGCGCCGTCGGGATCGACCACCCGGCCGCGGATCGTGCCGGCCAGCTCGACCTCGAGATCGAGCCCGTCGACCGACGCGCGGAGGTCGAGCGCGGGCGCCAGGTCGAGGCGCGGGACCGCCACCTCGACCGGATCGGGCCGCGCCGGCAACCGCTCGGACGTCGGTGGCGCCGTCGACACCACCCCAGCACCCTCGACGAACGCCCGGTAGCGCCCGGCCGGCACGGTCAGGCTGTAGCGACCGGCGTCGTCGGTGAGGGTGCTGGCTTCCGAGGTGCCATCGGCGAACACGACGTCGACCTCGGGGACCGGCGCGCCGGTCAGCCGGTCGATCACCCTGCCGCGGACGTCGACCAGGCTGGCGCTCGCCGCGGGTCGCGCCCGCTGCCAGCGCAGGTCGCCGCTCGCCGCGCGTGGTCCCTCGTCGAGCCGCGCGGCGTCGCGGGGAGGCGCGGCCGCGGCCGTGGGTGCGGGACGCGGGTCCTCGCTCGCGCCGACCCCGATCGCGAGCGCGCTCGCCGTGACGAGCGCCGCGACGATCAACCAGCGGCGGCGGTGCGGAGGCGCGAGCGAGGTCATGGCGAGGATCCTCCGGGCAGTCGAGAGCGCAGACGCGACGATGGCCGCGACCCGAGGGCGCGGCGGTGGCGAGCGGCGGGCTCGACCGAGATCAGTTGTCGTAGTTGATCGACTGGTCCCAGCTCTTCGAGCCGTAGACGTTGCTCCCGTCGGGGAACGACACCTGCCAGTTCACCGTGTAGGTCACCTTCTGCGGCGCCGCGACGCCCGAGAACCGGAACTGGCCGGCGCACACCGAGCCGGAGCTCGACTGGCTGACCGTGCGGGTGCCCTGGGGAGCGGTCGCATCCGGGCTCTTGCAGACCGTCGAGTCGTTCACCAGGGTGAAGCCGCGGCTGGTGGCGAGGATCTTCTTGCCGTCGAACTTGATCTCGGTCCAGGACTTGACCCGGAAGCCGGTCCGGGACCCGGTGTACTTGACGGAGGTGGTGATGTCCTTGATGTCGAGGCAGCGGGTCAGCGCCAGCTTGCAGTCCACGGCCTGGCAGTTCGACGAGATCAGCCGGTTGCAGACGCGGTCGAAGGCGGTGGCCGACAGCTTCACCTCGACCGGCCCGTTGCTGGCGCTGGTGAAGCTCTCGCTGATCTTGTCACCGGTGATGCCGGCGTTCGACGCCGTGGCGGTCAGCGAGACCGCCGCGAACATCATGGCCATGAGGAAGCGGGGCGCGGTGGACGTGGCGAACGAGGTGGTCGACATGAGCGTGTTCCTTTCGTGGGGGAGGGCCAGGGACGCTGAGACGCTTGGACGCAGAGACGTTTTGCAGCGCGTGTGCCACGCGCAAGCGCTGGAGATCCCGAGCCGGATTCGGCGCGCCTGTTCGCCCCGTGTGCCGATCGTTCAAGCCCTGAACAACCCGCTCAGCTCCTGAGCACCGCCGACGGCCGCCGTCCACCGCTGGGCTGTAACGCCCGGCCTCGCGTCGGCTCTACCCCCTCCGTACGCGATCGCTCCTCGATCGCGGCGGAGCCGCCCATGTTCGCTCGTCGCTACCTGCAAGCTCGTTCGGCCTCGTCGGCGGTCGACGACCTCGCGCCGGGCCGCCGCACCCAGGTCGCAGCGCGTTACGCGCCGCGGTCGACCCCACCGCCGCCGGCGGCGGCCGACCTCAGCCCGGCTCGGCCGCCGATCGATCTCGACGCAGCGTTCTCGCTCCACCTCGGCGACGCGGTGCAGCGGCGCGCCGATGGCGACGCGCCCGCGGTCCCCGGCGAGGACGCGCTGACCGTCGCTCGCGCCGGCGTCGCTGGCGGGGGCGGCGCGCTGCCCCACGGCGACACGATCGCGCGCGCCTTTGGCCCCGACCACGATCTCTCCTCGGTGCGCGCCCACGTCGGCGGCGCCGCGGCCGCCGCCGCCCGCGGCCTCGGGGCCATGGCCTACGCCACCGGCCACGACGTCGCCTTCGCCGACGAGCCCGATCTGTTCACCGCCGCCCACGAGGCCGCCCACGTCGTCCAGCAGCGCCACGGCGTCGCCCTGCGCGGCGGAGTCGGCGCCGCTGGCGATCGCTACGAGCGCGAGGCCGACGCGGTCGCCGAGGCGGTGGTCGCGGGACGCTCAGCGGCGCCGCTCCTGGCCGGGTATCGCGACGGCGGCGGCGCACCGGCGGTCCAGCGCCGCGCCCCCGACAGCCCCGACCTGCGGCCCGGCGAGCTGGCCCTGCAGCGCATCCTCGCCCATGGCACGCTGGCCGAGGTCACGGCGATGGTCGCCGCTCTCAAGCGCGCCAGGCTGCGCCGCCCCGAGGCCGGGAGCGAGGACGCCGAGGTCTCGACCTCCGAGCCCGATCGCGTCGAGCTGCTCGTCGCCGGCGCGACCCAGACCTACGACGTCGCGCGGCGCTCGACCTCCGCGATGATCCGCGTCGGCACCGTGCGCCTCGCCGAGCTGTCCGGCGCCGAGCCGGATCCCCGGTGGGCGGCCTTCGCCCAGCGCTGGAACGAGCACTTCGGCGCGGTCAGCCACGCCTTCGACCTCGACGACGACGCCCGCACCGCCAGCGCCAGCGACGTCGCCGCGATCCGCTTGCAGTACCTGTTCACCGACGTGCAGCGCGCGCTGCTCGAGCTGTACTTCGCGACCAAGCTCATCCCCGAGGGGCTGTTCAACGGCAGCGAGATCGGTCGCACCACCGCGCAGCAGCGCATCATCCTGTCCAGCAAGATCCTCGCCGAGGGCACCTACCGCCCCGGCTCCTTCGATCAGCGAGTCCACGCCCAGGCGTGTTTCCACTGGGTGCGCATCGTCCACCACTACGCCGGCGCCACCTCGCGCGGCCTCGGCACCGGCTACACCGGCGACTTCGACCACGCCGGCCACGTCGTCCTCGCCACCGGCGAGACCGAGACCGAGTTCCAGTCCAAGCGCGACGGCGACCTCGAGGCACCGGAAGGCACCGCGCAGGCCAACGCGCACGGCGACGCTGCGTGGCGCTTTCGCGTCGCGCCGTGGAGTGAGGTCCTCGAGCTCGAGCCCGGCGACTGGGTCTACCTCTACAACGGCAACAAGTCGGTGAGCGGCGCCCACAGCGTGATCTTCGCCGGGTGGGCCGGGCCGGCCCAGACCGACGCTGGCCGCCACCTGCGCCCGGCCCACGTGTTCGATCAAGGTGCGCCGACCCAAGGCGGCACCGGTCACGTCACGCTCCTGGGCGACGACTTCTTCCTGCACGACGGCCGGTCGGTGAAGCCGGTCAACCACATCATGCGGGTCAACCCCGAGGCGGCGCCGGCCGACTCGATCGACGCGCTCACGCCCGACCTGTCCAAGAAGGTGGCCAAGCGCAACCACGCCTTCGTGAAGAAGGTCGTCGCGCATAACGGTGGCGGCAAGCGCGTCGAGTTCGACGTCGCCGCCATGAACCTCTGGCTGCGCACCCAGACCGCGGCGTTCATCGACGACGTGGCCGCGGTGCCGGGCCGCCTCGACGACGAGCAGGTCGCGCTCCTGCGTTCGGCCAACGCCAGCGACGACAACCACACGCTGGTGTGCCTGTTCGAGCGCCTGCGCGAGCTGGCGGCCAACAGCGCGGCGCTCGCCGCCAACACCGCCGCGAAGAACGCCCAGCTCGATCCGCGCCACGCCGAGGCGACCGCCGCCAAGCGCGAACACGACGCCGCCCTCAAGGCCAAGACCGATCCGCTCGAGGCCGAGCTGGTCGAGCTGGCCGCGCAGCGCGACCCGCTCGAGGAGCGCCTCGCCGAGATCGACAATAGCGGCGTCATCCGCGAGCTGCGCGACCAGGTCCTGGCGACCAAGGCCCTGCGCACCTCGCTGCCCGAGGACTACACCGACGCGCGCGCCTACCTGCGCCTGGTCGAGCGCTCGCTGGTCGATCGCATCGTCGCCGAGAAGGCGGTGCGCGCGCCCCACAAGCAGGAGATCAAGGCGCTCAAGAACCGCCTCAAGCCCCTCACGCGCCGCGAGCGCATCATCGACGCTCGCCTCGACGCCCTGCATAAGAAGGCGGCCAAGGAAGACCCCACCCGCGACCTCTACAGCCTGGTCCACGGCGGCAGCCGCAAGGGCACGATCAAGGAGGTCGTCGACGGCGACTACGGCGATCTGCCCAAGGACGCGCCGTGGGCCGAGTGGGTTCGGCCAGTGGCGGGGTAGGGCTCCACCTCGGCCTCGGTCTCTGCCTCCGCCTCGGTCTCGGTCTCGGTCTCGGCCTCGGTCTCGGCCTCGGTCTCGGCCTCGGTCTCGGCCTCTGTCTCGGTCTCGGTCTCGGTTTCTGTCTCGGTCTCTGCCTCGGCCTCGGTCTCGGTCTCGGTCTCGGTCTCGGTCTCGGCCTCGGCCTCGGTCTCGGTCTCGGTCTCGGTCTCGGCCTCTGCCTCGGTCTCGGTCTCGGCCTCTGCCTCGGTCTCGGCCTCTGCCTCGGTCTCGGCCTCGGTCTCTGCCTGGGTCTCGGTCTCGGCCTCCCCGCCTCCGCCTCCCCCGTCACCCCGCGCGCCGCACCAGCTCAGCCAAGAGCGCGACACCGTAGCCCGTCGCGCAATCCTTCGGGAACGCCGGCCCGGCCAGATCGACGTGGCACCAGCGCCGACCGGCGGCCGCGCCGCTCAGGTGCTCGTAGACGAACTGCGCCGCGCAGCTCGACTGCGCGTTGTTGCGATCGGCCACCGAGTTGCGCAGGTCGGCCACCGGGCTCTTGAACTCGTGGGCGTACAGCTCCGGTGCGAACGGCAGCGGATGGCACAGGTCGCCGGTGGCGCGGCCGGCTGCCACCGCGTGGGCCTCGAGGTCGCCGTCGTCGCTCACCACCGCGGCGTGGATCACGCCGGTGGCGATGAGCTGGGCCCCGGTCAGGGTCGCGGCGTCGATGATGAGGTCGGCGCCCAGCTCGCGGGCGGCCCAGCTCACGCCGTCGCCGAGGAGCAGCCGGCCCTCGGCGTCGGTGTTGTTGATCTCGACGGTCTTGCCCGAGTGCATGCGCAGGATGTCGTCGGGCTTGTAGCTGCCGGCCGCGATCGCGTTCTCGGCGATCGCCAGGACCAGCGACAGCCGGTAGCTCGGCCGCTCGGCGGCCAGCACCCGGAACGCGCCCAGGACCGCGGCCGCGCCGCCCATGTCCGCCTTCATGCCCTCCATGAAGCCGCGCTGCTTCAGGTGCAGCCCGCCGGTGTCGAAGGTGATGCCCTTGCCGACCAGGGCGACGTGGCGCGCGGCGTCGGCCGGCCCGACCTGCGCGATCAGGAGCCGCGGCGGCTCGACCGCGGCCTTGCCGACGCCGAAGATGCCGCCCAGGCCGCGTGCCGCCAGCTCGTCGCCGACGTACTCGGTCACCGTGACGCCGTCGCCCAGCGCCGCTCGGGCCGCCGCCGCCAGCGCCGTCGGGTGCAGCTCCGACGGCGGCGTGTCGACCAGGATCGCGGCCTCGCGGGCGCACCGCACCGTCAGCTTGGTCCGCGCGTCGGCCACCACCGGCTGGCCGTCGGGACCGAAGGCCGCGATCGCGACCTTGACCTTGGCCGGGTCGGCCTTGGCGGTGTAGGCCGGGATCGCCCGCGACACCGCGTTGGCCGCGGCCAGCAGATGCGCGGGATCGTCGAGGAGGAGCACCACCAGGGCCTTGCCCTTCGCGCCCCACGGCAGCCCGGCCAGGGCGAACCGCACGCTGTCGGCCCGCGACGGCGCGTTGTAGCGCGACACCGCGTCGGGCAAGACCGCCAGGTGGAGCCAGGTCGGTCCGCCAGCCAGGGTCGAGCCCAGCGCGCCGCGCCGCCCGGGCTTGGTCCGCGCCGCCAGCTCGCGCACCAGCTCGGTCCGCTTCTTGTCGAGGAGGCCCCGCGGCAGCGGCCCCTTGGCGGCCCGGCTCGCCGGCGCCACCACCACCAGGTGCTCGAGGCCCGCCGTCGACAACGTCCCGGGATTCGCGAAGCTCACGTCGATCATGGCGTGAGCCTACTCCGGTCCCGCCCGGCGCGCCCCCCGCCCGCCGCGCCCGCGCCTCGCCGCCCCGAAAACCGCGACGGCCCGAGCATCGCTGCCCGGGCCGTCGTCGTCGCGTCGCGTTCAGCCGCGGCGCGCGGTCACTTCTTGGCGTCGGCCTTGGCCTTGGCGGCCTTGGCCAGGAGCTCCTCGCCGATGTTCGACGGGACCTCGCTGTACTTGGCGAACTCCATCGAGAACTCGGCCTTGCCCTGGGTCGACGACCGCAGCGGGGTCGAGAAGCCGAACATCTCGGCCAGCGGGACCTCGGCGTCGACCTTGGCGCCGCCGTCCTCCTCGGACGAGCCGATCACGATGCCGCGGCGCTGCATGATGAGCGACAGCATGTTGCCGGAGAACTCGGCCGGGCCCTCGAGCGACACCTTCATGATCGGCTCGAGGATCTTGGGGCGCGCGCGCTGGAAGAAGTCGCGGAACGCGCCGCGGGCGGCTTCCTGGAAGGCGATGTCCGACGAGTCGACCGCGTGGGACTGACCGTCGTTGATCGCGACCCGGATGCCGACCACCGGCACGCCCAGGCGCGGGCTCTTGGCCATCATCGACTTGAAGCCCTTCTCGCACGACGGGATGAACTCGCGCGGGATCGCGCCGCCCTTGATCTCGTCGGCGAACTCGAAGTCGCCCTCGAACGGCTCGGCGTAGCCGGCGACGCGGCCGTACTGGCCCGAGCCACCGGTCTGCTTCTTGTGGGTGTAGTTGAAGTCGACCTTGGCGCCGATCGTCTCGCGGTACGCGACCTGGGGCGGCGAGGTCACGACCTCGGCCTTGTACTCGCGCTTCATGCGCTCGATGTACACGTCGAGGTGCAGCTCACCCATGCCGGCGATGATCGTCTCGTTCGACTCGGGGTCGACGTAGCACTGGAAGGTCGGATCTTCCTTGGTGAAGCGGTTGAGCGCCTTCGACATGTTGATCTCGGCGCCCGAGTCCTTGGCCTTGATCGCCACCGAGATGACCGGCTTGGGCACGAACATCGAGGTCATCGCCAGGTTGACGGTGCCGTCGGTGAAGGTGTCGCCCGAGTTGCAGTCGATGCCGAACAGCGCGCAGATGTCGCCGGCCGAGGTGTCGGAGATGTCTTCCTTGTCGTCCGAGTGCATGCGCACCAGGCGGCCGACCTTCACCTTCTTGCCCGTGCGGGTGTTGGTGATGAAGTCGTCCTTCTCGAGCTTGCCCTGGTAGACGCGGATGTACGTGAGCTGGCCGTAGCGGCCGTCCTCGAGCTTGAACGCCAGGAGCACCAGCGGCTTGGTCGGGTCCGACGCCAGCTCCTGGGGCTCCTCGCTCTTGTCGAGGTCGAGGGCGATGTTCTTGACCTCGGTCGGGTCGGGCAGGAAGTAGGTGACGCCGTCGAGCAGGAGCTGCACGCCCTTGTTGCCGAGGGCCGAGCCCATCATCACCGGCGTGCACTTGAGCGCGATCGTCGAGTCGCGCAGGCACTTGCGGATCAGCTCCGGCGTGACCTTGTCCTCGAGCATCGCCTCGGTCAGCTCGTCGTTGACCATGCTGAGCTGGTCGAGCATCTCCTCGCGGAGCTTGTCGCACTGCTCCTTCATCTCGGCCGGGATCTCGGAGTACTCGATATCGTTGCCGTTATCGCCGTAGAACCGGACCGCGTTCATCTCGATCAGGTCGACCACGCCCTCGAGCTTGTCCTCGAGGCCGATCGGGGCCTGGATCATGACCGGGTGCAGGCGCAGCTTCTCGCGGAGCTGGTCGCGGACGCGGAACGGGTTGGCGCCCGAGCGGTCGAGCTTGTTGACGAAGGCGATGCGCGGCACGTTGTACCGGCGCATCTGGCGGTCGACGGTGTACGACTGCGACTGCACGCCGGCGACGCCGCACAGCACCATGATGGCGCCGTCGAGCACGCGCAGCGACCGCTCGACCTCGACCGTGAAGTCGACGTGGCCGGGGGTGTCGATGATGTTGATGTGGTGCGACTTGATGCCGACCTTGGGCGAGCTGCCCGACCAGGTGCAGTAGGTCGCGGCCGACTGGATGGTGATGCCGCGCTCGCGCTCCAGCTCCATCGAGTCCATCTTGGCGCCGACGCCGTCCTTGCCCTTCACCTCGTGGATCGCGTGGATCCGCTTGGTGTAGAAGAGGATGCGCTCGGTCAGCGTGGTCTTGCCGCTGTCGATGTGCGCCGAGATGCCGATGTTGCGGACTTTCGAGAGGTCGGTGATCACGAGATGCTCCTTGCCTCACCAGGGCGCGGACGCGCCCAGGGGCGCGCGATAGCTACCCTCCCCCCCGCGCAGGGTCAAGCGAAAGTGGCACCCGAGCGCGCCCGAGGCCCCGGCGCCGTCGGCAACGGTCGGGATCTCCACGGGGAATTGCGGTCGAGCCAACCGCGTCCAGCCCCGGCCGCGAGGCTCCCCGCCCCACGAATACCCTGCGATCTCGAAATGTTGGCCGCGCCCTCCGGGCGGTTCTGGTAGGCTCACCGCCGGTGGCCTGCCTCGACGACAACACCGCGGTGGCCTTCGCCACGGGCGAGCTGACCCGGCCCCAGGTCGCCG
Organism: Kofleriaceae bacterium; assembly: GCA_018057825.1. GTDB lineage: Bacteria > Myxococcota_A > Polyangia > Haliangiales > Haliangiaceae > UBA2376. Next base: position 30,255 of record JAGPCY010000003.1, on the reverse strand, counting down.
AGGTCGAGGCCCACCTGGCGACCTGCCGCGACTGCCGGACCCTGGTCGCCGCCCTGGCGCCGGCCCCCGGCGAGCCCGACAGCGACCTGGCGACCCCGGTCCGGCCGGCCCTGGGCAAGCGCGGCGCTCGCGACCTCGCCCTGGCCTCGACCGACGCCCGCCGCGGCAGCGAGCCGCGCCGCGCCCTCGAGCCGGCCGTCGCCGTCGGCGACACGATCGGCCGCTACGTGGTCCTGCGCCGGATCGGCGCCGGCGGCATGGGCGTGGTCTTCGCCGCCTACGATCCCCAGCTCGATCGGCGGGTCGCGCTCAAGCTCCTGCGCACCGGCATCGGCCTGGGCGAAGGCGAGGCCCGGGCGCGCCTGGTCCGCGAGGCCCAGGCCATCGCCCAGCTCAGCCACCCCCACGTCGTCGCGGTCTACGACGTCGGCACCGCGGTCGGCGGCGACGTCTATATCGCGATGGAGTTCGTCGAGGGCGACACCCTGACGTCGTGGCTGCGGGCCTGGGACCGGACCTGGCGCGAGGTGGTCGCGATCTTCCTCGACGCCGGCCGCGGGCTGGCCGCCGCCCACGCGGTCGGCCTCCTGCACCGCGACTTCAAGCCCGACAACGTCCTGGTCGGCGCCGACGGCCGGGTCCGGGTCACCGACTTCGGCCTGGCCCGCTCGCTCATGGCCGCGGCCGAGGACGGCGAGCTCCAGCCGACCCCGGAGCTGGCCGCCCTGCGCGTCACGCTGACCGCGACCGGCGCCGTGATGGGCACCCCGCGCTACATGGCCCCCGAGCAGCTCGCCGGCAAGGACGTGTCGGCCGCCGCCGATCAGTTCAGCTTCTGCGTCGCGCTCTACGAGGCGGTCTACGGCGTCCATCCGATCCTCGGCGACACCGCCGCCAAGATGCTCGAGGGCGGGGCCCGCATGCGCCCGCCGCCCGAGAACCGCCGGGTGCCGACCGCGCTCCTGGCCATCCTCCGGCGCGGCCTCGATCCGGTGCCGGCCCGGCGCTTCCCGTCGATGCCGGCGCTCCTGGCCGAGTTGACCACGGCGATCCGGCCGCCGCGGCGCCGCTACCTGGTGCTGGCCGGCGCGGCCGCCCTGGTCCTGGGGGGCGCCGCCGCCGCCACCGCCCTGGCGCCCCGACCGAGCGCGCCGGCCGCCGATCCCGCCGAGCTCGAGGCCCTGCGTCGCCAGATCGAGGTCCTGAACGAGGAGAAGGCGCAGCTCAAGGCCCAGATCCAGACCGCGGTCGATCGCGACCGGGCCCAGGTCGCCGCGCTGTCGGCCCTGGTCGAGGCCGCCGATCAGCGCATCCGCGAACTCGAGCAGCAGCTCGAGGGCGCCAAGGTCGCTACCGCGCCGCCGCCGCGCCGGCCGCCCCCGCCGGTCCGCCGCTCGACGGTGTCCGAGTCCCAGATCAACGCCGCCGCCGCGCCGATCGCCGCCGACGTCCGGGGCTGCTTCGCCGAGTGGCGCGAGCGCAGCCGCGAGCTCGAGGCCGAGGCCGCGCTCGTGGTCCGGGTCTTCCCCGACGGCCGGGTCCGGCGCGTCGACGTCGATCTGCCCGACGGCCCCGCCATGGTCTGCCTGACCGCGGCCGTGCAGCGGATCACGTTGCCGGCTACCGAGCAGACCACGGTCTTCCGCCTGACCTACCGCGCGGTCGGCGACCAGCTCACCGCGACCGTCGACGACCTGCGGGCCGAAGCGCCGCCGGCGCTCATCGAGGCGGAGTGACGCCGTCGCGGTGCTGATCGGTCAGGACCCGTCAGCGATCTTCGTCGTTCTCCCCGCGGCCGACCTGTAGTATTGCCCGCCTATGCGTCGCGTCGCCTCTCTGTCGTTCGCTCCCGCCGTCCTGGTCGGCGCGGTGGTGGCCCTGGCCCCGGCCGCCGCCTACGCCCAGGCCGATCCGCCCCCGCCGCTCAAGGTCGTCACCAGCGACACCATCGTCATCGGTCCGCCCCAGCCTGGCGACGCCGGCTACCGCCCGCCGCTGTTCGCGGCCCAGCCGGTGACCCTGTACCTGAACCGCTGCACCGGCGGCTGCCGGATCTCGCCCGGGTCGCGGGCCGAGGACAGCGCCCTGAACGACATCTCGTCGATCGCGTCGATCAACGCGAACGTCCCGGAGTTCCCGTTCGACCAGGCGACCTGGGACACCGTCGTCGCCTGCGTCCGCGACACCTACCTGCCCTACGACGTCACCGTGGTCACCGAGCCGCCGACCGTTCCCCACGTCGAGATGGTCGTCGCCGGCCGGTCCCAGGACATCGGCCTGACCCGCGACAACGGCACGCTCCTGGGCATCGCGCCGTCGACCGGCAACTGCTCGCTCGGCGGCAATTGGATCGCCTACACCTTCGCCGCCGCCCACGCCGGCATCACCCGCGATCCGCTGCCGCAGGCGTTGTGCGCGACGATCAGCCACGAGGCCGGCCACGTCCTCGGGCTCGAGCACATCAACAACTGCGACGACCCGATGACCTACCGCGAGGGCTGTGGGCAGAAGTTCTTCCGCAACGTCACTTACTCGTGCGCTGACCTCAACGCCGCCGGCGGCTTCGTCGAGATGCCGTGCAAGTGCGGCATCCCGCTGGCCACCCACCGTCGCCTGATGACCAACGTCGGCCCCGGCTCGGTCACGATCCCGCCGCCGACCGTGACGATCGTGTCGCCGGCGCCGGGCCCGGTCAACGGCGGCTTCAACATGCAGGTGACGGCGGTCGATCGCCGCGGCCTCAACTCTCTCGAGATCAAGGTCAACGGCTGGTCGTGGGTGATGCTGCCCGGCCAGTTCAACCGGACGACCCCGTACATCGTCAACCTGCCGGCTGAGCTGCCGCCCGGCGTCATGGACCTCGAGGCCATCGCCTGCGGCGACACCGGCTCGTGCGCGTCCGCGACCGTGACCGTCACCGAGGGCGCGGCCTGCACCAACGCCGACACCTGCCTGGCCGGCCAGCGCTGCGACGAGGGCCGCTGCCTGTGGGATCCGCCGACCCTCGACATCGGCGCGACCTGCACCTACGACCAGGCCTGCCTGTCGCTCACCTGTGAGGACCTGGGCGACGGCGGCATCTGCACCCAGGCCTGCCAGGGCGGGCCCAACGACACCTGCCCCGAGGGCTTCGTCTGCAGCGCCGGCGTCGGCCAGGACGGCTTCTGCATGAGCGACGAGCCGACCGACGAGGGTGGCTGCTGCCAGACCGGCGCCGGCAGCCGCGGGCCGCTCCTGGCCCTGGGCCTCGGCGGCGCGGTGGCGCTCCTGCTCGGCCGTCGGCGTCGGCGCTAGGCGCGCGTCACGGCAGGTGATCGACGCCGAAGCTCACCTGGGAGCCCACGATCAGCTCGACCACGCCGCCCGGGATCGCGGCGGTGGCGCGGCGGTAGCGGCGCAAGACCGACGGCGGACAGTCGCTGCCGGCGCACACCGTCCAGGCCCGGGTCTCGGGGAAGGCGTCGACCAGCGCGGCGGCGATCGTGATCGACCCGGCGCTGTCGGGCACGTCGCAGGCGATGATCGCCTCGAAGGGCGCCCCGTGGCCGCGGTTGTTGGCGTTGATCGCCAGCGCCACCCGCGCGTCGCCGCCGGCCGGGGTCCAGGTGATCGTGTGCGCGGCGCCCGGCGTGAGCGTGCGCTTGTCGCCGATCGCGGCCACCAGTGGCGGCACCCCGCCGACCGTGACCGCGTGGCCCGGCACCGCGCCGCCGGCCAGGGTCGCCGTCACGGTCGCGCCGTCGGCGAACAGCTCGCTCGGGATCACGTCGGTCGGCGAGTAGTACCCACCGGTGTCGGCCAGGGTCATCGGCGCGGTCAGCCCGGTCAACGTCAGGCGGCCGGCGCCGTGGAAGCCGGGCGAGGTCTGGCAGGTGTTGGTCGCGACGCACACCTGATCGCCGCTGCACGCCGGGGTGCAGCTCGCCGGCGTGAACCGCTTGAGCGCGCAGTCGCCGACCCGGGCCTCCTCGCGATGCCACTGGATCGGCGCGGCGTCGAGGTAGTAGCCGAGCACGCGGCCGCTCGCGAACGCGTTGCCGTCGTCGGGGTTGATCCAGCGGTCCTCGAGGACGGTGATGGTCCCCAGCGCGGGCGCGCCGACCCCGGCGTCGCCGTCGGCGGGCGCGTCGGTGGTGGCATCGGGGGTGGCGGCCGGGCCGTCGCTGCAGGCGAGGGCGGCCAGGAGCAAGGTCGAGAGCGTCGGGGTGGTGAGGCGAAGATCCATGGCGGTTCCTATTCGGGCAGGCCGGGGTACGGACGGGCCTGCTTGATCCAGATCTCGCGGCCGGTGGCGCCGTCGATCAGCTTCCACTCGACGTCCATCGCGAGCTGCGCGAAGCCGTGGCCACGTTCGTAGTGGCGCGCGAAGTGCGTGCGGATCGCGGCCAGGGCCTGGCCGAGGTCGAACAGCTCGGCCCGGGTCAGCACCGCCGTGCCGGGCGCGATCAGGTTCGAGTGCGTGTAGTACGTGGCCGGTTGGTTGGCGTGGAAGAAGTAGTGGATGAGCTGATCGGCGGTGACCCCGGGCGGCGGCGACACCACGCTGGCCTCGCCGAGCTGGGCGTTGACGAAGAACGCGTCCTCGCCGGTCGGGCCCGGGTCGTAGACGTTGGCCGTGATCGCGACGCCGTTGGCGCGCTCGTCGTCGAACGACGGCACCACCAGGATCGCCATCGCCACCTCGCGATGATCGATGCCGGCGTAGTCGCGCTCCTCGAAGGCGCGGAAGCTCCACACGCTGGCCCACACGGTCTTGACCGCGACGTCGATCGGCCGCGCCGGATCGCCGACCGCGCCGGTCTTCGACTCGTACAGACCGGCGCCGGTGTGGCGGGCCAGGTCCTCGGCGTTGGTCGACGACCGGAACTTCCAGCGCTGGCCCGGGGCCTCGGCCTCGAGGCGCGCGGTCAGCTCGGCCAAGAAGCCGGCGTCGAGGGGCGCCGCCAGGAGGTCGGCCTGGAGCGCGGCCAGCGCCGCCTTGCGGACCGCGGCGTCGTCGCGGAAGCCCGGCTCAGCCAGCATCGTCGCGATCCGCGCGTCGAAGCCGTGGGCCACCAGGAAGTCGCGGTAGCGCGCGACCGGGATGGCCAGGCCATCGCGGACCCGGACCCCCGTGGCGTCGCGCAGCGCGCCGTAGTTGGCGGCCTTGCCCCCGACCCGGGCGACGTCGCCGACGCCGACGTCGTCGAGGTCGACGATCGCGCCGCTGGCGTAGTCGGGCGTCGGGATCTCGGCCGGCGGTGGCCGGTGGGTCGCGAACCAGGCGTCGGCCTCCTCGGCGGTGACCGGCACCAGCTCCCAGTCGAAGGCCCGCACGGTCAGCCGGACCCAGCGGCCCTCGTGGGCGGCCAGCGCGGTCCGGGCCACGGCCAGCGCCATGTTGGGCGTGCGGCGCTGGCGGGCCAGGACGTTCAGGTGCGACAGCGGGGTCTGTGGGCTCTCGGTGATCGAGCCGGCGACCACGGTCAGATCGTCGGGCGCGCGGTCGAGCACGACCAGCTCGCGCGGGCTGACGTAGGTCGTCGCGAGGTCGGCGGCGTCGAGGATGCGCACCCGCGCGTAGGTCTCTCCGAGGTTCAGCGGCTGATACGTGATGCCGCGGTACAGCTCGTCGGTGGTGATGCGCGGGATCGACGGCGGCAGCTCCGCGGCCCGGGCCTCCTGCTCGCCCGAGGTCGGGTGGAAGCGCAGCCGATCGCCGAAGTACGCGACCTCGGCGAGGCGCTCGAACGAGCGCGCGATCAGCTCCGCCGACGCGGTGTCGTAGGGCGCCAGCTCGTAGGCCCAGACGTCGGGCTCTTCGTAGTACGTGATCGCGCCGAGCACGAAGCGCCGCCCCGGCGACAGGTATTGATCGACGAACGGCAGGCCGGCGGGGAAGCCCAGGTGCTCGAGGGCGAAGGGCCGGTGCAGCGGGAACGCGTTGGTGTCGAGGAAGTACGGGCGATCGTCGGCGCTGCGATCGACGATGGTCTTGACCGTGAACGCGCCGGGCAGGGCGGCGTCGAGAGGCCGCGCGGCCTGGGCGGTGAACTCGGCCTCGCACGCCAGGCGTTCGCGGGCCGGCAGCGGGCCGCTGGGATCGCAGGCCGGCGTCGGCTCGGCGCAGGCGGCCGCAGCGAGGGCGAGGGCGAGGGCGGGCAGGGCGCGAGCGAGCGGCACGACGCGCGGTGGGTGAGCAAACCACACGCCAGCGCTGCGACCCAAGGCGATCGCGCGGTTGCGTCGGCCGCGCCTCAGGATTCTGCGGCCGCGCCGGTCGCGGATCACAGATGCCGCGGCGCGATCAGGGGTGCTCGTCGGCGCCGACGTCGAGGCTGCCGAGGGGCCGCGGCTGGCCGTCGAGATCGAGCTCGTCGGCGGGCGGCGCCGGCGCCGTGCTCGGCAGCGGCGCGCGCAGGTGGTAGTCGAGCCCCTCGGGGTCGACCAGCTCGACCTGATCGAAGACGCGGTTGGTTCCGCCCGGGGCCTCGATCGCGCCGACCAGCACCGAGTGCGTGATCGGGCAGGTCACGGCGTAGGCGAACTCGCTCATGATCAGGTTGTTGTCGTAGGCGTCGCCGTCGCCGTTGCCCTCGCAGCGGAGCGCCGCGTCGCTCGCGGACGCCGCGCGGTTGTCGACCAGAGTGTTGCCGACGAACCGGACCGCGGCCGCGACCAGCTCGGCGCCGCCGAAGGGGCTGCCGGTGCCCGTCGGGGAGGTCGGCTCGCCGTTGTCGGCCAGCACGCTGCCGGTCACGACCACGGCGGTGGCCTCGCGGGTCCTCACCCCGCCGCGCCGGTTGGAGGCGATCACGACGCCGCGCAGCTCGAGGGACCCGCGGACGAGGTCGAGGCCCTGCAGTTCGCCCTCGACGATCGCGCCGCCGCGGAGCGCGATCGCGCAGTCGCGGGACTCGACGCCGACCCGCCGGCTGTCGACCACGACCAGCCCGCGACCGTCGAGCACCGTGCCGATGCCCTGACACGACACCCCGGCCCCGACCAGCGAGAGGTCGCGCAGCGCGACCACCCCCGCGCCCTCGAGCTCGATCCGGATCCCGGGATCGACCGTCGGCCGCAGGAGCGTCGCGGTGCCGCCGTCGCGGTCGTCGCCGATCAAGGTCGCGGGCGCGCGCAGCGTGATCGCCTCGGTGAAGCTACCGGGGCCGATCGCGACGATCGCCGGCTCGGAGGCGACCGCCAGCGCGTGGGCGATGGTTCGACACGGCGCGGTCCGCCGGCACTGCCCGTCGTCGACGCCCTCGGTGGCGACGTACACCACCGCCCCGTCCTCGACGCAGGCGCCGTCGAGGCACACGCCGCTCTGGCAGCTCGACGGCGTGCAGGCGAGCGCGGCGTCGGCGCTCGGCGCGTCGGTCGGCCCGTCGGCGCCGGCGTCGTCGGCCAGCGGCGGGCGGTCGTAGGCGCAGGCGGCTGCGGCCACGGCGGCGAACGTGACGGCGAGGCCGGCGCGCACGTCAGAACACCCCGCGCCAGGACACCAGGGCCCCGCCGTCGCGCGGCGCCACCGCCAGGCCGGTCCGCGGTCGCGGCCGCGGCCGGGTCGCCCACGCCACCCCGGCCCCGACCCCCAGGCCGACCGCCGCCACCGCCGCGACCTGGGCCGCGTAGTGGTAGCGGTTGGCGCGCAGGTAGGCGTCGTCGAGGGCCCCGCCGTCGCCGCGCTGGCCCGCCGCGGCGGCGTCGTCGAGAGCGCCGCGCCCCAGGAGCTCGAGCACCCCGGCGCCGACCGCGACCCCGAGCCCGCTGGCGGCCAGGCCGAGCACCCAGGCGCGCCGCCGATCGGGGCCCGTCGGGGCAGTCGAGGACTCCGTGGAAGAGCCGGAATTCATGGGGGCCGTGTTGGTCACGGTCGTCGCTGGATCCGGCGTAACCGCGGGATCCGTCGCGCCCGCGGGCTCGGCCCCCGGCGGCGGTCGGCACGCCGCGATCCGCTCCTCGGCGGCGCGCCGGCCGGCCGGGTCGGCGCTGGTCGCGACGAAGTCCTCGAACACCTCGCGGGCGCGCTCGCAGTCGCCGGCCTCCTGGTAGGCGCGGGCGATCGCGAACAGGGTCGCCGGCTCGGGCCGCAGCCGATACAGCCGCTCGAAGTTGACCGCGGCCTCGCGGAAGCGACCAGCGCGGAAGTCCGACACCGCCGCCGCCTCGATCGCGTCGGCGTCGGGCTCGGCCCACACCGAGGGGGCCGACGCCGCGAACATGGCCAGGGCCAGCACCGTCAGCGTGGGCGCGCGACGCACGGGCTCGAGCGTACCTGAGTTGCCGGCCCCTGCGGTGACCTTCGCGCATCCACCCGACCTCGACCAGCTACACTGTCGGCGTGGTGATCGCCGCGAGCTGCCCGCTGTGCGAGCGCAAGATCGCCTGGGCCGAGGTCCCACCGGGCGCGACCGCGGTCCCGTGCCCCAACTGCCAGGCGCCGGTCGAGGTCGAGCGCCCGCCGCCGCCGATGCCGCCGCCGATGTTCGTGCCCCTGGTCGCGACGTTCCCCAAGCCGCCACCGCCGCCGACTGGCATGGCGGTGGTCCGCGTCGACGAGGAGCCGCCGCCGCCGGTGGTGTCTCCCGACGGGCCGTTTCGCACCCCGGGCCGGGCCTTCCTCGAGCGCCGCACCGGCGGCACCCTGACCATCGAGTTCCCGCACCGGCGCGCGGCCGGCCCGGTCAACCCCGGCGCCGTCGTGTGGGCCGCCGGCTGCGGCCTGATCGCCATGCTCACCCCGGCCGGCCTCGGGGTCATGTTGGGCCTCGGGTTGCCTCCGCTCGGCGTGTCCCTGGCCCTGCGCCGGCGCCGCTACCACCTGACGATCGGCCCGCGCACGATCGTCGGGCCCGGGGTCCGGCTGGCCCGCGAGCTGGTCACGCACATCTTCTGCGTCGGCGTCTACCAGGGCACCTGGACCAACGTCGTCTGGCAGGTCCGGCTGCGCGCCGGCAACCGCGATCACCTCCTGGCCACCACCGACGCCCTCGACGACGCCAACGCCCTGGCGTCGCTCCTGGCCACCGAGCTCGGCCTGCCGACCTGGGTCCCGCAGCCGCCTCCGCCGCGCTGATCACCGCAGGTCGGCGCCGATCGCGTCGCGGATCGAGGTCAGCCCGGCCGCGCGGACCCGCGCCGCCAGCCCGCGGTGCAAGCGCCGCGGCCACAGCGGCCCGCCGTAGACGAAGCCGGTGTAGCCCTGCACCAGCGTCGCGCCGGCCCGCACCCGCGCCCAGACGTCGTCGGCCGTCGCGATCCCGCCCACCGCGATCAGCACCAGCCGATCGCCGACCCGCGCCCGCAGCCGCCGCAAGACCGCCAAGCTCCGCGCCGCCACCGGCGCACCCGACAGCCCGCCGGCGCCGAGCGCCGCGACCTCGTCGGCCGGCGTGACCAGCCCGGTCCGCGCGATCGTCGTGTTGGTCGCGATCACGCCGTCGAGGCCGAGCTCGAGGGCGAGGTCGGCCACCGCGTCGACGTCGTCGTCGGCCAGGTCGGGCGCGATCTTCACCAGGAGCGGCACCCGCCGCGTCGGCGAGACCCGGTCGAGGGTGGCGCGGACGTGGGCCAGGAGCGGCCGCAGCTTGTCGACCGCCTGCAGATCGCGCAGCCCCGGCGTGTTGGGCGAGCTGACGTTCACCACCAGGTAGTCGGCGGCGCTGGCCAGGAGCTCGGCCGAGCGCGCGTAGTCGGCCAGGGCGCCGGCCTCGTCGACGAGCTTGGTCTTGCCGATGTTGATGCCGAGCAGCTCGACCCCCGCCGGCCGCCGGCGCAGGCGAGCGGCCGCCACCTCGGCGCCGCGGTTGTTGAAGCCCAGCCGGTTGAGGAGCGCGCGATCGCGCGGCAGCCGGAACATGCGCGGCTTCGGGTTGCCGGGCTGAGCCTGGGCCGTGATCGTCCCCAGCTCGACCGCGCCGAAGCCGAGCGCCGCCAGCGCCGCCGGACCGCGCGCGTCCTTGTCGAAGCCGGCGGCCAGCCCCAGCGGCGACGTCACCGTCCGTCCAAACACCGTCTGCACCAGCACCGGATCGCGGGTCCGGCACAGCCAGCTGGTCAGCGCCTTCGCCCCCGGCACCGCCAGGAGTCCGCGCAGGAGGCCGAAGCCGAGGTGGTGCGCGGACTCGGCCGGCAGCCGCTTGAGGATCAACCAGAACAGCGCCCGGTAGAGCACGCGCGACTCGTACCACGGGCGCTTGCGGTGCGGGCCGGCTCGGCGTACCCGTGAGCGTGGCCTTCGCCCTCGCGACCTGCGCACCCGGCTTCGAGGCCGCCCTCAAGGACGACGTCGCCCGGGCCCGCCCCGACTACCGGCTCGCCCTGTCGCGGCCCGGCGTCGTGACCTGGAAGTGCGAGGCCCCGCCGCTCGACGGCGAGCTCGCGCCCAGCCCCTACGCGCGGACCTGGGCGCGGTCCCTCGGCAAGGGCGCGGCTGCCCTCGTCGACGCCCCGCCCGGCGTGGCCCGGGTGGTCGCCCGCGATCCGGACGCCGACGGCGCCGCCGCCGCGGTGGCCGCCGCGATCGAAGAGCTCCGCGCCACCGGCCGCACCGTCGGTGAGCCGGCCCTCGACGAGCCGGCGCTCCTGGTCGTCACCAGCCCCGGCGAGCCGTACCTGGTCGCCCACTACCGCCGCGCGCGCTGGGACGGCACGGTCACCCCGGCCGAGGTCCCGCCCGAGGCGCCGTCGCGGGCCTACGCCAAGCTCGAGGAGGCCATCGCCTGGGCCGGCCTGCCGGTCACCGCCGGCCAGGTCGCGGTCGAGATCGGCGCGGCCCCCGGCGGCGCCGCCTACGCGTTGGCCCGCCGCGGCGTCACCGTCCACGCCGTCGACCCCGGCGACCTCGATCCTCGGGTCCTGGCCTTTCGCGGCCCCGGCGGCGCTCAGGTCCACCACCTGCGCGAGACCCTCGCCGGCGTCCGCTGGGAGCAGCTCCCGCGCGCGGTCGACTGGCTCCTCGTCGACGTCAACCTGGCGGCGCCGGTCGCGGTCCACGGCGTCGCGCGCTTCGTGCCGGCGTGGAAGCGCTCGCTGCGCGGCGCGGTGATCACGCTCAAGATGAACGATCAGGCGGTGCGACGGACCCTGCCGACCTTGCTCCACCGCCTCACCACGGCTGGCTTCGCCGAGGTCCACGCGATCCACCTGCCGGCCAACCGCGCCGAGGTCTGCGCCGTCGCGTTGCGCCCGCCGCGCTGACCCGCCCGCGCGCCGGGTCACGGCGGCGCGTCGATCCCCGCGTCCTCCTCGGCGTCGATCCCGGCGTCCTCCTCGGCGTCGATCCCGGCGTCGGTCCGTCGCTTGCCCGGTCCATCGGCTCCCGAGCAGTCGCTGTCGAGGCCGTCGCCGAACACGTCCGGCGCGCCCGGGTGGATGTCGGCCCGGGCGTCATCGCAGTCGCAGTTGGGATCGACCTCGGGATCGCACGGCTCGTCGTAGCAGGTCGGGAACCAGCCATCGCCGTCGCCATCGACGCAGTCGTCGATCCAGGCCGGCCCGCCGTAGCAGGCCATGAGCGTCATCGCCGCCAGGCCACCGACCGCGACCCGGGCTAGCCGGGCCGCCCAGCCCCGCGGCCGCGGCGCGTCGCAGTGGGGACAGATCGCGGCGCCGTTCGGGAGCAGGCCATCGCAGGAAGGGCAGGCGGAGAGGGACATCGCCGGTCGGTATGGCAAGGACGGTGCCGTCGGCGCGCGTGGCCTCCCGAGGGGTTACGCCCGGCACCGTCGGAGCCGAGCCCCGCGAGCGCGACGCCGGTGTCGCGGTGGACGCCGGGCCTTCCTGCGGGATCTGGTTGCGTGGCCCCGCGAGATCTGGCGATATTTGAAGGCCTGAGGCGCGAGGCCTCGCTACGCCGCAGCCTAATTACCACCCCAACCGAACGGCAATCCGCAGGAGATCTCGAGTTCCATGGGCACGAAGCTCTACGTGGGCAACCTGAACTACAACACCAACGAGGAGTCGCTCCGCCAGCTCTTCAGCTCGAACGGGCGCGAGGTCGCGAGCGTCTCGATCATCATGGATCGCGAGACCGGCCGGTCGCGGGGCTTCGCCTTCGTCGAGATGACCACGTCCGAGTTCGCGCAGCAGGCGCTGAAGGAACTCGACGGCGCGGATCTCGACGGTCGCGCGCTGCGCATCAACGAGGCCCGCGAGCGCGATCCTCGGGCGCCCCGCACGTTCGGTGGTCCTCGCCCAGGTGGTGGCGGTGGTGGCTTCGGCGCGCCCGGCGGCGGTGGTGGCGGCGGCGGCGGCTTCGCACGTCCGGCGGGTGGTCCTCCCGGTGCACCTCGCCCGGGTGGCGGCGGCGATGATCGTCGCCGCGGCGGCGGTGGTGGTGGTGGTGGTGGCCGGCGCGACGAGGGTCGGCGCGGTGGTGGTGGCGGTCGGCGCCGCGGCGAAGACGGCGACGACTGGTAGGCCCAGGCCGGCCCGCGCGCCGCAGATTCCCGAGGGGCCTCTGTCCCCGATCCCAACTTTTCGAGGCTGGCGCGCGCAACCCTGCGACCGCGCGCCGCGCCGCTGGCGGCACGCCCCTTGCTGACCCCAACGCGTGCCCCGCCGCTCCCTGCTCCTCGCGCTCCTCCTCGCCGCCCCCGCTTGCGGCGACACTCCCACCGAGCCGGTCGCCCGTCGCGTCGACCTGCGCACCGCCACCGGCCTGGCCACCCCGCGCCCGGTCGGCGTCGCGATCGACCCCGCCGGCGATCGCCTCGTCCTCGATGAAGACGCCGGCCTCTTCCGCGTCACCCCCGACGGCCGCGCCACCCGCGTCCGCGCGTTGACCGAGCTGCCCGATCCCGGCGTGCCGATCCGCCCGCCGTACACCGATCTGGTCGCCCTCGGCGACGGCCAGTACGCGCTCACCGCGATCGGCGACGGCTTCCTCCTCGATCTCGGCGCCGACACCATGCGGCAGTACTTCTGCTACGAGCCCGGCGGCTTCCCCGACGATCAGGAGCAGCGCACCGGCGCGGTCGGCTACGACGCCGCCACCGGCAAGCTCTTCGCTCAACCGCGCACCTTCGACCTCGAGGGCGCGCTCCTGCGCAACGAGGTCGCGAGCTACGATCGCGTCACCGGCCGCGACGAGACCTGGCGCGCGCTGCCCATGGACCTCGACGCCGGCGGTCTGTACGCCCCCGGCGACGGCGGCCTGATCCTCGGCGCCGGCACGCGCCTCTACCGCTACACGTACGCCGACTTCTCGCTCACCGAGGTCGACGATCTCGCGCGCTTCGGCGTCGGCGCGATCGCCGGCCTGGGCCACGATCCGACCACCGGCACCGTCACCGTCCTCGACGGCGCGCGCGGCGAGCTGGTCGAGGTCGCCCGCGCCGACCTCGCGTATTGACCGGCTACGGCGCAGTCTGGCCGACCGGCGGCTCCGCCGGCTGCAGCACGTAGTCGCCGAGCTTGGTGCGATCCGCCGACAGCGTCATCGTCTCCGGCGCGGCGTCGCCGCCCGGGGTCAACGTCACCTGCGCGCCGGCGATCGCGTACGTGCCGGCCACTGCCGCGTCGAGCAGCATGTGGCGGAACGAGCCGTCGGGCCGGAGCGTGATCGAGTAGCACCCGCCGCGGGTGCCGGCCGGGGCGCAGTCGCCCTGGTAGGTGCGCTCGGCCGCGAACCAGCGCCCGTCGGGCGTCAGCATCGGATCGCCGGCGGGCGTCGACGGGCCGCCGGTCGTCGGCGGGGGCGCGGGCGGCGTCGACGAGATCACGCACGCCGAGGTTAGCGCAACCGCAGCGGCCAGGGCGGGGCACACGATCGAGGCGAAGAGCTTCACGGCGCGTAGCCTACCAGGCCGGCGCGTTGACGGTGGCCAGCGCCGCCGCCATCATGCGCGCGTGGCCGATACCGCGCGCTTCACCGTCCTGGTCGACGAGCGCCTCGATCAGGCCCTGGCGCGCAGCGTGCCCGGGCTGTCGCGCCGCAAGGCCCGCGTCTTGATCGATCTCGGCGGCGTCTTCGTCGACAAGGCCCGGGTCAAGGTCGCCGGACGCCTGGTCCGCGCCGGCCAGCGCGTCGAGGCCACCCTGGGTGGCGTCCTGACCCGCGCCCTCGCGCCGGCCGCCGCCCCCGACCTGCCCCTGCCGATCGTCTTCGAGGACGATCACCTGATCGTCGTCGACAAGCCCGCGGGCCTGGTCGCCGCGCCGACCCCCGAGAGCGATCGCGGCGACGTCCTCGATCGCCTGCGTCGCCGCCCCGGCGCCGGCGAGGTCTTCCTGGTCCACCGCATCGATCGCCCCACCAGCGGCCTCTTGATCTACGCCAAGACCCGCGAGGCCAACCGCATCCTCGGCGAGCGCTTCGTCGCCCACGATCTGACCCGGGCCTACGTCGCCCTGGTGGTCGGCGCGTTGCCGCCCGAGCTGACCGCGATCGATCGCCCGGTCGGCGGCCAGCGCGCCCTCACCCGCGTCGTCGGTCGCACCGCCCTGGCCGGCGGCCGCGCCAGCGAGCTGCGCCTCGAGCTCGAGACCGGTCGCACCCACCAGATCCGCCTGCACCTGGCCGGCCTCGGCTGCCCGGTCCTCGGCGACAGCCAGCACGGCGGCGAGGCCGCGCGCCGCTTCCGCCCGCGCGCGCCGCGCCTCGCGCTCCACGCCGCCCACCTCGGCCTGCGCCACCCGATCACCGGCGCGCCCCTGGCCTGGGACAGCCCGCTGCCCCCCGACCTCGCCGCCTACCGCGCCGCCCTGGCCGCCGCGCCGGCGACCGTCCCCGAGACCGACGACCCCGCCGCCGACGACCCCGCCGTCGACGACCCCGCCGTCGACGACCCCGCCGTCGACGACCCCGCCGAGCAGCCGTCATGATCCAGCACCACTGCTTCCTCCGCTTCCACCCCGGCACCGCCGACGCCCGCCGCGACGCCACGATCGCCCGGGCCCGCGCCCTCGGTGGCCCCCACGTCGCCGTCGCCGTCGCCGTCCCCGCCGATGACAGCGCCGCCAAGTGGGACCTGGCCGTCACCGTCCTCACCGCCGATCTCGCGACCCTGGCCGCCGCCCAGTCCACCCCGGCCTGGGTCGCCTTCCGCGCCGCCCTCGACGCCGACGCCGTGGTCGTGAAGACCTGGAACTTCCGCGCCGCGCCGTGATCGCCGGCGCGCGCTCCGCTTCCGTCACAGCCCCGGCAAGATCCACTGCGGCGCCGCCTCGGCCGCCGCCGCCCCCGGCCGCCACACCGACACGCCCTCGATCAGCGCCGCGTCGAGCCCCGCCGCCCGCGCCCCCGCGATGTCGGTCTCGAGCTGATCGCCGATCATCACCACCGGCCCCGTCACCCCCAGGCGCCGCTGGCCCTCGACGAAGATCGCCGCCGCCGGCTTGCCGACCGCGACGAACCGCGGCGGCGCCGGATAGCGCCGCGCCAGCACCGCCTCGATCATCGCCGCCATCGTCCCGGCCGTGAAGCCCAGGCGCCCGCCGCCGCGCGGGAACACCAGATCGGGGTTCGCCACGATCAGCCCCAGCGGCCGCCCACCGTCGAGCGCCCGCACGCACGCGGTCACCGCCGCGTTCATCCCGGCCAGGAAGTCGAAGCCGGCGTCGTCGCAGATCACCAGCGCGTCGATCGCCGCGTCGTCGCCCGTCGCCACCACCTCGAGCCCGGCGTCGGTCGCGTAGGCCCGCGCGTCGGCCGTCCCGAGCACGATCGCCCGCGCCCCGGTCAGCCCGGCCGCCGCCACCGCCGGCGCCAGCATCAGCCCCGACGACACCACCTGCTCGGCCGCGATCGGCAGCCCGACCCGCGCGAACCGCGCCGCCGCCGTCGCCGGCAACCGCGAGGCGTCGTTGGTCACCACCGCGAAGGGCTTGCCGGCCGCCGCCAGCGCCGCCAGCGCCGCCGCCGCGCCTGGGGCCACCCCGCCGGCGTCGACCAGCACGCCGTAGGCGTCGAACAGGAACCCCTCGTAGCGATCGATCAGCGCGTCGAAGCCAGCCGGCGTCGGGACCACGCCCGGTCCTACCACGTCGGAGGTGGATGCTATAGCCCGCCCATGCGGCCGTACCTCGACCTCCTGCGCCAGGTGCTCACCGAGGGTGAGCGCCGCACCGATCGCACCGGCACCGGCACGCTGTCGATCTTCGGCGCCCAGACCCGCTACGACCTGCGCGACGGCTTCCCGATCGTCACCACCAAGAAGGTCCTGTTCCCCGCGGTCGTGCGCGAGCTGCTCTGGTTCCTGCGCGGCTCCACGAACATCCACGACGACCTCACCCAGCACACCCCGATCTGGGACGCCTGGGCCGACCCCGAGGGCAACCTGGGCCCGATCTACGGCCACCAGTGGCGGCGCTGGGGCGCCGACGGCGAGCGCCCCGGCATCGATCAGCTCACCGACGCCCTCGACCTCATCCGCCGCGATCCCACCTCGCGCCGCATCATCGTCAGCGCCTGGAACGTCGCCGACCTGCCGAAGATGAAGCTGCCGCCGTGCCACGCCTTCTTCCAGCTCTACGTCAGCGGCGACTGGCTCGATCTCCAGCTCTACCAGCGGTCCGCCGATCTCGCCCTGGGCGTGCCGTTCAACATCGCCTCCTACGCGCTCCTCCTGGCGATGATCGCGCAGGACACCGGCAAGCGCCCGCGCTACTTCATCCACACCCTCGGCGACGCCCACATCTACGCCAACCACGTCGAGGGCGTCACCCGCCAGCTCGAGCGCGAGCCCTTCCCGCTGCCGCGCCTGGTCCTGGCCGCCCGGCCGCTCTTCGAACTCGGCTTCGACGACATCGCCCTCGAGGGCTACCAGCACCACGCCTTCATCAAGTTCCCCGTGGCCGTGTAGTCCCGCGATCGCGGCACCGCGATCACGGCACCGCGATCACCGCACCGCGATCACCGCACCGCGATCACGGCGCCGCCCTATGGCACCACGTGGTGCGCCCACACGAAGCACATCTCGTCCTCGGCCGACAACCCGAAGCCCACCGCGCTGTCCGATCGGTTGTCGTAGTTGCACGTCAGCCGCAGCCGCGCGTCGGGCCCGACCGTGATCGGCGGGAACTGATCGAGCGGCCGCTCGGCCCAGTTGGTCGAGCTGTGCAGGAGCTGCGGCGTCGGATCCCCGGGCGCGTCGAGCAGCTCGACCGTCGCCAGGGTCCCCCACTGGTGGGTGTGCGCCGTCGTCGCGAACAGCGCCGCCCCCGGCGGCAGCGCGTGCTCGGTCGACACCGTCTGCGTGCCGCGCGCCGGGATGTTGAGCGACGTCCCGCCGGTGAACAGGAGCGCCACCGGCGCCAGCCCGGCGTCGGCCGCCGCCAGGTCGAGCGTGATCGTCCCGCTGATCGCCAGCGACGCCTCGGTCGGGTTGAAGTAGTGCATCTCCAGGTGCACGCCCTGGTGCGCCACCACCGGCAGCCCGGCCCCCGTCGGGTACCCCAGGGTCGCCCGCGGCTGCTGCGCGATCGTCAGGATGCCGCGGTCGCTCGCGCCCCCCGCGAACGGCCCACACGGCGACAGCCCCGGCCGCGGCGCCTCCGGCGTCACCGTCGCGATCACGTGGTGCGTGCCGTCGCTGAGCTGCGAATGCACCGCGCGCACCATCCGCGCCTCGAGGTTGCCCAGGTCGACCACCGTACACACCGTCGCCTCGCCGCCCGGCGCCACCGTCACCGGCCCGATCGTCACCGACCGCGACTCGATCACCGTCAGGTCCGGGGCGTCGATCGGCGCGTCGATCGGCGGCGGCCCGTCGGGCGTGGTGTCCGGCGCGGGCTCGCCGCCACAGGCGGTCGCGAGCGCGAGCGAGAGCAGGGTGAACGAGCGCATGCGCATGGGGGTACGTGGCACGAGGGGCCTCCGATCGTCACGCGATCGTCGGCCCCACGCCGGCCGCGGTCAACCGCGCCGCGCGGCCACCAGGCCCGCCCATGCTCCCGCGCACAGCCGCGCCCCCCACGCGCTCAGAACGGCAGATCATCGTCGACGTCGCGGCTGCCCCCGCCGTAGGGCCGGTCGTCGTCCGACAGCGGCGGCGGGACGTCGCCCTCGCGCGGATCCGCCACCCGCCCGCGGGCCGGCGCCGGGCCGCGGCCACCCCCCGCCCGCGGATCCTCGCGCCCGCCACCCCGCGGGTCGTCGCGCCGGCTGTCGCGCCGGCCGCCCCCCGCCGAGGCCACGCGGCCCGGATCGATCCGCCACACGTCGAGGCTGTTGAAGTACTTGGTCTCGCCCCGCGGGCTCTTCCACTCGCGGCCGCGCAGGCTGAACTCGAGGGTCACCTCGTCGCCGACCTTGAACTGATCGAGCTGCCCGACCCGATCGCCCGTGAGCTGGAACTGCACGAGCTGGGGGTACTTCGGGTTGTCGGTGAGCTCGACGACGAACTCGCGCTTGGTGAAGCGCTCGGACACCTGCGCGGTGTCGAAGATGGCGTGCAACCGACCGGAGACTTCGAGGCCCATGGCGCGCACTGTACGGGAAGCCGGGCCGGCGCGGGCGCCCGCGGTGCCGTTATGCGCTCGCCGCCGCCAGCACCCCGGCCACCGGCTGCGGCTCGCTCCACGCCACCCGCAAGAACTCGCGCAGCTCGGTGTCCAGCCGCGACGGCCGGACCCGCCACTCGTACATCGAGTCGGCCGCCACCAGCCGCCCGCGCACCAGCTCGCGCGCCGTGCGATCCGCGTCCGAGAACGGGTGCACCAGATCGTTCGGGTGGCCGACCACCAGCGCCAGGTGGGGCAGCCGGCGCCGCACGTCGGCCGGCGGCGCGGTCCGCCCGAAGGTCAACCCGTCGAGGATCGCCAGCGAGGTCGCCGGATCGCGCCGCAGGAAGTCGATCAGCACGTCGATCAAGAAGTGGCTGCGCGGGATCTTGCGCGCCACCGTCGCCACCGCGCCCACCGCCCGCTGCGACACCCGCAGCGCCAGCGCCAGCGGCACGAACAGCGCCGCCGCCCCGGCCAGGCCGTTCTCCAGGACCGGCATCTCGAGGAACAGCGCCCGCACCCGCTCGGGCGCCGCCGCCGCCACCTCGAGCGCGACGTTGGCGCCCAGGGAGGTCCCGCCGATCACCGCCTGCGCGAACCCCAGGTGATCGAGCAGCGCGATCACGTCCGCGCCGTAGGCCGGCATCGAGTGCGCCGTCATGTCGGTCACCGGCGCCGACGCGCCGTGGCCCAGCATGTCGACCAGGATCACCCGGTAGCCCGCGGCCGCCAGGGTCGGCCCCAGCGCCGTGTACATCCGGCTGTCCATCAGGAGGCCGTGGGTCAGGACCACCGCGCGATCGCCGTCTCCCAGGGAGCGATAGGCGATGCGGCGGCCGGCGTGCTCGAAGGTCTCCGGCGGCGGGAGGGCGCGCGTCATCGCCCCAGTGTCGCGCAGCCGCCGCGCCGGCGCGAGGCTGATGACGGTTCACGCCGCGGGCGCGACCTCGCGCACCCACCGCTCGATCGCGTACGGCACCCCGGCCTCCTCGACCTCGGCCAGCACCTCGACCCGCGCGAAGTCCGGCGGCACCGGCGGGATCACCGTGTCGCACGCGAACCGCGCCGCCAGCCGGGTCAGGACGATCTCGGCGCACGCCGGATGGGCGAAGGCCTGGGCGTAGATCTGCCCGCCGCCGATCACGAACACCCGCTCGATCGTCGGGTCGACGCTGGCCTGGACCAGCGCGTCGTCCAGCGAATGCGCCAGCCACACCCCGTCGGGCAAGGTCGGCGTCGACCGCGACACCACCACGTTCTGGCGCCCCGGCAGCGGCCGCAGGTGCGGCGGCACCGACTCCCAGGTCAGCCGCCCCATCACCAGGGCGTTGCGCCGCCCCGGCGCCGCCGTCGACGTCAGCCGCTTGAACGTCCGCAGGTCGGTCGACAGCCGCGGCCACGGCAGGTCGTTGTCCCGCCCGATCCCGTCGTCGAGATCGGCCGCCACCACACACGCGAACGGTCGAACCACCGGGGAGGTCACCGGGCCACCCTACCGCGCCCGCCGGCCGTGCGGCAGGTCGCGGCCCGCGCGGATCGGGCTTCCCCTCGCGCCGGGCCCCGCGGTAAGTACGGGGGGCTCGCCCGGGGGCGAGCGCCGGAGGTCCTTCATGCGTCGCCTAGTCCGAGTCACGTTCGCGCTCTCGCTCCTCGCTTTCGCCGCCTGTGGCCCCGGTGCCTCCGGCGACGACGATGACGACGTCACCGACGACCCCTGCACCGGCTCTGGCAGCCAGTGCGTCGGTAACCAGTACCAGGAGTGCCGCGACAACCGCTGGGTCATCGTCGAGACCTGCACCAACCTGTGCAACGCCAACCTGGGCGGCTGCATCGACTGCAACCCCGGCGTCAACACCTGCAACGGCAACGCGGTCGTCGAGTGCGGCGCCGACGGCAGCTTCGGCGGCACCGTCGAGACCTGCGCCGCCGGCACCGAGTGCCAGGGCGGCTCGTGCCAGCGCGCCTGCTCGGCCGACGGCGTCGACCTGATCTACGTCGTCGACGACGACAACAACCTCCTGTCGTTCGATCCGCGCAACGTCGGCACCCCCACCAACCCGTTCTCGATGATCGGCCGCCTCAACTGCCCGGCCGGCACCGCCCTCGACGGCAGCGGCCCCGCCACCCCGTTCTCGATGGCCATCGACCGCGACGCCACCGCCTGGGTCCTGTACTCCAGCGGTCGCATCTTCAACGTCTCGACCCAGAACGCCGCCTGCACCGCCACCGGCTTCACCGCCCAGCAGAACGTCGGCGGCCAGCAGTGGGACCTGTTCGGCATGGGCTACGTCACCGACACCGCCGGCGGCGACACCGAGAAGCTGTGGATCGGCGGCGGCGACGCCGACGCCTCCATCGGCGGCAGCCTCGGCTGGCTCACCCCCGGCAGCCTCACCGTCAACCGCGTCGGCCCCCTGCCCACCAACGCCGAGAACAGCCCCGAGCTCACCGGCCTCGGCGACGCCACCCTCTGGGGCTTCTACCCCGGCGCCACCAACGCCTTCGTCCAGCAGATCGACAAGACCACCGGCGGCGGCACCGGTCCGCAGCTCCGGATCGATGGCGGCCTCGGCGGCCAGGTCCGCGCCTGGGCCTTCGCGCAGTGGGGCGGCAAGTTCTACATCTTCGTCACCACCCAGCAGGGCATCATCGGCACCCTCAACTCCACCGTGCGCTCCATCGATCGCGCCAGCGGCGTGAGCACGACCCTCATGCAGAACCTGCCCAACATCATCGTCGGCGCCGGCGTCTCCACCTGCGCCCCCGTCGTCATCGGCCGCGAAGCCCTGCCCTCGGATAGCCTGACCACCCCGATCGACTACGCCACCGCGTACTGAACTCTCCGGAGACGTGCGGTCACAAACGCACTTCGCGCGAGCACCAAGCGCCATGCAGGGTGCCTTGTAGCGCCCTTGCGTTCTGGTCTAGTCTCCCCAACCCAATGGATCGTCCACTCGCCGTCGGCGCCCCTGGCGCAAGCTCGCCTGCAACCCCGCCGCCTGGTGAGGGAACCGCTGGCCGCTTTCGTCGGGCATTGGATGATGTGCGCGCGGAGTACCTTGATCCGACGCACGCTTACCCATGGATCGTGGGCTACTCCGGCGGCAAGGACTCCACACTCGTATTGCAGCTCGTATTCGAAGTGCTGCTGGACCTCGACCCGTCAGCGCGGCGTCGGCCCGTTCATGTCCTAACGAACGACACCCTGGTGGAATCCCCGATTCTGGCCAGCTACATCGAGGCCATGATCGAGAAGCTGCGCGTCGCGGCCAACGACCTCGCGCTCCCGATGACGGTCGTGAAGACGACGCCGGACCCCGAACAAACCTTCTGGGTGAATCTGATCGGCCGGGGCTATCCGTCCCCCAACCGGATGTTCCGGTGGTGCACTGACAGGATGAAGATCCGCCCAACCTCCGACTACATTACGTCGACTGTCGCGGCCAATGGGCAAGCGATCCTACTTCTCGGCGTGCGGAGAGCGGAGTCTGCGGTGCGCGCAGCCTCGGTGGATCGCTACGCCCCCAAGGACGGCTCGCGGCTGAACCCGCACAACGACCTCAAGGGATGCCTGGTTTTTCGCCCGATCGTCGACCTTGAGACCGACGAAGTCTGGCAGCTACTTCTACAGCGTCCGCCCCCTTGGGGCGGTAGCCACCGCGACCTCGTCACTCTGTACAGGAACGCGCAGGGGGGCGAGTGCCCGCTAGTCCTCGACAATGATGAGGCCCCCTCATGCGGGAGCAACTCGTCGCGCTTCGGATGCTGGACTTGCACCGTCGTCGAGAAGGACAAGAGCATGGAGGGGTTCATCGACAACGGTTTCGACCATCTTGAACCGCTCCTCTATTTCCGAGACTGGTTGGCGGCCATTCGGAACGACCGAGCGCGCCGTCAGCGGACGCGAAGGAACGGTCTGGTCACACTCATGAAAGACGGCACGCCGGTGCCGGGGCCGTTCACCCTGGAGGCCCGCCGAGAAATCCTCGAACGACTACTTGCGGTCCAGCGAGAGGTAGGCCTCGAACTGATCACGGCCAAGGAGCAGTCAACGATCCGTCGGCTATGGAGCCACGATGCGGCCGAAGAGGCCCGTCGTACACTCGCGGCCATTCGCGGCGCGCACAAGGACAGCACCCCATGACCATCCGTCTCACTGAGCAGGGGCAAGGTCGCGAACTGCTGAAGCAGTACTGCCGAGAAGCGGGAGTCAGCGTGAAGGTCGTCGAGCGCCTGATCGAGATCGAGCAGGCTCATGTCGGCCAAGGTCGCCGCCACGGCATCTTCCAAAAGTTCGATGAAGTCTTCGACGAACTCGTCGACGAACCCACGAGTGGAAAAGCCAATGTATCTGACGCGGGTCAAGCTACGTAACTGGAAGCTATACGGTGGGGACCACGAATTCTCGTTCCCAGAGCCTGGCCGGCGCCAGAACGTCGTCCTTATTGGCGCCAAGAACGGCTACGGGAAGACCAGCCTTCTTGAGGCTATCATCCTGGGCCTCTATGGCGCGGACGGCCTCGACATCGTTCCCCGCGCCGACGCAGGCGGCGATGACAACCGGCGTCGCCTAAGTTATCGCAAGTTCATCCAGGAAGCACGACACCAGTTGGCCGGTCGCACAGAGAGCGATGACGCCGAGGTAGAACTCCAGTTCATCGATCCCAACGACGGGCGTGCCATCACAATCCGTCGGACGTGGCGGTTTGGGATCAATGGTCACCTCCTCGGGGATGGCGAGCAAGTTCACATCGAAGTCGACGGCGCCAGGAAGATCCCTGGTCGCAATGATGACCCGGCGGACTTCGCGCGGCGATGGGTTGCGCAGGCGGCGCTACCGTCACACTTGGCGCACTTCTTCTTGTTCGATGGTGAGCGCGTCCAAAGCCTGGCGAACCGGGAGATGGCCGCACAGGTGCGAGTCGGGATAGAAGGGTTCCTCGGTGTCAGGCTGATGCGTGATCTCGCTGACGACCTTGGCAGCTACGCCACCAAGACGCGTACCGAGGTCCCAGCCGCCGAGGACTCCGCTCTCTTCGAGCTCCGCGCTGAACTGGAGCGAATCGATCGCGAACTTTCGACTCTTCACGCAGAGGAAGTCGAACACGAGCGAGCTCTCGAGGCAGCCACGCGCGAAAGTGAGCAGCTCCAGACTCGCCTGGCCTCAATGGGCGGGGGGTCTGCCAAGAACGTTCAACGCCTCATGGACCAACGAGGCGCTGTTGAACGCGAGCAAAGGCAACGGACCACTGAGCTGACGGAACTCGTGGGAACCGACTTTGCGCTTGCGCTAACGGGTAGCCGCATCCGCCAGCAGGTCCGACTTCGGCTTCAGGGCGAGCAGAAACTTGCATCGTCGCTAGCGGCAATCGAGTCGAGCCGCGGACGCATTGGACGGTTCATCGCAGCATTGCGGGCGGCCGAGCCCGCCTTCCAACCGGAGCTGAGCCAGGCACAGGACGCGGCCCTCGCCCAGAAGATCGGCGCGGCTTGGACATCGATCTGGCATCCGCCTGAAGATGGATGCGCAACCGAGTTTCGCCATGCAGCCCTCACCGAGCACGATCGGCCGCGCATCATCGAACGTCTGGATCAAGCTGAGCAGTTGGGAGAGGACTCACTAGCTACGCTGCTCGACAAGATTAGGGACGCTGACATCGAGATGAAGCGACTTCAGTCGCAGATCAACACCTACGCCGGAATCGAAAGCGAACTCGAGGAGTTGTCGAAGCAGCTGACCGAAACCTCGAACACCGCCGGCCGCTACGCCGAGAAGCTGCGCGACAACGAGCGCCGCCGTAAGGCGCTCCAGGACGATCGCAACCAACGCTATGCTGCTCTTCAGCAGAAGCAGGCTCTGATCGACCGCGCCCGACCCTTCGTCGCCAAGGCAGAGGTTGCGGAGCGTCTTCAGGCAGTGATTCCGAAGTTCATTGACGCGGCTGTGGGGGAGCGTGTCGATGAGATCGCACGTCATATGACACGGGCCTTTAGAGAGATGGCACACAAGAGCCACGTCGAAGAAATCACCATCGACAAGGACTGCAACGTCCGCCTTCTCAACAAGCGCGGGGACGACCTGCGCACGCTCGATCAGTCGGCCGGGGAGAATCAGATTTTCGCGTTCGCGCTCATCAGCGCTATTGCCCAAGCGGCGGACGTCCGTTTCCCAATTGTCATCGATACTCCTCTGGCTCGCTTGGACGCTGCCCATCGGACTCGAGTCCTCCGTCATTTCGCGGCGAATGCAGGGGAGCAGATCATCTTTCTGTCGCAAGACACCGAGATCGTTGGCGAGTTCAAAGACGCGATAGCCACGAAGATAAAGAAGACCTATCGGATAGAGCACGAAGCCGTGCCCGGCAGTGCGTCAGGTCGGGCCGTCGTTCGCGAACACGACTACTTTTGAAGGACGACCGGGGCAAGTAAGAGACCATGCCGACCAACTTCTCATTCGACGACGTCACCAAGGCCAGCTTTTCGACAGGGGCAGCCGCGTCCGAACTCAACAAGGAGTTCGCAGGGCCGCGCCTTGCGCTCAAGGGAAACAACTACGCAGCCCGGCTTGCCATCGCACGTTCGCTTGCCGTCGCCGAGTCCCCCGCCGCGGTCGACGACGCACCTGGACAGAACATCAAGGGACACATTCTCTTCGGTGACGGAGTCGACCTCCGCACGTGGGTATGCCTCCTCGTGGAACATACTCCCATTGACGGACCAGTCGGCATCGAGGAGTTGCAGGAGCTGGTACGACGGCACTGGGCGCGGGGGGTCCGTCTCCTTGACAAGGACTGGAAAGACTGCGGCGGGGACCACGACCGCTTCATCATGCGCCTGGCCGAGCAAGCGAATCTGCGTGGGAAGGGTGCGGCGAGTGCAAGGACACGCAGTGCCAACGGGGTGGCGAGTCGCGAACCGTTTGTGCCGAAGGCAGTACCGGTCCGTCTGCCCATGGGGCCAGTCAGCACGGACCTTCGAACTGGGAAGCGTCTTGAGTTTGCCATAAATGCGAAAGGGAACTCCCCTCATGTTGCGATCATGGGCACCCTTGGAACCGGAAAGACCTTCATCGCACGTACGATGGCCACCGAGGCCCACCAGCAGAGCGGTTGCCCTGTGCTGGTCTTTGACATGGGGAAGGGCGACATGGCCGGTAACCCGAGCTTTGTGCGAAGTATCGGAGCCGAGGTTCTAACCCCGCCGCAGGTGCCGGTTCCCCTTGATGTGCTCCACCTCAGCAGCGCCAGCGAGGCCGCGATCGCGGCGATGCGGTTCCGTGAGTCCTTCGACCGGATTCCAACCACGCAGTTGGGGCCGATTCAGAAGAATTTGGTGGGCGAGGCCACTGAAAGGGCGCTGCGCGGTGCACATCCCGTGCGGTTGGCCGATATTCAAGACCGCCTGAAAGAAGTGTACGCCGAAAATCGTCGGAAGGACGACATGGCCACAACGACGTTCTCCGACCTTGCCAAGTTCAAGCTCTTCGAACCGAAGTACTCGCCAACAGAGTTCTTCTCGCAGAGTTGGGTCGTCGACGTCCACACGCTACCTGACTTCGTCCAGCGTTGCGTAGTATTTCTGATACTTGACGCTGCGTACACGTACCTTTCGAGCCTCGGCGACTCCGCCATCGACGCCGACGGAAATCGGTCGCTGCGACTCTTCCTTTGCGTTGACGAAGCGCGCAAGGTCCTCGCCTACAACCAGGACTCGCTAATCGGGCTGGTGCGTGAATCGCGCTCCAAGGGCGGTGCAGTGATGACCGTCTCGCAGTCGCCTGACGACTTCTCGAACAACGACGACGATTTCTTGTCCAACATCGGGCTAGGGATCTGCCTGAAGACCAATGCCAAGCCCGCCCTAGTGACGCGCGTCCTGGGCCAGACGTTCGACCTAGGCGGGCTGCGAAGCGGTGAGGCAGTGACGAGGCTCCACGATCGTGGCTTCGTTCGCTTCCAAGCGTGGGACGAGTCCAGCTTCGAGACCGCGCCACGGACGTGAGTATGTGATAGGTGACCCAGGCCACGACTCAGTGCGCAACTGCTTTAGCTCCGGTCAAGGGCTACCCCAAGTACTCGACGGTAGTCATTGGAGTCTCCTTCAGGTAAACTGTCGATAGAGAGGATTCCATTCGAGATCAGAAGAACGTTGGTGATTCGGGCTTGCCCCCTTCCACTTGCCTCGAAGAACACATCGGTGAAGTCGATGCTGCTTGCTTTGCTCAGCGCGCGCCGAGCGTGCGCACCAAACTCAGTGACGAACTGTTGCCGATCGTTAGGTGGGCTTGCGGGGACACCAAGTGTCTCTCCCGCCTGAAGAAGAAAGGAGAAAAGGGCGCGAACGCCGACCGCGCGCACAAGCATGCTACCTGTGGGGGCGTTCTTCCAGAACACGTCGTTCGCGGCCATGCAGAACTCACGCACAACTTCAAAGATCGACCGATCCGCCTCGGCCAGGTACCACGCCCTCAGTAGTGGACCATCGTTCGGGAGGTCCCTACGCTTTCTTCGGCGAAGAGTTCGCTCCGACTTGAGCGTGTTTGCGTCCTGGGAGGCTGTATTCGACAAAAGATGCGCGACACCGTCGACCACGGCTGCCAGAGACAGCGCCCTATTTGCACCTGGCAGGCGAGATGGTGTGGGTGCATCCGCAGCATCGATCTTGATCTTGCCAAAGAGTGGCGAGTCCTCTTGCCAGTTTAGCCGTCGGGCGATAAAGACGGCGAGCTTGGTCGGGCTCCATACCTCGGCCGCCTCGTCCTCAACGTTGTAGCCAAAAAGGTTCAGTGCCATTGCCCTTGGCACAGGGGTCTGCTTGGTATTGATTGTCGCAAAGACTGTCGCCTGAAGCGGAAGCGGCATCTCGAAGAAGACCGCGCACACGAGTCGAAAATCCCGGCGGGTCTCGATTTTGCTGTGGAAGAAGCCAAAAAGTCGATGTTGCCCATCTACGATCGCCGCTTGCCGAGGGTTCGCCGGGATGACTAGATGGGGATGCTTCTCCTCCTGGTCGTCTTCATCGTAGTCGATGAACCAGTCTTGCTTCTCGTTCGTCTTGGCGCTGGCCGCGTCTTTGGTCTCCTCTTGTGAGGCCGTCGCAAGGTCGGAGTTCGCAGAAATGATGATGGCATTTGGAAACGTGGCGTCCAATGCGTCTACGTAGGCGCCGACTTCCTTTAGCTTTTGATCGTTCAGCCCGCGTTGGCTGCCTAGCATTGCCTTCCCTTGTTTCCACTCAGTAAGCGAAGTTGGGTCCCCCTCGTCAACTACGACACGTAGGCGATCTGGTGCTGAAGCCAGAAGGAGGATTCTCGCAGGGATGACAGCAACCCAGAAGTCTCCGATTGGCTGACTTACTCGGAGGGCGGGGCCACGAAAGAGATGTTTCATTGTCTATCCTGCAGATCTCGCACCGGGTTCCCTCCGGCTGCGGCATCCCACTCTTCTGGCTCGAACTTTACGTCGCGAGCGTTGGCCACGGCCCAGACGAGCCAAGGTGGTCCGGATACGCACAGCGTGTTCATCAGGCCCCGCTTCTCAATGTTGGAATGTCCCATAGAGAGCTGAAACAACTCGTACGACATCGGAATCAGCGATAGCAGACCGAAGACAAGCAAGGCGAATCGGAATAGACCTCGCCTTTCCTTTTCGAGCACAGAATCGGCGATGCCGGTGAAGCAAAGGGCCACACCAAAGGTCGCAGCCGAGATCAGGACCTCCCGCCCGCTCGCTTTGCCGTGTTCCTGCGCAAACAGGGCGCCCCAGGTCCCAAGCCCCCCCAGGAGCGCTCCGAAGACGAAGACATAAAAGAAGGCGCGGGGTTGAGTGAAGATGGCTACAGCGCGCGCACACAGTTCCTTGAGCAGGTAACGCCATTCCGACGGCTTGGGATTCATCGAAGAACTACCTCGCGGGTGCGCGAGGCGGGTGATCGCGCCCACTTCATGGGTGTCAGGTTACGTGATTCCGCCGGGCCCAGGCAATGGGAAGGCGCCCAACAGGCCCCCCCAAAGACCGTTGGCAACCGCTCGGGACAACCCTCGGGGATCTGCGGGATGGCGTCGCAGAATCTGTCGAGCGTCGACTGGCCGCCGAGACCGGCCGAAAACGCCGCCGCCCGGCCGGCCCAGGGTGGCTGGGCGGGCCGGATGGCTTCGGCGTGGGGTGAGCTGGGTATGCGCGTCAGCGCAGCAGGGACGCGGCGGGGCGCGTCAGAAGGGCGCCTCGAAAGCGTCGATGTCGTTGGTGCCGTAGAGCCAGGAGTTTGCGAGCTCGGCGGGGCCGGGCTTGTGCCAGTGGGCGCGGATCATGGCGCCCGGCGAGTAGCCAGCCATGACGACGACGGCCTTGTCGGCGGGGCGCTCGCGCACCTGGCCGGCGCCGTTGCGGTAGCGATCTTGGAAGGTCCTGTAACACTTGTGGAAACGGAGGCGCACCGGGGTCGACCGGGCGTGGCAGCGCGGGGCGGGCGAGGGCACGAAGTTCTCCGGGCGGGTCTCGGGGTCCTGCTCGATCAGGTGCTGGGCGCCCAGCACCTGGTTGCCGGCGTGGGCGGCATCGATCTTGTCGACCAGGCCCTCGTGCACGGCGCGCAGTTCGTCCACGGGGAGGTGCTCGAGCGCGGGCAGGGCCGCCAGCGTGATCGAGACGTCCTCCTCGAGTTCGACCTCGGGGCGCGGCTGGCGGCGCCGCCGGTTGCGCCGGCAGGCGTCGAGGCCCTTGTAGCGAGCGGGCAGGGTCATGTCGCCGAGCAGCCCCGGGGTCGAACACGCGCCGGGCCAGTCTTTGGGCGAGGCGACGAGCTTGCTCTTGGGCCCCTGGCTCAAGAGGTACGTCAGGCGGTCGAGCTGGGCGTCGGGGTCGAGGACCGGGATGACCTTGGCACGCCGGCTCCAGAACACCCCCCCTAGGACGGGTAGCAACCTCTCGGCGAAGCGCTGCAGAGACAGCCCGAGGTCGCCGCTGCCCGGCCGGCCCACGGTGGCTGGGCGGGCCGGATGACTTCGGCGTGGGGTGGGTTGGGTTGGCGCGTCAGCGCAGCAGGGA
This sequence comes from Kofleriaceae bacterium, assembly GCA_018057825.1. Taxonomy (GTDB): domain Bacteria; phylum Myxococcota_A; class Polyangia; order Haliangiales; family Haliangiaceae; genus UBA2376. The sequence goes on along the minus strand of JAGPCY010000003.1, from coordinate 781 downwards.
CGCTGCGGGGCGATCCGGACGCGCTGGTTTGGGCGCCGCGGCGTGTGAGAGGGTGGGCTAACTGATCGGCGTGGAGGCAGCCGAACTGATCGCGGAGGGGGCGGCCAAACTGATCGCGCTGGAGGCGGCCGAACTGATCGTGGCGGGTGGTGGGTCGGGGGCGGCCAAACTGATCGGGGGGCGGACGCCCCCAAGCGCCGGCGTATCAACGGGACATCGTCATGGAGGGCGACACGTTCCGCAACCCGCCTCCGAGCAAGCGCGCCCGGCACGGCGGGACGGCCGCCAGCTCCGGCAAGCCCGGCTGAGCCGGGCCGCGATCAGTTTGGCCGCCTCGAGCGCGCCACCTGACCGACCCCGATCCAGGCCTCGCGGCCCTGTGGACAACCGCGATCAGTTTGGCCGCCCTTTGCGCGATCAGTACCCCCGCCCGTTGACAGACCCGGCGGACGCGCGCTCGCCCTCGGACCCCGCCGAGGTGGCTGCGCCTGCGCCAGCGGACGGGTAGCAACCTCTCGGGAAACCCCACCGAGATCCGCGGGATGAGGTCGCAGAGTCCATAGAGCGTCGCCTCGCCCCCGAGACCGGCCGAAAACGCCGCCGCCCGGCCGGCCCAGGGTGGCTGGGCGGGCCGGGTGGCTTCGGCGTGGGGGGGGCTGGGTTCGCGCGTCAGCGCAGGAGGGACGCGGCGGGGCGCGTCAGAAGGGCGCCTCGAAAGCGTCGATGTCGTCGGTGCCGTAGAGCCAGGAGTTTGCGAGCTCGGCGGGGCCGGGCTTGTGCC
>JAGPCY010000023.1 GCA_018057825.1 Kofleriaceae bacterium | reverse complement strand
CTTGAACTCTGGCTTGAAGGTTCGCCGCCGACGCGGCAGCTTGGAAGGAGACGAAGTGCTCATGGATGCCTCGCTCATCTTGACGGTGGTCGGATGGCGGGTGTCCAGAAAATCGGGGCAGGCTCAAGGCTCCCGGTCCGCCCGTAGCCAAGGCTCCCGGTCCGCTTGTAGCCAAGGCTCCCGGTCCGCTTGGAACCAAGGCTCCCGGTCCGCTTGGAACCAAGGCTCCCGGCCCGCTTGGAACCAAGGCTCCCCGGTTCGCTGGTAACCAAGGCTCCCGGTCCGCTTGTAACCAAGGCTCCCGGTCCGCTTGTAACCGAGGCTGCCGGTCCGTACCTCCCGACCCCGACCCCGATCCCGATCCCGTCCCCGATCCCGATCCCGACCCCGATCCCGTCCCCGTCCCCGATCCCGTCCCCGTCCCCGATCCCGATCCCGCCCCCGATCCCCGTCCCCGTGTCCGAGGCCGAACCCGAGACCGAGTCCGAACCCGTGTCCGAGTCCGAACCCGAGACCGAGACCGAGACCGAGTCCGAGTCCGAACCCGAGTCCGAACCCGAGACCGAGACCGAGACCGAGGCCGAGACCGAGGCCGAGGCCGAGACCGAGACCGAACCCGAGGCCGAATCCGAGGCCGAGGCTGGCTAGCCGCGGCCGAGGGCCGCCGCCACCGCGGTCGCCAGCGTGGTCGACGGGCGCCCGATCAACGCGCGCAGCGTGGCGCCGTCACCGTCGAGGTCGCCGGCGGAGATGCCGCGGTCGCTGTCGGCCAGGAGCCCGGCCAGGGGCGCCGGCAGGCCGAAGCCGAGCAGGGCGTCGCGGTACGCCGCCTCGGGGAGGTCGCGGTAGGCGACCGGAGCGCCGGCGATCCGAGCGACCTCGGCCGCCAGCTCGGCCATCGTGAAGGCGGTGTCGCCGGCCAGCTCGTACGCCCGGCCGGCGTGACCATCACCGAGCAGCACGGCGGCGGCGGCCTCGGCGTAGTCGCGACGAGCCGCGGCCGCGACCTTGCCGCCACCCGCGGCGCCGAGGATCGCGCCGTGGGCCAGGGCCGGGCGTAGGTTCTCGGTGTAGTTCTCGAGGTACCAGCCGTTGCGCAGCCAGGCGTACGGCAGTCCGCTGGCCGCGATCGCGCGCTCGGTCGCCAGGTGATCGGCGGCCAGACCGAGGGTCGAACGATCGGCGCGCAGGACGCTGGTGTAGGCGAGGAAGCCGACCCCCGCCTCGACCGCCGCCGCCACCGCCGCCTGGTGCTGACGGACCCGACCGCCCCCGAGCTCGTTGCTGGAGATGAGCAAGAGCTTGTCGGCGCCCGCGAAGGCGGCGCGCAGGGTCGCCGGCTGCGCGTAGTCGGCGTGGCGGACGGCGACGCCGCGGGCCGATAGGTCGGCGGCCTTGGCCGGGTCGCGGACGGCGACCGCGACCTCGGTGGCGGGGAGCTTGGCGAGCAACGCGTCGACGACGAGGCGGCCCAGGTTTCCAGTGGCAGCGGTGACGATGATCATGACGGCATGGTGGCGGCGACGGCCCCGGTCGCCCAGATCGCGATTTCGTCACGTTGCGTTGCATTATCGCAACCACGCCCGGATCCTTGCGCGTATGGCCACCCCGCGCCCGCGCGCCCCTGCCCCACCGCCCGTGCGCTTCGACGAGCTAGCCCTGTTCGTCGAGGTCGCGACCGCCGGCTCGCTGGCCGCGGCGGCCCGCCGCCGCGGCGTCCCCAAGTCGACCGTCGGCCGGGCGATCGCGCGCCTCGAGGGCGATCTGGGCGTGGCTCTGGTCCGCCGCCATCGCGGTGGGCCGCCGCTGACCGACCCCGGCCGGGCCCTCCTCGAGCAGGCCGCGCCTCACGTGGCCGCGCTGCGCGACCTGGCGCGCGGGGTGGCGCGCACCGAGGGCGAGATCCACGGCGCGCTGCGGGTCACCGCGACCAGCGACCTGGCCCGCCTGGTGCTCGGCCCGCTGGTGGCCGCGTTCGTGGCCCGCCACCCGCGGATCGAGATCGAGGTCGATGCCTCGATCCGGTTGATCGATCTGGCGCGCGAGGGCTTCGATCTCGCGCTGCGGGTGGCCGAGCGACGCCTGCCGGCGTCGACGCTGGTCGCGCGCAAGCTAGCCCGCCTCGACCTCGGCCTGTTCGCCAGCCCAGCGTACCTCGCGGCCCGCGGCGTGCCGCGCCAGCCCGGCGAGCTGGTCGACCACGATCACGTGCTCTTGCCGGGTCGCGAGCGGCGCGCGCCCTTGGTGCTCGACGGTCCGCGGGGACCGGTGCCGGTGGCGGCGCGGGCCCGGATCGTCGGCAACGACTTCGACTTCGCGCGCGCCGCGCTGTGCGCCGGCGCCGGCATCGGGCCGCTGTCGTGGTTCGTCGCCCGGCCCGAGGTCGCGGCCGGTCGCCTGGTCCGGGTCCTGCCCGATCACCGCCTGGCCGGCGCCACCGCGTACCTGATCCACCTGCCGCTGCGGCCGCTGCCGGCCAAGCTGGTGGCGTTCAAGCGCTTCCTGTTCGAGCACGCGCCGCCGCTCCTGACCGAACCGGCGTGAGCGGCCCTACCGCGCCGACGGCTCAGGGGCGTGACCGGCGGCGGCCGGCTGATCGAGCACCGCCCGGACCCGCGCGATCAGATCGCGCAGCGTGAACGGCTTGTGCAACAGGTGCTGGTCGTCGTTGCCCAAGCCGCGCGCCGCGAGGCGCTCGCCGGCGTACCCGGACATGAACAGCACCCGGGTCGTCGGCCAGCGGGCGCGGACCTGGTCGGCGAGCTGGACGCCGTCCATGCCCGGCATGATGACGTCGGTGATCATCAGGTCGAAGGGCTCGGCGGTGGCCTCGAGCGCGCGCAACGCCGACTCGGCGTCGGGCATGCGCGTGACCCGGTAGCCGACGCGGGCCAGGCCATCGGCGGCCAGCCGCCGCACCGCCGGCTCGTCCTCGACCACCAGCACCCGCTCGTGGCCGCCGCCGGGGGTGACCCCACCGACCGGCTCGCTCGCCGCGCCGTCGTCGCCGCGGGCCAGCGGCAGGTGGACCCGGAACGTGCTGCCGCGCCCCGGGGCGCTGTCGACCTCGATGAAGCCGCCGTGCTGCGCGACGATCCCGCGCACCGCCGGCAGCCCCAGCCCGCTGCCGCGGCTGGCCGGCTTGGTGGTGAAGAACGGCTCGAACAACGACTGCCGGACCTGCTCGTCCATGCCATGGCCGGTGTCGATCACCTCGAGGACGGCGTAGGCGCCGGGCACCACGTCGGGCTGGTCGCCCGCGGCCGGCGCGACCAGGTCGCGACGGGCGCCGCGCAGGGTCAAGCGCCCGCCCGCCGGCATGGCGTCGCGCGCGTTCAAGACCAGGTTCATGATCACCTGCTCGAGCTGCCCGGGGTCGACGACGATCGGCAGGTCGTCGCCGACGTCGATCGCGAACTCGATGTCGGCGCCGAGGACCCGCTCGACCATCTTGCGCACGCCATCGATCAGCTCGCCGACCGAGGTCCGCTTGGTCTTCATGACCTGGCGCCGGCCCAGGGCCAGGAGCTGCCGGATCAGGCGCGAGGCGCGCTCGACCGCGCCGACCACCTCCTCGAGATCGGCGCGCTGCTCGGGGCCGAGCTGGCCGTCCTCGAGCAAGAGCTCGACGTTGCCGCCGATCACCATGAGGAGGTTGTTGAAGTCGTGGGCGACCCCGCCGGCCAGGCGACCGACCGACTCCATGCGCTGGGCCTCGGCCAGGCTGCGCTCCAGCGCGCGCTGCCGTTCGACGCTGGCCTGGCGTTCGGCCAGCTCGGAGGCGATCGCGTCGCGCGCACCCGCCAGCTCGGCGGTGCGCTCGGCGACCTTGCGATCGAGCGACGCGCGGGCGTCCTCGGCCGCGACCAGCGCCTGCTCGAGGGCGGCCTGGCGCAGCACCTCGTGGGCCCGGAGCTGCGCGACCCGCCACGCGGCGCGCCGCCGCTGGCCGTGGACGATGCAGCCCAGGGCCGCGGCGCCGGCCGACACCATGACGTGCTCGCCGGCGTCGTAGAGCGACGGCGCCAGCGGCAGGATCGCGATCAACCACGCGACGAACACCAGGCTCACGGTCCACAGGAGCCAGCGCCGCACCAGGTACAAGCTGCCGACGCCGACCAGGATCAGCGCGACGAAGACCTGCGGCATGCTGGTGCCACCGACCGCCGCCGACAGGATCGTGTTGCTGAGGATGGCCAGGGGCACGGTCACGGCGATCACCGCGGCGCCCCGGACCGACAGCGGACCTCGCCCGACCAGCCGCGCCAGCGCCAGGAAGCCGCCGCCGAGCACCAGATCGTGGACGGTCACCCAGGTTCGGGCCGAGGCCGGAATGGTCGAGGCGTTGATCGGCGCCAGGGCCAAGAACAGCGCGGCCAGCACCAGCAGGCTCGGCCGCATGGCGTCGATGGTGGCCTCGACGCAGTCGGCCTCGAACCGCGCGCCGCCCGGCCGGACCGTCCACGGCGACCGCGGCGCGAGTTCGACGGGCGGGGGTGGATGCTCCGCAGCGCTGACGGCGCTCACAGCGAGCGGATCGACCGGTTCGGCCGCCGCTACAGGGCGCCGCGGTGCGCGATCGGGTAGCCGACGGCGATCTCGCTGAAACCCCGCGGCTCGTGGTCGATACTCAACCCATGCGCCGTCCGGCCACCACCATCGGGCCCAGCCGGCCGATCGAGAGGCCGCCTTGCAGCTGACGGTCGGCGCGGTGCCGCTCCTGGTGATCGCGGGCGCGCTCTTGTTTCAGATCTTCCACACCGCGATCGTGTCGGCGAGCCCGATGCGCCAGCCCAGCGCGCGCTGGTGGCTGGCGTTCGTGATCGGCGCGCTGTTGTTCGTGATCGCGCGCCTGGTCCAGCGCTGCGCGGTCGAGCCCGACCTCGGTCACCTCGGGTCCCGCGCGCAGTTCGTGCTCGGCGTGTGGTTCCCCGTGATCGGCATCGCCGCCCTCGAGGCCCACCTCGGCCGGCCGCTGTCGCGCGAGCTGCGCCTGATCGCCGCCGCGGCGCTGGTGCTGGCGGTGCTGGTCCTGGCCACCGACTGGATCGTCGTCGATCGGTCGGCGCCGCGGATCGACCTCTTGGGCGAGCGCTACTACGCGACCCACGTCGGCCCGGGCGGCGCGGCGCTGTCGGGCCTGTGGGTGGCGATGGCGGTGCTGGCGACCCGCCGGGTGCGCGCCCTGACCATGCCGTCGGAGCGCTGGCAGATCCGAGCGATGGCGCTGTCGTTCGTGATCACCGGCGTCAACGACACGCTCTTGGCCGCCGGGGTGCTCCGCTCGCTGCACTTGTTCGAGTACACGCTGATCATGCCGTCGGCGCTGTCGGTGCTGCACCTGATCCGGACCAGCGTCGACACCCAGGCCAGCCTGGCCAGCACCGTGGCCGCGCGGACGGCGGCCTTGGCCACCACCGGGCAGGCCCTCGACCGCGCGCGGGACGAGCTGTCGGACAGCGAGCGACGCTTTCGCCAGCTCGCCGACGCCACCCGCGAGGGGGTCCTGGTGCTCGACGGCGAGCGCGCCCTCGACACCAACCGGGCGCTGCGGGCGATGTGCGGTCTGCCCGAGGACGCTGGGCCCCTACCGCTGGCCGCGCTGTTCGCCGAGCAGGAGCTGGTCGCGGTCCACAACCTGATCGCCGAGGGGGGTGGCCGCATCTTGACGACGACGGCGCGCCGGGCCGACGGCGAGACCTTCCCGGTCGAGGTCGCGGCGCCGGCCGCGGCGACCGGCGCGCCGCGGGTCCTCCTGGTGCGCGACGTGACCGCGCAGCAAGAGCTCCAGCGCCAGGTGCTGCGGGCTGATCGCCTGGCCGCGATGGGCACCCTGGCGGCGTCGACCGCGCACGAGATCAACAACCCGCTGACCTACGTGCTGACCAACGCCGAGCTTCTGGCCCTCGAGCTCGACGGCCACATCGCCGCCCACCCGAGCCTGGCGCCGACCCGCGAGCTGGCGGCCGACATCGTGTCGGGGGCGACCCGGGTCGCGGTGATCGTCCGCGACATGGTCAAGGTCGCCCGCGATCAGATCGCCGGCACCGAGGCGGTCGACCTAGCGGCGGTGGTGCGCGAGAGCCTGGCGATGGTCGCCAACCAGCTCCGGCATCGCGCGACCGTGGTGCTCGACCTCGCCGACCTCCCACCGGTGCGCGGCGACAAGGTCCGGCTCGGCCAGGTCTTCGTCAACCTCCTGATCAACGCCAGCCAGGCGATCCCCGATGGCCACGCCGACCGCAACGAGGTGCGGATCGCGACCGCGATGCCCGGCCCCGGCTGGCTGACCGTCCGGGTGACCGACACCGGGGTCGGCATGACGCCGGCGATCCGCGAGCGCATCTTCGATCCGTTCTTCACCACCAAGCAGGTCGGCGAGGGCACCGGCCTGGGCCTGGCGGTGACGCTGGGGATCGTGTCGGGCCTGGGTGGCCGGATCGAGGTCGAGAGCGAGCTCGGCCGCGGCACCACGTTCACGGTCTGGCTGCCGGCCGCGCCGACCACCCCGCGCGCCGCGCCGGCGCCCGCGCCGACGACGACCACGCCCTCGCCGCCGGCGCGCGCGGACGCCGCCGCGACCAGCGCCACCGCCGCCCCGGCGCGGGTCCTGATCGTCGATGACGAGCCGCGGGTCGCCCGCACCTTCGCGCGGCTCCTCCCCGGCTATGACGTCGAGCTCGTCGGCAGCGGCCGCGAGGCGATCGACCGGTGCCGCGCTCAGCCCTACGACGCCGTGATCTGCGACCTGATGATGCCCGAGACCACCGGCATGGGCGTCCACAGCGCGCTTTGCGCCAGCCAACCGGACCTCGCGGCCCGCATGGTGTTCGTGACCGGCGGCGCCTTCACCGACGAGGCCCGGGCCTTCCTCGACGCGGTGCCCAACCTGCGCCTGTCCAAGCCGGTTAGCGCCGACGAGCTGCGCGCCGCGGTCCGCGAGGTGGTCGCGCAGGCCCAGCGGACGCCCGCGCCCTGACCGCGCCCGCCGGGGCCATCGCGCCGACCAGCACCCGCACCCTCGGTCGGCGTGGCAGGCTCGCGGCCATGTCCAACTTCCCAACGACCGCGATCGTCACCGGGGCCTCGCGTGGGCTGGGCGCCCGCCTCGCCGAGGCCCTGGCCAGCCGCGGCACCGCGCTCGTCCTGGCGGCCCGCGATCGCGCCGGACTCGAGGCCACCCGCGACCGCTGCGCCGCCCACGGCCACCCGATCCACGTCGTGCCGACCGACCTCGCCGACCCGGAGCAGCTCGCGGCCTTGGTCGACACCGCGGCCCGCCTCCTGGGCCCGCTGGACCTCTTGCTCAACAACGCTGGTCTCGAGGAGATCGGCTTCTTCGAGGACCTCTCCGCCGACGAGATCGAGCTGCACACCCGGGTCAACCTGCTGGCGCCGATGCAGCTCGCCCGGGCGGTCCTGCCCGGCATGCTGGCGCGCGACCGCGGCCACATCGTCAACATGGCGTCGGTGGCCGGGTTGGCGCCGATGGGTTTCGGCGAGACCTACGGGGCGACCAAGGCCGGACTGGTCAACTTCTCGCGCTCGCTGCGCGCCAGCCTGCGCGCGCGCGGCACCGCGGTGCGGGTGTCGGCGGTGTGCCCCGGCTTCGTCGAGGGCACCGGCATGTACGCCGAGCAGCGCGTCCGCTATGGCTTTCGCGCGCCGGGCCTGGTCGGCTCGACCGGCGTCGACGACGTGGTGCGCGCGGTGCTCCGGGTGATCGAGCTCGACCTGCCCGAGGTGGTGGTGAACGATCGGCCGATCAAGCCGATGATCGTCGCCGGCCTGACCTCGCCCCGGCTGATGGACCGGTTGCTGGCGGTGCCGCTCCTGGGCCGGATGTTCCTGCCGATGGCCGAGGCCCGCCGGGCCGAACGCCGGGCGGCTGCCGACCGCGGCAAGCCGTGACCCGCCGCGACGCCGCCGCGGCCCGGGTCCGGTATGCTGGCGCGACGTGAGCAAGCGCGAGACCTCCGCGAGCGTGGCGATCGGCCGACCGGCTGACGAGGTGTTCGCCTACCTGCGGGTCTACGATCACCAGGCCGAGTGGGAGGACTTCGTCCTCGAGGCGCGCTCCGAGCCGCCCGGCCCGGCGGTGGTCGGCACCAAGGTCCACAAGGTGCGGCGCACGCCGCTGGCCGAAGAGCGCTTCACCCTCGAGGTGGTCGCGCTCGATGAGGGCAACCGGCACTGGGCCGACGTCGCCCTCGACGGCGAGCTCGCCGGCACCCGGGTCGACTGGCAGGTCACGCCGACCGCCGACGGCTGCCGCCTCGACGTCCGACTCGAGCTCCACGCCCACGGCCTGCTCGGCCGGCTGATGCCGGTGGTGTGGCGGACCGCGCGGCGCCAGCTCCGCACCGCGCTGGGGTCGCTGACGCGGATGCTCGAGGCCAAGCAGAGCTAGACCGAGACGGAGACCGAGGCCGAGTCCGAGGCGGAGGCCGAGACCGAGGCGGAGACCGAGACCGAGGCCGAGGCGGAGGCCGAGACCGAGACCGAGGCCGAGACCGAGGCGGAGACCGAGACCGAGACCGAGGCCGAGGCCGAGACGGAGACCGAGACCGAGGCCGAGACGGAGACCGAGGCCGAGGCGGAGGCGGAGGCCGAGACCGAGGCCGAGGCCGAGGTGTGGTCTAGGCGCGGGTCGCGGTGACCAGGAACACCGGGTACGTGCGGCCGTCGCGATCGACCTCGGTCGCGGTGGTGAACGCGACGTCGACGAAGCCGGCGGCCGTCAGGGTCGCGCCGAGGGCGTCGCGGTCGAAGCCGTGGTGGAACACGCCCTCGGCCTCGCGGGGATGGAAGGTGCCGTCCTCGCGATCGAGGTCAGCCAGGGCGATCCGACCGCCCGGAGCCAGGTGCGCGGCGAAGGCCCGGGCCAGCGCGGCGGTGTCGGCGACGTGGTGCATCGCCATCGCGCTGACGATCAGATCGATCGGCTCGCCGAGTGGCGTGGCCAGCAGATCCTGTTGCCGGATCTCGACCTTGCCGGCCAGCTCGGGCTTGGCCGCGAGCTGGGCCAGCATCGCCGCCGAGATATCGACGGCGTACACCTGGGAGACGTGCGGCGCGACCTGTGCGCACACCAGGCCGGTGCCGGCGCCGAAGTCCATCACGCGCAGGCTGGGGTCGAGGGCGACCCGGGCCCGCAGCGCCGCGCCGACGCCCTCGGAGATCTGGACCGGCACCGGGCGCCGGTCCCAATCGTGGGCTTTGTCTTCGAACAGGTCGGTCATCGCGACCAGGGTAGCACCGCGCCGCCGGCCGTCCGCTGACCGCGACGGTTCACCGCGCCAGGTCGAAGCGATCGAGCTCGCTGACCTTGGCCCAGGCGGCGACGAAGTCGCGGTAGAAGCGATCCTTGCCGTCGATCTGGGCGTAGACCTCGGCGATCGCCCGCAGCTCGCTGTTCGAGCCGAAGATCAGATCGACCGGGGTCGCGGTCCAGCGCACCGCGTCGGTCTTGCGATCGCGCCCCTCGTAGACGCCGGCGGTCGCGGTCGCCGTCCATCGGGTCGACATGTCGAGGAGGTTGACGAAGAAGTCGTTGGACAGAACCCCGGGGGTGGCGGTGAACACGCCGTGAGTGACGCCGTTCGCGTTGGCGCCCAGGGCCCGCAGGCCGCCGAGGAGCACGGTCATCTCGGGCACCGTCAGCTTGAGCAGGTTGGCCTTGTCGACCAGGGCCTCGGCGGGCGACAGGTCAGCCAGCTCGGCGTTGTAGTAGTTGCGGAAGCCGTCGGCGTGCGGTTCGAGGACGGCGAACGACGCGGCGTCGGTCTGGGCCTCGGTGGCGTCGGTGCGCCCGGGGCGAAACGGCACCTCGAGCGTCACGCCGGCGGCGGCCGCGGCCTGCTCGACGCCGGCGTTGCCGGCCAGCACGATCAGATCGGCCAGCGAAACCTGCTTGCCGCCGGGCTTGGCCTGGTTGAAGGTGTCGGCGATCGTGGTCAGCGCGGCGAGCACGGTGGCCAGCTCCGCGGGCGAGTTGGCGGCCCAGTCCTTCTGTGGCGCCAGCCGGACCCGCGCGCCGTTGGCGCCGCCGCGCATGTCGCTGCCGCGGAAGGTCGAGGCCGAGGCCCACGCGGCGCGGACGAGCTGCGGCGCGGTCAGCCCAGCCGCCAGGATCTGCTGCTTGAGCGCCTTGGCGTCGCGGGCGTCGATCAAGCGGTGCGTCACCGCCGGCAACGGGTCCTGCCAGGGGAACTCGACCGCGGGCACGTCAGGGCCGAGGTAGCGCGCCTTGGGTCCCATGTCGCGGTGGGTGAGCTTGAACCACGCCCGCGCGAAGGCCTGCTTGAACAGCGCCGGGTCCTTCTGGAACCGCGTGACCACCTCGCGGTAGGCCGGGTCGACCTTGAGCGCGAGATCGGTGGTGAGCATGATCGGGGCATGGCGCTTGCTGGGGTCGTGGGCGTCGGGCACCAGGGTCGCGGCCTTGGGGTCCGACGGGATCCACTGGGTCGCGCCGCCCGGGCTCTTGGTCTGGACCCACTCGAAGTTCATCAGGTTGTCGAGGTAGTTGGTCGTGAACGCGACCGGGTTCACCGTCCACGCGCCCTCGAGGCCGCTGGTCACGGTGTCGGCGCCGTGACCCTTGCCGCACTTGTTCTTCCAGCCGAAGCCCTGGTCCTCGACGCCAGCCGCCGCCGGCTCGGCGCCGACGCAGTCGGCCGGCTTGTGGGCGCCGTGGGCCTTGCCGAAGGTGTGACCGCCAGCGATCAGCGCGACGGTCTCCTCGTCGTCCATGCTCATCCGCCCGAAGGCCTCGCGGATGTCCTTGGCCGAGGCCGCCGGATCGGGCTTGCCGTCGGGCCCCTCGGGGTTGACGTAGATGAGGCCCATCTGGACCGCGGCCAGGGGCTTGGCCAGCTTGCCGTCGGGGCCGCGCAGGCTGGCCAGGAACTCCTTGTGCTTGCCCCAGAACACCAGATCGGGCTCCCAGTCGTCGGGGCGCCCGCCGGCGAAGCCGAGGGTCTCGAAGCCCATGCCCTCGAGGGCGACGTTGCCGGCCAGCACCATCAGGTCGCCCCACGACAGCTTGGCGCCATAGAGCTGCTTGACCGGCCACAGGAGGCGGCGAGCCTTGTCGAGGTTGGCGTTGTCCGGCCAGCTGTTGCGCGGATCGAAGCGCATCTGGCCACCACCGGCGCCGCCGCGGCCGTCGGCGGCGCGGTAGGAGCCGGCGCTGTGCCAGGCCATGCGGATGAAGAACGGACCGTAGTTGCCATAGTCGGCCGGCCACCAGTCCTGAGACGTGGTGAGGGTCGCGAGGATGTCGCGCTTGACCTGGGCCAGATCGAGGGTCGCGAAGGCCTTGGCGTAGTCGAAGCTCGGGCCCAGGGGATTCGACGCGGCGTTGCGCTGGCGCAGCGGAGACAGGTCGAGCTGCTCGGGCCACCAGAACTGCGGCGACCGCGGCGTGGCGACCGACGGGGTCGGCGCGGCCATCGCCGGCGGTGGCGTGGTCGCCGGGCCAGAGCCGACGGTCGGGCCGGAGCCCGCGGCCGGGCCGGGGTTGGCTTTCTTGCCCGAGCAGCTCACGACCATCGCCAGGAGGCCCAGGGCGGCGAGCCAGCGGGCGCGCCGCGCCCGGGTCGCGGCGGCGGGTCGTCGGGGAAGCTCCAGATCCAGCATCGTCGTCTCCTTCGTGGATGGCGACGACGGTGGTGGCGGAGAGCCGCCGCCCACGTCGCGCCGTTGACGACAGCCTGGGCTCCGCGCGTGACAATGTATACCCGGTCGATGTGATGACTTCGATAATCGGCAGCTATCAGTGCCGCGGCGCGGTGACGGCCGCGGCGAACTCCGCCAGATCGCCGAGGAACCGAGCATCGACGCTCCGACCAGGATCGGCGTAGACCGCGGGATCGCCCGTCGTCGAGACCGCGAACAGATGATCGAGGTCGGGGTAGCGGTGCTCGACGACCGCGGCGCCGCCGGCCCGCGCCGCCGCGGCCAGTCGATCGGCGTCGAGGGTCGCGACCTGCTGATCGACGGCGCCGTGGGCGATCAGCACCGGCCGGCGCCCGAGCCGCGCGACCAGGGACACCGGCTCGCGGGCGAGGTGCGAGCGCAGCCAGGCCTCGCCGCCGCTCCACTCGCGCGCCTCGGCGGTGTCGGGCAGCGGGCGATCGGCGGCGATCGCCGCGAAGGCGTCGCGGTGACGCGCGAGCGCCGCGGCGGCCTCATCGGCGGTCAGGCCGGCGCGCGCCAGGGTCCAGGCGACCTGCGCCAGGAGCACCTGATCGACGGGCCGCCCGGGTCCGGCCAGGAGCGCGACCCCGGCGATCGCCGGGTCGACGGCGGCCACCGCGCTGGCGATCACCGCGCCTTCGGAGTGGCCGACGAGCATCACCCGCGACGGAGCGATGGTCGGCTCGCGGCGCAGGAGCGCGACCGCGGCGCGAGCGTCGGCGATCCAGGTCGGGACGGTGGCCGCGCCGAACACGCCGCTCGAGCGCGCGGTGCCGCGGTCGTCGCATCGCAGGCTGGCGATCCCGACCTGCGCGAGGGCGACCGCGATCGCCCGCGTGAGGCCGAGCTTGATGCCGCCGGGGCCAACGCTATCGCCGTCGCGGTCCTGGGGCCCCGAGCCGGTCAGGAGCAGCGCCGCCGGCATCGGCGACGAGGCGTCGCGCGGCACGACGAGCGCGCAGGCCAGGAGCGCGTCGGGGCGATCGATCGTGCGCTCGACCTCGCGCAGCCCGTCGGGCAACGGCGGCTTGGCTGGGACCGCGAGGACCAAGCCCGCCAAGGCCGCGACGTACTCGCGCCGCACCGCGCTTCGGGCCTGCGACGGGACCTCGACCGCCAGCATCCGCCCGCGCGCGCACGTCACGATCATCCGCTGGGCCCCGGCCAGATCGACGGTGCGCCGGGTGATGCCAGGGAGCCCGGTAGACACGTCGCCGCCGATCGCGATCGTCATGCCGGGGAAGCCGCGGCGGATGGCCGGCGCCGCGATCGCACAGGTCGGCGCGAAGTGGCCGAAGGTGTCGTCGCCGAGGAACAGGTCGACCGGACCGCTGGCGGTGCGGGTGGTCGGCGGCGCCAGGGTCGATCGCGTCGACAAGATCAGCGGCGCGCCGGCCAGGGTCGAGGTGGTCCCGCCGTCCTTCACGTCGCGCCCGACCGCCACCCGCGGGCGCCACTGGCGATCGGTCGCGAGGATGACGTCGAACAGCCGCTGCGCGCCGCCCGCCGCCTGCTGGACCTCGGACCACAAGCGGTAGCCGTCCCGCGTGCGGGTGATCGCGAAGTGTTCGCGGCCCGCGGGCCGGCCCCGCATCGTCAGGATCAGCTCGCCGCGATCGATCTCGCCGAGCGGCAGCGCGTCCCCCGCGGGCTCCGGGCCCGGCCGGGTCGCGCTCGGCGGGACCGACCGGGTGCCGACGCAGGCGACGATGACGAGGACGAACGACGTCCAGCGGCGACGCACCCGAACGGGACACCGGCGGGCCGAGGCAGTTGCAGCGATCTCCGCCTCCACCTCGGTCTCGGTCTCGGTCTCGGCCTCCGCCTCGGTCTCCGCCTCGGTCTCGGTCTCGGTCTCGGTCTCGGTCTCGGTCTCGGTCTCGGTCTCGGTCTCGGTCTCGGCCTCCGTCTCGGTCTCCCCCTCGCTTCGCACCCGCCGAATCAGAGCAGCCACGCCGAATCACATCAGCCACACCCCAGCCGCGGCGCCGACGCCGACCACCAGCCAGGCCGGCGCCCGGACGTGCTCGAGGAGCGCGAAGGCGACCAGCGCCGCCGCGACGTCGCGCGGACCGGTGATGCTCTCGGTGACGACCGGGCTGTACAGCGCGGCGAGGAGCACGCCGACCACCGCGGCGTTGGCGCCGGCCAGGGCCGCGGTCGCGGCCGGGTTGGTCCGCAAGCGGCGCCAGAACGGCAGCGCGCCGCCGACCAGGAGCCAGGCCGGCAGGAAGATCGCGAAGAGCGCCCACAGGCCGCTCAGCCACGCGCCCGGCCCCGGCGCCATCGCAGCGCCGAGATAGCCGGCGAATGAGAACAGCGGCCCGGGCACCGCCTGGGCCGCGCCGTACCCGGCGAGGAACTGATCCTCGGTGAGCCAGCCCGGCGCGACGACCTCGACGCGCAGGAGCGGCAAGACCACGTGGCCGCCGCCGAACACCATCGCCCCGGCGCGGTAGAAGCCATCGAAGACCGCGACCTCGCGCGCGCCGGTCGTCGACGCCAGCACGGGCAAGCCGACGAGCAGCGCGGCGAAGACCGCGAGCGCCGCCAGCGCCGCGCGCCGGCCGGTGGCCGAAGGAGCCGCGCCGTCGGCCGGCTCGACCGCGCCCGCGCCGCGGTACCACCACCAGCCAAGCACGCCGGCGCCGGCGATCACGGCGAGCTGAGCCCAGGCGCCGGGCGCGAGCAAGAGGACCGCGGCGGCGGCGATCGAGAGCGCGGCCCGCCGGCGGTCGGGGCACAGCTTGCGGCCCATGCCCCAGACCGCCTGGGCCACGACGCCGACCGCGGCCAGCTTGAGGCCGTGGAGCCAGCCGGCCTGGCCGAGCCCGGCGACGTCGGCGACGCCGTAGGCAAACGCGATCATCAAGAGCGCGGACGGCAGCGTGAAGCACAGGGACGCGAGCAGCGCGCCGCGCAAGCCGGCCCGGTGCATCCCGAGGGCGAACACCACCTGGCTCGACGCCGGCCCGGGCAGGAACTGACACAGCGCGACCAGCTCGGCGTAGCCGCGATCGTCGAGCCAGGCCCGGCGCTCGACGAACTCGGCCCGCAGGTAGCCGAGGTGCGCGATCGGTCCGCCGAACGACAGGCAGCCGAGGCGCAGGAACGCCAGAGCCAGCTCACCGAGCCCGGCCCGCTTCGGTCGGTCGTCGTCGGCGTGGCGCGCCATCGGCCGAGAGCCTAGCAATCGCCGGCGTCGCGCAGGACGGGTCGACCGCACGATCGCGCCGCGCGCCCGCGGGCGCCCAGGCTCAGGCCGAGCGCGCCTGGGGATGTCGGCTCGGGGTACCGCCGGCGAGCGCGCTCGCGAACGCGGGCTCACCGTCGAGCTCGATCGGCTCGAGCTCGGTCACCGCCGGGTCCGCGACCAGGTGGTAGAGCGCGGCCGAGGCGATGAGCTGCCCGGGGCGCGCCACGGTCGCGAGGGTGGCGGCGCGCGCCAGCGCCGGCCCGTCGACCCGACGGCCGTGCTCGAGGGGACCGACGTCGAGGCCGATCGCGATCGCCGCGCCGATCGACGGTCCTCCGACGAGCAGCGCCCGCGCGCACGCCAGCGCGGCGGCCGGGCGATCGAACACCTTCTGGGCGAGGAGGCCCGGGCGGGGCTCGACCTCGACGCCGCCGTGGCGCGCGGCCTCGGCCGAGACCGCCGCGCGCAACCGCTCGTCGGCGTGCGGCGCCGCCACCGCCAGGACCGCGCCGGCGACCACCGGCGTGGCGACGTCGGTCGGCACCTGGTCGAGGAACTCGCGGATCGCGACGACGATGGCGTCGGCGTCGCCGGCCCACGGCACGTGATCGGCGCCCGGCAGCTCGAGCCGGCGCGCGCTCGGGATCGCCGCGGCGAGGCGGTGAGCGGCCTCGGGTGGCGTCACGCGGTCGTCGGTCCGGTGGAGCACCAGGGTCGGGACCCGGATCGCGGCCAGCACCGGAGTGACGTCGGTGGCCCGGGCGCGATCGAGCAGCGCGATCGCGCACGTCGGAGTCGCCGCGCCGCGCAGCAGGCCCGCCCACCAGTGGCGATAGGCCGGATCGTCGACCAGGCTCGGCGCCAGCGCGCCGAGGCGAACCGGTCCGCCCCAGCCGGCGCGCAGCTCGGCGGCCAGGTCGCTGGCGCTCGCGGGCTCGGCCAGGCCTCCGCCGACGAAGATCACGGCCCGGACCCGCCGCGGGTGGGTCGCGGCGAACAGCGCGGCGGCGGCGGCGGCGTCCCCCAGGGCGACCACGATCGGCCGATCCGACCCGGCGGCGGCCAGCACCGTCAAGACGTCGTCGACGTGGGCGGCCAAGGTCGGGGCCACGCCGCGGGTCGACAACCCGGTGCCGCGCCGGTCGAAGAGCAGCAGGCGGTGGCCCTCGGCCAGGCCGAGCCAGAACCCGGCGACCAGCGGGTGGCGCCAGCTCGCCTCGACGTCGGTGACCCACTCGCCGAGGACCAGCACGTCGACCGGGCCGTGGCCGATCTCCTGCCAGGCGACGTCGCCGCTGGGCGTGACCTGCCAGTGGGTGCGCGGCGGCTCGGGTGGCAGGATCGATCGCCAGCGCGCCCCCGACGGCGTCGGCGCCGGCTCGACGTCAGCGAGCGACCGCCGCAGCACCTGGGCGATGCCGCTCCACGCGGTCGACCAGCCGCGGCGGGCCTCCTCGGTCCAGGCGGGATCGAAGGCCTCGAGGGTCGCGATCATCGCCGTCCCCATCGACGTGAAGTGCTCGGGGCGCACGCCCTTGCCGGCGTGACGGCGGCCGATGTCCTCGACGATCGCGACCAGGGCCGCGGGGTCGCGCAGGTGCTCGACCGCGAGCTTGAGGGCGGCCATGAGCATGCGCGGCTGTAGCGCCATCGAGTTGCCGAACAGCGGCGGCAGGGACGGATCGGCGGCGAACCAGCGCGCGTAGAACTCCTCGGTCAGCGCGATGCCGCGCCGGCTGACGCGCTCGAAGGACGCGCCGACCTCGTCGGCGGCGGCGGCCAGCGCCCCGCCGACGAACGGCCGGTACAGCGCGCGCAAGATCTCGAGCTCGTCGCGCACGATCTGAGCCGAGGCCGGCCGGGCCGCGGGATCGCGGGCGACCAGGCGATCGATCAGCTCGGTCAGCGGCCGCGGCGCCGCCGGCACCTCCTCGGACAACCGCGGCAGCTCGCGGTTCCGCACCTGCTGGGCCAGCTCGATCCCCGACAGCGGCTCGCGCGGATGGAAGCCGAGCAGGAGCTCGTAGGCGATGAGCCCGAGGGCGTAGAGATCGACCCGCGGGGTCGGCGACTCACCGCCCCACAGCTCGGGCGCCAGGTAGAGCGGCGTCCCGACCAGGTGGCCGTGGGAGGTCAGGCGCCCCGACGAGTCGGCCGGGCCGGCGCTGGCGTCCCAGGTCGCGGTGGTGCTGGCCAGCGGCGGCAGGACGAAGGGATCGGCGTCCGAGGCGTCGGCCTCGAGGCCCGAGGTCGGATCGAAGATCCGCGCCAGGCCGAAGTCGAGGATCTTGACGTCGCCGCCCGGCCCGAGCATCAGGTTGGACGGCTTGAGATCGCGATGCAGGACCCCGGCGGCGTGCGCCGCCGCCAGGCCGCGGGCGACCCCGAGCAAGATCGCCAGGACCTGCGGCCAGCCCAGCGGCCGATGCAGGTGATCGACGCGCTGCCCGTCGACGTACTCGTAGGCGAGGTACGGCCGCCCCTCGACCTCGCCGAGCCGATAGACCGCGACGATGTTGGGGTGCTGCAAGCGGGCCAGGGCCCGCGCCTCGATCCGGAAGCGCGCCGCCGCGTGGGGATCGCGGGTGCCGGTGGCGACGAACTTCACCGCGACCAAGCGATCGAGCCGGCGCTCGCGCGCCAGGAACACCGCGCCCATGCCGCCCGCACCGAGCGGCCGGATCAGCTCCAGGTCGTCGAACTCGGCAGGAGGGCTCCAGGCCGCGGGTTCCACCTCGAGGATCGTGGGCACGAACCTACCCCCGAGCAAGGATCGGTGAGCCCGCGAACCACCACGGCGCGCGGCACGATGTCGCGCGCGTCAGCGCGTCGCAGCGGCCTCGGTCTCGGTCTCGATCTCGGCCTCCGCCTCGGCCTCGGCCTCGGTCTCGGACTCCTCCTCGGTCTCGGTCTCGGACTCGGCCTCCGCCTCGGTCTCGGTCTCGGCCTCGGCCTCGGTCTCGGTCTCGGTCTCGGCCTCCGCCCCTAGTCGACCTTGGTGCCGGTCGTGACCTCGAGCTCGACGCACGGCAAGGTCGCGAGCATCGCCTCGGCGGTCTCGGGCTCGCACGTGACGCCGGCCAAGGTGCCCGACGCGTAGCTGCGCTTCTCGATCCGCAGCACGCCGTTCACGATCGTGGCGTCGGCGCGGCTGCCCGACAGCACGCAGGCGGTGCTGTCGCCCGACGACGCGTAGATCGAGGAGCGCAGGCCGTTGGGGATGTCCTCGGTGTACAGCTCGCCGAACAGGTTGCCGCCCTCGTCGCACATCGTGGCCGAGGTGCAGTCGACCCGCTCGACGAACTCCTGCCCGAAGAACTCGCCCTCGATGAACTTGATGAACGGCGGCTCGGCGACCGCCGGGCCCTCGGCGTCGCAGCCCGCCGGGTTGGCGGTGTGGGCGGTGACCTGCCAGACCCCGAGGAGCGGCGAGGGATCGTCACCGCACGCGGCGGCGGTGAGCGCGAGCGGAGTGAGGGCGGCGGCGACGGCGAAGCGGACGAGGCGCGACATGGAGCTCCCGGGGTTGTCCGGGCGGAACGGCCAGCGCCCGGTCCGACCACGGTATCACGGGCGCCGACGTCGCCGCCGCCCGATCAGGCCCACCCCGCCGAGGACCATGAGGTTGATCACGACCAGCGGGGTGTCGCCGAGGCGGGCGTACAGGGTCGGCACCGGCGTGACCGGCACCGTGGCGATCATGATCCGATCGTTGTCCTCGCGGCTGGCCATGGTGGCGCGCGTCCGGCCGTAGGCGTCGAAGGCCGCCGAGGTCGCCCACCGCACCGGGCGGACCACCGCGAAGCCGCCGCTGATCGCGCCGACCCGCGCCAGCTCGGTGTGGTAGGGGTCGATGCCGCGCCAGTCCGACGACGGCACCACCACCAGGCCGGCGCCGAGCCGACCGTGGGCGCGGGCCACCGACGGGAAGTCGTAGTCGTAGCAGATCGCGCCGGCGCCTCGACCCCACGGCCGGGTGTGGGCGAGGAGCGGCGCGGTGCCGCGCAGCGACGGTTCGCCGGGGACCGGGTGGTGCTTGCGATAGGTCTCGACGATGACGCCGTCCGGGCCAAACCAGACGTACTTGTTGTCGTAGCGGATCGGCGACCGCTCGACCACCACGCCGTAGGCCATGACCAGATCGAGCTGGTGCGCGACCGCGGCGGCGCGACCGCGCGCGATCAAGGCCGGCTCCTCGGCGGGCTCGACGACCGTGGCGGCCTCGTTCCACACCACGACCTGGGCGCCGCGGGCGGCGGCGACCGCAGTGCGCGCGAACAGCGTGTCGGTGTTGGCCGCGAGGGCGGCAGCGTCGGGCAACCCGTCGGCGCCCGGGCCGACGTCGGTGACGATCGCGGCCACCCGCACCGTCGGGCCGGGCAACGGGGCGAACAACCGGATCGCGCCCCAGGCGTGGACCGCGCCGACCGCGACGGCGACCACCAGCGCGGTGCGTCGACGATCGCGCGCCAGCGGCTCGGCGAGCACGCTGGCCAGGGCGGCCGGCACCGCGGCGACGACCATCCCGATGCCGGCGGGGCCGACCAGGCTGGCGAGCTGGAGGAGCGGCAGGTTGGTGGTCTGGGCCGACGCCGCGGTGCCCCACAGGCCGAGCGGCGAGTGGGCGAAGGTCAGCCACTCGCCGAGCCCGGTCACGGCCACGAAGCCGAGGACGCCGGCCAGCTCGCCGCGACGGCGGCGGATCGCGTCGGCGGCCACGACCACCAGCCACGCCGACAGCGCCGAGGGCAGCGCGAACGGCACCACCAGGACCCACGGGATCGGGTCGGTGATGATCTTGCCGACCTGCGCGATCGTGGCGAGGACGATGACGCCCAGGACGACCAGCCGATCGCGCCAGCGCGCGCTGCGGCGGAGCACGAGCAAAAACGGCACCGGCGCGAGCCAGACCGCCAGGCCGACGCTCCATCGGTAGGCGGCCAGGACGATCAGCGCGGCGCCGATGGCGAGGAGGGTTCGGGTCGACCACGCCGAGGTGGCCGGGGGCCCGACGGTGGGACGGACGGTGGAGCTGACGGCGGCGTCGATCATGGCGCATCCTCTCTGGCCGGCGCAGCGAGGCCGGCCCACACCAGGGCGAGCTGTTGGCGATAGGCGGCGGCGAGCTGGCCGGGCGCGCGCCGGGCCAGGATCAGCGGCACGCCGAAGAACACCGACACCAACGCGAGGAAGGCCGCGTCGAGGTCGAGCCACAGCGGCAGCTCGCCGATGGTCCGGGCCCGGAGCAGCCGCGGCGGTAAGAGACCGTCGAGGCCGAGAGCGTCCAGGGCCTCGATCCCGGGTCGATCGGGGAACGCGAGCTGCTTGTCGAGGGCCGACAGGGGCGGCGGCGCGACCTTGCCCTCGAGGCGAGCCTGGACCGCGATCACCTCGCCCATCACCCGCGGCGCGGCGGCGACCGCGGCGGCGGTGTGGTCGAAGATCGCCGTGATCGCGGCGCGAGGACCGGCCGGATCAGCGGCCCGGGCGTGCCAGCCCATGTCGATCGACCAGATCTGGATGAAGTAGATCGCGAGGTCGGCCTTGGACGGGAAGTAGTTGTAGAAGGTCGCCTCGGACACGTCGGCGGCCTCGGCGAGCTCGCGGACGTTGATGTCCTCGAGCGGGCGCTTGGCGAGGCGGTCGCCCAGGGCGGCCATCAGGTCGAGGCGGGTCTGGGCGGCCTTGCGCTCGCGGCGTCCTGCGGTCACGAGATAGATATAACCATATTTTTAGAGTTGTCTATAAAAATTTGATCATCGACCGCGGCCTCCGCCGCGACCGGGGGCTCCGCGCGTTCGACCACCGCCGCGCGCCTGGCCCCCCCCCGGGATCGCCGCGGTGACATCGGGCTGATATCGACCGATCACCGCCCTGGTGGGAGGGTATCGCATGACCCACCCCCGCCCCTCGCGCCGCTCAGTCGGTGTGGCACAAGGCGCACTGGTTTGGGGCGGCCCAGGCCGCCACCGGATCGTCGGACGGATCCGGCGTGGCGTAGGCGGCGATCCGAGCGTCGAGGGTGGCCAGGCGGTCCGCGAGCACGCCCTGGTGATCCCAGGTCCCGTAGCCGGGCTCGGCCAGGGCCGCGCGGTAGATCGCCTCGGCCTCGGCCCGGCGTCCGGCCTTGGCCAGGGCGTCGCCGAAGAACACCACCCCACCCTCGCGGTTGTGCGCGGCGCGCGGGTGGTCCAGGCAGGCCGGATCGGCCGGCGCGGCGGCGCAGGCGTCGGCGTTGGCGACCACGGCGTCGAGGGCCTGCTGGAACTCCGGCGCGTCGCGCGGGTAGTCGGCGAAGACCAGGAGCTTCGAGAACAGCACGAAGGACGGATAGGCGGCCACCCCGGCCTCGAGGATCGCCAGCCCCTCGTCGATCTGGGCCTGGTCGCCGAGGGTGCGGCCGAAGCGCACGAGGATCGGTCCCAGCCAGGCTGGGATGCGATGATCGGTCGGGCACAAGGCGTAGGCCTGGCGGAGGTGATCGCGCGCCGCGATCGCCGAGGGGAGCTGGGCGCCGGGGCTGGTCTCGTCCGGCAGCGGCTCGGCCAGCCGCCACAGATGGGCCAGCCCGAGCAAGAGTTGGAGCTCCTCTTCGTCGGGGTGCGCGGCGACGGCGGCGTCGAGCGCGGCGATGGCGTCGGCCCGGGCCTCGCGGTCGCCGGCGCGGAGCGCCTCCCAGAGCTGGGCGGTCGCGGGCTCGGCCTCGGCGAGCGGCGTGTAGCACAGCGCCACCCCGGGCGGCCGGCCGCTCGGGGCGTCGACGCCGGCGTCGGCGGCGCCCCCCTCGGAGGGATCGGCGCAGCCGTGGAGCGCGAGCAGCGGGGCGAGGGCGAGGGCAGCGCGACGGACGTTCACGGCGGCGAGCCTCGCACGTCGGGCGCCGCGGCGGATCGGCGTTTCAGGGCGCCGGGGGCGCGATCACTCGAAGGCCAGGCCCAGGCCGGCCGGGCGACCGGGGCGCGCCGGGCGCTGCCACGACACCCGGACCGGGACGCGCTCGGCGGTGCCGGTGCGACGCAGCCAGCCGCGAACCCCGGCCGCGATCGGCGCCGTGGTCGCGAAGAACACGCCCCCTGGTCCGATGTCCCGAGCGGTGCCATCGACGTCGACCACGTCGAGCTCGAGGCAAGCCCCGAAAAACACTTCCTCACGGATCGCAGTCGAGCGCCGCGGCCCGACCCAGCGACGCATCCAGCGCAGCATCATGGTGCTGACGCTAGGCGTCGCCGTCAGCCGAGGCCAATTTTTTTCGTATTTCCCTGCGACCGTTCGCCGCTCGATCATACTAACCGGGTGAACCTCTGGCCGTGGGGTCAGAGGTGAACAAGCCCATGCGCACCCCCCGCGGCTCCGGTGAGACCCCGACCATCGATGTCGAGACGGCGCTCGTGAACCACCTGCGGACCTTGATGTCCCTCCAGCGGTGGCCCGAGGCGCGCGTGGCGGCCCGCGAGCTGGCCACGCGGCACCCGCACAAGGCCCACTACCGAGCGCTCCTGGCCTTGGCGCGCGGTCACGAGGCGGCGCTGGCCAACGACTACAAGCGGGCGCGCGAGGAGTGGCAGCGAGCGATCACGCTCGAGCCGACCCTCGAGGACGCGGCGCTCGCGCTGCGGCGCAGCCGCCCGTCGCTCTTCGAGCGCCTGTTCCGGCGCTAGAGCACCGACCAGCGTAGAGTGGCGCGGTGAGCCTCCTCCGCTTGGTCCGTCACGGGCAGGCCTCCTACGGCGCCGCCGACTACGACGTCCTCAGCGCCCTGGGCATCGCCCAGGCCGAGGCCCTCGGCCGGGCCTGGGCCGCCGACGACGCCCCCGACGCGATCTACAGCGGACCGATGCGGCGCCAGCGCGACACCGCCGCCCACGCCCGCGCCGCCGCGCTCGCCGCCGGCCGCGCGCTGCCCGAGGTCATCGTCGTCGACGAGCTCGCCGAGTATCCGGCCTTCGAGCTGATGGCCCGCTGCCTGCCCGAGGTCGCGCGCGCGGAGCCGGCGCTGCGCGGGCTCGTCGACGGCGGCGCGGTCGATCCGGTCCTGGCCGATCGCGCGCTGTGGATGGTCGTCGATCGCTGGACCGCGGGCGAGCTCGACACCGGCGACCTCGAGACCTTCGCCAGCTTCGTCGGCCGCGTCGAGCGCGGCCTCGACCGCATGCTCTCGGACCACCCGGGCAGCGGTCGCACGGTGATCGCGGTGACCTCGGGCGGCCCGATCGGCATCGCCGCGCGCCTCGCGCTGGGCCTGGCGCCGCGCGCGACGCTGGCGATGTGGCGGCTGGTGCGCAACGCCTCGGTCAGCGAGTTCCTGTGGCGGCCGCGCGGCGAGCGGCGCGAGCTGTCGCTCCTCGGCTGGAACCACGTCGATCACCTGTCCGCCGCGCAGCGCACGTTCCGATAGCAGGCCTCCTCCTCTTCCTCCTCCTCCTCGGGTTCGGGTTCGGACTCGGTCTCGGTCTCGGCCTCGGTCTCGGCCTCGGTCTCGGTCTCGGCCTCCGTCTCGGTCTCGGTCTCGGCCTCCGCCTCGGTCTCGGCCTCGGTCTCGGTCTCGGCCTCCGCCTCGTACTCCGCCTCGGTCTCGGCCTCCGCCTCGGTCTCGGTCTCCGCCTCCGCCTCCGCCTCCGTCCGCGCCCCCCCCGTCCCAGCCTCTACGGCCTCCGCAGCGCCACCCGCAGATCGCGCCCCGGCCCGAGCGCGAACAAGCCGCTCATCCCACCCCCCGCGGCCGCCGCGATCTCACCGCTGACCTCGCTGCCGACGAGCTGGTACGCGGTCCAGTACGGCGCGGCGTCGACGCGGACGATCACGTGGGCCTCGCGATCGCTCTCGACCCCGGCGACCGCCAGGCGACCGTCGGCCTGGGTGAACACGGTTGGACGACCACCCCCGTCGAGGATCGGCGCCGGGTCGGCACCGAGCGGCGCCCAGCCGCTCCAGTCGCCGCCCGGGCTGGCTTGCCACTGGTGCCAGATCCGGCCGTCGGTGCCGCGGACGAAGGCCTCGAGTCGCCCGTCGGCGTTGCGGCCGAGGGCGGGATCGCCGCCGACGCCGCCGGTCGCCACCCAGTCGGCCCACGGCCCCGACGGCGAGACCTGCCGGGCGCGCCACAGGCTGTGGTCGTCGGCGCTGCGCGCGTAGGCCACCAGGCATCCGCTGCCGTCGCGTTCGACCGCCGGTCGGCCGGTGAACCGGCGCGAGCCGATCGGCTCCCAGCCCGACCACGGCGCGCCGAACGCATCGAACCACCGCTGGTAGATGCGGTGCACTCGCGCGTCGGTGCCGATCACCAACACCTCGATGCGGTCGTCGTGGTTCAGCGCGACCGCGGGATCGCAGGCCAGGCCGCCACCCTTGTGGTGCCAGCCCGACCACTTGTCGGACGTGCGCACGTCGGGCTCATGCTGCCAGCGGTGCCACAGCGCGCCGTCGCGCCCGCGGGCGAAGAGCTCGAGCTTGCGCCAGTGATTGCGCACCACCGCCGGTCCACCCGCGAAGGTGTGCTCGCCGGGCAAGAGCTCCCAGCCGCCGAACTCGTCGCGCCCGGTCGCGGTCTGGGTCAGCCGCCACATGCGATCGTCCTGTCCGCGCCCGAAGACCTCGAGGCGACCGTCGGCGTTGACCCCGACCGCGGGCGTCGAGGTGAGGATCCCGCCGAGCGAGCGCCAGCGCGGCGCGCCCGAGCCGGTGGTGGCGATCACCCGCACGGCGACCTCGCTGCGGGTCCCGCCGGCGATCGCCGGCACCGGGATCAGCTCACCGGCGGACGACCGATATGACACGCCGATGGTGTAGACCCCGGCGTTCGCCCCGACCCGACCGGTGCGCCGCACCAGCCGTTCCCCACCCGGCGCCAGCGGCGTCGGGTCGCCGTCGCCAGCGCCGACCGACGCGTCGAGGGTCTCACCGCGCGGGCCGCGCAGGGTCACGACCAGCTCGCGCAGGTGAGCGGCGCGGAAGCCGAAGTTGCGCACCGCCGCCTCGATCGTGACGGTCGCCCCGGGGGCCACCTCGCCGGCGCTGACCGTGACGCCCCGCTGCAGGCCGAGGTCGACGTAGGGCGGCCGCGGCCCCTCCATGGCGCAGCCGGTGATGAAGTACGACGACCACGCCGGGCTGCCGGCGCCGTCGTAGACGATCGCGCGGGCCGCGTGATCGAGGCGCAGGCACTTCTCGACGTCCGGATAGTTGGGGTCGTAGACGTAGACCGCCTGAGCGGCGGCGTCGTAGCCGTAGGCCAGCACCTGGTGGCCAAACGGACCGCCCTCGACGCGACGCAGGCCGAGGACCACCGGCGCGCCGACGTCGATCATGGCCTTGATCCGCGGGAACTCGTCGTTGGCCGACCACCGGAACTGATCCTCGTGGGTGATCCACGGCATCGTGATCCAGTTCGCCGCGCTGATCACGCCGAGGGGACCGTAGCTGGCCATCTGACAGTCGTAGATGTAGCCGTGCAACGGCGACCCCGGCGGTGGGACCCCGGCCGGGCTGCCGTCGGGGAAGTCGTCGGCGATGTGGGTCGGGATCGGCAGGCGGTGCTGCCAGTAGCGCGCGGCCGCCAGCACCATGCCGCCGCACAGGCCGTAGGTCGTGATGTGCGGGGTGATGCGGTTGACGAACAGGTTGGTGAAATGGAACCCGTGACGGGCCGGATGAAACGCGAGGCGGGGCATGAGGTCCTCCTGCCGGGATCGGCATAGGTGCAGCGCCGCCGGCGGCGGATCTTCTCGGTGCGCATCGGCAAACCGCGGCACCGCGTAGCGGTGGCGCTACGTCGTCGGCAGCGTGGCCAGGAGCGCGGTCGCGGTGGCGAGGGCGGCGTCGAGGCGCTCGGCCGAGGTGCCGGGCGCCAGGCGGGCCCGCAGCGCCCGCAGGTGGGCGTGGGCGCTGGCCGCGGCCGCGCGCGCCGCCGCCGGGTCGCCCTGGTCGGCGGCGGTCTGGGCCAACCCGAGGTCGGCCCGCCAGCGGTTGTTGTGATCGATGCGACCGAGCAGCTCGACCGCCGCGGCGAAGTCGGACCGCGCCGCCGCCGGCTCCCCCTTGGCCCGCCGGGCCTCGCCCAGGAGCATGCGCGCGATGCCCTCGTACTCGACCCGCGACGACCGCGCGCACATCGCCGCCGCCTCGGTCAGGGTGGCGATGGCCGCTTCGACCCGACCGCCGGCGAGCTGGGCTCGACCGAGGTTGACCCGACAGTCGCCCTCGCACGCGCGATCGCCGATCGCGACGAAGATGCGCAGCGCGTCCTCGAGGAGCTGCTGGCCGCGGCCGGGATCGCCGGCCTCGACGTAGCCCTCGCCGAGGTTGGCCAGGGCGATGCCCTCGCGCCGGCGATCGCCGAGCCGGCGGGCCATCGCGAGGACCTGCTCGGCGAAGCGCTGCGACCCCGCGACGTCGCCAGCCTCGCTGCGGATCGCCGACAGGCTGGCCACCACGCGCAGCTCGATCTCGAGGAGGCCGTTGGCGCGGGCCAGGTCGCGGGCCCGGCGCCCGTCGGTCTCGGCGTCGGCGAACCGGCCGGCCTTCTGGTGGCGCAGCATGCGCATGAGCAGGGCGCGAGCCTCGAGATCGGTGCGCGGGCGATCGCCGACCGCGGCCGCGCACTCGGCGACCAGCTCGTCGAGGACGTCGAGGGTGACCAGCCCAGCGCGCCCGCGGTAGTCGGCGGCCGCGACCCGGGCCAGGAGGTGACGCCCGCGATCGCCGGCGGCGGCGGCGGCCTCGGCCGCGGCGAGAGCGGCGTCGCCGCTGGCCACCAGCTCGCCGCGCGCGGCCAGGTTGCGCGCCAGCTCGATCTGCGCGTCGATCGCCAGCTCGCGCGTCGGCGCGAGCGCGATCGCCCGGGTCAGGCGGGCCGCGCCGCCGACCGGATCGCCTAGCGCGGTCGCCAGCGTGCCGGCGACTCGCTCGAGGCGCGCGACCGCGGCCGGCGCGCCGGCCTGACCGAGGGCGGCCAGCTCGCGCGCGGCGGCGTCGGCCTGGGCCGCCGCGGCGTGGGCCAGATCGAGATCGCCGCGGGTCAGGGCCTCGGCGGCGGCGCGCACCGCGAAGTCGAAGGCCTCGGGCCAGGCGCCGATCGCGTGGTGGTGGCTGGCGAAGACGTGGGCGAAGCGATCGTCGGTGGTGCCGTAGATCGCGGCCAGGGCGTCGACCACCGCGCGGTGGATGCGACGGCGGGCCCGGCTGGGCATGCGATCGTAGATGCACTGCCGCACCAGCGGGCTGGTGAAGCGCAGGTCGTTGCCGACCGAGACCTCGCGCTCGCTGAGCAGGCGCAGGCCGACGCCAGCGTCGAGGGCGTCGTCGACCGCGGCCTCGGTCAGCCCCGACGCCGCGACCACGGTGGCGGCGCGGAACTCGTCGCCCAGGACCGCGGCGTACTCGAGGACCGCGCGATGGGTCGGCGCCAGCTCGTCGACCCGCGCCACCACCATCGCCGCGACGCTCGGCGGCTGCGGCAGGTCGCCCAGCTCGAGGCGCCAGCCGACGCCGAGCTGGACCAGCTCGCCGCGGGTCACCAGCGCGCGCGCCAGCTCGACCAGCGCGAACGGGTTGCCGCCGCTGGCGCGCAGGAGCTGGCGGGTCTGGATCGGCGTGATGTCGAGGCCGTGGAACGCGCCCTCCATCCACGCCCGCACCTCGGCCTCGCCGAACCCGGCCAGCGGCAGCTCGAGGAGCTCGGCGGCGCGGGCGTTGCGCCAGGTCGCGAAGTCGGGCCCGGCGTCGCTCGGGCGCGCGGTCGCGACCACCAAGGTGCCGCGCGGCCCGAGGGTGCGATGGACGTGATCGAGCAGCTCGAGATCGAGGCGGGTCGCGCAGTGCAGATCGTCCAAGACGATCACCAGCGGACGACCCGCGGCCTGGCCGGCCAGGGCGTCGGCGATCGCCGCGAAGGCCGACCAGCGTTGCCCGGCGCCGACCTCGTCGAGGGCGGCCCACGGCGCATCGCTCGACGCCGGCCGGGTCCGATCGGCGATCATCGCCAGGAAGGTCTCGAGGGGCGGCGGCCGGCTGCCGACGTAGTCGTAGAACCGCCCGGCCAGAACCAGCGCGCCCCGGCGCCGCGCCGCGGTCGCCAGGCGCTCGGCCAGCCGCGACTTTCCCAGGCCGGCGTCGCCGGTGATGATCACCAGCGGCGGTCGTCCGGCGCGGGTCTCGGCCAGGGTCCGCTCGAGCAGCTCGACCTCGCGGGCCCGACCGACGAAGTGCGTGAACGACGGGCCCTCGGTCCGGGTCACCGCGGTCTCGGCCCCGGCGCGGCGGGCCCGCGCGGTCCCGACCAGCGGCGCGGCCGGCGCCGGCGCGTCGTCGCCGAGGGCGAGCTGGGCCAGGCGCTCGGGGCTGGCCGGGCGATCGCTCGGGTCGCGCTGCAGGGCGGCGGTGATCGCCGCGACCACCGGGTCGGGCAGCTCGGGGGCCAGGGCGCGCGGATCGACGTAGCGACCGCCCGACAGCGCCATCAGGGTCTCGAGCGGCGACCCGCCGGCGAACGGCAGCGCCCCGGTGACCAACTCGTACAGCACCACGCCGAGGGCGAAGACGTCGCTGGCCGGCGAGGCCGACCGCCCGTCGGTCTGCTCGGGCGCCATGTACGCGACCGTGCCGATCATCGTGCCGGGCGTGGTGATGCCGCGATCGGCGATGCGCTGATCGACCGCCAGGCCGAAGTCGAGGACCTTGACGAGCTGACGGCCGTCGTCCGCGGTGGTGACGATCACGTTGGCCGGCTTGAGGTCGCGGTGGACGATGCCGCGGCGGTGACCGGCCTCGACCGCGGCGCAGATCCCGGTGAACAGCTCGAGGGCCTGGGCCAGGGGCAACCGGCCGGCGTCGTGGATCGCCGCCAAGGTCGGCCCCTCGAGGAGCTCCATCACCAGGTACGGCCCGATGGTGTCGTCGACCCCGTAGTCGAACAACCGCACGACGTTGGGGTGGCGGATGTGGGCCGCGGCCTGGGCCTCGATCGCGAAGCGCTGGCGGTTGGCCACGGTGTCCTGGCTGGGCAGCAGGCGCTTGAGCGCGACCTCATCGCCCAGGTGCGGCCGGGCCGCGGCGTAGACCTCGCCCATGCCGCCGCGCCCGATCAGGCGGCGGATCACGTAGCGATGGCCGATCACCGCCTCGGGAGGCAGGGTCGGCGCCGACTCGACGGCCATTGCCCGGATCGAACCACGATCGCGGCGGCGGTGCCAGGGCGCGGCGCCGCCAGCCGTGCCACCGGCACGGCGGCTGGCACGTGCCAGCGCGTGCCAGCGCAGCGCGACCGCGCGGTGCCGCAACCACGCGGACCCTCACGCCCGGGTCGCCGGCACGCCGGTCGCATCTCGCCGACCGCGGAGGACATGATGAACCGACTGAGCCTGACCTATCTGACCCTGGCCGGCGCGCTCCTCGCCTGCGGCGACGTCGAGTCGCCCGCGGTCGACGCCCCGCCCCCGCCGCCCGACGCCGGCGCCGACGCCCCCGCTCCGGTCACGATCGCGAGCCGGCCGTCGAAGTCGAGCACGATCGCGATCACCGAGGACGATAGCCGCGTGGTCATGGTCAACCCCGAGGCCGGCACCGTCAGCGTGTTCGACACCGCGACCAACGCCCGGCTGGCCGAGCTGGCGGTCGGCGGCGAGCCGAGCGCGGTGGTGATCCACCCCGACGGCAAGCGCGCCTACGTCGCGGTCCGCGCCGACGCCACGGTGGTCCGGATCGACGATCTCGACGGCACGCCGCGGGTGTCGCCGCCGCTGGCGATCGGCGCCGAGCCGACCGGCCTGGCGCTGTCGCCGACCGGCGCGACCCTGTACGTCGCCGAGTGGGCCGAGGGGCGGATCGCGGTGATCGACACCGCCAGCTTCGCCGAGGTCGGCGCGATCACCGCGCCGCGCAACCCGCGCGGCGTCGCGGTCACCAACGACGGCGACGACGACGACGACGACGAGCTGATCGTGGTGCCGGAGTTCTTCGGCGAGAAGGCCGGGGTCGAGGCCACCGATGGCAGCCGCACCGGTCGGGTCCGGCTGTACCGGGCCAGCGACCTGGCGCCTGAGCCGGCCATCACCTTCGCGCCGATCGACTCCGGCTTCGCGCCGTCGACCGCCGCGGCCGGCGCGCCGACCGTGACCACCGCGCCCAACCAGCTCTGGACCGCGGCGGTGGTCGGCGGAAAGATCTACGTGCCGTCGATCTCGGCCGCGCCCGCCGCGCCGACCAACTTCCAGACCAACGTCCACGCCGTCCTCTACGTCGGCGACCTGACGACCCGCGCCGAAGACCGCGGCACGAACGGCACGATGGTGCTGCCGCGCCTGATCCGCGATCAGCTCACCGCCGCCACGACCAAGCAGTTCCTGGCCGACATCGTCGACGTCGACTTCGTCGGCACCTCGGTGGCGTACGTGCTGTCGCGCGGCTCCGACACCGTCCAGCGCGTGGTCCTCGATCCGGCCCGCGGCCCGCAGCTCGGCGCACCTCAGGCCGCGCAGATCGAGCTCAACACCACGCCGACCGGCGCCGCCGGCCCGTGCCACACCCCGACCGGGATCGTGATCAGCCACGCCGGGAGCCGGGCCTTCGTCAACTGCTGGGTGTCGCGGTCCCTCGGCGTGATCGACCTGGCGCAGCAGGCCCTGATCGCCAACCCGGTCTCCGCCGCGGTCGAGGCCGACGAGCGCGACGCCCAGCTCGGGCGCCGGTTCTTCTTCACCGGTCGCGGCCGCTGGTCCAACAGCGGCTGGAGCGGCTGTGGGTCGTGCCACCCCGATGGCCTGTCGGACAACATCACCTGGAGCTTCGCCGCCGGCCCGCGGCAGTCGACCTCGATGGACGGCAGCTATAGCCACGGCCCGGGCGCGCAGAAGCAGCGGGTCTTCAACTGGACCGGCATCTTCGACGAGATGCACGACTTCGAGCGCAACACCCGAGGCGTGTCGGGCGGCAAGGGCGCGGTGACTCGCCCCGATCCGGCGATCGTCGGCGCGCAGTGCGGCAACCTGGCGCAAGAGGTCCAGGTCGCGGTGTCGGCCGACGGCCTCGGCCGCTCGGTCAAGTTCGATCAGGACCAGGCCGGCACCTGCACCGACGACTGGGACAAGGTCGACGCCTACGCCAAGACGATCCGGCCGCCGCGCGCTCTGCGCAAGCTCGACACCGGCGCGGTCGCCCGCGGCGCCGCGCTGTTCGGCGAGCCGACCGCCGCCGCCAACAACGCCGGCTGCGTCAAGTGCCACGGCGGCGCCGGCTGGACCGCGTCGCGTCGCCACTTCACCCCGGGGGGCGTCGAGCCGTCGCCGCTGGTGGCCGCCGGCTTCACGCCGCCGACCCTGTGGCCGAGCGCGACCACCGCGGCCGGCTGGAACTTCCACACCACCCAGGTCAACACCCAGCCGTCGTCGAGCGTGTTCGACGGCTTCGAGGCCACGACCCGCGCCGCGCCCAACCAGGTCGCGTGCGTGCTGCGCAACGTCGGCACCTTCGGCGTCGACGCCCTCGAGACGCGGCTGAACGCCGCCGGCGCGGTGATCCGGGCCCAGGGTCGCCTCGGCTACAACATCCCGTCGCTGTACGGCCTGGCGGTCGGCGCCCCGTACTTGCACCACGGCGGCGCCACCGATCTCACGGACTTGTTCGACAACCCGGCGTGGCAGGCCCACGCCACCGCCGGCAACCCGGTGTGGCTGTCGGCCGGCTCGGCCGCCGAGATCGCCGGGCGCAAGTCCGACCTGGCGGCGTTCCTCCTGTCGATCGACGCCGCCACCGCCGAGCAGGCCCTACCCGCCGGCTTCGACGGCTGCCCCGCCCCCGTCCGTCCGTAGCTCGCAACACCGGTCCGTCCTCGGCCCCCACCTCGGTCTCGGACTCGGACTCGGTCTCGGCCTCGGTCTCCGCCTCGGTCTCGGCCTCGGTCTCGGCCTCGGTCTCGGTCTCGGTCTCGGTCTCGGCCTCCGCCTCCGCCTCCGCCTCCGTCTGGCGCCTCTCACTCCGTCGACGGCTCGCCGGGCTCCGCCAGGGCCGCCGCCTCGGGGTGCTTGGCGAGGTAGCGCCGGAGCTGGGTGCGGTGGACGCCCAGGCGGCGCGCGGCCCGGCTGATGTTGCCGCCCTCGGCGCGCAGCGCGGCGGCGATGGCGTCGTCGTCGTCGGGCAGGCCGACCGAGCGCAGCTTGGGCTCGGCCTCGACGGCGGGCGCGGCCGCGGCGGCGGTGGGGCGGCCGGCCTGCTCGTCGAGATCTTCGACGCGCACCGCGGGCTGGTTGGCCTCGATCGCCTCGTGGGCGGCGCGCGCGACCTCGGCGTTGAGCTCGCGGACGTTGCCGGGCCACGGCCGCAGCAGGCAGGCCTCGATCAAGGCCGGGTGGGCCGGCAGGCCGCGCGGCGCCACCGCCTGGGCGCATAGCCACGGGATCTCCTCGAGGCGCTCGCGCAGCGGCGGCACCCGGACCTCGGGGCGGCCGATCCGATAGAAGAGATCGTCGCGGAAGCGGCCGGCGGCCACGGCGCCCCGCAGGTCGCGCAGGGTCGCCGCCACGACGCGGAGCTGGACCGGCCGCGGGCGCGCCGCGCCCAGGGCGAGGAGCTCGCCGGTCTCGAGGACGCGCAAGAGCTTGGCCTGGACCTCGAGGTCGAGCTCCGCGACCTCGTCGAGAAACAGCGTGCCGCCGTCGGCCGCGGCCAGGTAGCCCTCGGCGTCGCGATCGGCGCCCGAGTAGGCGCCCTTGCGCGTGCCGAAAAGCAGGCGCTCGGCCAGGCCGGCGGGGATCGCCGCGCAGTTGACCGCGACCACCTCGCCGGCGACCCCCGAGGCGCGATGGAACACCCGGGCCGCCAGCTCCTTGCCCGAGCCGCTCTCGCCGGTGACCAGGAGCGAGCGTCCGCCGCGGGCCGCCCGCTCCACCGCGCTCCAGGTGGCGCGCAGGGTCGGACCGACCACGCCGTCGTCGAGGGTGACCTTGGCGCTCGGTCCCTCGAAGGCGCGGACGTCGGCGACCGCGATCAGCACCGTGCGGCCGATCCGGATCACCGTCGGCGCGGGGGCCGCCAGCTCGATCGACGCGATCTGCCGACCGTTGACGTAGGTGCCGTTGCGGCTGCCGAGATCGGCGACCCGGACGTGATCGCCGGCCCACGCCAGGCGCGCGTGCTGTCGGCTCATCCGATCGTCGTGGGCCTCGGCCAGGGTCTCGCGACCCAACACCAGCCCGGCCGGCGGGATCCGCAGCGCGATCAAGCGCGGCGTGCGATCGCTCCACACCACGACCGCGCCCGGCACCGGGCCCGCGTCGCGGTTGGTCTCGACCTCGCTATCGCGCGCGGTCTCGTACATGGACGGTCATTCATAGCAGGTCGGTCGCGGCGCCGACCACCACTGGCGCGCCGCGATCGGCGACGCCATCGCGGATTGCCCGCTTCGCTGCCCACGACGGAGCGCCCGGCGCTGACACGTGCCGGCGGTGCCACCCGCGGTCGCCGCCCCTCGGCCCCACGGCGCCGCGAGAAATGCCCGCGACGGTTGGCCCGCCGCTGGCAATGGCCGTCGAGCATGCTGCCCCGCTCCGCTCTCTCGCTCGCCCTGTCGGTTGCGATCGGCGCCACCGCGGCCGCCTGCGGTACCGTGACCGCCTTCGAGCCGACGGTCGATGCCGCGGACGCCTCGGTCAGCGTCGACGCCGTGGCCAGCGACGACGGCGCGCCGCCGTCACCGCCCGATGCGCCGTCACCGCCCGATGCGCCGGCCGACACCACCCCGCCCGACACCAACCTGCTGGCACCAGGTCCACCGTCGACGCGGGACCCGACGCGCGCCATCGCCTTCGCCAGCGACGATGCCAGCGCGACCTTCCGCTGCGCCCTCGACGGAGCAGCTCCAACGCCGTGCACCTCGCCGCTGACCACGCCGGCGCTGGCCGACGGCGACCACCTCGTCACGGTCGTCGCGATCGACGCCGCCGGCAACGTCGACCCGACCCCGGCGGAGGATCGCTGGCGCGTCGACACCGCCGGGCCCGCGGTGACGGTGGTCGACCGGCCGTCTGATCCGACCAGCAGCGCGAGCGCCAACCTCGCGTGGCGCAGCGACGAACCCGCGACGTTCACCTGCGACCTCGATGGCGTCACCGCGCCGTGCGGCGCCGGCGACGCTGGCGCGCGGCCGGTGGCCGGGCTGAGCGATGGCCGCCATCGCTTCGAGGTCACGGCGATCGACGCCGTGGGCAACCGCGGGGGCGCTGCCCTCACCTGGACCGTCGATCGCACCGCGCCGATCGCGCGCTTCGTCGGCGCGCCGCCGTCGGTCTACGCCACCTCGATCACCTTCGACTACGCCGCCACCGAGGCGGTGACCTTCACGTGTGCCGTCGTCGACGACTCGACCGGCGCGACGATCGAGCGCGGCCGCGTCTGCGGCGCAGGCACCACCGGCACCATCACCTACGGCACGGCCCTGCCCGGCGCGGCGCTGCTGCGCTTGACGGTCGAGGCCGTCGACGCCGCGGGCAACCGCGCCACCGCGATCGAGCGCGTGTTCTGTCGCGGCACCACCGCGACCTGCCTGCCCCGCTAGCGACGAGGAGCACGCTATGACTCACCGCAACCGTCACCGCGATCCCGACGCGGAGCTCGCGCCGGTCACCGCCGCGGCCAGCGCCGGCAAGGCCTCGCTCACCCAGCGGCTGGTGCGTCGCGGCCCACCTCCGGCAGCGAGCGCCACCACCGGCGACCCCGTGGCCGCCGCGGTGCACCGCCAGGCCACCGCGCGCGCGCTCGACGCCGCCTTCAGCTTCTGTGACGACCTGGCGCCGGTGCAGCGCGCGGCCGATCGTCACACCGGCCTGTCCGATGACCTCATCGCGACTCACGCGGCGGCCGGCGTCGCCGGGGCAGGCGGCCAACTGCCTCACCTCGAGGTGATCCAGCGCGCTTTCGGTCCGGACCACGATCTGTCTGGCGTCCGGGCTCACGTCGGCGGCGCCGCGGCCACCGCCGCCGAAGCGATCGGCGCTCACGCGTACGCCACCGGCGACCGCGTGGCCTTCGCCGGCGAGCCCGATCTGTTCCTGGCCGCCCACGAGGCCACCCACGTCGTCCAGCAGCGCCACGGCGTACACCTGAAGGGCGCGGTCGGTCAGGTCGGCGACCCCTACGAGCAGCACGCCGATCAGGTCGCGGCCGCGGTGGTCCGGGGCGAGGACGTCCGCGGACTGCTCGGAGGCGCGACCGGCGGGGCCGGCGCCACCGCAGTCCAGCGCTGGGCCCGCCAGATCACCAGCCCGAGCGGCGCCGAGATCACGGTCACCAGCAAGCCGACCACGGTGGCGACGGTCGATGGCGCGGTGGCCGGCGGCGCTTGGTTCCACGAGACCAACCTCTACGGCGACACCGAGTCCGCGTCGATGAACCTGCCCAACGGGTTCAACGGCACTGCGTCGATCGACTTCTTCGCCACCACCGACGTCGACGAAGGCTACACCGACTGGAGCAACTCCGGCACCATCGAGATCAACGCGGTCGCCGATGTCCTCAACCCTGGCGACGGGACCCTCGACCTCGTGCCGCGGACGCCGCCGCGGCTCCTGGTCAGCGACCAGCTGTTCGCGACGCTGGGCGTCCGGTGGGGCGAGACCCGGCAACGCGTGCGCGGCCGTCACGCCCTCGAGCTCCTGGTCGACCTCGACGCCAGCGGCTCGATCGACATGAAGGAGCAGGGCGCGCAGGCCGGCCTCAATCCCAACGGCAAGGTGAAGATCTCGAAGGCCGAGATCGACGTCGGCAAGGACACCGTGACGCTCGACTCCGGGCGCACCGACCGCTCGTACACGCAGGCGACGACGTCGCGGAACACGGTCCGGTTCATGCTGGTGCTGTGCCCGCCGGCCCCGACCCAGGCACCGCCGACCTCGACGCCGACGCCGCCGAGTCCAACGCCGGATCAGGCGCCGTCGGCGCCGCCGCCGACCGGCGTGCCCGCGGTGCCCGACAACCTCGCCCACGGCCCGACCATCGGGTTCGCGACCCGCGAGGTCAAGCTCGACGCCAACGACGATCAGGCGCTCCTGGCCTACGCCAGCGACCTCAACTACACCCAGACCGCCCACGACCGGGTCGCGAGCCTCGGCGCGGCCCGCGGACCCGTGGCGCTCCTCGAGGCCAACAAGTACCGGCTCTACGTGAAGGGCTCGGCCAGCTCGAGCGGGACGCGTCCCGAGAACGAGAGCATCGCGGCCAAGCGCGCCACCGCGGTCGCCAGCAAGCTGGTCAAGCTGATCGGGATCGGTCGCGGCAACATCGAGGAGGCCTCGATGCTCGACCACGCCCCGGTCAGCATCGGCTCGGTCGGCAGTACGGCGGCGCGGGCGGCCGACCAGGCCAACGGCGAGGACGGCACCGATCGCCCTGAGTTCCGCGTGGCGTGGATCGAGCTGCGCAAGATCGCCGACTGAGCCGGGCGTCATCTCAGCGCGGCGCCAGGGCGCGGGCGAAGGGCGGGTCGGGATCGCGGGCGGCGGCGGCGTGGAGCGGCATGTCGGCGGCGGCGCAGGCGGAGGCGGCGGCGGCCCAGCGCTCGGCCGACGGCGCGAGCGCAGCCTCGAGGAGCGCGGCCAGGGCGTCGCCCCACGGCATGCGCTCGCGGCGCAGGCGGGCGGCGGCCCGCCGCGCCACCGCGGGTCGGCCACTGGCGACCGCGACCCGGCCGCGCAGCGAGGTCATCTCGAGCAGCACGTTTTGCGACTGCAACAGGAACGACCGGCCGAGCGCGGTCCAGTCGCGGTCGACCCGGGCCCAGGCGCCGGCGCCATCGCCCGAGGCCAGGAGCGCCTGGGCCTCGGCCAGCATGACCAGGAGCTGCGGCACGTGGAAGCCGTCGTCGGGGAGGCCGGCCTCGACCGTCCGGATCTCGGACACCGCGCGGGCCGGGTCGCCGTGCCAGATCCAGCGAAACGACGGCGGGCCGCCGCGCAGGTAGGTCAGGGCGTAGGCGTCACCGCGCCGGGCGGCGTCGTCGAGGAGGCGGGGCGTCGCGTCGATCAGCGTCGCGACCTCGCCGCCGAAGATCAGCGACTCCAGCCAGAAGAACCGGGCGTTGGCCAGCTCGTAGAACGCGCCGCGGATCGGCTCGAGGGCGGCGATCGCCACCGCGCAGCGCTCGCGGGCGGCGGTCCACTCGCCGGCCTGATGGGCGCACACGCCCTCGGCCAGCGGGATCATCGCCGTGGCCTGGGGGTCGCCGGTGGCGGCGGCCAGCGCCGCCGCGCGGGCGATCAGCTCGCGGCTCCGCGCCCGCCCCCGCCCGCCGGCGGTCGCCGAGTAGATCGCCTCGAGGGCCAGCGAGCGCGACAGCCGCACCGGCTCGCCGGCGTCGAGAGCGGCCCGCAGGTTGCGGAGCTGGAGATCGGCGCCGCGCAGGTGATCGGTCATGGCGAGGGCGCCGGCCAGGCCCCACAGCGCGTCGATGCGCTCGGCGGCGGCCGGGGCCAGCGGCGCCGCGGCCGCCGGGGTGGTGCCGCGCAGCCTCTGGCGCGCGCGCTGCCACAGGATCGACGCGACGATGCGCGGCGGCGAGGTCGGCCAGGGCACGCCGTGCTCCTCGAGGACCGCGCGGGCCGCGGCCCGACCCTCCTCGAGGAGGCCGGCCCGCAGGAGCAGCTCGGCGGCGCGGCGGCGCAGCACCCGGGCGTCGTCGGCGGGCGCGCCGGTGGCGCCGGCCGCGAAGGCCGCCGCGGCCTCGGGCCCGCGGCCGGCCAGGACCAGGGCCTCGCCGCGCTCGACCAGGAGCGCGCGCCGCGTCCCGGGGTCAGAGGCCGCGTCGGCGGCGAAGCCGAACAGCGCGGCCGCGCGCTCGGCGGTCCCGGCGTCGAGCGCGGCGCGCGCCGCCGCGGCGGCGGTCGCACACGCGGCGTCGCGGTCGCCCGCGGCGTACTGGTGGCGCGCCACCCGCTCGCGATCGCCGCCGCCGAGCTCGAGAGCGGCGGCCAAGCGCCGGTGGCCAGCGCGCGCGGCCGCGGGCTCGAGGCCCGCGGCGACCGCCTCGCGGATCCGATCGTGATAGGTGTCGAGGTCGTCGCCGGCGGCGGTGACCCGGACCAACCCGACCGCGCGCAGGTGGGCCAGCTCGGCGCGGGACACCGGCGCCGCGACCGCGGCCCGCGCGATCGGCAGGGCGATCGGCCCGCCGGCCAGGGCGATGATGGTCAAGAGCGCCTGGCTTCCGACCGGCAACGCCGCGGCCCGAGCCCGGACCACGTCGTCGACGGTGGCCCGGGGCGCCAGCCCGCCGTCGGCCAGCGCCAGCTCGCGGATGAGAAACGGGCTCCCGCCGGCCTCGCGCGCGATCGCCGCGGCGTCGCCGGTGCGGCCGAGGTGCCGCGCGACCTCGGCGCCGGCCGCCAGATCGAGGGCGCCGACCACGACCACCCGCTGGGGCACGCCGGCGCGATCGAGAGCGGCCAGGACCGGGCTGGTGGCCACGTCCTCGCTGCGGCAGCCGGCCAGGCACAGGACCGGTGGCCCGTCGGGGCCGCGCACCAGCTCGGCCAGGAGCTCGCCGCTGTCGCCGTCGCTCCACTGCAGATCGTCGAGCCACAGGACCAGGCGGTGTCGCGCCGCCACCGCGGCGATGAGCGACCGCGCCGCGCGCCGGGCCCGCCGTCGCAGCGCCCCAGGGGCAAGCTCGGCTGGCGCGATCACCGCGCGCGCCACCGGGAAGAGCTGGGCCAGCGCGCCGACATCGTCGGGGACCAGGGCGGCCCGGGCCGCGGCCGGCAGCGCCGCCAGGCGCGCGACCAGCGCGTCGACGATCGGATCGATCGCGCGCAGCGGCATGTGCTCGCGGTCGTAGCAGCGCCCGGCCAGCACCCAGGCCTCGTCGGGCAGACCGGCCAGGAACGCCCGGACCAGAGCGCTCTTGCCGATCCCCGACGGGCCGACGATCCGCACCACCACCGGCCCGCGCGCGGCGTCGCCCCAGGCCGCGCCCAGCGCCGCCAGCTCGGGGCCGCGGCCCAGAAGCGGCGCCTCGACGGCAACGTTGGCAGGCGCCACCGCCCCGCCCAGCGCCGCCACCGTCGCGCGCACCTCGACCGCGCCGGCCCGGCCCGCGGGCTCGCGCGCCAGGAGGCGATCGACCAGCGCCGCGATCGCCGGCGGCGCGCCGGGGGCGAGCGAGGCCAAGCTCGGCGCCGGCCCGGCCTGCTTGGCGGCGCGGACCTCCTCG
Organism: Kofleriaceae bacterium; assembly: GCA_018057825.1. GTDB lineage: Bacteria > Myxococcota_A > Polyangia > Haliangiales > Haliangiaceae > UBA2376. The sequence goes on along the minus strand of JAGPCY010000023.1, from coordinate 100,998 downwards.
GCGGCGCCGACGAACGGCGGTCGTCCGGCCCAGGCCTCGAACAGCATCGCGCCCACCGCGTACCAGTCGGCGGCCGGGCCCAGCGGCGCGCCGGCGACCTGCTCCGGCGCCATGAACCACGCGGTGCCGGCGGTGGCCACCTCGCCGACGTCGGCGACCAAGCCGAAGTCGCACACCCGCAGGCGCCCGGCGCCGTCGACCAGGACGTTGTTGGGCTTGAGATCGCAGTGCAGGCGGCCGGCGGCGTGGACCGCGTCGAGGGCGTCGGCGAGCTGGGCCAGCGCGGCCGCCGCGCGGGCCGGCGCGATCGCCGCCGGCGCCACCGGGGTCGCACCGTGAGCTCCGTCGCCCGACGCCACCGTCGCGATCGCCGCCGCGCCGCCACCCAGCCAGCGCGTCAGATCGGTGGCGTCGTCGACCAGCTCCATCGTGAAGTACCACTCGCCATCGACGTGGCCGAGCTCGTCGAGGCCGATCAGGTTGGGATGGGTGAGGTCGCGCAGGGCGCGGAACTCGCGCTTGAAGCGCGCCAGCGCCGCCGGGGTCGCGCCGCGCAGGAGCTTGAGCGCCAGGCGATCGCCGCGCTCGTCGTCGATCACCTCGTAGACCGAGCCGAAGCTGCCGGCGCCGAGCAGCGTGCGCAGGCGGTAGTGGCCGAGGCGCGTCAGGCCCACATCATCGTACGTCAGCATGCATCGAGTCGACGCGCGCGCGGCGATTGCGCTGGTGATGGCGCGTTCCATTTGCGTAACATGGATTGCTGTCCGCGCGGGTCATGACGTGAGGAGCGTGCCCCGCGCCGTCGACGTTTCGCGCGTCGTCGCTCTCGGAGTCCGCCCCGCTCACCCTCGGAGGTCTCATGCGTCAGCGTCCGGTCCTGCTCGCCGCTCTGTTCGTGTCGTCGTTGGCCGCCTGCGCCGACGAGGGCGAGGTCGCTACCGACAGCGCCGCCCTGGTGTTTCACCAGCGCGACGCCCAGGTGATCCGCGGCACCTTCGATCACGCCGGCTCGGTCGTGACCTTCGACAGCCGACTCGTGGGGCCCGAGCACGCCAGCTTGCGTCTCGAGGTCAACCAGGTCGTGTTGACGATCGATCTCGATCTCGGCTCCGGCCTGATCGAGACCGACGGCGGCCTGGGCGCGCTATACCCCGAGGACACCGCCGCGCTCCTGGCGCTGCGCGACGCGATCGGCGCGGCCGCCCCCGAGCTGATCGACGCGCTGCACGGTCGCCTCCTGGTCCGCCACGCCGATCGCATGGCCGAGGCCCCGGTCGGCTGGACCCTCGATCGCCAGGTCTTCGACCTCGCGACCCTGGGCAGCGACACCGTCGACCGCGCCGGCACCTGCGGCAACGACGGCACGACCTGCTTGCCCGGCATCGGCGGCTACACCTACTCGTACCACGACGGCGTGAGCCACGGCTGCAGCGCGAGCTGGGACGCCTACGGCAACTACGCGTCGAGCTGTCAGGGCCGGTGCGGCGCCGGATGCAACTGGTGGTTCGACGACGACATGATGCAGGACTGCCTCGATCACGATCGCTGCGTCGACTACCACCCGGGCGGCGGCACCGGCCCGGGCAGCGCCGACTGCGGCGACGAATTCAACGACGCCAGCGGTGACTACGTCGTCACGTACGTGGCCTACTGTCCCAATTGAGGTTCGTCGCGATCGCCCTCGCCGGGTTCGCCAGCGCGCTGGCAGGGTGGGGCTGCGGCGATGGTCCAGCGTGTGGCCCCCGCGCCGATCACACCGTGGTCGCCTGCGTCGACGACACCGCGATCACCGCCGCCGCTGCGCGTGAGCACCTGGGCCCGCCGCGGCCGGTGGCCGGGCGCGCCGCGCCGCCGTCGCCGGCCGAGCGCGCGGTCGACGACGCGATCCGGGTCCAGCTCTTCGCCGACGAGGCCAGCCGCCGCGGGCTGGCGGCGCGCTCGCTCCGGGTCGCGGTCCGCCACCGCGCGCTGGTCGATCACCTGGCCGCCAACAGCGGGCGCAGGCCGGCCGAGATCTCCGACGACGAGGCGACCGCCGCCTACGCCGCCGCGCCCGGCCGCTACGGCGAGGTCGAGGGCGTGCGGGCCCGCGCGATCTTCCTCGCCGAGCCGACCGCGGCCGAGGCCACCTACGCCGCCGCGGTCGGTCTCGACGACGCCGGCTTCGCCGCCCTGGCCCAGGCCCGCTCGATCGACGCCTCGGCGGCGGCCGGCGGCGACCTCGGCGTGATCGACGAGCACACCGCGACCAAGGCCATGGTCCGGCTGGCCAGCGAGCTGCGTCACCCCGGCGACCTGCTCGGGCCGCGCCGCCTGGACGACGGCCGCTACCTGATCCTGCGCGCCACCGACGTGACCGTCCGCCCCGAGCCGATCGCGGACGCCCTGCGGCGGGTCAAGCTGGCGCTGGCGCGGGCCGCGCTCGACGAGCAGATCGCCGCCGAGGTCGCCCGGCTGCGCGCCGGCCGACGGATCCGGATCTTCGCCGACGCGGTCGCGCACCTGGCGCCGCCGAGCGCTGAGCCGCCGCGATGACCGCGCCGACCGCGATCGTCGGCGGCACCCCCGACGACACCGCCGCGGTGGTCGCGATCGTCGCCCGGCCGCCGGCCTGCGGCGCCGCCGAGGAGCTGCGCTGCTCGGGCGCCCTGATCGCGCCGCGGGTCGTGCTCACCGCCGCCCACTGCCTCGAGGATCGCCGCCCCGACGAGCTCGAGGTCGGCTTCGGCCCCGACCTCGCCGGCGCCGACGTCCGGTGGGCGGCGGTGGTCGACGGCGAGATCCATCCCGCCTACCGCCCGGGCCAGGCGGTGGCCGGCCACGACCTGGCCCTCCTGCTCCTGGCCGAGCCGGCCCCCGCCGAGATCCCGCCGCTGGTGGTCGCGACCGCGCCACCGTCGGAGCTGACGATCGGCGCCACCGTGCGGCTCATCGCCTTCGGCGCGCCGGCCGATCGCCAGGACGGCGGCCGCCGCCTCGCGGCCGACGCGGTGCTCGCGCAGGTGACCGCGACCGAGCTGACGACCGCCGCCGGCGGCGTGCCGTGTGGCGCCGACTCCGGAGGCGCCGCGATGCTGACGACCGCCGTCGGACCGCGCCTGGTCGGCGCGATCAAGGCCAGCGGCGTCGGCTGCACCGCGCCCGGCGTGATCACCGCCCTGGCCGACGAGCACGCCTCGTTCCTCGCGCCGTTCGTGGCCGCGGCCAGCACCGCGCCGCCGCCCGACCGACCGCCGGTCGAGGGCTTCGCCACCTGCACCACCGGGTGCGCCACCGTCGACGATTGCCCCCTCGGCATGTTGTGCCTGCCGGGCGCCGACGGCGCGCGCTGCGGCTATCGCGACCTGCGCACCGCCGAGCTCGGCCCGGCCTGCGCCAGCGGTCCCGGCTGCGTCGTCGTCGGCCAGGGCCCGGCGCGCACCTGCCAGCTCGCCGCGCCGTGTCCCGCCGACCTGCCGCTCGACGGCGGCTGCGGGTGCCAGGCCGGGGCCGCCGCCGGGCCGGCCGTCGCGCTCCTGGCGGCCGCGGTGCTCTGGCGGGTCGCACGGCGTCGCCAACCGAGCTAGCTTTCTGGGATGCACCGCCTGCTGGTGATCGTCGCCGCGCTGGTCGCCCTCCCGGGCTGTCCGAGCAAGGCCGGCAAGTCCGATCCGTTGCCCCCGCCCAGCCCGACGGTTGGGGATCGCGCGCCCTCGCCAGCGCTGACCGAAGATCAGGTCCGCGAGGCCACGCTGGCGGCCGCGATCACCCGCCGCCTCGAGCGCGACCACCTGACCGGCCACCGCCTCGACGACGCCGCCGCTCAGGCCGCCTTCACCGCCTACCTCGATCGCCTCGACCCCGCCAAGCTGTTCTTGCTCGCCGCCGACCGCGACGCCCTGGCCGCCGACGCCACGCGCATCGACGATCAGCTCGCGGCCGGCGACCTGTCGCTGGCCCACGCCGGCGCCGCCCGCTACGCCGCCCGGGTCGCGGTGGTCGACGCCCTGGTCGCCGAGCTCTTGGCCGCGCCCCTCGACCACACCGACCGCGAGGAGGTCGAGCTCGACGGCGACAAGCTCGGGTTCGCCGCCACCGAGGCCGAGCTGCGCGACCGCTGGCGCCAGCGACTCGAGCTCGAGCTGCTCGAGCGCACCGCGCTGCCCGACCCGCCGGTCAAGGGCGCGCCGCCGCCGGCGCCGCTGGCCGAGCGCGAGGTCAAGGCGCGGACCGCGCTGGCCAACGCCTACGCCGGCCGGTTCGCCCGCCTGCGCGACACCCGCCCGATCGAGGCCGCGGCCGACCTGATCAACGCGGTGACGGCGACCTACGATCCCCACACCGAGTACCTGCCGCCGTCGGACAAGGCCAACTTCGACATCTCGATGACCGGCCAGCTCGAGGGCATCGGCGCGGTCCTGCGCGAGCACGAGCACTTCGTCGAGGTGTCCGAGCTGGTCCCCGGCGGCGCGGCCTGGCGCCACGGCGGCCTCACCCCGGGCGACCTGATCATCGCCGTGACCCCGGCCGGCAGCGACCCGATCGACATCGCCGACATGCACCTCGACGACGTGGTCAAGATGATCCGCGGCCCCAAGGGTACGACGATCGGCCTCACCATCAAGACCGCGGCCGGCGACAGCAAGAAGCTCGAGATCGTCCGCGATCGGATCGTGATCGAGGCGACCTACGCTCGCGGCGCGGTGCTGTCGGGCAAGGGCCTGCCCGCGCTCGGCTACGTCTATCTGCCGTCGTTCTACGGCGGCAACGGCCGCGACGCCGCCGATGACGTCCGCGCGCTCCTCGAGCGCCTGGCGGCGCGCGGCGTGGCCGGCCTGGTGCTCGACCTGCGCGGCAACGGCGGCGGCCTGCTCGACGACGCCGTCGAGCTGTCCGGCCTGTTCATCGATCGCGGCCCGGTGGTGCAGGTCGCCGACGCCGACGAGCGCGAGACCCTGACCGACGACGCCGCCGGCACCGCCTTCGATCGCCCGCTGGTGGTGATGGTCGATCGGTTCAGCGCCTCGGCCTCGGAGATCGTGGCCGCGGCGCTCCAGGACTACCGCCGCGCGGTCGTGGTCGGCGCGCCGACCCACGGCAAGGGCACGGTCCAGCAGGTCATCAACCTCGATCGCGACAGCGGCGGCCGGCTCCAGCTCGGCTCGCTCAAGCTGACGATCCAGCAGTTCTATCGGGTCAACGGCGCGTCGACGCAGCTCGACGGCGTCACCCCCGACATCGCCTTGCCCGACCTGGCCGCGCACCTCGAGACCGCCGAGCGCACGCTGCCCCACGCGATCGCCGCGTCGCGGATCGCCGCGGTCGACTACGCGCCGTGGGCCGCGACCTGGGATCTGGCGGCGCTCCGGGCCGCCAGCGCGACCCGGGTCGGCAAGCAGCCGCTGTTCGCCAAGGTCACCGCGGTCACCCGCTTGATGGCGACGCGCAAGGGCGAGACCCGGGTGCCGCTGGCCCGCGCCGACTGGGAGGCCTTCCGCGCCCGCCGCAAGGCCGAGCTCGACGCCGTCACCCCGGCCCTCGACAAGGCCCCCGCGACCCTGACCGTCGAGCTCCTGGACCCGCCGCCGGCCCCGACCCCGGGCGAGCGCGTCGACGATCGGCTGACCAAGTGGCGCGACAGCCTGACCCGCGACCCGTGGCTCGACGAGGCCGCCCGGGTCCTCGCGCAGATGACCCGCTAGCGAGCTCCACCGTCACCTCCGCCTCCACCTCGGCCTCGGTCTCGGTCTCGGCCTCGGTCTCGGTCTCCGCCTCGGTCTCGGTCTCGGTCTCGGCCTCGGCCTCCGCCTCCGTCTCGGCCTCGGTCTCGGCCTCGGCCTCGGTCTCGGTCTCGGTCTCCGCCTCCGCCTCCGCCTCCGCCTCCGCCTCGGCCTCCGCCTCGGCCTCCGCCCCCGCCTCCGCCTCCCTACCCGATCTCCGCGATCCTCCCCCACGCCTCACCGACCCGCGGCAGGGTCTCGCCCCCCCGTCCCTCGACGACGATCGACGCCGCCGCGGCGCCCAGCCGCGCCGCCTCCACCGGCTCGCGGCCTTGCGCCAGCCCGAAGAAGAACCCGGCGGCGAAGGTGTCGCCGGCGCCGGTCGGATCCACCTCGGCCGCCCGCGGGTAGATCCCGACCCGGGTCGTCCGCCCGCCGACGATCACGTCGCAGCCGCGCTTGCCGTGGGTGAAGGCCACCACCGGCACGTGGCGACACAGCCGGTCGAGCAGATCGCCCTGCTGCACCAGATCCTCCTCGCCGCAGGCGGCGAAGGCCACCCGCGCCAGGAGCGCGCCGTCGATCTGCCACGGGGTCTGGACCACGGTCTCGCCCGGGCCGCGATCCTTGATCCAGCCCTGGATCGCGATCGCGACCGGTCGCCCACCGGCGGCGGCGAGCCAGGTCGCCAGGTCGACGTCCTGCATCACCGGCGCCAGGTGGACCAGCGCGGCCTCGGGCAGCTCAGCCGGCGGCGCCACCGGCGGCGCCATCGCCTCGATGCGCTGCACCCGGATGCCACCCGGCGGGTAGAGGTTGGTGAACAGCGTGGTCGCGCCGGCCCGGGTGACGTCGACCGCCAGCCCGGTGAAGGCGTCCTCGCACGCGAAGTCGGTGCCGACCGTGGTGACCAGGTGGACCTCGGCGCCCAGGGCCCGTTGAGTGCGCGCGGCGTAGAACGCGCAGCCGCCGGGGACGATGTCGTCGCCGTAGCGATCGTGGGTGACGTGGCCGACGACGACGATCCGCGGCGCGGTCACGCGAAGAACTCGCCGCCCGAGATGTTGTACGCCTCGCCGGTGACCGCCGCCGCCTCGGGCGAGGCCAGCCAGCAGATCAGCGCCGCGCACTCGTCGGCCGACACCATCCGGCCGATCGGGATGCCGGCGTAGATGCCGGCCTCGACCGCGGCCTGCTCGACGCCGCGCTCGTGGGCGGTCTTGACCACGTCGGCCCGCGCCATCGGCGTGTCGACCCAGCCCGGGCACACCGCGTTGACGGTGATGCCGCGCGGCGCCAGCTCCTTGGACACGCACTTCACGACGCCCAGGAGCGCGTGCTTCGACGCGCAGTACGCGGCGTAGCCCGGCCGCCCGAGCTTGCCCAGCCCCGACGACACCGCGACGATGCGCCCGCCGTCGGGCATGGTCGGCGCCACCGCCTTCATCGCGAAGTAGCTGCCGTGGAGGTTGACGTTCAGGGTCTCCCACCAGGTCGCGTCGTCGGCCTCCTCGTCCAGGCGGGCCTGCTTGCAGATGCCGGCCGACAGCACCATCGTGTGGACCGGCGGCAGCGCCGCCAGGGTGGCGTGGACCGCGGCGTGATCGCCGACGTCGACCGCCAGCGGCTGGACCTGATCGCCGAAGCGCGCGGTCAGGTCGGCCAGCCCCTCGGGGCGCCGGGCCACCGCCATCACCCGGTCGCCGCGCGCCACCAGGCGCTCGACCACCGCCAGGCCGATGCCGCTCGACGCGCCGGTGACGACCGCCAGCCGCGTCACGCCCGCTCCATCGTCGCCTCGAGCGCCGGGATGAGGACGTCGTCGGGCACCGGGATCGCGTAGTCGGCCCCGACCTCCCACAGCTTGCCGGGCTCGGCCACCAGCGCCATGCGCACGCCCTCGGTCAGGTACTTCTTGTCGTAGCGGAGCGCGTCGAGGATGTCGGGGATCCGCATCGACGCCGGGATCTCGGTCGGCAGGTTGTACTTGGCGATGACCTGGCGGTGCAGCTCGACGGTCTCGTCGTCGCAGCCGCCCAGGAGCCGCGCGATCCGCGCCGCGACCATCATGCCGATCGCGACCGCCTCGCCGTGGGACAGGTCGTAGCCGCTCAGGTACTCGACCGCGTGCCCGACGTTGTGGCCGTACTGCAGGACCATGCCCGAGGCGTGCTCCTTGGGATCGACCGCCATCAGCTCGCACTTGAGCTCGATGTTCTTCTTGACCACCCACTCGAGGAAGTCGGGGTCGCGGTGGTCACCCTGGTAGGCCAGGAGGTCCCGGAGGTACTGCGCGTCCTGACCGAGGGCGTGCTTGACCACCTCGGCCAGGCCGTCGGGGATGAGCCAGTCCTCGAGGGTGGCGAGGAAGTTGACGTCGACCACCACCCGGATCGGCGGGTAGTACGCGCCGATCAGGTTCTTGCCGCGGGCGCCGTTGAGCGCCTGCTTGTGGCTGATCGCGGCGTCGCATTGCGCCATGAGCGTGGTCGGCACGTGGATGAGGCCGATGCCGCGGTACAGGGTCGAGGCCACGAACCCGCACACGTTGCACACCGCGCCGCCGCCCAGGGACACCAGCACGCTGCGCTCGTCGATGCCCTTCTCGAGGACGTGATCGACCAGGCGGGCGTAGTTGGTGATCGTCTTCGAGACCTCGCCGTCCTCCATCACGATGCGGTGGACCAGGTAGCCGCGGGCCTCGAGCGCGCTGACGAAGTTGTCGCCGTAGAGCCGGTTCACCGTCTGATCGGTGAAGACGAAGATCGGCGACGACGCGCTGCGCGCCGGGATGCCGAGGTCGAGGCGGCTGCCGTCGGTGGCGATGCCGCGACCGACCACGACCTCGGTGGTCGCCGGGGCGCCGGTCTGGAACGCGTAGGCCTGGCCGGGCGCCGCGCCGTCGGGCGGCGTGATCGTGCGGACGTTCTGCTCGCGCCGCTGCTTGCGGTGGCGCATCTCGGTGCGGATGAGCGCCGCCGGCGTATCGACGTCGTCCCACGGCAGGCCGTCGGCGCTGGCCGCCCGGGCCAGGCCCTTGGCCGCCAGGCGGTTGACCGCGGCGAAGATGTTGGCCTTGGAATCGGCCTGGTAGGCCTCGGCGAAGACCGCCCACGCCTCGGGGCCACACGCGAACAACCCGCAGTCGACGGCGTCGAAGCCGGGCACGTCCCAGCCCATCTCGAGGATCGCGCCGCGGTGGGTCTTGGCCTTGACCGCGGCCGCGGGGTCGAAGACCTCGGCCAGGTTGCCGTCGACCATCGCCACCACCTCGCCGTCGCCGACCCGCTCGCCGACGATGCGCTCGATGAGCTTGCCGTCGAAGACGTGGTCGCCCATCGCGATCACGAACCGCTCCTGGCCCAGGACCTCGCGAGCGGCGAGGAGCGACGCCACCAGGCCGTCGTCGGCCCAGCGCGGCGCCTCGACGAAGCGGACCTTCAACCGGGTCAGCCGCGGGTGGTGGGTCAGGGCCTTGACCACGGTCGGCGCCTCGTAGCCGACGACGACGACCGCCTCCTCGACGCCGGCCTCCTCGGCCTGCACCAGGGTGCGGACGATCATCGGCAAGCCGGCGACCCACACCAGCGGCTTGGGCATGCCAGGGCGGTCGAGACGGGCGCCGCGGCCGGCGGCGGGGATGAGCAAGCGCTTGATCGACATGGGCGACTCCTGACGGTCGAGGTCTCGTAACACCCACCCTGGGGTGGGTCAAGCGAGGCCCCGGTGGGGCATCGACCCGCGCAGCAACCGCCGTGCCGTCGACGCTCGTCGACGATCCGGGCGTTTGCCCGGCCACCGGTGTCAGGCCCTCACCACCCGCCGACACCGCGGCGTTCGGTCGCGGCCCATCGCCCGCCGCCCGCTCACTTGCCCATGAACTGCTCGGCGAACTGCCGCAGGCGCAGGACCGACGGCACGCCATCTTGCGAGCTGAAGGTCAGGGTCTTGGCGAAGCTGATGTTGGCCGCCGCCTGCCACGCGACGTAGGCGCGGCCGGCCGGCGAGCCGAGGAGCGCGTTCAGCTTGGCCTCGTACTCGCCCTGGACCTTGGCCAGGAGCGCCGCGCCCTCAGCCTCGAGGCGCGCCGCCACCGCCTCGCCCTCGGCGGTGACGCGGTTCTTGTACTCGAGGGTCTCAGCCTGCAGGTTGTTGATGCCGATCAGGTAGGCGTCGGTGACCACCGCGGCGTCGATGCCCAGGGCGGTGGTGACTCGGGCCTTGGCGGCGGCGAGCTGCTCCGGGGTCAGGCCGGCCAGCGCGGCCCGCGCCGCCCCCGGCGTCGGGTCGACGAGGTCGAGGCCGCCGAGCTGGTAGGCGCGCTCGAGCTCGGCCCGGCGCTTGATCCAGTCCTGCTCGCGGGCGCTGGCCAGGGCCGCGGTGCCCTGATTGTAGTTGTCGAGCTTCTGCTGCTCGGCGGCCAGCTTCTCGCGGGCGCCGTCGAGGAGCTTGTTCTGCTCGTTCAACTGGATCGACTGGAGCTGCTTCTCGTACTCGGCGCGGAACTGCACCGCGCGGATGAGCACCGCCTGGGCCTCGAGGTTGAGCGGTCCGAGCGCGGCGTTGAGCGCGACCAGGGCGTGATCGCTGACCGCGAGCCGGCGCTCGGTCGAGTAGAAGCCGACCGAGACGAGGCTGGCCAGCTCCTCGCGCAGCACGCTGACCGCGGTCTGCTCTGCCAGCCGCATGTAGCGGTAGCGACCGTCGGCCTCGCGCATGTGGTTGCCGGCCTTGACCACCGCGTGGGCCCGGCCCGGCTTGATCCGGACCGGCACCGAAACGTCGAGGGTGACGTTGTTGTTGTCCTTGGTGCGGATCTGCAGCGGCTCCTGCGGGCCCTTGGTGTCGTCGGTGTAGTCGAGGAAGAAGTAGGTCGACGGCAGGTAGGTCATCCGGTGCAGACCGGGGATGCGCAGCCGCCAGCCGGCCCCGAGGTCGGTCTCGTCGACGCCGCCGACCGCGCTGCGCCGCACCCCGACCTGGCCGGGCTCGACCTTGGTGAAGAAGATCCACGGCACGATCCACAGCGCCAGGGCGCCCAGGACCAGGACCTTGGCGATCGTCGTGGCCGGCTTCATCGCGCACCTCCGAACTGCTCGACCTGGAGCCGCGACGGCACGGTGTCGTTGGCCCACGGCTGGATGTCGATCGTGACCCCGCGCAGCCGCTCGCCCAGGCGCTCCATCACCCGCTCGACCGGCTGGACCCGGAACGCGTCGATCTCGGCCTTGCGCGCGGTGTACTGGGCGTCGAGCTGGCCGGTGAGCTCGATGGCGCGCTGGCGATCGGCCGACAGCGACGCCTGGCCGGCGGCGACCTTGCTGATCTTCTCGGAGTCGACCGCGCGGTGGGTCTCGGTCTGGGCCGCCACCGCGGTGGCCAGCGCCGCCTCGTGGCCGGCGCGCTTCTCTTGCATGATCTTGTTCTGGTCGCGATCGACCTCGGCCAGGCGACGGCTGCGCTCGGTCTCGGCCCGCTGCAGGTTGGAGCCGATGACCGACAGCTCGTTCTCGGTCTGGTTGCGCAGCTCGATCAGCTCCTCGTACTCGGCCGAGAACCGCGGCCGCGGCGTGACGATGCTGGTGACCTCGAGGCCGTGCTCCTCGAGGAGCCCGTTGATGCGCTTGCGGGCGCGCTCGGTGGCCTGGCCGAACGTGGTCGGGTTGGACACGCTGATCGTCGACTCCTTGCCGAACTCGTCGCGCAGGATCGAACGCGCGTAGGGCAACATCCACATCCGGTAGCGCGTGCCCTCGCCGGCGTCGGCGATCACCCGGCCGCCGAACTGCGGCACGACGCGAAACAGGATCGTGGTGTCGTTGAAGACGAAGTTCGAGCCGTCCGAGGCCCGGACCGTCAGCTCCTTGACGTTCAGGGGGTCGACGTTCTCGGCGCCGCGCATGTGGAAGGTCTGGGGTGCGGCCTCGATCGTGTAGACGGTGTGGATCCCGAACGGCAGGCGCAGGATCAGCCCGGGCTGGGTGATGGTCTCGACGGTGCCGGTGAGGTTATTGACCCGGACCGCGACCTGACCGGGCTCGACGGTCACGCACGATCGAAAGCTGAGGATGACGACGACCACCGCGGCCGCCGCCAGCCATAGGACGGAGCGGTTACCGCTCAGGTTGCGCAGCGCGGCCTCGGCGCGGGCGCGGGTCGGTTCGGACTTGGACATGGTGGTCGCGCGGCCGGGTGGCCGCCCCCTTGCGGTGCAGGATAGCCGGTTTGCACCCCCGGCGTGGCCTTGCCGCGGTCGGCAAGCTCCGGCACGCTGTCGACGGTGCTCGCCGCGCTCTCTCGGGTCCGCGCCAGCTTGCCCGAGGTCTACTGGCTGGTCTGGCTAGGCACGCTGGTCAACCGCGCCGGCAGCTTCGTCCTGCCGATGCTCGGGTACTACCTGATCGAGGAGCGCGGCCTGTCGCGCGGCACCGCGGTGGCGATCGCGACCTGTCACGGCGCCGGGATGTTGACCGCCGGTCTGGTCGGCGGCGTCTTGGCCGATCGCCTGGGGCGGCGCGCGACCATGGTCCTGTCCCTGTTCGGCGGCGCCGCGATGCTGGTGGTGCTGGGGGAGCTGCGGGCGCCGGTGGCGATCGGCGTCGCCGGCTACGTCCTCGGGGTGGTCGGCGATCTGTATCGACCGGCGGTGATGGCCTTCGTCACCGACGTCGTCGAGCCGCGCGATCGCCACCGCGCCTACGCCTACCTGTACTGGGCGATCAACCTCGGCTTCGCGATCGCGCCGCTGGCGGCCGGGGCCCTGGCCGGCTGGTCGTACCGCGCGCTGTTTCTGATCGACGCCGCGACCATGGCGATCTACGGCGTCATCATCTGGCGGCGGGTCGGCGAGTCGCGGCCGGCGCCGGCGGCCGACGCGGCGCCGGTCCACCTGGGCGCGGTCCTGACCGACCGGGTGTTCATGATCTTCGTCGGGCTATGCCTGACCCAGGCGCTGATGTTCCACCAGTCGACGGTGGTGCTGTCGCTGCACGTCGAGGGCCTGGGCTACGCCGCCGCGACCTACGGCGCGATGGTCGCGGTCAACGGCATCCTCATCGTGCTGATCCAGCCGCTGGTGTCGCGCTGGGCCGAGGGCCGGGCCAGCGCGCCGCTCCTGGCGGCGGCGTCCCTGGCCTGCGGCTGGGGCATGGCGCTCCACGCGGTGACCGCGCTGCCGGCGCAGTTCGCGGCGGTCGCGATCTGGACCACCGGCGAGATCCTGCAGTCGCCGTTCTTCGCGACCACGGTGTCGACGCTGGCGCCGGCCAGCGCGCGCGGCCGCTACCAGGGCGTGTTCGGCACCACCTTCGGGCTGGCGGCGATGGCCGCGCCGTCGGCGGGCCAGGCCGCGGTCGATGGCCTCGGGCCGTCGGGGCCATGGCTCCTGTGCGCCGCGCTGGGCACCGTCGCGGCCGGCCTCTACCTGGCGACCGCGGCCGGTCGACGGGCCCGCGGCGTGGCGTAAGGTTGCGTCGCGCCGGCCGGCGGCCGATGCTCCCACCATGCCGGCTCTGTTGCGCCGCGGCCTCGAGACCTTGGTCGACCCTGCGCCTCCCGCCGAGGTCACCGCGATCGGCGCCGAGGCCGATCCGCGCGCCGCCGGCCTCACCGGCGACGACGTCGCCGCGATCTGGCGGGCCGCCGAGGGCGCCTACGCCACCGGGCTGTACCCGGCGCTGGCCCTGTGCCTGCGCCGGCGCGGCGTGGTGATCCTCGATCGCGCGATCGGCCACGCCCGCGGCAACGCCCCGCGCGATCGCGACGTCCGTCAGCTCCCGGCCCGGCCCGACGGTCTGTACTGCATGTTCTCGGCGTCGAAGATGGTGACCGCGATGTTGGTCCACCTGCTCGACGAGCGCCACCAGGTGCACCTCGACGATCCGGTCGCGCACTACCTGCCGGAGTTCGGCAAGAAGGGCAAGCACCGCATCACGCTGCGCCACGTCCTCACCCATCGCGCCGGCATCCCGCGCATCCCGCCCGAGCTGGCCGATCCCAACCTCCTGGGCCGACCCGGCGACATCCTCGCGCTCCTGTGCGATCAGGCGCCCGAGTGGCGGCCGGGACGACGGCTCGGCTACCACGCGCTGACCGGCGGCTACGTGCTGGGCGCGGTGATCGAGCGGGTCACCGGCAAGGCGCTGCAGGACGTCCTCGCCGACGAGATCGCCCGGCCGCTCGGGCTCGGCCACTTCCGCTACGGCGCCGCCCCCGAGCGGCAGCGCGATGTCGCCGAGAACGCCTTCACCGGCCCGCCGATCGTGCCGCCGCTGGCGTCGCTCATCAAGCGCGCGCTGTCGGTCGGGTTCACCGACGCGGTGCGGATCTCCAACGACCCGCGGTTCCTGAACGCGGTCATCCCGGCCGGCAACATCTGCACCAGCGCCGGCGACGCCGCGCGCTTCATGCAGCTCCTGCTCGACGGCGGCACCCTCGACGGCGTGCGGGTCTTCGATCCGCGCACGATCGCCCACGCGGTCGCCGAGCAGAGCTACCTCGAGCTCGATCTCACGCTGGGCGCGCCGATCCGCTACGGCGCCGGGTTCCTCCTGGGCTCGAACCTGACCAGCCCGTTTGGCCTCGGCACCCCCAAGGCCTTCGGTCACCTCGGCTTCACCAACGTCTTCGTGTGGGCCGACCCCGAGCGCGAGCTGGCCGCCGCCCTCATGACCACCGGCAAGCCGGCGCTGTCGCCGGGGCTGGCTCAGCTCTGGTGGCTCCTGTCGACGATCGCCCGCCGCCTGCCGCGCGATCGCAAGCGGCGATGATGGTTTGACGGCCGGCCCGGCCTCGCGCACAGTCGACGGGTGTCGCGCCCACGCCTGCTGACCGCGCTCACCGCCCTGGCGGTCGCGATCGCCGTCGTGGTGGCCGGCCGCGGCTGGGCGATCGGCACCTGCGCCGCGGCGATGATCCCCGACGCGGTGGCCACGTGTCCGTGCTGCCCGACCGACGACGCGCCGGCGAGCGAGCCGCGGCTGACCGCGCGCTGCTGCGATCTGGCGCCCGCCGCGGTCGCCGATCCACACCCGCCGCTCGCGACCTCGGCCGCGCCCGCGCTCGGGGAACCGCCGCGCGCGCTCGTGGCGCTCGCGCCGAGCGCGCCGCCCCGCGCCGCCGATCGGTCGTGGCCGCCGACGCCCCGCGCCCTCGGGCCACCGCGGTGGCTGGCGCTGCGCGTCCTGCGCTTGTGAGGTGATCGCGGCGGTCGCGCGATCGCCGCGTCGGTGCGTCGTCCAGGTGCGCCCGCGAGGGCGCAGGTACCTCGTCTCGCCTGCAAGGATCACCTCCATGTCGAAGTTCTGGTTCATCGCGGTCGCCGTCCTCGGCGCCTGCGGCTCGTCGTCGTCCACCACCACCACCACCACCACCACCCCGACCGCGCCCGCGGCCACGCTGTGCCCGATGGATCTCCCCGGCACCTCGGTCACCGCGACCGACACCTCGACCGGCGGCGCGCTGGTGTTCCGCACCACCGGCGATCTCGCGGCGCTGCGGGCCCGCCTCGACGGCTGGGCCGAGCGCCACAACGCCCGCCACGCCGCGATGGGGCCGCTGCCGACCGGGGCCGAGACCGCGCCGGCCGGCGGCCACGATCATCACCATCATCACCACCACGGCGACCACGCGGCCAAGCCGGCGGCCCCGGTCGCGGCCGACCCGGCCCTCATGATCGCGGCCCACACCCGGGCCGAGGTCGGCGAGGTCGACGGCGGCCTGCAGCTCACCTTCGTGGCATTTCCGGATCAGCTCGCCGCGGTGCAGGCCGAGGTCCGCGGTCACGCCGAGCACCTGGCGTCGACCGGCTGCGGGGCGCCGTGAGACGCGCGTTGGCGCTGACGCTGGCGTCGCTGGCGGTGGCCGCGGCTGGCTGTCGGGTCGCACCGCCGGTGCGCGCCGCCGACCACCCGGCCCGGGCCGACGCTCCCGGCGGCCGCCTGGCCGGTCCTCCGCCGAGCCTCGGGACCTCGGCGCCGACGAGGGCACCGTGAGAGCGGCGCTCTTCCTCGGCGCCCTGGCCGCGTGCGTGCCGGCGGTGCGCACCGTCGAGCGCCCGGTCGCGGAGCTGGTGCGCGCGCGGATCGGCGCCGACCTCGACGCCGACACCTCCCCCTTGCTCGAGCGGCCGCTCACCCGGGCCGCGGCGATCCAGCTCGCGATCGCGCACCACCCGCGGGCGGCCGCAGCGCGCGCCACCCTGGCGACCGCGGTCGGCCCGGCCGCCGCCGCCGGCAGCCTCGGCCACACCGAGCTCGATCTCGAGTACCTGACCTACGGCACGGATCCCGGCGTCGATCTGGCGGTCGTGCACGACGTCATGCCGCTCCTCCTGGCGTTGCCGCGACGCGCGGCCGCCGACGCGATCGTGGAGGCAGCCCAGGCCCGGGCCGCCGCCGAGCTGATCGCGCTGGCCGCCCGCGCCGAGCTGGCCTGGCTCGACGCCGCCGGCGCCGCCGCCGAGCTGCGGATCGTCCGCGACGGCTTCGACGCGGTCGACGCCGCGGCCGAGCTGACCGGGCGACTGCGGGCCTCGGGCGGCACGACCGAGCTGGCCCGGGCCCGGGCCGACGGCCAGCGCGAGCTGGCCCGCCTCGAGCTGGCCCGCGCCGAGGTCGCGGTCGAGCGGACTCGCACCGCGGTCGACGCCGCCCTCGGGCTCAGCGGCCGCGCCACCCAGTGGCGGCTGGGCGACGCCCTGCCCGAGGTGCCGGCCGCGCCGCCGGCCGCGGACGATCTCGAGGCGGCCGCGGTCGCCGCCAGCCTCGCGCTGCGCGCCGCCGACGCCGACGAGCGCGCCGCCGGCAACGCCGCTCGGGTCGCCGCGGTGGGCGCGTGGCTGCCGTCGCTGGCGATCGGCCCGGTGGCGTCGCGCCACCACGGGAGCTGGACCTACGGCACCGCGGTCCACCTCGGGCTGCCCCTGGTGTCGGGCGAGCGCGCCGAGGCCGCGGCCGCCCGCGCCCGCGGACGCGCCGCCGCCGCCACCACCGAGGCGATCGCGATCGAGCTGCGCGCCGCCGCCCGCGGCGCGCGCCTCGAGGCCCTGGCCGCCCACGCCGAGGCCCGCCACCTCGCCGACGTCGTCGTGCCGCTGACCCGGCGGATCGTCGAGGAGACCGTGCTGCAGTACAACGCGATGAACGCCAGCCCCTTCGAGCTGCTGAGCGCGCGCCGCGATCAGGCCCGGGCCGAGCAGGCGCTGATCGCGGCCCGGGTCCGGTTGGCCCGCGCCGCGGTCGTGGTCGCCGCGCTGCGCGCCGGGGTCGCCCTCGATCTCGCGCCGTCGCCCGCCGTCGCCATGCCGTCATCCCCTCACGCGGGAGGTTCTCATGCGTCGCCGTGATCTGCTCTCGACCTCCCTGGTGGCCGGGGTCGCCGGCGCGCTCGGCCGCTCGGCCGCGGCGCAGCCAGGCCATGTCCACCCGACGCCGACGCCGACGCCGACGCCGACGCCGACGCCGACACCGACGCCGCGACCCGCGCCGACGCCGCGTCCGGCCGCCGACCGCGGGCGCGCGCCGCTGGTCGTCCCCAACGGCACCGTCCAGGCCGGCCGCATGGTCGGCGGCGTGCGCGTGTACCACCTGATCGCCGAGCCGATCCGCCACGAGATCGCGCCCGGCCTGGTGATCGACACCTGGGGCTACAACGGCGGCACGCCGGGCCCGGTGCTCGAGGCCACCGAGGGCGATCGCGTCCGCATCTACGTCACCAACAAGCTGCCCGAGGCCACCACCGTCCACTGGCACGGCGTGATCTTGCCCAACGGCATGGACGGCGTCGCCGGCGTCACCCAGCCGATCATCCCGCCCGGCGAGACCTGGCGCTACGAGTTCACCTTCGATCGCCCGGGCACGTTCATGTATCACCCGCACGTCGACGAGATGACCCAGATCGCGCTGGGCATGGTCGGCATGATCGTCGTCCATCCGCGGCGGCCGCCCCCGCCGAGCGAGCGGCCGGTCCGCGACTACGTGCTCATGGCTCACGAGTGGAAGATCGTGCCGGGCGCCGGCCGCCCCGATCCGCTGGCGATGTCGGACTTCAACCAGCTCGCGTTCAACGGCAAGGCCTACCCGGCGACCGCGCCGCTGGTGGCCGAGGTCGGCGATCGGGTGCGGATCCGCTTCGGCAACCTCGGGCCGATGGACACCCACCCGATCCACCTCCACGGCTACGCCTTCCGGGTGGTCGCCACCGACGGCGGCGAGGTGCCGCCGAGCGCGCGCTGGCCCGAGACCACGATCCTGGTCCCGGTCGGCTCGGTCCGGGTGATCGAGTTCATCGCCGATCAGCCGGGCGACTGGCCGCTGCACTGCCACATGACCCACCACGTCATGAACCAGATGGGTCACGACGTGCCCAACCTGATCGGCGCCGACGTCCGCGGCCTCGACGCCAAGATCGGCCGGCTGGCCCCGGGCTACATGACGATGGGCCACACCGGCATGGCCGACATGAGCGCGATGAAGATGCCGCTGCCGCAAAACGCGATCTCGATGACCGGCGGGCCGGGCCCCTACGGCGTGATCGACATGGGCGGCATGTTCACGCTGCTCAAGGTCCGCGACCGCCTGACCGGCGACGGCGATCCCGGCTGGTACGCCCAGCCGCCGGGGACCGCGGTGCGGGCGGCGACGGCTGACGAGCTGGCGGCTGACGGGATTGGCTAGGCGGAGGCGGAGGCGGAGGCGGAGGCGGAGACCGAGACCGAGACCGAGACCGAGACCGAGGCCGAGGCCGAGACCGAGACCGAGACCGAGGCGGAGGCCGAGACCGAGGCCGAGACCGAGACCGAGGCCAAGACCGAGGCGGAGGCCGAGACCGAGACCGAGGCCGAGACCGAGGCCGAGACCGAGACCGAGGCGGAGGCCGAGACCGAGGACGAGACCGAGACCGAGGCCGAGACCGAGGCGGAGGCCGAGACCGAGACCGAGGCCGAGGCCGAGACCGAGGTCGAACTCGAGGCCGCGCTATCGCTTCGGGTAGTCGATCACGGCCTCGACGTGGAAGTGATCGTCGTGGCTCTCGGGATCGTTCTTCGGCGTGAGCACGGTGCGGAAGCCGCCCGAGTCGTTGAAGTACTGCTCGACCGCCAAGAGGATCGGATCGTCTTTGGGGTAGTCGTCGAGGACCACGGCCTTGCGCCCGGTGTCGTCGACGACCGCGCGGATGTCGATGGCGAGCCCGAGGGCATGGCGCGACAGCGAGCGGGTCTGGCGTCCGCCGGTGCGGACCCGGGTGTAGCCGTGGATGCGCGAGAACCAGATCTCGCGGACCCCGCGGGCGTAGAGCTCCTTGCCGTGACGGGCCAGGGCCAGCGCCATGTGGCAGTCCATCACGAACGGCGGACGGCGGAAGGTCGGCTTGACCGCGACGCCCCCGAACACCATCGCCGGCACCACGACCGGGGTCGCGATCTTGCGTTCCTTCTTGCCCGGCTTCCACGTCACCTGCAGGCGATCGAGCTCGGCCTGACAGGCGACGCCGGCGGTGCGCATCGCCTTGCTCGGCGGCCAGGTCCAGCCGGCCGGCATGTTGGGCTTGGTCTTCTTGCGCGGCTTGCGGCGCGCGTCGGCGTCGCTGGAGCTGGCCGCCACAGCGACCAGAGCGAGGACGGCGATCGAGGCGCGCGACATCGGCCGACCGTACTACGGCCCGGGTCGGCGCGGTCCGGATGGCGAAGTTCGTCGCGCGCGCGGCGCCCCCGGGCGTCGGAGCGGTACCCTCGGGGCCATGGACCTCGAGCAACTCGAAGCGCTGGCGCTGGGCGACGATCGCGCGGCGGCGCTGGCCGCGCTGGTGCCCGGCAGCGAAGCCCACGACTACTGGCAGGCCATCGCCTGGCAGGCGGCCGGTCGGCTGGCCGAGGTCGACCGCGCGCTCGCGGGCTGGGTCAACCGCCACGGCCACACCGCGGCCTACGCCCGGGTCGCGCGCCGACAGCGCTTGCTGGCGGCGTCGGCCGATCTGGCGACCCACGCCGAGCCTCTGGCCCTCGAGCTCGGCGTCCACTTCGAGCACCAGCCCGACGTCGAAGCCGCCGCCGAGCGTTACCCCAACCGCCTCGATCCCAAGCTCGTCGACGAGGCCACGCTGCTCGGCGACGCGATCGCCGGCGACTACCTCGACGAGGTCACCCCGGCCGCGCTGCCGGCCCTGCTCACCCGCAGCCTCGACGCCGAGCAGCGGCGCCACCTGCTCCAGCGCCTCGAGCGCACCGGCCTGCCCGGCCTGGTGGCGGCGCTCGCCGCCGATCTGGGGGAGCGCTCGTCGAGCGGCTTCGGCTCGCTGGCCGTGCACCACCGGCTGACCACCGCCGAGCTCGACGAGCTGGCCGCGCTGCGCCCGGCGTTGCGAGTCGACCCGGTGTGGGTGGTGGCGCGCCTGGCCCGGCTGCGCCCGGCCGATCACGTCGACTGGATCGACGACCTGCCGACCCGGGTCGCGCACCTCGACGCGCTGGCCGCCGCGACCGCGGCGCTGCCGCCGGTGTTCGCGCCGCTGCGCGCGGTCATCCTCTATCACCGCCTGTGCTGCGATCTGTGGCTCGGCACGTACCACCACGGGCGGCTGCGGGCCTACCTCGGGCTGCCGCGCACCGGCGTCGGCGCCAGCGCCGTGGTGGCGCAGCGCTTCGCGCGCACGCCGGGCGTGGCGATCGACCAGCGCACCCTGACCGCCCTCGGGCTGCCGGCGATCGGCGACGACAGCGGCGTGGTCGTCGCCTACGTCCACGCGCTCCTGGCCGACGGTGGCGAGGTCGAGTTCGGCGACGTGCTCGATCCCGCCTGGCTGACCCGCGAGCGCGCGGCGGCGCGCATGCTGGCCGGCGACAGCGACCCGCGGTGGGTGGCCCACTACGGCGCCGAGGCCACCGCGGCGCTGCGCGAGCAGGTCCAGCTCGAGCTGGCGCCGACCAACCCGGCCCGCTGGGGCCGCGACCAGCCGGTCGCCCTCGACGTGATCGTCAAGCACGTCGACACGCTGCGGGTCCGCGTGTTTCGCATCAACGTCCCGGCGTGGTTCGACGCCACCGGCCGCGAGGTCGACGAGCAGCTCGACCTCGACGGCCTGACCGCCGGCTGGGAGGAGATCCGCCGCTTCGAGCTGCCGCCGATGCGCCGCCATCAGGTTCGCCTCGAGCTGGCGGCGTGCGCGCGCCCCGGCACCTACGTCGTCGAGCTGATCGGCGCCGGCCGGGCCTGCCGGGCGGTGATCCGGCGCGGCGACCTGCGGATCGCGGCGCGCCCGGCCCTGGGCGGGACCGCGGTCGAGGTCTTCGACGAGCGCGGCCAGCCGTGCCCCGAGGCCTGGCTGCGCCTGGGCGGCCTGACCTTGCGCGCCGACGCCCGCGGCACGATCACGGTGCCGTTCTCGACGCAGCCCGGCACGCCGAGCGCGCTGGTCGGGGCCGGCGACGTCGCGGCGGTGGTGGCGGTGCCGACCCGGGCCGAGCGCTACCAGCTCGCCGCGACCTGGTGGGTCGATCGCCAGGCGCTCCTGCCCGAGGCCACGGCCCGGGTGATCACGCGGGTGACCCTGGGCGTCGGCGGCCAGCCGGCGCCGCTGGCGCTCGTCGAGGAGCCCTACCTCGAGTGGGTGATCGCCGATCGCCGCGGCGTCGAGGTGAAGCAGCGGCGGCCGCTGACCTTGACCGACGACGCCGAGCTGGTCGTCGAGCTGCCGCTGCCCGCGGAGCCGGCGCGGATCGCGCTCGCCGTCGGCGGCCGGGTCCGGGTGGTGTCGGAGCAGCGCCACGTCGACGTCCGCCAGGACGCGACGATCGAGCTAGGGACGATGCACCAGACCACGCTGACCGCCGGGCTGCATCTGCGACCGACCCCGCGCGGCTACCGCCTGGCGCTCCTCGGCAAGACCGGCGAGCCGCGGCCAGGCCGGGCCATCGCGGTCGCGCTGACCCACCGCGCCCTGACCCGCACGATCGACATCACCCTCGCCACTGACGACCGCGGCGAGGTCGACCTCGGCCCGCTGCGCGGCGTCACCCACCTGTCGGCCACCGCCGGCGAGGTCACCCAGGACCTCGCGCTGGGGACGCCGCCGCCGAGCTCGGCGCCGCGGATCGTCGCCGGCCCCGACGACGAGGTCATCGTACCGACCGCGAGCGACGTGGCCGGCGAGCCGCTGACCGCGAGCCGCTGGTCGGTGGTCGAGCTGCGCGGCGACGCGCCGATCCGCGACGCCGCCGGCCACGCCGTCGCCGAGCCAGGCCGCGTGCGGCTGCGCGGCCTGACGCCCGGCCGGTACCACGTCCGCGCCGCCGAGCAGATCACCGAGGTCGTGATCGTCGCCGCCGACGTCCCCGGTGGTCGCGGCTGGGCCGCGCCGTGCCACGGCCTCTTCGAGCGCAGCCGCCGTCCGGCCACCACCGCGACCGCGACCGTCGATCGCGCCGGCGACCTGGTGATCGCGGTGGCCCACGGCTCGGCGGCGACCCGCGTCCACGTCCTGGCGACCGCGCTCCAGGCGAGCCCGGCCGTGGGCGGTGCGGCACCGCCAGTGGCCGAGCCGGCGGTGACCTGGGGCTGGCGGCCGCGGTCGCGCTACGTCTCCGGTCGCGACATCGGCGACGAGTATCGCTACGTCCTCGATCGTCAACACCAGCCGCGGTCGGCCGGCTCGCTGCTCGACAAGCCGTCGCTCTTGCTCAACCCGTGGGCGCTGCGCACCACCGCGACCGCGGTGCAGCACGCGCGGGGCGGTGGCGGGTTCGGCGCGCCGGCGCCGGCGCCGTCGATGCGGGCCGCGAGCTACGCCAGCCAGCGCGGCCCGGCGCTGGGACAGCCGAGCGCCGCCGTCGCCGCCGTCGACTTCCTCGCCGCGCCGCCGATCGTGATCGCCAACCTGCGCCCCGACGGCGACGGCGTGGTCCGGCTCGCCGCCGCCGCGCTCGCCGGGGCCGCGCACCTGCAGGTGATCGTCGTCGATCCCACCGCCACGACGCGGTGCGACCTGGTCGGCCAGGCGCCGCCGCTCGCGGTCCGCGATCTCCGGCTGGCCGCGGCCCTGCCCGGCGACCGCCATCGCCGCGAGGATCGCCGGCTCGATCCGGCGCTGGCCGGCGCGACCCTGGCGGTCGCCGATCGCGCGACCACCCGCCTCGAGCTGGTCGACACCGTCGACAAGCTGTACCGAGCGCTGTGCGCGCTGTCGGGCGACGCCACCTTGGCGCGATGGGACTTCCTGCCGCGCTGGGCCAGCCTCGACGAGGCCGAGCGCCTGCGCCTGTACTCGCGCCACGCCTGCCACGAGCTGGCGCTGTTCATCTACGGCAAGGACCGGCCGCTGTTCGAGCGCGCGCTGCGCCCGTACCTGGCGAGCAAGCTGCACCCGACGCTGGTCGACCGCTGGCTCCTCGGCCAGCGTCTGGACGAGTATCTCGCGCCGTGGCGCCTCGACACCTGCAACGCCCTCGAGCTCGCGCTCCTCGCCCAGCGCCACCCCGAGGTCGCGCCGGCGCTCGTCCGCCGCCTGACCGACGCGGTCGAGCTCCGCGCCCCCGATCCCGGCGCCGACGATCGCCTGGTCGACACCCTGGTCGCCGGCGGCCAGGCCGCGGGCGGCGATCCCCTGGCCGACGCCGTCGCCGCCGACGCCCCCGCGGAGCTGCTGGCCGAGGTCGCGGCCGCCGAACCGCCGAGCGCCCCCCGCCCGGTCCAGCGCGAGCTGAAGAAGAAGGCGGCCCGGCGCGCCCGCGCCGCCGACGACTTCGACGACGAGGCCGCCGAAGCCGACCACGAGCTGGCCGCCCGCGACGAGGCCCCGCCGATGTTCCGCGCCGCCGATCGGACCCAGGAGTGGGCCGAGCACAACTGGTTCGAGCGCCGGCTCGCCGACGTCGGGCCGGAGCTCATCCCGCCGGCCCGGCTGTGGCGCGACCTCGCGGCCCACGACGGCGGGCGGTTCCTGTCGCCGCACATCATCGACGCCGCCCACAACCTGCCCGCGGCGATGGCGGCCCTGGCCTTCGTCGATCTGCCGTTCACCGCCGCGCCGCATCGGGTGGTCGCGATCGGCGCCGGCGCCGAGGTCACCACCGGCAGCGACGCCCTGGTCGCCCGGGTCGAGCTGGCCGAGGTCGACGGTCCACCGACCGGCGCGGCGCTCCTCGGCCAGAGCTACTTCCGCACCGACGATCGCTGGCAGTGGGACGGCGCCGAGCAGGTCGAGAAGTACGTCACCGGCGAGCTCGTGACCGGCGTGGCCTACACCTGCCAGGTCGTGATCACCAACCCGACCAGCCGGCGCCTGCGGGTCAGCGTCCTCTACCAGATCCCCGCCGGCGCGCTGGCGATCGCCGGGGCCCTGGCGACCGCGACCACCCGGCTCGAGCTCCAGCCCTACCAATCGACCACGATCGAGTACGGCTTCTACTTCCCGCACCCGGGCGAGTTCGAGCACTACGGCGCCCAGGTCACCTCGGCGGGCGGCGCCGCCCCGGCGGTCTTGGCGGCGATCGCGACGCGCCGGTTGACCGTGGTCGCGACCCCGTCGGCCCTCGACCCGACCTCGTGGCCCCACCTGGCCCAGCGCGGCAGCCTCGACGAGGTCTGTCAGTTCCTGGGCGACGCCAACCTGGCGCGCCTCGACCTGTCGCTCCTGGCCTGGCGCTGCCATGAGCCCGCCGCCTTCGCCCGCCTGACCGCGACCCTGGCGGCCCGCCGCGGGTTCGACGACACGATCTGGTCGTACGCGCTCCGCCACCGCGATCGGGCGCGCGCCGCCGAGTGGCTGGCCCACCGCGGCGCGGCGCTCGGCGACCTCGGCCCGGTCTTCGCGTGTGAGCTCATGACCTGGGAGCCGGTCGAGCGCGCCGCGTACCAGCACCTCGAGTACGCGCCGCTCGTCAACGCTCGCGCCCACCGACTCGGCGATCGCCGCACCGTCCCAAACGACGGCCTGGCCGCGCAGTGGCGCGCGTTCCTCGAGGCCACCGCCCATCGCCCGGCGCCGCGCGCCGAGGACTGGCTGGCCGCCGCCCACTACCTGTTCGCCCTCGAGCGCCCCGACGACGCCGCCCGGGCCCTGGCCCGCTGCACCTCGCCCACCGCCGCCGCCGCGCTCCAGGCCGACTACCTCGCGGCCTACGCTGCCATCGGCCGCGGCGATCTGCCGACCGCGCGCGCCCTGGCCGCCGCCCACCGCGATCATCCGGTCGACCGCTGGCGCACGCGGTTCGCCGCGCTGGCCGCCGTCCTCGACGAGGCGGCTGGCGCGGGCCCGACCGGCCCCACCGATCCCGACAACCGCGAGCAGGTGCTGGCCGCCGCCGCCGCCGCGCTGCCCACGCTGGCGGTGCGCGTCGACGGTGACGCGGTCGTGCTCGATCACGCGCGGCTCGCGCAGGTCGAGCTCCGCTACTACCGGCTCGATCTCGAGCTCCTGTTCTCGCGCCAGCCGTTCCTGAGCGGGGGCGGCGATCGCTTCGGCTTCATCGAGCCGGGCCGGGTCGAGGCGGTGACCCTGCCGGCCCTCGGCCCGACCCGCGCGCCGCTGCCCGCCGAGCTGCGGCGCCACAGCCTGGTGATCGAGGCGGTGGCTGACGGCGCGCGGGCCGCGATCACCCACTTCGCGCACCAGCTCTCGATCGCGGTCAGCGCGCCCTACGGCCGCCTGCAGGTCCGCGACGCCGCCACCGGCGCGGTCCGCCCGGCCGCGTACGTCAAGTGCTTCGCCCGGATGCGCGGCGGCGCGGTGCAGTTCTACAAGGACGGCTACACCGATCTGTGCGGGCGCTTCGACTACGCCACCTTGTCGACCGACGACCTCGATCGGGTCGAGCGGTTCGCGCTCCTGGTGGTCGACGACGACGCCGGCGCGACCGTCCTCGAGGCTGCGCCCCCGCCGCGCTGACCGCGGCCGGCCCCACGGGGTGACATCCCGCGCGCCCTTGCGCTACCCTGGCGCGACGTCATGCGGTACGTCGACGACCTCACCGACGCGGTGCGGTCGCAGCTCGCCCGCGCTTACGGCCTCCGAGATCGGCTCGGCGCCGGCCTGCGCTCTCGGCTGCGCGAGGGCTACGGCGTAGACGATCTGCGCCACGACGCCCGCGCCGGCCTGGCGGTGGCGCTGGTCAGCCTGCCGCTGGCGCTGGCCCTGGCCAACGCGATCGGCATCCCGCCGCAGCACGGCCTGGCCGGCGCGATCGTCGCCGGCGTGGTGTGCGCGCTCCTCGGCGGCAGCCGCTGGCAGATCACCGGCCCGACCGCGGCCCTGGTGGTGATCCTCCACCCGATCGCGCTGCGCCACGGGCTGGGCGGCCTGCTGGTCGCCGGCGGCCTGGCCGGCGCGCTCTTGGTGCTGATGGGCCTGGCCGGCCTCGGGCGCTGGATGCAGTTCATCCCGCACCCGGTGACCACCGGGCTGACCGCCGGGGTCGCGGTCGTCCTGGGCCTGCTCCAGCTCCCCGACGCCCTCGGCCTGACCTTGGCGACCCGCCCCGACGGCACCGTCGAGCTGCTCGGTGCGCTGTGGGCCGCGCGCGCCACGGTCAGCGGCGCCGACGCCGCGATCGCCGCCGCGACCTTGCTCGCCCTGGCGCTCGCGCCGCGCGTGCTTCGGCGCGCCCCGGCGCCCCTGATCGCGCTGGTCGTGGTCGCCCTGGGCGCCGCGCTCGCCCTCCACCTGCTCGACGGCCTCACCGTCCACACCCTCGGCACGCGCTTCACCACCGTGATCGACGGCGAGACCGTGCGCGGGGTGCCGCCGCTGCCGCCGCTGCCGGTCGTGCCGTGGCGCCTGGGCGACGCCAGCGGCGCCGCCTTCGCGATCGACTACGCCCTGGTGCGCGAGCTGTTGCCGGCGGCCTTCGCGATCGCCGTCCTGGCCGCGATCGAGTCGTTGACCTCGGCGGTCGTCGCCGACGGCCTGGCCGGCTCCAAGCACGATCCCGACGCCGAGCTGATCGCCCTGGGCCTCGGCAACCTGGTGTGCCCGTTCTTCGGCGGCATGGCCTGCGCCGGCGCGGTCGGCCGCACCGCCGCCAACCTCCGGGCCGGCGCGCGCTCGCCGTTGGCCGCGGGGTTTCAGGCCGTGGTGCTGATCGCGATCACGATCGCGCTGGCGCCGCTGTTCGCCCACGTCCCGCTGGCCGGCCTGGCCGCGGTGCTCCTGGCGGTCGCGGCCTCGACCTTCGAGGCCCGCCACGTCCTCCGGCTGCTGCGGATCGCGCCGCGCAGCGACGTCGTCGTCTTGGTCACCTGCTTCGCCCTGACCGTCCTGTTCGATCTGATCCTCGCGGTGTCGGTGGGCGTCGTCCTGGCCGCGCTCCTGTTCATGCGCCGGATGGCGGTCCTGACCCGCATCACCCTCGACGACGATCGGGCGCGACGCCTCGACGTCCCGCCCGGGATCAAGCTCTACGACATCGCCGGCCCGATGTTCTTCGGCGCCGCCAACCTGGCGATGGAGACCCTGGGCGCGGTCGACCGCAGCGCGCACACCGTGATCCTGGCGATGGACAAGGTCGCGGTCATGGACGCCACCGGTCTGGTCGCCTTCGAGTCGACCCTCGATCGCCTGGGGCGCAGCGGGCGGATGGTGATCCTGGCGGCGGTGCCGCCCGAGCCGGCCGCGCTGTTCGAGCGAGCCGGGATCAAGCGCGTGCCCGGGCGCCTGGCCTTCGCGCCCGACCTCGAGACCGCGATCAGCATGGCGATCGTCCACGCCGCGGCCCGCCCGTCGTGACCGAGGGAGACGCCGCCACCGTCCGGGCCTGGCTCGCGACCCAGGCTGCAGCCGATCCCGCGCGACGACGTTTCGGCGCCGGCAGCCATCGCTACCAGCTCCGGCCGCCGCTGTCCCCCGAGCGGGCCGCGGCGGTGGCCGAGCGCCTGGGCGGCGCGCTGTCGCCGTGGCATCGCGGATGGCTCACCGCCCTCGGCGACGGTGGCGCCGGCCCGTACCACGGCCTGTTCCCGCTCGATCATCCGCTGCAACACGCGCTGGCCGAGGGCACCTTCGATCCTCGCGCGCCCGGCCGCGCGCTCTACCGCGGCGCGGTTGGCCTCGGCCACCTCGGCTGCGGTCAGCTCGCGCTATTGATCGTCGGCGGACCCCATCGCGGTCAGGTCTGGGTCGACGCGCGGGCCGGCGGCGGTGGCGTCGTGCCGGTCGCCGCCAACGTCGAGATCTATGTCGCGGCGTGGCTCCGCGGCGCGAGCGAGAACCAGCTTCCGCCGCCCGCGTGCCCGCCCGGGGCGTGTCCGCTGCCGCGCGCGCTGTCGAGCTACCTCGGCGCGATCGAATCCGCGCGCGGGCTACCCGCCGGGAGCCTCGATCGCGAACCGTTGACCGCCGCGCTCGCCGCCCTCGCGCCCGGCGCGATCCGCGTCGCCGCTAGCGGCGACGATCCGTTCTTCGCGGCCGACCAGGCGCTCGCGGTGTGTGTCGCGTGCGAGGTCATGCTCGATCATCTGGGGCGGGTCGGGCTCCCTCGCGATCGGGTCCAGCCGGGGGAAAACTGGCCGCCGGAGCCCGGCTTTTGACGGCCTCGCGTCGCTCGTAACCTGCCTGAATCCTTTGCCTGCGATCGTCGCGGCGGCCCTGTGGATAAGCTCGGCGGGGCTATGTGGCCGCAATCGCAGGGGGCCGCGCGCCCACCAGCGGCCCGCCAGCCTGCCCCGTGGGCCAATTTCTCGCGCGAAGGCCTCGCCAGGACCTCGCGGCGGGGCCGATCTCCGCTCATAAATATATGATATTATTCATGTATTTCCGTTTCCGCGGACTGGCCTCCGAGCCCCGGCGCGATACTCTGTGGAGGTCCCGATGCCCGCGCCGACCTCGCTCCGACACCGCCCCGGCTTCTACCCGCAGCCCAACGAATGGACGTGTGGTCCGTTCGCGCTCAAGCACGCGCTGGTCGCGCTCGGTCGCACCGTGCACGCGCAAGAGATCGCGCGGACCGCGCGCACCCACTGGTGGAGCGGCACCAACGAGATCCGCCTCGCGCGCGCCGCGCGCGCCTTCGAGTGCGACCTCGTGCTCGAGCGCTCGCGCGACGCCGAGGAGGCCCGGCGTCGCCTGGTCAAGCTCCTCCGCGAAGAGCAGATCCCCGTGCTCCTGTGCGTGGACGAGTGGACCCACTGGATCACGGTGGTCGGGGTCGATGGCGCGCGCTTCCTGGTGATCGACAGCGAGCAGGATCCGGTCCTCACGATCCACACCTGGGCCCAGCTCCGCGCGCGCTGGCACTACGACGACGTCGACTTCGATCGCGAGAAGCCGCCGGTGCTCTACGACCTGCACGCGATCCGCCCGCGCTTCCGCACCCCGGTCAAGGCCGACTTCTCGGTCGAGCGCATCAAGTTCCTGCGCCGCCCCGAGAACCGCAGCCTGGCGCTGTACTGGAACGAGTACCTCGAGGACCTGCTCGAGATCTGCAAGCCGGCCGGCCGCATCACCAACCCGATCTCGATGGCCGAGTTCCTGCGCCGCCACCAGGAGCTGATCGTCTCGCGGGTGGTGTTCTGGCACGGCGACATCGATCGCGACGCGATCGTGAAGATCCTCCGCAACCTGCGCTTCG
Source organism: Kofleriaceae bacterium (assembly GCA_018057825.1). Taxonomy (GTDB): domain Bacteria; phylum Myxococcota_A; class Polyangia; order Haliangiales; family Haliangiaceae; genus UBA2376. The sequence continues at coordinate 71,745 of JAGPCY010000023.1, read as the reverse complement.
TGTCCGAGACCTACGGCCTGGTGATCCCCGGGGCCTCCGCGCGCCGCGCCGCCGCCGACCTGGCGATCCTGGTGACGATGTGGACGGTCGCGGTGCGCGGCATCGACGAGATGTACGGCATGGGCCTGGGCTCGGTCGGCGGCAAGCACGGCCTGCGTCGGGCGCTCCGCCTCCAGGCCGAGCAGCTCAACAAGGTCGTCCGCCGCCGCGCGCGCTGACGAGCGGCCCCCGCCTCGGTCTCGCTAGCCCACCCCGATCGCCGTCAGCAGCGCCCGCGCGATCGTCAGCGGATGGGGCGGGCATCCGGGCACGTACAGGAGCGGCGGCACGCGCTCGAAGAACCCGCGATCCACGCCGGCGGCGTCGCGGTACAGGCCACCGCTCACCGCGCACGCGCCGACCGCGACCACGAAGCGCGGCGCGGTCATCGCGTCCCACGCCAGGACGATCGCGTCGGCCATGGTCTTGGTGATCGGCCCCGACACCACCAGGGCGTCGGCGTGGCGCGGCGACGCCACCCACTCGAGGCCGTGGCGGCCGAGATCGAAGTTGACGTTGGCCAGGGCGTTCAGCTCGAGCTCGCAGGCGTTGCAGCCCCCGGCCGAGACCTGCCGCAGCTTGAGCGAGCGCCCGAAGCGCGCCCGGATCTCGGCGCCCAGATCGATCGCCGGCGCGGCGGTGTCGCCCTCGCCGCGCACCAGGTCGGCGCGCTGGCTGGCCGCCATCGCGACCTCGGACGTGAAGGTCACCTTGCCGGTGGGACAGACCTCGGCGCACGCGCCGCAGAACGTGCAGGCCCCGAGATCGAGGCGCACCGGCGGCGCGGTGATCGCCGCGGTCGGGCAGCTCGCGACGCAGGCGGCGCAGCCGTCGGCGCACGGGGTGGTCGCGATCATCGGCCGACCGCGGAAGCCCTCGGGCCGCGCGGTCGACAGCTCGGGGATGGCCTGGCGGCCCTGTTCGCGGCGGAGCTGGAGGAGCTTCCACATCACAGATCGTTCCCGCAGTAGGACAGGTCGTAGCTCTTGTTGCAGATCGGGAAGTCGGAGATGTCGTTGTCGCGCAGGCCCAGGGCCAGGCCGAGCCAGTTGCGCAGCGACGGATCCTGGACCTTGTGCCGCACCACCCGGCCGTCGCCGTCGGTCTCGAGCGCGTGGACCACCTCGCCGCGCCAGCTCTCGCACAGCGCGATCGCCAGCGAGGCTGGCGCCAGGGCCGGCAGCGACGCCGGCGGTGGCGGCGCGGTCAGGTGGGGGGCCTCGGCCGCGAGCCAGGCCAGCGACGCGGTCAGCTCACGAGCCCGCAGCCGCGCCCGCGCCCAGCAGTCGCCGGCGGACTCGACCTGGATCGCGATCGGTCGCGCCTGGTACGCGCCGGCGGCGTCGACCCGCTGATCGAGGGCGACCCCACAGGCCCGCGCCGCCGGGCCGACCAGCCCGATCGCCGTGGCCTGAGCCGTGGTCAACGCGCCGACGCCCTGCAGGCGCGACCGCACGATCCGCGACCCGAAGAAGACCTCGTCGGCGGTGGCGCCGTGCTCGGCGAGGAGCGCGACCGCGTCGCGGACCGCGTCGCCGGCGAGTCGGGCCCGGACCCCGCCGGGCGCCAGGGCGCTGCGTCCGAACCGGCTCCCCGACAGCCGCATCGTGGTGTTGATCGCGGTGGTGCGCAGCCGCCCGTAGGTCGAGGCCGCGGGCAGGAAGCCGACGTCGGTCGCCAGGCCGGTCAGCCCGGCCAGGTGCATCGCGATCCGCTCGAGCTCGAGGTACGCGACCCGAAGGCGCTCGACCTCGGCGTCGACCTCGACGCCGGCCAGCCGCTCGAGGGCGGCGCAGGTCGCCCAGGCGTGAGCCACGCTGGCGTCCCCGGCGATCGTCTCGGCCAGGGCGACCGCGCGCGCCGGCGGGGCGCCGACCAGGAGCGCCTCGACGCCGCGGTGCTGATAGCCGAGCTGGATCTCGAGGTGCAAGACCTGCTCGCCCAGGCACTGGAACCGGAAGCTGCCGGGCTCGATCACCCCGGCGTGGATCGGGCCGACCGCGACCTCGTGCACGCACTTGCCGTCGACCCGATAGTACGGATAAGTCGCCATGTCGGCCTGGCGTTGACCGGCGTGGCGGATCGGCTTGAGCCACGGGTGGCCGGTCAAGCGCACGCCCAGCTCCTCGTGCAGCTCGCGCTCGTTGCCGTGCAGCGCGGTCGCGACCTCGGTCAACGCGAAGTAGCCGTGGCTCGGCTCGACCACGGTGCGCAAGACGTCGAGGCCGCGGTCGGCGCGCTGGAGCGCGATCGTCACCACCACGCCGTCGCGATCGGGCCGGCCCCACAACATCACCGGCCGACTGCCCTGGGCCAGCTCGGCCTTGACCCAGTTGCGCCACGGCCGCGGCGGTAGGACCACGACCTCGTCGAGCGGGACCGCGTGGACCACCAGCGAGGTCATCGTCCCCCCATCGCGAGCGCGACCTCGCGGAACAGCGCGTTGAACGACGGCGGCAGGTACAACCCGAGCATCACCAGCGCGACCAGGAGCAGGAGCTTGGGCAGGTGCGGCAAGAGCGGCTGCCGGCCCCAGGTCGCCTTGATGCGGCTCTCGCCCCAGATCATCGGGAACACCGAGCGGCCGGTGGCGACGAAGGTGGTGGCCAGGACCGCGGCGAAGCCGGTGAACACCAACATCTGCTCGGACGCCGCCAGCTCCGACAGGATCAGCAGCTCGCCGAGGAAGCTGCCGAAGGGCGGGAAGCCGAGGAGCGCGAAGGTGCCGACCATGAGGAACAGCCCGGTGTACGGCAGGTCCTTGATGAGTCCACCGACCTCGCGCATGTGCTTGGTGCGGTAGTGCTGCTCGATGTGGCCGATCGACAGGAACAAGATCGCCTTGATGAAGGCGTTCGACACCGCGTAGAGGAGGACGCCATAAGCGGCGTCGCCGCCGAGACCCAGCCCGATCGCGATGACCCCGGCGTGGTTGATCGAGGCGTAGGCGACCAGCCGCTTGATGTTGCGGGTCGCGAGGATGCTGCCGGCCGACACCGCCATCGAGGCCAGGCCCAGGACCAGGAGGGCGTCGCCGGCGATCCCGGTGCGCGCGCCCGGGATCTGCAAGACCCGGATGAGCAGCACCAGCGTGCCGTTGAACTGCACCGCCGCCAGCATCGCGGTGACCGCGGCCGGCGCCTCGTCGTAGGTCTCGGGCAGCCAGGCGTACATCGGCGCCAGGCCGAGCTTGGTGCCGAGCCCGAGCACGAGCAGCGCGAAGCCGAGCTCGCGCCACGGATCGTTCGAGGCCGGGCTGGCCGCCAGGTGATCGAAGCGCAGGGCCTCGTGGCCGGCGCCGCGGGCCAGGCACCAGAACCCGAGCGCCGCCAGGCCCAGGCCGACGATCGAGAACACCAGGTAGCGCCACGACGCGCCGATCGAGCCTGCCAGGTTGGCCTGGGCGATCTGCTGCGCCGCCGCCAGGCTGGTGACCTCGAGGGCGATCCACGCCAGGACGACGTGGTTGGCGACCACCGTCAGGTTGATGCCGACCAGGAAGAGCACGCCGAGGTAGCCGCGCCGGGCGCTGTTCTCGGGGCGGGTCGGATCGAGGCGGGCCCGGTTCCACGCGTAGACCACGACGCCGACGAAGGCCCAGTCGATGACCAGGAGGAACAGCCGGGCGGTGGCGTCGGTGGTGAACAGATGATCGGCGCCGGGATCGACGCCGCCGACCGCCAGCGTGGTGGCGACCGCGACCTCGATCACCGCGGCGGCGACCAGGACCAGGGCGTTGCGCCGTCGGCCCGGGCCGATCGCCACGAGCGCGACCAGCGGCGCCAGCACCCACCACGCCGGGTTCACGGCGCCTCCGGGTCGGCGTGGCCGGTCGGCGACAGTCGTCGCAGGTACCAGCGCGTGAGCCCGAGCGTCACGAGCAAGAGCGCGGCCAGGGCGCCGCGCACCGCCGGGTCGGCGTCGGGCTCGGGCGTGGCCAGCTCGAACACCGCGATCGCGTTCTCGAGGCGGAACACCCCGACCGCCTGGCTGAAGACCCGCTCGCTCGACGCCAGCACCAGGAGCGCGAGCAAGAGCGCGGCGGCGCCGACCGCGATGAACGGCCGCTCGGCCTCGGCCAGCGGCATCCGCGCCGCGAACCGAAACGCCACCAGGACCGCGATCACCGCCAGCGCCCACGACACCAGGCTGGGCGCGATCACGTCGTTGCGGGCCGCCGTGCGGCGGGCCGCCATCACCTGGTACAGCGCCAGCGGCACTAGCACCGCGCGCACCACGCCGAGATCGATCAGGCGGATCGCGTCGGCGACGGTCGCGACGCCGTCGCGCTGGTAGGCGACCCCGGCCAGGATCGCGCCTTGACCGGCGAGGCCGAGGAGGCTGACCCGCCACGACGCCAAGAACAGCGGCGCCAGGAGCACCAGCACGAAGACCACCAGCGCGGTGCTCACGGCAGCCCTCGCCACGAGGTCGCGAGGATCGCGACCAGGCTGGCCACCGCCGCGGCCAGGAGGTACTGCGAGATCGCGCGCAGGCGCAGCCGCGCGACCGTGGCCTCGATCGCGCCCAGCGCGATCGCCACCGCCAGCATCGCGCCGACCTGACCAGCGACCACCGCCGCCGCCCCGGCCGACGCCGGCATCGGGTTGAGCAGGCCGGCGAGGAGCGCGACCCCGGTCGCCAGCTTGATCGCCGCACCAGCGGTGACCGCGGCGAGGTCCGGGCCGCTGTGATCGAGGATCATGACCTCGTGGATCATGGTCAGCTCGAGGTGCGTCGTCGGGTCGTCGACCGGCATGCGCGCGCACTCGACCTGGAGCGCGATCGTGAGCGCGACGAGGGCGGCCAGCCACAGCGCCGCGGTGGCCGGCCCGTCGGGACGGACCGCCAGGGCGCCGGCCAGGCTCGGCTGTTCGGCGGCCGCGGCCAGCGCGATCAAGGTCAAGATCACCGCCGGCTCGAGGAGCGCGCCGAAGGTCGCCTCGCGGCTGGCGCCCATCCCCTCGAACGGGCTGCCGGTGTCGAGGGCGCCGAGCATGAGCGCCAGGCGCCCGAGCCCCCACAGGTAGATCACCAGGAGGAAGTCGTAGCCGAACGACAGCGGCGCCGGCCCGGCCAGGGGCACGACCAGGGTCGCGGCCAGCGCGGTCGCGAGCACCACCCACGGCGCGGCGGCGAACACCGCGGTCGTGGTCGTGCTGCGCACGAGGTCCTTGCCGACCAGGCGCCGAAGATCGAAGGCGAGCTGGACCAGCGGCGGGCCGCGCCGCCCGGCCCAGCGGGCCTTGACCCGCGTGATCACCCCGACCACCAGGATCGGCGCGATCACCACGGCCGCCAGGTGTCCGAGGACGATCACCGCGGTCATGTCCGCGCTCCGATCGCCAGGGCGACGAGCACCACCAGCACCACCAGCCCGAGGGCGAAGCCGATGCGCGGCTCGTCGGGGACGCGCTGCGAGATCTTGACCGCGGTGGCCTCGTTGTCGGCCAGGACCTCGTACATGCGGCCCTCGACCGGATCGGCGTGGTCGACCGCGAGGTGGCCGTGATGCGTCGGGAAGACCTCGGTCGGCAACGCGCCGCGCTGGCGCGCCGGCAGGACCGCGGCGAACAGCCGGTTGAACAGCGCCGAGAACGAGGTCGCGGTGTACTGCAACCGCGGGGTCGCGACGGTGTAGCCGCAGCCCCAGGTGACGTGGCGCCGAACCCGACGGGCGACCGCCACGCCAACTCCGGCGGTGGCAGCGCCGATCGCGACCGCCACCCAGACCGCGTCCTGGGTCGCGGCCAGGCCGCTCGCCACCGACGACGCCGGCGCGAACTGATCGACCACCGGCTGCACCAGCGCCAGGCCGAGCGTCGGCACCAGGCCGATCGCGAGCACCAGCAGGGCGTGGACCACCATGACCCCGCGCATCGCCCATCCGACCTCGCGCGGCGCGAGCGACGGATCGCGCCGCGTCCCCAGGAACGCCACGCCGAAGCCGCGGGTGATCGCCAGCGCGCTGGTCGCGCCGACGAAGCCGAGGAGCGCCGCGGTCACCGCCAGGGCGACGTTGGCCAGGGTCGACGGCGCGCCGCCGCTGGCCAGCCCGCGCACCACCACGAGCTCGCTCCAGAACCCGTTGAGCGGTGGCAGCCCGGCGATCGCCAGGCCGCCGAGAAGGAACAGCGCGGCGGTCCACGGCATGGCCCGGGCCAGCCCGCCCAGGCGCTCGAGGTCGACAGTGTGGGTGGCGTGGTGGATCGCGCCGGCGCCGTAGAACAAGAGGCACTTGAAGAGCGCGTGGTTGATCAGGTGGAACAGCCCACCGCCGAAGCCAGCCACCACCAGCGCCGGGTTGGCCCAGGTCAACCCGAGGGCGCCCAGGCCGAAGCCGACCGCGGCGATGCCGACGTTCTCCGTCGAGGAGTAGCCGAGCAGGCGCTTGAGATCGCGCTGCGCGGCGGTCGCCAGCACCCCGAACAGCGCCGACGTCAGACCGAGCGCGACCAGGGTCCAGCCCATCCACTCGTCGGGTCGCCCCAGCATGAGGAGGAAGCGCAGGAGGCCGAACAGCCCGGCCTTGTGGATCACGCCGGACATGAGCGCCGAGACGTGGGCCGGCGCGGCGGCGTGGGCCCGCGGCAGCCAGGTGTGCATCGGGAAGAACGCCGCCTTGAGCGCGAAGGCCACGACCAGCAAGACGAAGACCGCGTCGCGGCGCTCGCCGGGCTGGGCCAGCGCCGGCGCGAACGCCGCGAAGTCCATCGACCGGGTCTGGCTGTGCAGGAGCATGAAGGCGGCGACCAGCACGAACAGCCCGACGTGGGTCGACACCAGGTAGTTGAAGCCGGCGAAGCGGATCTTCTGGCTGCGGTAGTCGAAGATCACCAGGAGCCAGGCCGCGACCGCCGCGGTCTCCCAGCCGATCAAGAACACCAGCGCGTTCTGCACCGCGTAGACGATCACGAACGACAGCGCGATCAGGTTGAGGAGCGCCAGGTGCGGCCCCGGGCTGCGGCCAGCCGCGAAGGCCGGGCGCAGATAGCCGGCGGCGTAGATCGTGCCGAGGAGCGTGAGCGGCAGCGACCAGGCCAGGAAGCACGCGGCCAGGGCGTCGACGTGCAAGCGGACGTCGTCGAACGGGTACGACCACGCGTAGACCGCGGTCACCGCCGGGGTCGCGCCGGTCAGGACCGGCGCGATCGTCCACCCGACCAGGAGCGCGGCCACGGCCTGGCTCGCGAGCGCGGCGGTGAACTTGGCGCGTCGCCCCGGCAACGCGGTGGCCAGGACCACTCCGGCCAGGAGCGCCGGCACCGACCACAGAAGCGGGGTCATCGTCGCCCTCCAGCCTCGGCCTGGTGGGCGCGGACCAGGTCGACCAGGGCCCAGCCGAACACCGGCGCGGGCAGCGCGACCGTCGAGCGCCGCGCCCGCTTAACCAGCTCGGCGAAGCGGCTCGGCCGGCTCGACACCAGGACCAGGAGGACGTCCTGGCGGTGACGCTGCAGCGCCGCGACCGGCGCCAGGGCCAGGGGCTCGGGCAGCTCGTCGGGGAACGCGATCACCGCGACCACCTGGGCATCCAGGCTCGGCGGGCTGGGCAGCTCGCGGGCGGCGCGGGCCGGAAAGCCGGCCTCGGTCAGATAGGTCACGAGCCCGCGCGCGACCAGCGGGTCGCGTCCGACCACGACGATCGAGGGCTCACGGCGCGGTGCCACGCGCTTCGGTACAGCAACCGACGTGCCAGGGGACGCGGGTGATGGCCTGGCGTCGACGGCGACCGACGGGGCCGGATCGCGCCGGCCGCGGGCCGTGCGCGGGTCGGGTCGCGCGCTGAGTTTCTGACGTTCGTGTGCAGCTCTCTCATCATTGGGCCACGAAATACGACAAAATGTCGTGATGTCCCGTCGCCCTGCCGCCGTCGTCCTGGCTCCGGTCATGCGCTCGGCGGCGATGCGCAAGGTCGACGCCTTGCTCCAGGCCGTGGCCGCCCGCGAGGTCGCGGTGACCCTCTTGGGCGAGAGCGGCACCGGCAAGGAGGTCCTGGCGCGGCGCATCCACGAGCGCTCGGAGCGTCGGCGCGGGCCCTTCGTGCCGATCAACTGCGCGGCGATCCCCGAGGCGCTGTTCGAGAGCGAGCTGTTCGGGCACGAGCGCGGCGCGTTCACCGGTGCCACCGAGCGGGCCCGCGGCAAGGTCGAGGCGGCGGCCGGCGGCACCCTGTTCCTCGACGAGATCGGCGAGATGCCGGTGGCGATGCAGGCCAAGCTCCTGCGGTTCCTCGAGCACCGCCGCTTCATGCGGGTCGGCGGCACGACCAAGCTCCTGGCCGACGTGCGGATGTTGTTCGCGACCCTGCGCCCGCTCGAGCGCGACGTCGCGACCGGACGCTTCCGCGCCGACCTCTACTACCGGATCGGCGGCATCGCGATCGCCGTGCCGCCGCTGCGCGAGCGCCGCGCCGACGTCTTGCCGCTGCTCGATCAGTTCGTGCGGCAGCTCTCGGCGCAGCACGGCACACCGCCGCCGCGGTTCGGGCGTCAGGCCCGGGCCGCGCTGGTCAACCACGCCTGGCCCGGCAACGTCCGGGAGCTGCGCAACCTGGTCGAGCTGCTGTGCCTGACCCGCGGCGGCAAGGTGGTGCGCCCGGTTGACCTACCGGCGGCGGTGCGCGACCCGACCGGTCCGCGCACGAGCACCCTGACCGTCGATCTCGACGCCGGGCTGGCCGCGATCGTCGAGCAGGTCCTGGGCGCCGCCCTGGCCCTCGAGGGCGGCCACCGCGGCCGCGCCGCACATCGCCTGGGGATCAGCGTCCGCACCCTCGAGCGACGCTTGGCCGGGGCGCGCTGATCGTCCGCTCACGCCTCCGACGACGACGACGACGACGACGCCGCCGCCGCCGACGACCCCGGCGGTGGCGACGACCGCGGGTCGCCGACCCGGACCCACAGCTCGAGGACGTCGGCGCCCGCCGGCTCGCGCGCGACCAGGTCGAGGCACCGCGGCCACGAGCCACCGAAGCCGTGGTACGTGACGACCCGACTGCCCGGCCGCAGGGTCCACGCGCGCTCGCACGCGATCTGGATCAGCTCGTCGCGGGCGGCCCGGCGCTCGGTCATCGCCACCAGCCCCGCCAGCGGGCCGACCGGGCGCAGAGTCGAGGCATCGGCGCGCATCTGCAGCTCGCCGAAGGGATTGAACAGGTAGACCCCGTCGGCCATCGACCAGTCGAAGCTCCGGGCGTCGTCCTCGAACATCGACACCCGATCGGCGACCTCGAGGGCCCGCGCGGCCTGGGTGGCGGCCCGCACCAGCGGCGCGCGCAGCTCGAGGCCCCACCACCGCGCCGACGACTGCAGCGCCCCGACCAGCACGACCTTGCCGACCCCGGCGCCGACGTCGAGCATGACCTCGTCGCCGGTCGGATCCAGGAGCGCGACCACCCGCTGGGCGATCGCCAGCGGGGTCCAGTGCGTGCCCGACATGATCCGCAGCGGCGGCGGGTACAGCCGCTCGAACCAGGCGTCGGTCACCGGCGCGCGCTCGCGCACCGCCTGGGCGAGCGCGACGGGATCGAAGAACTCCGGGCTCCGGGTCGGCGCGGTCATCCGCGGTCACCGAGCACGGGACGTGCCGAGCGCGTGAGGTAGACGCGAGGTTGGCTCATTCGGGCCACGGCGCCAGCAAGGCGAAGGCGCGCTCGGTGTCGCCCAGCCCGAGCCGGCTGGCATCATCGGCCGCCACCAGGAGCTCACCCGCGCCGTCCTCGCCGAGCAGGCGCCCGCGACGCGCCCGGGCCGCGGCCACGAAGCCCGCCAGCCCCGCGTCCTCGGCCGCCGCGATCGCCGCGCCCAGGAGCGCGAGCGGGGTCCCGCCACGGGCGCGCTCGACCGCGGCCTCGATCAGCGCTGCCGGGCCAGCCATCGACGGCAGCGACCGCATCGCGCGCGCGTCGGCCGCGGCCTCGCTCCACCGCCCGAGGCGGACGTAGCAGCCGGCCCGCACGAACAGGAGCGAGGCCCGGACCTGCTCGACGGTCAACGCCCGGGCCTTGACGAGGTGCGGCCAGGCCTGGTCCAGGCGCTCGAGGGCCCGGCGATCGTGGCCGTGGTAGCGATCGATCAGCGTCGCGGCCATCAGCATGCGCATCGCCGCCGCTGGCGCGCGCGCCCGCGACCACACCTGCGCCGAGGCCGCGAGCCGCGCGTGCAGCTCATCGGGATCGGCGCCGGTGATCAGGTCGGCGATCACCGCGACCCCGGTGGTGGCGCACAGCCGGGCGAAGCGATCATCGGTCGCGTCGGCGGCGCGCAACAGGCCGCGCCGGCGCTCGACCAGGGTCGCCCAGTCGCCGAGCCAGAACAGCGCGACCACGGTGAAGAACTCGGCGGTGTGCTGATCGAAGGACACGCCGGCCGCGACCCGCCGATACGACGCGACCGCGAGCTCGCCGTGGTGGCGAGCCGCGCGGTAGTCGCCGGCCAGCATCGCGGTCACCGCCGCCGCGTGTTCGATCAGCGCGCCGACCTCGGGCCGCGCCGCGCGCGCGAGGAACGCGCGGGCCTGGGCCAGGGTGTCGCGGACCCGGCGGTCCTGCTTGGCGCCGCGGGTCGCCGAGATCATCGCGTCGTAACACAGCGCCCGCGCCGCCCGCACCGGGTCGCCGCTGTCGAGGGCGTGGCGGACCCCGCGGCTGGTGAACCAGGCGGCGCGGATCGTGTCGATCATCGACAGGCCGGCGGCCAAGGACGCACAGGCGTCGGCCAGCGCGGCCTCGCCCGGCGCCGGCTCGCGCGCCAAGGTCAGGCCGCGCCAGCGGTTGCGCACGCGCTCGATCGTGAGGCGCGACATGACGCTGGCGTGGGACAGATCGAGATCGCCGCCGAGGCCGGCCGCGACCCGGCGCGCCACCCGGGTGCCGTCGTCGATGCGACCGCCGCGCAAGAGGTGCTCGGCGGCCAGGCGCTCGAGGTCGAGGCGCTCGGCCCCGCTCGACACCTGGCTGGCCGCGAGGTACGCGTCGGCCGCGCGATCGCCATCGCCGGCCAGGGCCAGGGCGTCGGCGCGGCGACGCAAGAGGCGCGGCTCGTCGGGCGCGATGGTCAGGACCAGCGCGCACAGCTCCGCCGCCTGGGCCATCGCCAGGACGTCGCGGGCGCCCGCGACCAGCTCGAGGACCGCGGTGGTGGCGCGCTCGCGCTCGCCGGCCAGCACCCAGTGGCGCACCGCCAGCGCCGCGCGCTCGGGCTCGACCTCCTCGATCGCCAGCGCCAGGCGACGGTGGTCGTCGGCGCGCGCCGGCCAGTGGGCCTCGGTCGCGGCCACGACCTGATCGTGCATGACCTCGCAGGTGTCGACCCGGGTCAGGCCCGAGCTGCGCACCAGCCCGCGCTCCTGCAGGTGCTCGACCGCGAGGATGAGCGTGTCGTGGCCCATCGCCAGCGCGTGGCCGAGGAGACCGAGGCGGACCGCGACGCCGGCGGCGACCACCGCGCGCAGGACCTGGGCCGGGCCGGCCGGCAGCGAGGTCAGGCGGCGGCGAAACAGCGCGCCGAGATCGTCGTCGTCGGAGTCGGGCTCGCCGGCCAGGAGCTCGGCGTACAGCGGGTTGCCGTGGGCGGCGCCGACGATCCGTCGGGCCGCCGCCGGGTCGCCCGACCAGCGCATCGCGAGCGCGCCGATGTCGTCGTCGGGCAGCGGCGCCAGATCGAGCACACGCAGCTCGATCGGGAGTCCGCGCAGGCGGTCGATCTGCGCCGCCATCGCCGGCGGGACCTGGGCCGTGGTGCGGACACAGAACACGATCAGGCACGGCGGCGCTGGCGCCCGCAGGGTCTCGATCAGGAGCGCGAAGCTGGCCGCGGTCGTCCACTGGGCGTCGTCGAGGATCGACACCACGGCGCGGGTCCGGGCGATGCCGCTGACGATCGCGCGGATCGCGTCGACCGCCTCGGCCTCGATCAGCTCGACGGCGTCCGAGCTGGTGCTGGTCACGTCGACCACGCGCTCGAAGGACGGGAACATGCGCGACAGCGCGACCGCGCTGGCCGGCACCAGCGCAGCGCGCTCGGCCGGCGCCACGCCCTCGAGGTAGCGGGCCAAGGCGTCGATCAGCGCGTCCCAGGCGTTGTAGCGCAGGTGCTCGCGTGGGCCACAGCGACCGAGCGCGACGAGCTGCCCGCGGGCCCGGGCGGCGTCGGCCAGGGTCTCGACCAGCGCGGTCTTGCCGATCCCGGTCGGGCCGCGCACCAGGTACAGCACCGTGCGCGGGCGGCGGGCCACGCTCTCGCTGGCCGCCAGGAGCTCCGCCAGCTCGGCGGCGCGGCCGATCAGCTCCCGACGCAGCCGGCCGGTCTGGCGACGGCGGCGCGGCGCCGGCGCCGTGGCCTCGCCCAGCGACAGCTCGAGCTCGCGCGCGGTCGGCCGAGCCGACGGGTCGCGCTCTAGCAACGATCGGATCAGCCGATCGAGATCGAGCGGCACGCCGCGGACGAGCGTCGACACCACCGGCGCGTCGCGCTCGGTCTTGGCGACCAGGAGCTCGAGCGGCGCCCCCTCGAACGGGGTCCGGCCGGTCAGCAGCTCGAAGCCGAGCACGCCGAGCGCGTAGAGATCGACCGCGGCGGTCGGCGCACCGCCGACGAGCTGCTCGGGGGCGACGTACTCGACCGTGCCGGCCAGCTCGCGTTCGCCGCCGCCGATCGGGATCGCCAGGCCGAGGTCGAGCAGGACCACCCGGTCGTCAGTGGTGACCATGACGTTGGCCGGCTTGACGTCGCGGTGGATCACGCCGGCGCGGTGGAGCGCCGCCAGCGCACCGGCGAGCTGGACCAGCGCCAACCGGACCCGATCGGCGCGGGCGCCGGCCATCACCCAGCTCGCCAGATCGACGCCCTCGATCAGCTCCATCGAGAAGCACAGCGAGCCGGCGTGCTCGAAGAGCTCGCCCAGGCGGACCAGGTTGGGATGGCGCACCGCGGCCGCCAGGCGAAACTCGCGCTTGACGCGATCGAAGGTGAGCGGGGTCCGATCGTGGAAGACCTTGACCGCCACCGGACGCCCGAGCTCGCGATCGACGGCCCGGTAGACGATGCCCATGCCCCCCGAGCCGAGCTCGCGCGCGTCCTCGAAGCGCGGCGGCAGGTCAGGTGCTGGCTCCCCCTCCATGGGTATTGACCTTGTCGCCACCGCGCGCGGGGTGTCAATCACCCGGACCTCCCGAATCTCAGCGCCGGCGGCCCCGTCGCCCCGTCGGGCGGATTCGCAGGCGCCTGGCGCTCGTGGCGTGTGTACCAACGGTCACGTCGGTTGTGCAGCGCCCGGACAGCGTGGGGCCCCTCGTGAACCGTAAGCTGTCGACATCACGCGGGGTACGCGCTGGCCGACGGCTTGCTCAAGGCCGTCGCCATGAAGGCCGACTCCATGAGCGACACGGTGTACCTCCTCACGCGGCTCGGACGCCGGCTGGCCTCGTCGACCCGCGAGCCCGCGCCGCCCGCGCCGACATCTCCTGCCCCATCCGCGACCGTGGCTCCCGCCCTCCGGCTCGCACGCGGCACCACGCCCGGCACCCGCATCGCGACCGCCGCCGACCTGGCGGCGCTGCGCGCCTACGCCACCGATCGCCCGATGCCACCGCCGCCCACCGCCCCCAAGGTCGTCGCCCGCGTCCCCGTCACCGCCTCGTCGACCACCCGGGTCACCGTCCCCCTCGGCGTCCGCCGCCTCCGACACGCACCCTGATCCTTGCCCCCAAGAGGTCTCCTCAACCTACGCTGAATCTCCAGCCGACCAGAGGGAGGCGTCTCGGAGGGGAGGCTCGTCGGGGACCTGGCCCCGACGAGGGGAGGTTTGGTGACAAACCTCCCCAGTCATTCATCATCTAAAAGGCTATCGATCGCGGCTGAGGCCGCCGAGCCCGGACGCGACGCCGCGCCGCCCTGGAGCCGGCGCATCCGCTCGGCGGCGTCGAGGAAGTTGGGATCGCGCTTGAGGACCATCTCGAAGTAGTAGATCGCCTCGCGCGGATCGCCGAGGGCCTCGTAGGTGGTCCCGATCTCGTAGAGCAGGCCCTGCCGCTCGCGATCGTTGATCGCGCTGGCGTGGAGGCCGGCCTTGAACTGGTGTACCGCCTCCGACAGGTTGTGCTGCTCGCGGTGGCACAGGCCGATCATCATGCGGCTCTGGACCTCGCGGTGCGGCGACGACGTGACCTTGTCGAAGGCCTTGATCGCCTCGTCGTAGAGCCCCATCTCCTTGTAGGCCAAGCCCAGATCGAAGTGGGTGTCGGCGTCGGAGTCCTCGACCGGGCGCTCGAGCACCACCGCCGGCCGGACCTTGGCCAGCGACGGATCGTGGCGCGCGGCCAGCACCCGCTGGGCCTCGTCGAAGGCCGCCGCGACATCGTCGTCGGGCTCGGGCTCGTCGAAGGCGTCGACCGCCAGCTCCTCGAGCTCGCTCATGTCGACGTTCTGGGTGCCGCCCGCGGGGTCGCCGCCGGGATCGCCGGATGGATCGCCGTGGAGCGCCGCCTCGAGATCGCGGGCTCGGGCGGTCACCAGCGGGTGACCGGGGTGGCGGGTCGCGAGCGCGCGCAGGATCACCGCCGCCTCGGGGTACGCGCCCTGGGCCGCTAGATCGTCGGCCTGCTCGAGCAGATCTTCGAGGGGCCCGGTGGGGTCGAAGTCGACCACCGGCTCGTCGATCGTGCGGGCGGCGGTGGCCACCGGCCCGCCGTAGGCCGGGTAGCCCTCGCCCTCGGTGGTGCCGGTGTAGCGGCTGACGAAGCCGTCATCCTCGGGCGGCGGGCCGAGCCGGGTCGCGCTCTCGCCGGGCAGAAATGGGGTCGGCCCGGCGTCGACGCCCGGGTCGTAGGTCGCCAGCTCCTCGCCGGCCAGCGGGTCGGTCGCCAGCGGATCTTGCCGGCCCGTGCGCCGCATGACCGCGTCGAAGGCCCGGGCCGCCTCGGGATCGAAGGGCAGCTCGTCGTCGGGCGCGACGTCGTAGGCGTCGCCTTCGCCGGTCGGGGCCTCGTAGCGCGCGACCTCCTGGCCGCGCAGCTCGGCCGCGACCTGCTGATCGATGTCGTCGCCCAGCTCGTCGTCGAGCTCGGCGTCGATCGCCGCCCGCATGATGACCGGATCGAGGCCGGTCCGCTCGCCCTTCCAGGTGTCGGCCACCGGCACCGTCGCCGGGGCGCGGAACGGCGGCGGCGAGCCCATCGCGACGTCGGCGCCGACCTCGCCGCGGGTCCGCGCGACCAGGCCAGCGACCTCGGAGGCGGCGACCTGCCGCGTGCTGTCGGCGGCGCTCGGCGCGAAGCCCTCGACCTCGCCGCCGCGCGGCCGCGCGGTGCCGGCCCGGCCGTGGGACTGCGTGCTCGGCGCGCGGTCGAAGACCGACGGGTCGATGCCGTCGAACGAGTCGGCCCGGGCCGGGGCCCGCGTGGTCGGGCCGTAGTCGTAGGCCTCGAGGGCGAACTCGTCGTCGACCGGCGCGATCGCGCCGTGGGCCAGCTCGCGCGGATCGAGCGAGAACTCCGAGGCGGCGCGCCGGGGCGCGACGTCGAGGTGGAAGCCGTAGCGGGCGATCAGCTCGTGGGCGCCGCGGTGACCGCCATCGATCCCGAGGACCTCGCGCAGGTAGGCCTCGGCCCGCTCGGGATCGTAGCCGACCGCCGACTCGGCCAGCCGCAACAGCTCGGCGATGGCGTCGCGCTCGCGGCCCTGGGCCAGGTAGACGTCCTTCAGGCGCTCGCGGGCCTCGACGTTGTCGGGATCGAGCGCGAACACCCGCCGCAGGTGATCGACCGCCTTCTGGTGCAGCCCGTACTTCACGTAGACGTCGGTCTCGGTGAGGAGCTTGGCGATCTCGTCGGCGTGCTCCTCGCTGGCCGCCGACGCCGCGCGGCCGCCACCGTCGTCGGGCGCGAAGTCCGCGGCGAAGTCGGCGGCCCGTCGACCGGCCCGGCCCAGGCCCTCGCCGTCGTCGTCGTCGTCGACCAGCTCGTCGGGCTCGACCTCATCGGCGGTGTCGAGGGGCTCATCCTCGGGCAGCTCGAAGTGCGCGTCGAGGGCGCGCTCGTCGATGAGCGGCATGGCGCCGGTCATCCGCGGATCGTTGGGCGCGCGCAGGGCCGGCACGTCGCCGGTGAGGTTCAGCTTGGCCCGCGCCGCCAGCGCCGCCGGGCCGGTCGGCGCCGGGACCGCGGCCGGGGCCGCGCCGCTGCCACTCGGCGCCGCGGCACCGCCACCACCGCCACCGCCACCGCCGAGGAACGCGACCGCGTCGGGATCGCCGGGCGCGAACTGCAGGATCTTGCGGTAGACCTCCTCGGCCTTGCCGCGCTCCTTGCCGTCCTCGAGGATCCGGGCCAGCTCCTTCAGCACCGACACCGTCTTGCCGCGCTGATCGAGGGCCTGGAAGGCCTGGGCCAAGAGCGCCAGGGTCTCGACGTCGCGCGGGTCGGCCTTGAAGCACTGCTGGAGCTTCTGCAGGGCCCGCCGCGGATCGCCCTTGCGCAGGTACAGGCCGGCCAGCTCGCGGTTGAGCTCGCGGGCCTCGGGTCGGTGCCACAGCAGGCGCTCGGCGACCTTGATGAAGTCGTCGACGCGGTGCTGGCGGCGCAGGTGATCGCACACCGCGGTGAACTCGGCGACCGCGTCGTCGGTCATCCCCTCCTTCGAGTACAGCTCGGCGAGCTTGATCCGGGTCGCGACGTTGCCGGGATCGAGGTCGACGAGCTGGCGCACCGTGGCCAGCGCCTCCTTGGTCTTGCCCTCGCGGTGGAAGTGCGCCGCCACCTGCTCGAAGTGCTGCATCGCGTCCGACATGAGGCCGAGCTGGCGGTACAGCTCGGCGAGCTTCAGGTGGACCTCGACCAGGCGGTTGTCGAGCTTCAGGATCTGCTTGTAGACCGCGACCGCCTTCGTGAAGAAGCCCTGGTCCTGGTAGAACCGGGCGACCCGGAGGTAGGTCTCGGTGGCCTCCTGCTTGCCGCCCTTGCGCGCGTACAGGTCGCCGATCTTCAGCCAGACGCGGACGTCCTGCGGATCCTCGCGGACCACCCGCAGGTACTCCTTGATCGCCTTGTCGATCTGGCCCTTCTCGACAAACTTCCGCGCCGCATCCATCACCTTCTCTTTGTTGAAGGCCATGGCGCTACGTCCCCCGAGCGAGCGGAGTCAGACCGCCGGGGCCGAGGCAGGGTGAGGCGCGCAACAGCGTTGAGCGTACGTGCTCGGCGTCGTCGGGGTCAAGCCAGCGCTTCAATGAACCGGTAGCTTTACCGTCGAGACGGAGGCGCGTGGGCCGCAGCCCTTGCGCCCCATGGTGCACCCCCGCCCGTCCCCCGCGCACGCAGCGCCGCGATTACGATGCCTTGGACTCGGCGAGGAAGCGCGCGACGAACCCGGTGTCGAAGTCCCCGGCGCGGAACTCGGGGTGGTCCATGAGCCGCCGCAGAAACGGGATGTTCGTGCGCGGCCCCTCGATCACCATCTCGTCGAGGCAACGCCGCGCCCGCCGCACCGCCGCCGGCCGGTCGACGTCGTGGACGATGATCTTGGCGATCATCGAGTCGTAGTTGGAGGGCACCACGTAGCCCTGGTAGATGTGGGTGTCGACGCGAACCCCGAGGCCGCCGGGCAGGTGGAGCGCGGTGATCTTGCCCGGCCACGGCGCGAAGTTGTTCGGGTCCTCGGCGTTGATGCGCAGCTCGATCGCGTGACCGCGCGGCTTGCGCTCGCCGGAGAACGACAGCTTCTCGCCGGCGGCGATGCGGAGCTGCTCGCGGACCAGATCGAGGCCGGTGACCAGCTCGGTCACCGGGTGCTCGACCTGCAGCCGGGTGTTCATCTCCATGAAGTAGAACCGGCCCTCGCGGTCGAGGAGGAACTCGAGCGTGCCGACGTTGTAATAGCCGATCGAGGCGATCGCCTTGACCGCGGCCGAGGTCAGCGCCGCGCGGGTCTCGGGCGCCAGCGCCAAGGACGGCGCCTCCTCGATGACCTTCTGGTGGCGGCGCTGGATCGAGCACTCGCGCTCGCCCAGGTGGGCGTAGTTGCCGTGGCGATCGGCGGCGACCTGGATCTCGATGTGGCGCGGCCGCTCGGCGTACCGCTCCATGTACATGTCGGGGTTGCCGAAGGCCGCCAGCGCCTCGGCCTTGCCGGTGTTCCAGTCGTTGGCCAAGCGGGCGGCGTCGTGGATGATCTTCATGCCGCGGCCACCGCCGCCGGCCGACGCCTTGAGGATCACCGGCAGGCCGATCCGGGCCGCGTGCTCGCGCAGCTCGTCCTCGGTGGTGATGGTCCCGCTGCCCGGCAGGATCGGCACCCCGGCCTGGCTCATCGCCGCCCGGGCGCTGATCTTGTCGCCCATGAGCCGCATCGCGCTCGGCGGCGGCCCGATCCAGGTCAGCTTGCACTTGCCGCACACCTCGGCGAACTCCGGATCCTCCGACAGGAAGCCGTAGCCGGGGTGGATCGCGTCGGCGCCGGTGATCTCGGCGGCGCTGATGAGCGACGGGATGTTCAGGTAGCTCTGCCGCGACGGCGGCGGTCCGATGCACACCGCCTGGTCGGCGAACTTGACGTGGAGCGCGTCGGCGTCGGCGGTCGAGTACACCGCGACCGACTTGATGCCCATCTCGCGACAGGCGCGGATGATGCGGAGCGCGATCTCGCCGCGGTTGGCGACCAGGACCTTCTTGAACATGTCCGCCTACGCGACCGCGATCTTGAACAGCGGCTGATCGAACTCCACCGGCGCGCCGTTCTCCGCCAGGATCGCGACCAGGGTGCCGCCGACGTCGGCCTCGATCTCGTTCATGAGCTTCATCGCCTCGATGATGCACAGGACCGAGCCCTTGCTGACCTTGTCGTTGAGCTTCACGTACTCGGGCGAGTCGGGGTTGGGCTTGCGATAGAACGTGCCGACGAACGGCGACTTGACGATGTGGACCTTGTCGTCGACCACCGCGGCCGCGGCCGGCGCGGGCGCGGCGACGGGCGCCGCCGCCACCGGGGCCGGGCCGGCGACCGGCATGACCGCGGGCATCGCGACCGGCGGCATGGTCGCCGGCATCGCCACCATCGTCGTCCCGCCGCGCCGCACCGTGTAGGTGACCTCGGCGGTCTCGATGATCAGCTCGGTGAGGCCGTGCTCAGACACCGCCGCAGCCAGGCCGCGGGCGATGGCCACCACGTCGTCGGCGGAGCCGCCGGCGCCCGCGGCGGCGGCCGGGGACGAATCGTCGGCTCGTGACGCCTGCTTGGAACCCTGCTTGGAACCCGAACGTCCAGTTGCCATGGGGGGATGACTCGCAAAGAGGAGCGGTGCGGAGACGGCGCCGGCGCCGTCCGCGGGGACCGCGGCTAGGGGCGATCGGCGCGCCTACGTTCCACAATCGCCAGTGCGGCGTCCAGTCCCAGGTCGTAGCTTTGCGCGCCGAAACCGCTGATTTGTCCGACGCAGCGCGGCGCGATCATCGACAGGTGGCGAAAGTCCTCGCGGGCCGCGATGTTGGTCAGATGGACCTCCACCGCGGGCAGCCCCACCGCCTCGAGGGCATCGCGGATCGCGACGCTGGTGTGCGTGAACCCGCCGGGGTTGATCACGATCGCGTGACACCGGCCGCGCGCGCCGTGGATCGCGTCGATCAACCCGCCCTCGTGGTTGGACTGCACGATCTCGATGGCGGCGCCGCGGGCCGCCGCGCGCGCGGTGAGGCGCGCGTCGATCTCGGCCAGCGTGGTGGTGCCGTAGATCAGCGGGTCGCGGGTGCCGAGCAGGTTGAGGTTGGGCCCGTGCAGGACCAGCACGCAGATCGGCTCAGCCGACCGCGCGGCGGTCGCCGGGGCCGGCGGGCGCTCGCCGGCGCGGGCCGGACGGGCGCGGGCGCGGCTCATAGCTCGGCGATGAGCTTGGGCCCGGCCAGCCGCATGAGATAGCGGGTCTTGCCGAGGTTGCCGTCGGCGCCGATCGCCACCGCCAGGAAGTACTGCGGGGTCAACATCCTGAGCGCCAGGGTCAGGCGGTCGGCCTTGATCGTCATCTCCTCGAAGGCGCCGAGGCTGGCGCCGGCGGCGGCCTTCTTGGCCTGGGCCAGGATGAAGCTGAACTCCATGCCGACCGTGTTGATGTCGACCCGGTCGGCCTGACGGGTGTAGGTCTCGACGGCGATCCCGTCGAGGCCCATGATGACGGCCCCGAGGCCGCCGTCGACGTTGTCGACCACCTTCTTGAGAGTTTCGGCGAACAAGCGGGCTCCTCGGCTACCAGGCCAGCGCGGCGTGGGGGGTCGTTATATCACGGGGCCTCGGCGGCCCGGCCCGGCCCGGCGGCATTCGCCGTCCGGGCGGCGATCAGCGGGGCGCGGCGGCCGGCGACGTCGGCGTGGCCACCGCGGGGCAGCGCAGGGTCCCCTCGGCGGTGGTGCAGCAGTCGACCAGGCCGTCCTGCAGCGGGTTGCAGGCCCCGCCCTGCTGGTAGGTGCCGTCGGGATCGATCGTGTCACAGGCCCCGACCACGCCGGCCAGACAGTCGCGGCACACCAGCACGGGGTAGCGGAAGCTGTTCGACGTCACCGAGGTGCCGGCATTGGTGCCGCGCGCCTGGACCCGGACGTCGAGGGTGATGCGGTCGCGCTGCGGGGTGAGCTTGGGGGCGATCGCGGCGAGCAGCTCGGGCGGGACGATCACCGCCTGGAGCGTCACCAGCCCACCGTTGGGGTCGATCGAGCCCGAGGCGGGAGTGCGGAACCGGGTCAGGCCATCGGCCTCGAGCTGGGTCAGCTCGGCCTCGGTGAACACCTCGGGGTCGAGGAAGCCGATCGTGGCGTCGATCGACTCGATGAAGATGGTCCGCTGCGTCAGGTTCTGCCCCTCGACCGTGGTCATGTCGTTGCGGACCAGCGGCGTGAAGACGTAGCCGACCGGGGCGTCGACCTGGATCTTGCCCGACGACTGGAAGACGTTCGACTCGGTCGAGGCGACGCAGCCCGCCTCGGGCGCGACGTTGCGCAGGATCACCATCCCCGCGTCGGCGTCGTTGTCGACGCACGCGGCCAGAGCGACGAGCGGGAGCAGGGTGGCGACGGACGACAGGCGCGACATGGGGTCTCCTCGACGAAAAACCAGCGTAGCAAAGTTAGGGTCACGGTCGCAAAAGATCGGCGAACCCGGCCACCGGCACCTCGACGACGCGGCACGCGCCCGGGCCGGCGCAGGCCACGAACCGCACCGCCGCGCCGTGGCGCTTCTTGTCGACCGCGATCCGGGCCAGCACCTCGGGGCGCCGCCACGGCTCGAGATCGGTCGGCAGGCCGGTGGCGGCCAGGGCCGCGACCACGCGGGGCTCGAGGTCGGCCTCGGCCAGGCCGAGGCGAGCCGAGATCCGGGCCATCGCCACCAGGCCCAGGGCCACCGCCTCGCCGTGGAGCAAGCGCCAGTCGGCGGCGGCCTCGATCGCGTGACCGACGGTGTGGCCGAGGTTGAGCAGCGCGCGCCGGCCGGTGCGCTCGCGCTCGTCGACGCTGACCAGGTTGGCCTTGAGCGTGGCGGCGGCGGTGATGACCGCGGTCAGCGCGGGGGGCGGCGGCGCGGTGGTCGCGGCCCACGGCGCCACCGCCTCGACCGCGGCCAAGAGCGGCTCGCCGTCGAGGAGCGCGTACTTCCACAGCTCGCCGAAGCCGGCGACCCGCTCGCGCGGCGGCAGGGTCGCGAGGTGCGGCAGGTGGGCGATCACCGCGCGCGGCTGGTGAAACGCGCCGAGCAGGTTCTTGCCGGCGGCGACGTCGATCGCGGTCTTGCCGCCGATCGCCGAGTCGGTCATCGCCACCACCGTGGTCGGCAGGTGCACGACGTCGACGCCGCGGAACAACGTCGCGGCGACGAACCCGGCCAGATCGCCGATCACGCCGCCGCCGAGGGCGTAGATCGTGCTGCCGCGATCGAGGCCGCGGGCGATCAGCGCCTCGGCCAGGGCGCCGTAGCCGGCCAACGACTTCGAGGCCTCGCCGGGCTCGACCGCGATCGGCTCGACGGTGATGCCGGCCGCCGCCAGGGCCGCGACCGCGGCCTCGACGTGGGGCGCCAGGTTGCGATCGAAGACCAGCGCGCCGCGGCCGGGGCCGAGGTGGGCGGTGACGAGGTCGGCCAGGGCGCCGTCGCCGATCGCGATCGGGTAGCTGCGGTCGCCGAGCGCGACCCACGGCCGCGGCCCGCCGCCGGCCTCGACCCGTGCGATCAGCGCGACCAGCTCGGCGGCGGTGGTCGCGGCGTCGCGTCCGCCGGCCACGGTGGCGTGGGCTCGGCGGTACACCGGGGCGCGCGCGGCGTAGCGCGCCTCGACCTCGGCCCGCGGCCGATCGAGGAGCGGCCGGCTCCCGGGGGCGATCCGGGCCAGGGCGACGTCGAGGTCGACGTCGAGGGCGACCACCAGCCCGGCGGCCATCATGCGCGCCAGGTTGCCCGGCTCGACCGGGGCGCCACCGCCGACCGCGACCACCGGGGCGTCGACCGCGGCCGCGACCTCGGCCAGGGCCGCGGCCTCGCGGCGGCGGAAGTCGGCCAGGTCGGCCGCCACCAGCTCGGGCACGGTGCGCCCGGCGGCGGCGGCGATGGCGTCGTCGAGATCGACGGCGCGCCGACCGAGGGCGGCGGCGGCCAGCCGAGCGACCGTCGACTTGCCCGCGCCCGGAAACCCGATCAGGAAGACCGGGCCCATCGCGCGCTAGCCCTGGCAGCGCAGGAGCGCGCGGTTGGTGATCTTGGGCGTGATGAAGATCAGGAGCTCGGCGCGGTCGTCGGTCTCGCGGCGGCTCTTGAACAGCCAGCCGAACACCGGGATGTCGCCGAGGATCGGCACCTTCGAGTAGTTGAGCGCGGTCGACCGGGTGTAGATGCCACCCATCACCGAGGTCTCGCCGTCGGCGACCAGCATGCGAGTCCGGGCCTCGCGGTTCTGGATCGTCGGATCGCCGCGGGCGCCGAGGCGCGAGAAGTCGGGCTCGGCCTTGGCGACGTTGATGTCCATCACCACTGAGCAGTCGCGCTGCGACACGTAGGGCGTGACGTTGAGCTCGAGGTTGGCCTCGACGAAGGTGGTCTGGGTGCCCTGGGCCGAGACCTGGGAGATCGGGATCTTGATGCCCTGCTTCATCGTCGCCTGGACGTTGTTCAGCACGGTGACCTTGGGCGCCGAGATGATGCGCGCGGTGCCGCTCTCCTCGAGGGCGCTCAGGCGCAGGTTGAGGTTGACCGCGCCGCCGACCGAGCCCAGGGTCATGCCGAGCACGCCGTTGGTGCCGCCAGCCGGCAGGTTGACCGCGAAGTCCGACGGCGTCGGCAGGCCGGTGCCCGGCTTGTTGGTCGGATCGTCGGCGCCGCCGACGAAGCCGATCGACGACGGGAAGATCAGGCCGGTGGCGTTGCCCGACTCGGCGCCGACCCCGGCGCGACCGCCCCACTGGATGCCGAACTCGCGGCGGAACCCGCTGCGGGCCTCGACGATGCGGGCCTCGATCGAGATCTGCGGCGTCTGGGTGTCGAGGCGGGCCGCCAGGTCGACGATCTCGCGGCGGTTGGCGCCGACGTCGTTGATGATGAGCGAGTTGGTGCGCTCGTCGACCTCGACCTTGCCCTTGGGCGACAGGAGCGGCGCCATCTTGGTCGCCAGCGACGCGGCGTCGGCGTAGTTGAGCGTGAAGACCTCGGGCTTGGGGGCCTCGAGCTCGATCATGGCCTTGCGGCGCGCGGCCTCGGCCTCGTCCTCCGCGTCGAGGACCTTGCGGTCGCCGATGCGGTACATGTTGCCGTCCTTGCGGTACCACAGGCCCTTGGCGGCGAGGATGACCTCGAGGGCCTGGTCCCACGGCACCCGCTTGAGCTGGACCGTGACCGAGGCGTTGATCTCGTCGGGCACGACGATGTTGACGTTGCCGACCCGGGCCAGGGCCCGCAGCAGGTCGTGGATGTCGGCGTCCTTGAAGTCGAGGTCGATGGTCGGCCCGCGGAACACCCGGCGCTTGCCGAGCTGCGCGACCGAGGTCTGGGTCACCGGCGCCGAGGTGGCGCCGAAGCCGCCGACCACCGGGCTGGGCAGCCGCCGGGCGGTGACCGCGGCGTTGGCGAAGCGCAGCTCGACCGCGCCGGACCGGGTGTCGAGGCGCGGGATGGCGTCGGCGGCCAGGCTGACCGCGACCCGGACCTCGCCGGTGGCGCGATCGGTGTAGCTCGAGACCGTGCGGACCGGGCCGCCGAAGCGCGAGGTGTCGAGGGTCTTGGTCAAGCGCGCCGGCAGCGCGGCGCCGCGCACGACCAGCTCGGCGGTGCGGCCGTCGGCGCGGACCAGCTCGGCGGTGGCCCCGTCGCCGTCGAGGGCGATCGTCACGACCTGGCCGTCGGCGTCGCGGGCGAAGGTCACGCCGGTGATCTGGGTGGTGGGCGCGGCGGGCGTGGGCTTGGCCGTCGGCGCCGGCTTGGCGCTGGGCGTGGGCTTGGCCGTCGGCGCCGACGTGGCCGGCCGGGCGGCGACGGTCACCGGCGGCGCCGCCGGGGTGGCAGCGACCGGCGGCGGCGCGGCGGCCGCGACCTTGGCGGCGGCGGTGGCTGCGCGGAGCTTGGCCAGGGCCTGCTCCTCGGCGGCGCGGGCCGCGCGGGCGTCGGCGAGGCGCTGCTCCTCGGCGGCGCGGGCCTGGCGCGCGGCGACGGCGGCGGCCTGGTGGCGGGCCAGCTCGGTGGTGGCCTCGGCCTTGGCGGCGTCGAGGCGCTCGACCTCGCGCCGGCGGGCGGTGACGTCGGCGGTGCGGGTCGCCAGCTCGGCCTCGGCGGCGGCCGCGGCCTTGGTCGCGGCCTCGACGGCGGCGGCGGCCTTGGCCTTGTCGGCGGCGCTGGCGTGGCGCTGCGCATCGGCGGTGGCGCGCGCGGCCTCGGCGGCCGCGGCCTGGCGCCGAGCGGCATCGACGGCGCGCTGGTGGGCGGCCAGCGAGGTCGCGAGGGCGGCGGCGGCCTGCTCGGCCTCGGCGCGCTGGGCCTCGGCGACCGCCCGCGCCTTGGCGGCGGCGGCCGCGGCCTTCTCCTCGTCGACGCGGGTCTTCGCCGCGGCGGCCGCGGCCTTCTCCTCGTCGGCGCGGGTCTTGGCGGCGGCTGCTGCGGCCTTCTCCTCGTCGGCGCGGGTCTTGGCCGCAGCGGCCGCGGCCTTCTCCTCGTCGGCGCGGGTCTTGGCCGCAGCGGCCGCGGCCTTCTCCTCATCGGTGCGGGTCTTGGCCGCGGCGGCCGCGGCCTTCTCCTCGTCGGCGCGGGCCTTCGCCGCGGCGGCGGCCTTCTGCTCCTCGACCCGGGTGCGGGCGGCGGCGGCGTCCGCCGCAGCGTCGAGATCGGCGACCCGGCGCTGCGCGGCCTGCTCCTCGGCCTCGCGGGCGGCGCGGGCGGCGGCGATGGTCTGGGCGGCGAGGGCCTTGGCCTCGGCCGCGGCGCGCTCCTCGGCGGCGCGGGCGGCGCGGGCGTCGGCCACGGTCTTGGCCGCGAGCCGCTGGGCCTCGGCGATCGCCCGCTCCTCGGCGGCGCGGGCGGCGCGGGCGTCAGCCTGCGCCTTGGCGGCGGCGGCCTTGGCCTCGGCCGCGGCCCGCTCGTCGGCGGCCCGAGCGACCTGGGCGTCGGCGACGGACTTGGCGGCGGCGGCCTCGGCCTCGGCCGCGGCCCGCTCCTCGGCGGCCCGGGCGACCTGGGCGTCGGCCATGGACTTGGCGGCGGCGGCCTTGGCCTCGGCCGCGGCCCGCTCGTCGGCGGCCCGGGCGACGCGGGCGGCGGCGGCGGCGCGCTGGGCGTCGGTCCGCTGGGCCTCGGCGGCGGCGGCGGCGGCGGTCGCGACCTGGGCCGCCTGCTCGGCGTCGCGGCGGCGGACCTCGGCTCGCTCGGCCGCGGCGATCAGCTCCTCGGCGCGCTGGCTGGCGCGGGCCCGCGCGGCCTCGGCCGCGGCCCGCTCCTCGAGGGCGCGCTTGGCCCCAGCCTCGGCCGCCAGGCGCGCGGCGGCGGCGTCGCCCTGGGCGGCGCGCGCGCCGGCCAGCTCGGATCGCGCGGCGGCCAAGGCGGCCTCGCTGGCGCGGCGGGCCTCCTCGGCGGACTGCCGCGCGGCGTCGGCCTTGGCCAGCCGCTGGTTGGCGGCGCGCACCGCGGCCTCCGCCGCGGCGCGGGCCTGGGTCGCGTCGCCACGCGCCGAGGCCGCGGCCTCGCGCTGCGCGGTCGCGGTGGCCAGGGCCGCCTCGGCGGCGGCGCGATCCTGGGCGGCGGCGGCGGCGGCGGCGACCGCCTTGGCCTGACGCGCCTCGGCGGCGCGCTGGGTGTCGGTGGCGGCGGCGGCGCGCTCGGCGGCCTCGCGGGTCACCGCGGCGACGCGCTGCTGCTCGGCGCGGGCCGACGCCAGCACGCGGTCGGCCTCGGCGCGGGCCGCCTCGGCGGCCTTGCGATCGCGCTCGATGGCGACCTGGGCGGCGGCCAGCTCGCGGGCGGCGTCCTCGCGCGTGCGGGCGGCGGCGACCGCGGCCTGCTCGCGGATCCGCGCGGCCTCGCGGGTCGCGTCGTCGGTGAGGCGCTTGGCGCGGGCCAGCTCGGCGGCGGCCGCGTCCTGGGTGGCCTGGGCCGCGAGCTGGGTCCGCACCGCCTCGGCGGCCGCGCGATCGGCGGCGGCGGCGGCGGCGGTCGCGGCGGCCTGAGCAGCGGCGAGCTGGCGGTCGGCGGCCGCGCGATCGGCGGCGCCGGCGTCGAGGCGGGCGCGCTGGGCGGCGGCGGCGGCGGTCGCGGCGGCGGCGGCGCGGCGGGCCTCGGCGTCGGCCGCGACCTTGGCGGCGGCGGCCTCGCGCTTGGCGGCCTCGGCGTCGCGCTTCGCGGCCGCGGCGGCGGCGGTCGCGGCGTTGGCGGCGGCGGTCATGCGCGCGGCCTCGGCCCGCGCCCGCTCGGCGTCGGTCTTGGCCGCGGCGGTCGCGGCGTTGGCGGCGGCGGTCGTCCGCGCGGCCTCGGCCCGCGCCCGCTCGGCGTCGGTCTTGGCCGCCGCGGTCGCGGCGTTGGCGGCGGCGGTCGTGCGCGCGGCCTCGGCCCGCGCCCGCTCGGCGTCGGTCTTGGCCGCCGCGGCCGCGGCGTGGGCGGCGGCCAGCGCGGCCGGGCTGGCGGTGGTCGGCGCGGGATCGCGCGCGGTCACCGTGATGATCACGTCCTTGCCGTCGGCGCGGACGTCGTAGCGCCCGGGCCGCGCCAGGGTCGCGACCACCCGGACGCCGGCGCTGCCATCCTCGAGCGACATCGCGGCGACCTGGCCGACCGCCCACGAGCCGACCGGGAAGGTCACCGCGGCGTCGTCGCCGCGGACCGCGTCGGTCAAGGCCGCCGACGCCAGGTCGACCACGACCCGCGTCGGTCGCTCGAGCTTGTAGACGGTGAAGGTCGGCGTGTCCGAGCCGCGCAGGCGGATCGTGGTCGTGCCGCGATCATCGTCGATCGCCACCGCGCCGATCTGGTTGTCAGGCCCGGCCGCGGCCTCGCCGAAGACCCCGCACAGGGCGAGCGCGGTGACGGCGACGATGGTGGTGAGAGTGCGATCGATCATGGCGACTCCTCGGGGACAGCCCCGCGGGCGGTGACGGCAGACCAGGGGCGTGGCGTCGTCCGAGCGACGCCTCGAGGCCGAATGACGGCCGGATAAAATTGTCGCCTCGCTCGCGCGAGGATCACAAATTTTTGGCGACGGGACGCGGCTCCGACGTACAGCTACTGGGGTTGGGCGCCGAGGGCGCTCGGGCGCTCAGGCGACCGGGCGCGACGGCGGATGCGGGGACTCTCATCGTCTTCGTCGAGGGCGGTGCCAATCTCGTCGATCAGCTCGCGCTCGCGCAGCCGGAACTCGCGCTCGTCGGCGGTGCTGCCGGCGGTGGCCGCCGCGGCGCCAGCGGACGGATACTCGAGGGTGACGAAGCCCTCGCCGATCAGCTTGACCCGGGCCCGCTCGCTGCCGATGCAGTCGCCGCGCCGCACCACCCAGCCGACGCCGCCGGTGTCGGAGAACGTCGCGAGCCGGACCGTGCCGCGGGTGATCACGCCGATCAGCTTGAGCTCATGGGTCGAGTAGCCGGTCGCCGCGACCTTCTTGTTGGCGCACTTCTCCGACTGCGCCGCCGGATCGGGCTTGTCGTCGCTCTCGGGACCGGTGTTGATGTTGACCTGCGCGATCACGTAGCTGCGGAACGGATCGCGGTTGCCGCTGCCGGTCGGGTCGGGGACGAAGTCGTTGGCGGTGAAGCGGTGGCGGATCGTCTTCACCTCGGCCGGGTTGAGCTCGGGGCGGCCCTCGACCTTGGCGTAGGTGGTGAGCGTGCCGGTGGTGGCGCCGGCGCCGCGGGTCGGCTTGGCCGCCGGGTTGGCGGCCACCGGCTGCGACTTGGGCGGCGGCGGCGGCGGCTCATCTTCGCCGCCGCACGCGACCAGGAGCAGGCCCGCGGTGGCGAGCCAGGCGAGCGCGCGCATCACAGGCCTCCCTTCAGGCGATCGGCGCCGCTGCCCGAGCCCGAGCCGGTCCCGGTGCCGACCGGCGGCTCGCCGTCGACGCGAGCCCGATCGATCGTGGCGGCGTTGGCGGCGTCTGCCGCCTGCTTGGCCGCCGCCGGGGTCACCGCCTGGCCCGGCACCGCGGCACCCGCGGGCGGCGCGGCGGGCTTGGCCGGTTGCGCCGGTGCGGCCGCCGGCTTCCCCGGCGTGGCGGCGGGCGGCGCCGCCGGCGTGGCCCGGAACGTCGAGGCCTGGAACTTGGCGGTGAGGATGAGCTGGTTGTTGACCACGCGCGGGTCGAACACCGATAGATCCTCGACGGTGACGATGCGATCCTTCTCGGTGGCGGCGTTGCCGGGCGCGGTGCCGCCGTCGGACCGCGGCCGCAGCGACGCGAAGAACTGCATGAGCTGGTAGTAGGTGCCGGAGATCTCGACCTCGACCGGCGCCTTGATGAAGTTCTCGACGGTCACCTCGGGCCGGACCTCGCGCCGCCGCACCAGCACCCCGGCCTCGGCGAAGCGCCGCGCCAGCATGTCGAAGAACGCCGGCATCTCGGCGTCGGTCGGCAGCGCCTTCTGGTTCTGCTCGATCTGCTCCTTCAGCTTCTCCTGCTGCGACAGGAGCTCGTCGCGCGCGCGCTTGTCCTTGTTGAGCTTGCGCCCCTGCTCCTGCGCCGAGGCCAGCTCAGCCTCGGCGTCCTTGCCCGCCTTGCGGACGGGCGACAGCCCGAACTGCCAGTACAAGAGGCCGAGGAGCGCGATCACGCCGGCGTAGATCGCGGCGCGCTCGCGCGGCGGCCGGCGGGCGAAGTCGGCGATGCGACCGGCCATCAGTACAGCACCTTTCCGCTCAGCGTGAACTCGTAGAACGCGGTGTCGGCGCCGCCGGCGCCGCCGGTCGGTTCGATCCGCTTGGACGACGGCGAGGTCACGTCCCGGAAGTACACCGACGCCGCCATGCGCTTGGCGAGCTGCGGGATGTCGGACTCGGCCTGGGCGCCGCCCGCGAGCGTGAAGGTGTCGCCCTTGGTCGTGAAGCTCTTGATCCAGACGTGCTTGGGATCCCAGTCGGGGTTGAACCGCTTGTTGGGATCGCCATCGCTGGTGGTCCCGGTCAACGTGCTCATGGCGTCCGACATCGTCGGGCCGTCGCTCGACAGGATCTGGGACAGCTCGTAGAGGACGTTGTCGGGCAGGATCGTCGTCCCGACCAGGGTGTCGATGGACTCCTTGCGCTTGGTCTCGGCCGAGACCGCGCCCTGCAAGGCCGGAAGATCGGCCAGCTTGGAGCTGAGCCGGGCGTTGCGCTCGTTGATCTCCGCGGCCTCGGCGTTCAGGCGATCGCGCTTCTCTTGGGCCGGGCGGTGGACGCCGACGTAGACCAGCGCCGCCGCGCCCATGATCCCGGCCATGACCAGGCCGACCTCGAGCTGGCCGGGCTCGGCCTGCTTCTTCGGCTTGCGCTGCGGGAGGAGGTTGATCTTGATCATGGCGTCGACCTCACTTGTCTCCCGGCGCGCGCAGCGCCAGGCCCAGGCCGACCAGGGCCTCGGGGGCGTGGGCCGCCAGGTAGCCGCGGTCGAGGCTGGGGTCGAGCTCGATCCGCTTCCAGCTATCGATGACCTCGACGGTGAGCCGGCTGCGCCGCTCGATCGCGCGGTGCAGGGCCGCGACCTTGGCGGTGCCGCCAGCCAGGCACACCCGGGTGACGTTGGCGTCGGCCGACGTGGCCATGAAGAAGTCGAGCGAGCGCTGGAACTCGCCGGCGATCACCTCGGCCACGCCCTCGATGATGCGCTCGACCTCCTGGTGCACGACGCCGTTGTCGTCGTAGCTGCCGCCGACCTTGTAGGCCTCGGCCTCGTCGGCGGTCACCCCGAGCTGCTTCTGGATCTCCTCGGTGAACGCGTTGCCACCGATCGTCACGTCGCGGGTGAACAGGCTCCCGCCGCCGCGGACGATGTTGATGTTCGAGATCGCGGCGCCGATCGTGATGACCACCGCGGTCTCGCGCGGGTCGAGCGTGTAGTTGGCCTCGAAGCCGTTCTGGCTCGCGAACGACGCGACGTCGACCACCATCGGGGTCAGCGCGGCGTCGCGCACGACCTGGACGTAGTCGGCCACGGTCTCGCGCTTGGCCGCGACCAGGAGCAGCTCGGTCTGGCCCATCGGGTTCTGCGGGTTGACGACGTGGTAGTCGATCTCGACGTCGTCCTTGGCGAACGGGATGTGGTGCTCGGCCTCTTGCTTGATCTGGTTGTCGAGGTCGTCGGCCCGGGTCTGCGGCACCGCGATCTTCTTGATGATCACCGAGTGACCGGCGATCGCGATCGCGACCTCTTTCTGGCGGAGGCGCAGGCGGCTCCACAGCGCCCGGATCGCCTCGACCACCGCGGCCTGATCCATGATCGAGCCGTCGACGATGGTCTGGGGCACCAGGGGCTGCATCCCGAAGGCGGTCAGGGTGTACCCGGTGCGCGACTTCTTGAGCTGCACCGCCTTGATGCTGCTCGAGCCGATGTCCAGTCCTATGCAGTTTTTGGCCATGGCGCGCGGGTTCCGGGGTTGAGTGCCTACCTAGTGCTACTCTTGCCTACATCGTAGGTCTATGTCGTAAAGAGGCGCAAGTTTTTCCCCTTCGACGCTCCAATTGACTGAAATTTCTTGCCTTTGTCCCAGAGAGAGGCCCGCAGAGCGGAGCCAGTACGGGACGGCGGCCTGTGGAAAACCGTACCATGGGCGCCCCGACGGGACCACTTTGCGTCGCCAGGCCCTCGGGCGCCCGCGGGCAGCTCCGGGGCAGCGCCGTCACCGGCAGCGGTCCACCGCCAACTTGATTGGCGATCGATCAACCTCGTTGCGGGGATCGAAGATCCGCCGCGGAAATAACCACGCGTCGCGCCTTTCGATCTATCCTGGCCGCCGCTTTGCACTCTCGGCCGCGCGAGCTCGCCGCCATCGCCGCGCCGCTCGACTCTCTTCTGGAGGCCCCATGCGTCACGTCGTCCCCACCCTCGCCAGCGCGCTCACCGCGTCGCTCCTCCTCACCGGTTGCCCCGACCGGTCGCTGTCGGAGGTCAACGTCGTCCCGGACAACGTCGAGAAGAAGACCATCCCGGTCAAGCTCAACCGCAACATCGACATCCTCTTCGTCATCGACAACTCGGGGTCGATGATGGAGGAGCAGGTCTCGCTGGCGGCCAACTTCCCGCAGTTCATCAACGTGCTGCAGACGATCGAGGGCGGCCTCCCCGACGTCCACATCGGCATCGTGTCGACCAACGTCGGCACCAACGGCGTCAACATCGGCGGCTGCTCGAGCGCGACCCGGCCCAACGGCGATGACGGCGGCCTCCTGACCAACGGCGTGGCCGGCCTCCAGGCCGCGTACCTCCGCGACGTCAAGCTCGCCGACGGCTCGCGCGAGAAGAACTACACCGGCGACCTCGCCACGGTGTTCAGCCAGATGGCCCGCCTGGGCACCAACGGCTGCGGCTTCGAGCAGCCCCTCGAGTCAGCGTACCGCGCGCTCCAGCCCAACCGGAACCCCGGCTTCTACCGCGAGGGCGCGTTCCTCGCGGTCATCTTCGTCGGTGACGAGGACGACTGCTCGGCCAGCAACGGCACGCTGTTCGGCGAGCCCAACGCGACGGTCGCCGACCCGCTGGGCCCGCGGACCTCGTTCCGCTGCTGGGAGTTCGGCGTGCAGTGCGACAACGACCCGAACCCGCGGTCCTTCGGCCGCCGCACCGGGTGCCGCCCGCGCAACAACTCGCCGTACATGAAGGACATCCAGCCCTACGTGGAGTTCTTCCAGGGCCTCAAGCCCGACGATCCCAAGAAGGTCATCGTCGCCGGCATCATCGGCAACGTCGATGAGCAGCAGAGCTCGACCGTCGAGGCCGACCCGGACAACGCCGCTAACCCGGCCCTGGGCGCGTCGTGCACCTCGACCTCGGGCAACGCCGCTCCCGGCCACCGCCTGAAGGCGTTCCTCGACTCGTTCCCCGAGCGCAACACCACCACCACGATCTGCAACGAGAACCTCCAGGACGCGATGACCCAGATCGCCGAGCTGCTGAAGCTCGCGGTCGGTAACCCGTGCATCGAGAGCCAGCTCGCCGACCGCAACCCCGACCTGCCCGGCATCCAGGCCGAGTGCTCGGTGGTCGACGTGACCAACCCGAACGCGGCCAACCGCGAGGAGCGGGTCATCCCGGCCTGCGACGCCAACGGCGGCGCGATCCCGTGCTGGCGCTTCGAGCCGAACGCCGTCCAGTGCCCGATGGCTCCTGACAACCGCTCGATCGTGATCGATCGCGGCGGCGCCTCGGTGCCGGACAACACGGTGCTCGAGGTGCAGTGCGTGACGGAGAGCTGAGACCTACGGAGGGTTTTTCGAAAAAACCCTCCCCCCAGCATTCGCTGGGGCCCCCCTCCCATAACGTCCGGATCGCGTGAGCGCCGTCGGTGAACCCACCGGCGGCGTTTTTGCGTGAGGGTGGTGGTTCAGCCGCTGTCTGCTTCAGCGCGGTGACGGGTGACCTCGGGCAAAACCCTCCCCCATTCGCGTAGCGAATGGGGCCCCCACCCATAACGTCCGGATCGCGTGAGCGCCGTCGGTGACCCCACCGGCGGCGTTTTTGCGTGAGGGTGGTGGTTTCAGCAGCTGTCTGCTTCAGCGCGGCGGTGGGTGACCTCGGACGAAGCGATCCGGAGGTTTTTCGAAAAGACCCTCCCCCATTCGCGCAGCGAATGGGCCCCCTCCCTCGTCATGCGAAGAGGTCCGGATCGCGTGAGCGCCGTCGGTGACCCCACCGGCGGCGTTCTTGCGTGTGCGTCGGCGTTCAGCAGCTGTCTGCTTCAGCGCGGCGGTGGGTGACCACCGTGGCAAGAGAGAAAGGCGTCGGGATCGCGATCGGGATCGGGATCGGGTTCGGGATCGGGATCGGGTTCGGTGTCGGGTTCGGTGTCGGCGCTTGGCGAGGACCGGAGTGGTACCGGTAACGTACCCGAGGGGAAGAGGTGGCGCGTGCGAGGGTGCGGCATGGGGATCATGTCGACGCGGATGGTGGTGGCGCTCGTCGAGGACGACGAGGCCACACGGCGGGCGCTCCGACGGGCGCTGATGATGTGTGGCGCGCTGGTGATCGACTATGCGAGCGCCGAGGAGGCGCTCTCGAAGCTCGAGCCCGAGGCGATCGATCTCCTGGTCACCGACCTCGATCTCCCGGGCCAGGACGGCCTCGCGCTGATCGCTCGCGTGCGGGCCCTGGGCTGGCGGTGTCGCGCGGTGATCGTGAGCGGCGAGCTGCCGGAGCACCTGGCGGTCCGCCTGGGCGACCTCGACCTCGCCGACCTCGACGTCCTCGGGAAGCCCTTCGAGCTGGCGTCGATCCGCGCGATCATGGAGGGCTGCGGAGCCGTGGCGGCCTGAGGGGCCGAGGCCGAGACGGAGGCCGAGACCGAGACGGAGGCCGAGACCGAGGCCGAGGCCGAGACGGAGGCCGAGACCGAGGCCGAGGCCGAGACCGAGACCGAGACCGAGGCCGAGACCGAGGCCGAGACCGAGACCGAGACCGAGGCCGAGACCGAGGCCGAGACCGAGGCGGCGGTGGCGCGCCCCGACGGCTCACGGGTTCATGGCCAGGCCCTGATACGTGAACGAGGTCAAGCGCCCGCCGCCGGGGACGTGGCCGGCCTCGGCCTCGCGCAGCGTGAACCCAGAGGCGGTCAGGAGCGCGGCGATGTCGCGATCGAGGTGGCAGTTGCCGCCGAGGGTCCGCCACAGCGGCGTGATCCGGCGTTGCCAGGCCGCGGTGCTGGCGCGATCGGAGCGGCCGTGCTCGACGAAGATGAGCGGCGCGCCGGGGCGCAGGACCCGCTGCACCTCGGCCAGGGCGCGGGGGACGTCGCCGACGCTGCACAGGGTGTAGGTCACGAGCGCGCTGTCGAACCGGCCGGCATCGAAGGGCAGCGCCTCGGCGGCGGCCTGGTGGAGCGCCACCGGCACCGGCGCGGCGGCGGCCCGCGGCGCGGCCCGGGCCAGGAGCTCGGGCGACGGATCGATCGCCACCACCGCCCGGGCCACCGTCGGATCGTAGAACGCGAGGTTGAGGCCGGAGCCGACCCCGAGCTCGAGGACCTCGCCGAAGGCCCGCGGCACCCAGCGGCGGCGCTCGTCGAGGATGGCGTGGCTGCGGCACGACTTCTCGACCAGCCACGGCAGGACCCGGGCGTCCCAGGCGCGGCCCAGCGGGTTGCCGCTCACGACGCGGCGGCGGCGGCGTTGGCGGCCCGCCGGATGCGCTTGTCGAGGTAGTAGTCGCGGCCGCGCCAGAACTCGCGGCCGACGCCGACCAAGGACAGCACCAGGGCCGCGATCGCCAGCGCGGTGGCCTGGTCGGGCACCGCGACGGTCAGCCCGAGCAAGAGCGACGCGCCGAGCGTCCGCGCGCCCCAGGCGATCGCGCCCGCCGCCCGCTGGTGGTGGGACAGGAGGTTGTCGAGGCCGCCGACCGCCAGCTCGAGGCAGACCAGCGTGATGATCGGCCAGGCCGGGGCCGGGCTCTCGGTCAGCGCCGCGAACGCGGTCAGCGGCAGCGCCAGCGAGCCGACCAGGCGGACGAAGTCGGAGCGGTTGAAGTCGCCGCGGCCGCGGAGCTGGGTGAAGCCGGCGATCACGTAGTCGAGGCCCGACAGCCAGGTGATGCCGACGATGAGGCCCATCACCGCCTTCATCGTCCAGCTCGGATCGTGGGTGTGGATCGCCAGCACGCCGACGAAGGCCGCGCTCATCCAGAACGCGCCGCGCCACAGCTTGCGCTTGATCGCGTACAGCGCCGCGGCGGCGACCAGCGGACCGATGATGCCGATCCAGAAGATGATCGTCATCGGTCGATCGCGGCCGATCAGCGGGAACAGCACCATCATCCCGATGCCCTGCATCTGGGTCCAGGTCTTGGCCTTGGCCAGGTAGCTGGTCTTCAGGCTGAGCGCGCGCTGCTCGTAGGCCGAGCGCAGCGCGGTCACCAGGAACTCGCGCACGAACATGAACGCGCAGGCCCAGGCCGGGACCAGGCCGACCTGATCGTCGGCGAACGGCATGTAGGCCAGGGCGATGAAGACCTTGTCGGCGATCGGATCGAGCAGGCCGCCGAACACCGTCGGGCCGTACTTGCGCGCCAGGTAGCCGTCGACGAAGTCGGTGCAGCCGATCAACGTGCCGAAGGCCAGCGCGAACCACAGGTAGTCGTTGTTGCCGGTCTCGGCGCCCCGGTAGATCAACCACGCGATCAGCGGCATCGTGACCAGGCGTGCCTCGGTCACCATGTTGGCGCTGATGAGCGGCCGCTTGCGTTCCGCAGTCACCGGCGGACCCTAACCCCGCGCGCCGCCGGTGTCGACCCCGCCGGTCAGCGCTGGCCGGGGATTCGCTGGCCGGGGATTCGCCCCGGCGCCGGGGGTGGGACCGGGATCGAAGAGGTCACGGCGTCGCCCCCGACACCACGCACTGCAGCTCGATCGTCGCGTCGGCCGGGGCCGGGCCGTCGCGCTCGATCGCCAGGCGATCGCCGCGTGGGGTCTGGCGGCAGCGCGGGTCGCTGGTGATCCGCCAGCACGGGCGGGCGCCGCCGCTCAGGCAGGCCGGCAGCGGCAGCGCCGTGCCATCGGCGCGGTGCTCGATGATCGCGCACTCGGGCTGGAGGCCGGTCGCGATCGGGTCGCGATCGACCAGCGGCGACTCGAAGCACGCGCCGCTGCCCCCGAGGTCGGCGCCGAGGTCACCCAGGGCCGCGCCCAGGTCGCCGGTGCAGATGGTCTCGCGCCGGCCGCGGCCGTTGAGATCGGCGATGGCGTCGACCAGCCCGGCGATGCGGATGGCCGGGGCCGCCTCGCCCAGCCCCCCGGTGCAGCTCGGGGCCAGGGTCGACGTGGTGCCGCTGGTCACGACCTCGACCGGGTCGGGATCGCCGACGATCACCCCGACCGAGATCATCGTCGGGTCGGGCTTGAGGTCGCGCAGGAACGTCACGTAGGCCTCGATCGTGTGCAGGTAGCCGGGGGCGGGGTTGGGGCGGCAGTTGGTGCGCAGCCCCGGCGACCGCGGATCGGGCACCGGGTCGCACACCACGCCCTGCGCGAAGCAGCGAAAGTCCGACAGCGGCCCGAGCGCCGGGTCGGTCGAGCCGAACAGCCGATCGTCGGCGGTCGAGCAGTCGTCCTCGTCGGCGACGATGATGACCGCCAGCTCGGCGCCGCGGCGCAGGAAGCCGGGGTTGGTGGCCGGGTCGAGGGCGCGGCGCATGGCCTCGAGGTGTTGCTCGAAGCCGCAGCCCTCGTCGCCGACGTCGGCGAGGCACGCGAAGGCGTCGGTCAAGGCCCCGCTGTAGTTGCGGACGCGCTCGCCGCTCGGGCCGAGGTCATCGGTGATGAAGGTCGCGCCGCCCAGGGCCGCGCAGCGTCCGCCGGTCATGCGCCCGCCGTCGCCACCGGTGGCGTCGCACCGCCCGCCGGGCAAGGAGATCGAGCCGGTGCCGAGGTCCGAGGTCACGACCCCGATGTGGAGGTCGGGCAGGTCGTCGCCGAGCGCGGTCAGGCTGGCGATCAGCTCGGGGAAGCGGTTGGTCAAGGACGCGTGCTCCTGGGACATCGACCCGGAGTTGTCGATCACGAACAGCAGGTCGACGGCGCGGTTCAGGTTGGCGGGTAGCTCCTCGGCCTCGACCGACTCCGGGATCGGATCGAGCTCGGTGATCGGGCGATCGACGCAGGCGATGACGAACAGGCAAGCGAGGGCAGCGGGGCGCATGGCGTCCTTTCTCGGGCACGGCGGCGCCGGCGCGTTCATCGACGCGCGCGCGGGTGCTCCGACGAGATAGTTGATGGCCGTGGGCCGATCCGTCACGGGAAGCGCGCGGCCCAGCGCGCTGCGGCGGGTTGGTGCTCGGCGGCGTCGCTGGTAGCGTCGGCTCGCCCATGCTGAAGAACCTGATCCCGACGATCTTCTACGAAGAGCTCGCCACCGGGTTGGCGTTCTTCGTCGACGCCTTGGGCTTCGAGGTCCGCTACCGCGATGCGCGGATGGCGGTCATCGCGCGCGACGGCGCCAAGGCCTACCTGGTCGAGAGCGCCGCCGGGGCCGCCGGCGAGCGCCCCGAGCTCGGGGTCGACACCGACGACATCGACGCGATCTACGCCGAGCTGTCGGCGCGCGCACCGCACCTCCTGCATCCCAACTGCGCGGTGGTCGCGCCGCGCCCGTGGGGCAGCCGCGAGTTCGCGATGCTCGACCCCACGACCGTGTGCGTCGTGTTCCGGCAGTGGCCCGACGGCCGCTAGCGGCCTCGGACTCGGTCTCGGACTCGGTCTCGGCCTCGGTCTCGGACTCCGTCTCCGCCTCGGTCTCGGTCTCGGTCTCGGTCTCGGACTCGGTCTCGGCCTCGGCCTCGGTCTCGGTCTCGGTCTCGGACTCGGACTCGGTCTCGCCAGCGGGCGCGGGTCTCCGTGGTGACCCGGTTGCCCCACGACCGCAGGAGCACCCACGGGATCGGATGGAGCGCCGTGCCGATCGAGATCCCGCTCTTCCAGGCCGGCCCGTAGACCGGCTTGACCGGGACGTCGCGCACCCGCATGCCCGCGACGTGCAGATGCGACAGCAGGTCGTTGGGGTAGCCGTAGCGCGGGAAGACCCGATCGAGGTCGATCGCGCGCAAGGCCGCCGCCGACGCCGCGGTGTAGCCGCACTGCGAATCGAAGACGTGGGTGTAGCCCGAGGTCAGCTTGGTCGCCGCCGACAGGACCAGGTTGCCGACGATGCGCGCCGGCGGCATCGCGGTCCACACCTCGGGGTGCGCGAACCGGTTGCCCTTGACGTAGTCGGCCAGGCCGGCCGCGATCGGCTCGAGGATCGCCGGCAGATCGGCGGGATCCATCTGGCCGTCGCCCGCCATGACCGCGACCACGTCGGCGCCGAGGGCCAGCGCCCGTCGGTAGCCGGTCACGATGGCCGCCCCGACCCCGCGGTTGACGTCGTGGACCAGGACCTCGGCGCCGGGCCGCGCGGCGGCGGCGGCCCGGGCGGTGGCGACGGTGCCGTCGCTCGAGGCGTCGTCGACCACCAGGACGTCATCGACCCAGGCCGGGATCCCGGCCACGACGTCGGCGATCGCGCGCTCCTCGTTGTAGGCCGGGATGGCGACCGCGACGCGCAAGTGCTGGTACATCGCGGGGGGTTGTAGCGCCCGATCGGGGTCCGCTCAAGGTGTCATACGACCGTGCTACAGCCTGGGCCAAGGAGCTGACCCATGGCTGGCGGAGTCAACAAAGTCATCCTCATCGGACACCTCGGCGCTGACCCCGACATGCGCTACACCCCCAGCGGCGCTGGCGTGTGCGAGCTGCGGGTCGCCACCAGCGAGAGCTGGAAGGACAAGAACGGCCAGCGCCAGGAGCGCACCGAGTGGCACCGGGTCGTGGTCTGGGGCAAGACCGCCGAGATCTGTGCCAAGTACCTCGCCAAGGGCCGCCAGGTCTACATCGAGGGCCGGATCCAGACCCGCTCCTACGACGACAAGGAAGGCCAGAAGCGGTACATCACCGAGGTCATCGCCAACGACGTGCAGTTCCTTTCGAGCGGCCGCGATGGCGGCGGCGGCGGACGGCGCGGCGCGGACGACGGCCCGCCCCCGCCCGAGCCCGACTTCGGCGGTGGCGGCGGCGGCTTCGGCGGCGGCGGCGGCGGCAGCCCCGACGACGATATTCCGTTTTGATCTGGGAGGGTTTTTCGCAAAAACCCTCCCCCCAGCATTCGCTGGGGCCCCCCTCCCGTAACGTCCGGATCGCGGGAGCGCCGCCGTCGGTGTCACCGGCGGTGGTGGTGCGTGAGCGCCGACGTTCAGCCGCTGTCTGCTTCAGCGCAGTGGTGGGGAGACCTCGGGCAGACCCTCGCCCCAGGGGTCGCTGGGGCCCCCTCCCAAAACGTTCCGACCTGACGCGGGGACTGGTGCCGTACCCGCGGCGCGCGAGGTGGTGGTGCGTGAGCCCCGGCGTTCAGCCGCTGTCTGCTTCAGCGCGGTGTGCGGTGACCGCGCGGAGCCGGAGCGTGCGAAGGTCG
Organism: Kofleriaceae bacterium; assembly: GCA_018057825.1. Lineage (GTDB taxonomy): Bacteria > Myxococcota_A > Polyangia > Haliangiales > Haliangiaceae > UBA2376. The sequence goes on along the minus strand of JAGPCY010000023.1, from coordinate 32,098 downwards.
CTGGGGCCCCCCTCCCGTAACGTCCGGATCGCGGGAGCGCCGCCGTCGGTGTCACCGGCGGTGGTGGTGCGTGAGCCCCGGCGTTCAGCCGCTGTCTGCTAGAGCGCAGTGGTGGGGTGACCTCGGGCAGACCCTCGCCCCAGGGGTCGCTGGGGCCCCCTCCCAAAACGTTCCGACCTGGCGCGGGGACTGGTGCCGTGCGCGAGGCGCGTGAGGTTGCGCGTGCGATCTGGCGCAGAGGGGGAGCGTGTGAAGGTCGCTAGGCCCCCCTCCCGCAACGTCCGGATCGCGGGAGCGCCGCCGTCGGTGTGACCGGCGGTGGTGGTGCGTGAGCCCCGGCGTTCAGCCGCTGTCTGCTTCAGCGCAGTGGTGGGGTGACCTCTGGCAGACCCTCGCCCCAGGGGTCGATGGGCCCCCCCTGTAGCGTCCGGCGGTGGTCCCGCCAGCCTTTCGGGAGAGTAGCGCGTGCGATCTGCGGGGCTGGGGCGTGCAAACGTCGCTGGGCCCCCGCCTCCGTAACGTCCGGATCGCGTGAGCGCCGCCGTCGGTGTCACCGGCAGTGGTGGTGCGTGAGCGCCGGCGTTCAACTGCTGTCGGCTTCAGCGCGGTGGTGGGGTGACCTCGGGCTGCCCCTCCCCCGGACGCATGGACGCATTCCAACGAAAGATGGCCACCCATTTCGGATGATTGTCGCCGCCCGATCCTGAGGATAGCCTCAGTCGGTCGATGCTCAGGCCTCCCCGTGCAGGAGCCACGAACGGGCGACCTCTGGCGCACACCTTCGATGAAGGATCTGAGAATGCCCATCGCTAGAGCTGGCACATGGACAACCGCCGAGACCTTCGTCGGCCTGTATAGAACGATTACGATCAACCTGGCCGGAACAGATGCCTACGCGGACTACAGAGTCTACAACGCCGTTGGGATTCGAACCGGCAGTGGGAGATTCAAGAACAAGCGCAATTTTACGATGGTTGGATACGCCAAGGTGCGCATCAAGACAGCCAAGACCACTGAGTACGTCGTGAACATCGAGTAGCTGCTCGCCGCGGCACGCGTGAGAACGCGTGCGCTCACGCCCCCCGCCCCACCGAAGAGCGAGACGACGTCGGGAGCCCGCCGCGAGGTCGAGCTGGCCGCTGTCGATGGGGACGTGGGCGATGTCGTACGTGACGACGCGCTCGGGGTCGATGATGACGTGGTCGTAGCTCACGATCGTATGGGTGGCCGCGCCGCGAGCCAACGGATCTCCTTGAACGGAACCACGGTCCAGGACTCGCGGAGGCGGCGGTACTCGGTGTGGCAGTGGGCCCACGCCTCGGGGTTGGCGGCGATGATCACCTCGACCTTGTCGAGGCTGCTGCCCTGCCGACCGAGCCGGCCGACGATGCCTGCCCCCGCTGTCGAGGGTCGGGAGCGTCCCGCGACGTTGGGACCGCGCACGGTGGCGCGCCTCGTGGCGTGGGCTGCTATGCTGCGCGCCGCATGGATCTCGAGCGCCGAAGGTACCTCTACAACCGGTGCAAGCCGATGGAGGCGCTCATGCCCGATGACCCGCGCTACGTCGAGGTCGATGAGCGGGGCGATGCGGACCACCGCGTCCGAGGCGAGAACTGGGTCGGCAAGCTGGCGCGGCGGGTGGAACTCTCGAACGAACCGGTGTGCGAGCTGGTCACCGGGTTGCCGGGCTCGGGCAAGTCGACGGAGCTGCGGCGCCTGGCCGCTCAGCTCGCCCGCCCGGACGGCGCCAACCTCCTGCCGGTGGTGATCGACGCGGAGGAGAGCCTGGATCTCGCCAACCCGATCGACATCCCCGACATCATCTTCGCGATCCTGTCCGCGACCGACGCGGCGCTCCTGGCCACGGAGGGCAAGCCGACCGGCGACAGCATGCGCGAGGGCTACCTGACCCGGTTCTGGAACTGGATCACCAAGACCGACGTGACCCTGACCCAGGCCCACCTGACCGTCGCCGACCCGGCGCGGCTGGTGCTTGAGCTGAAGACCCGTCCGTCGCTGCGCGCCCAGGTGCGCGCCGCTGTCGGCGCCCATCTGTCGCGGTTCCTCGAAGAAGCCCGCGACGAGCTGCTCTTGATGCAGGCGCGGGCCGAGCGCGCAGGGCGGGCCGGGCTGGTGGTGATCTTCGACTCCCTCGAGAAGCTCCGCGGGGTCAGCACCAACTGGGAGCTGGTGCTCCAGAGCGCCGAGCAGGTGTTCGCCAGTGGGGCGCCCTACCTGCGCCTGCCGGTCCACGCCTTCTACACGATCCCGACCGCGCTCATCGCCCGCCGACGCTTCGAGCAGGTCCACTTCATGCCGATGATCAAGCTGGCGCATCGCGACGGCACGCCGTTCGAGCCGGGCGTCGAGGCCGCTTACGACATCGTGCTCAAGCGGGTGCCGGTCGACGCGCTCCGCGAGGTGTTCGGCGATGGGCTCGAGCCGCGCATGAAGCAGCTCATCGAGTGGTCCGGCGGCTACCCGCGGGAGCTGGTGAGGCTCCTGCAGTCGGCGCTCGGCGCGGAGGCCTTGCCGCTGTCGGGCAGCGCCTTCGCGCGGGTGCTCAACGAGGTCGGCGATCAGTACCGCCGGATGATCCCGGCCACCGCCTACCTGTGGCTGGCCCGGGTCGCCGTCGAGCAAGAGCTGACCCTCGACGATGACGAGCACCGCAAGATCGCCGACGCCATGCTGTCGAATAACGCCATCCTCCGGTATCTGAACGACCGCGACTGGTTCGATCTACATCCCGCCGTCAAGGAGATCCCCGGCGTCGCCGCGGCGATCCAGCAGCTCAAGCGTGGCGCGATCAGCGCGCCGTGATCGCGATCGCGCGCGAACCGGTGAGCCCCAGCGCCGAGCCGGCGCTCGATGGCCTCATGCTGGCGCTGCCGTCGCAGCCGGGCGCCATGCGCCTGCGCGACGCGCTGGCTCTGGGGGAGGGCTTCGAGCTGCACCTGGTGGCCTGCGCGACGCCGCGGGTGGCGCGCGCGCTCCTGGCCTGGTTGAGCGTCGAGGCTGGGCGCAGCGACCGCGGGGCCGCGTTCGAGCGCATCGCCGTGCAGCTCGGGCCCGACGGCGCGGTGGTGGACGGTCCGGAGCTGGCCGGGGCCCTCCTGGGCGTGTTGACCACGCCACCCGGCACAAGCGTGGTCCGGTTCCTCGACGCCAGCGCCGTCCGGACGGTGGACCTGCCGGCCTGGGAGTGGTTCGTGCAGCGCCTGAACGAGCGCCGCAACCAGGTGGCGGCGGCGGCGCCGGTCCCGCTGGTGTTGCTTCTCGGGCCAGCGCTCGCGCGCAGCTTGCCGTTTCTGGCGCCCGATCTGTGGTCGGTGCGAAGCGTCGATGTCGCGCTCGGCGAGGCGCCGGCGATGCCCGGCGTCGAGGGCGTTGAGGTCGCGCTCGCCCCCTGGGTCCTCGCCGGGGATGAGCCGTCGGCGGTGCGCGCCGAGCTGGAGGAGCTCGGTGGCGCCGAGGGGCCCCACGCCGCGCGGGCGCGGTTGAGCTTGCTGGGGCGCCTCGCGAGGGCGTTACAGCAGCGCGGCGAGCTCACGGCCGCCGAGCGCGTCATCAGCGATGAGTGGATTCCTAGCGCCGAGGCGCTCGGCAACGAAGGAGAGGTCGCCGAGGCGCGGGTCGAGCTGGCCTCGATCTTGGTGACCCGGGGCGAATGGGACGCCGCGCAGAGGCTGTTGGGTCAGGCGCGGGCGACCTTCGAGCGGCTGGGCGACCTCCGGTCGCGCGCGGTCACGCTGGGGAAGATCGCCGACCTCCTGGCGGACCGGGGCGACCTCGACGAAGCCTTGCGCATCCGGCGCGAGGAAGAACTGCCGGTCTACGAGCACCTCGGGGACGTCCGGTCGCGCGCGGTCACGCTGGGGAAGGTCGCCGACATCCTGGCGACCCGCGGCGACCTCGACGAAGCCCTGCGCATCCGGCGCGAGGACGTGCTCCCAGTCTTCGAGCGGCTGGGGGACGTCCGGTCGCGCGCGGTCACGCTAGGGAAGATCGCCGACCTCCTGGCGAACCGGGGCGACCTCGACGAGGCCCTGCGCATCCGGCGCGAGGAAGAACTGCCGGTCTTCGAGCGGCTGGGGGACGTCCGGGCGCGCGCGGTCACGCTGGGGCATGTCGCCGACATCCTGGCGACCCGCGGCGACCTCGACGAAGCCCTGCGCATCCGGCGCGAGGAAGAACTGCCGGTCTTCGAGCACGTGGGGGACGTCCGGGCGCGCGCAGTCACGCTGGGGAAGGTCGCCGACATCCTGGCGGCCCGCGGCGACCTCGACGAAGCCCTGCGCATCCGGCGCGAGGAAGAACTGCCGGTCTTCGAGCACCTGGGGGACGTCCGGGCGCGCGCGGTCACGCTGGGGAAGGTCGCCGACATCCTGGCGGCCCGCGGCGACCTCGACGAAGCCCTGCGCATCCTGCGCGAGGACCTGCTCCCCGTCTTCGAGCGGCTGGCGGACGTCCGGTCGCGCGCGGTCACGCTGGGGAAGGTCGCCGACATCCTCGCGGCCCGGGGCGACCTCGACGAAGCCCTGCGCATCCGGCGCGAGGACCAGTTGCCCGTGTACGAGCGGCTGGGGGACGTGCGGGAGCGCGCGGTCACGCTGGGGAGGGTCGCCGACATCCTGACGGAACGGGGCGACCTCGAAAAGGCTCTGCGCATCCTGCGCGAGAACCTGCTCCCCGTCTTCGAGCGGCTGGGGGACGTCCGGTCGCGCGCGGTCACGCTGGGGAAGGTCGCCAACATCCTGGCGGCCCGGGGCGACCTCGACGAAGCCCTGCGCATCCGGCGCGAGGACCAGTTGCCGGTGTACGAGCGGCTGGGGGACGTCCGGGAGCGCGCAGTCACGCTGGGGCAGGTCGCCGACATCCTGGCGGTCCGGGGCGACCTCGACGAAGCCCTACGCATCCGGCGTGAGGAAGAACTGCCGGTGTACGAGCAGCTGGGGGACGTCCGGTCGCGCGCGGTCACGCTGGGAAAGGTCGCCAACCTCCTGGCGCGAAGGGGCGACGTCGACGAAGCCCAGCACATCCTGCGCGAGGACCATCTGCCGGTCTTCGAGCGACTGGGGGGGCGCGAGCTCATGATCGGCCTGGCGAACCTCGGCACCCTGCTCGTGCGACGAGGTCGACCTGCCGATCTGGTTGAAGCGCGCTCGTGCCTGGAGCGAGCGAGCGCGCTGGCCGACGCCATGAAGCTGCCGTTCCCGGACCACCTGCGCGCCTGGTTGGCTTCAGGTGCGGGGAGCGCCTAGCCGCTCGATACGAGCACCGATACGAGCACCGGGTGGGCTACTCGTAGGCGATGGCGATGACGGCGTGGTAGGCGACGAGGACGACGAGGAGGATGGAGGCGGCGATGTGCGTGACGAACCAGGCGTCGTAGAGCCAGCGCACGCGGCGGTGGAGGGCGCGGGCGCCGCGGGCGGCGAGGCCGAGCGAGACGACGACGACGAGGACGGCGACGAGGACCGGGATGTAGCCGTAGCCGATGCCGGGGGCGTGGATGAGGAGCGCGACGGGGATCAGCGCGCCGAGGATGCGATGGCTGCGGATGGCGTCGGGCCCGACGGGGCGCTTCTCCATGCGCGCCGCGGACAGCCGGAACTCGAGGGCGAGGACGGCGGCGCACAGAAGGCCGGTGGCGATCGCGAAGGCCTCGACGGACTGGAGCCCGGCCAGCGGCGCCCAGCCGGTGATCGCGATCGCGGCGTAGCACACGAGCGCCGCGAGGCCGATCCGGCTCCAGCCGATGCCGTCGTCGCTGACCTTGCTCATGGCGTGGCCCGCGCCGGGTCCGACGGGGTCGGCTCGGCGCCCGCCGCCACCAGCGCCTCGAGGGTCGGCGCGGCTCGCCGCGCGTGCTCGGCCATGAACACGTCGGCCGAGGGCAGGTACCGGCCCTCGCGCGGCCAGCGCGTCCCGACCTCCGGTGGCTCCTTGAAGGTGGCGGCCTCGTCGAGGTAGTGCTGGTAGGCGACCCGGATGCTGGCGCGCAAGGCCCCGACCAGGCGCAGGGCCTCGTCACTCGACAGCTTCGGCCGCGGGTACATCCAGGTCGTCGCGCCCATCACGTCGCCCTTCTGCCAGTCGCGCTTGGGGCTGGTCGGGTGCTCGTTGTGGCAGGTCACGCAGGCGTCGGCGACCGCCAGGTCGGCGAACATGGCGGTGTGGCGCCCCAGGCTGGGCTCAAAGAAGTGCTGCGGGCCCGCGCCGCTGCGCAGCGCCGCCAGGCGATCGACCTGCCCCCCGGCGAAGCGGTTGGCGGCGGCGATCGGGTAGTCCGAGCCGAGGAACAGCGCCAGGCCCAGGCCGCGGCGCTCGAGCTCGCGCGCGGTCTCGCGCAGGAACAACGCCGGCAGCGGCCCCGCCTCGATCGCCGGATCGCGCCAGGCCTCGTCGAAGCGCAGGCCGACCGCCGGGCCGGGGCTGACGATCTCGGTGGTCCACAGCGCGCGGACCAGCCGGTTCTCCTCGTTCAGCAGCTCGAAGACCCGCTCGATCGCGATGGTCGCGCCGGGTTCGGCGGCGCCGGCCGCTGGCAGCGGCGGCGGCGCGGTCGCGAACAGGTACACCGAGGCGACCACGGTCAGGCCCAGCGGCCAGGCCAGGCGCGGCCAGCGCGCCGACACCGGGCGGACGGTCGGGGGACGTCGCCGGGTCTCGCCGACCGGCTCTTCGGTCTCGGTGGGCTTGCGGCGGGAGGCCGGGGCGTCGTCGGAGCGCGGCGGGGCGGTGGTAGCCATGGATCCTCCGGTGGGCTCAGCGGGACGGGCGAGAGGGGATCTGCGGTGGGCCGAAAGGCGAGGGCGCGCCGGCCGCGTAGCGGCGGAGCGTCGCGGGCGTGACCGCGTCCGCGAGGGCCCGGGGCGCTCGGTAGGCGTGGTTGCCGTGGAAGTCATGACACCCCAGACAGGTGTCCCAGCGACCGTCGGCGATCAGGCGCTCATGCGACACCTCGAGCGGATCGCCGGGCAGGGTCAAGTCAGCGTGACAGTGTCGGCAATACCCGAGATCGGCGACGGTGACCCGCGCGCCGCGGTGTTCGCGATGGCAGCTCGTGCACTGATGCGGCGCAACCGCGGCCCGCGCCGCCGCGAAGCGCGGCTCGAGGAACCGATCGACCGGGTGGCGATCGTCGGCGCGCTCGTGACAGGCCGCACAGGCGCGATTGTCGACGGCGCGGTAGCCGACGTCCGCGTGGGGTGGGCGGCGCCCGAGCCAGCCGGCGACCTTGGCCTGGAGCTGCTGGCGGACGGTGCCGGGCGCCGCCTCATGGCAATCGCGGCACACCAGCTCGCCGTGACCGGTGTTCATCGGCCCCCGGGCGTGGAGGTGCGCGGCGCCGTCGGCGGTGAGCACCACCAGGCCGACGGCCGCCACCGCGGCGCCGATCGCGAAGCCGATCACGCGTCGACGTCGCGGGGTCACAGCGCGCCCCGCGACGACGCAGCAGCACCCGACGTCGCAGGCCACGACGACGCAGGACCCGACGTCGCTTCACCAAGAAACGCATGCCGGGTCGACGCAGGACCCGACGTCGCTTCACCAAGAAACGCATGCCGGGTCGACGCAGGACCCGACGTCGCTTCACCAAGAAACCCAGCCCCCAACGACTGACTACGACGCATACACGACCAACATGCATCCTTCCGCAGAAGATCGCCAGTCCAATCTTTGCCAATTAACTTGGCGGTTTATCATCGTAACGGCCGACACCAATGCTAACGACTGCGGGACAGGCTTGCACATGACCGCAGCGGGAGGAGTCGCACCGGCGGGGTGATCGGGAGGCCAGGGGACACCGCGCAGCGGTGAGGGGTCCGTGCCCGCCACCCTAGATCACCCCTATACGGTCATTGATCTGCGACACGTTGACACCCCACCATGGTCGCCCCGTGACTTCGCAGGACGTGACCGATGTCGTGCTGGCGCCCGGGGCGCGCCTCGGCCGGTACGTCGTGCAGGAGCGCATCGGCGTCGGCGGGATGGGCGAGGTCTGGCGCGCCTCCGTCGAAGGCCCCGGCGGCTTCACCAAGCCGGTCGTCCTCAAGCTGGTGCGGGCCGACCTGGCGGCGCGCCCCGAGCTGATCGAGATGTTGATCCGAGAGGCCGCGCTGGCGGCTCGGCTGTCGCACCCGAACCTGGTCCCGGTCTTCGATCTCGACTGCGTCAACCGCACCGGCGGACCTCGAGGAAGATCAGGCCGAGCTTGGCCTCGCGCGTGACCAGGAGCACCAGCGCCGACTGATCGTTGATCGCGTTCACGATCACGTAGCCCTTGGGCGACCGGACGTAGACCTGCTCCATCTGCGAGCGCATCAGGTCCGCCGAGATGCGCTCGCCGACGCCGAGCAGGGCCGCGGCCATGCCGCCGATCAACTCCTCGTCGACCTCGGCGGGCACCGACGACGACACCACGAAGCCATCCATGTTGACGACGACCGCGCCGATGACCTCGGGGACGCTGGTCTGGACGCCGCGCAAGAGCTGATTGACGTTCTGAGCGAGTGTGGCCAAGGGAGGGCTCCTAGACGAGTTTCAGGCGACGGTTTCAGGCGACGGTTTCAGGTGTCGGTTTCATGCGACGGTCAGCGATCCCACGGCCACCGACGGGGCGGCGGCGGCTCGTCGGGTTCCGGGGCCGCGGGCCGGAGGCTGCGGCGATCGAAGACGCTGGCGCCCGATGGCTGGGTCGGGCGCGACGGGCGGGCGAAGATGTCGACCGCGACCGCGCGATCGCGCGCGATCGGCTCGGGGATGGCGAGGGAGGCCGGGGTGCCGCGCGCGGCCACCCGGCCGGGGCTGGGGTCGTCGTCGATGATCTCGAGCTCGTGCAGCTCGTCGGCGTCCTCGGCCGGGGCGTGATCGAGGGCGGTCGGCGGGGCGTGCTCGGTCGCCATCGCCACCGCGCCGCTGCCCTCGTCGAGCAGCCAGGTCACGAAGCGGGCCACGTCGGCGGCGGTGGGATGGAGCGGCGACGCCCGCAGCATCGCCCGCAGATCGGCGGCGAGCGCTGCCATCGTCGCGTAGCGCGCCCCGGGGGCGAAGGCCACCGCGGTCTGGACGATCTGGGCCAGGGGCGGGGCGATCGTGCGCAGCCGGGCCGGCAAGGACGGCGGCGGCGCCTCGCCGATCTGGTGCAAGAGGTGGGCGTCGTTGGCGGCCTCGAAGGGCATGGCCCCGGTCAGGGCCACCAGCATCGACATGCCGAGCTCGTAGACGTCGGTCCGGTGATCCCACGGCTCGCTGCGCACCACCTCGGGCGGCAGGTACTGGAACTTGCCCATCAAGTGGCGACGCTCGCGCACCCCTAGGCCGACGCGGGTCGTCGCGATGCCGAAGTCGAGGAGCGCGACGTGGCCGTTGCGCGCGACCATGATGTTGGCGAGCGTCACGTCGCCGTGGACCAGCCCCAGCGGCACGCCCCCGGGCGCGGTGATGCCGTGGGCGTAGCTCAGCCCCTCGGCGCAGGCCAGCGCCACCGAGGCCACGAACCACTCGGGCAGCCGCACCCGCCGCCGCTGGGCCCGACCGAGCACCGTCGCGAGGGAGGCCCCGTCGACGTACTCCATCGCGTAGAAGTAGGGATCGCCGGCGAGCTGGGGCGGCTGTTGTGAGCGGCGCTGGCGCGGCCTGGCTGGCCGTCGCGGTGGTCGACGTGCTGGTCCTCAACCTGTGGGCCTTGCCGGAGCTGCGCGCCGGCGGCGATCGCGGCGCCGCGCCGACACCGGTGCCGACCGCATCGCTCGCGGTCGCGCCGCGCGCCACGACCCCGTTGGTGGCGGCGGTCGCGGTGCCGACGCCGACGCCGACGCCCGTCGCCGTCGAGCCCGCCGTCGAGCCGACGCCGGTCGCGGTCGAGCCCGCCCCGGTCGCCGCCGTCGAGCCCGCCGTCGAGCCGACGCCGGTCGCCGTCGAGCCGCCCGTCGAGCCGACGCCGGTCGCGGTCGAACCCGCCGTCGAGCCGACGCCGGTCGCCGTCGAGCCCGCTCCGACGCCGCCCCCCGCCGCCGTCGAGCCCGCCCCGGTCGCCGCCGTCGTCGCTGCCCCGGCGCCGACGCCACCGCCGACCTCGGGCGCCACGCCGGCCCTGTCTCCTCACACCGCGGTCGTGCGCTTCGGGTTCGATCGCGCGACCATCACCCCGCGGACCGCCCGGCAGCTCGACGAGATCGCGGCGGCGCTGGCCAGTCAGCCCGGCGGCGCGATCGTGATCGACGCCTACGCGACGCCCGAGGGCGATGAAGAGCACAACCTGCTCTTGTCGCAGCGCCGCGCCCGCCGCCTGCGCGACTACCTGGTCGATCACGGCGTCGCGCCCGACCGGATCGTCGCCACCGGGCGCGGCACCGTCGACGCCCACGGCCGCGTCGCCGTGGTCCAGCTCGAGGCCTCGCCGTGATCGCGGTCGCCGCGCTCCTCACCGCGATCGGCGCGCTGGCGTTCTTCATGGCCGGCCGCGCGTTCGGGCGCCGGGCGCCCCTCGCCTCGTCCGACGCGCCCGTCGCCGTCGCCGCGGCGCCTCCGCTGCCGCCGCCACCGCCCGCGCCCTCGCTCCCGGTCGGCCCGACCGCGGCGGAGCTCGAGCTGCGCGCGCGCCTCGAGGCCGCCGCCCACGAGCTCCACGCCCTGCGCCTGCTCGCCGGTCGCGGCCGGTTGACCTTGCCGCCGCTCGACGCCGACGCCCTGCCCGCCCTGCAGCACTTCACCGAGCAGGCCGGTAAGAGCCCCGGCATGACCTCGCTGGTGGTCGCCGATGACCTGGGCCTCTTGGTCGCCGGCACGTCGCCGCGCGCCGACGAGCTGGCGGCCCTCGGTGGCTTCCTGGTCGGCGCCGGCGATCGGGTCCGCAACCTCGCCGCGCTGGGCCCCCTGGCGCGGGTTATGGTCGAAGACACCCGCGGCGCCACCGCCTCGGTCACCCCCCTGCCCGGCACCGATCTGGTCGCGGTCGCGGTGCAAGAACCCCTCGGAGGACAGCCAGCATGAACCGGCCCCCACCCAAGCTCCCGCCGCTGCCCAGCGCGGCGCCCGCCCCGGCGCCCCGCGCCGCCCCCACCATCTCGTCCGACGCCGCCAGCAAGGTCGACGTCGCCAACGCCCTGGCCATCGTCCGACCGACGCTGGGCGACCAGGCCGGGATCGGCCTGTATCGCCTGCTGCGCCTGGTCGCCCTCGAGGACATCATCGGCCGCGGCGCCGCCGGCACCGCGTACATCGCCGGCAAGAAGCTCGGCGGCAACCTCGGCCTCACCTCCCTCGAGCAGTTCCTCGCGCTGTGCGACGCGCTCAAGATCGGCGTCATCCGGGTCCCAGTCTTGACCGCGAACCGGGCCCACGTCGACGTCTACGAGTGCGTGACCTGCGCGGGCCTGGCGCCCGTCGGCCGGACGCTATGTAGCTTCGAGGGCGGCCTGATCGCCGGCGCGGTCGAAGCGGTCACCGGCAAGCGGACCAAGGCCCGCGAGGTGACCTGCATCGGCGGCCTCGGCCACGACACCTGCGGCTTCGACCTCGAGATGGACTAACACAGCCTCCGCCTCGAACTCGAACTCGGACTCGGTCTCGGGTTCGGGTTCGGGTTCGGGTTCGGTCTCAGCCTCGGTCTCGCGAACTCGGACTCGGGTTCGGGTTCGGGTTCGGGTTCGGGTTCGGTCTCGGTCTCGGGTTCGGTCTCGGCCTCGGTCTCGGTCTCGGTCTCGGTCTCGGCCTCGGTCTCGGTCTCGGCCTCGGCCTCGGCCTCGGCCTCCGTCTCCGCCTCGGCCTCCGTCTCCGTCTCCGCCTCGGCTACCATTCTCCCCATGCTCCGCCCCACGGCGCTCGCCTGCCTGCCCCTCGCGGGCTGCAGCGCGCCAGCGGCCGCGCCCGACGCCGCGGTCGCCCCGGACGCCGCCGTCGACGCCGGCGCGGTGTGGGCGACCTACACGATCGCGGTCGGCGCCCACTACGCCACCCTGGCCGGCGGCGGGCCGGGCTCGCCGCGCGACGGCCTCACCGAACTGGCCGGGCGCGACTACCGGTTTCGCTTCGACGCCTCGGCGCGCTACGTCCTGACCGCCCCGGTCGAGCCCAACGACCAGCTCGACTGGAACAAGCTGCCGGGCTACTCGGACTGCGGGCAGGTCGACCTGGCGATGGCCGGCGCGATGTTCGGCTGGCGCTGGCGCCCGGACCTCGAGGTCCTCGAGCTGACCGCCTACGCCAACGCCGACGGCGTCCATCAGACCGTCGCGCCGCCCCTGGTCGCCCTGACCGGCGACGAGCTCGCCGCCGCCACGCTGCGCTACCAGGTCCACTCCGACGGCGACCGCTATCGGTTCTCGATCGAGGGCGCGGCCGGGGCGCGCTCGATCGCCGCCACCGGCGAGCTGCCCCGCGGCTGCCCGGCCGAACCGGCCCGCGGCCTGCGCCTGGCGGCCGGCCTGTACTTCGGCGGCACCTCGCCCGCGCCGTCGGTGATCACCGGGCAGATCCTCGAGGACCCGCCGTGATCGACCGCGCCGATCACATGTGGACGCCGACGCCCAGGAGCAGGTAGGTCACGCTGGTGGCGTAGTCGCCGGCCATGTCGGGGTTGCGGTTCTTGGCCCCGGGCGGATCGACCGCGCGCGGCGCGGTGGTGCGCGACAGGTAGAAGACGTTGCCGGCGGTGGCGTGGACGTCGACCTTGCCGACCTGGTAGCGGATGCCGAGCTGCGGGATGATCTTGTCGGTGTCGATCAGCGCCGGGTCGAGGGTCGCGTCGGGCACCGCGTTGGAGTCGTAGAGGACGCCGGCCTGGACCGCCAGGGTGTCGCTGGCCTCGTAGGTGCCGCCGACGCGGATGCCGTAGGTGTCCTTCCACGCCCGGGGGATGTTGAGGATGAGATCGCCGGTGTCGGTGACGAAGCCGTCGTCGTCGGCCTCGCAGGTGCTGGCCGGGGCCCCGGGGACCGTGAAGCACTGGTTCTTGAACTTCGACCACCGCTGGTAGTCGATCGCGGCGTGGAGGACGACCTTGTGCATCGCCCGCCACAGGCCGCCGATGCGGATGCTGTCGGGCAGCGACTGGCGCAGGTCGACGTCGATCGTGGTCGGCGAGCTGTCGCCGAACTGGTTGGTCAGCGTGCCGGCCAAGGTGGTCTCGCCGAAGCCCGGCTGCGAGTGATACGAGATGCCGATGCGCGAGCAGTGGGTCGGCTTCCACATGAGGCCGATCGAGGCCGCGAGATCAATCGAGTCGACCTCGAGCAGGCTGCGACCCTCGGCGATCGCGCCGTCGGCCCGCACCAGATCGTCGGTGCCGTCGAAGTTGCGGGCGCGGACCAGCGAGATCTTGGACTGCACGACGTTGAGCGCGGCGCCGACGCCGAAGCGACCGTCGGCGGTCCGCCAGCCGACGCCGAGCGTGTAGTACAGCGAGCGCTGCTCGCCCTCGATCGAGGCCCAGCGGGCCGCGCTGTCGACCGCGCCGGGGTAGGTCGCGTCATTGGCGAACCGGTCGTCCTTGTCCCACTTGGCCTGGCCGCCGAAGGGCACCGAGACCGCCAGGCCGATGCCGAGCCCGGGGATGCCAGCGTCGGTGACGACGCCGAGGAACGGGCTGACGATCGGGTTGCCGAGGGTGGCCTTCCCCGAGTTGCGATCGATCGCGTCGGTCGGCGTGCGGGTGCCGGCGTTGTCGATCGCGCCAGGATCGCGGTTGTAGTCGACGGTGCGGTAGGCGAACAGGCCCTCGACGTAGCCGCGGGTGCCCTCGCCGTAGGCCAGGCCGGCCGGGTTGTAGAACGCGGCCACCGGGTTCTCGGTGGCGGCGTGGCCGTCCTCACCCCCGAACCGCGTGGTCGTGAAGCCACCGGCCGCGGCTACGCCCGGGCCGGCGAGCGCGAAGAGGACAAACGACAACCGCGTGACAGATCGCATGAAGGGCTCGCCAGTTGGGGGATGTGGGCTTGACGACAGGAGGGTAACGGCCTGAAAGTTTGCAGGCATGCTGAACGCCATGTCAACCCGAGGAGTGCGCGCCCTGCTCATCACCGTGAGCGCGGTCGCGTCAGCGGCGTGCGTCGACGCGCGCGGGCGCTTCGAGGAGTACGACGAGCGCCTGCCGAAGATCGACGCCAGCACGATCGACGCGCCGATGGTCGACATGCTGCCCGACATCGATGGCGACTGGCTCCTGGCGGTCAACCCGACGGTGGCCGCCGGCCTGTTCGTCCAGCTCCGGGTGACCTGGGATCTGACCGCCACCGGCGCCACCGGGACCCTCAACGGCAGCTACCAGCCGCTCACGACGTTCGGCCTCCCCACCGACTCGCCCAACCGCATGCCGGTCGGCGCGGCGCTGGTCGCCAATGGCGTCCCGGTCGACAACACCGCGTCGTTCTCGGCCGACCTGGTCGGCGTGCTGCCCGGCATGGCCAACCCGGTGTCGGGCACGATGTACGACGTCGACATCACCCTGAGCGGCGTCATCCGTTCGGCGGACTCGGTGTGTGGCACCGTCGCCGGCACCGTCGGTCCCCTCGACGTGACTGGCTCGACCTTCGGCGCGATCCGGATCCTGGGCGCGACCTTGCCGGCCCCGGTCGGCGAGTGCCCGACCGCCGGCGTCGACGCCGGCGTCGACGCGCCCTGAGCTGGCGGGATCGGCGCGGGGGATCGGCGCGGGCCGATCGTGCGGACGCGATCAGCCGATGCGGCCCATCTCGCGATACTCGAGCTGCGCCGCCAGCTCGAGATCGGCGGCGGTGATCGTGGCGTCGGCGCCGCGCTCCATGGCCCGGGCCGCGGCCCTGAGCGCCGCCTTCTTGATGTAGCCGCCGGCCATCTCGTAGCGCGCGGCCAGGCGGCCCCACGGCACGTCGGCGGCGACCCGGGTTTCGGGCGGGAACATGCTGCGCCACAGGGCCTCGCGCACCGGCGGCTCGGGCAGCTCGAACTGGATCGTGAAGCGGACCCGGCGCTTGAACGCCTCGTCGATGCCCTGCTCGAGGTTGGTCGCCAGGAGCGTCACGCCGTTGTAGGTCTCCATCCGCTGCAAGAGGTAGTTGACCTCGAGGTTGGCGTAGCGATCGTTACTCGACTTGACCTCGGTGCGCTTGGCGAACAGCGCGTCGGCCTCGTCGAAGAACAGGATCGCGTGGGAGTTCTCGGCCTCGTCGAAGACCCGGGCCAGGTTCTTCTCGGTCTCGCCGACGTACTTGTTGACCACCTGGGCCAGCTCGATCAGGTAGAGGTCGTAGCCGAGCTCGCGGGCCAGGAGCTGCGCGACCATGGTCTTGCCGGTGCCGGGTGGGCCGGCCATGATCGCCGACACGCCGCGGCCGTAGGGCAGCTTGCGCGACCAGCCCCACTCCTCGAGGAGCGCGGCGCGGTGCTTGGCGAAGGCCACGACCTCGCGGATGGTGTCGCGAGTGTCGTCGGGCAAGACCAGATCGGCCCAGGTGAAGCCGGGCTCGATCCGCCGCGCCACCGTGCCCAGGCGGTGCTGCAGCATGAGGCGGGCGCTCTCGCCCAGCTCGGCCAGGCCCAGGTGGGCATCGCCGCGCAGCCGCGCCTGCCCGACCGCGCGCTCGGCGGCGCGCCGGATCGCGGCGCCCCCGAGGGCGAAGCGGGCGGCGATCGCGCGGACGTCGTCGTCGCTGGCCATCGCGGCGGCGTCGACCCGGGCCAGGCTGCGCTGCCACAGCTCGATGCGATCGCGCAGGCCGGGGGCCGGCAGCTCGACCTCGACCAGCTCGGGGATGGCCGGCGATAGCCACGGCGGTCGGCCGTGGGCGGTGACCACCACCGGGCCGGGGATCTTGCGCAGCGCCGCCGCCAGCCGCTCGGCCAGCCCGGGCGCCAGCTCGGTCAGCGCGCCGGCGCCGTGGCCGAGGGTGACCGCGCCGCGCAGCCCGGCCTCGCGGGCGATCCGCGCCATCCGCTCGTCTAGCTTGTCCGGATTCCGGACGAGCTCGGCGAGATCGACCCGCAGCACGGGTCGGCCTTGCTCGCTGGCCAGGGCCCGGACCAGGAGGGTCTTGCCGATGCCGGCCGGCCCGTAGATCAAGGCCCGCGCGCCGGCCGAGCCCAGCGAGCGACGCCCGATCGCCACCACCGCCGCCGGCGCGACCAGCTCGTCGAGGCCGGCCGGCTCGGCCAGGGCGGCGACGCCGTCGAGGACCCCGTCGGCGCCGTCGTGGCCGTAGAGGTAGCCGATGATGCGATCGGCCAGGCGACACACCCGGCGCGCCGGCGGCGTGCCGTCGACGTCGACCGGCGCGCCGACCAGCACGACCCGGAGCTGGCGGAGCCGGCCCTCGGGCGCCAGCGCGGCCCGGACCGCGGCGCGCCGATCGGGATCGTCGCCGCCCAGCAGATCGACGAGGAAGCCGACGTCGGGCCGCTTGCGGGTGAAGTCGTCCCAGGCGTAGGCGTAGGCGCGCTCGAGCTCGACGTCGATCTCGGGGGCCATCGCCGCGGCGACGATGCGTAGCTCGAGGTCGTCGAGGCCGAGCCCGCGACCGAGCGCCGCCAGCGGCCCGGGCTGCCCGACCAGCGCGGCCCAGCCGTGATCGCCGTCGGTGGGCGCGGCGGCGGGACGGGTGCCGTCGAGGATGCGGACCACGTCGGCGGCGGCCACCGCGTAGCGCGATCGCGGCACGCCCTCGACCGCGGCCGAGGCCCGCGCCGACCGGCGCAGCAGGGCCTCGAGCCAGCGCCGCGCGATCGCGGCCAGGTCGTCGAGGTACGAAGGAGACGCGGCCACCGCCACGGAGGGACCCTACCACGGCGCGGGGGAGGCAGACCGAGACCGAGACCGAGACCGAGGCCGAGGCCGAGGCCGAGGCCGAGACCGAGACCGAGACCGAGACCGAGGCCGAGACCGAGGACGAGACCGAGACGGAGGCCGAGACCGAGACCGAGACCGAGACCGAGACCGAGGCCGAGGCCGAGGCCGAGACCGAGACCGAGACCGAGACCGAGACCGAGACCGAGACCGAGACCGAGACCGAGACGGAGGCCGAGACCGAGACCGAGGCCGAGACCGAGGCCGAGACCGAGGCCGAGACCGAGACCGAGACCGAGACCGAGACCGAGACCGAGACCGAGACCGAGGACGAGTCACGGCTCGTCGCGGTGGCCGCCGGCGACGGAGAGCGCCAGGAGCGAGCCGTCGTTGCGCCAGGCGATCGCGAGCCCGAGATCGGCCGACAGGCGATGGCCGGTGTCGCCGAGGTGGCCGAGCGCGCCGACGTCGCCGTAGGTGTAGACCTCGGTCACGACCACCGGGCCGCGGTCGTCGCGCGTGATCCCGAACCGGGCGCCCTGGGCCAGCGGCACGACCAGCGCGAGGCCGGCCTGGAGGTACGGCGCGACGTAGTCGTTGGGGTAGCTGACCGCGGCGCCGGCGAAGCCGGTCGCCGTGACCATGCCGGTCGACAGCCGGGCCAGCCCGAGGCCGTAGTGGGCGGCCAGCCAGTCGCGCTCGCGGCCGAAGGCCTGGCCGTAGCCGCGGGCCGCGACCAGCCACATCCGCGGGTGGTCGCCGTCGGGATCGGCCTTGGCCCAGCCGCCGGTGACCTCGCCGCCGACCGCGGTGGTCGCCGTGACCTGGCGCTCGACCCGCACCGCCAGCCCCAGGCCGTCGCCGCCGAGTAGCTCGCCGGCCACGCCGACGACCAGGGTCGCAGTGAGCGCGTCGTCGGGGGCGGCGGTGGTGTCGGCGTGGCGGGCCAGCATCGGCGCCGGCGGCAGCGGCCGACAGGCGGCGACGACGACCAGGGCCCCGACCGCGCCCCTGCTCACACGAAGTCTCGCCGGCGGAAGATAAGCGACGCCAGCACCAGGAGGCCGGCGATCCACAGCGCGCCGTGGACCGCGGCGGTCGAGACGTAGCCCCAGCCGACGAAGTCGCCGTTGACCGAGACGTGGTGGCCGTCGACCGCGCGGCCCGAGACCGAGAACAGGTGCAGATCGGGGACGACCGCCAGGGTGGCCGACGACACCGCGTCGATCCAGCCGGCCTCGGAGGTCGCGACCGCGGCCCGCAGGTCGGGGGTCAGCCGGCCGATCAGCCACAGCGCGAGCGCGAACAGGCCCGACAGAAACGGGCTCGAGAACGACGAGAAGAAGACCGCGATCGCCGCGACCACCAGGACCTCGCACCAGGTGAGGACCACCGCCTGGCCGACCGCGCCAGCCACCGCGACGCCGCGATAGCTGAGCATCGCCACCATCGCCAGCGTGAACAGCCCGACCAGCACGGTCAGGACCAGAGCCATGCCGAGGTACTTGCCGACGACGAACTCCCAGCGCGCCAGCGGCTTGGAGATGATCGCGTAGATCGTGCGCTTCTGGACCTCGGTGTAGAGCAAGGACACGCCGATCACGATCGCGGTCAGGCCGCCGCCGATCGAGGTCCCGGCCAGCCCGAGATCGCGCGCGACCCGGGCCTGCTCGGTGATCGACAGCGCGCCGATCACCACCGCCATCAGGTTGAAGATGAGGACGAGCGCGACCACGCCGTACAGGACGCGGTTGCGCACCGCCTCGCGGAAGGCGTTCAGCGCCACCGCCCAGATCCGGCCCAGCGACGCGGTCATCCCATCACCTCGGCGCCGGCGCCGCCGCCCGCCGCGGCCACCCGCCGCAAGAACAGATCCTCGAGTGTCTCGTGGCGCGGGGTCACCGCGAGGACCCGGGCGCCGTGGCCGCGGGCCAGGGCCAGGAGGTCGTCGACGTCGCCGCCGGCCGCGACCACCAGGTGCAGCTCGCCCGGGGTCCGACGCGACGACGCCCCCCGGGCCGCGATCGCCGCCACCGCTTCGGCGGGCGCGTCGTCGGCCAGGGCCAGGGTGACCTCGACGTCGAGGGTGGTGGCGTCGACCAGGTCGCGCGGCTTGCCGATGTCGCGGATCTGACCGCCGACGCAGATCGCCACCCGATCGCACAGCGACTCGACGTCGGACAGGATGTGCGACGAGAAGAACACGGTCTTGCCGGCGTCGCGCTGCTCGAGGATGAGGTCGCGGATCTCCTTGCGGCCCACCGGATCGAGACCGCTCATCGGCTCGTCGAGGATGATCAGCTCGGGGTCGTTGATGAGCGCCATCGCCAGGCCGGCCCGCTGCAACATGCCCTTCGAGTACTTCTTGAGCGGCAGGGCCCGGCCGCGGCCCAGGCCGACCCGATCGATCAGGCGATCGGCGCGCCGCCGACGCTCGCTGCGGTCGAGGCCGAACAGCCGGCCGCCCAGGTCGAGGAGCTCGCCGACCGTGAGGTAGTCGTAGAAGTACGGGTGCTCGGGCAGGAAGCCCAGGCGCTGGCGAGCGGCCCGGCTCGGCACCGGGGCGCCGAGGATCTCGGCCCGGCCCGCGGTGATCGCGCACAGCCCGACCAGGCAGCGGATCGTGGTGGTCTTGCCGGCGCCGTTGGGCCCGAGGAAGCCGAAGACCTCGCCCGGCTCGACGGCGAAGCTGACCCCACGCAGCGCGGGCACCCGCCGCCGCCGAAACGGCGTGACGTAGGTCTTGACCAGCTCGGTGACGGCGATGACGGCCACGGCGCGATCCGCTCAGGGATAGCGGCCCTGGAAGCCGACGCCAAACTCGACGTTCAGGCCGATCCACCGGCGGAACGACACCTCCTCGCCGAAGTAGGCGTAGGCGCCGTAGGCCTCGTGGAAGTCGAGGAGCAATCCGTTGGCGTTGCGGATCGCCACGTCGGTGTCGAGCTCCTCGCCCATCGGATCGGTGTAGCCGGTGGCGTCGATCGAGAGCTGCCCGGTCGAGAAGAACTTCATGAGGCCGCGGTCGCCGAAGTAGAACCGGACCCCGGGGGCGTAGTGGCGCAGCCGCGGGCCGCTGCCGTCGCTGGCCGAGCCGCCGAAGTCGCGCTCGACCCCGAGCCGGATCTCGAACAAGAGCTCGATGCGCGGCGTCACGCCGTAGCTGGCCGCCAGGTCGAACACGAACGGCATGCGGTTGATGCACAGCGCGGCGTTGCCGGTGGTGTTGTTGTTGGCGTCGCGGTCGCCGCAGTACTCGCCGTCGTAGGGCTTGATGACCCGGCCGCCGGTGGCCACCGACAGCGCCAGGCCGAACTGGCCCTTGTGCGACCGGACCTCGACCGCGGCTGGCGGCTCGGGGTCGGCGCCGTCGGCCCAGGCCACCCCCGGCCCCACCGCCGCCGCGATCACGAGAGGCAACGCGCGGGCTGACATCGGCGTCGACGCTACCACGACCGCCGCGGTCCCCGCATGCGACCCGGGAGCTGACCTGCTACCCTGCCGAGCGTGTTGACCCGCCGCCGCTTGCTCGGAGCCGGCCTGACCGCGGCCGCGGCCCTGGCCGCGCCGCGTCGGGCCCGCGCGATCGGTCCCGGGGCCAAGTTCCGGATCGGCCAGCTCACCCTCGGCGCGACCGCGCCGCCCCGGGCCAGCGCGGTCCTGCGCCTGCTCGGCGAGGTCGACAAGCGGACCTCGATCGACACCGATCGCAACCCGGTGGCGACCAGCCTGACCAGCCCGACCTTGCACGAGACGCCGTTTCTGTACCTGGCCGGCGATCGCGAGTTCGCGGTGCCCAGCCCGGCGGCGATCGAGTCGCTGCGCCGGTTCCTGACCTTCGGCGGGTTCCTGTTCATCGACTCGGCCGAGGGCACGACCGGCGGCGCCTTCGACAAATCGGTGCGCGCGCTGTGCGCGGCGCTGTACCCGGCGCCGGCCCCCGGCCTCGAGGTCGTGCCCGGCGATCACGTGGTCTACAAGTCGTTCTACCTGCTCGAGCGACCGCTCGGCCGCCTGGCCTTGTCGCCGGTCCTCGAGGGCATCACCCGCGGTGGTCGGCTGACCGTGGCCTACGCGCAGAACGATCTGGGCGGGGCCTGGGCCAAGGACAACCTGGGCAACTGGGACTTCCCGTGCGAGCCGGGCGGCGATCGCCAGCGCGAGCTGGCCTACCGGATGGGCGTGAACCTGGTGATGTACGCGCTCTGCCTCGACTACAAGACCGACCAGGTCCACGTCCCGTTCATCATGCGGCGCCGGCGCTGGCGGCCCGACGACGGCGCCCAGACGCCACCCAAGCCGTGACGATCGCGCTGTTCGATCCGGCGGCGCGCGCCGTGGTGATCGGCCTGGCGGTGGCGGCCGTCGCGGTCGGCCTGGCCCTGGCCGGTCGACCGTGGCCGCGGGTGCGGACCTTGGCGTGGTGCGCGCTGTTCGCCGCCCTCGGCCTCCTCGCCGCCGAGGGGCTGGTCGCGGCCGCGGTCCGGTGGTCGGCGCCGCGGGCCGCCGACTTCAACGAGCACCGCTGGGTGCTGCTGGCGCCGTGGCGCCGACCGGGCCTGGCCCTCGGGGGCCTGACGGTGATCGCGATCGCGCTCCTCGGTTGGCGCGCCAGCCGGGGCGCCGCGCCGCTGCGGCGGGCGGCCCTGGTGTCGCTGCGCGCCGGCGCCGCGGTCGCGGCCCTGGTGGTCTTCCTCGAGCCGGCGATCGAGCTGCGCCAGGTCGCGCGCGAACCCAACCGGGTGGCGCTGGTGATCGACGACTCGCGGTCGATGGCGCTGCGCGATCGCCCCGACGGACCGACCCGCACCGAGCGGGTCCGCGCCCTGCTCGACGCCTCGGCCGAGACCTTGGCGAGCTGGCGCGAGCGCCATCAGCTCGACGTCTACACGTTCTCCGACGTGCTGGCGGCCAGCTCCCTCGATCGGGTCGCGCGCACCCCGGCCACCGGCGACGCGACGCTCATCCGCAAGGCCCTCGAGCAGGTGCGGGCGCGCTACGACGGCCGCGACCTCGCGGGCGTCGTGCTCCTGTCCGACGGCGCGGTCACCGGCGATCTGACCCGCGACGGCGACGGCGCCGCCCGCGACTTCCTCCGCTCCCTCGACACCCGGGTCCACACCGTGTGGACCGCGCGACCGGGCGTCCGCGATCTCGCGGTGGCGCGGGTCGCCGCCGATGAGTTCGCGTTCGTGCGCACCGTGGTCCGCCTCGAGGCCACGATCCGCGCCACCGGCTATCCGGCGCAGCGGGTGCTGGTGTCCCTGGCCGCCGACGGTCAAGTCGAGCGGCAGAAGTGGATCGACGTGCCGGCCGACGGCACCGCCACGGTGTCCTTCGAGGTCACGCCGCCCCGGGTCGGCCGCTACCTGTACGAGATCGCGATCCCGGTCCAGCCCGACGAGGCGGTCGAGGCCAACAACCGCCGCGCCTTCGTGGTGCGGGTCATCCGCGACAAGATCCGGGTCCTGCAGGTGGCGGGCGCGCCGTCCTACGACGTCCGCGCGCTGCGGGCGATGCTCGAGGAGAACCCCAACGTCGATCTGATCTCGTTCTTCATCCTGCGGACCCAGGACGACATCGCGCTGGTGCCCAACGACGAGATGTCGCTCATCCCGTTCCCGACCCGCGAGCTGTTCGAGGAGCAGTTGCCGTCGTTCGACGTGATCGTCATGCAGAACTTCGAGTTCCTGCCCTACGGCATCGGCGACTACCTCGACAACATCGAGAGCTACGTCGCCGGCGGCGGCGGCCTGGCGATGCTGGGCGGCGACCTGTCGTTCACCGCCGGCGGCTACCACGGCACGCCGGTGGCCTCGGCCCTGCCGGTCGAGCTGTTGCCGCCGACGGTCGCCGACCTGGCCGACGTCAGCCGGTTCCGGCCGGCCCTGACCGAGGCCGGCAAGACCCACCCGGTGACCGCGCTGCGCTACGCCGTCCCCGACAACCTGACGACCTGGGCGGCGCTGCCCGAGCTCGAGGGCGTCAACCGGGTGGCGGCGGCCAAGCCCGACGCCACCGTGCTGGCGGTCCACCCGCGGCTGCGCACCGGCCGCGGCGCGCCGATGCCGGTGATCGTCGCCGGCGATCACGGCGCCGGCCGGACCCTGGCGATCACCACCGACAGCCTGTGGCGCTACGGCTTCGTCGCCGCCAGCCGCCCCGGCGACGACGGCCGGGCCTACACCAAGCTGTGGGAGAACGCGGTCCGCTGGCTCATCCAGGATCCCGATCTGCGCAACCTCCACGTCGACAGCGACGCGGTCGAGTACCCGCCGGGCGCCACCGTGCGCCTGACCGCGCGCCTGCTCGGCCGCGACTACCTGCCGCTGGCCAAGGGCAAGGTCGTCGTGCGCTGGCGGCGCGGCGCCGATCCGCGGACCGCGGTCCCGGTCGGCGAGGCGACCGTGGTGGTCGGTGACGACGGCGTCGGCAGCGTCGACCTGACCGGCCTGGAGCCGGGGGCCTACCGGGTCTCGGCCGAGGCCGAGGTCGGCGGCCGCGCGGTCACCGCCACCGACATCTTCCTGGTCCGCGACTCCTCCCTCGAGCTCGACGAGCCCGCCGGGGTGCCGGCGACCCTGGCCCGGATCGCGGCGGCCACCGACGGCAAGGCCCTGGGCCCGGTCGATCGCCTGCCGGTCGATCTGGCCTTCGACCTGCCGCGGGTGGTCCGGGTCGATCAGCGGACCGACGTCGAGCTGTGGAGCCGGCCGCTCCTCATCCTCTTGGTCCTCGGCCTGCTGGCCGCCGAGTGGCTCTTGCGCCAACGCGGCGGATACCTGTAAACCGCCTGCACATGCTCGCCCTCGACAGCCTGGTCACTGACCTGATCTTCCGCGGCGACGTGCCGCTCGAGCAAGCGGCCCTGCTCGACGCGCTCGGCGGCCCCGAGGTCGCCAAGCAGAAGAAGCTGCTCGACCCCGACATGCTCGACCCGCGGGTCGAGATGGAGCTGTCCCCGTCGATCCCGTTCCGCCGTCGCGGCGAGCGCCGGCTGATGATCATCGACGACAGCCAGCCGCTGCGCGCCGACCCGCAGGATCCGATCGTGCCGGTCGATCTGCGGCCGGCCAAGGCCGCGCTCCTGGCGCTGTGCCAGGCGGTGCCGGTGCGCCTGGGCCGGCTGTTCGCGCTCGGCGCGTGGGGCGACGCGGTCCTGATCGCGCGGACGCCGCGCGACCTGCGCGCGATCTGCCTGGTGTCGTGGGTCCTCGATCAGACCGTCGACGTCGACGGCCGGCGTCGGGCCTCGCCCCTGGCTCGGGCTGAGTTCGAGGCCAAGATCATGGCCTACGACAAGCGCCTCGACGAGCTCGACGACGACGCCATCCTGGCCTGCCTGCCCCCCGACGCCAACCTCGAGCGCCATGGCGATCTCCTGGTGGTCGATGTGCTCGAGGCCGACGGCACCTGGGATCAGCGCCGGTCCCTCGAGCTCGAGGCGTCGCTGGCCGCCCTCGATCAGTTCTCGACCTTGCCGGGCGCGCCGCGCCCCAAGGCCGCGCCCCTGGCCCCACCGCCGCCGACCCCGGCCGCGCCGCCCCCCGCGGCCGCCGCGCCCGCCCCGACCGTCGCCGAGCCGGCGGCGGGCCCGCCGCTCACCGTCGCCGAGGTCGCCGGCGCGGTCGTGCTGGTGTTCCCGGCCGAGCGCTTCGATCTCGACGTCGCCGCGGCCCTGGGCAAGCGCGACTGGGATCACGTCGTGCGCTCGAGCGACAAGCTGTCGGGCGCGGTCCGCGATCGCCTGCACGCCAAGGGCGCCGACTGGGTCGCGCCGCTCGAGTTCCTGTCCGAGGTCTTCCTCGACGGCAAGCCGCTGTCGCGACCGGCCTTCGAGGCCGGGGCCCGCGCGGTCGACGGCGGCGTCCGCGCCCTCGACGTCCACTTCCCGCGGTTCGGCCCGGTGGTCTTGCTCGACGTCCCCGGGCGCGGCCGGTTCGTGACCTCGGTGACCGGCCACGACGCAGAGGTCGCGGCCCTGGTGCAGCGGTGAGCGTCGCGCGCGCGCTCGGGGTGGTCGCGCTCGCCGCGGCCCTGGCCCCAGCCCGCGCCGCTGGCCCCGAGCCGCTCGGGCGCGTGGTCTTCGCCCGCGGCGACGCGCTGTGGCTCACCGACGGTCGCGGCAAGGGCCCGGCGATCGAGCTGGCCAAGCTGCCGGCCCCGGCGTCACAGGTCCGGGTCCTCCGCACCGACGCCGCCGGTGACAAGCTCCTGGTCGAGGTCGCCGGCGCCTGGCTGTGGGCGCCGGTGCCGACCGACGGCACCGCCACCACCCTCAAGCCGCTGCCGTGTGGCGCCGGCCCGGCCCGGCTGTCGCCCGGCGGCGACTGCGTCGTGTGCGCCGGGACCGACGGCCAGGCGCTCCTGGTCCGCCTCGACGACGGCAAGACCTTCCGCCGGCCGCTGCCCGGCACCACCGCGCTGGCCGAGCGCGCCGGCGCGCGCAGCCTGGTCTGGATCGCCGACGGCGCGATCCACGCCGCCCCGATCACCGATCGCACCCAGGCCAAGGTCGTGGCCCCGACCGCGCCCAGCCGCGGCCTGGTGGTCTCGCCCGACGGCACGCGCGCGGTCGGGATCTACCGCGCGCCGCCGGCCGGGATGCCGCGCGCCACCGAGCCGCGCGATCAGCTCATGAGCTTTGCCCTCGACGGCACCGCCGCGCAGCGCCGGCTCATCCGCGACGGCGTCGCGCTCGACTGGTCGTGGGACGGCCGCTGGCTCCTGGTCCAGGACGGCGGCAAGGCCTGCGTCGTGCGCGCGGTCGGCGGTGAGTACAAGTGCTGGAAGGGCTTCACCGCGGTCGGCCTGGCGCCCGACGGCGCGTGGGTCCTCATGCTCGGTCCACGCGACGGCGCGCCGACCCCCGAGAGCGCGCCTCCGCCACCCGAGGGCGAGGTCGCCGACGGCGGCGAGGAGGAGGTCGACGACGACGAGGTGGTCGCGCTGCCGACCGGGCCGCTGTCCTTGTACCGCGGCAAGCTGGCCGGCGCGTTCACCGAGCGCCCCGCGGTGCTCGAGAAGGTCGTCGACGGTCCAGCGGTCTGGCTGCCGCCGCTCCCCGCACCCACCCCCGCGCCCTAGCCTCGGACTCGGCCTCGGACTCGGCCTCCGCCTCGGTCTCGGTCTCGGTCTCGGACTCGGACTCGGACTCGGACTCGGTCTCGGACTCGGTCTCGGGTTCGGGATCGGGATCGGGATCGGGATCGGGATCGGGATCGGGATCGGGGTCAGGCCTCGGTCTCGGACTCGGTCTCGGCCTCGGTCTCGGTCTCGGTCTCGGCCTCGGTCTCCGCCTCCGCCTCGGCCTCGGTCTCGGCCTCGGTCTCGGTCTCGGTCTCCGCCTCGGTCCCTAGCCTCCCCCCTCGCCCCCCTCGATCCACTCCCGCAGGCTCGCCGGCACAAACGGCTTGCCGAACACGACCTCCACCGCGCCCGCCCTTCGCCCGGCCTCGATCGCCGGGTCGTCGAGCCACCCGGTGATGAGCGCGATCCGCAGCGCCGGGTGCGCCGCCTTGAGCTCGGTCGCCAGGGCCAGGCCATCGCCGCCGACTAGCCGGCGATCGGTGATGACCGCGTCGAAGCGCGCGGTCGCCGCCATCGCCAAGGCCTCGGCGACCGTGGCCGCGGACACCACCTCGGCGCAGCCGCGCAGGATCCGCTTCACCAGCTCGCAGTTGTAGGGCTCGTCGTCGACCACCAGGACCCGTCGCCGGCCCACTAGCGCTCCTCGGTCCGGGCCGGCCCGGCGATCGGCAAGGTCACGACGAACTCGGCGCCGGCGCCCAGGCGGTTGTCCCAGGTCAACGTGCCGCCGTGCGCGCGCACGATGTTGGCGGTGATCCACAGGCCGAGCCCGGTGCCCTCACCGACCTCCTTGGTGGTGAAGAACGGATCGCCGATCTTGGCGATCAGCTCCGGCGGGATCCCCGGGCCGGAGTCGGCGATCGCGACCCGCACCGCGCGCTCGTCGGCGGTCACCGCCAGGTCGACCTCGATCCAGCCCGGCCCGACGATGGCCTGGGCCGCGTTGGTCAGGATGTTCATGAACACCTGATTGACGTGCCCGGCGTTGCACAAGATCCGCGGCAAGGTCGCGGCGCCGACCCGCCGGACCTCGACCCGGTTGCGCACGAGCGGCGCGATCAAGTTGAGCGTGGTGTCGATGCCGCCGACCAGATCGGCCTCGGCCAGCTCGGTGCCGCCGGTGCGGGCGAAGGACTTCAGGTCGGCGACGATCGCCGCCGTCCGCTCGGCGCCGGCCCGGATCGAGCGCAGGAGCTTCTGCCAGTCGGCGCGCACGAAGTCGTACTCGACGTCGTGCTTGGCCTGGTCGAAGGCCGCGCGCAGGGCCGGCGAGAGCTCGGCGCCGTCGACCAGGGCGACCAGGGCCAGGAGGCTCTCCATGTACTGACCGAGGAAGTCGACGTTGCCGTAGACGAAGTTGATCGGGTTGTTGAGCTCGTGGGCGATGCCGGCGACCAGGCGACCGAGCGACGACATCTTCTCCTGGTGGACGAGCTGGGCCTGGGCGGCGCGCAGCTCGGCGGTGCGGGCCCGGACGATCTCCTCGAGATCCTCCTTGGCCCGGCGCTCGTGCTCGAGCGCGACCTTGAGCCGGCGCTGGATCCGGACGTCGGCGGTGACGTCGCGGTAGCTCTCGATGATCAGGCGCTCGCCGTCGGGGAGCTCGAGCGGCACCGCGGTCACGATGCAGGTCATGGCCTCGCCGTCGCCGCGCACCGCGGCGATCTCATCGACCCGGACCCGGCGACCGCCGTCGCGCGCGACGCAGCCGACGCAGGCCGTGTCACAGACGTCGAGGCGGAACAGCTCGAAGCAGCGGGCCCCGGCCGCGACCCGCTGGGCCAGGGCCCGACCGCGCAACCCGGTCATGGCCTGGTAGGCCGGGTTGTAGAAACGCACGCGGCGGTCGCCGTCGAGCACCACCGCGGCGTCGACGGTGCTCTCGAGGAGAGCCGTGATCTGATCGTACAACGTGGCCACGGGGTACTTCGCTTGTGGGCCGGCGCGCGGGACCGGCCCGCACCGGAGGGTTCGGGCTAGGCCTCGGCGAGAAACGACAGGTAGCGTTCGGGCAGGTCGTCGAACTCCATCGGCGCCTGGCAGTCGGGGCAGGCGAAGCTCGGCAGCGCCAGGCGCTCGCCGCGGCCCGGCGCCTGGGTCGGCACGTCGATGAGCTGCTCGGCCTCGCGGCCGCAGGCCTCACAGACGTAGGGCGCGTAAAACGATCGGATCTTGGCCCGACCGCGGAAGTTGTAGATCATGTTGAGCTGGGTGACGATCGCGGGCGAGCAGTGCGAGAAGGCCAGCTCGGTGACGTTGGGCAGATCGCGGACGAAGTTGACCCACTCGCGGACGCCGCAGCTATTGATCCGACGGACCTCGCCGAGCTGGAACGCCACCGGGCCGCGCAGGCGCCGGCGCAGGTCCGAGAAGTCGGCGTTCTCGTCGATCTCACCGACGAACTCCACGGTGGTCATGCCCGGACGCTCGCGGATCCGCCAGGCCAGCGGCGCGCCGTCGGTGGGCTCGATCGCGGGCATCATCATTCCATCCGCTCCGGGGGCCGCTCGAAGTGCTGGCGGACGGAGGTGGTCGCGGTGTCGCCGAGCGTGGTCGGCTCGATCAGCACGTCCTTGGAGTCGGGGCGGACCGGCTCGGGGCTGGCGAACACGCCGCGCTTGACCGAGCGGCCCATGGCCCCGGCTAGGCCCTGGTACAGGCCCTTCTGCGGCCCGGTCCAGCCGCCGATCGCGCCGCCGCCGCCGAAGCCGACCACCGCGGCCGCGACCTTGTCGACGGTCGCGCTCGGCAGCTTGCTGTTGAGCTGGACGAAGCCGGGGTTGGGCACCGCGCCGGTGTCGAACACCTTGGTCAGGGACTTCTGGCTCCCGACCGGCGCGAACACCGCGGCCGCGCCCTTGTACGACGCGACCTCGGCCACCGCCGCGGTCAGGTCGGGCTTGCCGACCCGCCCGGCGAAGAACCCGGGGTCGGCCTCGGAGTCGAGCATCGCGTTGTCGATGAAGCCGTTGTCGTTGCAGCCGGTCTGGATGTAGGCCAGCTTCTTGCCGCGGAGCGCCTGCATGTCGGTCAAGCCGTCGGCGTAGAGCGCCCAGCCGCGGGTCGTGCCGCCGCCGACCTGGGCGGTCGCGAGCAGCGGCCAGCCGAGGTTGGTCGCGTAGCACAGGCCATCGACCACCGCGAAGTCGACGCCGCTGCCCTTGAGCTGGGCGAACTGCGCGAACGACTTGGCCTCGGTGTCGATGCCGGTCTGGGTCTGGATCGCCTTGGCCAGGGCCTGGGCGTACTGCAGGCGGACCTGGGCGGTGCCGAACTCCACCGACGGCGCGTAGATGCCGATCGTCAGCTTGGTCGGCGCCGCCGGCTGAGCGTCGCCGGGCAGGACGTAGAGCGCGGCGCCGACCGCGGCGAGCGCGATGGCGGGGACGATGGCGGTGAGCTTGTTCATGATGGCTCCAGCGCGGGCGGCGAGGCCTAGAACCCGTAGATCCGCTTCTTGGCGTCGATCCACTTCTGCAGATCGCGGGTCGCGACGCCGCGCGCCTTGGCCTTGACCCAGGCCTCGTAGGCGTCCTTGGGCCGACCGGCCTGCTCGTAGACGATGCCCAGGTTGACCAGGGCCTCGGGCGGTTGACCGCCGAGCTCCTCGAGCACCCGGAGCTGATCCTTGCCCAGGGCGAGGACCGCGCGGTTGAGCGTCGCGCGGCGACGGATGTCATCGTCGGCGAACTTGAGCGCGCTCTGCAGCGCCTTGTCGGCGGGCCCGGTGCGGCCGGCCTTCCAGTGATCGAAGGCGACGTACTCCCACGACGACGCGATCAGGCTCCGCACCTTGGCGGCGAAGGCCCCGGTGGCGCCGGTCTGCAGCTCGGTGAAGGCGTTGGCGGCCTTCTGTCGGGCCGCCGGGTTGTTGGTGCGGTAGTCGGCGTAGGCGGCGAAGAACTGCGAGCCGACCTTATTGTACGGCGCCCGCAGGTAGGCCCCCTGGTTGCCCTTGCCGGCCAGGTCCTTGAACGCCGCCGCCGCCGCGGTGTTGTCGCCGTTCTCGAGGAGCGCGATGGCGTGGGAGAACGCGAAGGCGGACGGCTCGGTGCCGCGCAGGAGCGCCGGTTCGCGGGTCGCGCGCTCGAAGTCGGCGACCGCCTCGGCGGCCTTGCCGGCCTTGATCGACCGCCAGCCGCGGCGGAACAGCGCCAGCGCCAGGTTGCGCTTGGCGGCGCTCGCGACCTCGGGGACCTGGGCCGAGAACTGCACCGCGACGGTCAGCTTCTCGACCGCGTCGTCGAGGTTGGTGTCGACGATGAGCGGCGCCCACTCGGTGTAGATCTCGGCGACCACCAGGTTGGCCTGGTTCTTCTTGGCCTCGACCTCGGCGGCGGCGAAGTGCTCGGCGGCCTTGGCGCGATCGGGCTTGCGCGCGCACAGGTACGAACGCGCCAGCAGGCGCTCGTAGCCCATGGCGTAGCCGCGGCGATTGCCCTCGAGCTTGGCCAGGTGGCGCTGGGCGCCGTCGCAGTCGCCGCGCTCGATCGACAGGACCGCCTGGTTGAGCGCGGTCATCGGCGAGCGCGGCTCGAGGGCGGCGGCCTCGTCGAGGAAGGCCTGGGCGGCGCGCTCGTCCTTGCCGTAGGCGGCCCAGGCCTGAGCGTTGATGGTCTCGATCAAGACCCGCTGGATCTGGGTGTCCTTGGGCCGGAGCTGGGCCGCGGCCTCGAAGCGCTGGCGGGCCACCGCCAGCTTGCCCAGGTTGTACTGGGCCTTGCCCGACACCAGGGTCAGGCCGACGCGGTCGTCGACCGGGGCGGCGCCGAAGTCCTTGCCGCCGATCAGCCGGTCGACGGTGGCGAGGGCCTTGTCGTCTTGCCGGGCCGCCAAGTACGCGCCGCCCAGCTCGGTGGCCAGCTCGTAGCTGCCGGGGTTCGACGCGATGCCGGCCTGGAGCTTGTCGATCGCCAGCGCCAGGTTGGGGTTGACGCCGGTGCCGGAGAACGGCAAGCGGCGGTAGGTCTTGCCGAGCTGGATCGACAGGCTGGCCTGCTCGCGCTGCTGGCCGGCGCGCAGGAGCTTCTCGGCCCGGAGGTAGTTGTCGAGGGCGCCGGCCCAGTCCTTCTCCTGGAAGTAGGCGTCGCCGGTGAGGATGAAGCCGCGGGCCTCGTTCTTCTTCAGCTTGAGGAACTCGGTGGCGGCGGCGCGGGCGCGGGTCGGCTGCTTCTTGGCCAGGTAGGCGACGCCGAGGTTGAACCACACCGAACCGTTGGCGTCGACGCGGCGCGGATCGCCGACGACGCGCTCGCACACCGCGATCGCGCGATCGAACTGCCCTTGGCCGGTGTAGCCGGCGCACAGCCCGTTGTCGGCGTTGACCGCGGCGTTGGCCCGCTTGCCGAACTTGCGCTGCACCGTCTCGAGCTGGGTGACCGCCTTGTCGTAGTCGCCGGCGGCGTCCTTGGTCTTGCCGTCGCGCAGCGCCGCCCGGGCGCGCCCGAGGTACGCGAAGCCCAGCCGGATCCGCGGCAGCACGTCGTTGCTCTCGAGCTCCGACGGCCGGGCCGCGAGGTAGGCCTCGTAGGCGCGGATGGTCTTGTCGGGATCGCGGTTGGCGTAGAACTCGCCGATCAGGTTCTGGTTGAGGAACGACTTGGGCTTGCGGACCACGACCCGCTCGGCCAGCCCGACGGCGTCGGCCTTCTGGCCGAGCTGCCACAGGATCAGCGCTTCCTGCTCGAGGACCTCGGGGGCCTCCGGGTGCTGGGCCTTGGCGACCTTGCGGAGGAAGCCCAAGCCACCCTCGAAGTCCTTGAGGATGATGTAGATCGCCGCCCGTTTGCCGTAGGCCTCGGCCGGGACCTGGGCTGGGTACTTGCGGATCGCGGCGTCGTAGGCGTTGGCCGCCCGACGGAAATCGCCGTCCTCGAAGTGCTTGTCGCCCTCGCGCAGATCGTCTTCGGCCTGACCCCAGGCCGGAGCGATCGCGCCAGGTACGGCGACGAGGGCGCCGCCGAGACAGGCGCCGATGAGGACTGCGCGGAGGGTGTGACGGAGCATGAGCGCGCGACTCCTAACTCGTCCTCGCGAGGACGACGGTCCCACACCTCCACTCTACACCCGCCCCGCGTCGGAATCGAGCCCCCCTCCGCGAACCCGCCCCGCCCCCGCCCCCCACCCCCCTCCCCATCCCGATCCCGATCCCCGGTCCCGATCCCCATCCCCCATCCCCAACCCCAGCCCGACCCCCCCCCCAACCCCCGATCCCCAACCCCAACCCGAGACCCAGCCCGAGTC
>JAGPCY010000078.1 GCA_018057825.1 Kofleriaceae bacterium | reverse complement strand
GAGCGCACGCGGATCGGCTTGGGGTGGGTGCGGAAGGTGCGGCTGACGGTCGGCACCGGCGGGCGCGGCGCGGAGAACGTGACGTAGGCCGGATCGGGCGTGACGTTCTGCACCCAGACCTCGAGGAGGCCCGCGCGGGCGGTGCCGTTCAGCAGCTCGGCCATGCGGGCCGCGGTGGTGGGGGCGTCGTTGTCGAGCTTGTAGTCGTCGCGCAGGGTGGTGACGAAGGTGCTGTGCACGGCCTCGCGTGCGGCCAGGACGACCTTCATCGGCGGGCCGAAGGGCCGGTAGGTGAAGCAGCGCGCGACCGACGCCGCCTGACCGAGGCGATCGCGCGCGGTGAACGTGACGGTGAAGACGCCTTCCTGGACCGCGCCAGGGACGCCGATGGGTGGGACGGCCGCGGCGCCGTCGCGCCGCAGGTCCGCGAGGTGGTCGAAGGCACCCGGGGCGCCGACGGCGGGGGTGGCGGCGACGGGGAACGGGCCGAAGACCTGACCGCCGGGCGCGGTGACGGTGTACGTCGACGCGGCGGGCTCGAGGCCGATGCCGGCGTCGGCGGCGCGGAAGGCGAGCGCGACCGGGTTGGGCGCGCTCTCGGTGGCGGCGGGCGCGACCGCGGTCAGGTAGGCGTACTTGCGGACGGTCGGGCAGCTCGGCGGCGCGACGGTGCCGAGGGTGACGGCGCCGGTCGGCAGGTGGGTGTGCGCCGGGCCGGCCGGTGGGAACGTGATCGCGTCGTTGCCTTCGTCGAAGAACACCCGGGCCAGGCCGTCGACCGTCGGGGGCGTGGCGTCGACGCGCAGGAGCGGCGAGGTGGCCGCGGTGATCGGCGTGACGTTGCCGGCGGCGTCGGTGGCGCGCAGCTCGACCACCGAGCCGGCTGGGCCGACCGCCGCGGCCGGGATCGTGAGGTTCCAGCCGCCGGGGCCGGCGACGGTCGACGCGACCTCGGCGCCGAGGACGTAGGCGCGGACGGTGATCGGTCGGTGGAGATCGTCGGTGGTGCCGGTGAGCGAGGGCGACGCCGCGGTGGTCCACCAGGTGGTGCCGTCGGAGAGGAAGCCGGTGGCGCTGACGGTGAGCGTGGGCGGCGTGTTGTCGGCGACGAGCGCCAAGGTCGCGGTGGCGCGGTTGCCGGCGGCGTCGCGGGCGATCGCGGTGACGGTGACGGGGCCGTCGGTGCCGGTGGTGTCGAGGATCGCGGCCGCGGTGGACGCGCCGCTGTCGGTGTCGGTGAGGTCGGCGAGCGTCAGGACCGGTGCGGGGTCGGTGTCATCGGTGGCGACCGCGGTGATCTCGAGGGCGCCGCGGACCAGCGCCCCGGGCGGCGGCGTCGCGCCGAAGCTCACGCGCGGCCCGGTCTGATCGAGCACCGGCGTGCAGGTGTCGCCGAAGAGGATCGGATCCTGGGCGTCGGCGATGGCGCGGGCGAAGCGCAGCGCATCGGCGACCGCCAGGCCGGTCTGGTTGCGTCCGTCGACGCCGTTGTCGTTGATCAGGCGGGTGACGGCGGCGGCCAGGCCGGTGCGCGCGGTGCCGGCGTAGGCGTCACAGGCGGCGCGGCAGGCGTTGATCGTGCAGGCCTCGGCGGGGCCCGTGGGGAGACAGCCCGGCGGCACCGGCGCGCACAGCGCGAACTGGATGCCGGAGCCGGCGGTGCGATCGTTGCCGTCGTTGCCGTCGAAGGGAGGGGCCGCCAGATCGCGGCCGAGATCGCGGGCCAGCGTGAACGGGTTGACCTGCTGCGCCGTGGCGCCAGCGGCCAGCGCGATGTCCTGGGCCAGGAGCGACCAGGCCCCGAGCAGAAACGCCGCGCGGACCTCGGCGGTCGGCGAGGTCTGGGCCGCGGTGAGATCGGCGGGGGCGATCCGCTCCCAGTGCAGGTCGCCGAAGTGGCGATCGATGTGCTCGGTCACGAGCGCGTAGGACGTGACCAGGTCGGGGTCGGTGCCGGCCTGGGTCCGCGCGTCGATGAGCGTGTGGACGAGGTGGGTCACCGGCGTGACCAGGCCGGTCGTCAGGTCTTCGAAGCGATCGATGTCGAGGAGCGCGGTCAGCCCGTCGGCCTCGTCGAGGACGATCGTCTGGCCGGTGGCGTAGTCGCGGAACGAGCCGCCGCGGGTGGTGATCCGGAAGAGGCCCGACTGCTGGCCGGTCAAGGTGACGAAGTAGCCGTCGCTGTCGGTGGTCAGCTCGGCGACGCGGTTCCGGATCTCGATCGTGGTCCCGACGTTCACCAGGTGATCGACCGTGACGGTGGCGCCGACCAGCGGGCTGTCCTGGGTCATCAAGACGCGGGCGCCGACCGTGCCGTTCTGATCGACCGGCGGGGTGTCTGAGCCGTCGTCGGTGCAAGCCACCTGCGCCGCGAGGGCTGCGGCGGCGAACACGATCGGGCGGGCGAAACATGGACCCATGACGGCAACCTCCTGGGTGACGGCCGAATCGGTCGGACAAGCGAGCGTCTGGCGCCGGTCAAGCTGTCTCAGACTCAACGGAGACGCGCAATCACCCCTTTCGGGTGAAGCTTGGCTGTGTGCTGCAAACGGCCATTATCATGAGAGATTCCCAGGTGGAGGGGTAAAGCTCGGATCGGTGAGGTTGACCCCTCCACCTGCTATGTACCTGAAAGAACGAGCCCTCACCACGCGGGGGCCTGCCATCGGGGATACCAGTAGTGATCGACACGGATCGACAGCGCCACCGCATCGATCGCGCCGGCATCCCCGATCGGCTGGGCCCGGTCGTAGCGTAGGCACAGGCCGAGCACGCGGCGGCGGCTGAGGCGCAGATCGAAGCCCAGGCCGACGGACACCGCGACATCAAAGGTCGTCGCGCCGGGGATGGCGTCGGTGATGCCACCGAGGTCCGAGGCGGTGCGGTGGCGGACCTGCGGCCCGAGGCCGAGGCGCACGGTCGGGATGAGGCGCGGTCCCAAGCGCAGCTCGACGCCGCCGGTGAGGGCCGCCGCGATGGTGCGGCGGGTGGCGGCGCCGCGCTCGACCTCGCCGAGGATCTCGCGCTCGACCTCGGGGTACGTGACGGGCTGCGAGACGAAGCCGGCGAGCTGGAGATCGTAGGCCCAGGTGTTGTCGGTGGCGTAGCTGGCGCGGGCGCCCAGCCCGAGGCCGCCGGCCCACGCGGCGGTGGTGCCGGGTTCGCCGATCCGCGCGGCGCCGCCGTGGGCGCTCAGCCCGAGCGAGGCTTCGTAGCGATCGGCCCCGGCCGGGCCAGCGGTCATCGCGACGAGGGCGGCGGCAAGCGAGAGCTGGATCCGCATCATCGGATCCCCAGGTCGCGCACCGTGACCTCGCGCTTGCCGTCGGTCGTGCGTAGGGAGAGGGTCAAGGCCGTCCCGATCAGCGCGGCGCCGTCGCGTACGATCGCGACGCCCCGGACCTTGGCGCCGGGGGGGACGGTGCCCAGGACCCCGCCGGCCGGCGTAGCGCCCGCGAGGCGGGCCGCGGTCCCGCGCGCCTTGCCCGCGCCGTCGCGGACGTCGAGGTCAGCGACCCGGAGCGCGGCGCCGGAGCGGTTCTCGATCTCGACGTTGACCAAGAGGTCGGGGCCGAGGACGACAGCGCGCAAGACCCACACGACCACGCCGGCGTCGTTGCGCGCGACCGCCTTCAACCGCTGGAGTTCGAGGCGGGTCATGGCGCGCTCGGCGATCGTCTCGGCGAGCGCGGCGGCGACGCGCGCGGTCTGCTCCGCGCGCAGCTCGGCTAGCTCGGCCTCGAGGGCGGCGGTGCGCTTGGCGACGGCGTCGGCGACCTGGCGCTCGATCGCCTCCTCGATCGTGGTGGCCTTGAACGTGACCAGGGCGCACGCCTCCTTGGGATCGCGCTTGGTGCGCAAGAGCGCGCTGATGCGCGAGGGCCCGACCTGGATGTTGACGTTGGCGTCGCCAGGGTTGGCCGCCTTGGGCCGGACCAGGAGACCGTCCGGACCATCGGCGCGGATCTCGTAGTCCTTGTCCATCATGGCCGAGGTGTTGGCGCTGGCGATCTTGCCGGCGAAGCGCAGGCTCGTGACGTAGGCGGGATGGACCGGGACCTCGTAGGCGCCGCCGTGGGGCGGCACCAGGTATTCGCAGGCCTTCTGGGCGTGGGCGGCGGTCATCGCGAGGACGAGGACGGCGACCGAGACGAGCATGGTGTGGAGTCGCGGCATGGACCTTCCCTACGTGGTGGCTACTTGATGATGCGGATGCCGGAGGAGTCGGACGAGCGGGTGGAGGAGCCGCCGCGCGGACCGGGGCGGGGCTCGGCGCGTCGGTGGGGCCCGGGGGTAGTCGGCGAGGTCGCGGCGCCCGGGGAGGCCGCGTCGACCGGCGGGGGGGCGTCGGGGACGGTGGCATCGAGCGGGGCCGAGGCGTCGAGCATCGCAGGCCCATCGACGGGGCCGGCATCCTGGGTCGGTGCGGCGCGGGCGGGCTGCGCGGTGGGTCGGTCGGCCTTGCCGCGCACGGCCAGGAGCACCCCGCCGATGCTGACGGCGACGACCGCGGCGCCGATCGTGAGGCCGACGCGCAGCGCGCGGCGCGACGCGGGGCTGATCATGACCGCGTTCGCGAGCGGCGTGACGGTTGGCGGTGCGGTCGGCGGTGCGGCACGAGCGGGCCGCACGATCGAGGCGGTGACCGCGGTCGGCTCCGAGGCGGTCGCGAGGGCCGGGGCGACCTCAGCGAGCACGCGCTCGCCATGCGGGACCGCCGCGACGAAGGCGCGCGCGAACGCGTCGATGGTCGGCCAGCGCTCGTCGCGGCGACCGGCCAGCGCGCGACCGACGACGGCGGCGACAGTCGGGTCGAGGTCCGATCGATAGCTGCGCGGATCGGGCGGCGGTTCGCTGGTCTGGAGCCGGTGTATCTCGACGAGCGAGCGGTCGGCCCACGGCAGCGGCTGACCGGTCAGCGCCTGCCAGACCGCCGCGCCGAGGGCGTAGACATCGGCACGACCGTCGACCGCGGCGGCGTCCTGGAGCTGCTCGGGCGGCATGAACGCCGGGGTCCCGAGCGCGACCCCGGTCCGGGTGCCGGAGCCGTCGACCAGCTTGGCGATGCCGAAGTCGAGCACCTTGACGAAGAGGTGCGTCGGAAGGCCAGCGGCGCGGAGCCGCGCGCCGAGGTTCAGCGGCGCCTCCATGAGGAAGAGGTTCTCGGGCTTGATGTCGCGGTGGACGATCCCGGCGGCGTGGGCGACCGCCAGCGCGCTCGCGACCTGGGCGACGATCAGGGCGAGGTGGGTGGGATCGGCGGGGCCGGTGGCCGCGAGCCAATCGTGCATCGTCCGGCCGTCGAGATATTCAAGGACGAGGTACGGCGAGCCGTCCGGGGCATGCGCACAGTCGATGACCTCGACGACGTTCGGGTGGCGCAAGCGGGCGGCGGCCTGGGCCTCGGCGAAGAAGCGCCGCACCAACTCGGGGCGGCCGGCCAGGTGTGGGCGGATCTGCTTGATGACGACGTCGCGCTGGAGGAGGTGGTGGCGAGCGAGGAAGACGCGGCCCATGCCGCCTTCGCCGAGCTGGCGAAGGAGCATATAGCCACCGAGAGAAGTGCCGACGTCGAGACCGCTACCCATGGACCGACCTTGACCATGCCACAGTTGGCGATCAGTTCCGACCAAAACGGTGGAGGGGTGATCCGCGAATCCGTGCGGTCGACCCCTCCAAAAAACGCCGCAACCTGGCGAGATCAGCAAGATTCGCCGAAAGGTCCTTTCGGCGGGGTGCCGAACACCACCTGTACGAGCTGACGGGGATCCGTAGGATGGACCGGGCATGACCAAGGCGGCGTCCGTGAAAACGACCGATCCAATCACCGGTGGGGTGCTCCCGCTGCCCCCGCCTGAGGCGCCGTGCGCGCTTCGTGTCGTCGGTGAACCGATCGAGCTGCGACTGTCGCTCGCGACGACCCAGTTCACGCTAGGCGCGGCGCGGCCCGCGGACTGTCTGCTGGCGCGCAAGCACATCTCGCGGCGGCACGCGACGATCGTTCGAGACGGCCTGTGGCTGGCGATCGAAGACGTCTCCAAGAACGGCTGCCGCTTTGGCGGGGCGACCGCGAAGAAGTTCTTCGTTCGCGCCGGCAACGTCTTCGTCGCCGGCGAGACATCGTTGATCGTTCTCGATGCGCGCCTGCGGGCACTGCGCAGCCGCTTGTGCTGGCAACTCGGCTACGCCAGCGATGCGGCGGTCGACGCGGCGCTGGTGGCCGTCGCGGGGCCGAACCAGCCACCGCTCTTGCTGACCGGGCCGGTCGGCTACGGTCCCGAGCGGTTGGCGCGATCGATCCACACGCACTCATGGCACCGCGATTCGCCCCTCGTGACGATCAACGCGCGGGCACCGCGGAAGGTCGTCGAGGCCGAGTTGGCGCGGGCCGGCGCCGGTGTCGTCTGCGTGGACCTGCGTGGCGTGCGGCGCGCTGGCGCTGCCCTCGTCGACAACCTCTTCCGCACGTCGGCCCGCGTGATCACCTTCGCCGACGACGCCCGCGCGATGCGGTATGCGCTCGACTGGCACGGGTTCGTCGCCGAGATCCGGTCGCCGGCCATCGCCGAGAGGCCACCCGGCGAGGCCATGGCCATGCTCGACGTGGCGCTCGCAGAGCAAGAGAGCATGCACCGCGTCGCTGCGCCGGGTCCGTTGTGCGAACTCCTCGGGCCCGCCCGCGATGCCCTCGCGCGGTTCGACTGGCCCGAGAACCACGACGACCTGCGACGCGCGGCGACGCGGCTGTCAGCCTGGGCGGACGCGGGCGGCGGCATCCGTGCGGCGGCCCGAACATTGGGCGTGCATGCGACGACCTTGCGGGAGGCGTTGTGTCGACTCGGCATCCTGCCTTCCAAGGCGCGAGACGAGGAATGAGCGCGCGAGGCGTCGAGAGTCCGCCGCCGACGGTGACGAGCATCCTTCTGACCGGCGCGCCGCCGGCGGACGGAGCGCCGGACCTGTCGGGGCTGGTCGTGGGCGGGCTGGTGGCCCTGGCCCGCGCCGCGGTGTTGTTCGATGGGTTGATGGTTGTGATTGGGCACGAGTCCTCGGGCTGGTCGCCAGCGAGGAAGGTGCAGAGTTCTACGCAACGTCACTGGTGACCGATCGATATCGGGGGGTGCATGAGTCTTCAGATCGAAGAGACGTCCAAGATCGTCGCGCACAACGGCACGACGGACTACGCGATGACGGCGCTACAGGCGCGCGCGGCGGCGCAGTCGTGGCGCCCCATCGAGGCACAGCGGGCCCTGGCCTACGCCGAGGGCGTTGGGCTCACGCTCGGCGAGTTGGTGCCGCGCATGGACGCACTGTGGTGCGCGCGCCGCGGCGTCGAGTCCATCGTGCTCGGGGTGCGGCCCTGGGACCCGGCGCGCGAACCGCGGTTCGCGACGGCGGTGTGCGACGCGATCCGCTGGGACTGGCGGTTCCGGATCGTGCAGCGTCGCCGCGACCGCGGGCGAGACCGGCTGAGCGACGCGCAGATTGGGGACCTCGATGGCGTGTGCCAGATCGCGCACGTCGCCGGGCGCGTGGCGGCGGTGATCCGCCACCGGCGGGTCGGCGGCGACTTCGCCG
The DNA here is from genome assembly GCA_018057825.1 of Kofleriaceae bacterium. Taxonomy (GTDB): domain Bacteria; phylum Myxococcota_A; class Polyangia; order Haliangiales; family Haliangiaceae; genus UBA2376. The sequence goes on along the minus strand of JAGPCY010000078.1, from coordinate 5,206 downwards.
ACCTGGCCGGCGTCTACTTCGCGGAGGTGCGCGACTGGTTGGCGCTCATCGCCAGCGGCGCGACCCGGGGCGTGGTGCCCCCGTCCGCGCCGCTGTTCGTCGAAGGCGCGACGATCGATCGTTCGCGCGGCACCGCGGCGAGGGCGACGCCATGAACCAGCGCGGCGTCATCGATGACGGCGGTGGGGCACCTGCGACCGAGCGGGCGGCGGCGGCGCGGGCGATCTTGGTCGAGGCGACCCCCGACGAGCTTGGGCGAGCGATCGCGGCCGTGGCCGCGCTCCTGGGTGGTCCTCACTGCGCACTCGATGGCCGGCCGGCGGACGAGTGGGTCTTGCTCGTGGTCGCCGAGCTACTGGCTGAAGGGCGCCCGTTGGCGCCCGGCCTGCCGCTGTGGATCGCGGTGCGCGATCGGGCCGCTGAGATGATCGACGCCCGGCGGCCCGCGGTCCCCACGAGCGCGACCGCCGCATTTCGTGCCCTGGAGCGGCGCGTGGTCGCCCGCCTCGTGCCGCAACGGCTCGACCCGTCGGCCGAGCGAGTCCTGGGCGCGCTCTACGACGGCATCACCCGGACCGAGGCGATCGCGGCGTCGCTGGGGATGCCGGTGGCCGAGGTCATCGCGGCGCGGCGCGCCATCGCCCGCACCGCGCACGACGTCGCCGCCGAGACGCGAGGAGAACCCCGCCGTGGGTAAGCCGCCGCTGTGGCTCTTCATCGACATCGATCGGCTCGCGGAGGCGATCGATCGGGAGCGGACGCAAGCGCGGCCGGCGCTGAGTGAGGCCGAGCCATCGGCGGTCGAGTTGTTCGCCGTCGTGCGGCGGTCTGCCGGCCTCCATGCGCGGATCCAGCCGATGCGGCCGGCCGCGGTCGCCCGGATGACGCGGGCCGAGCTGCGCCGGGTGCTCGGACCGATCGTGGACGTCCTCGACGACGACGCTTTGCGGCGGCACGCTTTGAAGGTGCTCGCGGGGGGCGAAGGGCTGGCGATGAAGAACTGAACGATGGTTGAAGCGACGGTCACTCTTGCGCGGGGGGGACCGTCGTTGGACCAAGGGCCGGCCGTTCTGGCCCGGGGTCGAAGCTGTTGCGCGCCGTCGCCGGAGCTGGCCGCGCGGATCGACTCGATGCCGGCGACCGAGCTGGTAGCGCACGCGGCGGTGTCTCTCGGCGCCGCGGCCGAGTGGCTGACCGACGATGAGCTTCGAGCGTACCTACGGCGGACGTGGCGTCCGTAGGCCGGCCCCGCGAGGTCAACGGCGAGGGCGAGTCCGGGGACGCCTAAGTTCGATCGCCGCGATACCGGCGGCGGCGCACCGTGGGGACGCCGTGAGCTCGGGTGACCGAGCCTTGTCTTATCCGGCGCTTGCGCTGTCTCGGAGGGGATCGCGGCCGATCCGGAAGCTGACCGAACCGGGCCGGGGTCCAGGGCTCGCGTAGGCGCGCGCGGCGGCCTGGACTCAGGCGCGGGCGAGGGCTTCCGCCAGGCGCGGATCGTCGGCGACCTCCGCGACCTTCGCGTGCGCGAGGGTGCGAAGGCGCGGCGACTCGTCCCAGGCGGGCCAGGGCTGCCCGGGGCGGGCTCGGTGGACGGCTTCGCCCCAGCGCTGGCCGGCGGCGCGGGCGTAGCCGAGATGCCAGGCGAGGCGTTGGTCGAGGCACGCATCGCACAAGGGCGGCGCGCCGCGGCAGGTGGAGCAGGTCATGCGGTGGGGATAGTGTCGCCGGCGTCTGACGCCAGCCGACCCTAGCGGCGTCTGCACCTCGCCATGATCTGGACCATGGCGGGCAGCTCGAACGGCTTGCGGAGGACGTCGAGGTCATCGACGCCTTGCAGGCGCGCGGCGTGATGCTCGGCGATCGCGCCGCTGACGACGACGGCGGGGCACCGGTGGCCCCGGGCGCGGGCCGCGGTGATGAGTTCGGCGCCATCGAGACCCGGGAGATCGAAGTCCGTGACGATCAGGTCGACCTCGCCCGGGTGGAGTCCTGCAAGGGCGTCCTCCGCACTCGCGAAGGCGCGCACGTCGGCGCCACACGCGACAAGTGCTCGGCTGAGGGCGCGACGGACGGCGAGGTCATCGTCGATCAACGCGACCACGAGGGCTTCCGAGCGACACACCGCGCTCACGGTCGCACAGACGCTAGGCCAGATCGTGATCCTCGTGGGTACGGGTCAGGTACCGAGCGATGACGCGTTGCGTGTCCGACGGGCCCATCGGCTTCTCGACGATGTCGACATCGGCGAGGTGGTAGCGCGCGAGGTCTTCGGCGCGGTCGTGAGGGGACCGACCGGTGATCAAGACGGTCGGGTAGCGATGGCCGCGCGCGCGGGTCGTCGCGATCAGGGCCGACCCGCTCAACCCCGCCAGCTCGAAGTCCGTCACCAGGAGATCGACGGCGATCGTATCGAGGTACCGGAGGGCGCGCTCGGCCGTGCGGAAGGGCGCGACGATCACCTCGGGGCGGCCAAGGGAGCGGCGGATGGCTCGGCGGGTGGGCTCGTCATCGATGACGAGGGCCACCACAAGCGGGCTCACCATCCGGCGCATGCGGATGATCATGGCACGCACGGTCACCCCGGCGCGGGTAGATGATCGGTGGACGCGAGGTAGCCGCCTCGCGCCGGTGATACAGTTGGCCGGTGACGTGGCTGCGGACGACGGCGGGCGCGCCCTGGCGTGCGAAGCGCGCGACCCTCGGCTTCTTCCTGATGCATGAGGCCGGCGAGGGTGCACTCTGGCGGTGGGTCACCGATGACCGTGGGGCGCGCCTCCGGTTTGACCTGGCGGTCAGCCGTGACGAGCTGGTGACCGCGGCGGGGGTGCGGCCGGGCTGGTACCAGCTCATCCCGATCGACCACGCGGGCCAGCTCACCCAGGACCCGCCCGCGATGATCGCCGCGACCGGGGGCCCGGCGGCCGAGGTCCTTGCGGCGGGGCCGAGCACCGGCGGTGCGCGAGCGGTCGATCGCATCCCTCCGCACGCGTGCCCACCGGTGAGTGACCGCCTGTTTCGGACGCTACGGCGGCCCCGACCGGGTCAACGACCGGGTCACTGACCGGGTCGCGTGACGTGATCCCGACCGGTTGGGCGGTGGTCGCCGCGGTCGGCGACGGGGTCGCGGACGTCGCCGACAGGGTGCGCCGACCACTTGCGCACGCGGTGTCGGTCGCGGTCGCGGTCGTCGAGGCGGTGGCCTGACGCCTGCCGCAAGCGCGCGTGCCAACAATCTTCAAAATCGACCGAGGGGTTTCGTAAAAAGGGCCGGTCTCGTGCCTCTAGGAGTAGAGGCCCCGAGATTTCGGCGTGCCTCCCCCGCCTCGGGGCCCGAGGTGCGCGCGGTGTGGACCGCGCCGGTAGCGGAGGGAACGCCCATGTCCCAGCTCGCGATCAATCAGCAAGGCGAGCCCTTCACCGTGCCGCCCGAGGCGCGCACCTGGCTGGTGCGCCGGATGCACGACTCGCCGCGCGGCGGTCCCCAGCGCACGCCCGGGCTCGATGGCGGTCCGGTCACGATCCCGATCTCGGCCGATCTGTCGGAGTTCCGCGCGCACCTGCGCGGCCAGGGCCTCCCGCCGGGGAAGTACCGCCTCGATCCGATCGATGAGCACGGCCAGCCGGTGCGCGGCCCGTCGGCGTACTTGGTCCTCCCGCCGGAGCGCACCGAGCGCGGCGAGCTGCGCAACGCGGCCCCCGCCGTGGGCGCCGCGCCGGTGATGGTCGCGGCGGCGGCGCCGCTGGCGCACGCGATCGCGACGGCGCGCCCGGTCGACCCGTCGACCGGGCCGGCCTTTCCGTTGCCGGTGCCGGCGCACCTGACCGGCGAGCAGTACTTGCTCGGCGAGGCGATCCGCGCGCTGGCGGCGAGCAACGCGACGTTGACGGCGTCGGTCGCGACCCTGATGGGGTCGGCCGCGGATCTGCTGCGCGCGGCGGATGGCGCGGCGATGCCCAAGCGCCGTCCGATGGCGGCGCCAGCGCCAGCGCCGGCGCCCCAGGTGATCGTGCAGCCGATCCCGACGCCCGTGTACGGGCCTGGCGAGGGCGACGACGACGACGATCGCGAGGAAGCGCCGCCGCCGCCCGAGGCGAAGCCGGCGTGGCAAGACAAGCTCGGCGATCTGATCGGCGAGCTGTGGCCCATGGCGCAGATGTTCATCAACGCCAAGCTCGAGGACATGGCGAGCGGCGGGGCCGGGGCGATGACCGCCGCGGCGTCGATGGCGGCGCCGGTGATGCCGCCGCCGGCTGCGGTGATGCCGCCGGCCCCGCCGCCGCCGATGGCGCCCCCCTCGTCGATGGGCCCGCCGCGGGTCGCGCCGGCGCGCAACGCTCGGCCGCCGATCTCGAACGATCCGCTCACCGATGAGGAGCGCGCGCGGCTGCCGGCCGCCTGGGCGCACCTCAACGCGGTCGCGCGCCGGATCGGTCCGGTGTGGCGCCCGAAGTTCGAGGCCGAGCTGTCGCGCATGACCCCGACCGCGCGCGATCGGCTGGCCCTGCACGCGAGCACGATGACGCTCGCGGCGGCGAGTGCGGAGGCGGTGCGCCAGCTCGGCGTCGCGGAGACGTTGCGCGCGAACCAAGCGGCGGCGGCGCTGGCGAACCTCCCCGATGACGCGTTCGACGTGGGCGGCGAGGACGCGCCGCTGGCGGTCGCGCCGCCCGAGGTCGACCCGTACGCCCCGACCGCCGCCGAGCTGCCGACCCCGGAGCAGGTCGCCGCGACGGTCGCGGGCGCGGCGCGCAACGCGGCCCCGGTGGCCCCGGCGGCCCCGAGCGGCGCCCCGACGGTGTCGCCGCTGGCCGACCTGTACAACAACCTCGTGAACGAGGGCTCGTTCCTGTCGCCCTGGTTGGAACGGGTCCCGGGCGGTGCCGCCGGTGTCGAGGCGATGATCCACGCGCTGGCCCCCGAGGCGTTGCCGCTGATCAACGAGCGGTTGGCGGCCGTGGGCGCTCCCTTCGATGACCTGGCGCGGCAGGCGGGCGTCAACCTCCCGCCCGCGGCGACCGGCGTGCTCCCGCGGAACCAGCGCGGCGTGGTCTACCTCGGTCCGGGCGAAGCGCCGCCCGCGCCCCCGGCCACCGCCGCGGCGCCGGCCCGGGCCGCATCGACCGCCAGCGCGCCGGCTCCGGCCGCGCCGGCCCCGGCCGCGCCGGCCCCGACCGCACCGGCCCCGGCCGCGTCGACCGCCAG
>JAGPCY010000055.1 GCA_018057825.1 Kofleriaceae bacterium | reverse complement strand
CCCTTCCCCCCTTCCCCTTCTCCCCCCAACCACGGAACCCACGACATGCTCCTTGCCCCGCCTTTCGTCGACGAATTCCTCCGTGCGCTGCGACCCCTATGCGAGGTGCTGTACGCACAGTCGCCCGATCTCACCGATGAACTTCGTCGTGCAGCAGCTTCGACGGTCATGAACCTCGTCCGGGGGGCGCACCGAACCGGCCGCCGAAGGCAGCGCGCCTACCGCAACGCCGCCGCCAAGGCAGAGCGGACCAAGGCCGCCCTCGACATCGCCGTCACCTGGGGCTGGCTCGAGGAGCCCGCCGTCGCCACCGCGCGTGGGCTCGCCGAACGCGTCGCCGATGTCGCCGACGCCCTCGCGCAGTGGCCGCCGCCGTGGGCCTTCGGTCGCCGGCCAGCGCGGAACCCCGGCGGTTGGCGTCGCTCACGTGAACGCGCGGGCCAGCGCGACCGCGCCTAGGCCGGCCAGAGCCAGGGCCGCGATCCGATCGAGCACCTTGGGCGGTGGCGCGCGGCCGGCCCGGGCTGCCAGGCGGGCCAGCCCGGCGAAGTAGGCGGCCGAGCCCAGGCCGACGCCGACCGCGGTGACGGCGGCCACCGGGGCGGCCAGGGGCCCGACCGCGGCGGCGACGGTCAGCCACGCGGTGAGGGCGGCCGGGTTGGGCAAGGTCAACGCGACTCCGAGCCAGAACCGGCCGCGGCCGCGTCGCGTCGTCGAGGGCGCGGTCGGCGCCGTCGCTCGACGGAGGACGAGGAGGAGCGCCACCGCCAGGCACAACACGCCCGCCACGCCGCTGGCGATCGCGGTCGCGCGCGGCCGCGCCAGGAGCGCCGGGCCCAGGCCGGTGAAGGCGACCAGCGCGTGGGTCGCGTCGGCGGCCGCGCCGCCGGCGCCCAGCCGGGCCGCGGGGCCGACGCCGTCGGTGGCGGCGGTGGTCACGACCGCGACGTTCATCACGCCCAGCGGCAACCCGGTCAGCGCGCCCAGCGCGAGGCCGCCGAGGAGGCCGACCGCTAGCGCCGCCGGATCGATCACCAGTCGAGCACGCCGGCGTCGACGTCCTTGGTGGCCTCGATCAGGATCTTCCAGCGCTTGGTCTTGCCGCGAGGGCCAACCGCCTTGACGTCGTGGGGGCCCGGCGACAGCGGATAGCGGATGAGCGGGGTCGGCCCGACCCGGCGATGATCGATCCAGATCTCGGTCGGCTTGTCGGCCCCGACCGAGAAGAAGCCGTAGCGGGCCAGGGCCAGGATGTCGGCCCGGCTCTGATCGGCGTCGACCGCCGCGTCCGGCGGTGGCGCGGCGTCGACCGGGGGCGGCGGCGGTGCGACCGCGGCGACCTCGGTGGCGGAGCGCTCGGCGGCGGTCCGGCACGCGCGCGCGCCGCCCACCATCGCGACCACCGCCAGGCCGGTCAGCGCGACGCCGGCCAGGAGCAGGCGGCGGACCCGGCGGCGGCGCTCGCGCAGCAGATCCGTCGAGCCCGGCGCGAGGTCGAGCATCTCGAGGCCGGCTGGGGCTGGCGCCAGGCCCGCGGTCGGCTCGATCACCACCGAGTCCGACGGCCCGACGCTGGCGGGGCGCGGCGGCTTGGCGACCGGCGTGCGATCGAAGAAGGAGCCGTCGTCCTCGGCCAGCGCGCGGATCGACGCCACCGGGGTCGGCGCATTGGTCGCGCCTGGCCCAGCCAGCGGGGCCGCGTCGGCGCCCAGCCGCTCGGCCTGGCCGACCAGGGCGTCCTTGTCGGCCAGCTCGGACGCGAAGTCGCGGGTCAGCATCGCCGCCAGCTCGCTCGGGCTAGCCGGTCCGCCCAGCGGCGCCATCGCCGCGACGATCGCGTCCCGCATCGCCGCCGCGGTCGGGAACCGGGCCGCGGGATCGCGGGCCAGCGCGCGCACCAGGACCGCGACCAGCGACGCCGGCAGGTCCGGGCGGCGATCGCGGACGTCGGGGATGGCCTCCTCGGTGATCGCCTTGAAGGTCAGGAAGTCGCTGTCGCGGTGAAACAGCCGGCGCACCGCGCACAGCTCGTACATGACCGTGGCTAGGGCGAAGACGTCGCTGCGCCGATCGAGGGGCTTGCCCAGGATCTGCTCGGGCGACATGTACGCGTTCTTGCCCTTGACCGTGCCGGTCCGGGTCTTGGAGTTGGCGCCGCGGGCCTTGGCGATCCCGAAGTCGAGGAGCTTCACCGTGCCGTCGGCGGTCACCAGGATGTTGGGCGGCGACACGTCGCGATGGACCAGGCCGAGGTGGTGGCCGTCGGCGCCGCGGGCGTCGTGGGCGTGATCGAGGCCGTCGCAGGCCTGGACCATCAGGCCGGCGACGATGCGCACGTCGAGGAACTTGCGGTCCTTGGCCAGCCGCGACAGCAGCCGCGACAGCGGGATGCCGTGCAGGTACTCCATCACGATGAACCACACGTCGCCGACGTGGCCGAGCTCGTGAACCCGGCAGATGTTCGGATGGACGAGCTGCGCGGCGAGGTTGGCCTCGTCGCGGAACATCGTCACGAAGTGCTCATCGTCGGCCAGGTGCGGCAGGATCCGCTTCACCACCTGCATCGGTCCGCCGGCGACGCGCCGGGCCAGGAAGATCTCGGCCATGCCGCCCGTGGCCAGCTTGGCCAGGAGCTGGAAGTCGCCGAGCCGGCGCTCGCGCGGCGCGGTGGTCGTCGCCGTCATCGGCGTCCCCCAGGCCGCGGGCCGGTCATCCGTCCAGGATACCTTGCTCCGGCCGCGCCGCCTGCGAGATCGATCACGACGCGGCGCCCCGGTCGAGGTGGTCCTGGGTGACCTGGGCCGCTACCGCCAGCGATCGCCCCAGGTCGTCGACGATCATCCGCTCGATGCGGCCACCGATCAGGCGCAGGTCGACGGTGACCGTGCCGTGGTAGCGCCGCACCACCTCGCCCGGGTCGCCCGCGGTGAGCTGGTAGGTGGCGACGATCCGCGCCCGACCGTCGAGCAGTCGCGGCCGGATGTCGTAGTCGACCCGGTCGGCCGCCTTGGTCCACACGATCGTCTCGTCGTACGCCAGATCGCCGCGGACCACCGCCCGCACCACCGCCGGGAGTTGTCGCCGCGGGTAGACCACGAACCGGAGCGCCCGGGTGTCCGGCGTGTCGTCGTCGCTCACCAGCTCGCGCCGGGCGACGTCGACCGCGCGGTCCTGGGCGGCGCGCTGGACCGGGTCCATGACCGCGGTCATGACCACGGCCGGCGACGCGGCTCGGAACCGGTGTTCGAAGTGGAACGCGGAGGCCATCCCGAACCCTGGTCATAACATCGCCGCGTCTCGCGCGCCTGTCTGCCCACCTCCACCGGACCGACCCGGGACAGTGGTCCGGCCGCTCGGCCCGGCCGTGTCACGATCTGGTCATCGCGACGCCCGACCTGTGGTCGATCGCTGGCGTGGTCATGGCCGCGGCCGTCGGGAGGTCCGGCTACCGTCCGACGCGATGTCCACCCCTACCGCCACCCTTCGCGATCCCGAGCTCGATCGCATCCGCTGGCTCGACACCGTCCCGTACTGGAGCGTCCACGCGATCGCGCTGGCCGGCCTGATCTGGCTCGGCTGGTCGTGGACCGGCTTCGCGATCTGCATGGGCTCGTACGTCGTGCGCATGTTCGGCATCACCGCCGGCTACCACCGCTACTTTTCGCACCGCGCGTTCAAGACCAGCCGGGTCGGCCAGGTCGGCTTCGCGTTGCTCGGCGTGATCTCGACGCAGAAGGGCCCGCTGTGGTGGGCCGCGCACCATCGCCACCATCACAAGTACTCCGACCAGCCCGAGGATCTGCACTCGCCGCGGCAGCGCGGCTTCTGGTGGTCGCACATGTTCTGGATCCTGGTGCGTCGCCACCAGCACGCCGACCTGACCAAGGTGAAGGATCTCGCCAGCTACCCTGAGCTGCGCTTCATCAACCGCTACGAGATCTGGTTCACCGTCGCCTACGCCGCCGCGCTGTACTTGATCGGCGGCACCCACGCGCTGGTGTGGGGCTACTTCATCTCGACCGTGCTCCTGTGGCACGGCACCTTCACGATCAACTCGCTGACCCACGTCTGGGGCAGCCGTCGCTACCCGACCACCGACGACAGCCGCAACAACCCGCTGCTCGCGCTGATCACGCTGGGCGAGGGCTGGCACAACAACCACCACCACTACCAGCGCTCGGCGCGCCAGGGGTTCTACTGGTGGGAGTTCGATCTGTCGTTCTACGGGCTGAAGCTCCTGCAGGCGCTGCGCATCGTGTGGGACGTCGAGGGCGTGCCCCGTCACGTCCGCGACCAGACCGCGGCCCCGGGCCGGGCTCGCCTCGACGGCGCCGCGCCCGCCACCGACGATCCGTTGCCGGCCGACAGCACGCTGCCGGCGTAGGGATCGGGTACGGGATCGGGATCGGTCTCGGCCTCGGTCTCGGGTTCGGCCTCGGTCTCGGTCTCGGCTTCGGCCTCGGTCTCGGGTTCGACCTCGGCCTCGGTCTCGTCCTCGGTCTCGGGTTCGGCCTCGGTCTCGGTCTCGGTCTCGGCCTCGGCCTCGGCCTCGGCCTCGGTCTCGGTCTCGGCCTCCGTCTCGGCCTCGCTCTCGGTCCTCACTCCTCCTGTCCGATCGGGCGGGCTTGACGACCGGGTCGAGCGTGGTTCTCTTGACCGCATGTCCGATCCGACCCCTCGCGAGCTGGCGGCCGCCGCCACCACCGCGCTCCTCGAGTCGGCCGCGACCGCCAGCGTCGAGGCCGAGCTCGCTCTCGACGACTTCATGCGCGCCGCCTGGCTGGCCTACACCGGCGCGCGCCCCGGGCTGCGCGCCGAGCTCGAGACCCAGGCCATCCGCAACCAGCTCGACGCCTTGCGCGCCCGCGGCCAGCTCGCCCAGGCGTGAACCGTGAGCCGCGCCGCCCGCGCTATTGGGCCTGGGCGCCGGCGGCCGCTGAGACCTGGACGCTGACGTCGATCGAGATCGACACCCGGGCCTGGATGTCGGCGACCGCGGCCACCGTGGCCGCGAGCTGGGTGCCGACGCACAGGCCACGCTCGCCGAGCTGACCGACGAGCTGGCCCGAGGCCTTGATCAGGCCGGCGCCGGTCTCGACCCAGTGGACCAGCGCCTTGCCGACCAGCTCAGCCTGGGCGCCGACGCGCAGCAGGGTGGGCATGCCGGCCGCGATGGCCGCGCTCGCTCGCTGAAACTTGCTGTCGTCGACCACGGTCACGGTCTCGCGCACGACCTCGACCCGCGGCTCGCTGCACTCGGTGTGGATCGAGGTCTGGATCTCGGCCGAGGCCCGACACTCGGCCGAGGCCTCGACCGAGGTGTAGCCAGCGCAGGTGCCGGTGCAGCTCCCGCGGCAGGTGCCGTCGCAGGTGCCGGCGCACGCGCCGTTCGGGCCGGTGGCAGCGCACGCGCCGTCGCAGGTGCCGGTGCACGACCCGGCGCAGGTGCCCTCGCAGCGGACGTCGACCTCGGCCGCGACCGAGGCCTCGCACTCGGCGACGATCCCGGCGGTGAACTCGACCTGCGAGGTGCACACCGGCGGTACGTAGCGCGTCACCAGGCGCTGCTCCTGGCTGACCGACACCGCCAGGTTGGCCTCGAGCTCGGCGGCGGCGCGCGCGCACACCGTCCGGGTGTCGCCGTCGGTCGCGACCCCGAGCTCGACCGCCATGCGCACGCAGGCGTCGTGGACCGAGCGCTCGAGGGACAGCGTCGCGCGATCGAGCTCGGCCGACGCGGTCAAGAACGCGTGCAGCTTGCGCGTGACCTTGTCGGTCGAGAGATCGCCACACGCGCCGGGATCGATCCGCGTGCCGTTGGGCGTCGGCTGACCCCCGCGGGGCGGCGGACAGCCGGTGGCCAGCGCGGCGCACGTAGCGGCGAGGAGCAGCTTCGATCGCATAGGTCCCTCCGCGGCGATTGTCGACGGGCCGCCCCGGCGCCGCAACCATCGTCGCGGTTTTGATCACCGCGCGTGGCGGCCGCGATACCATCGCCGCGATGCGCCGCCTCGCCTGGCTCTCGCTCTGCGCTGTCGCCGTCGCCTGTGGCGGCGATGACGCGCCGCCCGCCGCTTGTCCTCCGCTCGACCCCTTCGAGGTCGGCGACGCCACCGGCCACCCGCAGCCGCTGGGCGCCAGCGCCAGCGAGGCCCGGGCCGGGCGCTTGACCGCCGCCGACCTGCCGTCGGTGCCGTCGGGCCTGGTCACCTGGCAGGCCGGGGACTACGTCCTCGCCAACGACCGCGTGGCCCTGGTCATCGAGGACGCCGGGCCGAGCGACCTCTACGATCCGTGGGGCGGTCGGCCAGTCGGCCTGGCCCGGGTCGCGGGTGGGCGCCTGATCGAGCCGGCCAACTTCGGCGAGGTGTTCCTCCTGAGCGGGCGGGCCTCGCTGGTCACCGAGGACGTCTCGGTCTTGCGCGACGGCAGCGACGGCGGGCCGGCGGTGATCCGCACGGTCGGGCGGCTGTCGGCGATGCCGTTCTTCGACGCCGTGACCATGGGCATCCTGACCGATCTCGATGGCTGGCGGGCCGCGATCGACTACGAGCTGGCGCCCGGCTCGCATCGCGTCGACGTCCGCTACCGCTACCTGTCCGAGGTCGACACCAACGAGAACGTCAGCGTCCTCCACGCCCTCATGTACACCAAGCGGACGCCGGCCTTCGTGCCCGGCGTCGGCTTCACCGACCAGATCAGCACCGCGCCGTGGATCGGCCTCATCGACGAGCGCGCCACCTCATGGGCCTACGTCCCGCCGCAGCCGTTCGGCGGCGCGCTGTCGGTGTCGGGCTTCATCGGCGGGTTCGCGCCGATGTTCACCCTGGCGGCCTGCCAGCCCGCCGAGCGCCTCCACGCTCAGCTCGTGATCGGCGGCCCGGGCGTCGACGGGTTGATCGCGGCGATGGCGGCCGGCGACGGCACCGCGCTGCGCACGATCACCGGCACCGTGACCCGCGCCGGCGCGCCGCTGGCCGGGGCTCGGGTCCACGCCGTCGATCCCACCGGGCCGACCTATCACACCCGCGCCACGACCGGCGCCGACGGCCGCTACACGGTCCACGTGCCGGCCAGCGCCGCGGTGCGCCTGATCGCGGTCGCCGAGTCGACCCAGACCGCCGAGGCCGCGGTCGCGGCCAACGCCACCACCGCCGATCTGACCCTGGCGGCGCCGGCCCCGGTCCGCATCACCACCAGCGACGGCGACGCCGCGATCCCAGCCCGGCTGCAGCTCCTGCCGGTCGGCGGGCAGGCCCTGCCCGATCTGCCCGAGCACTTCGGCGAGACCCGGTTCGCCGGCAACCGCCTGAAGGTCGAGTTCTCGGTCAGCGGCGACACCACGCTGGCGGTGCCGCCCGGGACCTGGGAGCTGGTGGCGTCGCGCGGCTTCGAGCACGACGTCGTGCGTCGCCCGGTGACCGCGGTGAGCGGCGTCGCCCAGCGCCTCGATCTGGTGCTGCCACGGGTGATCGACACGCCCGGCGTGATGTGCGGCGACTTCCACATCCACACCTGGCGCTCCAACGACTCGGGCGACGACGCGACGTGGAAGGTCGCCAGCGCGATCGCCGATGGCCTCGAGCTGCCGGTGCGCAGCGAGCACGAGTACGTCGCCGACTTCAGCGCCGAGATCGCGGCCCTCGGCGCCGGCGCGTGGGCCCGCGGCCTGGGCTCGATCGAGCTGACCAGCTTCGAGGTGTGGGGCCACATGGGCGTGTTCCCGCTCACCCCCGATCCGACCAAGGTCAACGCCGGCGCCCCGGCCTGGCAGACCTTCCCGTCGGCCGACGACCCCGACGCGCCGCTGACCACGCTGTCTCCGGTGGCGGTGTTCGACGCGGTGCGAGCCCGGCCCGAGGCGCCGGTCGTGATCATCAATCACCCGCGCGGTGGCGCCAACTACTTCGACTACGTCGGCTTCGATCCCGCGACCGGCATGGTCACCGACGCCGGTGCCTGGGACACCCGGTTCACGCTGGTCGAGGTCTTCAATGACTCGGGCTGGCGCAGCAACCGCGACGGCACGGTGCGCGACTGGCTCGGGCTGCTCAAGGCCGGGCGAAAGATCTTCGCGGTCGGCTCGTCGGACAGCCACAGCATCACCTCGTCGCCGGTCGGCTACCCGCGGACCTGCATGCAGGTCGGCACCGACGATCCGCGGGCCCTGACGCCGAACGGCGTGCGCGACGCGCTGGCCGCTGGCCATTCGACGATCAGCGGCGGCATCTACGTCACGGCGCGGGTCGGCACCGGCGGGCCGGGCGACACCGTCACCGGGCTGGGCCCGAGCTCGATGGTCGCCGTCGAGGTCCGGGCCGCCCCGTGGGTCGACGTCGACGCGATCGATCTGGTCGTCGACGGCGAGACCGTCGACACCGTACCGATCATGCCGGGCGACGCCGACCCGACCGATCCGGCCGTGCGGTGGCGCGGCCTGCTCCCGATCGACGTGCGCGCCGACGGCGGCGGCTTCGTGGTGGTCGCGGCCTACGGCGATCGCGCCCTCGAGCCGGTCCATCCCGGCCGGGTGCCGTTCGGCGTGACCAACCCGATCTTCGTAAAGCCCTAGCCCCGTCGGTTCGCTCTCTGCCTCGGTCTCGGCTTCGGTCTCGGTCTCCGCCTCGGTCTCGGTCTCGGCCTCGGTCTCGGCCTCGGCCTCGGTCTCGGTCTCGGTCTCGGTCTCGGCCTCGGCCTCGGTCTCGGTCTCGGTCTCGGCCTCGGCCTCCGCCTCCGCCTCCCTAGGCCAGGAGCGGGCTCACCACCGCGCGCGGTGTCGGCGTCGGCGCGGGCGCGTGTCCGAGCGCCTCGGCGGCGGCGTGGCACGCCCGGGCCAGGCCAGGATCGCTGTCGGCGAGGATCAAGGCCACGGTGCGGTACAGCCGCGACCGCAGGCCGTCGTCGCCGCCGAGCCGTTCGAGCTCGACCAGCGCCGCGCGGACGCCGTCGTCGCGCCGATCGAGGCCGACCAGGGCTCGGACCAAGAGCTCGGTCGCCAGCAGGCGCTCGTCGCTGCCGGCCGCGGCCAGCTCGAGGACATCCAGGGCAAAGCCGACCGCGGCCTCGACGTCGTCGGCGGCCAGCTCAGCCTCGCCGGCGTACAATCGCAGCCACATCCGCGGCGCCGGCTCGGCGACCTGATCGAGCCACGGCAGGATCCACCGGGTCATGGTCAGGCCGGCCTCGGGGTCGCCGACCCGCAAGGCCCGCAGCGCCCGCGCCGTCCACACCGCGAGGAAGCCGCGGGCGTCGCCGGCGCGCTGGAACCGGGCCTCGGCGTCGCGGCTGGCGGCGACCGCGCCCATCACGTCGCCGGCCTCGTAGGCCAGCTCGGCGGCGAGCGCCGCGATCGAGCCGCGCAGGCGGTCGCAGGTGAGGCCGTCGACCCACGCCAGCGCCTGCTCGAGCCAGGCCGCGGCGCGGGTGCCGTCGGCGGCGCCGCTGGCCGCGCGGTACAGCGCCCAGGCCGCGCCCTCGCGCTCGCCGGCGGCCGCCAGGCGCTCGGCCCGCACGATCAGCAGGTCGATCGCGATCACGTCGCGCGCATCGTCGCGAGGAAGGTCTCCTCGCGCAAGCGGAGGTAGGCGTCGTACTCGGCGCAGCGCTCGGCGCCGAGCTGGGCGCGGAAGCCGGCCAGCACCTCCTGCCACCGGGCCGCGGCGTCGGCCGGCAACAGCCGGGGCGCCAGCCGCGCGGCGTAGGTCAGGGTGGCCAGCGCCTCCTCGCGCTGCTCGGCGCGCACCTGCAGGCCGGCGACGTTGAGCAGCGCCGCCTCGAGCTCGCGCGGGCGCGCGCGCAGCTTGCGGTAGGCGGCGTGGACGTGGCGCGGGATCGGCCCGAGCTGGGCCTGCTCCTCGGCGACGTCGGCGCACAGCGCCTGCTTGGCCTGGTCGGCCCAGGTCGCGAACACCGGGGCCAGAAACTCACCGCGGTTGGCGATCTGGGCGACCAGCGTCTGCATGGCCAACATCTGCCGCGAGGTCTCGGCGCCGTGGGCCGCGAGGAGCTGGTCGAGCTCGGCGGCCCACGTGGTCACCGCGATGGCGTCGTCGCGGCGGCTGGCCGCCTCGAGGCTCCACAGGAGGGCCGCCGCGCGATCCTCGGGATCGGTCGCGGTCGCGCGCGCCGCCACCAGGTGGGCCTCCGCGGTTGCGGCGTCGCCCAGGGCGACCGCGAGCTGGCCGCGCAGCACCTGGGCTGCGGGGCTGTGATCGGCGCCCCCGGCCAGAGCGTCGGCCGCTCGGTCGTAGTGCCCGCACGCGAGCATCGCCGCGATCGGCACGCGCTGGCACCGACCCTCGGCGTCGGTCGGCGGCGGATCGCGGTCGATCTGCGCCAGCACGCCGGCGGGGTCGAGCGCCAGCCGCAGCTCCAGCCAGCGCCAGGCGACCGCCGGTCGGCGCGGATGATCGGCCGGCAGGTCGCGCAGCAATAGCTCGCCCAGGAGGATGCCACCCAGGCCGTCGGCGAACAGGGCCGGCGCGAACAGTTGCTCGAGGCGCTCGGCCAGCGCCTGGTCTTGGGTCAGCTCGGCCATCGCGATCGGCTCAGGGGCTGGCCGGCAGGTCGGTTCCAGGATCCATCGGCTGCGGCGTCCCGGTGGGCGTCGCCGACGGCGGCGGAGGCGGATGTGGGGTCGCGGTCGGCGCGGGGGCTGGCGCGGTCGCGACGGCGTTGGCGGCGCTGATCAGCTCGTTCTCGGCCTGCCACAGGGCGTACAGCGCCCGCCGGCCGGGCTGTCCGGCGGCCTGCTGGCAGCGCTGGTACGCGGCCTCGAGGCGCTGGGCCGCCGCGCCGTGGGCGCGCGGCCGCACCGAGTTGTACAGCGCCGTCACAGCCGCCATCTCGGCCGGATTGGGCCGCGGCTGGTAGATGGTCCGGAGTTGGTCGCCGTGCTGCGAGCGCCACGTGTTCACGAAGGTCTGGCCTTCGTTTCGCGCGATGTCCTTCCACGGGTCGGGGCGCTGTCCGGCCTCGATCTCCTTGGCACGGCGCGCCGCGGCCGCGACCTGGCGCAGGTAGTTGCCGGCTCCCGAGAGGTCGATGTTCGGGATCTGCCCATCCCACTCGGCGAACGCCTTGGTAGCGCGATCGAAGAGCTGCTTGAAGGTGTTGTAGCTGCTCTGGATCGCGGCGTGGGCCGCGCCGCCCTCCGAGAGCTGACGGCGGAAGGTCGCCATCTTCTGCTGGACCCACTGCGCCGCCTGGGTCACGGCCGCCGTGATGCGATCGACGATCGCGGTCTTGATCGCGGTCACCGCCGCCTTGAAGGCGTTGATCGGGGCGTTGACCGCGTTGATCGCCGAGTCGATACGCCCGTCGACGAACGGGATCGGGATCGACGCCGGCAGGCCGAGGCTCGCGCGGGTGACGCGCCAGCCGTCGGCCTTGGCCATGAGCTCGCGATACTTCTGCTCGATCACCCCGCCTTGCCCGGTGATCTCCTCGACCTTGGCGGCGCCGCGCTCGAGGGTCGAGATTAGGTTGGTCACGCGCTCGAGGTTGATCTGGGAGCGCTGGATCTGCTGGTTGGCCTGCTCCAGCATCTGCTGCATGCGCGGTTTGGCGCCGGCCAAGAACTGATTGACCTTGCCGATCGCCGGCTGCAGGAGGCTGTTGCCCCACCCGGCGACACGATCGGCGGCGGCCGCGATCGAGTCGAGCGAGCCGTCGCCGGCGGTCGCCAGGAAGTTGCGGATGCCGCCGAGCAGGTTCATCAGGATCTGCGACGGCTTCATCGCGTCCGCGATCGCCGTCGCAGTGTTGGGGGCCTGGGGCGGGGTCAGGACCTCATTGACGAGCTTCTGGTACCAGCTGATCGGCTCGGTACCGAGCCCCTGTTGCGCGGCGGTGAGGTCGGCCTGCGTCTGCTGGCGGGCCGACCCGATCGCCCCCGAGGCCGCGGCGACCGCGTTCGGGTCGACGTAGCTGTCGGAGGTCCGCATTTGATCGGCCAGGTTGATCACCTGGGTGTTGCCGGTCGGGATCATCCCGATCGGGGTCGGGATCATCTCGGGCAGGTTGAAGTCGTGATCGAGGAGATCGTCCATCGCGCCGCCCGAGCCCTCGCGCGCCCCATTGATGCCGTCCGAGCCGTTGGCGCCGCCCATGCCGCCGGCCAGACGGCCGCCGTGCTTGTACAGTTTCCACGCCCGGTTGAGGTTGCCGCCGACGATTACGCCCACCCGGCGACCGGTGTCGCGGTCGCCCAGCATGTCTCCGAGCTTCCCGCCGGCCCGGAGCCCGGCCTTCGTAATCGTGCTCATCCCTCCCTCGCCACCCATGCCGATCACGCCGATGATGCCGGTGATCGAATCCGTGATCGTCGAGATCGTGTCGGTCACGAGGTCGACCGCGTTGCCCTGCATGAGCTGGCGGTACTTGCCCGCGCGCTCGAAGTCGCCGGCAGCCTCGGCCTCCTCGGCCTTCGACGCGTTGTGGAGCAGCAGCACGTAATCGAGGACGACCTTGATGCCATTCAGGGCGGCCGAGATCAGTCGCGCCACCACCTTCACGGTCTTGGCCACCCCGGCGATCGACGCCACCGCCGCGGCGATCGCGCCGACCGCGACACCGATCCCGGCGAGCGCGGTGGCGACGGCGCCGATGCCGAGGATGACCGAGATGACGGTACACGCGCTCTCGATGAGCCCGGCGGTATTGGACACGTTGTCTGCGATGGCGGCGCCGCCATCGCAGATCGCGCGCATGACCGCCAGCGCGCCGCCGCCCCAGTCGCCGACCTCCTGGTACTTGCCCACCGCCTCGGCGCCTTGCCGGAAGGTGTCGATGACGGCGAACACCGGCCCCACGACCGGCATAGCGCGAAGCCCGCTCCAGAAAAGACTATCGAACAACCCCATCCCGACGCCTGCGATCAGGTTGATCGTCGAGCGGACGCTGGGGTTGGTGTCGGTCGGCATCCAGCGATCGAGCTCGCTGACGACGTTCTTCGGCGCGCTGCCCGGATACCCGTGCTCGCCGACCAGCGCCATGAAGCGCGCGTCCGACCAGTGGGTCTCCATGTAGTAGTCGACCAGCCCGTCGGGCGCGGCGCCCGGGGTGTGGGCCGCGGCGTCGGCGCTGGGGGCTGGCGCGTTGTCGGCCTGGCCGCCACCGCCACCGCCGCCGGTCGGGGTCGGCGTGCCGCCGCCGCGGGTGCTGCCGCCGCCGCGGGTGCTGCCGCCGCCGCGGGCGTTGGCGCCGTCGGGCGTGGGGGTCGGGGCCGGCTGCGGCTCGGGCTGGCCGCCGCGGGCGTTGGCGCCGTCGGGGCCCGGCGTCGGCGTCGGGGTCGGCGTCGGCGTCGGCGTCGCCTCGGCGGTGGCCGGCGGCGTCGCCGGGATCGCGGCGAGCTGGCGCTGGAGCTGGGCCTCCTGCTCGGGCGTGAGCGGCGGCGGCGTCGCGGTCGAGGCGGCCGCGGCGGGCGGCCGGGCGTCGCGGAGGATCGCGGTGGCGGGGCCCCGCGGCGCGACGGTCGGGATGGCGGCGCTCGGGGCAGCGGCGCTCGGGGCAGCGGCGCTCGGGGCAGCGGCGCTCGGGGCAGCGGCGCTCGGCGCAGCAGCGCGGCCCCGGCCCGTCGATGCCGCGTTCGGCTCCCGCGCGACGAAGGCGTCGGCGAAGGCGTGGGCGTCGACCTCGGCGGCCTCATCGGGATCGCTGACGTGGACGTGCTCGGCGTCGTCGAGCGCCGGCCCCGAGCCGCCGGTCTGGACGACGTGGGCGACCTCGTGGGCGATCAGGCGCTGGCCGCGCTCGCTGTCCGGATCGAACGCGCCGGCCGCGAAGTAGACGTCGGCGCCGACCGTGAAGGCGTTGGCGTTCATCGCCTCGGCGGCGGTCGCGGCGGCGGCGGTGGTGTGGATCCGCACCGACGAGAGATCGGCGCGCAGGGCCAGCTCGAGGCGGCGGCGCAGCTCGGCGGGCAGCGGCTTTCCGCGCGAGCCCGCGGCCGCGGCCAGCACGCCGGCCAGCGGTCCGTTGGGACCGCGGCCTCGCGCGTCGCGATACAGCCTCGTCGTGCGCGCGAGCTTGCCCGGGGTGACCTGGAGCTCGCGCGCGATCCGGAGCTCGCGCTCGGCCTCGGTCGCAGGCGATTCCTCGGAGGCGGGGGACGGGCGTTGCTCGAACTCCAGCACGGCTCTCCATGTTACGAGGATTCGCCCCGCGATATCCCCCGATGTCGTCGCGCCTTGACCGAAACCTCACCCCGGAGTGATGATCCCCGTGATGTCGACAGGTTGGAACGCGCTCCTGGAGCCGCGGCCGCGCCACGACGCGCTGGTGCGGGCGATCGTCGGGCTGGCGCAGGCCGCCGGAGCCCGCCTCGCCGCGCGCGACGCGGGCGACGGCTTCCTCACCTTGCCCGGCGCCCAGCGCGCCAACCTGGCGAGCCAGGGCAACCGGTTCGGCGAGCTGTGCGCCGAGGTCATCGAGGCCTGGCGGGCCGCTGCCGACGAGCCGGCCGGCGCAGCCCTGGCCGCGCTGGGCGCCTTCGCCGCGCGACCCGAGGACAAGATCCTCCTGGCGCTGGTCGCCGCCCTCGACCTCGAGCGGGGGATCGGCAAGGCGCTCCGGTTCTGTGCGCCCGACGGCCGACTGACGGTCGGCGCGCTCCTCGATCTGATGTCGACCTCGGCCTCGAACCGGATGCTCCTGGCCGGGCTCCTCCACCCCGATGCCCCCCTGGTGGCCAGCGGCGCCTTGACGATCGATCGCGACGCCGCGGTCGCCGGTGCCGGGGTCGGTCTGGCCGCCGCCGCCCTCGCGGTCCTGCGCGGGGAGCCGCCGCCCCGTCCGGTCGCCGCCGAGTCCATCGGTTATCGCCCCGAGCCCGAGGCCACCGCGCTCGTCGACGCGCTCGGCCTCGCCGGGGCCCGGCCGGGGGCGGTCCTGGTCCTGGCCGGCCCGCGGTCGGCGACCGTGCCGCTCCTGCACCTCGCGCTCCTCGGCCGGCAGCAGCTCGCCTGGCTCCTGCCGGCGCCCCCGGCGGTCGTCGGGCTGGCCCGCGACCTCGGGCAGTGGCGGCGCTGGGCCCTCGGCGCGGCCCTCGGCGGCCGGGTGCTGGCAGTCGACACCGACGGCGACTCCCTCGACGGCGCGGTGGTCCTGGCGCGGGAGGTCGCGGCCACCACCGGCGCCGCGATCGCGCTCCTGACCTCGGCCCAGGTCCCGGCGGTCGACGGCCCGACCTTGACCGTCGTCCCCGCCGGTGAGCTGGCGGCGGCGCTGATCGCCCGACCGGCGCCCACCTCGGCCCTCCTCGGCGCCATGCTCGCGGCCTTGCGCGCCGCGTCGTAACGGTGGCGATCTTCCGCGGCGAGGGTAGGTTCCCGGGCGGTCCGACGTATTACGCTCGGAGCAACCATGGCCGATTTCGAAGAGCTGGTTCGCGGCGCCGCCGCCGATGTCGCGCCCGAGGACACCGTCGGGGCGCGCTCGCCCGGCAAGCTGTCGTTGACGTCGGCCCTCGCGCGGCGCACGCCGCGCCCGGTGCGCGACGCCGCGATGGCGCCCGCCACCGAGGCGCGCCTCGAGCGCGCGATCGGCGACGGCGGTGACGACGCCCCGGCCGCCGGGGTGCCGTATCTCGCGCGCGACCTCGTGCCGTCGTCGACGCTCGGCCGCATGGAGGCCGGCCTCGGTCAGAGCTTCGGCGACGTGCGGATGGTCGCCGACTCGAGCGCGCTGGGCTCGGCCCACGCCGCGACCCGCGGCGAAGAGGTCCAGTTCGCCCCCGGCAAGTTCGCGCCCGGCACCGCCACCGGCGACTGGCTCCTGGCCCACGAGCTGTCCCACGTGGTCCAGCAGCGCCAGGGCTCGTCGGATGCGCTCCAGGCCTTCGCGCCGCGGACCCGCCGCGGCGTCCTCGAGCGCGAGGCCGACGCCGCCGCTGACGCGGTGGTGTCCGGCGGGCGCGCGCAGATCGTCCACGGCGCCGAGGCCGGCGTCGAGCAGCGCTACGAGGCGTGGGAGCACGCCGACCTGGGCAACCTCGGCGCCGACGCGGGCGACGAGATGCTCATCCCCTACGGCAACCCGCCGCGCTACATCACCTACGGCCAGCTCGTCGCCTTGTCGGGAGACTTCTACGCCTCGGCCGGCGAGATGCACCACGACATGGACGCCAACCCCGACACGATCGATCGGGTGCGCGGCGTGATGGATGAGGAGCGGCGCGCGGCGGCCGGCGGCACCGGGCGGGTGTGGGACGAGCGCGCTGGCGGCTACGTCGACGTCGAGGGGCGGCCCGCCGATCACGGCTACATCGACTGGCTGTTCGACTGGGCCAAGCCGGGCGGCGGCTCGGCCAACCACCACGCCGAGGAGTTCGGCGGCGTCGGCGCGGTCGGCGCCGGCGCGGCGGCCCGCGGTCACGGCCACAACCACGGCGACGACACCGCCGATCGCGATCTCAGCCGGTGGCGGCCGCCGGGCGAGGAAGGCCACGACGATCACGAAGGCCACGAAGGTCACGAAGGTCACGAAGGCCACGAGCACGGCGATCACGACCACGATCACGGCGAGCACGATCACCACGCCGACGGCACCCCCGGCACGGGCGGCGTCGTGGTCCCGCCCGGCACGCCGCGCGGCGGCGTCGGTGGCTTCGACGAGACCCGGCTGCCGCCAGGCACGGTGGTGGTCGAGCGCAGCGGTCGCCGGTTCGCCAAGGTCGGCGACACCGAGGTCGACATCGGGCCGATGCCGGCCGGCAACCTGACCGGCGATCCGACCGCGGTCAGTGACGGCCCCGGCCACGGCGGCGGCACCACCGCGAACACCGACCAGAGCATGACCGAGCTGGCCCAGACCAACTCGAGTCACTTCTCGCCGGAGAACATCCGCGACAACTGGCGCCCCAAGCAGAAGATGGCCCTCGATCGCGCCAAGGACGCCTACGAGGCGCTGCAGGCCGCGGGCGAGAGCGCGCCGGCCTCGACCCGTCCGGCCGGCTCGCCGGGATCGATCGGTGGCCACATGGAGGGCCGCGCGAGCGGCAACCCGACCAGCGGCGCCGCCGGTACCGCGACGGGCGGCGGCGACGAGGCCAACCGCCGCGCCGAGGCCACCGCGACCCGCGTCGTGCGCGAGGGCCGCGATGCCGCGGCCGGCGTCACCGTCGATCATCCGATCGCGCGCCAGGCGATCATCCTGAACGCCTTTGGCGCGCACTTCCTCACCGACGCCTTCGCCTCGGGCCACCTGATCTCCGGCGTGGTCGGCCGCGAGGCCGCGGTGCCGTGGTGGATCGGCAACCTGCCGGCGATCAAGAACGCGGTGAAGCTGGCGTTCCAGGCCTCGCACCCCGATCTGTACGCGGTCGCCAACGCCACCGGCCAGTACGCCAAGCTCGAGGGCACGGTCTTCGGCGAGCTGTCGGCGCAGCGCCAGCGCTACACCGGCCTCCTGCTCAAGGTCGCCCACGACTCGTTCAACGCCTCGGGCCTGATGGTGAAGAACCCCGAGGGCGGCACCTTCATGACCTACGGCGACGGCAACATGGCGCGCTCGCCGGCGGCCCGCCTGCACGGCCAGGCCGCGACCGCCCACGCCCGCACCCAGGTGATGCGGACGATGCAGACCGGCGAGTACCAGGACGACGAGACGCTCGAGGGCGGCTTCGGCGCGATGCGCTTCGTCCCCGATCAGGTTCAGCCGATGAGCCCGCCCGGCGCGGGCTTCCGGCCGGTCGGCGACTTCGCCCAGGACCCGGCGGTCTTTCACGATCAGTGGGCCGCGCGCTGCCTCGCGCCGACCCCGGGCGCGAACCGGGTCTACGACATCATCGAGGGCAACCTGATCCAGCTCGTGCGGCTCCTGCCGCAGGGCGGTCAGGACTTCATCCAGAAGGCCACCGGCGTCCTGTGGGAGGCCTACAACAAGGCCCGCGGCCTGGCCGATGGCGCGCGCTCGCTGTGGAACCAGTACGGCCAGCCGGTCGTCGACGGCGCCCGCGCCTTGCCGGGCCGGATCGCCGACGGCGCGCGGTCGATGTGGGATCGCGCCTGGGCCTGGGGCGGGCGGCAGGTCGATCGGGCGCGCGACGCGGGCAGCCGGGCCCTCGAGCGCGGCGGTGAGCTGATTGACGGTGCGCGCGACTGGGGCGGGCGGCAGGTCGATCGAGCGCGCGACGCGGGCAGCCGGGCCCTCGAGCGCGGCGGTGAGCTGATCGACGGCGCGCGCGACTGGGGCGGGCGGCAGGTCGATCGGGCGCGCGACGCCGGCAGCCGGGCGATGGAGCGCGGCGGTGAGTTGATCGACGGCGCCCGCGCCTGGGGCGGACGCCAGGTCGATCGGGTGCGCGACGCCGGCAGCCGCGCCCTCGAGCGCGGCGGCGAGCTGGTCGACGGCGCCCGCGAGGCCGGCAGCCGAGCCGTCGAGCGCGCCCGCGCGATCCCCGGCGAGGTCGCCGACGGCGCGCGTTCGCTGTGGTCCGAGTACGGCGCCCCGGTGGTCGACGGCGCGCGCTCGATGTGGGCCCGCGGCTCGGCCTGGGTCGACGAGCGCCGCCGCGCGCTCGATCGCATGATGCAGGAGCGCGGCATCCGGCGCAGCGAGGCCGAGGAGCGCGGCCTGGTCGCCCGCGGCACGAGCGATCCCAACCGCTACTCGTCCGACGCCTCGGTCGATCGGCTGGGCACCGGCGCCGACGGCGAGACCCGTCAGCTCTACGCCCACGGCGCGTTCATGGGCGCGGCCGGCGCGATGATGCGCGACGCGACCTGGAACGGCATCCTGCGGCGGTTGCAGCCCGCGGTCCACGCCCGCGCCGCGGCCGCCACCGAGGCCAGCCAGCTCCAGCTCATCCTCGAGAACAACCCGGTGCTCATGGCCTACGGCGAGGCCGAGAGCATCCGCACCGCCGGCGGCGACGCCTCGGCCGATCCCAACCGCGATCCCAGCAAGGTGGTGCGGATGGAGTGGGACGTCTGGCTCGATCAGAACGACCCCGGCAACCTGTCGCTGGCCCGCATCGCCCACGGCGACGAGACCACGACCAAGATGGCTGGCGCCAACCCGCGCGTGCTCGGCCCGCTGGCCGCGCGGCGCGCCGACGTCGCCGACGAGCCCAACCCGACCTCGTGGATGGGCCTCTACGGCGCGGCGATCCGCATGTATCGCGCGACCCTGGGCGGCGGCGAGACCACGAGCGACGTCGCCCGCCGCGAGCGCGAGCTGGCCCGGATCGCCGCCGATCCCGGCAACGCGAGCAACCTCGGCGCGTGCCGCGAGTTCTTGCGCGCGCCCCACGGCGGCGTCGTGCTGGACGTCAAGTCGACCTTCTCGACCTCCGAGGACATCAACGCCTTCATCGAGACCCTGACCGGTCAGGGCATCAACGTCTTCGCGGTCGGCACGTTCCAGCTCCACCAGCTCGCCGGCTTGCGCGCCGGGGTCAACCGCACCGCGTTCTTCCACGGCCTGGGCGGCCTGATCGCCGAGCTCGGCCGCACCGGCGAGAACGCTCGGGTCACCGACTGGTCCGAGACCACCGTCATGTTCAACGGCGGCGATCTGCTGGTGCAGTCGGGCGCGTCGACCTCGGGCGCGACCGGCGGCGACGTCTTCACCGTCGACCAGACCCGGGTCCAGCGGCTGGCCGCGCTCAAGATGCGCTACCGCTTCCACCTGTCCTTGTACGTGCAGGAGACCTCGATCCACCCGAGCGCGGTCCAGCTCCTGATCCAGCTCGTCAACAGCCGCGGCAACATCTTCGACCGCGGCTTCGCCTACGGCAACGTCAACGGCCGCGCCGAGGGCTCGACGATCGGCAGCGGCCTGGGTGCCCAGGGCGACGCAGCCTCGCTGCTCGAGCGCGGCCGAGCCGGCAACCCGTCCGACGACATCAGCGGGCTGTAGCAGCCTCGGCCTCGGCCTCGGACTCGGCCGCGGTCTCGGTCTCGGTCTCCGCCTCGGTCTCGGCCTCGGTCTCCGCCTCGGCCTCGGTCTCGGTCTCCGCCTCGGCCTCGGTCTCCGCCTCCGCCTCGGTCTCGGTCTCCGCCTCGGCCTCTGCCTCGGCCTCTCCGATCGCTACAGCGCGATCCGTCCACGAGCCATCGGCGTGGTCTCCGGCGTCGCGCCGACGTCGGCCAGGTCGCCCAGGCCGAGCTTGCCGTAGTCGCCCGCACCCCAGCAGCTCACCCCGCCATCGACGAGGATCGCGCAGGTGTGCTCGTCGGACGCGTCGATCGCGATCGCTGGCGCCGGCAGGAGCACCGCGGTCGCGGCGGCGGCGTCGAGCTGCCGATCGGTGGTCCCGAGCCCGAGCTGGCCGCGGCTGTTGTCGCCCCAGCACCGGACCTCGCCGTCCTCGTAGCGCGCGCAGGTGTGGCGGTGACCGGCGGCCAGCTCGGCCACCAGGCCGAGGTCGCGGGCGTCGTCGGCGTCGACGGCCTGCGTTCCGCCGCGGTCGAGCTGGTCGCCGGTGCCGAGCTGGCCGTAGTCGTTGTCGCCCCAGCACAGGACCCGGCGGTCCGAGAACAGGGCACAGGTGTGCTCGCGGCCCGCGGTCACCGCGCTCGCGCCGGCGAATGGCAAGGGCTGCAGCGGCAGGTCGGTCATCTCTTCGCCGCGGTCGTCGGTGTTGCCGTAGCCCAGGCGGCCGTTGGCGCCCTCGCCCCAGCACAGGACCCGGCTGCTGGTCGTCAGCGCGCACGAGTGCTCGAAGCCCGCGGCGATCTGGGCGGCGTCGCTCAGCCCACCCACGTCGGTGCCGTTGGACACGGGTTCGTCGTTGCCGATCGAGTCCGGGTTGCCGGCGCCGAGCGCGCCGAACCCACCGAAGCCCCAGCACCGGACCGCGCCGCCAGTGAGGCGCGCGCAGGTGTGGCGTCCTCCGACCGCGAGGGCCTGGGCCTCGCGGGTGATCGCGACCGTCCCGGCGTTGGCCGGGGGCTCGTTGTCGCCGACCAGGTTGATGTGCCCGTAGCCGAGCTGGCCGTCGTTGTTGGTGCCCCAGCAGGTCACGGTGCCGTCGGCGAACCGCGCGCAGGTGTGGCCGCCGCCGGCCGCCAGCTCGACCGCTGGGCCGCGCAGCGTGACCGGCGGTCCTGGGCGCGCGAGATCCTCCGCCGGCGCCCCCAGGCCGAGCTGGCCCGAGGCGTCGCGGCCCCAGCACCGGACCGCGCCACCCTCGAGGAGCACGCAGGTGTGGTTGCCGCCGAGGGCGAGGGCGAGCGCCGCCGGCGGCGGGCCGGCGTCCGAGTCGGCGCCGCCGTCGCCGGCCGGTCGGAGGTCGTCGAGGCCGAACACCTGGTTGCAGCCGGCCAGGACCACGACGGCGCAAGCCACGCGCATGCCGCGATCCTACGCCACGTCGGACCCGGGCGCGCGCCGACCTGCTACCGTCGCGCCATGGCTGATCTCACGAGCCTCATCGGCGCGCGCGGCGATCGCGTGGCCGCGCTCCTCTCCGCCGCGGTCCGGGTCGACGTCGCCTTGTACCTGTCGCGTCATCTCGAGGGCCGGATCGTCCACCGCCCGCACTGGATGCGGCGGACCCCGCGGATCATGTTCGAGGAGATGCGCACCCAGACCGACGCCCGGGTCGACGCGCTCATCCCACCGGTCCTGGCGGCGATCGCCAAGGTCCGGTCCGAGCTGGGCCTGGGCGGCGGTGTGGCCGACGACGAGTTCGCGCCGGTGGTGTCCGCGATCGCCCCGCTCCTCGAGGACGCCGCGCGCGATCTCTTGCTGGCGTTCTTCGTCCCGGGCGACAGCGTGCCCGATCGCGCCGATGACTCCAGCGCCGATCTGTCGCCCAGCTTCGACCTGACCTACCAGCCGACGCTGGGGCTGCGCTGGGCGTTCAGCCAGGTGCGAATGATGGACGTCGCGCGCGCGCAGGCCAAGGCCGCCGGCGGCAAGCCCGCGGCGCCGAGCTTCGAGCTGAGGATGTTCCTGCCCGAGGCGCTGGCGGACGATCCGCCGGCGTAGTCGAGGCGGGGGAGGAGGCCGAGGCCGAGGCCGAGGCGGAGGCCGAGACCGAGTCCGAGACCGAGACCGAGTCCGAGACCGAGGCCGAGACCGAGACCGAGACCGAGGCCGAGGCGGAGGCCCGGGGACCGCTACCGGCGCAGGCTGTAGACGAAGCTCGACTTGGCGACGCGCAGCCAGCGCTCGGTGATGATCGCGCGCAGCGCGCCCCAGCCGCCGGCCGACTTGTCGTCGACGAAGGCGGCCTGCATGGCCTGGGCGTCCTTCTTGTCGCCCTTGGCCTTGGCCTTGAGCACGCGCGCCGCGAGCTTGTCGACCGAGGCCGGCCAGCTCTCGAGATCGAGCTCGAAGCACCCCTTGTCGGTGCCGTTGGCCGCCAGGTCGTCGGGGCTCCACACCAGGACGCCGTTGGCGAACAACCAGCCGAGCTGGATCGCCGCGAGCTGGGCGTAGGCCTTGGGCTTGCCGTCGGCGGTGTACATGCCGGTCGCGATGTGGCCGAAGGCCCACGCGGTGTCGCGGACGTGGGCGGCCTGCGCGGCCTCGGCGGTGATCACGCCGCGCTTGGCCAGCCACTCGGAGAAGTAGAGGCCAGCGGTCTGGGCCTTCAGCTCCTCCATCATCGACGCCAGCGGCCCCCCGAAGAGCTGATCGTCGGTCTTGCCCTTGACCTTGTAGTCGTGGGACGGGCCGAGGTTGTGGGCCGCCTCGTGGAGCACCGTGGTCATGAGCGCGACCGCCGGATCGGCCGACATCTTGGCTTGGGTCGCGGTGCAGAACAGCGACCCGGTCTGGGTCATCAGGTTGGCCGCGCTGTCGGCGTCGGTGTAGAGGTTGGTCGTCGCCATCGTCCGCCCGCCGCTCTCGGCGACCTTGCCCCAGTTGGGCAGCGACTGGCCGATGGTGGCGCCGATGTTCGAGCGCGAGTCGCCCGCGTTCAGGATGATGTCGACGAAGTCGGGCAGGCGGAAGCCGACCTTGCGGGCCTTGTACGGGCGACCGGCCAAGGCGGCGACCGCCTTCTCCATGTCGTCCTTGACCGGCGACAGCTTGTCCTGCCACTCGACCGAGCCGGGGTTGATGCGGGCGAAGCTGACGTGGAAGCCGGCCTTCAGCGAGCACGGCTCGTGATAGACCTCGTCGGGGCCGATCCGCAGGTACCACTTGGAGCCGGCGGCGCCCATCGCCGCCCAGGCGAGGTCGGCGCGCTCCCAGTCGTTGTCGCGGAAGGCCTGGGCCGCGGCCTTGAGGTAGGCGACGAAGGCGGCCTCGTCGGGGCTGGTGATCGCGGACGCCGCGGCGTCGAGCTCGACCGCGATGGCCTCGAGGTCGTCCTTGTACGCGACGTGGTACGGCACCGCGGTCAACGCGCCGCCGTCCTCGGCGACGACCGCGAAGTGATCGGCCAAGGGCCCGGTGATCTTGGCGCAGAAGTTGGGCTCGGCCTGGAGCGACGCCGGGTACAGCCCGCTCGGCGGCTTGCCGGCGCCGGCCAGCGCGGTGCAGTTGGGATCTTCCTCGGTCTTGGGCGCCAGGCACTGCGTGGTCTGATTGCGGATGAACACCATCCGCGACGCGGTGTCGGTCGCCGGGATCTTGTCGAGCAGGCCGTGGACCCCGGTCTGGCGCGCGTGGACGCGCTCGATGATCGTCGCCGCCTTCGCGATGTGCTCGACCAGCTTCAGGTCCTCGGGCGAGGCGTCGCGCAGATCGGTCTCGACCAGGGTCGGCATGCCCTGCTCGAGCTCGAGCAGGATCGCGCTCAGCCGCGCCTGCTCGGCGGCCGAGGCCTTGCTGACATCGAGCGGTTGCTTGAGCTGATCGTAGAGCGTGACGAAGGCCGGCGTGAAGGCGCCCTTGGCCACCAGGCTCGACAGCGCCGGGCCATCCCAGCCCCACAGCTCGACCAGCTCGTCGGGATCGAGGGCGCCATCGCCGTCGGCGTCGGACCGCCAGAACAGCGGCAGCGCGCGCTCGGCCGCAGCCCGGTTCCAGTCCAGGCGCGCGATGGCGTCGAACTTCGGCGCCGGCGGCGGCGGTGGCGGCGGTGTCACCGGCGCGGGCTTGGCCTTGCCGGACGAACACCCTGCGATCAACGCGGCCGCGACGACGGCCTTGACGAGCTTCATGCCGTCTCGTACCGCGAGTCGGGTCCGGGCGCCAGCGTCGGCACCGCACCCCGCAGCGCGGCGGCGCGGGCCTGCCGACCGAGGCGCCGGCGATGAGCTCGGGCGGCGCGCCCCGGGCCGAGGACGAGCAGGCCGACCGCGGCGATCAGCGCCAGCCCGAGCCAGGGGACGACGACCAGCGCGAGGCCGAGCGCGGCCGCCGCGGCGACGACGCGGAGCGGCCGCGGCCGCCGCGGACGGTGACCGCGCACCGGCAGGGTCGCCCGCGGTAGGCCAGCCCGGGCCGCCGCCACCGCCCGAAGCTCGTCGGCGTCGCCGCGCCAGCGCGCCACCAGCTCGCGCCCCGCTAGCACGGTGGCGCGGGCCGCCGGGCCCTCGCCGTCAGCGACCAGCTCGGCCACAACCTCGGCCAGCGGCCGCTCGTGATCGCGACCCCAGCCCAGCGCGCGCCCGCCGTCGAGCAGCACCACCGAGGCGTCGCGACAGCGCCGCACGCGCCGCCGGATCCGGCCCACCGCGTGCCAGGCCGTCGGCGCCTCCCGCGCTGCGCGCAGCCCGAAGGCGCCGCAGGTCTCGCCCGGGTGGAAGGTGCAGCGCACCCGTCGGAGCGGTCCGCGCCCCGACAGCCAGCGCCGATAGCCGCGCAGCGCCGCGATCAGCGCGCCGCGGATCATCGGTCGCTCATCGGTCGCGACTCACAGGCTGCAATCCGGGCTGCAGTCGCCGACGCCGAGATCGCCGCAGTCGAGATCGCAGTCGGGCACCAGATCGCCGAGCCACGACGGGTCGCACACGTCACACGAGCCGACGTCGCAGTTCGACTTGCTGGCGTTCTTGGGCGCGCCGGGCTCGTCGGAGGCCGCCGCCGCCATCGCCAGGGCCGCGCCGCCGACGACGAAGCCGGTGGCCGCCGCCGCCAGGGCCGGATCGAGGACCACGCCGCCGACCGCGAGGTCGACGCCCGGCGCGGCCCGCTGCAGCGCCGCCGCGGTCGCGGTGCTCGGCGCCCAGGTCCGCCGGCCGGTGTCCCACGGCAAGACCCGCCAGCCGTCGGTGGTGTCGACCGCGGCGCCGTAGATCGGCGGGTACGGCGTCTTGGTGTGATGGTCGGCGGACCCCGCCAGGTCGGTGTGAAAGCCGACGCCGATCGCCGGGCGCGCGCTCGGCGCCACCGCGCGCAGGGTCGCGATCGCGTCGTTCAGGCCGGCCGGCAGGATCGCGCGCTGGTCCCAGCGCTCGTCGAGCTCGACCAGCATCCGCTCGATCCGGTGGAGGTACTTGCGGCGGACGTTGGCCAGGCGCGGCACCGCGGCGTGGAGGCCGGCCACCGCCGCCGCGGCCGCCGCTGCCGCGGCCCGGGTGGTGGTCATCGCGGTCAGGTGCAGCTGCCCGCGGGTCCGCCGCGTGGTGGTCAGCCAGCTCACCCGGTCGGGATCGCTCGGATAGAGCGCCAGGACCAGCACGTCGCCGCCGACCCGATCGTCGTAGCCCAGGGCCGT
This sequence comes from Kofleriaceae bacterium, assembly GCA_018057825.1. GTDB lineage: Bacteria > Myxococcota_A > Polyangia > Haliangiales > Haliangiaceae > UBA2376. The sequence continues at coordinate 19,998 of JAGPCY010000055.1, read as the reverse complement.
CGGCACCTCGCGACCGGTCAAGGCCGTCCGGGTATCGAGCAGCCACTCCTCGAGCTTCTCGCCACGTCTCGCCATGGCCCGAGCCTACCCGCGGCGCCGGCCCGGCGCCAAGCGCCGTCCGCCGTCGTACAGTCGCGGCCCATGCGCGCCGTCGCCTTCGCCTTGCTCCTGTCCGCCTGCGCCACCCCGTCGAGCCCCGCCGGCTCCTCGGCGATCCGCCCGACCCGCCTGCCACTGCCCCCGGCCACCGCGGCCGACGCCGGCTGCGAGTCCGAGCCGTCGGGGGGCGAGCCCGGTCAGCGCGATCGCTTCACCTTCGAGGCCGGCGACGGTCGCTTCGGCTATCGCAACCAGCGCGGCGACGAGGTGATCGCGCCGCGCTTCGCGTTTGCCTACGAGTTCAGCAAGTGGGGGCTCGCGGCGGCGGTCGAGGCGCCCACCGAGACCGCGCCGGCGCGCTTCGTGTTCATCGATCCCAGCGGCGCGGTGATCGCCCAGGCCTACGCCTTCGACAATGGCCCCGACTACTTCCAGGAGGGCCTGGCCCGGATCGTCGTCGACGGCAAGATCGGCTTCATCGATCGCGGCGGCGCGATCGCGATCCCGCCGCAGTTTGTCGGCGCGTCGGCGTTCTGCCACGATCGCGCCCTGGTCCACGACGGCGCGATGGCCTGGGAGATCGATCGCCACGGCCAGGTCACGCGGCCCAAGGCGCCCTACGTGCCGACCGCGGATCCCTGCGCCGAGTGACCCGCGCGCGCGGCGCTCACGGACCGGCCGGCGCGGCCCGGTTCTCGCTCGTGCACTCGACGAACTGCGGCCAGCACACGCCCGACGGGTCACACACCTCGCTGTGCAGCGCGACGCAATCGGGCCGGCCCGAGCACGACCACGCGTCGAGCCCCTCACATTGGCCGGGCTGGTTCCAGCGCGACAGCGAGAAGCAGCCGAGGAACGGCTGGAAGGCCGTACACGGCCCGGCGCCGGTGTAGCAGTTGAAGTCGTAGGCGGCGCGGCACTCGACGTCGACCAGGCAGGCCGCCTCGGGCAACGCGTCGCAGCGGCCGCCGCACTCGCCCCACGGCGGCAGCGGCGCCTGATCGGCGTTGTCGGCCAGCGGGCACGGGCCGCAGGCCGGGTCGCACTCGCCCGGCCGGCCGAAGGCCTCGCAGCGCAGGTTGTCGGGGTTGCGCAGCCCGAGGTCGGCGTCGGGGGAACCGCCATCGAGGTTGCAGGTGTCGGGGGTGTCGTCGCCGCCCGGGAAGTACAGCGAGCAGCCGGTGGCGGCTAGGGCGAGGGCGAGGGCGGCGAGGCGGAGCATCACGGCCAGGGACAGCAAGGCCCAGGCCATCGCGCCGGGGCTCGAGTCCGCGGGCTTTCACGCCTGGAGGCCCGAGGATCCGCCGGCGGCCGACGATCCGGCGACGGAAATCTGAGGCTCCGCGCCAGCGCGATCACGGCCCGATCGCCGCCGGTCAGCGCGCCGGCGGGCGCCAGTCGCGGCGTCGGCGAAGCTGCGGGACGCTGAGCCCGGCCATGACCGCGGCCGCCAGCGAGCCGACGCCGAAGATCGCCAGCCCCGCGCGGGCCTCGGCGTCGGTGCTGGGATGGCCGGTCGCGACGAAGAACACCAGTGCCAGGGCGCCCCAGAGGACGCAGGAGAGGATCGCCCCCCACACCCGCGACAGGTGGACGGCGCTCGTCGCCGCGATCACCGCCGCGGTGGAGATCGTGCTGATCGCGATCACCAGCGCGCGCTCGTCGTCGTCGGTCGGGCCTTCGGCGATCGCGACCGCGATCAGGAGCGCGCCCAGGCAGATCAGGAGGTAGTTGGCCACGAGGACCAAGATCGCGAGGACCCCGAGCCCCGGTCGCTGGGCCACCGGCGGGGGATAGCCGTAGCCGGGATAGCCGTAGCCGGGCGGGGGATAGCCGTAGCCAGGTGGGGGATAGCCGTAGCCGGGCGGGGGATAGGCGTAAGCGGGCGGCGGCGGCGCCGCCGCGCTCGGCGGCAGCACCGCCGGGGCGCCCTCGCCGGGTCCGTCGACCGCCAGCGAGGCCAGCGCTCCACACGCCGGACAGCGCGGCCCGGCCAGGGCAGTTCCGCAGCGTGCACACGCGCTCATTCCCCGTATGTACCCGCTCGCCCGGGCGCTGTCACGGCGAGACCGCGGCGCTACAGCGCGTCGATGACGATCGCGACCATGCCGCCGAGGGCGGTCGCGACTACCAGCGGCGGGTTGCGCCGATCGAGGGCGGTGCGGCCGAGCCCGATCGCGAGCACGGCCAGGCTGAAGATCTTGAACGCGTCCAGCACGCCGAGCACCCGGACGAAGTGCCGGGGAGGGCCTCCGTCCAGGTTCACCGTCGCCAGGAGCACCCGTGCCAGGATCGCCGCTGCGAACGCCAAGGCCGCGCCCAGCGCGACGAAGCCGCTGAGGTGCAGGGGCCCGAACCCGAGCGGGGCCATTGGTGGCGGAGGTGGCGGGGGCAGGGGCGGGGGCGGGGGCGGGGGCGGCGGGTGCGGCTCCATCGCCTCATACTAACGGCGCCTCCCGCGGTCCCGGTGGCAAAGGCTGGAACCTGGTCGGTCGCGGTCCGACCCCGAGCCTACGCGCGCTCGAACAGGCCGGCGGCGCCCTGGCCGCCGCCGATGCACATCGTCACGATCGCGTAGCGGCCGCCGCGCCGACGCAGCTCGTACAGCGCGGTCGCGGTCAGCTTGGCGCCGGTGCAGCCCAGCGGGTGGCCGAGCGCGATCGCGCCGCCGTTGACGTTGAGCTTCTCGTCGGGGATGCCCAGCTCGCGCTGGCAGTAGATCGCCTGGCACGCAAAGGCCTCGTTCATCTCGAACAGGTCGATGTCGGCCACCGTCAGGTTGTTCTTGGCCAGGAGCTTCTGCACCGCCGGCAGCGGGCCGATGCCCATGATCGCCGGGTCGACGCCGACGGTGACGAAGGACCGGAAGTAGCCCAGGGGCTTGACCCCGAGCTCCTTGGCCTTGGCCGCCGACATCACCAGCGCCGCGGCCGCGCCGTCGGAGATCGGCGAGGCGTTTCCGGCGGTGACCGAGCCGCCCTGGGCGAAGGCCGGCGGCAGCTTGGCCAGGCCCTCGAGGGTGGTCTCGGCCCGCGGCAGCTCGTCGACGGTGAAGTCCCGGTAGACCTTGTCGCCCTTGGCGTCGAACGACACCGCGCGCACCGGCACGATCTCGTCGTTGAACACGCCCTTGTCGAGCGCGACCTTCGCCTTCTGCTGGGAGCCGTAGGCGAACTTGTCCTGGTCCTCGCGGCTGATGCCGAACTTCTTGGCCACGTTCTCGGCGGTGATGCCCATCGGCGTGTTGGCCGCGGGCAACGACGCCATCAGCTCGGGCGAGGCCGAGATGTGGAAGCCGGTCATCGGCACGTAGGTCATCGACTCGACGCCGCCGGCGATGACCGCGTCGCACGAGCCGATCGCGATGGCGCCGGCCGCGGTGGCGATGGCCTGCAGGCCGCTCGAGCAGAACCGGTTGATGGTCTGGGCCGGGACCTCGATGCCGAGGTCGGCCGACAGCGCGATCAGGCGCGCGACGTTCAGGCCCTGCTCGCCCTCAGGCATCGCGCAGCCCATGACCACGTCGTCGATGTGGCCCTTGGCCTGCGGCACGCGGGCGATCAGCCCGCGCAGCACGTCGGCGGCGAGCTCGTCAGGCCGCCGCAGCGACAGCGAGCCCTTGTGACCGCGGCCGACCGCGGAGCGAACAGCTTCGGCGATGATGATGTCGTTCATGAGATTCCTCCGGTGGAGGTGAAGGTCGTGTTGTCGGGCAGCCTCACGTCGGTCTCTTCTCGTCTCTGGTCTCTCGTCTCTGGTCTCTCGTCTCTGGTCTCTCGTCTCGTCTGTCGTCTCTGGTTCACGTCGCGCAGGCCGCCCGGAGGTCTCGAGTCACCCGAAGGTCAGCGCACAGCCGTCTCGGGTGGGGGCCCCGGCGGGGGCATGACCCCGCCGGGGGAGGGCCTGGCGACAGGCCCTCCCATAAACGCTAATTCCGCAGGGGCTTGTTGTTCATCAGCATGAACTGCATGCGCTCCTGGCTCTTCGGCTCGCCGCACAGGGACAAGAAGGCCTCGCGCTCGAGCTCGAGCATGCGGTCCTCGCCGACCGGACCGGCGCCGCCGGCCGCGCCGCCGCACAGGACGTTCGCCAGCTTCATGGCGATCTTGCCGTCGTGCTCCGACGCGTAGCCGCCGGCCATCAGCGTGTTGACCATCATCTGCAGGGTCGCGATGCCGCTCTCGCCGGGCAGCTTGTAGCTGCGCGGGATCGGCGGGTGGTAGCCGGCGGTGGCCAGGCCGATCACGCGCTGCTTGGCTTCGTGGAGCTGGCGGGCCCGGTCGAAGGACACGCCGTCGGTCGGGCGGAAGAACCCGAAGGCCTTGGCCTCCTCGGCCGAGGTCGCGACCTTGGCCAGGGCGATGTTCTTGAAGGTCTGGACCACGAACGCCTGGGTGTCGATCTCGACGCCCTCGGGGACCGCCTCGAGGGCGCGCCACAGCATGTTGAGCGTGCCGGCGCCGCCGGGGATCAAGCCGACGCCGACCTCGACCAGGCCGGAGTAGGTCTCGAGCGCGGCCTGGACGCTGTCGCAGCCGTAGCAGAGCTCGAGGCCGCCGCCCAAGGTCATGTTGTACGGCGCCGCGACCACCGGGACCGTCGCGTACTTCATGCGCTGGGTCGCGTACTGGTAGCCGTGGATCATCTCGCGCAGGCCGTCCCACTGCTTCTGCTGCGCCGCCATCACGACCGCGAACAGGTTGGCGCCGACGCAGAAGAACTCGCCGGTGTTGTAGATGAGCATGCCGGCGAACTCGGCCTCGGCCTTGGCGGTCGCCTCGTGCAGCATCCTGATGACGTCGGCGTCGATGCTGTTGGCCTTGGTCTTGAACGTCAGGCCGAGCACGCCGTCGCCCAGGTCCCAGGCCTCGGCGCCGTTGTTCTTGAGCACCGGGGCGTCGCCGCGGCGCAGGTTGGTCAGCGACACCTCGCGCGGGTCGGTGGCGCGGGCGACGTAGGCGCCGGCGGTGTGCGACCAGATCTCGCCGCCCTTGTAGAAGCCGGTGGCGCCCGCGGCGACCATCTGGTCGACCCAGGCCGGCAGGGCGATGCCCTCGGCCTTCATGCGCGCGGCGGTCTCGGCGAAGCCCAGCGCATCCCAGGTCTCGAACGGGCCGAGGTCCCAGTTGTAGCCCCACTTCATGCCGTCATCGATCGCGGTGACGTCGTCGCAGATCTCGCCCAGGCGGCGCGCCGAGTAGGCCAGGCTCTTCGACAGCGCCTGCCACGCGAACTCGCCGACCACGCCGGGCGTGGCGACCAGCTTCTTCACTCGCTCGCGGACGTCCTCGATCTTGCCCAGGCCCTTGCACGCCTTGGCGATCGCCTCGTCGCCGCCCTTGGCCCGGTACTCGCCGGTGGTGGGATCGAGGGTCGCGACGTCCTTGCCGGCCTTCTTGTAGAAGCCGCCCTTGGTCTTGTCGCCGAGCTGGCCGCGCTCGACCATGGTCTTCACGTAGGCCGGCAAGGTGAAGACCTCGCGGTCCTCGTCCTCGGTCAGGCTGCGGTAGCAGTTGTCGACGACGTGGGCCAGGGTGTCGAGGCCGACCAGGTCGGCGGTGCGGAAGCTGGCGCTCTTGGGGTGGCCCATCGGCGCGCCGGTCAGGTTGTCGAGATCCTCGGGCGCGAGGCCCTTGGCCAGCATCAGGTGGATCGACGCCATCATCGCGTGGGTGCCGATGCGGTTGGCGACGAAGTTGGGCGTGTCCTTGGCCCACACGATGCCCTTGCCGAGCTGATCCTTGCCCCAGCGGGTGGCCCGGGCCTTGACCGCCTCGGCGGTGTCGGGGCCGGCCACCAGCTCGAGGAGCTTCATGTAGCGCGGCGGGTTGAAGAAGTGGGTCACCAGGAAGTGCTGGCGGAACCGATCGCTGCGGCCCTCGAGCATCTCGGCGATGCGCAGGCCACTGGTGTTCGACGCGACGATCGTGTCGCCGGTCAACAGGGCGTCGAGCTTGGTGAACAGCGCGCGCTTGATGTCGAGGCGCTCGATGATCGCCTCGACGATCAGGTCGCACTCGGCGACCTTGGCCAGATCGTCCTCGAGGTTGCCGATCGAGATCAGCGCGACGTTGCGGCCGTGGGAGAACGCCGCCGGGCGGGCCTTCTTCAGCTTGTCCAGGGCGCCGGCGGCGATCGCGTCGCGCGCCGCCTTGGGCGCGCCGGCGTCGAGCTTGGGCGGGACGATGTCGAGGAGGAGGACCGGGAGGCCGGCGTTGGCGAGGTGGGCGGCGATGCCGCTGCCCATGACGCCGGAGCCGAGGACGGCGACCTTGCGGATCGGTTTGCTCATGTGCGCTTCCGTGGTGCGGGTCTGGTGCCGACGCGCCATCGCGACGGCGGGCGCAGCCTACCCCAAGAAACCGTCACTGCCGACGGTTTGTCCCGCGATCGCGTGCGACCGACGCTGCCCGCGGTCCGACCGATGGCCGTGAGGCGCGGTCACAAACCGCAGGCCGCGGTCGATCGTCGCGCCCGCGCCCTCGCGGCGGTCACGTCCGGAGGAGTACGATGGTCGCAAAGGGGGCCCCATGACGCCAGGATCGTTTCGGCGCGCGCTTGCGGCGTGCGCCTCGCTCGCGCTCGCGCTCTCCGTCGGTTGTAGCGACGGACCCGCGCCGATCACCGACGCCAGCATCGCCGACAGCCGGCCGATCGACGCCGGGGTGACCGATCGCGACAGCGACGGGGTCCTCGACGCCGATGACAACTGCCCCGACGACGCCAACGCCGGCCAGGAGGACCTCGACGGCGACGACGCTGGCGACGCCTGCGATCCCGACGACGACGGCGACGGCGTGGTCGACGGCAGCGACAACTGTCCGACCACCGCCAACCCCGGTCAAGCCGACGCCGACAGCGACGGCACCGGCGACGCCTGCGACAGCGGGGACGCCGATGGCGACGGCGTGATCGACTCGGACGACAACTGCCCGACCACGCCCAACGCCGGCCAGGAGGACGCCGACAGCGACGGCCTGGGCGACGCCTGCGAGACCGACGACGGCGACGGCGACGGCGTGATCGACGCCGACGACAACTGCCCGGCGGTCGGCAACCCGACCCAGACCGACAGCGACGCCGACGATCTCGGCGACGCCTGTGACCCCGACGACGACAACGACACCCTGGCCGACGCCAGCGACAACTGCCCGCTGGTCGCTAACCCCGATCAGGCCGACGGCGATCAGCGGCCGACCCCGGTGGCGATCCCCGGCACCTTCGCGCTGCGCCCGATCCCGACCGAGGTCGCGGTGGCCGGCGACGACGTGGTGTCCGCCGCGCTGCCGATCGGCTTCCCGTTCGTGTTCTTCGGCCAGACCTACACCACCTTCCACGCCTCGACCAACGGCTTCATCAGCTTCGCCGACCAGGGCGCCGGCTGCTGCGAGGGCCAGGCCCTGCCGTCGACCGCGACCCCGAACAACCTGATCGCCTTGTACTGGGTCGATCTCAACACTGGCGGCGGCGGCACGATCACCTACGGCGTCACCGGCACCGCGCCCAACCGCACCCTGGTGGTGTCGTACAACGGCGTCGCGCACTACTCGGGCAGCGGCCAGCCGGTCACCGGGCAGATCCTCCTCCACGAGACCTCGAATGAGGTCGAGATCCTGTGCGAGACCTGTGTCACCGACGGCCGGCCCCACACCCAGGGCGCCGAGAACGGCGATGGCACCGCGGCCGCGTTCCTCGCTGGCCGGGCCGGCGCGTCGTGGAGCGCGACCAACGACGCGGTGCGGATCCTGCCGGCCTCGACCGCCCCCGACGGCATCGGCGACGCCTGCGACGTCTGTCCGACCGCGATCGATCCGGCTCAGGTCGACGGCGACGGCGACGGCGACGGCGACGCCTGCGATAGCTGCCCGACGGTGGCCAACCCGAGCCAGACCGACGGCGACAGCGACGGCCGCGGCGACGCCTGCGACAACTGCCCGGCGCTCGCCAACCCCGACCAGGCCGACTGGAACGCCGACGGCATGGGCGATGCCTGCACCGACACCGACGGCGACACCGTCCTCGACCTCGCGGACAACTGCCCGGGCGAGGCCAACACCGATCAGGCCGACACCGACGGCATCGAGGGCGGCGGCGATGGCGCCGGCGACGTCTGCGACAACTGCCCGACGGTGTTCAACCCCGATCAGGCCGACGGCGACGGCGACGGCATCGGCGACGTGTGCGCCGATCGCGACGGCGACGGGGTCTTCGACAGCGACGACAACTGCCCGGCGACCGCCAACGCCGGCCAGGCCGACGGCGACGGCGATGGCGATGGCGACGTCTGCGACAACTGCCCGACCGTGGCCAACCCGACCCAGGCCGACGGCAACGGCAACGGCGTCGGCGACGCCTGCGAAGATCGCGACGGCGACGGCACCTTCGATCAGGTCGACAACTGCCCCGATCTGGCCAACCCCGGCCAGGCCGACGCCGACAGCGACGGCCTGGGCGACGTCTGCGATCCCGATCGCGACGGCGACGGCGTGGCCAACGCCGCCGACAACTGCCCCGACGTGGCCAACCCCGGCCAGGCCGACGCCGACATGGATGGCCTGGGCGACGTGTGCGACGACAGCGATGGCGACGGCGTGGTCGACGCCACCGACAACTGTCGCATCGTACCCAACCCCGACCAGCGCGACGGCGATGGCTTCGAGGGCGGCGGCGATGGGGTCGGCACGGCGTGCGACAACTGCGCGCTGGTCCACAACCCCGGCCAGGCCGACGCCGACAGCGACGGCGAGGGCGACGCCTGCGAGGGCTCGACCTGCACCACCCCGGTGGCCGACGGCTGCGGCGCCACCGAGACCTGCGGCAACGGCGTCGACGACGACTGTGACGGCTCGATCGACGAGAACTGCGCGTGTACGCCGGGCGCGGTCCAGTCGTGCTTCCGCGGCCCGCCCGGTCGGCGCACGACCGGCTCGTGCCTCGACGGCAGCCAGACCTGCGCCACCAGCGGCCTGACCTGGGGCCCGTGTGTCGGCGGTCTGTCGCCGGCGGCCGAGACCTGCGACGGCCTGGACAACAACTGCAACGGCTGCGTCGACGACGCCCCCGGGTGCGGGACGATCGCGCTGGCCTGTCCGTCGCCGGGCTCCTTGCCCGACGGCGCGCCCTTCGAGAACTACGTGATCAACGGCGCCGGGTTCTTCGGCGGCACCGTCGACGCCTGGGCCTGGGATGTCACCGGTGGTCCGTGCGATCAGCTCTTCGCGACCACCACCAGCCCGGTGCGCCAGACCTTCACGCTGTCCGGGCAGACCACCTCGTCGCTGACCCTGCGGCCGTCGCTGTCGGGCGACTACACGGTGCGCGCGCGCATGACCGCCGGCAGCCAGGTCCACGTCTGCACCTTCATCGTCCACATCGCCAACCCGGGGCTGCGCGTCGAGATGTGCTCGGATCGCTCGGCGGCGACCGACGTCGATCTGCACCTGCACCGGCCGGGCACCACCACCGATTGGTTCTCGGCCACCGACGACTGCTACTACTCGAACTGCAAGGCCGGCTCGGGCAACCCGCCGAACTGGGGCTACGCGGTCAGCCCGGTGATCGAGTGCGCTGGTGGCCCCGAGGGCCCGACCTGGCAGTCCCTCGGCTACTGCCGCAACCCGCGCCTCGACATCGACAGCATCAGCGCCAACGGCGTGCCCGAGAACATCAACGTCGACGTGCCCGGCAACGGCGAGACCTTCCGGGTCATGACTCACTACTACTCCGGCACCGGCGTGGTGCGCCCGATGGTCAACATCTACTGCGGCGGCGTCTTGCGCGGCAGCTACGGCGCGCCCGGCAACCAGCTCACCAACTTCGACACGTCGGGCTCGTCGACCGGCGACATCTGGCGCGTCGTCGACGCCACGATGCAGGTGGTCGGCGGCGTGACCACCGGCTGCACCCTGACCCCGCTGCACCCGCCCAGCCAGTCGACCGGCTACTGGGTCGACAATACCCGCACGTATTGATTTCGGACCCGGGTTGGTGGATGCAGCCCGGTGCCACCCACCGGACGGGTCTCCGGAACCCCGGGGCGTGAACCAAGCCCGCCGGAAGTGGAGACGGCGCGGGGCGTGGGCGAGCGCCCGGACAGGAGTCCGGAACCCGGGTTTCCGGAACCTCCTGTGTGAGCGAGGTTGACAGGGCGGGCGTGCGACCCACGTTGAATGGACACGAGGAGGGCTGATGGCACACCGCAACGACCATGAGGCCGCCCTGGCTCGCGCCGCGGCGTTGACCCGCGATCTGCGTCGAGCCAAGGCGGAGGCCCAGGCGGCCGAGGCCCGCGCGGCGGCCGCCGAAGCGCGCGCCGCCGAGGCGGAGGCCCGTGCCCGCTCGGCTCGGGGCTCGACGAGCGTGGTGGCAAGCCCGGCGGCCGCTCCGACGCCGAGCCCTGCGACGAGCCCGATGCCTCCGGCCGCGCCACCGCCCGAGCCCAGCGCCGCGTTGCCGCTGGAGCTGCTCGAGGTGCCGCCGCGGCGCCCGAGTCGCTGGGACAACCCTGCCTTCGGCCTGATGGTCGCGCTGTTGGCGCCGGCGGCAGTGGCGGTGATCGGCTACCTGCTCACCCACTGACATCGCGTATCGTCGGGCATGGATCGCCTGCGCACGCCTGAGGACCGCTTCGCCGACCTGCCCGACTTTTCCTATCCGCCGCGCTACCTCGAGGTGCCGGCTGGCGACGGCTCCGCGCCGCTGCGCATGGCCTACGTCGACGTCGGCCCGGCCGACGCCTCGGTGGTGCTGATGCTCCACGGCGAGCCGTCGTGGTCGTTCCTGTACCGCCACGTGATCGCGACGGTGGCCGGCGCCGGCCTGCGCGCGGTCGCGCCCGATCTGATCGGCTTCGGTCGCTCCGACAAACCGACCGATCGCGCCGCCTACAGCTACGCCGCGCACCTGGGCTGGCTGACCGCGTTCCTCGACGGCCTCGGGCTGCGCGCGATCACGCTCCTGTGCCAGGACTGGGGTGGACTCCTCGGGCTGCGCCTGGTCGGCGACCACCCCGAGCGCTTCGCCCGGGTGGTCGCGGCCAACACGTTCCTGCCGACCGGCGACGTCCGGCTTCCGGACGCGTTCTTCGCGTGGCGGCAGTTCGCCCAGACTGTGCCGGTGTTCCCGACCGGACAGATCGTCGCCCGCGGCACCGCCCGCGGTCTGGCCCCCGAGGTCATCGCAGCCTACGACGCGCCGTACCCCGATCCGTCGTACCAGGCGGGCGCCCGACAGTTCCCAGCCCTGGTCCCGGCCTCGCCCGACGATCCGGCGGCCGCCGGCAACCGCGCCGCCTGGGTCGGCCTCGCGGCCTTCCCGCGCCCGTTCCTGACCGCGTTCGGCGACAGCGATCCCATCACCCGCGGCGCCGATCGCGTACTGCAGGAGCGCATCGCTGGCGCCGCCGGCCAGCCCCACACGACCTTGGCCCGCGCCGGCCACTTCCTCCAGGAAGACGACGGCCCTGGCCTGGGCCAGGTCGTCGTCGACCTGTGCGCCCGCACGCCCGCCGCCCCCCTCGACCTCCCTTGATCGCCGACCATCTCCTGCGCCGCCGGGTTCCCCAGGGGCGTTCGCCCACGCCCCGCGCCGTCTCCACCTCCGGACGGCTTGGTTCACGCGCGGGGTTCCGGAAACCCGTCCGGGCGTTCGTCCACGCTCCGCGCCGTCTCCACCTCCGGACCGATTGGTTCACGCCCCGTGGTTCCGGAAACCCGTCCGGGCGTTCGCCTACCCCCCGCGTCGCCGCCACCTCCGGTCCGATTGGTTCACGCCCCGTGGTTCCGGAAACCCGTCCGGCAAATGGCACCACGCACCGCCCACCACCCCGGGTCCGAAAAAAAACGTGCGAGGGAGGGGACTCGAACCCCTACGGGTGATGCCCGCCAGTACCTAAAACTGGTGCGTCTACCAATTCCGCCACCCTCGCAACGCGACGAGCTGTAACACGGCGCGCTAGTCGACGGCAACCGCGCCCAGGTGCCACAGCGCCGGGCCGCGGTAGCTCGGCGTCGCGACCTCGGCGGCCGAGCGCCGGGCGCGCCCGAGGAGCGCGATCGCGTCGCCGCGAAGGACCCCGGGGCCGACGGCCTGGGCGGGATCGCCGGCGCGATGGGCGCGCGCGAAGCCGGCCCGGAACCACCCGGTCGGCCGATCGACCTCGAGCCATGCCAGGCGCTCGATCACCAGCGTCTGCGCGTCGACCAGGTCGCCCTCGAGGCCGGGCGCGACGATCAGGCCGCGGACGCCGCCGTTGGGCAGCCGGCCGCCGAGCGCGGCGGCCCGGCGATCGAGCCCGAGCTCCGCCGCGAGCCCGTCGACCACCAGCGGGAAGCGCCGGATCGGCTCGCCCGCCGGGCCGAGCGGCGCCGAGTGCCAGCCGAAGGGCAGGGTGCCGTCGCTGTGCACGGTAAGATCGGCGCCGGCGGCGAGCGGCTGACCGGCGCGGTAGCGCGCCAGGCCTTGACGCTCGAGCTGCGGATCGGCCTGCGCGACCAGGGCCTCGAGGAGCCCGCGATCGCCGTGCAGGAGGGCCCTCGCGGTCAGGGCGACCGGGTAGGTCCCAGGGGCCAGGGCGACGGCGGCGCTGGTGGGGTCGGCCAGCGCGCCGGTCAGGTCGAGCTCGTCGAGGCGGCGGGCCCGCGTGGTCACCGGCGCGGCGTCCGGCGTGAGCGTCACGGTCGCGGTCGCCGCCGTCGAGCGCCACGCGGCGCGCTGGCCGCGCTGGGTGTGCAGCTCGTGGTCGGTGGTCGCGACTGTCAGATCGGCGGCGAACAGCGGTCGATCACCGCGCGCAGCGTCGAGGGCCCCGGCGAGCGTGGCCAGCGCGCCGCTCGGCGCGGTCGGATCGATCGCCGGATCGGCCAGCTCGACCCGCGCCGGGGCGGCCGGTGGCGAGGCGTGCCACGGCGGACCGATCGCGGTGGCCGCGCGGGCGCTGGCGGCCTCGAGGGCGGCGGCGATCGGCGTGCTGGGCTCGACGCGCACGACCGCGGTGCCGCGCCCGGCCGGCAGATCGCGGTGCACGATCGCCGTGAGCTCGGCGGCGGCGCTGTCGCCTTCGCTATGCTGGTCGCCGGTCAGCCGCCGCCAGGCCGCGCGCGTGACCGCGACCTGGACCGTCCAGTCGGTCAGCTCGCGGCGCCGGGCCAAGGCCGCCAGCAGGCGATCGCGATCGCTGGCCACGCTCACCGCGTCCCCCGGGCCGGGCCGAGATCGGCGCGGGTCAGGAGCGACGGCGCGACGATCGCCTGGGGCGGGCCGTCGTCGTCACCGGCGATCGCGATCGGATCGGCGCCGACCGCGCGCGCGCCGGTCAGGAGGTCGTCGAGGCGGCCGCGCAGCTCGACGTCGCGCCAGGCGTGGCCGGTGCGGCGGCCCTTGGCCAGCCGGCGCGCCCGCGCGATCCGGATCGCGACCCGATCGCCGGTCGCGCCGACGTGGGCGACGCCGTCGAGCAGGTAGCCGTCGGCGACGTCGTCGGCCAGCCCCGGGGTCGCGCCGGGGGCGACCACCAGGTTCGACGGCCGCGCGTCGAGCCGGGCGAACCGTCCGCCGCGGCGGGGGCCACCGTCGCCGCCCAGGGCGTCGAGCTGGTAGCTGGCGTAGCCGGGGACGCCCGCCTGCTCGAGATCGGGCGCGTGGGTGATCGCGACCAGGCCGCGGGTGCGGGCGCCGCCCGGGCCGACCAGCGCGGCGACGATCGCCGGGGCCAAGACGACCTCGGCGCCGGCCACCGGCGCGAACCCGCCCGGGGTGGTCAGGGCCAGGGCCTCGGCGTTGACCGCGGCCAGGGCGTCGTCGGTCAGGCGCTCGGGCTCGGGGCCGAACCCGCCGACCACCTCGGCGGCGCCTGCCACCGGGCCGGTGCCGTGCCAGGCGATCGCGGTGGCGCCCAGCCGGGTGCGCACCAGCCGCTCGCTGCGGTCGCGGGTTGCGGTCACGACCCAGGTCCGCTCGTCGTCGGTCACGACGTGGACCGCGCGGTAGATGATGCGGCTGGTGGCGCCGGCGTCGGCGCGCCGCACCAGCGACTCGACCCGGTCGCGCCAGGCCTCGAGCTCGAGGGCGGCCGGGTCGGTGGCCGGCCGGGCCAGGCGATCCTCGGGGGCGCCAAGGGCGACCGCGGCGCTGGCCCCCGCCGGCGCGTCGGCGATCAGCCGGGTCGCCGCCTCGCGGATGAGGGCCGGCTCGCCGCGATCGACCGCGCGCTCGCGCCAGCGGCCGGCGGCGTCTCGCCCGGCGATCACGATCGCGGTCGTCAGCTCGTCGCCGACGTCGCGCTCGACCAGATCGACGACCGCCCGGACCCGGCGCCGGAGCTGGGCGTAGGCCACCGGCTCGCGGAGCCGGGTCGCCGCGATCGCGACCGCGTCGCGCAGGGCCGCGCGCAGGGCGTCGGGATCGACCGCCGGTGCGGCCGGGCCGAGCCGATCGCCGCGCCCGCAGCCCAGCCACGCCGCGGCGGCGCCGACGCCGGCGGCGCGCAGGAGGTCGCGGCGGTTCCACACCGCGACGAGCCTATCACCGCGCCGGCTTGGTCGCGCCCGACACCCGTCGCCGCGCCGCCGCCACCTTGGGCCGCGCCTTCGACGGGCCGGCCGGCTTGATCACCGCGCCCGGCGCGCCGGCCTCGAGCCACGACGCGACCCGCCCGAAGTCGGCGAACCGCGTCGCCTTCTGCTCGGCGCCCAGGAACGCCAGCAGGTAGCGCCGGCCGCCGAACTCGGCGCCGGTGATGAAGCAGTAGCCGGCCGCCCGGGTGAACCCGGTCTTGCCGCCGGTGACCCGGTGGGTCCCGGCCACCATCGGCTGGTTGGTCGAGCCGTAGGCGATCTTGTTCACCCCGGAGCGCGACTTCACGACGTAGTAGGTCGTGGCCATGATCTCGGACAGCACCGGGTCGCGGTGGGCGGCCCGGAGCGCCAGGGCCATCTCGCGGGCGGTCGAGACGTTGCCGCGCAGCCCCGACGAGTCGGTGAACTTGGTCCGCTTGAGGCCGAGGTCTTTGGCCAGTTTGTTCATCGCCGCGATCAGCTCGTCGCGCGACAGCCGGACCGCGCGCCCCAGGGCGGTCGGCGCCCGGTTGTCGGACGAGATCAACATCGCCCGCAGCAGATCCTGGTTGCGGAACTCCTGGCCGATGTCGAGGCGGGTCCGCGAGCCGCCCCGGGCGGCCTCGGCGTCCTCGCGGGTGATCGCCGTCCAGGCGTCGAGGTCGAGCTGGCGCTTGCGCACCGCCATCGCCACGAAGATCTTCGTGGTCGAGGCGATGGCCCGGACCTCGTCGGCGTCCTTGGCGAAGATCTCGGCCCCGGTGTCGGCGTCGAGCACGACCGCCGCCCTGGATTTGATCTCCGGCAATTCCGAGCGCTTGTCGGCGTGAGCCGGGCTCGCCACCAGCGCCAAGAGCAGGACCGATGTCACGAACGCGGCCGCGCGCATCGATCCAGGTGTACCATGGGCCTGTCTCGGACGCGAAAAAGTAGCAGCCGACGGCCAAGTCGCGCGTCACAACCGTGGTCGAAGGTTCTCGCGGCCACAGTTTGCCACGGGCCTGCGACGGCATTTCCCTAGAGATTGCGTTACACTTTGACCGCGGGAGGCTCCATGGATCCGAATCACCCTGGCGGACAGGCCGTCGACCCGATCCTCGGGCTGACCATCGGCAACTACCAAGTGCGCCAGAAGCTCGGCGAGGGTGGCATGGGCTCGGTCTATCTCGCCGAACACCCCCACATCGGCAAGAAGGTCGCGCTCAAGGTCCTGCACGCCGAGTTCGCGTCGAACACCGACGTCGTGACCCGGTTCTTCAACGAGGCCAAGGCGGTCAACGACATCGGGCACCCGAACATCGTCGACATCGTCGACTACGGCGCCCTGCAGCTCGGGCCCGGCGGCGAGGGCCTGGTCTACTTCATCATGGAGTTCCTGCCGGGGCTCACGCTCACGCAGCTCCTCCAGCGCGAGGCCCCGCTGGCCCCCGAGCGCGCGCTCGGCATCGCGCTCCAGGTCGCGGACGCCCTGTCGGCCTCGCACAAGGCCAACATCGTCCACCGCGATCTCAAGCCCGACAACATCATCCTGATCCAGCGCGGCCGCGAGCGCGACTTCGTCAAGCTCCTCGACTTCGGCATCGCCAAGCTGACCGGCGACCAGCCGGGGTCGCGCCGGACCCGCACCGGCCTGGTGATGGGCACGCCGGCGTACATGTCGCCCGAGCAGTGCGAGGGTCGCGGCAACGTCGATCACCGCGCCGACATCTACGCCCTCGGCATCGTCCTCTACGAGATGATCACCGGGCGGGTGCCGTTCTTCGGCGAGGGCTACGGCGAGGTCCTGGTCCAGCACCTGACCCAGCCGCCGCCGCCGCCGTCGACGATCCGCGGCATCATCCCGCCGCACATCGAGCAGGTCATCCTGAAGGCCCTCGAGAAGCGCCCGGAGCAGCGCTTCCCGACCATGGACGAGATGGCCAAGGCCATGGTCGATCCGGTCGGCTACGTCGAGGCCCACGGCGGCATCGCCGGCTTCCTGGCGACCCCGCTGGTGCCGACCAACGATCCGGTGCCGCCGGTGTCGCGCCTGACCCCGTCGCCGATCACCAGCGCGCTCACGCCGGTGCCGGGCACCCAGACCACCCCGACCACCCTCGGCGGCGCGGCCGGGCCGGCGGCCACCGGCGGCGGCAAGAAGCCGATCGGCCTGTTCATCGGCATCGGCGTCGCCCTCGCGGGGGCCGCGGTCGCCGCGGTCGTCCTCATGGGCGGCGGCGGCAAGAAGGACGAGGGCGGCGATCCTGGGCCCGGGACCTCGGTCGCGGCTGGCACCGGGTCGAGCGATCCGGGCCCCGGGACGACCACGCCGGGTTCGGGCAGCGCCGGGTCGGGCTCGAGCGATCCAGGCCCCGGGACGGCCACGCCGGTTTCGGGCAGCGCCGGGTCGGGTTCGAGCGATCCTGGGCCGGGCACGGGCGGGTCGGGTTCGGGCAGCGCTGATCCGGGGCCGGGCACGGCGGCCGGCTCGGGCAGCGCCGGTTCGGGCAGCGCCGGTTCGGGCAGCGCCGATCCTGGCCCGGGCAGCGCCGTCGCCGCCAAGGTCTCGGTGTCGGTGAAGTCGGTGCCGCCGGGCGCCTTCGTCACCTTCGGGACCGAGACCACGCCGCGTGGCAAGGCGCCGATCACGTTCGAGGTCGACAAGTCCGAGGCCGACGCCCAGATCGAGATCTCGCTGCCGGGCTACAAGGTCGAGACCCGCACGGTCCGGCCCAACGGCTCGGTCGACATCGAGGTCGCCCTCACCAAGAAGTCGCGACGGCCGGGCTCGGGTTCAGGCTCGGGCTCGTCGGATAGCGGCGGTTCCACGGTCGGCGACGACATGATGGATCCGTTCGCGAAGAAGAAGACCAAGTAGCTCCGAACCCCGCGCACGGTTGACGACCATGATCAAGAAGCTTCGCCTCGCCGCTCTCCTGCTCGGCGCCCTCTCCGCCGGGGTCGTGGCGCCTCGGCTCGCTCACGCGCAGCCGGCCGCCGACACCATCGCCCCCAACGATCCGGAGCTGGTGCCTCCGCCCACCAACGATCCGTCGGATCGGGCGCGCGAGTTCTTCCTCCGCGGCCGGAAGAACTACGATCTGGCCCGCTTCAACCGGGCGATCGCGCTGTTCACCAAGGCCTACGAGGAGATGCCGGACGGCGCCTTCCTCTTCAACATCGCGCAGGCCTATCGCCAGCTCGCCAACTGCAAGGAGGCGCTGTTCTATTACAAGCGCTTCCTGTCGGTGGCCAAGTCGGTGTCGGCGGCGCAGAAGAAGGAGGTCGACGGGCACATCGAGGCGCTCACCAAGTGCGTCAAGGACAACGAGGACATCAAGAACCGTCCACCGGACGGCATCTCGCCGCCGACGGGCGGCGGCGGCACGGGTGGCACCGGCGGCACGGGTGGCACCGGGACCACCGGCGGCACCGGGACCACCGGCGGCGGCGGGACCGGCGATGGTGGCACCGGCGGTGACGGTGGGGCCGGCGGTGACGGCGGCGCTGGTGGTGACCGTGTCGGCGACACCAGCGGCGGCGGTGGCCCCATCGACGATGGCGGCGACGACGGCGGCGACGACGTCGAGCCCGGCACCACCCCGACCACCGGGCCCAAGCTCCTCGCGCTGTTCGTGCGCGGCGGCGCGGTCCGCTTCGGGATGAGCGGCGCCTACGCCGACCGGCCTGACTACGGCGGCGCCCAGATGGTCGGCGGCGGCGGCCTGTCGGTCGGCTATCCGCTCACCCTGAACCCCAAGCTCGGCCTCGATCTCGGCGTCGGCTTCGGCGTCACCGCCGTGCCGTGGAGCTCGTCGATGGCCAGCGGCACGTCGTCGCTCATCCGCCTGGGCGCCCACGGCGGCGCGACCTACGAGGTCGCGCCCAAGATCGGCGTCCGCGGCGAGGTCGACGTCGGCGTCCTGCTGTTCACCGGGCTGGCCGAGGGCAACCCCTTCACCCAGGGAGGGGTGGCCGCCACTGGCGCGATCTCGATGTTCAACCTGCGCGCCGGCCTGTCCGGTGAGTACATGCTGAACAAGAAGGTGTCGGTGGTCGCGACCCCGATCGCCGTGTCGTACAGCCCGGCCCACCAGGGCTTCAAGGACAATGGCATCGACGCCTTCACCAGCCTCGAGTTCCAGGTCGGCCTCGGCTACCGCATGTGAGCGGCCGGGTAGGCGCGGTGCGATCACCCGCACGCCCGATCGATCGCGGGGCCGGTTGGCGTTAGGATCCACGCGATGGCGATGAAGAAATGCCCGTTCTGCGCCGAGGAGATCCAGGAGGAGGCCATCAAGTGCCGCTTCTGCGGGTCGTACATGAGCGCGGCCCCGGCCGGCGCGCCCGCTCCCGCGGCACCGCGCCCTGCGGTCTCGGCGCCCGCGCCGACGGCGCCCGCAGCAGCGCCCGCGCCCGCGCCGGCCGCACCGCCCTTCGCGCAGGGGCCTAGCCACGCCCCCGAGTCTCGGGACCGCCGGACGCTCTACGACGGCGCGCCGTCGTGGCGCGCGTACTTCTCGTACTACTTCTTCGGCGGCCTGGCGACGCTGATCGTGCCGGCCCTGTTCTACAAGATCCTCGGCTGGCTCGGCACCGCCTCGGGCAGCCGCATCCTGGTGTTCCTGGTGCTGCTCGGCTGCGCCGGCCTCTACTTCTTCGGGCTGTACCTCTACCGCAAGTCGATCCGCTTCCGCGTCACCAGCACCAACATCGAGACCGAGCGCGGCGTGCTGTCGAAGAAGATCGACATCCTCGAGCTGTGGCGCTGCCGCGACGTCCGCTACAAGCAGAACCTCCTCGATCGCATGCTCGGCATCGCCCACATCGAGATCTTCACCGCCGACGTGACGACGCCGCACATCGAGATCACCGGGCTGCCGGCGTCGCGCCAGTTGTTCGAGCAGATCCGCGACAGCATCGAGCTGCAGCGGCAGCACCGGAACGTCTACGGCGTCGTGAGCTGAGTGCGGTCGATCTTGTAGCTTGTTGGCACGCGCGCTTGCGGCAGGCGTCAGGCCACCGCCTCGACGACCGCGCCCTCGACCGCCACCGCGCGCGCAAGTCGTCGGCGCACCCCGTCGGCGAGCATTCGCGACCCCGTCGGCAACCGCGGCGACCGCCGCGCAACCGGTCGGGATCACGTCGTGCGACCCGGTCGGTGACCTGGTCAGGGCCGCCGTAGCGTCCGGAACAGGCGGTCACTGACCGGTGGGGACGCGTGCGGCGGTAGGCGATCGACCGCTCGCGCACCGCCGATGCTCGGCCCCGTTCCAAGGACCTCGGCCGCAGGGCCGCCGGTCGCCGCGATCATCGCGGGCGGGTCCTGGGTGAGCTGGCCCGCGTGGTCGATCGGGATGAGCTGGTA
>JAGPCY010000002.1 GCA_018057825.1 Kofleriaceae bacterium | reverse complement strand
CGGATGCTGTGGCGGGCCGGTCTGCCCGCGGTCTTCCCGCCCGGCACGTACTGGCTCGCGCGCTTCGCGAACATCACGGTCGCCGCCGTCGCGTGACGACCGCCCCGGTCCGCCGCCCAGCGCGTGCACCCCGCACGCGCCGTCGCGGCGTGGCCGATCTGCTGGTTTCGCCGCCGCCGCGCCCCGTCGCCCCCGCCCCTCTCCCGGCCCGCCGCGCCGGCCGCGCCCCGCCCGCCACGCCTGCCTCCCGAAACGACCCCCGGTCCGGCCGCCTCCGGTCTCGGCCTCCGCCTCGGTCTCGGCCTCGGTCTCGGTCTCGGCCTCGGTCTCGGACTCGGTCTCGGCCTCCGCCTCGGTCTCGGGCTCGGTCTCGGCCTCCGCCTCGGTCGGCCTCCGCCTCGCCTCGGCCTCTCGCCGGGGCATCGCGACCCCGGGGGCGCTGCGGGCCAAGGATTCCGAGGGCCTGGTGACGGCTAGAGGGGTCAACGGACCCCGGCGACCGAGGAAACTTCCCCAGCTTCCGCCGGGTTGGGAAAGCGGGCAGGCTCGGAGCATGCGTCAGCTCGTGGGTTCTCTTCTCCTCATCGCCGCGGTCGCCTGCGGCAGCGATCCCGGCAGCGACGGCGTGATCGACGCCGGCAACGGCGATGGGGACGGCGGCACCCTCGATGGCGGCGGCGATGGCGACGGCGGCGTGCCGACCTGCACCTTCACGCCGACCGGGCAGTTCAACCCCGAGGTCGAGTGCCGCTGGGATCGGCCGGCGGCCGGCGACCCCCACCGCAGCTTCGACGACGTGACGATGACGCCGGTGGTCATGAACCTGACCGACGACAACGCCGATGGTCAGGTCACGCTCGACGACACGCCGGACATCGTGTTCGTGTCGTACGACGATCAGGTCGATCGCCTGAACATCGGCGGGGTCCTGCGGGTGGTGTCGGGGGCCTGTGGCCCCGACGGCCAGCTCCCGCAGCACCTGGTGGTCGGCCCGGCCCAGATCCAGGCCGACACCGGCACCGCGGGGGTGTACTTCGATCCGTCAGGCGGCGTGGCCCTGGGTGACGTCGACGCCGACGGCGCCGCCGATATCGTCGCGGCGCTCCAGAACGGCGGCACGATCGCGCTTCGGCGCGACGGCCACGTCCTGTGGCTCAACCGCGCCGAGCCAGCCGCGGCCGATCGCAAACCCGCGCCGCAGCCGGCCCTGGCCGACCTCGACGCCGATGGTCGCCCCGAGGTGATCATGGGGCGCGTGATCCTGAACGGCGAGGACGGCATGGTCGCGGGCCGCGGCACCGGCGACCTCGGCGTCAACGGCTTCCTCGGGCCGGTAGCGGCGACCGGCGACCTCGACCTCGACGGCTTGCCCGACGTGCTGGCCGGCGGCACCAACTACGGCCCGCTGGCGGCGATCAAGTGGGCCTTCACGTTCCCGGTGCCGGCGACCACGACCCTGTGCCAGCAGCTCCCGTGCGACGGCTTCACCGCCACCGGCAACTTCGACGCCGACGATCAGGGCGAGGTCGTGATCGTGCGCGGCGGCACGATCTACCTGCTCAACCACGACGGCACGCGGCTGATGGCAGGCGGCGCGCCGGTCGAGATCGCGATCCCGGTCGACGACTGCACCAAGAACGAAGGCGGCCCGCCGACGGTGGCCGACTTCGACGGCGATGGCCGGGCCGAGATCGGCGTCGCGGGGGCCGACTTCTACGTGGTGGCCGACCTCGATTGCCTGGGCACGCCGCGGCCGGCCGGCTGCTCCGACCCCGGCATCCGCTGGAAGGTGGCGAACTTCGACTGCAGCTCGCGGGTGACCGGCTCGAGCGTGTTCGACTTCGACGGCGACGGCCGGGCCGAGGTGGTCTACGCCGACGAGCAGAACTTCCGGATCTTCGACGGCGCCACCGGGATGATCCGCGAGTCGATCCCCAACAACTCGCGGACCCGGCTCGAGATGCCGATCGTCGCCGACGTCGACAACGACGGCAACGCCGAGGTGGTGTTCGTCGAGAACTCGGTCGCGACCACCGGCGCGACCCAAGGGATCCGCGTGCTGGGCGACTCGACCGATAGCTGGGCCGCGACCCGGCGGGTGTGGAACCAGCACGCGTACCACGTCACCAACGTCAGCGAGCTGGGTGCGATCCCGCGCAACGAGGCCGCCAACTGGACGGTCGACTCGCCCAACACCGTGTCGGGCAAGATGAACAACTTCCGCCAGAACCTGCCCGACTTCGACGCCCTGGCGGCGCCCGATCTGACGGTCCAGGTGTCGCTGATCCTGGCCGGGTGCGCGTTGCAGGCCCGGGTGTGCAACGCCGGCGACGTGGTGGTCGGCAGCGGAGTCCCGGTGAGCTTCTACGACAACGCGACCATGGCGCCGATCGCGTGCGACGGCGGCGCGGTGTCGACGCCGATCTCGCTGGCGCCCGGCGCCTGCGTCGACGTCGACTGCGTCTGGCGCAACCCACCGGCCACCGTGGACGTCCGCGCCTGCGTCGACAACCGCGACTACACCTGCGGCGCCGCCGGCGGTAGCCAGAACAACGAGTGCCGCGAGGACAACAATCGCGACGACGAGGCCGGTCCGTTCGCCTGCTCGCCGATCGGCTGAGGCCGGACCGGCGCGCGGGCGGCGGGTGAGCAAGATCTGCTCGCTTGGCGCCGACCTGAGCAACGTGTGCTCACGGACGTCGGGCGCGGACGCCCGCGCGGGGCCAGCCGGGCGGGGTGCCCGGCGGCGCGCGGCGTGCAGTGGGTTGGCGGCGATGCGCGACCTTGTGCGGAGATCGGCCAGCGACGGGACCGGCGGCGGGCGTGGCCCAGGAGCGGCGCCGGGCAAGGCGACGTTGACCGGGCGCCTCCAACGGCGGGCCCGCGCGACGGCGGGCCCCGCGGCCGAGGCCCAGGCGACGCAGGCGAGCGGCGAGGCGGGCAGCGGCCTGCCATCGGCGTTGCGGTCGCGGCTCGAGGGCGCGACCGGCGCGGATCTCGGCGACGTCCAGGTCCACACCGGCGCCGCGGCGCAGGCGGCGTCGGCGGAGCTCGGCGCCGAGGCCTGGACGCTGGGCACCGACCTCTACTTCGCCGCCGACACCTACGCGCCGGGCACGCCGGCCGGCGACCACCTGATCGCCCACGAGATCGCCCACGTCGTGCAGCAGCAGGGCGGCGCAGCTCGCGAGGTGCGCGAGCGCCTCGAGGTGTCGGCCCCAGGCGACGCGCTGGAGCTCGAGGCCGAGCGGTTCGCCGACGCCTTCGCCGCCGGCGGCACGGCGACGATCGCCCAGCGGACCGGCGCGGTGGTGCAGCGTCGGCCGGTCGATCCGCCGCAGAACCTCGACGAACGGGCCGCGGCCGCCGATGACCGTGGCGCACGTGCGCTCGCGCGCGAGCTGGTCCGCGACGAGGTCGCGCCGGCCGAGGTCGCGCGCCTGGCCGCGCTGGTGCCCGAGGCGTCGCAAGCGGGGTTCTGGACCGAGCTCGTGGCCCGCCTGGCGCGCGCGCTGCCGCGCCAGATCGCCGTCGTCGTGCCCGCCGAGCTCACGACCGCCGACGCGGTGCGCGCGTGGATCGAGCCGTGGGCACAGCGCGCAGCGGCGTGGCTAGAGGTGCTGCCGGCCGCCCACGCCGCGGCGGTCAAGGACGCGGTGAGCCAGCGCGTGGCCAGCATCGTCGCGCGGTGGAAGACCCCGAACTACGGTCGGTTCGCCGATCAGGAGCCCGCGCGCGACGGGATCTACGCCGGGGTCGCGCCTCATCTCGGGGTCGGTGTGCTCGAGCAGGCGCATCGCCTGGCACCGGTCGAGGGCGACGACCCGGCGGCGGGCGAAGGGCGGCGCGACATCTGGATGGCCGACCAGACCCGGCGCGAGACCGAGGACACCACGGCCTTGGCGGCGGGCGCGTTCGACCGCGCGGAGGTCGAGCACGCGGCGGCGGCGATGGTGCACCTGGCCGACGGCCTGCGCACACTCGAGGCCAGCGCCCCCGATCACGCGGCCTTGGTCCAGGCCTACGCCGAGGCGGTGATGGCCTACAAGCGCACGCTGCGCCTGGGCACCGGCCGGGCGACGCCCGCCGATCTGGAGCGCCTGCGCGAGCACACCGCCGAGCTCGACGCCCAGGTCGTCGCGGTGAACCGGGCCGAGACCGACCGACAGGCGACGCTCATCGAGGGCGGCAAGGTGCCGGGGGGCCGCCACCAACGGCGCGGCGATGTGGCGCACGCGCAATGGTGGCAGCCGCTGTTGGTTCCGGGGGTGCCGATCGAGCGCCGGCCGCAAGAGATGACGCTCGATAGCGGGCGGCGCGCCGATCAGATCGATCAGGTCGGGTTGCACGAGGGCGGTCGCACGATCCATGGCACGACGGACAAGTTCCTCACGGAGGGGACGTCATCGCACTTCTGCGTCAACCCCGACGGCTCCGTCGGGCAGCTCGGGCCGGTGTCCGAGACCGGCACCCACATCGTGCGGGGCAACGCGGCCTCGGTCGGGCTCGATCTCACGTTCTACGACGGGCCGTACCTCGACGGCGCGGCCGACCAGGCGTTCCTGGGATTCCTCGAGGAGTCGCCGGCCCAGCTCGTGGCCGCGGCCAAGCTGTCGCTGGCGACCGGCGACCTGTCGGGTCAGCGGTTTCCGCTGGCGCCTCCGGTGTCCGACTTCCGGACCAAGACCACGGCGACGCTCGACGACAGTGGACCGGGGGTCTATCCCCACGGACCGATGCGCGCCAACGACCACAGCGATCCGGGCGACGAGATCACCCAGGAGTTCTACAAGTGGATCGTGGTCGTGCAGGTGTGGGAAGAGCGCTTCGGGCCGATCGACGTGCGCGACCGCGGCGAGCTGGCGCGGGTCGAGGCGCTGGTCCGCGGCGCCGAGCGCCAGGCCCTGGTGGCCCTCGACGACCGCACGCTCCTGGCCCACAGCGCCGGCCGAGCGTCGATCGCGACCACACGCGAGCGCCACACGATCACGATCGCGCCCGACGCTGGCCCTCCGACCACGCAGTCGCTGCCGCAGCGCACCGCGCGCGGCGTGGTCCAGCTCGCGATCGCGGACGGCGAGGTCGTGACGGCCGGCCAGCCGCTGGCCCGCGTCAACCCGTTCGACGACGGCCAGCGCGGGCACTTCGACGCCCAGGTCCGAGCCCAGCTCGCCGAGCTCGGGAGCTGACGGCGGGCGGCGCGGCGCGACGATGGACGCCGGGCAACTCCGTGGTTGACAGTGCGGCCGCAGATCCGTACATGAGAGGTTCGAGGTTTGTCATGCCGCGCCCGCTCATGCCCATCGCTCCGCTCTGCCCGCGCTTCGCGCCGGCGTTGAGCGCGCGTGAGCTGCCCCGGCTGGACCTCGTGATCGCGGCCTGGGCCTTCACGCCCGCCGCTGGCTAGCCCGCGGCCGATCGTCATCGATCGCGTCCGCGGGTGATCGCCCGCCCCGCCGCACCCGTCGGGTGCGCGCCGCCGTGCGTCCGCGCGCCGCACGCTCTCTTCCCTCGGACCGCGCCCGCGGTCCGCCTCGGACTCGCCATGCCCAGAATTCCCCTCGACCGCATCCGCAACCTCGGCATCATCGCCCACGTCGATGCCGGCAAGACCACGCTCACCGAGCGCGTCCTGCTCTACACCGGCCGCATCCACGCCGCCGGCGAGGTCCACGATGGCACCGCCCACACCGACTCGCACCCGCTCGAGCAACAGAAGGGAATCACCATCCTGGCCGCCGCCGTCACGTGTGACTGGCGCGACCATCGCGTCCACCTGATCGACACGCCTGGCCACGTCGACTTCACCATCGAGGTCGAGCGGTCGCTGCGCGTCCTCGATGGCGCGGTGGTCGTGCTCGACGGCGTCGCCGGGGTCGAGCCGCAGACCGAGACGGTGTGGCGGCAGGCCGATCGCCATCGGGTGCCGCGCCTGGTGTTCGTGAACAAGCTCGACCGCGTCGGCGCCGACCCGGCGCGCTGCCTGGCCGAGCTGCGCGCTCGCCTGGGCGCCGCGCCGGTGGCGATCACCTGGCCGACCTACACTGGCGACGCGCTGACCGGCGTCGTCGATCTCATCGCGCTCACGCACCTGGCCTACGACGGCACCGCCACCGCGCCGGTGGTGACGCCGCTCGATCCGGCCACGCTCTCTGACAACCTGCGCAGCTACCGCGAGCGCCTGCTCGAGGTGGCCGCCGATCACGACGACGCCATCCTGGCCGCTGTGCTCGACGGTCGCCCGGTCGACGCCGCGGCGATCCGCGCCGCGCTGCGCGCGGCGACCTTGGCCGGTCACGCGGTCCCGGTCGCGTGCGGCTCGGCGTACCGCTACGTCGGCCTCGAGCCGCTGCTCGACGCGGTGATCGACCTCCTGCCGGCGCCGAGCGATCGGCCGCCGGTGGTCGGCGATGATGGCGCGATGCGCGCCGCCGATCGCGCCGCGCCGCTCGCGGCCCTGGCGTTCAAGGTCGCGTTCGACGATCACGGCCAGACCACGTTCGTGCGCGTGTACAGCGGCGTGCTCGCCAAGGGCATGACCGTGCGCACCGCCCGCGCGGGTCGCACCGTGCGCGTCGGCCGGTTGGTGCAGCTGGTCGCCGCCCGGCGCCTCGAGGTCGATCGCCTCGAGGCCGGCGAGATCGGGGCGGTGCTGGCGACGCCGCTTTCGGGCGGCGACACGCTCAGCGATCCGGCGCAGCCGATCACCCTCGAGGCGATCACCGCGCCGGCGCCGATCGTCGCCGTCGCGATCGAGCCGTCGACCCGCGACGACCGCGAGCGGCTGCCGCTCGCGCTGCAGCGGATGATCGCCGCCGATCCGTCGCTGCGGGTCACGGCCGACGCCGACACCGGGCAGACCCTGCTGGCCGGCATGGGTCAGCTCCACCTCGACATCGCGGTGGAGCGCCTGGCCGGCGAGCACGGCGTGACCGTGGCCAGCGGCCGCCCGCGGGTCGCGTACCGGTCGACGCTAGCCGGCGCGGCGACGGTCACCCACCGCCACGTCAAGCAGACCGGTGGCCCCGGGCAGTTCGCGGTCGTGACGATCGCGGTCGGCCCGGCGCCGCGCGACGCTGGCCTGGTCTTCACGGATCAGACCCGCGGCGGGGTCGTGCCGCGACCGTTCGCGGCCGCGGTCGAGCGCGGCGTGCGCGACGCCATGGCCGACGGCCTCGCCGGCGGCCACCCGGTGGTCGACGTCGCGGTGACGTTGCATGACGGTGAGACCCACGCCAAGGACTCGAGCGAGCTCGCGTTCCAGGTCGCGGGGCGCGCCGCGTTCCACGCCGCCGCGATCGCCGCGGGCGCGCTCGTGCTCGAGCCGCTCATGCGGCTGGAGGTCACCTGCGGCGACGGCGACGTCGGCGCGGTGGTCGGCGATCTCGGCCGACGCCGGGCTAGCGTGCTCGGGCTCGACCTGCGCGGCGACGCGCGGGTGGTGCGCGCCGAGCTCCCGCTCGCCGAGTCCTTCGGCTACGCCGGCGCGCTGTCGGCGCTGACCCACGGCCGTGGCCGCTTCGTGCTCGAGCCGACCGGCTACGCGCCGGTGCCACCGGGCGCGCGACTCCACGCGGCCTAGAACACCGAAGGGCTTGAGGTGCCTGCGGCCTCGGACTCGGTCTCGGTCTCGGCCGCGGTCTCGGTCTCGGCCTCGGCCTCCCCCCCGTACTGCCTGCCCCTTCGTCCTTCCGGGCGCACGTCCCTCGCGGCGTGCGCCCGGCGCATTTTTGCTATCGCCGGCCGCGCACCAGGGTGTCGAGCTCGATCCGCACACCGGCCGAGAGCGACACGAAGTTGGCCCAGTTGTCGATGGCCTGGTCCTCGACCTCCGCGCCGCCACCGACCAGGCGGCCCCCGAGGGTGAGCGACACCTCACGACCGATCGGCTGCCCGATCGTGAGGCCGACGTCGTAGATGCCGCCCGACACGCCCGACACCAGCCCGAAGGTCGAGAACGCGTCGGCCTCGACGCTGCCCCAGACGCCGTCGGGCCGCGATCGCATCCACAGGCGGGTCTTGGCGGCGCCCACCAGACCGATGTCGTCCTGGTTGGCGCGCTGATCGCCGGCGACCGACGTGAAGGCGACATCGGCGTTGCGGATCTGCAGCGAGCCTCCGACCTCCCACTCGAGGCCCCGCGCAGCGAGCACGCGATACAGGTACGACGTCCGGTAGCCATCGAACAGATAGCGGTGTCGAACCACGGTGCCGGCGGCGAAGCGGGTGTCGCGGAACTGTAGGTCCTGGGCGAGCCGAACCTCGGTCGTCACCGCGAACGGCGCATACAAGAGCACCAGCGTGTGGCGACCGGTGGCGAGCTCGAGGCTGGTGCGCGCGAGGTTGACCAGGTTGTCTTGCTGCCCGACGTCGGCGGCGTCATACGGCGTGCCCTGATCGCCGTAGCGGCCATCGTTCTGGGCGATGTAGCCCGGCCCGATCTCATAGACCAACGTGGGCCGGAGCCACGGCGTCGGCGCGCGCCGCTCGGCGAGGACGGGGCGCGCCAAGGCGGCGAGCGCGGCGGCGACGAAAAGCGATGGCGGGACACGCATACCTCGGTTCGACGTGCCGCGCCGCGAGCGGGTTACCGATCCGCGGCGCGGCGCGAGTCGCGGCCTCGTCGTCGTCAGCGACCGCGCCCGAGCGGTCGCCGCGACTACAGCGCGGTCAGGTACAGGTCGACGCAGGCCAGCGACTCGGCGACCAGGCGCCCGGGCCGCGCGACCGCGCACAGGCGGTTGTGCCCGACCCGCCAGGCCAGGCCGGTCACCGCCGCGGTGCCACCGGCGCCGGGGGTCGCGGTGCCGGCGTCGGCGTCGTTGAGCCGCAGGGGGAAGCTGCGCCCGGGCTCGCCGGTCAGCGTCACCGCCGGCGCGGACGCGGCGACGATCGGCAGGTCGAGAGGCCAGGTCGGGCCGCGCACCGCGGTCGGGGTGGTCGCCATCGCAGCCACGTCGCCGCCCGCGCTGTCGACGCGAATCCGCCCGACCCCGCCGCGGCCGCCGGCGTTGCCCGAGCCGGTCGACGCGCCACCGCCGGGCGCCGACAGCCACACGTGAGACGCGGTCAACGCGCCGCCGACCCGCACGAGGATCGCGCCGCCCGAGCCGCCGCCGCCACCGCCCGAGCCGCCGCTGACCGTGCCGCCGCCGGCGGCGAGCGCGCCAGCGCCCTCGACCCGCAGGTCTCCGCGCGCGGTGATCGCCAGGACGCCACCGCCGCCGGCGCCCCGCCCGCCGGGTGCCGACAGCGCGCCGCCACCGCCGCCGCCGCCGCCGTTGCCGCGGTTGCTGTCCTCGGGCGACGCGCCACCGACCAGCGGCACCAGCATGTCGTTGCCGCTGGCATCGCCGCCCGGGCCAGCGCCGGCGCCATTGCCGGTGGTGCCGGCCGCGCCGAAGCCGCCACCGCCGCCGCCGCCGCCGGTGCCGAGCCCGAGCACCGCGCCGTTCACACCCGCGCCACCGCCGCCCGGGGTGCAGTCCCCCGCGCCCTCGGCGGGGCCGCCGGCGCAGCCGCCCGGCCCCGGGGTCGCGCCGATGGCGTCACCGTCGAGGCGACCGGCGATCACGACGTCGGCCGCGGCCTCGACGATCAGCGGCCCCCCGGTGACATGGACGTCCCCGGCGACCTCGATCCGCGCGTAGCGCCGCGGCCCGGCCGGCGCCGCGAAGGTCGGGCCGACGAGCCGCAGCTCATCGAGCCCATCGACCATGAGGTCGATCGTACGCTCGACCTCACCCTGGGCGACGGTCAGGCGCAGCGTGCGCGTGGCGCCGGCGCCGAGGTCGGTGAGGACCGGCAGGCGCAACGCGACCCCGGCCTCGGTGCCATCGGGGAGCGCGTCGAAGCCCACCACCAGGACCTCGCCGGGTCCGTCGGTGAAGGCCGCGGTGACGGTGGCGCTGCCGACCAGGCTGGCGCCGCGCAGCACGACCAGCGCCGGGCGTCCGCCACCGGCGCCCAGGCCCTCGTCGAGGCGCATGGGCTCGACCGCCGTGAGCGCGAGCTGGCTGGGGTCGGCGTCGAGGGGCCGAGCATCGACGGTGGGGGCGTCGGTGCGCGCCGGCAGGTTGTCGGCGTCGTAGACGATCGTGCACGCGCCCAGGGCGGCGGGCAGCGCGATGAACCAGCGCGAGCGAGACACGATCAGACGGTAGCGCCATCTCGACGACCTGGGGGCGGACCTCACGCAGGGCTCACGGAGGTCACCCGGGAGGGAGGTCTCACGCGTCTCACGGACACCTCTCTGGCCGGCCGGCCGAGACCACCGCATGGTTAGATCGATGGCCTCGAGACCCCCGCCGCCGCCCGCGCCGCATCTCGGCCGGGGTGATTGTCAACCGGTCCCGACCGCGGGCACGATCGGCGCTATGGCGCGGTGTGCCCTGTGTGCGATGCCGGCGACCCTCGGCGTCCTGTGCGATGGCCATCGCAAGGGCATCGGGCGGGGCGGCTTGACGCCCGAGCAGATCGCCAACCGGCGCGCGGCCGGCGCGGCCGCGATGGTCGATGCCTGGGGCGCCGCGTGGGCGATCGGCGCGCCGACGGTGATCGGTCGGGTGCCGGCCGACTGCGATCTGACCTTGTTCCACGCGTCGGTGTCGGCGCAACACGCTCGCCTCGAGTCGGCCGGCCCGTCGTGGCGCGTCGTCGATCTGGGGAGCCGGAACGGCACCTATGTCGATGGAGTCCGGATCGAGGCGGCGCCCGTGACGGACGGGGCCAAGCTCGGCTTCGGCGAGATCGAGCTGTACTTCGTCGATCGCGCCTTGACCTCGGCGTCGCCAGCGACCGGACCCGGTCGCACCGCACCGAGTCGGCGCGACCGGCTGGTGTTTACCGCCGCGGTGACCACCGCGACCGGCACCCGGGTCGAGCTGGCGCAGCGGGTCGAGGGCGGGGTGGTGCGAGTCGGCGGCACCCGGCTCGAGCTGGCTCGCCTCGAGTTCCAGCTCCTGCAGCTCCTCACCGAGGCCCGGCGCGACGCCCCGAGCGCCGAGCTCGCGTACTTGTCGTGGTCGGCGGTCGCCGAGCGCCTCGAGTTCCGGTCGTACGAGGCCGACAGCGAAAACGTCCGCGAGCTGGTGCGACGGGTGCGGCGCAAGCTCGAGCAGGCCGGGGTGCCTGAGCTGATCGAGTCGCGTCACGGCGTCGGCTACCGCCTGAGCGCGGCGCCGGAGGTCGAGGCGTGAGGTGGCTCGTCGGGTTGGCGATGCTGGCGGCGACCGGTACGGCCGCGGCTGATCCAGCGCCGCGGCCGCGGGTGGCCGTGGTGGTCGATCTGGTCGCCAACCTCGACGGCGCCCGCGCCACCGAGCTGAGCGCGGCGATGGCCGCGGCCCTCGGCCGCACGCTCGAGGTCGACGCGATCGGCGGCGCCGACGTCGCGCGCCGCCTGCCCGCCAGCGGTCTGCCCGAGGACTGCCTGGTCGTCCCGACCTGTCTACGCGAGCTCGCCACGCGACTCGACGCCACCGAGCTGTTGTTCCTGTCGATGGTGCAGGTCGGTGACGCGGTCGCGATCGACGCGACCTGGGTCGGGCTCGCCACTGGCGAGATCCGGGCCCGGCCGCGGCTCGAGATCACCGCCGACGCCCGGGCCGGTGAGCGCTTCGCCAACGCCGCCGCCCGGCTCTTGCCCCACGCCGCGCCGCGCAGCCGACCGGTGACGCTGGCGCCGGTGGTGACGGTCCCACCGACGGCGCGCCGACGCATGACGCCGACCACCTGGGCGCTCGGCGGCGCGTCGCTGGCGGCGCTCGGCGGCGGCCTCGGGCTCGGCCTGTCGGCGCGCGCGACCTACCAGCGGTGCGAGCGCGAGCCCGACCGCTGCGACGCCGGGACCCGGGATGGGCTCGGTCGCCGGGCCCTGGCCGCCGATGTGCTGACCGCGGCGGCGGTGCTCGGTGGTGGCGTGACGCTGTACCTGTACCTGCGCTCGGCCCGTCGGGCGCCGGTGCGCGCGGCGCTCACCCCGCTACCGACCGGAGCCATCGCGGATGTCCGCGTCGAGTTCTGACCCCGCGGCGCCGCGCTTCGCGTGCTGCCCGACCTGCCAGGCGGTGTTCCGCGGCACCTATCGGCGGTGTCCCAACGACGGGGCGATCCTGATCGCGACCGACGACGATCCGCTGGTCGGCAGCGTGCTGGCCGAGCGCTACCAGATCGAGGAGGTCCTCGGCGACGGCGGGCTGGGCCGCGTCTACCGTGCGCGCCACGTGCGCATGTCGCGGCGGTTCGCGATCAAGGTGCCCTTCGGCGAGGTCGGCTACGACCGCAAGGCCCGGGCCCGACTCGCCAACGAGGCCGAGGCCGCCAGCCGGCTCGACCATCCCCACGTGATCGGCATCGTCGACGTCGGCGAGACCGCGGCCGGGTTGTTCTACATCGCGATGGATCTCGCTGAGGGACGATCCTTGGCCGAGCTGCTCGAAGATGGGCCGCCACCACCGGCCGTGGCCCTCGGCATCTTCGCCCAGCTCGCCGACGGTCTGACGCACGCCCACGAACGCGGCCTGGTCCACCGCGACCTCAAGCCCGACAACGTGATGGTGACCCACCGCGAGGGTGGCGTGCTGGTGGCGCGCGTGATCGACTTCGGGCTGGCCCTGGTCAGCGAGGGCGACGCCGCGACCCGCCTGACGACCGAGGGCATGGTGGTCGGCACGCCGTATTACATGGCGCCGGAGCAGACCACCGGCGACGAGCTCGATCACCGCACAGATCTGTTCGCGCTGGGCATCATCCTGTTCGAGCTGCTGGCCGGCCGCCTGCCCTTCGACGGCACACCGCAGGAGATCGCGCGGCAGAACCTGGCCGCGGCCATGCCGTCGATCGCGTCGCGCGCCGACCGGCCGATCGAGCCGGTGCTCGAGGTGGTCGTGCGGTGGTTGACCCGCAAGCGCAGAGACGAGCGCCCCTCCACGACCCGCGAGGTCCTCGAGCTGGCCCGCCACCTCGCGGCGGGCGAGCGCGACCGGGCGCTGGCGGTGCTGCCGGCCTGGGTCCGCGCACCCCTGGCGCCGCCGCCGGGCGCGCGGCCTTCACCAGAGCCATCGGCGGACGCCCCGGTGCCAGACCCGCTCGTGCCGTCGGCCGCCGCGCCGGTCGGGCCGGTCGCGCCGATCGCTCCCGCGCCGGTCGCGATCACCCCCGCGCCGATCGCTCCCGCGCCGGTCGCGATCACCCCCGCGCCGATCGCTCCCGCGCCGCGCTCGAGCGAGCCCGGCGCGCGTCGGCGCCGCGCCCTGGTCGCGGCGGTCGCGCTCTTCGCGCTCGGTGGACTCGGTCTGTCGCGCTGGCGACCGTGGGCCGGGGACCCGGCCGCGCCCGAGCTCACCCCGGCGGCGACCGCGCCTCTCGACGCCGGGCCCGGGGCCGACGCTGCCGAGGCGTCGCCGGCAGCCGACGCCGCGCCCGCCGTGGTCGACGCGACGCCGGCCGAGGTCGTGACCGCGCCGGACCGCGCGCCACCCCGACGCATGGGCGTCGACGACGGTGCCGCGCCCGCCGTCGATACCGCGCCGCGCCCCCGACGCCGGACGCCTGACGCCGCGCCGACCGCGCCGACCGCGCCACCCGACGACGGCGCCGGCCTATCGCTGCGCGCGCTGTACGGCCGGGTCGCGACCGAGCTCGATCGCGCCGTCGCCCGCCAGGGCGCCGACGCGACCGCAGCCCTGCGCCACCGCTTCGACGCGGTGCCGCCCTACCCCGACGCCGTGCGCAAGCCCGAGCTGCGCGCGCAGGCCGAGACCGAGCTGCGCCGCCTCCTCCGCGACCTGACCGCGAGCCGGTGACCACGCGCGCCGCTCAGGCACGGGGCGTCAGCAAGTAGAGCTGCGACAGCTCCTGCCCGTAGCTGTAGGCGAACCGCTCGCCATCGGCGTGCAGCACGAACACGTCGACCGCCTTCAGACCGAGAGGCGGCGGCTCGACGACCCGATGCACGGCACGCGCGCCGGTGATCGGGTCGACCCGCTCGATCTCGATCGGGATCGTGGTCGAGCGCAGAGCGATCGCGTCGGGGGCGGCCAGCCAGCCGCACACCTCGACGTGCGTCAGGCCGGTGGCGATGGCCCGGATCGCGCCGGTCGCGAGGTCGAGGACGCGCAGGGCGCCGCCAGGATCGACGAAGGCGCAGCGCGCTCGCGCCGGATCGAGCGCCAGCGGGCCGCCGGTCGGGGCCACCACCTGCGGTGCGCGATCGAAGCCGATGCGCCAGAGCTGGCCGTCGAACAGCCCGATCAGGGACTCCTCGTCGAGCCAGCGCCCGACCGTGATCAGGCCTGGCGCCTCGAGGCGACGGACGCTGCCATCGGTGGTCGCGTACACCACCGGGCTCTTCCCGCGATCGAAGTTGGCGGCGACCAGCCGCCCCGACGGAGAGATCGCGATCGGGAACCCGGGCCCGAGCCGCAGGCGCTGACCGCCGTGATACGGCACCAGGTAGGTGCCGGCGCCGTGATCGAGGTGATCGAGATCGCCGATCGCGACCGTGTGGCCGTCGGCCGACAGATCGGCGACGAACGAGATCTCCGAGCCCGAGCGATCGGCGGCGCCGACCATCGCCCGCAGCCGCCACACGTCGGCGTTGACCAGCATCCGGCGATCGGCCGCGACGTCGTGGAGGCGGACCCGCGCCGCGGTCGGGCCGGGGACGTCGACCACCCGGCCGCGCAGGTCGACCCGCCGGATCGTCGCGGCGAGGCCGTCGCGCGCCGCCGTGAACCACAGCCGATCGCCGCTGGGATCCCACGCCAGGCCAGCGATGCTGGACCAGCCGTCCGACAGTACCCGAGTCGTGCGGGTCGCCAGCTCGAGCAGCACGAGGGCTCCGGAGTCGTCGTTGGTGCCGGGGTGACGCAGGTAAGCGAGGTGCGTGCCATCGGGCGACGCTCGCAGGTGGGTGATCCAGCCTGGCTCGTCGACCAGCGGCGTGTCGATCGGCAGCTCGATCCGAAACCCGCGCGGGCTCGGCCGCACCACCGCGAGCGCGCCGTCGCGGATCGGCGATGGGTCGGCGCCGGGCGCCGGCGACGCGGGGGTCAGCGGCTCGGGCAAGAACTCGGCGTCCTGGACGTCGGCGGCGACCACCCGCGGCTCGCCGCCGTGGAGAGAACGGACCACCAGCTCGCCCCGAGCGCTCTGATGATCGACGAAGCGATGGCCGCGGGTGAGCGCCAGCTCGCCCCGTGCCGACAGCGCGGCCAGGTGGGCACCGGTCAGGTCGAGGGTGCCGGCGACGCCGGTGCTGAGCTCGAGCATCGACAGCTCGAGCGGCTCGGCGTCCCAGGCCGCGCACACCACCACGCGCGAACCGTCGTGGGTGAAGCGGGCAGCGTAGACCCGACCGCTGCGGTGGGTGAGCGCGCGCAGCTCGGGCGGCGGCGGCGGTCGCGTGATCCGGCGCCGGCCCACCACCACCCCGCCGATGCCGGCCGCGAGCGTCGACAACCCGCCGAGGACGATCGCCCGCCGCGACCAGCGCGGCGGTGCCGCGACCGCCGGACGGACGACCGAGGTCCGCAGCGCCCACGCCAGATCGAGGGCGGTCTGGAACCGCTCGTCGACCTCGACCGCCAGACAACGCAGGACGATCGGCGCGAGCTCGCCCAGGCCGTCGACGGGCGGGCGGTCGCGCAAGGTCGCGGTGAGACGATCGGCGGCGGTCGGGCCGGGGAAGGCGCGGCGACCCGTGGCCAGCTCGTAGGCGATCGCGCCGATCGCGAACAGATCGGCGCGGGCGTCGACCGAACCGCCGCGGATCTGCTCCGGGGCCATGTAGCCGGCGGTGCCGCCGCCCGGGCCGGTGGTGTCGACCGCGTCCCCATCGACGAAGCGGGCCAGCCCGAAGTCGAGGATGCGCAGGCCGTCGCGGGTAAGGATCAGGTTCTCGGGCTTGAGGTCGCGGTGGACCACGCCGCGGGCGTGAGCGGCGGCGACCCCGTCGATCAGGGTCGCCAGGAGCTCGCGGACCCGAGCCGGGGGCAGCGCGCCACCGGCCAGGACGCTGCGCACGGTCTCGCCGTCGACCAGCTCCATGGCGACGAAGGCCAACCCGTCGGTGACGCCGACATCGTAGATGCGGACGATCGCGCGGTGCTCGATCGCCGCCGCGGCCCGGGCCTCGGCGACCAGCCGACCATCGTCGCCAGCGTCGTGCAGCACCTTGACCGCGATCGCGCGGGCCAGGCGCGGATCCCAGGCCCGATACACTGCGCCCAGACCGCCGGCGCCGAGCTGGGCGTCGAGCCGATAGGGGCCGAGCGTGGCGCCGACCAGCGCGTCCCACGCGCGCAGCGGCGTGGCGCGGGCCGCGGCCGCCATCAAAGCCACGCACAGCGCGCAACTCGCGAGGTGGGTCTCGGCGGCGCCGTCGTCGGCGAGCGCGCCGGTGGCCAGCGCGAGGAGCTCGTCCTCGGTCAGGCACGCGCGGGCACCGGGCGGCGCGGACATGCTACGGGTGTACCGCGAACCCGCGCCGCCAGGACCGTCGTGCTTCGCTCACCGCGCGACCAACCACGCGCGCAGCGGCTCCCAGGCCAGCGCCTCGGCATCGGCGGCGAACAGCAGATCGCCGTGGCCGACGTCCTGCACCTCCTCGCCGGGCGGGTGCCGCCGCGCGACGATGGCGGTCACATCGGTCGAGCTGACCTGGGTCGTGGTGTAGACGCCGAGCTCTCCGGCGCCACCGGCCGCGCCCAGGTACAGGACCGGGATCTGGATCCGCGCCAGCGGCGCGTCGATGGGCATCGCGCCTTCACCGCACAGCAGGCGATCGAAGTCGCCGCTCTCGCGCGCCGCCTGGTGGGCGGTCGCGCCGGCCAGCCACGCGCTGGCCGCAGCCTCGTCGACGGCCGCGTAGCCGGTGACCTCGCCCTGGGCGTCGACGGTCGGCGCCAGCAGGTGATACCAGGGCGAGAACGGCGCGAAGAGGAAGGTCTGCCCGAGCACCACGGCCAGGGCGCCCCGGTTGTCGAGGTCGGGCAGGTACGGCGATGGCGCCGATGGCGCGGCGGCCGCCAACGCCCCCAGGTCGATGAAGAAGTCGTTGGGGAAGTCGGTGACGCCGGCCGCGAGCACCTCGTCGGTGAAGGCGGCGTTGTCGCAGAAGAACTGGCGCAGGTCGGGCTGGGCGGGATCGATCGCCCCGTAGAAGTCGAGGGCCGCGACCGCGCGGACCTGGCGCGCCCAGGCCGGTCGCGCGGCGTCGACCGAGGCGACCAGGTAGGCGAGCTGACCGCCGTGGGAGAACCCGACCAGCGGCAGGCGCGCCGCGCGGTTTCCCTCGACGGTGCGGACCGCGCGGATCGCGGTCAGCGCGAGCAGGGTGTCGTCGACCATCTGCGCCACGCCGACCTGCGCGAAGTCGGACACGTCGTCGGTCGGGCCGGGCAAGGCCCAGCGGCGGTCGAGGCCCCAGACGTCGAAGCCGGCCTCGGCCAGGTAGCGAGCCAGGCCGGGCGCCGGCGACGCGGGCGTGCCCGCGGTCGGCAAGAAGTTGGTGACGAAGGTCGAGAAGTCGCCGTGCAGGAGGACCGCGACCTGAGCGGTCCGACGCGCCACGCCCGGTGCGCGCTCGCGCACGACCCGGTGCAGGCGCAGCGCGGCGTTGGGCTCGGCGCCGATCGGCACGGTGACCTGGTAGTGGACGACGTCGCCGGCCACCGGCGTGCGGTGCCAGGACCACGACGGCGCCGCCGCGGCGAGGGAGGTGGCGGTCGGGGGCGGCTCGGCGGGGTCGTCGAGGCAGGCCACGGAGGTCGACACGAGGACGGCGAAGGTGGTGAGGGCTCTCATGCCGGATCGACACCGGGCGCCGATCGGCTTGCACCGAAATCGACCGGGGCGGTTCGGTCAGGCGCGCTCCGCGGCGTCCGCGCCGGCGCCCAGCAGTCGGGCGAGGCTCAAGTCGAGACCGCTGACCACCATGCGCGCGACGCTGTCGGCGGTGGCGGTGGTGATCGTCAGCCGGGCCATCAGGTGAAGGCGCGCGGCCTCCGCGACCTGGGCCCGGGCGGCGGCCAGCCAGCGCGACGCGGTCGACTCGTGCACGCGGTACATCCGGCCGAGCTGGGCCAGCTCGAGGCCCTCGACGAAGCGCAGCCGGAGGAGCGCGCGATCGCGATCGCTGGCGGCCGCCAGCGCCGCCGCCAGGGCGTCGCGGAACTCGGTGCGGTAGAGCTGACGCAGGTGGCGCAGCTCGGGATCGGGCTCGCGGTCGGCGAGCTCGACTAGCGGGTCGACCACCGGCGCGCGCCGCGCGGCGCGCTTGGCGTTCAGCGCGGCGCGACGAGCGGCCACCGCGACCCAGGCCACCAGCGGCCCGGTGCCGCGGTAGCTCGCGATCCGCGGCGCCCCGCGGTCGCCGACCGTGAGCTTGACCCGCAGGTCCTGGGCGACCTCGTCGACGAAGGCCGGGGTCCGATCGACCGCGCGCACCGAGGCCACCAGGTCGCGGCCGACCAGCGCCTCGAAGCGGCGGGCCGCCACCGGATCGCCGGCCGCGACCGCGAAGGCCAGCGCCAGGTCGGCGGCGTGGACCACCGATGCCCCAGCGGCCACGGCCGCGGCGACGTGGGCGTGGGCCGCCGCGAGATCGACGGTCGCGCAGCCGGCCAGGTGGCTGGCGACGGTCGCGTGCCAGGGCGGTCGGGGCTCCATCGCGGCCGCCCGTTGGTCAGGTGACCGCGGCGATCGCCGCCTCGGCGACGATCGCAGCCTGGGCGCCGACCACCAGGTCGCCGTGGGCGGGCATCATCAGGGTCGGCGGATGGGCGGCGAGATCAGCGCGGAGCTGGCGCAAGAGCGCAGGCTTGTCGCGCGCGATCAGCTTGAGCGCGAGGTTGAAGACCCGGAAGCCCGGGGCGCTGCCGGTCCACTTGAAGAGCAGCCGCACCGGCAACGGCCCCGGCACGATCGGCAGGTTGATCAGCGTGTCGGAGGCGAACCACGCCCAGCCGCCGTCGATGCGCGCCCAGCACCAGCACTCGCCGAGCTTGGTCCGCTCGACCACTCGCATGCCGACGTCGGCGCCGGTCGCGAGCTCACCGAGGGGCGTGAACCCGCCGAGCCCGAACGCCTTCTTGGCGATCCGGGCCATGGCCTCGGGGGGCGCGTAGGCGACCGCCCGCGGGAACCGGGCCCGCCACGCGGCCTGGCCGAGATAGTGGAAGCCGTTGTTGGCGACCAAGGCGCCGACCTCGCCGAACTCGGCCAGCTCGGCGTAGGCCGCCTCGTCGAGGCCGGTGGCCGGGCTCACCACCATCAAGCGCCCGTCACCGAGGCGCGCCACGAAGCACCACGACGTGCCCTGCTTGCCGAACGTATAGGTGCGGGCCAAGACGCCGCGACCACGATCGATCACGGTCCAACCGCCGGGGGTCACATCCATCCACCGACGCTACAGCGCGATCGGCCGCGATGCTACGTCGACGACCCGCCACCCGCCGCCTCGGTCTCCACCTCGGACTCGGACTTGGACTCGGTCTCCGCCTCGTCTCCGCCTCGGTCTCGGTCTCCGCCTCGGTCTCGGACTCGGTCTCGGACTCGGACTCGGTCTCGGACTCGGTCTCGGTCTCGGACTCGGTCTCCGCCTCGGCCTCGGCCTCAGTCTCCGCCTCGGTCTCGGCCTCCGCCTCGGTCTCCGCCTCCGCCTCGGCCTCGAACTCGGACTCGCCTACCGCAGCCGCCGCAGGCCGACGCCTGGCGCCAGCACGCCGACCGTCACCCCGATCGCGACGAGGATCACCACCCCGACCAACCACCAGCGCGGCCGATAGGCGACCAGCCAGACCGCCGCGGCCAAGGCCGCCAGGTATCCGAGAGGGAGGGCGAGCGCGCGAACGGGGATCAGCGCCCGGCGGCGTCGACCCGGGCCTGGGCCCAGGCAACCTTGTTGACGAGGATCTTCCAGTCGCCGTCGGTGGGCTTGTCGCCCCACCGGGCCAGCTCGGCCTCGCTGGCCTTGAGGTCAGCCTTGGCGGCGTCGAGGTCGATGTCGCCACCGGCCACCGCCTGCTCGACCAGCACCTCGACGGCGCCCGTCGGATCGATGCGCAGGAACCCCGACGACACCGCGTAGCGGGCGCGGGTGCGCTCGCCGATCGTGAGGACGCCGGGCTTGAGCGCGGCCAGGAGCGGGGTGTGTCCGGGCAAGAGCTCGAACTCGCCCTCCTCGCCCGGCGCGGTCAACGCGTCGGTGGCCTCGTGGGCGATCACGCCCTTGGGCGTGACCAGGTTGACGTCGAGCCCCGCCATCAGGCCTTCTCCGCCAGCTTCGCCGCGTTGGCGCGGACGTCGTCGATCGTGCCGGTCATCGAGAACGCCTGCTCGGGCAGGTCGTCGCACTTGCCCTCGAGCACCTCGCGGAACGACCGGACGGTGTCCTCGCGGGTGACGTACAGGCCCTTCATGCCGGTGAAGGTCTCGGCGACGTGGAACGGCTGGCCCATGAAGCGCTCGATCTTGCGGGCGCGGGACACCGTCAGCTTGTCGTCCTCCGACAGCTCGTCCATGCCGAGGATGGCGATGATGTCCTGGAGGTCCTTGTAGCGCTGCAGGATGCGCTGGACCTCGCGGGCGACCTTGTAGTGCTCCTCACCGACCACGGCCGGCGACAAGATCGTCGAGGTCGAGTCGAGGGGATCGACCGCCGGGTAGATGCCCTTCTCGGTGATCGCGCGGTTGAGCACGGTGGTGGCGTCGAGGTGGGCGAAGGCGGTCGCCGGCGCCGGGTCGGTGAGGTCGTCGGCCGGCACGTAGATAGCCTGGACCGAGGTGATCGACCCGTCCTTGGTCGAGGTGATGCGCTCCTGCAGACCGCCCATCTCGGTCGACAAGGTCGGCTGGTAACCGACGGCCGACGGGATGCGGCCGAGGAGCGCCGACACCTCGGACCCGGCCTGGGTGAAGCGGAAGATGTTGTCGATGAACAGGAGCAGGTCCTGCTTCTCGACGTCGCGGAAGTACTCGGCGATGGTCAGGGCCGACAGCGCGACCCGCTGGCGGGCGCCGGGCGGCTCGTTCATCTGGCCGAACACCATCGCGGTCTTCGACAACACCGACGAGCCGTCGAACAGCTTGGCCTCGTCGAGCTCGTGGAACAGGTC
This sequence comes from Kofleriaceae bacterium, assembly GCA_018057825.1. Taxonomy (GTDB): domain Bacteria; phylum Myxococcota_A; class Polyangia; order Haliangiales; family Haliangiaceae; genus UBA2376. Next base: position 352,565 of record JAGPCY010000002.1, on the reverse strand, counting down.
GTTGCCCTCGCGGGTGCGCTCGCCGACGCCGGCGAACACCGAGTACGAACCCGACTTCTTGGCGACGTTGTTGATGAGCTCCTGGATGAGCACGGTCTTGCCGACGCCGGCGCCGCCGAACAGGCCGATCTTGCCGCCGCGGCGGTAGGGGGCGAGCAGGTCGATGACCTTGATGCCGGTCTCGAACATCTCGACGTTCACCGACTGGTCGGTGAACTTGGGCGCCGAGCGGTGGATCGGGCGGGTCTCGGTGAACTTGACCGGGCCGGCCTCGTCGATCGGCTGGCCGACGACGTTCAAGATGCGGCCGAGCACGCCGGCGCCGACCGGCACCGAGATCGCCTTGCCGGTGTTCTTCACCTGGCCGCCGCGGACCAGACCGTCGGTCGAGTCCATCGCGACGCAGCGGACCATCTTCTCGCCGAGGTGCTGAGCGACCTCGACGGTCAGGTTGTCGGCGTTGCCGTCGATCGACGGGTTGGTCACCAGGAGCGCGGTGTTGATCTCGGGCAGCTCGGCCGAGTCGAAGGCGACGTCGACGACGGGACCGATGACCTGGACGATGCGGCCGATCGAGTTCGGGGAGTAGTCAGTGGCCATGGTGTGCTCTCGGTGTCTCGAGGAGGTTGGTTGCGGAAGTCGTGGTCAGGGCGCCGGGCGGCGGCCCGCGTGGTCGGAGAGCTCGTGCGGGATCAGCCCTTGAGCGCCTCGGCGCCGCCGATGATCTCGAGCAGCTCCTTGGTGATCGCAGCCTGGCGCGCGCGGTTGTACTGCAGCGTGAGCTTGCTGATCATCTCGCCGGCGTTCTTGGTCGCCGACTCCATCGCGCTCATGCGGGCGCCGAACTCGCCGGCGATCGACTCGAGGGCCGCGCGGTACAGGCCGATCTGCACGTACAGCGGCACCAGCCGGGTCAGGAGCTCTTCCTTGCTCGGCTCGTAGTCGTAGTCCTTGCCGACCCCGGTCGGCTCGGCGGCGCCGGCGACCTTCTCGGCCACCACCGGCAAGACCTGCTTGACCACGGTGGCCTGGGAGATCGCGCTCTTGAACTCGTTGTAGACCACCACCACGCGGTCGACCCGACCGGCCTGGAAGTCGTCGATGATCCGGTGGGCGGTGTCGCCCGCGACCTGCAGCGCGGTCGGCCCGGTGGCGGCGCCGTCGAAGCTGACGATGTTGGCGTTGCGCCGGCTGAAGTACTGGTTGGCCTTCTTGCCGATCAGGCGCAGCCCGACCTCGCAGCCGACCAGCTCCTCGCGGATCAGGGCCTCGGTCCGCTTGATGATGTTGGTGTTGAAGGCGCCGGCCAGGCCGCGGTCGCTGGTGAAGACCACGACCAGCACGCGCTTGCCGTCGCGCTGCTCGAACAGCGGGTGGGCGTCGGTGCCGGCCACCGCCGACAGCTCGCTGACCACGTTGGACAGCGCCGCCGCGTAGGGCCGGGCCGCGATGATCGCGTCCTGGGCGCGGCGCAGCTTGGCCGCCGCGACCAGCTTCATCGCGCGGGTGATCTTGCGGGTGTTCTTGACCGACCCGATGCGCTTGCGGATGGCCTTGAGCGACGGCATGTCAGTTCTTCTTGGCCTCGACCGCGAACTGCTTGGCGAACTCGGTCAGGGCCGCCTTGGCAGCGTCGGTGTCGAGCTTGCCCGAGGTGCGGATGCTCTCGAGCAGGTCGGCCTTGCGCGACTTGATGAACGACAGGAGCTCGCTCTCGTAGCGGGCCAGGGCCGACAGCGGCAGCTCGTCGACGAAGCCGTTGGTGCCGGCGTAGATGACGATGACCTGCTCCTCCATCGACAGCGGCGAGTACTGCGCCTGCTTGAGCAGCTCGGTCATGCGCTCGCCGCGCTGGAGCTGGGCCAGCGTGGCCTTGTCGAGGTCGGAGCCGAACTGCGCGAAGGCGGCCTTCTCGCGGTAGGCGGCCAGCTCGAGGCGGAGGCGCCCGGCGACCTGCTTCATCGCCTTGGTCTGGGCGGCGCCGCCGACGCGCGACACCGAGATACCGACGTTCACCGCCGGCCGGATGCCGGAGTAGAACAGATCGGCCTCGAGGAAGATCTGGCCGTCGGTGATCGAGATGACGTTGGTCGGGATGTACGCCGAGACGTCGCCGGCCTGGGTCTCGATGATCGGCAGCGCGGTCAGCGAGCCGGCGCCCTGGGCGTCGGACATCTTGGCGGCGCGCTCGAGGAGGCGGCTGTGCAGGTAGAAGACGTCGCCCGGGTAGGCCTCGCGACCCGGCGGGCGGCGCAGGAGCAGCGACATCTGGCGGTAGGCCACGGCCTGCTTCGACAGATCGTCGTAGACGATGAGGGCGTGGCGGCCGGAGTCGCGGAAGTACTCGGCCATGGTGACGCCGGTGTACGGCGCGATGAACTGCAGCGGGGCGGGCTCGGACGCGCCGGCGACGACGACGGTCGTGTACTCCATCGCGCCAGCCTTGGTCAGGCGGTCGACGACCGAGGCCACGGTCGACTGCTTCTGGCCGATCGCGACGTAGAAGCAGAAGACGTTCTGCCCCTTCTGGTTGATGATCGTGTCGATCGCGATGGCGGTCTTGCCGGTGCCGCGGTCGCCGATGATCAGCTCGCGCTGACCGCGGCCGATCGGGATCATCGAGTCGATCGCCTTCATGCCGGTCTGCAGCGGCTCGTGGACCGACTTGCGGGCGATGATGCCCGGGGCCTTGATCTCGACCTTGCGGGTGTGCGTGCCGACGATCGGCTTGCCGCCGTCGATGGCCTGACCGGTGGCGTTGACGACGCGGCCGATCAGCTCTTCGCCGACCGGGACCTCGACGATCTTGCCGGTGCGGCGGACGACGTCGCCTTCCTTGATGGTCTCGAACCGACCGAGGATGGCGACGCCGACGTTGTCCTCCTCGAGGTTCAGCACCATGCCCTGGACCTTGTCGCCCGCGCCCTCGAACTCGAGCAGCTCGCCGGCCAGCGCGCCGGCCAGGCCGTACACGCGGGCGATACCGTCACCCGCGGTCAAGACGGTGCCGGTCTCGGAGACCTGGACCTTCTTGTCGTAGTTCTCGATCTGCTTCTTGATGATGTCGCTGATCTCGGCGGCGCGGATGTCCATGGCGTTCCTTGGAGGCGTGGAGGTCGTGTGGACAGGTCGGGTGGGCGCGTCGGTTAGCGCGCGAGCTGGTCGCGCAGCACGCGGAGCTGGGTCCGCAGGCTGCCGTCGTAGACGACGTCGCCGACCTTGGCGACGACGCCGCCGAGCAGCTCGGGATCCTCGCGCTTGGCGAGGACCACCTTCTTGCCCGACAACTTCTCGAGGGTGGCGGTGAGCTGCTGGAGCTGGACCGGGGTGAGCGGCGTGGCCGACACCACCTCGGCGGCGACCCGGCCGGCCCGGGCCTCGATCATCGCGTCGAGCTCGCGGGAGATCGCGGGGATCACGGCGAGCCGCTCGTTGTCGAGCAGGAGCTTGCAGAAGGTCTTGGTCAGCGGCTGGGCGGCCAGGCGGGTGAGGAGCGCGTCGACGATCGCGCCGCGCTTGGCCTTGGCGAAGGAGGCGTTGCCCAGGACCTCGCCCAGCTCGGGCGCGGCCTTGAACGCGGCGGCCAGGCCGCGCAGCTCGGCGCCGACCTTGTCGACGGCGTTGGCGGTGATCGCCAGGTCGATGAGGGCGCGGGCGTAGCGCCGCGCCAGGCTACCGGCTTGCATCTCAGCTCGCTCCCTTGCCGCGGCCGAGGGCAGCGGCCTCGACGTCGCGGATGAAGCCGTCGACCAGGGACGCCTGGTCGGTGGCGTTGATCTTCTCGCGCACCAGCTTCTCGGCGGCGGTGGCGGCGGCCAGGGCGACCTCGCGCGACAGCTCGGCGCGGGCGCGCTGGATCTCGGCGGCGATGCGCAGCTCGGCGTCGCGCTTGACGGCGGCGGCCTGGGCGTCGGCCGCGGCCAGGATGCGCGCCTTGTCGGCCTCGGCGTCGGCGCGCATGCCCTTCAGCATCGCCTCCATCTCGGCCTCGGACTGCGACAGCTTGGCGTTGTACTCGTCGAGCTTGGCCGCCGCCTGCTTGCGCAGCTTGGCGGCCTCGTCGAGGGCGTTCTTGATCTCGTCGGACCGGGTCTCGGCCATCTTGCGCGCAGCCGGGCCGCCGAACTTGGCCAGGAGCACCAGCAAGACGCCGAAGTTGAGCAGCATGAGCACGAAGGGCGCGCTCATCGGCTCTTCGGGGTTGTGCTCGCTGGCCGGCACATCGCCGACCAGGCCGTCGCCCATCTTGCCGCCGGCCTGATCCTTGTTGCGGTAGCTCAGGCTGAAGAAGTTGTAGTGCTTCGACGGATCGTGGTGGCCGTGGCCGCCACCGTGACCGTCGTGGGCCGCGGCCGGGGCCGCCGCGGGATCGGCCGGGACCTCGACCGCGTGGGCCGGCTCGGCGGGTTGGGCGCCGGCGACCGCGGCGGTGCCGACGACGAAGGCCAGGGCCAGGGCGAAGCGACGAGCGGTGCGCATCACGCGAGCTCCCGGCCGAGCAGCTGCTTGGCCATGCGACGGGCGATGAGCTGGGCCTGGGGCACCAGCTCGGCGCGGGCCGCCTCGGTCTGGGTCTGGACCGTCGCGGTCGCGGTGTCGAGGGCGGCCTGCGCCGCGGTCCGGGCCTTGTCCGAGACCTCGCGCTCGTGGGCAGCGGCCTCGCTGCGGATCTTGCGCTGCTCCTCGGTGGCCTTGGCGCGGGTGGCCGCCAGCTTGGTCTCGTAGTCGGCGAGCTTGCCGTCGGCCTCGGCGCTCATGCGCTCGGCCTCGGCGCGGGCGCCGTCGATGCCGGCGATGCGCTTGGCGCGCAGCGCGAGGTACGGCTGGAACAGGAGCTTGTTCGCCACGAAGAACATCACGACGAACAGGGCGAACTGCAGCAGGATCGTCCCGTCGATGTCGATCAGCGGCTGGCTGGCCGTCGCGACTTCGAGTGCCCTCGGTTGCATCATAACCTCTTGAAAATCCTTGCGTCTTGGCGTGGTGCCGCGGCGCGGGGCGCTTATACGGCGCACCCTGGCAGGCTGTCAACCCAGGGATGCCGCCCACCTAGGTGATCGCCTGCGACAATCCGACGCGGGGACGCGGGCGGGATCGGGCCGGTGGTCCGGCCGACGCCGCACCTATATATACGGCGGCTGGCGTCGGTCATGAACGGCCCGGGCCCACGGGGCACCGAACCCGACGTGCCTACCTTCCCCCATCTGCCCCCCTCCCCTTGGCTCTCCAACCTGCGCCTCACCCTCGGAGCCCTCACGACCCTCGGAACCCTCGGTCTTCTGACCGCGTGTAGCGACCCCTCATCTGCCCCGCCACCCGATGCGCCGGCGCCCGACGCGCCGTCGCCCGACGCGCCGTCCGAGGTCGGACCGGTCACGGTCCGCCTGCGCATGAGCGATCCCGCGGCGAGCCCGCCCGCGATGACGGTGATCTCGACCGATCCCGACGGCGCGGTCCGGGCGATGGTCGACGCCGACGCCGCGGGCGTGGCCACGATCGACGTCGTCGCTGGCGGCGACGTCACAGCCCGCTACGCCGCGCCGACGGGCCGGGTCGCCGTGCGCTCGTTCCTCGGCGTCGCGCCCGGTGATGACCTGTTGGCCGGCGTCCTCGGGGAGCGGACGTCGATCGGCGACTTCTACTACGGCTGGACGCAGTCGACCGTCACCCAGGCCGAGGTGCACGACCGCTGCGGGAGCGGGCGCTACACCCCCAACCCGGGCGGTCCCAGCGCGGCGAGGATCTGGCTCCGGCTGCGCGCCGACTGCGCCGACGCGAGCCCGGTGGTGTTCTGGTCGGATCGCGGCTCGGCGGTGGACCCAGCGGTGACCCGCGCGCCTGGCGGCACCCATACGTTCACGACGCTGACAGCGCCGACGACGCACACCGACCTCGTGCGCGGGATCCCCGCGGGGGTGACGCTGGCGACCATCACCACGATCGGCGACTACCGCGGCGTCACCTTCGCGGACGGCAACACGCGCTTCGGCGCGCCGACCGGCAGCACCTTCACCTCGACTCGCCCGTGGCCGGTCGGAGTCACGCCGAGCGGCGCGTATTACGGGATCAACAAGAAGGGGTTCGGCTCGGTGGGCGTCGCCACCCGCGGCGCCGCATACGCCACCGACCTCGATCTGTCGGCGCACTGGCTGCCGTTCATCGGCGCCGCGCAGACCGATCCGGCGACCCGGCGCGTGACCTGGGATCAAGAAGCGGGGCGCGCTGGCGACGGCGCGTACGTGACGATCGTCTTCGACGACGCGGGCACCACGATCTTCTGGCAGGTCATCGGCCCCGCCGCCGACAGCGCGCTTCGGCTCCCGGCGCTGCCGCCAGCGTTCGTCCCGGCCTTGCCGATCGCCGACGACATCACGACGGGCGCCATGGTCTTCGACGTCGACACCGTCACGACCTACCAGCAGTTCCGCGCGCTGGGGCTCGAGTCCCTGCTCGGCATCGAGCCGCCGCCGGGCGCCACGCGGATGGTCGTCGCCCACTCCGAGGGCAACGGCTAGGTGGAGGCAGAGACGGAGGCCGAAGCCGAGACCGAGACCGAGGCCGAGACGGAGACCGAGGCCGAGGCCGAGACGGAGACCGAGGCCGAGGCCGAGGCCGAGACCGAGACCGAGACCGAGGCCGAGACGGAGACCGAGGCAAGCACGCGCTGAGCGGTTGGTCCTTCCGCGATGATTCCGCCCCGCAGCCGTGGGTGATGAGCGCGCCGCGGTCGTCGCGGACGCCCGGGCTCCCGCTCACGTCGCGGGTGGCAGGTAGCCGTCGCGGCGGAGGTTGCCGCGCCCGGTGGGCCAGGCGAGACAGTTGGCGGCCGAGCCGGGGACGCGGAAGATGAGGGTCTGGGGCGCGCGATCGGCGCCGCCCTTCAGCGACACGACCAGCTCGAGGAGGCCGTCGCCGTCGGCGTCGGCGATGGTCGGCACGGCCATGGCGCCGCGATCGGGCAGGTCGACGGCGTGGCGGCGATTGCCGGCGGCGTCGAGGATGAACAGGCGGCCGCCGGCGGCGGAGTAGGTCGCGAACACCAGCTCGGGGACGCCGTCGCCCGACAGATCGGCGATCGCGACGCCGCCGGTGACCTCGTCGTCGCGGGCGGCGAAGTCGTGGGCCCACAGCGCGGCGCCCCGGGCGTCGACGGCGTGGATGCGACCGTCGAAGCCGGCGAACACCAGCTCGGGGCCGGGCCGCGCAGGATCGAGCTCGGCGACCGCGACCTGGTTGGTCGCGCCGACCAGGTTGTCGCCGAAGTCCCATAGCCCGGCGCGGTAGTCGGGGAACCGCGGCGGCGCGAGCCAGGCGTCGGGGCGCGTGCCGTCGGCGCGGGTGACCCACAGCGCGACGCCTTGCTCGCGGCGATCCTGGGCGACGTTCTGCACCGAGCCGAGGAGGATGATCTCGCCGGTGCCGTCGCCGTCGAGGTCGGCGATGGCCGGGCCGGTGTTGGTGAAGTGGCCCTGCAGCGTGGCGTCCTCGCCCCAACCCTGCTGCGCCAGGTCGTAGTCGACCATCATGCGGATGCCGCTGTACTTGGTGCGGTCCTCGAAGATCGCCGCGGCGTCGAAGGCCCGGCCGGTGCCGTCGTGGGCCGAGACGTAGGCGTTGTCCTGCGCCGCGATGATGTCGACCCGGCCGTCGCCGTCGACGTCGCCGAGCCCGACGTTCTGATCGTAGCCGCCGGTGACGTAGCAGGCGTCGTCGCAGCCGGCGGCGCCGGTGGTGTTGGGCGGGAAGCCATTGGCGACGCGGCCGTCGGCCTCGACGGCGATCACGATGTCGCGCTGACCGCCGCCGGCCAGGGGCGAGGTGGTGACCGCGACCAGCTCGAGGGCGCCATCGCCGTCGATGTCGCCGGCGGCCAGGCTGCGCAGCTCATCGCGCCACGCAAAGGGGAACCCCGGCAGCGCGGCGCCGGTGGCGTCGAAGGCCAGGATCTCGCCGCGCGCCGCGACCGCGACCTCGAGGCCGGGTCGCCCGGAGACCAGATCGGCGACCACCGGCGACGACCAGATCCGCCCGGGGGCGGTGGCGCGCCAGGCCTCGACCGGGGCGCCGCCGACCAGCCGCCACACGACCAACAGCTCGCTGCGCGGCGCGACCACCTCGACGGTGCCGTCGCCGTCGAGATCGACGACCGCCGGCGACGACAACCAGCCCTCGTGCCAGCGATCGGCGAGGGTGTAGGCCAGGACCGGCGCGGCGACGTCGGGGGAGCCGGTGGCGGCCGGCGCGCACGCCGGGGTCGGCAAGGGCAGCGGATCGTCGTCGCCACCACCGCCATCGCCACCACAGGCGGCGGTGATGAGCGCGGCCGCGGTCAGGGATCGGATCAACATGAGCGGCACACTCCGGCCTGGGCGACGCACTCGCCGTTGTCTTCGCACTGTGCGGGGCCGGGGCAGTCGTTGCCACCGCCGCACGCGCTCGCCGCGCACTGGGTCTCGCATCGGCACGACGCCGCGCACTCGACGCCGGCGGCGCAGCTCCCGGTGCCGCCGCAGGTGACGTCGCAGCGGCCGGTGTCACAGTCGATCTGACCGGCGCAGCTCCCGGTGCCGTCGCAGTCGATGAAGCACGCGTCGCCGGGATCGCAGCGCACGCCGCCCGCGCAGGCGTTGGGGCCGTCGCAGTTGACGTCGCAGGTCCAGCCGTCGGGGCACACCACCGTCGACGCGCACGAGCCGGCGCCGTTACAGTCGATCGTGCAGGTGGTGGCGGTGCACGACGTGCACTGGCTCGGGCAGCCCCGCCCGTCGGTCGGCGGCGCGTCGACCGCGGCGTCGGGGCGCAGCACGCACCAGCCGTCGACGCAGGTGCGATCACTCGGGCAGCCGGGATCGCAGCGGAAGTCGCCGGAGCGCGGATCGATACCGCACGCCGGGCCGACGGCGACGGCCACGGCGACCGCGAGGGCGGCCGCGCCTACCGCCCGGCTCACCACCGCACCCCCACGTGGACCGCGGCGCCGTTCGGACCGACCGCGGGCGCGATCGCGATCCCGCGCTCGCGGCGACGGCCGAGGTAGTACCAGGTCCCGGCCGCGACCAGCGCGAGGGCGCCGGTGATGACGAGGGCATTGCCGGCAGCGGCGTAGGCGCGACCGCTGTCCTCGAGGTCGACCAGGTGCGCGAGGTCATCGGCGGTCGCGGTCGGGGCGTCGTCGATCTCGCCCTGCTTGGCCGCGGCCAGGCCCCAGGCGACCGCACCGGCGAGCGCGAGGACCCCGCCGCCGACGCCGAGGTAGAGCGCGCCGCGCGGGGAGCTGCTGCCGCCGCTCGAAACCCCGCGCGGATCGGGCGGAGGTCGCGCGCCGCCGAGGAGCCGAGCGCTGGCCGCGCCGAGGGCGTCGAGGCCCGCGCGATCGTCGGGCCCAGCGACCGGCGCCGAGGTCTGGGCCGGGGCGCGGCCGCGACCGTAGATCGTGACCGCGATCGCGCCGTCGGCGCCGCGCTCGACGACCACCAGATCGTCGACGGCGAGCTGCTCCGCGACGGCCTGGCGACAGTCGGGCCGCGCCGGTTCGCAGCCGACGATCAGGGCCGAATCGGTGAGCGAGGCCTGGCTGACCGCCAGGCCAGGCGCGACCGCCTCGCCGGCCCGCGCCACCGCCGCGACCGCCGCAGTGACAGCTGCAGCATCGCCGTCGGCGGCGATGACCAGGACCTTGCGAGGCGCGGCGACCGCGGAGTGTGGGGCGAGGGCGGCGGCGATCGCCAGCAGGCTCGACGCGACAGCGGGGGGACGCGGCCTCACAGCCGCTCTAGCTTCGCACGGATCGCGCCGGCGTCCTTGGCCTTTGGCGCCAGGACGAGGTAGGCGCGGAACGCACGCGCGGCCCGGGCCTTGTCGCCGCGCCGCTCGTAGGCCAGGCCGAGACCGCGCTGGGCGGCGGCTTGGCCGGGATCTTCACGGAGCGCGGCCTGGAAGCTGGTGATCGCACCGGCGGTGTCGCCGGCGACGAAGCGCTGCAGGCCCTCCTGGGACAGCGCGGCGGCGCGGACCGGATCGCGCTTGCGCGGCTCGACCGCGGGACCGGGAGGCGGGGTCGCCCCGCCGGGGCGCACGACCGCGACCACGGCGCCGGCGTCCACCGCGATCGCCGCGTCGAGGGCCACACTCGCGTCGACCGGCGGCGCGCCGGCGTCGACCGGCACGCTGGTCGTGACCAGCTCGGGCCCCGGCGGGGTCCGGGTGGCGGCGCGCTTGCCGTCGCCGCCCCGACCGACCACAAAGACGATCGCCGCCGTCAAAGCCAGCGCCGCGACGCCAGCGCCGATCCACACGCGGCGCGACGGAGGCGCGGCGACGATCGGCAGCTCGCCGGACAGCTCGTCGACCGAGGGCGCCCGGGGCGGCGGCACCGACGGCGCCCGCGTCGGTGGCGGGTCGTCGACCTCGATCAGGCCGCTGGGCTCGATCAGCTCGTCGGCCTCGGCCGGCGACGGAGCGACCGACGGGACCGGGGGCGGGACCGACGCGGCCTCGACCGGCGCGGCCTCGACCGGCGCGGCCTCGACCGGCGCGGCCTCGACCGGCGGCTCAGGCGGCGGCGACGACGGCTGCTGAGGCACCACCGACGGCACCACCGACGGCACCGACGGCACCGGCGCCACCGACGGCGCCAACGGCGCGGTCCGTCCTCGCGGCGGCGGCAGGGGGGCCAGGCGCCTCGCGGCGGGCTTGGCCGGCGGGTCGGCGGCGGTCGGGCTCGCCCCCGCCGACGGCGCGGCCTCGACCGGCGCCGGGTCGCCCACGCGCTCGCCGATCGCCCGGCGCTCGTCGGCCCCGAGGGGAGACTCCGGCGGCGACGCGTCGGCGAAGGTCGCGGTCAGCGCCTCGAGGGTGGTCGCGCCCACCGCGCCGCCGGCGTCGAGCTCGCGCAGGAGCTGCTGGCGCACCGCGATCTGGCTGGCGAAGGCCGCGCGCATGTAGCTGGCCATCGCCTCGTAGTCGTGGCGATCGGCGCCGCGCAGGAGCGCGTTCAGGTCTTCCTGCAGGGCCCGCGCGGTCTGGTAGCGCTCATCGCGGCTCTTGGTCAGCGCCCGCAGGCACACGTGGTCGAGCTCGGGCGGGATCCCGCCGACCAGGCTCGACGGCGGCGGCACGTCGCAGGCGCGGATCTTCGCGAAGGCCTCGGCGTCGGTCGAGCCGCCGAACAGCCGCCGCAAGGTCAACGACTCCCACAAGACGACGCCCAGCGCGAACACGTCGGACCGGCGATCGGCGCGGTGTCGTTCGAACAGCTCGGGCGCCAGGTACCCGGCCTTGCCCTTGACCAGATCGGCGTCGGCGGTGTTGCGGACCTTGGCGACGCCGAAGTCGAGGAGCTTGGCCTGGCCGGTGTAGAGGACGAAGACGTTGCCCGGCGTGACGTCCTGGTGGACCAGCTCGAGGGGCTCGCCGGCCAGGCTCTTGAGCTCGTGGGCGGCGTGGAGCCCACCGGCGCAGTCGGCGATGACCTGGGCGGTGCGCAGGGGCGGCAGACGCTGGCCGCCCTTGCTGCGCTGGGCGCGGATGATCGAGGTCATCGACTCGCCCTCGAGGTACTCCATCGCGATGAAGTACGTGCCGTCCTCCTCGCCCAGGTCGTAGATATCGACGACGTGCGGGTGCCGGACCTTGGCGGCGATGCGGGCCTCCTCGAGGAGGGCCTCGGCCAGGGACTGCTTGGAGGCCAGCCGCGGGTGGACGGTCTTCACCACCACCAGCTTCTCGAAGGCCTTGGGCCCGCGCTGCCGGGCCAGGTAGACCTCGGCCATGCCGCCCTCGCCGATCCGCGTGATCAGCTCGTAGCGCCCGAGGGTCCGGCCCGGGGTTGCCATCGGCGTCGAGGATAACAAGGTCCGTCGTCGCTGTCCCACGCCACCGGCGGTCCGAAACGGCGAACGCCGCCCTACAGCGGCGGCGGCGCGAGGCGGGACGTCCGTCGCTACCGGACCCGGACCGCGTCGGCGATGACGACCTTGCCGGCGGCGCCGGAGCGCGCCAGGACGACCTTGTTCCAGCCGGCGCTGAAGTTGTAGGTGCCGACGGTGACCCAGCGCTGACCGTCGGTCTGCTGGTTGACCGAGGCCCGACCGACCTCGGCGCCGCTGGCGTTGGAGGCGACGAAGGTGGCGGCGGCGTTGCGGTTGGTGCCGGCGGTCCACCAGGCCTCGATGGTCTTGGTGCCCGCGGTCGGCAGGTAGAAGCTGAAGGTCGCGCCGGTACCGGAGCCGGTGTCGGCGTACCAGTAGCCGGTGCCGTAGTAGCCGGCGGTCGAGGCCGACGAGGTCCAGCCCGGGGCGTCCATCTTGGCCTGGGCGGCGTTGTTGTTGGCGTTGTTCGAGTCGATGATGAGCGCGGTGCCGGGCGGCGGCGGCGGCGGCTCGGTCGGCGTGCCACCGCCACCACACTCGGAGCGGACCCGCTCGATGTAGTCGGCCCACGGCCAGTTGCGGCCCGGATCGGTGCGGTTGTAGGGCTGGAGCTGGCCGTGACCGACGATGTGGAAGCGATCGCGCGGGATGTTGCGATCGCGGGTGATGTCACAGGTCAGCTTGGCCGAGGCGGCGATCAGGCCGGCCGACCACGAGGCCTGCGAGCCGTAGCCGGCGTGCTCGATGCCGATCGAGAAGTTGTTCACGCCCTGGCCGTTCTTGGCGCAGTCGGTGTTGCCGTTGCGCGAGCACTCGTAGGTCGCGCCGACGTGCCAGGCCTTGTTGGTCTCGCGGACGAGCTGGGTGATCTGCGATCCCGACTCGTTGACGACGTAGTGGGCGCTGACGCTGCCGTTGATCAGCGTGCTGACGCAGCCCGAGTACCCGCCCTCGCAGGTGTGGATGATGACGTGGGTGATGCCGGTCGGGCGCGAGCTGTAGTTGGGCGACGCGCGCCACACCGCGGCGGCGTAGTCGGGGCCGGCGGCGTACAGCGGCCGGGCGATCAGCGTGGCCAGCTCGGGGTGGGCCGGGATCGAGGCGATCAGCTCGCCGCCCTCGGCGCGCTCCTCGACGCCCGCGGTCAGGGTCCGATACAGGTCGCCGCGGACGAAGTCGCGGCGCGAGTCGTCGTCGATGAGGCCAGCCCAGGTGGCGACCGCCGGCTCCCAGGCGGTGAGGTCGGAGCCGCTGATGCCCTGGGCCGCGGCCTCGGCGGCCAGGAGCTTGGCGGCGGCCAGGATGTTGGCCTCGGCCGACTCGGCCACGTCCTCGGCCGCGAAGCCGGTCAGGGCGGCGCCGCGCTCGAGGTCGCTCGGGGTCAGGGCCATCACGCCGGTGCGCGGCGCGACGTCGTCGAACTCGGCCTCGCCGACCACGTGCTGCCAGCGGGTCTGGACGTAACCGATGGCCTTCAGCAGGTCGGCCGGGACGCCGGTCTCGGCGGCGGCGTCCGCGTAGACCTGGTCGAGCTCGGTCACGACCACCGGGTTGGCGCCATCCTCGACCACGACGTCGGTGGCACAACCAGCGGCGGCGGCAGCGAGAGCGGCGAACATCGCGGACGGCAGGCGGCGCATGCCTGGCTACTAGAGCAGCCACCGTGCCACCCACGATGTGCGCCTACGTGCGCGGACGTCGGCTCTGCGATCTCAACTGGTTACGCCCAGGCGGCGCCTCCAGGAGCCACCCGCCGACTCACCCTGCAACCTCGCGTGTGCAGCCGAAGCGGGGCCCGCCACCCCGATCGCAACCTGGACTCCGCACCCGTAATTTCCTGAGTGGCCATCGGCCCCTGGCGGATCTGGCTGGACCCTCGGGGTGGATCCGCGGGCCGCCGGGCAGGATAGGATGGCGCATGCCCGCAGAGCTCACGATCGCCGGAGCGGCCGGCGGCGTCACCGGAAGCTGCTACCGCCTGGCCTTCCAGGACGCGGCGATCGTGATCGACTGCGGGACCTTCCAGGGCGGGCGCGACTCCGACGCCTTGAACCGTCGGATGTTCCCCTTCGATCCCGGCGGCGTCGACGCCCTGGTCCTGACCCACGGCCACCTCGACCACGTCGGCCGCGCACCGCTCCTGGTCGAGGGCGGCCTGCGCGGGCCGATCGTCGCGACCGCCGCCACCCTCGACATCGCGACCCTCATCATCGAAGACACGGTCAAGATCGCCGCCCACAGCGACGGCCCGCCGCTGTACTCGGCCGACGCCGCCCGCGAGGCCCGGTCGCGGATGACCGCGCTGGCCGGCTACGGCGCGCCGCACACGATCGGCCCGTTCACGATCGTGGCCTTCGACGCCGGTCACATCCTGGGCTCGAGCCACCTGCGGGTGAGCTGGCAGGACAGCGGCGGCGAGCGCGCGATCCTGTTCTCGGGGGACATCGGCGTGGTCGGCACGCCGATCATCCGCGACCCGACCCGGCGCTGGGCCGACGATCACGCCGTCGACTACATCGTGACCGAGTCGACCTACGGCGATCGCGCCCACCCCGATCGCGCGGCGGCCAAGGCCACCTTCCGCTCCGTCATCCAGCGCGCGCTGTCCGACGGCGGCAAGGTGCTGATCCCAGCGTTTGCGATCGGCCGGACCCAGGAGATCCTCTACGAGCTGAACCAGCTCATCAACCGCGGCGAGGTCGGGTCGATCCCGGTGGTGATCGACGGGCCACTGTCGGCGTCGGCGACCAGCCTGTACCAGCGCCACCGCGGGCTGTACGACCACGAGGCCCTCGACGCCCTGGCCCAGGGCGATCACCCGCTCGATCTCGACACCCTGTTCGTGGCGCGCGACGGCCGCGCCTCGGCGCGGGTCGACGACCTCGACGGCCCGGCGATCATCATCGCCGGCTCGGGCATGTGCAACGGCGGCCGGATCCGCCGCCACCTGGCGCGCCGCCTACCCGATCCGCGGACCGACGTGCTCCTGGTCGGCTACCAGGGCGCCCGGACCCTGGGCCGCGCCCTCGAGGACGGCGCGCGTGAGGTCTGGCTCGACGGCGGCCAGGTCGAGGTCCGAGCCCGGGTCACGCGGCTGTCGGGGTACTCGGCCCACGCCGATCGCGACGGCCTGGCCGACTGGTTCGGCGCGGTGCCCCGGCGCGGCGCCGCCACCGCGATCGTGACCCACGGCGAGGACGACGCCCGCGATAGCTACGCCCGGCTCGTGCGCGATCGTTTCGGCGCGCGGACGATGGTGCCGACCCTCGACCAGATCATCCCGCTGCCGTGACCGCGATCCGGTTCTTCGACATGGCGGCCGAGGTCGCGGCGATCCGGCCGGAGCTCGATCGCGCGATCGCGCGGGTCCTCGACCACGGCGGCTTCGTCGGCGGCGCCGAGGTCGAGCGGTTCGAGCGGGCGCTGGCCGCCGCGCTCGGGGTCGGCCACGCGGTCGGCACCTCGTCGGGGACCGACGCGCTCCTGGCGATCGCGATGGCCCTGGGCTGGGGCCGGGGCGATCGCATCGTGACCACGCCGCTGTCGTTCTTCGCCACCGTCGGGGCGATCGCGCGGGTCGGGGCCACGCCGGTGTTCGCCGACGTCGACGACGCGCTGACCCTCGCCCCGGACGCGGCGGCGGCGGCGGTCGACCCGTCGACCCGGGCGATCGTGACCGTGCACCTGTTCGGGCGGCCGGCGGCGTGGCCGACGGTGGCGGTGCCGGTGATCGAGGACGCGGCGCAGTCGATCGGCGCGGGCCCGGTGCGCGGCCGGGCCGCGGCGCTGTCGTTCTTCCCGACCAAGAACCTCGGCGCCTGCGGCGACGCCGGCGCGGTCCTGACCGACGACGCCGACCTGGCCGATCGGATCGCGCTCCTGCGCAACCACGGCGCGCGGCCGAAGTACCACCACGTCGCGATCGGCGGCAACCTGCGCCTCGACGCGCTGCAGGCCGCGATCCTCGACGCCAAGCTGCCGCACCTCCCGGCGTGGACCGCGGCCCGGCGGGCCCTCGCGGCCCGCTACCGCGCGGCCCTGGCCGAGGTGCCCGAGGTCACGCCGCTGCCGCCCCATCCCGACCACGTCTACCACCACTTCGTCGTGCGCGCGGTCGACCGCGATCGCCTGCGCGCGCACCTGGCCGCGGCCGGCATCGGCACCGAGATCTACTATCCGTCGCCGCTGCACCTGCAGCCGGCCCTGGCCGACCTCGGCTACCGCGCCGGGGCGTGCCCGCGGGCCGAGGCCGCGTGCCGCGAGGTCGTCGCGCTCCCGCTGTACCCGACCCTGCCGGCGACCGCCGTCGATCGGGTCGCCGCCGCGGTGCGCGCCTATTACCGCGGGTGAGGCGCTGCGCCCCGAACCGCGGCGCGAGCCAGGCGGAGCACGGCGCGAGCGCGGGTGGCGAGGCCGGGCGCGCGCCAGTAGCCGACCGCGACCCCGACGAGCTGGGCGCGATGGACCAGGCCCAGGTCGGGGGCGACCTGATTGTCCCCGCCGTGGACCCACCAGCCCACGAGCGGCGCATGGGCCAGGAGCCGGTGCAGCTCGAGCTGGCCGCCCCGGGTCACGAAGGCCGCGACATCACCGGTGCGCGGCCACCCCGAGCGGACCATCACCACGTCGCCGCGGGCGATCGCCGGCTCCATCGACACGCCGCCACAGGTGACCGCAAGGCCGGCGCGGGCGCGCTCGCGGAGCAGCTCGATCCGCGCCCGCACGGCAGCCGGCAGACCGGGCGCCAGCCCGATCATCCCGAGCTGCCCGATCACGAGCTCTGCGGGTTGCCGCCGGGACAGGTGAAGCGGTTGGCCTTGGCGCACGACAGCGCCATCGTCTCGAACACCTCGTCCGACACCACCGCCGGCCGCTCGTAGGGGCGGCGCTGGCTCGGGCGCTCGGGCTTCTTGGTCTCGTTGCTCATGGTCGGCTCCGGAGGCTATCAGGCGGAGGGGATCCCGCCAAGGTCGATCAGTTGCCGTCGTCCCACAGGACCTGGAGGCCACCGTCGGCTGCGGCGCTGTTCCAGTCACCCCAACAGATGTCGGCCAGGCCGTCCGCGTTCACGTCGCCGGCCCAGATCGCGGTGATCGGAGTTCCACCGATGCCCGGGGTCGCGCCCAGGAAGCTGGCCGGACCAGCGATCAAGCGGTCCGGGGTGGGCGGGCCCGACGACAGGGTCACCGGCCCGAACCACACCGCCAGGGCGGCCTGGGTGGTGCCGGTCTGGCGGGTCGCGATCACCAGATCCTCGACCCCGTCGGCGTTGACGTCGGTGCCGCCGCCGGTCGCGTTGTTGACGATGGCCATGCCCAGGTGGTCGTTGCTGGCCGCGCCGACCCAGCGGGCCAGGGCGCCGACGCCGCTGGTCGCGTCGACGGTGTGGACCCCGGCGGTGCCGAGGGTGTCGCCGTCGACGATCGCGACCAGACCGGTGTCGGCGAGGTAGCGGTAGTCGCCGAACACCAGCTCGCGCGCGCCATCGCCGTTCTGATCGGCGATCGACGCCACCGTCGAGCCCCACTCGAGCTGGCCGTCGATCGAGACCAGGCGAACGCGGACGTCGCGGCCGACCGTGAAGGGCTCGCGGGTCACGCCGGCGGCGGTCGGGCGACCTGCGCCGCGCAGGATGACGACGTCGCCGCCGCCCAGACCATCCTCGGCGAAGCCGACCGCGAGATCGTCGGTGGCGTCGCCGGCCTGGGTCGGGCCGACGTCGTGCAGATACAGGCCGAACAGGTCGCCGCCGACCTGCTCGTACATGCGCGCCACGGTGGTGCCGGAGCCCGCGGCCGAGAGGTCCGAGATCCGGACCGTTCCGGTGGGCACGGTGCCGCCGTAGAAGACCACCGCGGCGCCGGCCCCGCCGCCGTCGCCGAACACCGCGGTCGCGACCAGGTCGTCGGTGCCGTCGCCGTCGTGATCGGGGGCGGCGAGCTGCCAGCCCAGGGCGGCGCCGGAGAACCAGTTGGCCGTGGTGGCGGCGGTGATCGTGCGGGTCGCGGTCGTGGCCGCGACCGTACCGGTCGGCAGCGCGGCGCCGCCGCTCCACACGTAGACCGCGCCGTTGCCGCTGGCGTCGAAGGGCTCGCCGACGACCAGGTCATGGCGGGTCGTGCTGCTCCAGCGCACGGCGGTGAGCGAGTAGCCGAAGTTTCCACCGTTGGTGACGCCGCGGAGGGTCAGGGCCGGCGCGCTGGCCAGGCCGGTGGCCGAGCCGAGGTAGACGTAGACCTCGCCGGCGGCAGCCACGCCGGCGGCGGTGACGTAGGGCGCGCCGACGGCGACGTCCTCGAAGTCGTCGTCGTTGAACTTGCCGCGGACGATCGAGGTCCCGAAGCCGGCGTTGCCGGTGGTGTTGGGCGCCGCGCGATCGGCGACGTCGAAGCGCGGGGTGAGCGGCCCGGCGACCTGGGCCACCGAGCGATTGCCGGCGGCGTCGACGCTGGCGACCGCGACCCAGTACGGCGTGCCGAGCCGGAGCGTCGGGACCCGGACGGTCTCGGACGCCCCAGCGGCGCCCGGCGTCGGGGCCGCCGACGTCGTCCCGGTGGTGTCGAAGTTGGCGTCGGTGAGCGCGGTGGTCGCGAACTTCACGCGGTAGCTGACGGCCCCGGCCGGCGCGGTGAAGTTCAGGCGGATCGACTGCCGGGTGTCGGCGATCGCGGTCAACCCGGTGGGCGAGGTCGGCGGCGACAGATCGACGGTCAGCGACAGGGTCGCCGAGCCGACCCGCGGCGGCGCCGACGCGGTCGCGACGATCACGTAGGGCGTCGCGCGATCGGCCAGGGTCAAGGACGCCGTCCACGACGTGCCGGTGACCACCGCGGCGATCGGCGCGCCGCCGTCGACGGTGATGCTGACGGTGGCGCCGGTGGTCGAGACCGTGCCGGTCAGCGCGAAGGTCAGGCCGCTGCCACCGACCGTGCCGTCGGCGCCGCCGACCAGGCCGTCGGCCGGCGAGCCGGTGAAGTTGACCGCGATATCGGCCAGGTTGACGACACACGCGGCCGAGCTGCCGACGTTGCCGGCGCCATCGACGCCGCGGCCGACGAAGGTGTTGGTGCCGGCGGCGACCGTGGCGACCACCTCGCCGCCCGCGCCGGTGACCGGCAGCGTGCTGGTGCCGGTGCTGTTGGTCACGTCGAGGGTGCGGGTGACCGCGGCCGGCGCGGTGACGCGCATGCGGACCTGGACCCCGGCGGCGGTGGCGTCGATGTCGGCGGCCGGCGTGATCGTGCCGCCGCAGGCGACCCCGAGGGGCTGCGACACCGCGACCGCCACGTTGGGCGCCAGGTTGTCGAAGGCCAGATCGACGCCGGCCGAGGTCTCGATGCCATCGGTCGAGGTGACGCGGACGGTGCAGGTCTCGCTGGCCTCACACGGCACGCCGTCGCACACCGTGGCGCGTAGGGTCACCGCGCCACTGCCGTCGATCATCCCACTCGGATCGGTGCTGCCGCAGTCCGAGGTCACGGTCCGGCCGGCGCACGCCGGGCTCGACAGGACGATGTCGACCTGGGCGCCGTTGGTGGCGTCGCCGTCGGCGTCGGTGGTGACCGTGCCAGTCGGCGCGGTCACGGTCAGCGTGCAGCCGGCCAAGACGACGCGGTAGGGCTGATCGACCTGGCAGGTGTTGCCGGCGTGATCCTGAGTCGCGAACCGCACCTGGTAGTCGGCCGGGGCGGTGTCGGGGTCGAAGCTGGCGGCCGCGGTCGAGTCGCCGGTCGCTGTCAGATCGGTGCCGGGCAGCGCGGTCGTGCCCCCGCCCGGCGCGGTGATCGTGAAGGCCGCGGCCTCGCCAGCGCCGTCGCCGCCGGTGGCGTTGCCGCGCAACGTGAGCTGGATGCCGTCGGTGAGGTCGGCGTTGGTGTCGAGGCCCGGCGTGATCGTCGTGCCGGGCGTCGGGTCGACCATCGCGCACACCGGGGCGACGGTGTCGACGAAGATCGAGGTCACCCCCGACGACCGCGCGGTGACGCCATCGGCGACGCCACACTCGGCCCGCAGGTTGACCTGGCCCTCGGGAGCGCTGGTCGCCAGGGTCACGGTCCCGGCGTCACCGGCGGTGCCGGCGGCGATCTCGGCCTCGGGCAGGCCGGGCGCCGACAGGAACAGCTTGACCCGCTCACCCGCGCGGGCCCGGACGACGGTGTCGCCCTGATAGCCCGGGGTGGCCGGCGCGCTGTCGGCGGTGGCGTTCCACACCGGCAGCGGCGCGTAGAAGTCGTTGGCCACCGGCGCGGTCGCGAACTCGAGGGCGCAGTCGCCGCCGCCGACGATCGACACCGTGACCTCGTCGTCGTCGGAGCCACACTCGCCGGCGTCGCCCTCGACGTGGAGGACCGCGCCGCCGCCCGGGATCGTGACGTCGGCGAAGGTGGCGTCGCCGTCGGCGTCGGTGCGCGCGGTCGCGGTCGCCAGGACCTCGCCGGTGGAGTCGCGCACGGTCAGGGTCAGGGCGACGTCGCGCGGGAACGTCGAGCGCACCGCGACGTCGGTCTGGATGCCGTCGGCGCCGGGGTCGGCGTCGGCGATGATCGGGCCCTGGGGCGAGGCGATGATGATCGTCGCCTCCGACTGACAGATCGGGCCGTCGCCGCAGGCGGCGGTCGCGCCGACCAGCGCGGAGATCGCCAGGAGGCCGAGAGAGCGAGACAGGGACGTGGGCATGGGTGTCCTCGGGTCGGGCGCGCGCGCCGACGTGGGGCGAGAGTACCAAACTGTCGGCGCGCGCACGCGGTCGGCGCCATCGTCACGCCGGGGCGTCGACGGTCATCCGGGGCGTCGACGGTCACCCCGGACCGGCGACGCCGGCTTCCTGTGCGTCACAGCACGCGCAAGGCGGCCGGCCGGCGCCGGTCCTTGCGCTGGTGCTGGCCGTCGCGGTCGACCCGATCCCAGGTCGGCGGCAGCGCGGTCTCGGTCGCCGGGATCAGGCCGCGCTCGCGCAGCGCGTCGCGGATCTCGACCGCGTGGCGACAGGCCTCGAGGGACGGCCCGGCGACCTGGCCGTGCTCGACCAGGGCCATGCCATGACAGCGCTGGCAGTACGGTCGCAGCGCGCAGCGGTTGCACTCGGCCAGGCTGGCCCAGCGCAGCCCGCGGACCTCGGCCAGCTCGGGGGAGCCGCGCCAGATCTCGGCGAAGGACTGCTGGCGCAGGTTGCCGCACGGCATCGGCAGCGCGTTGCACGGCCAGACGTCGCCGTTGGGCGCGATCGACACCGACTGCTGACCGGCCCGGCACGGCGCGTGGTGGAGCGGGCGCAGCTCCTCGCCCTTGGCCGACATCGACTCCGGCCCGACGAAGGTCTTCTCGAGGTGATCGGCCATCGTGGTCCGGTAGAACCGGGACATCGTCTCACCCGACATGCGCAGCGCCAGCGGCTGCTGGTCGCCGTTCTCGATCGCGGTGATCTTGGGATCGAAGGTGAACTCGGCGCCCATCTCGGTCGCCAGCTCGGCCATGCTGGCCACGTCGGCGGCGTTGGTCTCCATGACCGGAGCCTTGAGCAGCACCGCCATCTTCCGGGCCAGGAGCCGACGCGCCGCCGCCACCGTGCGGTCCCACGACCCCGGCATCCGGGTGATCTCCTCGTGCTTGCCCTTGTGCCCGGCGTAGAGCGACAGGTCGAACTGGATCGGCCGCAGGGTGGCGAGGAAGTCGGCGCGAGCCTCGGTGATGTGGTGGCCGGTGGTCAGGACCTTGATCGCGAAGCCGCGGGCGTGGGCCGCGGCCAGGATCTGATCGGCGTCGCGGCGCATGAAGAACTCGCCGCCCATGAAGGTCACGAACAGGACGCCCATCGCGGCGATCTCGTCGAGGATGCGCTCGAGCTCGGCCAGCGACAGCTCGTCGTCGTGGGCGTCGTGCTCCTGGTAGCAGTGGACGCACTCGTAGTTGCAGCGATCGGTGACCTGCAGGGTCACGGTCACCGGGTGGCCTTCGCGCTGGGCGCGGGCGGCCAGGAGGTCTGCGGCACCGCGCAGCGGCTTCACGACGGGCTCCGGCTCATGAGGGGCTCCACGGGGGCTAGCGGACGGTGCGCGGGTCAAGTGTAGGAGGCGATCGGCGAGGCATCAACCCGCCGAGGCGGCGGGGGTCAGCTCGAGCAAGCGCCCGACGTAGGGGTCCTTGCGGAAGTGCAGGCGGTAGCACGGCACGGCGGCCGCGACCTCGGCGGCCAGGGCCAGGACGTGATCGGCGGTGCGCGGCTCGGCGATGTAGACCAGGACGTGGCGCAAGAGCTCGCGCAGCGCGACCACCGGCGCTAGCGGCTCGCGGGTGTCGTGGTTGGCCTGGACCAGGACGTGGAGACCCGCCAGGGGCGCGGTCGCGCCGTGGGCGACGCCGGCCGGCCCCAGGTAGGGCGGGACGATCACCTGCCAGCCGGGCTCGTGGTCGCCGGTCTCGCGGGCGCGCAGCACCAGGAGCTCGTCGGCGATCTTGGTGCAGGCCGGGTAGGCGTCGGCGAGCATCGTCGAGATCGTCGACTTGCCCGCGCCCGACACGCCGGTGAAGACCAGCGCGCGCTCGCCCTCGACGACCGCGGAGGCGTGGAGGATCAGCGCCCGGGTGCGCGGCAGGGCCAGGGACGCGGCGATCCGCAGGCAGGCCTCGAGGCTGTTGGGGCTGGGGCCGATGCGGAACTGCGCGGTCAGCGGCAGCGGGCCGACCGCGATCTCGCCCTCGGCGTCGAAGCGCTCGACCCGGAGCCGGCCGTCGGGCAGGACCCGGCGCGCGAAGGCCGGATACTCCGGGCCACGCTCGCGGTCGAAGCCGGGGACGCGCGTCACCTCGATCGTCAAAAGCGGCGCGGCGGTCGTGGCGAAGCCGGCGTAGACCGGTCCCAGGTCGTCGAGGGCGCCGGGGTGGGCGGCGCGGAGCTCGATCGGCAGGCCGGCGAAGTCGAAGCGAAACACGGGTGGGAGGTTAGTGCGCCGGGCTGGCGGCGCCGTTCATGTCGGCGAGATTCGCGCGCCCGACGTTGCGCCGACCAGGTGGCGTGTCCGACGATCGGCCCATGGCCCGACCGCGCTCTCGCTCGACCCGGGCTCTTGCCCCGGCGCCCGCCAAGGCCTCGCGCCCGACGGCGAAGCCCAAGGCGACGGCCGCCAAGGGGAAGGCGACGACCGCCAAGGGGAAGGTGACGGCCGCCAAGGGGAAGGCTACGGGTGCCAAGGGGAAGGTGACGGCCGCCAAGGGGAAGGCGACGGCCGCCACGAGGAAGGCGACGGCCGCCGCGAGGAAGGCGACGGCCGCCACGCCGAAGGCCGCTCAGACGAGGGCCCGGCCCACGGCAGCACCCGCCCCGCCCCCGTCTGCGTCGGCGTCGGCGTCGGTCCCAGCCGCCGCCGCGACCGCCCGCTTCACCTTCCACGCCGTCCCCCTGATCCGCGAGGCCACGGGCCTCTCGCCCCTCCTGCGGGCCCAGCTCGCGGTCGACGCCGAGGTGCGGACCGGCCGGCCCACCTCCCCCGAGCGCATCCCAGCCAGCTATCTCCGCCCCGGGGTCGTGCGCTGGCGGATCGAAGAGCGCGGCAAGCCGGTCTTCGACGTCGTCCACGATACCGCGTTTTTTCCCGATAGCGCCGAACCGGTGGGCCTCGAGCGGATCGCCGGCGTGTGGCAGGCCACCGGCCGCGGTAGCGAGCGCGGCCGGGCCCTCGATCTGCCGCGCCTGGCGTGGGAGCTGATGCGCGACTGGCCCGGGCGCCGCCTGGCCCTGCCGCCCGAGCCGCGGGCCGGGAGCCGGTGGACGCCGCGGCCCCCGGAGCCGGCGTCGCCGTGGCCGGACGGGACGAGCTTCGTCTAGGGACCGAGGCGGAGGCCGAGACCGAGACCGAGGCGGAGACCGAGACCGAGGCGGAGACCGAGACCGAGGCCGAGACCGAGACCGAGGCGGAGGCCGAGACCGAGGCCGAGACCGAGGCCGAGACCGAGACCGAGACCGAGGCCGAGACCGAGACCGAGGCCGAGACCGAGACCGAGGCCGAGACCGAGACCGAGACCGAGACCGAGGCGGAGACCGAGACCGAGGCCGAGGCGGAGACCGAGACCGAGACCGAGACCGAGGCCGATCCCGATCCCGGCGCCGCGCCGCGGGCGTACACTCGCATCGTGCGCCCCAGCTCCGTCGCGATCCTCGCCCTGCTCGGGGGCTGCGGCCGCGTCGGCTACGAGCCGGTCGCCACCGACGCGCCGATCGACGTGTCGTCCGAGGTCGGCCCGGCCGCGTGTCCCCTGGCGATGGTGCCGATCTGCGACGGCGCCTCGGTGTGTATCGACCTCGCCGAGCGCGGCTACACCGACTGGGCCAATGCGCGCGACCTGTGCGCGGTGACCGGCGCGCGGCTGTGCACCGACGCCGAGTGGGCCGAGGCCTGCACCTGCGCGGTCGGCCTCATCGACATGGCCGGCGACGGCGGCGGGACCGCCCTCGAGTGGGAGTGGCTGGCGGAGGAGACCGGCGGGATCGCGCAGAAGCGCGGGTACGCCGCCTGCAGCGACACCTCGACGCACCCGATCACCGACTCCTACGACTACCGCTGCTGCGCCGATCGCTGACCGGCGCGCTTCCGGTACGATGGCGCGATGCACGACCTCCTCGTCCGCGGCGGCACCTTGGTCGACGGCACCGGCGCCCCGCCCCGCCGGGCCGACGTCGCGATCGTCGACGGCACCGTGGTCGCGATCGGCGACGATCTCGGCGCGGCCCACGCCACCCTCGACGCCGACGGCGCCCTGGTCACCCCGGGCTTCGTCGATCTCCACACCCACTACGACGGCCAGGCGTCGTGGGACGAGGAGATGTTGCCGTCGTCGATCCACGGCGCGACCACGGTGGCGCTCGGGAGCTGCGGCGTCGGCTTCGCGCCGTGCCGGGCCGCCGATCGCGATCGGCTGATCGCGCTCATGGAGGGCGTCGAGGACATCCCTGGCACCGCGCTGGCCGAGGGCCTGACCTGGGGCTGGGAGAGCTTCCCCGAGTACCTCGACGCCCTCGATCGCCGCCGCCACACGATCGATCTGTGCTGCCACGTGCCCCACGACGCGGTCCGCGTGTTCGCGATGGGCGAGCGGGCCCTGGCCGGCGAGGTCGCCACCGCCGACGAGCTGGCGGCGATGGCGGCGATGGTGCGCGACGCGGTGGCCGCCGGCGCGGTCGGCTTCTCGACCGGGCGCACCGACAACCACCGGGGCCGCGACGGTCGCACCACGCCGGCCGCCGACGCCAACGCCGCCGAGCTGACCGCGATCGCCGACGAGCTGGGCCGGCTCGGCCGCGGCGTCCTCCAGGCGGTCAGCGACTTCGACATGTTCGTGTCGCCCGACCGCTTCGATCCCGAGTTCGATCTCCTCGAGGACATGGCCCGCCGCTCGGGCCGGCCGCTGTCGATCTCGCTGCTCCAGCGGGTCGGCGCGACCGAGCAGTGGCGGAAGATCCTGACCCGCATCGAGCGCGCCAACGCCAGCGGGGTCGCGGTGCGGGCCCAGGTCGCGACCCGCGGCATCGGCGTCATCCTCGGCCTCGAGGCGACCTTCCATCCGTTCATCGGCTTCCCGTCGTACAAGGCGGTGGCCCACCTGCCTATAGCCGAGCGGGTGCGCGAGCTGCGCCGCCCCGAGGTCCGCGCGCGCATCCTGTCCGAGAAGTCCGACCCGGTCGCCGGTGACGGCAGCGCGGTGCCGCCGCTGGTCGACAAGCTCCTGGCCGCCTTCGAGATGGTGGCGATGAGCCTGTTCCGCCTCGCCGACCGCCCGAACTACGAGCCGGCCCGCGCCGACTCTCTCTACGGCGAGGCCCTGCGCACCAAGCAGTCGCCGCTGGCGGTGACCTACGACGCGCTCCTCGAGGACGACGGCCGTCAGCTCCTGTACTTCCCGATCTACAACTACGCCTCGGGCACGCTCGGCGAGGTCGCCGAGATGTTGCGCCATCCCCACGCCATGCTCGGCCTGGGCGACGGCGGCGCCCACGTCGGCACGATCTGCGACGTCAGCTTCTCGACCTACCTGCTCAGCCACTGGGTCCGCGATCGCGCCGCGCTGTCGATCGAGCACGCGATCCACAAGCTCACCGGCGAGCCCGCGGCCTGGCTCGGCCTGGGCGATCGCGGCGTCTTGACCCCCGGGCGCCGCGCCGATCTCAACGTCATCGATCTGGCCGGCCTGACCTTGCACCGCCCCGAGCTCCTCCACGATCTGCCGGCCGGCGGTCGACGGTTCCTGCAGCGCGCCACCGGCTATCGCGCCACCGTCGTGCGCGGCGAGGTCATCGCCCGAGACGGCGTCATCACCGAGGCCCGGCCCGGTCGGGTCGCCCGCCTCGGCGCCTGAAGCGCGCCGACCACCGCGGGCTACGGCGACGCCCAGATCACGCCGCCGACGATGCTGCCCGCCACCGCCAGGCGCAGGAGCGTCGGGACCAGACCGTCGGCGACCTGGAAGCGATCCCACCAGCCGAGGCGAGTCTGGCGCGGCCGCTCGTGGCCGATCATGAGCGTCGGGTAGCTGCGCGGCGCCCGCATCGGCGCCGGCGCCGGCGGCATGGCCGTGCCCGCCGCCAGCGCCACCCCGACCTCCTCCTCGGCGGCCAGCAGCTCCTCGAGGACCAGGTTGCGCAGCGCCTCGAGCGCGCCAACCGTGCCGTCGACCCACGACCCGACTACGTCGAGCCACGGCCCGAGGTTCTCGCCGTGGGGCGCGCCGAAGTCGAACCTGCCCAGGCCCTCGGCCCAGCTCGGCACCTCGAGGCGCCCCAGGAGCGACGGCCCGAGCACGACCTCGCCCGCGCTGGCGTAGACCGCCATGAGCGCGTGGTGGACCTCGCCGCCGGCCGCCACCATGCGCTGGACCTCGTCGCTCGACACCGAACGATCGGCGAGCGCGACCGCGACGGTGTTCTGCAAGACGCCCATCGCGTCCGTCAGGTTGGCGGCGCTGTGATCGGCGTAGTGCAGCAGATCGACCAGGCCGCGCAGGTGAGCGTCCCAACCGCCGCCGAGCAAGCTGGCCGCCGCCAGGTGAGCGGTGCGCACCAGGCGGTCGTGATCGGTCACGACCGCCTGGGCCACCTTCAGCTCGCGCTCGACCTGCTCGGTCAAGGTCGGCAGATCCCGGCGCCGGTACTCCTGGCCGCGGTGGCGGACCACGCCGCCCGGGGCCTCGGCGACGCCGCGCTCGATCGCCCGCAGCATCGCCACCTCGGTCTCGAGCTCGTCGACGCGCTCGATCGCCGCCGACAAGCTGGCCGGGTAGAGCGCGCCGATCGCCGCGATCAGCCCGTCGCGATCGCGCGGCACCCCGGGCGCCTCGAACAGCGCGGCGGGCCGGGCCACGGCGCGCACCACCGACCGGCCGAGGTAGACGCCGCGGTACGCCGGATCGAGGTAGCGGCGCTCGAAGCCCTTGGCCAGGGTCGCCATGGTCTCGGCCATCGGCACCGGCTGGCTCGGCTTGTCTTCGTCGCGGTAGAGCCACGCCGTGACCTCGCGGCGGACCCGCGCCGGGTCGTCGAACAGGGTCCAGGCGCTGCGGGTGTCGATCGGCGCGGCGATGTACCGGCGCTTGGCGTTGTCCTCGCGCACCGTGCTCGGCGGGTGGGTCGACCACATCTGCGGCGGGTGGGCGAGCTGGGCCTTGAACAGCCGCTGCTCCGAGGCCGCGCCGACCGGGGCCGGCACCTCGCCCCAGGTCGGGTCGGCCAGGATGTGGCGCTTGCGCGCGATCATCTCGGTCTGGATCGCGAACAGGTCCTCGACCCGCTTGCCGGCGCGCTGCTGGCCGCCGGTGAAGGCCAGGGCGCGATCGAGGGCGTCATCGGCCGCGCCCAGGCGATGCAGCGCGTGGATCAGCGGATCGCTGCCGGTCAGCGACACCGCCACCAGGTCGGCCTGCAGCTCCATCTCGCGCGACAGCGCGCGCTCGGCCAGGATCACGATCGAGAAGACGGTGTCGACCAGGGCCCGGATCGCCCACACGATCGTGCGCAGGATCCAGCCGATCCACGCCACCCGCAGATCGAAGTTCGAGACCCCGCGCAGGAAGCGATCGAGGACGTCGCGCTTCTCGACGATGTGGGCGGCGATCTGCTGCGCGGTGTAGACCCACCGACCGACCGCCATCGAGCGCTGCGCGAAGTGGCCGAACTCGTGGGCCAGGACCGCCTTCAGCTCGCTCAGGTTCAAGACGTTGATGAGGCCCAGGCCGATAACCAGGTTCTTGCGCGACGGGAACAGCAGGTTGAAGACCGTCAGGTCGTAGAACACCGCGGCGTTGACCGCCGGCGACAGGAACACCCGGTGCGGCCGCGGCGCCTTGGCGTCGGCCGCGACCTGCAGCAAGAACGCGTACAGCCGCGGATGGCTCGCGGCAGTGACCTCGATCTCCGCGCCGCCGCCGCCCCGCCGCACGAACACCAGCGCCTTGACCATGAACAGCGCCAGGAAGGCGGTGGCCGCGGCGCCGACCCACCACCAGAACGACGGCCCGTAGGTCGTCACCGCGTGGCGATACATGCGGTACGCGGTCCAGCCGAACCAGCCGGCCAGGCCGAGATACAAGGCCAGGAAGACCACCAGGCCCAGCACCGCGAAGTAGGCGTGGCGCCGGTAGGCCGGACTCGGTCGGGTCAGGTCAGCGGGCACCGCGGCCGGCCCCGGGGGGTAGTCACTCGACGTCGTCACCATCGCCGCGAGTATCGATCAAACCGCGGCCGGGTTGCGGGGCCGGGCGCGATCGCGCGGACCGGCCGCCCGGTCCGTCGGCGCGATCAGAACGGGAACGGCGGCGTGCCGGTGAAGGTCGGCCCCGACAGGCCGGCCGGGTTGTCGCGCGGGACCGTGAAGCGCGCGACCCGCTTGACCATGGGCGCGGCGGCGTCGACCGCGCGCCTCACCGTCGTGAAGGAGGCCTCGATCTGCGTCGCCGTCACCAGCGCGACGCCGTAACCCTGGGCGTTGGTGTCGGCGTACTTGAGGTGCGGGTTGATCGTCGGGTTGGCGCGCGCCAGGGCCTGGGCCCGATCCTTGGTCTCGTCCATCGTCGCCGCGGCGTCGGCGCCGTGCAGGAGCAGCATGTTCATGTTCTCGACGAAGCGCGAGCCGCCGACGCTCGAGGCGTCGGTCGTGACCAGGGCCCGGGCGGCGCTGGCGGTGCCGGCGCGGGTCGCGCCCTCGTAGAACGAGAACACCGAGTTCGACGACACGCCGGCGGTGATCAGCTCGACCGCGACCGGGTTGGGCGTGGTGGCGGCGAAGTCGTCCATGACCACGCCGGCGAAGTGGGCGTGGATGTCGCCGGTCAGGATCACGACGTTGCGGATCGTGTTGGTGCGCAGGAAGGTCGCCAGCTCGCGCTGCTCCGACGGGAAGCCGTCCCAGGCGTCGGCGCTCATGATGCGATCGATCAAGACCCGACCGTTGTCGTTGATCTTGAAGCGCATGAACGGGACCTGGTTGCCCCACAGCTTCCAGGTCGCGTCGGAGCCCATCATCGACGCCTTCCACCACGCCTTCTGGGCCGCGCCCAGGAGGGTGCCGGGCGGCGAGGTCCGGCGCGGGTTGGCCATCGGCGACAAGGTCCCGACCTGAGCCGGCGGGTTGCCGCCGTTGGCGGTCATGCCGGCGTCCAGCACCGCCAGGTCGGCCAGCGGCACGACGTAGCGCGGGTTGAAGTACTCGAAGGCCGAGCGGGCGAACTCCTCGGGGATGGCGTGGTCGCTGCGGTACGAGCGCTCGTCGGTGACGACCAGCTCGACGTGGCGGCCGAAGCGCAGGCTGCGGTAGATCGTGATCGCGCCGATCGCCGCGACGTTGTTGGGCTCGGGGACGAAGTTGTCGCTGTTGGGCGCGGTGAACGGCGCGTCGGTGACGGTGGTGGCGGTGAAGTCGCGGGCGGCCTGGGTCACGCCGGTCACGCCGGGCGCGCCGGTGAGCTGGACCGGCAGGAACTCGAACCACGCCTGGCTGGCGGCGAGGCGCCGGCGCTGCGACGCCTCGTCGGTCGAGTTGGCGTCGGTGTAGTTGGCCTGGGACTGCCAGCAGTCGTCGGTGAACTCGTGATCGTCCCAGGTGTGGATGAACGGCCAGCGCGCGCGCGCGGCCTGCAGATCGGGGTCGGTGCCGACGATCTTGTAGAGGTGGCGGTAGTCCTCGAGGGTGTTGGCGAAGTTGCTGCCGCCGGCGGTGCCACCGCCCGACGGGAACGCCGGGATCACGCGCGGCGTGCCGTCGTCGTTTTCGACAGAGATCGGGTTGAAGTCGTCATCGAGCGCGGCCTGGAAGCCGTCGCCGCGGGTCTCGTAGATCCAGTCGCCGAGGTGCAGGACGAAGCGGATCTGATCGGCCTCGGCGCGGGCCATGTCCTCGGCGATCATCTGGCGGTAGCCGTGGTACTTGCCGGCGGCGTAGTCCTGGCAGCTCACCCAGGCCAGGCGGATCGGCAGGTCGGCGGTGGCCGCCGGCGCGGTCCGGGTCCGGCCGCTGGCGACGTCGGCGCCGGCGGTGAAGCGGTAGTAGTAGAAGGTGTCGGCGGCCAGGCCGGTCACGACCACGCGCAGCGCGTGATCCGAGGCCGCGGTCGCGCTGACCATCTGCGTGACGACGATCGTGGCGAAGCCGGGGTCGCTGGCGACCTCGACCCGGACCGCGACGTCGGCCGTGCCGGTCATCGGCACGCACCGGGTCCACAGGACCACCGAGGTCTCGCGCGGGTCTCCCGAGGCCACGCCCTGCGGGAAGAGGAACTGCCCCGCCGTCGGCGCGTCGGGGCCGGCGTCGATCGAGGGCCCGCTGTCGTCGCTGCAGCCGGCCAGCCCTCCCAGGCTGGCGACGGCGAAGAAGGTCCCTGACAGACGAAGGAAGTCACGGCGCTGCATGGACGGGATCGTCGCCCGTTCGGCCCGGCGAGACAAGCGCCGTCTAGAGCACCGAACGGGGTCCGGCGGGCCGGGCCGGTGACGGGGGTGTGACGCGGCGGACACCGCCCGCGCGCCTCGGCCTCGGCCTCGGTCTTGGCCTCCGCCTCGGTCTCCGCCTCGGTCTCCGCCTCGGTCTCCGCGTCCTCGTGGTCGTCCGCGCTCTGGCTCGCGCTGGGTCGCGATCGCTCGCGCTCAAATGACCCGCTCTCGCGATCTCGCGCAGTTCCGCGACATAAAGGGATGCAGTGCGACAATCCGATCGATACCCCTTCATCCGAGCGAATCGCTTGTTATGTCGAGACACTGCGCGGCAATTGCAGCCATTCGATATAGGACACTTGCTTTCTCGCGCTCATTCTGAGATTGCTTGTTTGGCCGCCAGCGCTGACTGGCTCGTTCGACCGATTCCGCTACCCACAGGAGGTCGTCGTCATGGTTGCCCGTTTCGTCTGCGCGCTCGCGCTCGCCGCTGCCCCGGTCGAGCGGCACGTCCTTGGGACCCTCGCGGTCCCTCACTGATCCACCGCCGGTTGGCGTTCCAGGAGGAGACATGTCACGTCGCGATGAAGAAGGATCCTCGCCGGGCGGCCGCGACCCCACGGGCAGGCAAGGCCCGCGGCCCACGTCCACGCCCGCGCCAGGCCGGTCGTCGCTCGTCCAGCGGCGCTACGGCCAGGTCCCGCGTCGCGCCGCGGGTGCGTCGTCCGCCGCGCAGCCACCGCAGCAGGCGCCGCAGCAGGCGCCGCAGCCGCTCGACGCCCTCACCGACTCGACGCCGAACGCTCCTTCGCGGACCCCGCCGAGCTCGGCCATGCCCCTCGAGGTCTTCGACTGCTTCGCGGTGCACCGCGATCCCATCCAGCGCGCCGCCGAGGCCGAGGGCCTCTTCGACGACGATCCTGCCGCGGTCCACGCCGCCGCCGCCCACGGCCTCACCGGCACCGCCACCGCGCTCCCTCACGCCGAGGCCATCCAGCGCTCCTTCGGTCCCGACCGCGACGTCTCGGCGATCCGCGCCCACGTCGGCGGACCCGCGACCGAGGCCACCGCCGCCATGGGCGCCACCGCCTATGCCACCGGCCACCGCGTCGCCTTCGCCGCCAGTCCCGATCTCCACACCGCCGCGCACGAGGCCGCTCACGTCTTCCAGCAACAGGCCGGCGTCCAGCTCCACGGCGGGGTCGGCCAGGCCGGCGATGCCTACGAGCGACACGCCGACGCCGTCGCCGATCGCGTCGTGGCCGGCCAGTCGGCCGCGGAGCTCTTGGACGACGGCCCGGGTGGCAGCGGGGCGCCCGCGTTCGCCGTGCAGCGCACCGGCCCCGGCCCGGTCGCCGCGCCTCTCGCGCTCTCGACCCACGCCGACGATCGCCCGCGGATCGCGCTGACGATCGCGGTCGCCGACGCCCGCCGCCTCGAGCTCGAGCTCGACGCGTCGCCGCACCTGGCGATCGCGCTCACCGCCGCCATCGTCAACCACCTGAGCACCGCCAGCGCTGCCGTCGCCGCCATCGCCCAGGTCCCAGCCGACGGCAGCAACCGGGCGAGCCTCGCGCTGCGCGACGTCCACGTCGACCTCAACAAGCTCGCGCGCTCGTCGTTCAAGATCATGCGTCACCTCGGACCAGACCGCGGCGGCAAGGCGGTCGCCGCCGCCCTCGCCGATCTGGGCCTCGCCGCGCGCCCGCTGGGCTGGGTCCTCCCCGAGCACGCCGAGGGCGCCGCCGAGCGCGCCCGGGCCGACGAGCCATGCGAGACCGACCTCGCTCATGGCGTCGATCCGCAGAAGGACAATCCCCAGGACTGCCGGCTGTCCACGGAACAGCGGACCAAGCAGCGATTGCGGGCCGGCTGGGCCGCGGTCAACGTCGCGAAGGCGGTCGTCGAGGTGCTCGACGCGCACCGCGAGGCGCTGAAGGCGGCGATCGAGGCCGACCAGAAGCTCGCCAACGCGGTCCTCGAGGTGATCCTCGACGTGGTCTTCAGCCTGGTGTCCGCGGGGGCCGGCGCGGCCCTGAGCCGGACCGTCGCGCGCGCCGCCGCCGCGGCCGCGACCGAGGAGGTCACCAAGCGCACGCTCCGCGAGGCGGTCGCGAAGACCGCGCTGGACTATCTGCGCTCGCTCACGCGCAAGCTCCCCGACGTCAAGAAGCCCGACACCGACAACGCCGCCCGCGTCGAGACGATCGCCCTCGCCGACCAGCTCGGCGGGGCAGCCCAGGCGCAACTCAATAGCGTGGTGGCGAGCTTGGATGGGCTGACCGACGAGGACCTGCTCGGCCTGACGCTCGCGCTCGAACGCACCGATGCCGCCGCGCTCGAGGCCCGGCTAGGCCCCATCCTCCGCGCCTTCGAGCAGCAGCTCGCGCCGATCGGCGCGACCTCGGTCGTCGGCGGCGATCTGCTCGCGCCGCGCCTCCCGCGCCGCCTCACCAAGCGCGCCGTCCAGGTCCAGGCGACGGTCGATCAGCCGCCGGCCTACGCCTTGGTCGAGTACGCCGAGGACGCCGACCCCCGCGTGCGCCAGGCCGGGCGCGCGGCCGTGGCCGCGGTCGCTGACGTCGGACGGCAGCTCCGCGGGCCCCGCGTCGTCGACACTCCCGCGCAGATGCTCACCGAGGCCTGGGTCAACGACCCCGCGATCGAGATCCGGTTCATCACCTGGATCGACTCGCCGAGCGGCGCCGACTTCGAGAGTATCGTCGCGGAGGCCGCGCCGGTGGTGCCGGCCTGGCGTGTCCGCGACCTGCCCTTGTTCAACCCTCACGGAACCCCCGCTCGATGAGCCACGCGACGCCCCGCTCGACCTGCGCCATCACTGCGATCGTCGCGCTCAGCGTGGCCGCATGTGGCGACAAGGCGCCCCATCGCGGCTGGACCCGTCCCTTCGATGCCGCCGACGCCGCGGCCCTTGTCGCCACGTGCCTCCCCGGGGCGGAGCCCACGATGCTCGACGCGCCCAGGCGATCGGGCTGGCGCCTCGCCGACCCCGGCCCACCGGGCTGGCTCACCTTCGGCATCTCCTACTCCTTCGAATGGAAGACGGAAGAGCGCGAACAACTCCTGAACGTCGCGATCGAGGCGGCCGGCCCCAAGGACCAAGAGACCCCGGACAACAGCGCGCGCTACCGCGCCGCCCTCGCCTGCGCCGTCGCCGGCCTCCCCATGCCGCCCAAGGTCGGAGCCAAGGCCTTCGACCTCCTCGCCGCCATCCGGCCCCCCGGCTCGCTCGGCGGCAAGCGCGATGGCTTCGACCTCATCGCCCGCATCGGCGAGTTCTCCTCCAGCGACTTCCACGCCGCCATCTACATCTTCGGCCGCTAGATCCGCGGCGCGGTCACCAGGGGATGCGCTCGGCCCACTTGAGGCGGTTGTCGGTGTTGGCCGGGTCGTCGGCCGGGTTGCCGATCGTGTAGGGCCAGAGCCAGCGGCGGAGGTCGCGGGTGCCGAGCAGAAAGTCGAGGTCGTGGGGGTCGGTGAGGGTCGGCCAGGCCGTGATCATCTTGCAGTCGGCGAGATCGCGCACGACCAGCGGCGGGTCGGTGGCGGGCAGCGGCGGCAGGGTGGCCCAGATCGCCGGGCCGATGATCGTGACCGGGTAGAGGCGGCGGAGCTTGGTCAGCTCATCGCTATGCCTCGAGTCGAAGGAGATGCGCTTGCGGGACTCCGCGTCGAGGTCTTGGTTGAGGATCAGCCAGGTTTCAGCGGTGGCGTGTTCGCGGCTCGGTGGCCGCAGGATGCCGCCATGGGCGACGGGATAGACCGCGCAGGCAGCCTGTAGGAACGCGATGATCCGCGCGTCATCGACCTCGGTGGCGGGCGTAGACAAGATCACGGGACGCTCCAGCGTGCTGGCCTGGTAGGGCGGGTACTCGCGCAAGAAGAGCATGATCTCGACGGTCGGCTCGCGCGCCGACAGGACATGCACGCGGCAGGTCTCGTGTGCTCGGATTGCCGACGTGAGCGCGGCTGCGCTGTACCGGACGGGGCGCGTACGTCCTCCGACCGTGAGGTACATGCGCGATGGTCGCTGATCGAACGCGGCAAAGACCTCAAAGATCGCCCCGATAAGCGGCTCCACGTCGCGCGGCGCGGCCGTGGCCCACAGGAAGCAGTCGATCATGGGATTCTGGTCGCCCACCTCAGTTCTCAACACACTTGTAGACGCGGTCACACATATCGTAGGTCTTGACGTCCCTGTCGAGGTCGGAGCCGCTTGTCCTTGAGGCAGCCCCGCTCCCCGAAAGCCCTCATGATCGCCTTTCCACCGCGGTCGGAGTCCGGATCGGTGCCCTTGGCCGCGTGCTCCTCGTAGTACGCCGTGACGGCCGCGACGTAGTCTGGGAGCTTGTTCTTCCCCGCGTTCACCGCCCGGTCATTCTTCGACTTGAACTCCAGGACCATGCAGGCATCAGCTTTGATGCAGTCGGGGCGGCCGGCGCTGCCGAAGGGCTGGTCGCTGACGTCGCAGCTATAGCTGGCGGCCATGCGGCGATGCTGCTGCTTGCCCCACTCGGCGGCGTAGAAGCGCAAGGGGTTGTTGACCCCATGCCAGGTGCGGCTCGGGAACAGGCGGTCGAGGCGCTCGCGCTCCTTCGCGAGGTCGGCCAGGAGCGAGCTGGCCTTGTCCTTCGTCTCGCGCCGGCGCGTCAGGGCCTTGGCGCGGTCCTCGAGCTGCGGCAGCCGTTCGAGCAGCGGCCCCATGGCCGAGCGCATGGAGCTCTGGAGCGACGCCGCCGTGCTGTCGGCCCTCGACACGTCGGTGTCCTCCTCGGGCTCCCAGTCGAGCTCGCAGTAGGCCTCCCACATCTTGGTCATGGCCTCACAGTCGAGGCGATAGGTGGCGCGAGCGAGGGCGACCCACTCGTTGACGTCGCGCGTGAGCACGTCGATCGCGGAGCCCGAGCTGGCCTTCAGGCGATCGACGGCGGAGCGGACCTTGGGGTGATCGGTGGTCTTGGCGAGGTACTGGCAGGCCTCGAGGGTGGCCTCGTGGCCCTCCTCGAAGTCCTCGTAGATGTCGCGCGAGATGTCGCGGAGCGCCGGCGACGGACGCGAACGAGAGGCTATCACGACCGAGGCCGATGATGGCGCCGCGCTCCGAGGGTGACCGGGCGGCCGATCGAGCGGCGGCGGCGCGGCGCGCGATACGGAGCGGCGGGTCCACACTCTATCGGGTCGATGCGCGCAAACGATCGTCGAAGCTCCGCGACCGCTGGGGTGGCATCGGAGGGGATCTCACCCGGCAAGGTGTCCCGCTCGGGGCGGATCGCCCGCAAGGCGGCCGGCAGCGCCGGCGACGTCGAGGGCGCCCTCGACCGAGTGTCGGGTTCGACCGGTGCCGGGTTGCCGCAGGCGCAGCGGGCCCAGTTCGAGCACAGCCTGGGCGCCGATCTGTCGGCGGTGCGGGTCCACACCGGCGAGGCGTCGGCCAGCGCGGCCTCGGAGCTGGGGGCCCGCGCGTTCGCGACGGGCAATGACGTCCATTTCGGCGCCGGCGAGTACCAGCCGGGAGACCCGTTTGGCCTGCACCTCCTGGCCCACGAGGTCGCCCACACCGTGCAGCAGGGCGGCGCGGCCGGAGCCCAGGCCAAGCGCGAGGTCAGCGAGCCCGGCGACCCGCTGGAGCGCGAGGCCGACGCCGCCGCGGACGCGATGGTGCGCAGGGCGCCAGCGGCCGTGACCGTCGGGGCACCCGGCGCGATCGGACGGGTCCACCGGTTCGGGTTCGGCGAGCTCGGCGGCGAGCCGGCGCCGGCCGCGTCGATGCCGCTCGGCGAGGTGCAGCCGAGTGCCCCCGACTCGACGCCGGGTGGTGGCGGCGGCGGATCGCTCGGCGACGCGACCCTGGCGGTCGGCTCGTCCGGCGCGGCGGTCGAGGAGCTGCAGCGGCGCCTGACCGCGGCCGGCCACGCCTGCACGGTCGACGGCAGGTTCGGGCCCGGGACCCGCGCTGCCGTGGTGGCGTTCCAGAGGGCCCACGGCCTGGTGGCCGACGGCGTGGTCGGCGCCAAGACCCGGGCTGCGCTGGCGAGTGGCGGCGCAGCGGCCGGGGCGGCGGTGGCGGGTCCAGCGGTGGATCCGGCGGCGGGTCCTGTACCGGCGGGTCCATCGGCGGGTCCGTCGGCGGGTCCATCGGCGGGTCCCGTACCAGCGGGTCCCGCTGCCACGCCGGCCGAGGCGCCGCCCGAGCACGCCGCCGACAAGGCCATCGCCAACCCGGTGCGGCAGGCCATCGTGATGGCGGCGCGCTCCAAGCTGGGGACCGTCGAGTCCAACACCCCCGGCGAGCCCGACGCGACCGGCGACAAGACCCGCAAGGGCTGGGAGACGCTGACCGAGATCTTCGAGGTCGCCTACCCGGAGTTTCCCAAGCAGATCATCAAGTACATCAAGTGGGGCAAGAACAGCGAGAACACCAACGGCCTCGTGAGCTGGTGCGGCATCTTCGCGACCTGGGCGGTCATCACCGGGGGCGGCACCTGCGGCACCTGGAAGAGCGGCGACCGGTGCAGCTCGATGAAGCGCATCACCAACAACCCGCAGCCGGGCGACGTCGGCTACTTCCACGCCTACCAGCACCACTGCATCATCGCCGCGGTCGACGGCGACCGCATCGAGACCATCGACGGCAACGCCTACGACTCCAACAGCGGCGGCAGCGGCGCCATCACCTCGCGGTGGCGCAGCCGCTCGGACTTCGCGGGGTTCTTCAAGCAGGTCGAGGACTGACGGGCCTGCCCGCGCGCGGGCGCCGGATGATCAAGCCGGCGGCGCGACGGTGATCGTCGCGGTGAACTGGTGCGGATTGCACCAGTACGGGAAGACGCCCGCGGCGGTGAAGCGGAGGCACTTCTGCTGATTGAACCCGACCGAGAACTGGCCGTCTGAGACGCCGGCCGGCGTGCCGCTGACCGCGCTGTGGGTGCCCGGCATCTGGAACTGCACGACCTGGCCGACGCCGATGGTCGCGGCCATCGGCATGAACGCGAAGCCGGGGGCGGTGATCGTGACGACCGGGTTGGCGCCCACGCACGGGACCTCGACGACGGTCGAGGGCGTCGCGTCGACGGGGAGCGCATCGGGGACGATGGGCCCGTCGCTCACCGACGTGTCGCTCACCGACGTGTCGGTCAGGGCAGCGTCGACGAGGGGGGCGTCGATGACGGTGGCGGCGTCGTCGCTGCAGCCGGTGGCGGCGAGCAGGGTCGACAGGGCGGTGACAAGGAAGGCTGGACGCATAGAACGTCGAGCGTAGCCGAGATGCGCCGGACGCCCCGGGGAAGCGGCCCTGACCGGCGCTGACCGCGGGGGCGGCCGGGAACATCAGGTTCGACCGACGTAGGCGCGCTCACAACGGACGGGGCGGAGACCGAGGCCGAGACCGAGACCGAGGCCGAGACCGAGACCGAGGCCGAGGCCGAGACCGAGACCGAGGCCGAGACCGAGACCGAGACCGAGGCCGAGACCGAGACCGAGACCGAGACCGAGACCGAGACCGAGGCCGAGACCGAGGCCGAGGCCGAGGCGGAGGCCGAACCCGAGGCCGAGGCCGAGGCGGAGGCCGAACCCGTGATCGAGTCAGCGCGGCGGCAGGGCGGCGAGGTTCGAGGGGGCGCGACCCGGCTGCGCCACGCGTCGTCCGAGGGTGTGGACGCGCTCGAGGCCGGGGGCGGCGGCGAGCGGGGCCAGGAGAGGATCGAGCAGGATGAGATCGGCGGTGGCCTCGGGCCACGGGCTGACAGCGAAGGCCTGGTGCAGCGCGGCCCGGGCGGCGTCGAGGTCCCCGGCGCGCGACGCGAGCCGCGCCCGCTCGAGGTGGACGATCGCGCGCAGGGTCTCGGGGAGCTCAGCGAGGCGGGCCGGCTGCGCCAGGGCGTCGAGGTCGGCGGCGGCGGCGGCGGCCTCGCCGATCGCGGCGTAGGCGCGGCCGCGCAAGAGTCGCAGGTGGCTCGCTTCGGCGCCGGCGTCGAGGTCGAGGCCCCGCAGGTTCTGGGTCAGCTCGCGCTGGACCAGCTCGGCCTGCAGGTGCTGCTGCGCCGCGGTGGCCCAGGCGCGCGCGATCACCGACGCGCGCTGCGGGCCGGCGGCCTCGCCGGCGGTGGCGGCGTGGGCGCCGTCGTCGACGCGGACCAGGTGGGCGAGCACGCGCCACGCGTCGTCGCCGGTGAGCCGCGCGAGCGCCGCGACCGCGGCCCGACGATCGCCCTGGCGCAACGCGAGCACGCCTTCGATCAGGGTCGCCTCCGGCCCCGAGGTCCCGGCCAGGAGCGAGGGCACCTCGTCGAGCCGACCGTTGGCGAGCGCGCGGCGCGCGGCGACCAGCGGCTCGACCAGCGGGGCCGCCGGTGGCGCTGGCGCGAGACCGGCGACGGTCAGCCGCGCGAGGGACAGCGCCATCCGGGTCGGCTGCTGGGCGATCGAATCGTTGGTGCTGGTGACCTCGAGGCGCCAGCGCGTGGCGGCCGCGGTCGCGGCGGCGGTGCGCGCGGTCTGGTGCCCGGTCTGTCCGCCGACCGTCGCGCTCCTCACGAGCTGACCGGTGTCGGGCAGCCAGGTCACGCGCGCGCGCACCGGCACGCGCCCGACCACGTCATGACGCGGTCCCGCGCGGGCGAGGGCCGGCTCGACGACGAGCTGGTACAGGTTGCCGCCGCCGGTGGCGTGCAGCCGCACCGTGAGGGGTGGCCCGGCGCCCTCGAGGGGCCGCAACGTGAAGGTCAATCCGGCCGCCCACTCGGCCCGGGTCACGGTGCCCTCGACGACAAGCTCGATCGGGCCGTGGCTGCGGACGAGCTCGACGGTGGCGAGGGCGTCGGCGCCGAACCCGTCGAGGACGAGGGCCCGGGTCACCGGGTCGCGCCGGACCCCGACCGGATCGGCGATCCGCCACGACTCGTCGAGAGCGTCGCCATCAAACAGCGCGACCGTGGCCGGCGCGATGCCGACCCGGGTGGCCTGCAAGGTCGTGCGCTCGGCGACCCCGAGGGCCGGCGACGCCAGGGCCCGATCGATCAACCGGACCGCGTCGGTGAACTCGCCCTCGTCGACGGCCGCGGTCACCGCGGCGCGCAGGGCCGCCAGCTCCGCCGCCGAACCCGGCGGAGCGCGGCCCGACAGCGACTCGTAGCTGGCGGCCAGGGGCTCACCGCGCCGCCGTCGCAAGCCCAGCACCTCGATCAGCGCCTGGGCCTGGGCCGCCGGGGGCGCGACCGCGGCGAGCTGCTCGTAGGCCGCGAGGGCGCTGGCGGTGGCGCCGGCGCGCGCCAGGTCACCGGCCCGTCGCCAGGTGCGGGCCATCGTGGGCTCGAGGCCGGGCGGCGGCGGCGCGGGGGTGGACCCGCCAGGCGACGGGAGCGGCGGCACCGGCGTGGCGCCGAGGCCGAGCCACCAGGTCTCGATCCCCGACGGGCCGGAGACCTCGGCGAGGGCGGCGTGCCGACCGCTGGCGCCGACCGGGCCGGCCGCGAGCACCGCGACCCCGTCGACGACCGTAGCGGTTAGGTCACCGGCGTCGCCGACGCGCACCACCGTGACCCGCCGATGATCGCGACCGCGGTCGGTCACCAGCGCCTCATCGCGACCGTCGCCGTCGAGATCCGCGGCGTCCACACCGGTGGTGTTGGACAGGCGCTCGTCGGCGAGGTGCTCGGTCACGCGCAGGCGTCCACCCTCGAGCTCGAGCAGGTGGTAGCCGTCGGCGGCGCCGGCCGGGCGGTCCGCGGGCAGAAACACCGCGCTCGGCCACGCGCCGTCCTTGCACGCGAGCAGGGCCGCGCCCCGCCCCGACCCCCGCGCGAGGGCGGCGAGCTTGGCGACCCGACCGAGGCGCACGCGATCGACCAGCGTCAGCTCCGGACCGGCGAGGACCCGAACGTCGTAGGCGCGCCACTCCCCGACCGCGAGGGCCAGCTCGTCGATCCCGTCGCCGTCGAGGTCGGCGATGGCCAGCGCCGTCGCCTCCGACCCGAGGGATCGCCGAGTGGCGCGCCAGACGCCGGCGGCGTCGGGGGCGAGCCGCACCAGCTCGTCGCGCCGGGTCAGGTAGAGCTCGACGGCGCCGTCGTCGTCGAGGTCGCCGAACGCGCAGGCGCTGGCGTCGACGGTGTCCTGGACCGCGGTCGTGGCGCGCGTCTCGACCTGGAATAGCGAGGTGCCCGCGAGCCCCGCGATCGCGAGCCACGCGCCGCGAGGGTCGCGGCCTGCGCACAGCGCGTCGCCGGCGCGTGGCCACGGCCGCTGCCACAGGGTCTCGCCCCCGGGTCGCCACGCGCGCACGACCTGCCCGTCGAGCGCGACGATCTCGTCGCGGCCGTCGCCGTCGAGGTCGAGGGTGACCGCGGCGGTGACGGCGCGCGGCTCGCGCTGCCCCAGGCGCAGGGCGGTCGCCGCCGCGTCGCTGGCCGAGCGGGGTTGGTCGGGCAGCGGGCGCCGCGTCGCCAGCGCGACCGCGGTCGCCGCGCGCGCGAGGGCGGGATCGTCGGACCGACCGATCGTGGCGAGGGCCGCGGCGACCTCGAACCATCGCTGGCGCGCGAGCTGGACCTCGACCACCGCGGCCAGGGCGCGCGTCGCGGTGCGCTCGTCGGGGGCGGCGAGGTAGGCGGCGCCGGCGCTGGCCAGCGCCGCCTCGAGGTCGCGGCCGGCGAGCTCGCGCGCCGCGCGCCGCAGCCACGCCGTCGAGGCCACGGCGATGTTCTCGGGCTGCGCGACGAAGCGCGCGAACAGCGCCTCGGCGGCCGCCGGATCGCCGGCGACGCGCAAGCGCTCCAGCGATCGATCGAGCCGCTCGAGCTGGAGGGCGGCGACCGGCGCGGCGATGGGCGTGGTGGTACGGGCCGCGCCGCGCCGCGGCCACCCGAGCATGAACCCGCTGGTCACCGCGACGACGAGCAAGGCGACCAGCGCGGTGCGGCGCGAAGGTCCGTCGTGGGCGGTGGCCAGGCGCCCTGCGAGCGCGCGGGCCGACGGTCGTCGGGACGGCTCGGGGTGGGCGGCGGCGGTGAGGGTGCCGAGCATCCGCCGGGCGCGCCGGCGCTCGCGGCCGTCGCGGGGCCCACCGGCGGCGGCGATGGCCTGGCTGGCGAGCTGCGCGACCACCTGCACGGCCTCCTCCGGCGACGCGCCGACGGCGCCGACCGCGAGCTCGACCCGGCCGTCGGACCACACCCGCGTGCGGCGGAGATCGATGCCCTCGCGGTCGGTGCGATCGGCTAGCGCCCGCACCAGCCCCAGGGCGACGCGATCGCTCTCGGCCGCCGACGGTCGTGACGCCAGCCAGGCCGGCAGCTCGCTGGCCATCCGACCGCTGGCCAGGCGCTGGAGCGTCGCCACCAGCTCATTGGCCGTGCGATAGCGCCGCGACCGCGACTTCTCGAGGCAGCGCGCCACCAGCGCGAAGAGCTCGGCCGGCAGGTCGGGGCGCGCGCGCGCGAGGGCCGGCGCCGGCCGCGCAGGATCGAGGATCGCGGCCCGCAGCGCGTCGTCGTCGGCGCCCTCGAATGGTCGGCGCCCGACCAGCAGCTCGTAGAGCACGACCCCGAACGACCACAGGTCGGCGCGACCGTCGAGGCGCCCGCCCAGGAGCTGCTCGGGCGCCATGTACGGCAAGGTCCCGGCGTGCTCGACGCGCCGACCGGTGGTGCGCCCGAGGTCGTCGTCGACGAGCTCGATCGGCGCGTAGGCCGCGATGCCGAAGTCGAGCACCTTGACCTCGTCATCGGCCAGGACCATGACGTTGCCGGGGGTGAGATCGCGATGCACGATGCCGTGGGAGTGAGCGCACGCCAGGGCGCGGCCGACCGCGGTCATGATCGTGAGCACGCGCGCCACCGGCAGCCGCGGTCCCCGGGCCAGCCGCGTCAGCGGTTCGCCCGCCAGGTACTCGAGGACCAGATACGGCGCGTCGCGATGCCGACCGATCTCGTGGACCCCGACGATGTTGGGGTGGGTGCAACGCGCGGTGACCCGCGCCTCGGCCAGGAACCGCTCGGTCATCGCGGCGTCGGCGACCGTGACGAACTTGATCGCGACCTGGCGATCGAGCTCGCGATCGTGGGCGGCGAAGACCGTGCCCATGCCGCCGCGTCCGAGCTCGGCGACTAGCAGGTAGCGACCGACGGTCTCGCCGACCTGGACCGCGAGCACCTCGGCCTCGGCGAGCGGGCGCGCGTCGAGGCGCGGGGCCGGCCTGGGCGCCGCGCCGGGCGACGCCGGGGCGG
Organism: Kofleriaceae bacterium; assembly: GCA_018057825.1. Classification (GTDB taxonomy): domain Bacteria; phylum Myxococcota_A; class Polyangia; order Haliangiales; family Haliangiaceae; genus UBA2376. Next base: position 309,546 of record JAGPCY010000002.1, on the reverse strand, counting down.
TGACCGACTCGTCCGGTGAGGCCACGCGCGCCGCGGTCACGGCGCCGGGCTCCCGCGCATCACCGGCAGCACCGCGGGGATGAAGAAGGCCTTGGCGTCGTCGAAGATCGTCCGGACGCTGGCGAGGTCCGGCTCGATGAACAAGCGCAGCGCGATCCCCTCGAGGACCGTGTGGAGCAAGGCCGCGGCCCGCGGAACCGGCACCGCCAAGTACGCGGCGAAGGGCCCAAGCGCCGCCGAGATCCCGTCGCTGTAGATCTCGCGGAGCTGCAGGTCGGCCTCGCGCAAGCGCTCGAGGACCACGGCGTTGCCGACGCTCTGACGCCACAGCTCGAGGCGGAACGGGAAGTGAGCCCGGGCCGCGACCATGGAGTCCCAGACCTGCTCGACCGCGGTCAGCGCGGCCGCTGGCGAGGGCGGCAGAGCGGAGAGCTGCTCGCGGACCTCGAGCGCGACCTTCCGGCTCCAGTCGACCTGGAGCTCGAGGAGCAGATGCTCCTTGGAGGTGAAGTGGTAGTGGACCAGGGACTTGCTGACCCCGGCCGCGCTGGCGATCTCCCGCAGCGAGACGCCGTGAAACCCGTGGCGCGACCATTGGTCGAAGGCCGCGCGCAGGATCTGGCGGACCGACTCGTTGTCGAGGTTGACGGACTTGAGCGAGGGCGACGCCATTGAAGGATCCTGACCGGCCGGCCAGTCAGCCGACCTGTCACCACAGTGCAGGAGAGCGTCCCCAGGACGCAAGCCTTTTCTGAGCCGCCATGGTCAGCGTATATTCGGATGGTTACGCGCGCGGGCCGGCGACGCCGCACCGCGTTGCGCCGCCGCAAAGACGCGCCGCGTCATCGCGCGGCCGGTGCCGCCGTGGGCGGGGCTTGCGATGGCGCACCTATATATGTGGGAGCGCGCAGCCGCTGGACGTTCACCCGGAGGTGCCCGCACGGCCGCGTCGCAGCCGGCAGCTCCGACCGTTCGGGGCTCTCTAGGGCGCTCTAGGCCTGGCGCGCCGGCGTGATCTCGTAGCCGATGTCGAGGTCGCGCAACACCTGGCGCACGCCCTCGCCGTCCTTGGCCTTGACCAGGAACGCCAGGCGCTCGAGGAGCTGGTTCAGGCGCGCCGGATCGAGGGGCACCGGTCGGCAGCGGAAGATCTTGCGGACGTCGGTGGGCGCCAGGTTCTCGGCGGTGGTCGACAGCTCCTCGAACAGCTTCTCGCCCGGCCGGGTGCCGACGACGCGGATCGGGATCTGCGCCTCGGTGAAGCCCGACAGCCGGATCATCTGCCGCGCCAGGTCGATGATCTTGACCGGCTCGCCCATGTCGAGGAGGAAGACCTCGCCGTCGGCGCCGATCGTGCCGCCTTGCAGCACCAGGTTGGCGGCCTCGGGGATGGTCATGAAGTAGCGAGTGGCCTCGGGGTGGGTCACCGTGACCGGTCCGCCCCGGGCGATCTGATCGCGGAAGATGCCGACCACCGAGCCGCGGCTGCCGAGGACGTTGCCGAAGCGCACGCACGAGAAGCGGGTCTTCGACCGCGGCGCCATCTCCTGGACGAGCTGCTCGGCGAACCGCTTGGTCGCGCCCATCACGCTGGTCGGGTTGATGACCTTGTCGGTCGAGATCATCACGAAGGACTCGACGCCGTGCTCGTCGGCCAGCTCGGCGAGCTGCTTGGTGGCGAAGACGTTGTTGCGCACCGCCTCCCACGGGAAGCGCTCCATCATCGGCACGTGCTTGTAGGCGGCGGCGTGGAAGACGATCTGCGGCTGCAGGTCCTTGAAGGTCCGCTCGAGGGCCTTGGCGTCCATGATGTCGAGCAGGACCGGCGTGACCACGCCGCCCAGGTTCTTGACCCCGGCCAGCTCGCGCTCGATCTCGAACAGGTTGGTCTCGTCGCGCTCGCACAGGTACAGCTTGGCCAGGCCCATGCCGGCGAGCTGCCGGCACAGCTCCGAGCCGATCGAGCCGCCGGCGCCGGTCACCAGCACCCGCTTGCCGCCGTAGTGGCGGCGCAGATCGTCGAGCGACAGCGACGGCGGCACCGGGTCGCGGGCCAGGAGGTCCTCGATGCGGACCTCGCGCACCAGGCCCGCGCCGTCGTCGCCGCTGGCCGCGGTGGCGTCGAGCGCCTCGTAGACGCCGCGGACGATCTTGACCTCGACCCCGAGCGGCGTGCACGCGTCCATGACCCGGGCCACGACCTTCGACGGGATGCTGGCCGACGAGATGATCACGCGCTCGGCGCCGGTGGCCCGCACCACCCGGACCACGTCGGCGACCGTGCCCAGGACCCGCAGGTTGCCGATCTCCTTGCCGGCCTTGGTCGGGTCGTCGTCGAGGAACCCGATCGGTCGGATGCCGAGCTCGGGGTGCCGGACCGCCTCCTTGGCGACCGACAGCCCGCCTTGACCGGCGCCGATGATGACGGTCGGCAGGCCGGCGTCGGGCCGGGCCCGCTCGCTGCGGATGCGCGGGATGAATCGGGCCCCGACCATGCCGAAGAACGACAGCGCGCCCTCCATGATGATGATCGAGAACGGCACGATGAAGTGGCCGTCGAAGGCGCCGATCGTGAAGCGCGACACCAGCAGCAGGGCGCTGACCGTGGCGGTGGCCTGAGCGAAGCGCAGGGCCTCGGCCAGGCCGACGTAGCGCCACACCAGGCGATAGACGCCGAAGAGCTGGTTGGCGATGATCCGCAGGACCACCAGCGCCGGGATGATCACCGCGAGCTGGACGAAGAAGGTCGGGGGCAACCGGCCCTCGAAGCGGGCGACGTAGGCCAGGAGCCCGGCCACCATCACCAGCACCGCGTCGAGCATCAGCTCGGCGGCCTTCGACGACCGCCGGCCGACCGCGGCGTGGCTGCCCGACAGCGCCGGCGAGGCCCCCGTCCACCGCGCCGAGCGATCCGGGGTCACGACGCCTCGGCCTCCGCCGACTTGCTCGGCGCGTGCTCGCCGTACCCGCCGTAGGCGTAGTAGTAGCCGCCGTAGCGGCGGTCGGTGATGTCCATGTCGTTCAGGATCACGCCGAGGATGGGGGCGTCGACGTCGCGGAACTGCCGCGCCGAGTAGGCGACGTCGTCGAGGAGCGTCTTGCCGGCCTGGGCGATCAGCATCACGCCCGACGACAGCCGGGCCAAGACGACCGCGTCGGTCACCGCCAGGACCGGCGGCGAGTCGAGGAGGATGCGGTCGAACTTGCTCTCGAGCTCGGCCAGCACCTGCTTGAAGCGGTTGGTGAGCAGGAGCTCCGCCGGGTTGGGCGGCTGCGGGCCACAGGGCAGGACGTAGAGGTTGGGGATGTCGGTCGACTTGATGACGTCGTCGACGGTGGCGTCACCCAGGATCAGGTTGGTCAGGCCGCGGTTCTTCGACACGCCGAGCGACTTGTGCAGGCGCGGCCGGCGCAGGTCGGTGTCGACCAGGAGCACGCGCTGGCCGCTCTGAGCCATGATCGTCCCGGTGTAGATCGTCGACGTGGTCTTGCCCTCGCGCGGCCGCGGGCTCGACACCGTGATGGTCTTCATCGGCCGGTCGGCGGCCGAGAACAGGATGTTGGTGCGGATCGACCGGCAACACTCGGCGGCCTGCGAGGTGGGATTGCGGAAGACGTAGAGGTCGCGATCCTTCTGCGCCTTGGGATCGTCGCCGGTCGGGACCTCGGTGACGATCGGGATGATGCCGAGCAGCGGCGCCCCGACCAGGCGCTCGACGTCCTCGGCGGTCTTGATCGTGCGGTCGAGGTAGTCGAGGAAGAACGCGACGCCGACCCCGAGGAGCAGCGTGGCCATGAACGCCAGGAAGACGTTGACCTTCATCCGCGGGTAGACCAGGTAGGCGCCGCGCGAGTACTCGTGCTCGTCGACGTTGGTCTGCTCGTTGCGACCCTCTTGCTCGCTGGTGCGCAGCCGACCGCGCAACATCGTGGCGTTGTCCTCGGCGGCCTTCTGCTGGCGGGCTAGGCGGTTGTACTCGATGGCCAGCGGACCGAGGGCGATCGCCTCCTTCTTCAGGCGCTCGAGCTCGGCGTTGAGCGCGCCCTCGGTGGCGATCGCGGCCGAGTGCCGGACCTCGAGCTCGCGGACCGCGCGCCGGGCCTCGGCCTGCAGGCCGGCGTAGATCTGGTCGACCTTGCGCTGCTGCTGGGTGTAGTTGTCGCTCTTGGGCCCCCACAGGCTCTTGATCTCGTCGAGCTTCTGCTGCTCGAGCTGGTACTGGTTCTTGAGCGTGTCGTAGGCCTCCGACGAGCCGACCAGCGCGAAGACCGGCGACTCGATCACCTCTTCGCCCTTGAGCGACTGCGCCTTCTTGAGCTGGCTGCCGAGCTCGGTGCGCTTGACCCGGGCGTCGCCCAGGGCCGAGCTGTAGCGGGTGATGTCGGACGCCAGGATCGACTGCTTGTCCTCGAGGGACACCGACAGGATGTCGTGGGAGCGGCGGAACTCGTAGAGCGCCTCCTCGGCGGCCCGCAGGTCGGCCTCGGCGGCGTCGCCCTCGGTGGCGAGGAACTTGGAGACCTTGTCCGTGCCCTTGACCCGCTTGCCGCGCATGTAGCCGAGGTACGACTTCACGTGCTCGTTGGCGAGGGCCTGGGCCAGGGTGCCGTCGACGTCCTTGACGCTGATCGAGACGATCCGGCTCTCCTTGGCCTGGTTCGCCGACAGCTTGCCCTTCAGGAGATCCGCGGCCAGCTCGAGGCGCTCACCGTCGGACAGCTGCGGGTGGCGGGCCTTGGGCGCCAGCTTGTCGACGAAGGTGACGTCGCCGACCTTCTTCTGCACGGTCTCGCGGGCCAGCGGGAAGCTGGTGATGATGTCGAGCTGGGTGTTGTAGTACTCCTGATTCGACCAGTAGCTCCCGGTGCCGAGCTCGAAGACCTCGTCGACCTGGTTGCCGAACACCCGCGGCGCCTGAGGGTTCACGACGATGGTCGCGGTGGCCTGATAGATCTTGGGCAGCCGCATCGTGTACAGGACGGCGCCGGTGACGCCGACCGCGACGCACGCGATCACCACCCACACCCGCTTGCGCAGGACCTCGAGGTACCGGCGGAGGCTCGCGGACAGGGCCTCGGGTTCGCCGCTGGCAGGTTGCTCGGACTTCGACACGGTGGATCCTTAGACGTCGGCGGGGTCCGCCGCGTTCAGGGGCGCAGCTTGCCCGCGAAAGCCCTTAGAGATCTAGGATCTTTCGCGTTTCTGACGCGAGGCGGCTCACGGTGGCGGCGGGGCGAGTTCGGCGGCCCGGGCCCGCTCCCAGGCCGCCTGATTGGGGTGACCCAGGGCGTCCTCGACCTCGGCCAGGCGGCGGCGGAGCTCGGCCTCGATGTCGGGGGCGCCGGGCACGGCGGCGGCGGCGGCGGCCAGGACCTCGCGGGCCCCGGCCAGGTCGCCGGTGGCCCGGGTGAGCGCGGCCAGCTCGAAGGCGACCTCGCGGACCTGGGCGGCGATGGCGGTCTCGGGGGCGGCCCGCAGGGCGGCGATGGCCTCGGCCCGGCGACCGACGCGGGCCAGGGCCCGGGCGTGGATGAGCGCGGTGATCGCGGTCGGCCCCAGGCGGTGAGCAGCGGCGGCGGCGGCCAGGGCCTCGTCGGGGAGGTCGAGGGCGGCGGCGGCCAGGGCCCGGTGTTGCTGGGCCGCGGCCAGGCCGGGATCGCGCTCCACCAGCCGGCGGGTGTAGGCGAGGATCACGTCGAAGCGGCCGCGGGCGGTCAGGGCGCCGCACACCCGCCAGATCTGGCGCGGATCGTCGGGCAGCGCCCGCGCGCGATCGTCGACGGTCGGCAGGCGCGTCAAGAGCTCGTCGATGATCGGGGCGACGTCGCGGGCGCCGGCCACCGCCAGGGCGTACTCGACCGCGGCCTGGCGCGGGCGCTGCGAGGCCGCGAGCATACGGGCGGCCAGGAGATGAAGGCCGCCGTGGGTCGGGCGCAGATACAGGGCGCGGCCGATGACCGCCGGAGCCCGGGGATCGCGACGGGCCCACAGCGCCGCGGCCAGATGACCGGCGGCCAGGGCGTCGGTGGGATGGCGGTGGAGGACCCGGGTGGCGGCCGCGACCGCACCGTCGCTGGCGGCCGGCGGGAGGGCGGCGCGCTCGACGGCGGCGGCCCGGCCGAGCGGCAGCGCGGCCAGCCCGATGATCGCGACGGCGACGACCACCGCCGCGAGGCGGCGCAGCAGCACCGGGCGGGACACCGGGGCGTGGCGATCTTCGCCGGTGCCGAGGCGGCTGGGGGCCAGCACCGCGGCGGTCGCCAAGGTCGCCATCGCCACCACCGGCAGCTCGAGGCTGAAGTCGGCCAGCTCGTGGACCGCGACCGCGGTCAGCGCGCCCAGGGCGCCGGCCTCGAGCGGGCCGTGACGCCAGCGGCGCAGCGCCGCGCGGCCCAGGGCCAGCACCGCCAGGGCCAGCGCCAGGGCGATCGGCACGCCCCAGTCGACCGCGGCCTGCAGGTAGCTGTTCTCGACGTGGGAGTAGGTCAGCTCGGCGATCGGCGAGCGGCGGGTGAAGGCCGGCTCGAAGCTGCCGCGGCCGACCCCGAGCCAGCGGTGCTCGGCGATCATCGGCGCGGCCTGGCCCCACACCTGGTACTTCGAGCCGCGCTCGGACAGCTCGGTCAGCTCGGTCGAGCCGACCTGGTGGACGACGTCCCGGGCCGCGACCGTGCCGAGGAGCGCCACCGCGCACGCGGCGACGATGGCCGCCGGGATCGTGATCGCCACCGGGGCCCGGCGGTCGTCGTCGACGACGCCAGCTCGGCGCTGGGCCACCAGGACGATCCCGGTGACGACGGCGCCGGCCAGGAGCCCGACGGCACCGCCGCGCGAGCCGGTCAGGAACGCGGTCGCCGCCAGCATCAGCGCGGCCAGGAGCGCGGCGGCGCGCAGCCGACCGCGCCAGTGCAGCCCGAGAGCGAAGGCCAGGGGCGCGGCCAGCGCGGTCAGGCTGGCCAGGTGGTTGGGGTTGATGATCGGCCCCGGGGCGCCGCCGCGCTCGGGCATCGTGAAGCTGCCGTAGACCGCGGTCGCGCCGACGAGGCGGTGGGCCAGGGTGACCAGCGCGATCAGGGCCGCGGCGCCGACCACCGCCGCGGCCAGCCACGGCCGCGCGCGCCGCTGGGCGGCGATCCGGGTCGCGCCCCAGGCCAGCCCGAGGTAGCCGATCAGCTTGGCCAGCTCGACCAGGGTGGCCGGCGGATCGTGGGACGCCACGGTCCAGATCGGCGGCGTCTCGCCGAGGGCGCGGGCGTGATCGCGGACGAGCGCGAGCTTCTCGGCGGCGACGATCTCGGCGATCGCCATCGGCAGCGGCACGAGCTGGAGGGCGGTGCCGACGACCGCGATCAGCACCAGGACGACCAGCGGGCTCAGGCGCGAGGCGGTGCGCCGCGAGGTCAGGTGGGGCAGCGCGGAGCCGACCGCGAGGAGCGCCGCCAGGCACGCCGCCCACCGGGTCGCGCCGCCGAAGGCCACCCCGGCGAAGCCCAGCGCCACCGCCACCGCCGCGACGGCGATTCGATCCCGGCTGCGCACCGCCGGGTCACCAGGTTCGCTTGGGCACGTACACCGAGTCGCCCGGGCGCATGTAGAACTGCGCGTACTGGTTGTTGAAGATGCGCTCGACGGGGACGGTGTACTTGATCGTGTCCTCGCCGTCGCGGCGGGTGACGACCACGGCGTTGGGCTTGGCCATCGCGGTGAAGCCGTTGGCCTCGGACACCGCCTCGTTGATCGTCATCTGCGGTCGCCAGGTCAGGGTGCCGGGCTTGCGCACCTCGCCGGTGATCGAGACCTTCTTGCTCTTGTACTCTTTGACCTGCACCGTCACGTTGGGGTTGACGATGTAGCCGTCGGCGAGCTTGGTGCGGATCTCGGCCTCGACGTCGGCCGGGGCGCGACCGCTGACCGCGACGGTGCCGATCATCGGGAAGGAGATCGTGCCGTCGGCCGACACGCCGTAGACCTGGCTCACGTTGTCGACCTTCTGCGACCCGCCGCCCAGGTACACGGCGATGTCGAGCTGATCGTCGGGGCCCAGGCGAGTGTCCTCGGCGTAGAAGCTCTGGGTCGGGTAGCGGCTGGGCGGAGGATCGCCGCAGGCGACGGCGGCCAGGACGACGAGCAAGGACCAGACGACGGACCGGGGCATGGGATGGCGGAGCGTAGGGACGACCATGGAGGGGCGCAACGGTAGGACAGCGGTTGGACGTCGCGACCGCGGGCGACGTTCATTCGGCCTCGGCCTCGTCGGCCAGCCACCAGCGACCGGGAGCGCGGGTCCGCGCCGGGGCCAAGAGCGCCCGGGCTCGATCGCGCTCGCCCAGGGCCCGGGCCAGGGCGGCCTGTTCGCACAGCGCCCAGGTCGCGAAGAACGGGACGTGGTAGGCGCCGTAGAAGTCGAGGGGCTGGGCCAGGGCCCGCTCGAGGGTGGCGACCGCGTCCTCGGCGGGCGCGGCCGGTGGGACCCAGCCCGGCCGCCGGCGACCGACGCAGCCGCCGCCGAAGAAGCCGGCCCGGGCGCGCACCAGCGCCGCCAGCGCCGCGGGGTCGCCGTAGGCCGGGCGGGTCGGGGTCGCGGCGGCGGCCAGACCGTCGAGGGCGGCGGCCAGCTCGTCGGCGCGCGTCGGGTCGAGCACCGCCGCGGCCCACAGGCATAGCCCGCGCTCGGGAGCCGCGGCGTCGGAGCCGGTCAGGCATGGCGCGACGGTGGCGGCGGCCGCGGCGTCGTCGCCGGCGAGCCACTGCAGGAGCGCCAGGGCGGCGCGGCGGACCGGGCGGCGGGCCGGCGGCGCGAGGGCCAGCGACTGCTCGTAGAGCGAGATCGCGGCGGCCGGCTCGCCGCGCAAGGCGACCACCTTGCCCAGGCCGGCCAGGGTGTCCTCGCTGCGGTGGAGGCCCAGGGCCTCCTCGGCCAGCGCGGTGGCGCGGGGGTAATCGCCGGCGGCGGCCAGGGTGGTGGCGTGGACCCCGACCGCGTCGGCCTCGCCGGGGAACGCCTGGTGGTAGCGCTCGCCGATGGCGCGCGCGGCGTCGACCTCGTCGGCCCACAGGAGCACCGCGGTGTAGTGGTCGTAGATCCGGCCGCGAAAGCGCGGCGCCTCGGCGGCGGCCAGCGCGCGGTACTCGGTGAGCGCGGCGCGGTAGTCGCCGGCGCGGAACGCCAGCTCGGCGGCCCAGAACCCGCGCTCGCGATCGCCAGCGTCGGCGAGCAGCTCGCGGGCCGCGGCCGGACCGCGCTCGATCAGGGCCAGCGCCGCGGCCAGGAGCGGCTCGCCGCGGACGGCCGCTGGCAGGGTCGCGGCGCGCGCCACGACCGCGGCGCGATCGGCGTCGGTGCCGCCGAACAAGACGGCGTAGGCCAGGGCCCGCGGGTGGGTGGGATCAGCGGTGAGCGCAGCGCGGATCGAGCTGAGGGCCTTGTCGGTGTAGAACAGGTCGTACTCGTCGAGGGCGCGGGCCACCAGGGCGTCCCCCGGTCGGGGCGCCGGGCGCGCGTCGCCGCCGCGAAGCGCGAGGGCCCCGACGACGAGCGCGGCGACCGCGGCGACCGCGACCGCCGCGGCGACCGCGAGCGGCCAGCGCCGCCGAGCCCGCGCACCGGCGTGGCGAGCCGCCGCCGCGACCAGGGCGCCGTGGAGCGCGGCCATCGTCGGCGTGCGCGCCGCGGGATCGCGGGCCAGCGCGGCGGCCACCAGGGCGGCGACGTCGGGCGGGATCGGCGGCGACAGGCGCGGCGCGTCGGTGGTGGTGATCTCGACGAACAGCGCGTCGAGGGTGGCGGCGCGAAACGGCGGACCGCCGGACAGGATCTCGTAGGCCAGGACGCCGACCGCGAAGACCTCGGTGCGGGCATCGGGTGGCGCGCCGGCGATCTGCTCGGGCGCCATGTACATCGGGGTGCCGACCAGGGAGCCGGCGACGGTGCCGTCGAGGGACGTCGGGCTCGGCAGGGTGGCGTCGAGGGCCCCCTCGACCGGCGCCGGCGCGGGCGCGGGCGCCACCACGACCTCGAGGCCGCCGCGCTTGGCCAGACCGAAGTCGAGGACCTTGATGACGCCGGCGGTGGTGACCATCACGTTGGCGGCCTTGATGTCGCGATGGAGGACGCCGCGCTCGTGGGCGTGGGCCAGCGCGTCGGTGATCGCGATCAGCCAGGCCAGGCCGGTCGCCAACGGCGGCGCGCCGCGGCCGCGCAGGTGCTGGGCCACGGTCTCGCCGGCCACCAGCTCCATCACCAGGAGATCGCGATCGTCGACGGTGTCGATGTCGAAGACCGTGACGACGTTGGGATGCGGGATCGCGGCGGCGGCCCGGGCCTCGCGCAACATGCGGGCGCGGCGGTCGGCGTCGGCGGCGACCTCGGCGGGCAAGACCTTGATCGCCACCTCGCGATCGAGGCGCGCGTCGTGGGCGCGCCAGACCTCCCCCATCGCGCCGCGCCCGAGGCGGTCGATCAGGCGGTAGGGGCCAAGGCTGGCACCGGGAGTCACCGCGGCCGAGTGTACATTTGCGCGCGGCCCGGGTTCGTGGCGATGATGCCAACCATGCGCTCGCTCCTCGCCGCCCTCGCCCTCGCCGCCATCGCCTGCGGCGCTCCGCCCAAGAAGCTCGACGACGGCCCCCGCCCCGACGACGTGCCCCAGGAGGTGACCTGCTGCATCGCGGTCGACGGCGACGGCAACCCGTCCCATGAGATCGTCCCGGTCGCCGAGTGTCCCGAGGAGAATCGCAACCCGGTCGACGCCTGCGACATCGGCCCAGGCGACGCCGAGCCGCGGAACTGAGGGCCGAGACAGAGACCGAGGCCGAGACGGAGACGGAGGCCGAGACCGAGACTGAGGCGGAGGCCGAGACCGAGACCGAGTCCGAGGCGGAGGCCGAGACCGAGTCCGAGTCCGAGACCGAGTACGAAGCCGAGGCCGAGGGTTACGGCAGCAACTCGACGCTGGCGAACTCGACCAGGTACGGATCCGGCGGGCCGATGATCGATCGCGCTCAGGCCACCGTGCCCTGCAGGAACCACCGTCGCCGCGCCGGATCGTGGAACAGCCACAGGCAGTCGCCGCGGCGGGTGTCGGCGAAGTGGTACTCGCGGCAGATCCCGGCAGCCAGAGGCGCGGTGGGATCGTCGACGCTGGCCAGGAGCGGCTCGGCGATCGCGCGCTGCCCGGCCAGCCACCAGCCGCCGCTCACGACGTAGGGGCCGACGATGTGGGTGACGGTGCCGTGCTCGAGGCCCGACAGCACCCAGCCGTCGTCGCGGACCCGCGGCGACTGCGGCGGCAAGAGCCGCGGTCGGGTCAAGACCCGCCGGACCAGGACCAGCGGTCGATCGCGGCGCGGCGCTGGCAAGACCACCCGCGCGATCGGCTCCCAGCCGAACTGATGCTCGGGCAGGTGGGCGTCGCGCAAGACCGGCCGCACCACCGCGTCGTCGCCGAGCTCGGCCCGCAGCTTGGCCAGGGCGACGTCGGCGGCGCGCAGATCGCGGCGCGGCCGCTCGGCGAACAGCGCGAGCTGCTCGCGGGTCGCGGCGACGTCGTCGGCCCACACCCGGATCGCCACCACGCCAGCGACCGGCGGCTGATGCTCGAGGCGCAAGCGGACCAACCCGAGCAGGGCCCGGCCGTCGAGGGTCGGGGCCGCCGGCTTGACGCAGTCGACCCGGCGTTGGTGACGGCCGACCGCGAGCTGGAGGTTCCACTCGAGCGACAGCGCCACCAGGGCGCGCCGCTTGGCGGCCAGCCGGACCAGCAGGCGATCGAGGGCAGCCTTGGTCGCGAACACCAGCCGCTCGGCGTCGACCTCGGGCTCGTCGAGGTCGACCCGCTCATCGATGGCCTCGGGCGGCGGCTCGGGGGCGAGGGGATCCCAGCCCTCGCCGGCGGCCAGGGTGTACAGCCGGTGGGCCACCGGACCGAACCGCTCGAGGACGCCGCCGCCCGGCAACCGCACGAGCTGCCCCAGGGTGGTCACGCCGAGGCGCGCCAGCTCGTCGCGCAGCCGCGGCGGCAGCGCCAGGCGATCGAGGGGCACCGCGCGAACCGCAGCGCGCTCGTCGGCGTCGCACGCGAACACCCGCAGCGCGGTCGGATCGGCGTCGCCCAGGCCGGCGCCCAGGGCCCGGGCCAGGCCGTAGGTGGCGAAGCGCGAGAAGCCGATCACCACCGCGCCGCGCAGCCCGAGCGCGGCCAGCTCGTCGACCAGGGCTCGGCCCCAGGCGGTGGCCGACGGGTAGAGGCTGCCCAGGCCGGCGCCGCCGAGCCAGAAGCTGGCGTCGTCGCCGCGGGTGATCTCGGGCGAGCGCGTGTGCAGGCGACGCGCGACCGCGTCCTCGGCGGCAGCGCGCTCGGCCGGCGCGATCACCCCGGCGCGCAGCTCGCGCACCAGGGCCAGGGCGTGGGCGTAGCGCTGACCGGGCAACACCCCGCCGGCGCGCGCCCGCTCGCACGCCCACGCGACCGTGCCTTGCGGGCGATCCTCGTCGACGACCACGGTCGGTAGCGCCCGCCAGCTCGGCTCGCGCCGCCACAGGAGCTGCAGCGGCAGGGCCGGCAGATCGACACACGCCACCCGCACGACGCGCCTAGCGCAACCCCGCTGGTGGCACGACCTCGACCGGATCGCTCCAGCCGGGACCGCGGCGCTTGTCCTTGAGCGCGCGCACCGTCACCGCGAACTGCCCGCCGCGCCGCTCGCGCACCGCCTCGGCGCGCAGCGACACGATCGAGCCGAGGGAGCCGGCGTCGCGCGCGCGCTCGGTGATCGCGACCAGCGCGGCGTCGTGACGCTGGGCCAGGCTGACCAGGCGGCCCTGGGTCGCGGTGGCCAGCTCGCCAGCGCCGAGATCGAGCACGAGCAGCGCGAAGCCGCCCGAGCGCAACAGCGTGTCGGCGGCGCGGGCCGCGATCAGCGCGTCGCGCGCGCGGACCACGACCAGCGCCTCGAGATCGACGCCGCCGTCGGCCAGATCGGGCGGGAAGAAGCTCGATCCGGGCGTGGCGATCCACGCGCACGGCTCGCGTCGCGCCTGGACCTCGAGGACCAGCGCCGCGGCCGCGGTCAAGGACGCCACCGCGCCCTGCCCCGACAGCTCGGCCAGCCGCCCGGTCAGATCGTCGAGGCGCCAGCGCGGACCGGCGGCCACCGCCGCGGCGCGAACCTCGTCGAGGGAGATCACCCGCGCCCCGGCGGCCGCGGTCGAGCGGGCCCGGGCGCGATCGACGAAGTCCTTGGCGTCGAGGTGGCGGCTCATGGCAGGGGCGCGCGCGCGGCGCGAGGACGAAACATGCGATGGCTGGACATACGTTCAGCTATCGCACGTCGCCCTGTCAACGCCGATCGCGCGCGCACTCCACCGCGATCGCGCAAGCGCGCGCCGCACCATCACTCCGGAGCCGATCTCGACCCGCCCTTCCGCGCCGCGCCAGCGTTGCGATGATGCATGCTAGGGTCAAAGACGTGAGCGCTGACCGGATCCGGCTCGGGCACGCCCTGCACGGCGGCCCCGGCGCCGTCGCGGAGGCCCTCGAGATCTCCCTCGGCAAACAGACGATCAACGCCCGTCCGCCGCGCGATCCTTCGGCGGTCGAGCGCACGGAAGAACGGCTGGGCATCGATCGCGATGGGCGACCGGTGTACGCATATCTTGGAGACCTGAACCCCGCGCTCGGCGCGATCGGTCTGGTGGTAGAGCGAACCTGGGCCGACTACGCCCAGGGAGTGACGCGCTGTGACTCCGGCGGCCTCGGGGGCCGACGCGGCCGCTTCTCCGCGTTGTCCTCGGACGAAGCCGATCAAGCGCTCCACGAGCTGTCCTACGGTGGAGCGACCGCCGGGAGACTCGCCGACTGGGAGCAGCATTTCAGAGACGAGCTCCAGACGGCGTACCCATCGCATCGCCACTACGTCGATGGCGACCCTCCAACCACGCTCCCGGATCTCCGCGACCGTCTCATCCGCGGTCTATCAGACCCAGATCGACGACTTTGGACCTGGGAGGTACGCCTCGATCGTGGCCCACAGCCGGAACAGCGTGGCGCTCTCGCTGTCTCCCGAGGCTGGCCGAGAGCTCGATGACCTGGTTGATCACGATCCCGCCCGACTGCCACCGATCCCGGTGATCCGAGGAAGCGCCACCGCGATCGGCGTCCACTTCCACCACCCGCGGGTGAGAGACTTCCTGGCAGGAGGTCGGTGACCCATGAGTGATTCGTCGCGTCCCCGTTACGGTTACAGGCGCCCGCGGATCCGGATCACCCGCCTCGACCAGGTGCAACTCCGCGCCATCCTGGATCGCCCGGGGACCGCCTCCATGGGGCTCTATCCGGTAGTGCTGGCGTTCGGCGATGAGCTGCGGATCCACGGCTTGACCCGGGGACCAACCCCCATCTCGTCTTCCGACCTGGAGCAGCTCCTCGACGGTGGTCATGCGACCGAGGTCGACGACGTGGTCGATGACAACGCGGTCGGTCCGTTGTGCGCGTTCTGGGTCGGACGCGCCTTCGAGCACGGCGCCGACGACGCCGACGCGCCGACCTTGCCCTTCACGCGCGATGAGCTGCGCGCCGCCGGGAACCACGGTCGCTTCCGCCTCGATGCGCCAGCGACCGTCTACGCCGCGCTGGATCGTTGGCTGCGTCAGGCCTTCGTCGCGGCGGTCGACCGAGGCAGCCGCGAGATCGCGAAGCTGATGAACCGAGTGTCGCCGGAGCGAACCGAGACCCGCGCCGCCCTGTTCATCACCGCTCCTGAAGACGAGCGCAACCGCTACCTGTCATGGTGGGCTCGCCACGATCGCGACGCCGGTCTGGGTGAGCCCGGCCCTGACGCCTTGATCGCCAGGATCGATGCGGTCTGTGGCGCCACGTTTCTGGATTGGCATGGTCCGTCGCAATCGGCAATGGCGCCGCGGGCACCGTGGGCCGAGGTCGCCTTGGCCACACGCTGCGCTGAACGCATGGCCCCCGCGATCGATCCTGCGCCAGGTGACGATCGTAGCCCAGTCGCGCGCGCGATCGCCCTTGCCCGCGACGCCGCGCTCACCGCGCGACCGGCTGACCGCCGGCGGGTCGAGGAGGTCCGTCGCGCCCTGCTGAGCGTCCACAGGGCGTGGCGGGAGGTGCGGATCAGCAGCCATATCCGCCCATCGGCGCTGCACGCGGTCGAGAGCGCCTTGTTCGGCGCGGAGCGCGCTCCGGCGGATCCTCACACCGGCCAAGCGACGGACGCCTCGATCCACGGTGTGGCCGAGACCATGTACCCAGAGCTGACCTGGCGACCGCTACCGTCATTGTGGCGGCATCTGGCGGTCGCGCCGCGACGTGCGATCGCGGCAGATAGTCGAGCGTTGATACCGGTGACCGGCCCCGTGCCGGCCGCGTTCTTCGAGCGCCCGCTCTGGCCGGATGGCGAGCCCACGGCCTGGGACGATCACCTAGCCCGCTTCCGCGCGCGGTTGTTTGCCGACGAGACGAACGAACAGATCGCACACCACAACCAGTGACACCACCGCGCTACCATGGCGGTAGCGTCGACATGGGTCGTCACCGCGACCTCGACGGCGTCGACCGGCGTCGTCACGACCGAGGCCGAGACGCGCGCAGGGATCGCGGCGCAGCACGGCGTGTCGGAGGCGGCGCTCGCGCGCGCCAACCCGGATCTCGCGCTCGATCCGGCGACCAACGCCTGGCCGACCTTGACCCTCGGGCAGAAGATCCTCATCCCCCACCCATGACGCGTCGCCTCGCCTTCCTCGCGCTCGCCGCCCTGGCGTGCGACCCGCCGCGCCGCACCGGATCGCTGGGCGCGGGTGGTGACCCTCTGCAGGAGCCCGCCGTGCCGACCGCCTTCGATCACGCCGCCGCGTATCGCGACTTCCTCCAGCGCATGCGCATCGCCGACCCCGGAGACCGCGTCGTCGACTACGACGGCCAGGCCCGCGGCGCGGTGCGCTGCTTCGCGCTGCGCGAAGGCGATGGCCTGCGCCAGAAGGCCTGCGTCACGCCGACCGGGCTGGTGCGCGAGGGCTTCCGGCCCGGGACCAACCCGCGCGGCGTCGGCGACGACTGGGCCGGGCTCTTGGCGGCCGCGCCCGACGCGGCTGCGATGGCAGCGTGGCTCGCGTGGCTGGCGAGCGATGACGGCCCCGCGACCCACGGCCCGACGATCCGGCGGCCGACCCTGGTGCTGGCGCCCGGCGATCCCGCGATCGAACCGCCCCATCGCGCCAAGGTGCGGGCCCCGGAGCTGACCAAGACCGCCGACGGCGGCCGCTTCGCTGCGTGGTTCGCCAAGCCCGGCGTCACCGCGCCGCTGCGCTGGACCATCGACGTCGACGCCAAGCAGACCACCGTGACCCAGACCTCGGCGGTCGAGCTGCCCTGACTGGCGGGAACGCGCGCTGCGTCGGGACAGCTCGTGCGCTGACTGGGCATTTGTTCAGACGGCTGTCGTGCCGGGCCGGGCACGAGGCGGCCTGGACTTGCCGTAAGGTGGAGGCCGATGGCCCTCCGGAGCTCCGCTCGCCCGCGCCGACCCAAGGCCGAGATGCCCATGCGCATCCTCCGCCTCAAGGTCGAGAACTACCGGGCGCTGCGGTCCCTCGAGCTCGCCGACGTGACGCCCTTGACCGTGCTGCTCGGGCCCAACGGCAGCGGTAAGTCGACGGTCTTCGACGTGTTCAGCTTTCTCGCCGAGTGCTTCACCGGCTCCTTGCGCGCAGCATGGGAGAAGCGCGGTCGCTTCAAGGAGCTCCGCACCCGCGGCGCCACTGGCCCGATCGTCTTCGAGCTGACGTACCAGGAGACCGCGGACGATCAACCCGCCACGTATCGCCTGACGATCAACGAAGACCACCGCGGGCCGTTTGTCGAACAGGAATCGCTGAAGTGGCGCCGGATGGAGCGGAACAAGCCCGGCGCGCCCTTCAACATCCTCAGCTTCAACAAGGGCAAGGGCTGGGTGATCTCCGGCGAGCGCCCGATCAAGAACGACCAGAAGGTGTGGGAGACCCTCGACGAGCGCGATCTGCTGGCGGTCAGCACCCTGGGCCGCCTGCGCAACAACCCGCGCGTCGCCGCGCTCCGTCGCTTCATCTCGAGCTGGTACGTCTCGTACCTGTCGATCGACGACACCCGCGGCCAGCCCGAGGCTGGCGCTCAGGAGCGCCTGAGTCGGACCGGCCACAACCTGGCCAACGTCATCCAGTTCCTGAAAGAGCGCCACCCGCAGCACCTGGCGGAGATCTACACGCGCATGCAGCAGCGGGTGCCGCGGATCGAGCGGATCGACTCGACGCCGATGCCCGATGGCCGCCTGCTCTTGACCGTCAAGGACGCGCCCTTCGAAGAGCCGGTCCTGGCGCGGTTCGCGTCGGACGGCACGCTCAAGATGCTGGCCTACCTGATCGTGCTGCACGACCCGACGCCGCCCCCCTTCATCGGCGTCGAGGAGCCCGAGAACTTCCTGCACCCGCGCCTGTTGCCGGTGCTCGCCGAGGAGTGCCGGGCCGCGACCGAGCGATCTCAGCTCCTGGTCACGACCCACTCGCCGTTCCTCCTGAACGGCCTGGCCCCCGAGCAGGTCCGGATCCTGTATCGCGACACCGACGGCTACACCCAGGCCCAGCGCGCCGCCGACGTCGACGGGATCGCCCACCACCTCGCGGAAGGGGCCAAGCTCGGCGAGCTGTGGCTCGAGGGGCAGCTCGGGGTCGGCGACCCGCTGGTCGAGCACGGCGGACCGACGCGACCGGGGCGCCGCCGGTGACGGTCGGGCACGTCCTGGTCCACGTCGAGGAGCCGTCGATGGAGGCCGCCCTCCGCCACCTCCTCCCGAAGCTCCTCGGCACCGATCTCACGTTCCAGATCTTCCTGCACAACGGCAAGCCCGCGCTGCTCAGAGATCTGCCGGTCCGGCTGCGCGGCTACGCGCGTTACCTGCCAGCCGACCACCGGATCGTGGTGATCGTCGACCGCGATCGCGACGACTGCGCGCGCCTGAAGGCCACGCTCGATGGGTTTGCCCGCGACGCCGGGCTCACCGTGCGAAGCGACGCCAGCGGCCAGTTCCAGGTCGTCAACCGGCTCGCGATCGAGGAGCTCGAGGCCTGGTACTTCGGGGACTGGGCCGCGGTCCGCGCCGCCTACCCGCGCGTCGGAGCGACGATCGACAAGAAGAGCGCGTACCGGGACCCCGATCAGATCGCGGGCGGGACCGCCGAGGCCTTCGCTCGCGTGCTGTCAGAGGCCGGGTACTTCCGGACCGGCCTGCGGAAGCTCGAGGCCGCGCAGACCATCGCGCCGCACCTCGACCCGGCGCGCAACCGCTCGCCGAGCTTCGCCAAGCTGCGGCAGGTCTGCGACGAGCTGCGCGCGCTGGCGTAGGGCGAGGGCCGATCGGATCGCGGCGAGACCGAGGCCGAGACCGAGGCCGAGACCGAGGCCGAGGCCGAGACCGAGACCGAACCCGAGACCGAGACCGAGACCGAGACCGAGGCCGAGGCCGAGACCGAGGCCGAGGCCGAGACCGAGACCGAGGCCGAGACCGAGACCGAGACCGCACCCGAGGCCGAGTCGAGACCGAGTCGAGACCGAGACCGAGACCGAGACCGAGACCGAGGCCGAGGCCGAAGGCGTCGGGGGGCCGCGCGAACCGAGCGGCCTTGGGACCCAATGGCTCCGGCGCGCGGTACGATGGCGGTAGCGTCGACATGGGCTCTCACGATCCGCGCGAACCGTCCGATCCGCTCGACCACGCGGCCACGGTCGAGCTGGCGCCGGCGGTCGACACCGACGGCGAGACCCTGACGCTAGCGGCCGGCGCAGCGCCGCCGGTCGCGGCCCTGCCCGGCGAGTTCCGGGTGATCGATCCGGCCAACTACGAGCGCGGCGAGGAGATCGCGCGCGGCGGGATGGGCCGCATCGTGGCCGCCCACGACGTCCGCCACGATCGACCGGTCGCGCTCAAGGAGCCGCTGACCAGCGACGACGAGCTGGTGGCGCGGTTCCGCCGCGAGGCCCTCATCACCGCGCGCCTGCAGCACCCGGCGATCGTGCCGATCTACGAGGCCGGGCTGTGGCCCGACGGCCGACCGTTCTTCGCGATGCGCCGGGTCGACGGCCGCGCCCTCGATCAGGTGATCCGCGAGCGCCCGACCCTGGCCGAGCGCCTGCCGCTCCTGTCGACGACGATCGCGGTGTGCGAGGCCCTGGCCTACGCCCACGTCCGCGGCATCGTCCACCGCGATCTCAAGCCGCACAACGTGCTCGTCGGCGCCTACGGCGAGACCGTGGTGATCGACTGGGGGCTGGCCCGGCGGGTCGGCGCGGCCGAGCGCGAGCGCGGCAGTGGCGCCAGCGGCGAGCCGACCGTGACCCTGGCCGGCGGCGCGGTGGGGACGCCGGCGTACATGGCGCCCGAGCAGGCGCGCGGTGGGATCGTCGACGAGCGCACCGACGTCTACGCCCTGGGCGCGCTCCTCTATCACGTGCTGGCCGGACGCGCGCCCTACGACGACACCGCGGCCCGGGCCCACGCCCTGGTCGAGCTGGTGGCCGACGGCCCACCGACGCCGCTCGCCGTGATGGTCGAGGGCGTGCCGCCCGAGCTCGCGGCGATCGTCGACAAGGCGATGGCGCGCGAGCCCGCCGAGCGCTACCGCACCGCCAGCGAGCTGGCCGGCGATCTGCGCCGCTTCGGCGAGGGCCGCCTGGTCGGCGCCCACCGCTACAGTCTGGGCACGCTCCTGGCGCGTTGGGCCCGTCGCCATCGCCTGGCCCTGGCGGTGGCCGGCGCGGTCGCGGTCGCCAGCGTGGTGGCCGCGGCGATCTACGTCCGCGGCCTGCGGGTCGAGCGCGCGCGCACCGCGGCGCAGCGGGCGGCGGCGATCGAGGAGCGCGGCCGCGCCGAGGCCGAGGCCCGCCGCGCCGAGGCCCAGACCCGCACGCTCTTGACCGAGCACGGTCGACAGCGCCTGGCCGCCGGCCGCCCCCTCGAGGCCGCCGCGTACCTGGCCCGCGCTTACCAGCTCGGCGACGACTCGCCGACCGTGCGCGCCCTGCTCGGCCTGGCCATGCCGACCGTCGACGCGGCGGTGCTGCGCCACGGCGACGGCCCGACCCAGACCGTCGCCGACGTCGCCCTCGATCCCGCCCGCGGTCGGATCGTCACCGCGTCGTGGGACCTGACCCTCGGGGTGTGGGACGCCGCGACCGGCGCGCGACGCGCGACCCTGACCGGCCCCGAGAAGCTGGCGCAGGTCGAGGTCCTGCCCGACGGCAGCGCGGTCACCGGCGATCACGCCGGGCGCATCACCCGCTGGGACCTCGACGGCGGCGGTCCGCCGATCGAGTGGGGCCAGTTGCCGTCGATCGCGCTGTGGCTCGAGCAGAGCCGCGACGGTCGCCACCTCGCGGCCACCGCGTTCGGCGGCACGACCACGGTGTTCGAGATCGCGACCGGCCGGCCGCGCTTGACCGTCGCCGGCCCGGTGCGCGGCAGCCCGGCGCGGTTGTCGGCCGACGGCGCGCTGCTCCTGGTGCCGGGGCCGCGGCTGGCTCGCTGGGACCTCGCGACCGGACGCCTGCTCGACGAGCTGGCCGACCACCGACCGAACATCGAGGTCGCCGACGACGGTCGACTCGGGTTGCGCGACGAGGACTCGGTCGCGGTGTGGAGCGCCGGCGGCCAGCGGCTCGCGGCGCGCGCGCGCGGGGTCACGATCTCGCACCACCGCTGGCTCGCGGACGACCTCTTGCTCGCGTACCAGGACGGCACCCTCGAGCGCTGGGACCCCAGCGCCAACGCCGTGCGCTGGACCGCGAGCCTGGGCGAGACCCAGGTCCGCGGGCTCTCGGCCACCGCCACGCGGGTGCTGGTGGCCGGCGGCGACGGCGTGGTCCGGGTCTTCGATCGCGCGACCGGCCACGCGGTCGGCGCCCTGGCCGGCCACGACGGCGAGGTCTACGGCGCCGCGGCGACCGCCGACGGCGAGGCGGTCGTGACCTTCAGCGGCGACGGTACGGCGCGGCGATGGCGGCTCGACCAGGTCGTGCCCGAGACCTGGCCCGCCGGCCGCGGCGCCGTGCTGCGGTGGAGCCCCGACGGGCGCCACCTGGCGATCGCGACCACGGACGGCGCCGCGCTCTACGATCGCCGCGGCGCGCTGGTGCGGCGGCTGTCGACCGCGCCGACCGTGTCGCTCGACTTCACCGCCGACGGCCGCGCGGTCGTGGTCGGCGAGGCGGCCGCGGTGGTGATGGTTCCGATCGACGGTGGCCCGGCGAGCCATCGCCACCCGACCGACGGGATGGTGCGCAGCCTCGGCGTCCTCAGCGACGGCCGGATCGCGATCGCCGCCAGCGCGGTGACGGTGTGGGAGCCCGCGACCGGCGCCGCGACGCCGGTGCCGACCGCGCCGCTGGTCGACGTGGTCGCCCTCGAGGTCCTGCCCGGCGACGCGCTCGCCCTGACCAACGGCCGCCACGCGGTCGCCGTGACCCTGGACGGCAAGGTGCGCGCGCAGTGCGGCGATCACACCGCGTGGATCAGCGCGGTGACGCCGAGCGGCGACGATCACATCGCCAGCGGCGACACCAGCGGCACGATCTGGCTGTGGTCGACGACCTCGCCGTCGCTGCGGCGGCTCCCCAGCGCGGGCGCGATCATCACCGCCCTGGCCGGCGAGGCGAGCGGAGCCCGGGTGTTCGCCGGCACCCGCCACGGCGAGCTGCGGATCTGGGACGTCGCCACCGGCCGGGTCCTGACCACGCTCGCGGGACCGACGGCGTCGATCGCCGGGATCGCGGTCGCCCCCGACGGCGGCGCGGTCGCGACCCTCGACGAGACCGGCCAGGTCCGGCTGTGGCGAGTCGCCCCCGAAGGGCGGTCGCCGGACGCGGTGGCCGCCGCCGTCGCGATCGGCGCCCCGTTCGCGGTCGACGACGATGGCCGGCTGCGCGCGCGCGATGGCTCGCCGCGCTGACCGCGATCCGCGGCCGCGCGCCCCCGCAGCGCCAGTTTTCTGAGGACCAGCGACCGGCGGCCCGTGCGCGGTCGCTCGGTTAGCGCGCCGGCGCGCGTGGCATGCTGGTTGCTCTCCCCGACGTGTCCCCGAGCTCGCCCCGATGCCGCGCCGCGCCCTCCTCGCCCTCCTCGCCCTCCTCGCCGCCGCCTGCGACGAACCGCCGGCCGCGGCCGACGCCGGCGTCGATGCTCCGATCGACGCGCCCGCCGGCCAGGGCAGCGAGGCGACCACCGACCTGGTCATCAACGAGGTCATGCCGCGGGGCCCGGGCAGCGACTGGATCGAGCTGCACAACCGCGGCGCCGCGCCGATCGATCTGTGCGGCTACTTCCTGACCGACGCCAGCGATCGCCTCGATCACTACCTGCCGCTCGGCGGCGTGCTGCCGCCGGCGCCATGTCCACCGCGGCCGCTGGCGGCCGGCGCCTATCTGGTGATCGCCATCGACGACACGCCGCTGCCCACCACCGGCCCGATCGATCCGACCCACGCGCCGTTCTCCCTGGCCGCCTCGGATCAGGTCCACGTCCTCACGATCGACGGCGCCAACGTCGACGGCGTCTCGTACCTGTACCCGCGCGCGCCGAGCCAGCCAGCCGATGTGTCCCTGGCCCGGGTCCCCGACGGCGCCGGGCTGTTCTTCGCGGTCGCCCCGACCCCGGGCGCCGCCAACCCGGCGGTGGCGCCATGATCCGCGCCGCGCTCGGCTCCGCCGTGGCCGTGCTGCTCGCGCTCGCCGCCTGCACCGATCCCGCGACCTGCGCGCTGGCGCCGGGCGAGACCGCGGTCGCCGTCGATCGCCTCGGCTGCCCGACCGACTTCGCGGCGCTGGCCACCGCCAAGGACGACTCGGTGTTCGCCCACACCGAGACCGTCCTGGTGATCATCGATCGCGAGGACGGCGACGCGCTCCACTTCATCGACAGCGAGCGCTACGCGCTGCACTACGACTACGCCTCGGCCCACCTGAACCTGCCGGGCAAGACCGCGGTCGGCTCCCTGGCCGACTTCAACATCCTCAACTACCGCCGACCCAACCGCCGCTTCGTCCTCGGCAAGCTGGTGGCCTACGTCGATCAGGACCTCCTGACCTACGAGCTGGCGGCCGGCGACACCGCCGACGCCGCGATGATCATCGCCGCCTTCGAGCGGGTGCGCGGCGCGCTCTACGACGGCGATCGCCTGCGCTACCGCGCGGTGTCGGCCGAGCAAGAGCGCCACCTGCCGGCCCTGCGCGATCGCATCCCGACGATCGCCACCGACGAGGTCTTCCGCAACCAGACCTACCAGCCGCTCAACCCCGGCGTGGCCTACGGCGTCCTGCGCTTCCGCCAGACCGCGACCCTCGAGGGCACGCCGCTGTCGCCGACCGATCTGGTGGTCCTCGATCGCGTGCCCAACGACGTCGCGATGGTCGCCGGCATCATCACCGGCGAGTTCCAGACCCCGCTGGCCCACGTCGCGGTGCTGGCCCAGACCCGCGGCACGCCCAACATGGCGCTGCGCGACGCCTGGACCGATCCGCGCTTGCGCGTCCTCGCCGATCAGCTCGTCCGCCTCGAGGTCGGGCCCCAGGCCTTCACGATCGCGGTCGGCGATCCCGCCGAGGCCCAGGCCTACTGGGACTCGCTGCGGCCACCGGCGCTCCAGCTCCCGGTCCACGACTCGACCACCTTGCCGCTGTTCGACGTCACCCGCGCGACGGTCGCCAACGTCGTGCAGATCGGCGCCAAGGCGTCCAACCTCGGCGAGCTGTACACGATCGGCGTCGGCACCGGCCACGAGCTGCCGCTGCCCGAGCGCCCGCTGGCGATCCCGTTCGCCCACTACGCCAACCACCTGGCGGCCGCGGGCGTCGGGCCGCTCCTCGACGCCGTGCTCACCGACTACGCCGCCGGGACCCTGACCCCGGCCCAGCTCGAGACCCGGCTGTTCGCGATCCGCTGGCGCATCTACACCGCGCCGATCGATCCCGCCCTGGTCACCCAGGTCGCGACCCTGGCCCGGGCCCGCTGGCCCGAGCCGACCCGCCTGCGCTTCCGGTCGTCGACCAACGTCGAGGACCTGGCCGAGTTCACCGGCGCTGGCCTCTACACCTCGGCCGGCGCCGCGCTCGTCGACGGCGAGGCCGCGCTCGCCAACGCGATCAAGGTCGTGTGGGCCTCGGCGTGGAACGCCCAGGCCTTCGTCGAGCGCGACTTCTACCGGGTCGCCCAGCGCGAGGTGCGCATGGCGGTGCTCATCCACCCGGCCCAGGACGACGAGCTGGCCAACGGCGTCGCGCTCACGATCAACCAGTTCTCCGAGCGCCGCCCGGCGTTCTACATCAACAGCCAGCTCGGCGAGGTCTCGGTCACCAACCCGACCGGCGGCGCCACGCCCGAGCAGCTCCTCTACTACACCTGGTACGAGGAGCCCGAGTACGAGGTCATCACCCGGTCGTCGCTCATGGGCTGGGCGGTCGACTGGCCGTCGCCGGTCGGGGTCCTGACCGACGCCGAGCTCGACGAGCTCGCCGGCTACCTGACCGACATCAACGCCCGCCTGCGCGTGCGCTACCCGGGGGCCGCCGCCGACGTCGAGTGGAAGCTCCTGCCCGGGCGGCGCCTGCTCATCAAGCAGGCCCGGCCGTTCCGCGATCGCACCGAGACGCCGTAGCGCCGGAGGTCGGGTCCGATGCGGTCACGCCCGAGGCTCGCGATGGTGGGCTGGCTCACCTCGTATGCAGGACCTTGCACAATCGCCGACGGACGGCCCTTGCACACTCGCCCTCCACGCTTCGTGATCTCGAGCGCTTACGCTGGCACACCGGCTGCTTAACCCGCTGCCGGAGGTTCTCATGCGTCTTTCTCTCCTCGCCTCGTTCCTCGGCCTCGCCTTCGCGGGCGCCTGCACCACCGACACCGGCACCGCCGCTCAGTCGCTCGCTTGCTACGACACCGCCAACGGCGTGGTCTGCAAGCAGGCCACCGGCTCGAAGGAGTCGGTCGACGTCGACGGCGACGGCCGCCGCGACGCCTACGTGTGCGGCGACACCACCAGCGCCTCGGACAGCGTCTCGGACTCCAACGGCGACGACCCGACCAGCGGCGGCGACGACGACGGCCCGGGCGACGATGACGGCGGCGATGATGACGGCGGCACCGACGACGGCGCCACCCTGGCGATGTCGGACTCCGACGACGCCGACAGCGACTCGACCTCGAACGCCGACTGCGCCAGCCACGACTCGGCCTCGGACGACCCGTCGCAGTCCGACTCGACGGTCGACTCGGCCGACAGCGCCGGCGACGACTCGGTGTCCGACGGCGACGACGATGGCACCGCCGACGGCGACGACTGCGACTGCGTGCCCCCGCCGCCCGGCACCCCGGCCTGACGTGCGCCGCGCCCTCGCCGCAGCGATCGCCGTCGCCCTGGGCTGCGCCGAAGCCCCGGCGCCGACCGGGCTCGCGACCTCGGCCGACGATCTGTTCGGCGAGCACCTGGTGCCGCGCTTCGAGCTCATCCTCGACGACGACGCCCGCGCGTCGCTGGCGGCGCGGCCCAAGGACTGGGTCCGGGCCGAGTTCCGCTACGCCGGCACCACGCTCGGCGACGTCGGCGTGCGGTGGAAGGGCAACCGCTCGCGCCAGGGCCTCGACGGCAAGCCGTCGTGGAAGCTGCGCTTCGACAAGTTCGTCCCCAAGCAGCGCTTCCTCGGGCAGCGCGAGCTGGTGTTGAACAACCTGGTCGAGGATCCGACCGCGGTGCGCGAGGCCCTGGCGTATCGGCTGTACCGCGGCGCCGGCGTCCCGGCTCCGCGCACCGGCTGGGCCCAGCTCGTGGTCGACGGCGCCAACCTGGGCCTGTATCTCAACCTCGAGGCCATCGATCGCGGTCCGCTCAAGCGGGTGTTCGGCGACGACGACGGCACGCTGTACGAGGGCGAGTTCGGCTGCGACCTGTACCCGGAGGACGCGCCGCGCTTCGAGCAGGACGGCGGCGACGACGTCGGCCACACCGATCTGATCGCGCTGGCCGAGGTGGCGCGCCGCCCCGACGCGCTCTTGGCGCCCGACGGGCCCCTCGATCTGCCGCGGGTCCTGGGCTACCTGGCGGTGGCCGCGGTCATCGGCGACTTCGATGGCTATCGCCACGGCCATAACTACCGGCTCTACCGCGATCGCGACTCCGGCCGGTGGTCGCTCCTGCCGTGGGGCCAGGACCGGACCTTCAAGTCGCGGCTGCGCCTCACCGACTCCGGCGGCCTGGTCGCCAAGCTGTGCTTCGCCGACGCGCCGTGCCGCGCGACCTTCGCGCTGGCGGTGGTGGCGGCCGCGGCCCGCCTCGACGCCCTGATCCGCGACGGCACCCTCGATCGCTGGTTCATCCTGGTCGACGCCGCCGGTCGGGTCGATCCGCGGCGACCGGCCGACGCCGACGAGGTCGCCGATGCCCGGGCCGCCCTGCGCCGCTTCGTCGCCGAGCGCCCCGCCGAGATCCGCGCCGAGCTGGCGTGCCTCGGGCCGACCCCACCAGCCTCGTGCGCGCCGCCGACCGCGCCGTGTGTGCCGACCACCGTCGGCGCCACGACCTTCGCGCTGTGCCCGACGCCGCGGACCTGGGACGACGCCGCGGCCGCCTGTCGCCAGGACGGCCTGCAGCTCGCGCGCCTCGACGACGCCGAGCAGGTCGCGGCGATCGCCGAGGCGGCCCGCGCGATCTCGAGCGAGCGCTGGTGGATCGGCCTGTCGGATCGCACCGCCGAGGGCACTTGGGCCTGGGCCGACGGCGCGCCCGTCGGGTTCACCCGCTGGCGCAAGGGCCAGCCCGACGACGCCGCCTGCGGCGAGGACTGCGCGGCGCTCCGTCCCAAGGGCCGCGGCACCTGGAGCGACGGCCACTGCGCCCAGCGCCGCCCCTACGTGTGTCGGTAATCGCCGAGCACTCGCCCTCGGTCTCGGTCTCCGCCTCGGCCTCGGTCTCCGCCTCGGTCTCGGTCTCGGTCTCCGCCTCGGTCTCGGTCTCCGCCTCGGCCTCGGTCTCCGCCTCGGTCTCGGTCTCGGTCTCCGCCTCGGTCTCGGTCTCGGTCTCTCCCGCCGATCGGCGGCCGTGCTACCGACACGCCATGTTGTTGCCGAACCCGGTCGGCCGGCCGATGTCGAGGGCGGCGGTGGTCCGCTCGACGCCGTCCTTCCAGATCCGCACGCCGCCGGCGGCGCCGTCGGCGGTGATCAGGTAGCCGTCGCCACACGCGGCGACGTCGTCGATCTGCTGGCCGGCGGTCGAGCGCACCACCCCGGGCACCCCCGACGCGCGGTCGAGGGCGCGCAGCCGACCGTAGGGGTTGTCGAAGCCCGGGCCGGCATAGCCGGTGACCGCGACCCACGGCGTGCCGTCGTCGGGATCGACGGCGATGTGGTTGGCCAGGCCGCCGAGGTCCTGGTTGCTGACCAGGCAGCCGTTGGCCGCCGGGGTCGCGCCGGTCGTGACCCGGACCACGCAGCCGCTGGTGTAGTCGGTGAACGACGGCGCGGTGCCGAGCAGCAGATCGCCGCCGAGCGCCGCGCCGCCACGCGCGAACAGGCCGATCGGATTGCGCGCCGGCAGATCGAAGCTGGTGGTGACGGTGTCGGTCGCGACGTCGATCACCGCGACCTTGCCCGGCCGGGTGGCGGCGAAGTTGTCGAGGAGACCACAGGCCACGAACACCTTGCCGTCGACGGCGAAGGCCGAGACGCAGTCGGGGCGACCGTCGGGATCGCCGGCGATCGCGATCGTGCGCAGGGCCCGGGTCGCGCGATCGATCACGACCACGCCGGCGGTGCCGAGGGCCGGCACATAGAGCTTGCCGCCGGCCACCGCGACGTCCTGCGGGTTCGAGCCGCCGCCCGTGCCGTATTGATCGATCAGCGCCAGCGGGCTGCCGCCGAGGATCGTGATGTTCTCGCCGCGGTCGCGGTTGATGATCAGGACCTCGTCGCCCAGCGCCCGGACGTAGGGATCGCCGCCGGCGACCCCGGCCAGGGCGTTGGCCATGACCGTCCCAGCGGCCACGTCGACCGTCGAGAACACGCCGGTGGTCCCGAAGTCGCCCGAGGCCACGAACCCGGTGCGGCGCGCCGGCGTCGCGTCGAGGCCGCCGTCGGGCGCCGTCGTTGCGTCGGGCTCGGCCGAGCCGAGGTTGTCGCCACACGCCGCCAGGCCCCACGAGAACAGGACAAGAGAGATCGAACACAGTCGCTTCATGGTGTCACCCCACGTGACCGAGGCGTCGGCCGTGCCGCGCCTCGAGGTTGTGCGTGGGCCGGTCTCCTGACTTCCGATTCACCCTACTGGCGGCGCCTTCCCGGTTTGACCCGGTGGCGAGAGAGCCGCGTTCGTCCTCGGTTACAGTAGCGGGGGCTGTGCCGGATTCACACCGGCTTCCCGTCACCCATCGCGGTTCGGTTGCGTCGCTTCGCTAGAGACCTCCGGCGCGCTTCGTACCGATCGCCGGCCGCGCTGTCAACCGCGCGCGACCCGGGTCACCCGCGCGCGACCCACGACCGCCGAGATCTCGCGGCCGGCGCGCCATCCTGGTACACCTGCGCCCACGTCGGCCGTCGCCGACGGCTGGAGGCTGTATGCGCCCGCCCCTTCTGTTCGCGACCCTGGCCCTCGCGGCCGCCGCCTGCGCCGCCGACACCGACGACCGCCCGGCTGACTTCGCCTACATCAGCAAGACGATCCTCGAGCCCAACTGCGCGACCGCGACGTGCCACAACGACGCCACCGCGCGCGAGGGCTACGACTTCTCGAGCGTCGAGGCGTCGCGCGAGACCTTCCGGCGCAACGGCCTGGTCGTGCAGCCCGACGATCCGCCCGCGAACCCGATCATCTTCATCCTCACCACCAGCGGCGAGGAGCGCATGCCGATCGACGGCCCGCTGCCCGACGCCGACATCGCCCTGATCGAGCGCTGGATCATCAACGGCGCGGAGCTCGAGTAATGCGCGCCCTCCTCATCGCCGCGGCCCTCGCGGCCACCGCCACCGTCGCCCACGCCTACCCGCAGTACCAGCTCTCCCGCGAGCAGACCTGCGGCGCGTGCCACCTGTCGCCGACCGGCGGCGGGCTGCTCAACGTCAACGGCGAGCTGGCCGAGGAAGACGACGCCACCTGGAGCGGCGATCCGACGTTCCTCCACGGCGCCGCCACCCTGCCCGACTGGCTCCACCTGGGCGGCGACGTCCGGTTCGCGGCCGGCGCGTCGGACCGCGGCGGTGGCCTCGGCCCGGCCGCCTTCCCGATGCAGGTCGAGCTCCACGGCCAGGTCGATCAGGGCCCGGTGCAGATCGTCGCCGACCTGGGCGTGACCATCCCCAAGGAGGGCGAGCCGGCGTCGGCGATCCTGTCGCGCCAGCACTACGTGCAGTGGACCCAGCACCCCGGCGACGACGGCTGGTACGGCCGGATCGGCCGCTTCATGCCGACCTTCGGCCTGCGCCTGGCCGAGCACACCGCGTACACCCGGCGCTACGGCGGCACGCCGCTCTTCGGCGAGGGCTACGCCGCCGCCCTGGGCTGGGTCGGCGCCGCCGGCGAGGTTCACCTGACCGGGTTCTCACGCGATCGCCTGCGGTCGAGCGTCGAGGACGCCGACGGCGCCGCGCTCCACGCCGAGAAGCGCTTCGGCCGCGCCTCGGTCGGCGTGCAGGCTCGCTACGCCAACGGCGACGAGGACGTCCGCACCCATGGCGGCGTCAACGGCAAGCTGTGGCTCGAGGGGCCGGCGCTCCTGTTCCAGGCCGAGGCCCAGTACGTCCGGCAGAACCTCGAGGTCGGGCCGACGCGCAATCAGCTCGTCGGCTACCTCATGACCACCTGGTTCCCGCACAAGGCCTACATGCTGAACGTCGGCCTCGGTCACTACGATCAAGACGTGAAGGTGGCGGACGTCGATCGCGACACCGTCGAGGTCAACCTGCACTGGTTCCCCAAGCCGCACTTCGAGCTGGTGCTCATGGGTCGGCTCCAGACCATCGGCTTCGGCAGCGGCGGACCGAACTCGGGCTACGGCCTGTTGCAATTCCATTACCGCTTGTGATCCAGGTCGCGGACGGGCGGCGCGCCTCGCTCGGTCAGGGGCGGTGAGGGCGCGAAGGTCGCGCCCCGCGGCGCGCCGGTGATACGGTCGGGTGATGACGTATCGCGCTGCCTTCCTCGCGCTGGTCTTGGCCGCCGCCTGTCACGATCACTCCCACGGCGAGCCCACGGGCTGGGTGTGCCCAACCGGCTCGACCCTGACCTACGAGAACTTCGGTCGGCAGTTCATGACGACCTACTGCGTCGAGTGCCACGACAGCGCCAAGTCGGGCTCGGCTCGCAACGGCGCGCCGGCCTTCCACGACTACGACACCGTGATCGGCATCCGCGCGGTCCGCGACCACATCGACGAGTACGCCGCCGCCGGGCCCAACGCCGTCAACACCGGCATGCCGCCCGAGGATCCGCGGCCAACGCCGGCCGAGCGCCAGCAGCTCGGCGAGTGGCTGGCGTGTATGGCGCCGTGAGCGGGGACGAGGGCGGGGCGACGCGGGGCGGGTGACGTCAGATCTCGGAGGCCGAGGCGGAGACCGAGGCCGAGGCGGAGACCGAGACCGAGACCGAGGCGGAGACCGAGACCGAGGCGGAGACCGAGACCGAGACCGAGACCGAGGCCGAGGCGGAGACCGAGGCCGAGGCGGAGACCGAGGCCGAGACCGAGACCGAGTCCGAGTCCGAGGCGGAGGCGGAGACGGAGGCCGAGACCGAGACCGAGACCGAGACCGAGGCCGAGACCGAGACCGAGGCCGAGGCGGAGGCGGAGGTCGGAGACCTACCCGGCGCCTACCGGGGCGCTACGGGACCGCGCCCTCACATCGTCGTCGACGGCGCGGTACGAAGCCCGCGCTGTATGACCGCGCCCGTCCGCTCGCCCTCGCCCACCGCCACCGCCCACGCCATCACCAGCGAGGCCGCCCTCGAGACCTACGCGCAGCGGCTGCTCCAGCTCCGCAAGTGGACCGAGGCCCGGACGGCGCTCCACCAGCTCGCGCTCTTGACGCCCCAGGTGACCCGGCGGCGCGCGCTCATGGCCTTCGCGCGAGGTCACGAGGCCGCCGAGCAAGGCGAGCTGGCCCGCGCGCGCAGCGAGTGGGAGCGCGCGCTGACCCTCGATCCCAGCCTCGACGACGCCCGCCTCGCCCTGGCCCAGCACCCGCTGCCGTGGTTGCGGCGGATGGTGCGGCGCCTGACCGCGGCGTGAGCCGCGCGCTCAGCGCGCGACCGGCTCGACGGCGGCGGCCGGCAGCCAGCCGGTCACCGCGCCGGCTCGGATGCGAACCCAGTCGCCGCGCCGCTCGCTGATCGCGACCTCGACGCCGGCCGGCAGCGGCGTGGCTCGCGCCGCCGGCGCGCCCGCGTGATCGGCGGTGCGCAGGACCAGGGCCTGCATCACGACCGCGTCATCGGGGCGATCGCGCTCGAGGACCAGCGACAGCGACATCGCCAGCCAGATCAACCCGCCCAGCGCCGCGACCGGGGTCAGGCCACGAGCGCGGCGCCCGCGCCACGGCACCAGCACGAGGATCGCGACCGCGAACGCCAGCGCGCCGACGATCAGCCGCCGCGACCGCGGCCAGGTGTGGAAGAACCACAAGGTGTCCGCCGCCGACGCGCCCGCGGGTCGCAGCTCCGGCGGCAAGCGCCCCCGCACCCAGGCCAGGTTGCGCGCCGACCGCCGATCGTCGGGCGCGAGGGTCAACGCCCGGCGGTAGGCCAGGACCGCCGCGCCGACATCGCCAGCGCCGAGCGCGGCGTTGCCGAGATCGGCGTAGAGCCCCGCCGACGGCATGGCCTCGACGGCGCGCGCGAAGGCCGCCGCTGCGGCCGCGAAGCCGCGCTGCTTGACCGCCGGATCGGTGGCGGCCATCGCGTCCTGATACGCGGCGCGGCCGGCGCTGCGGCTCTCGTCGGCCCGCGCCGTGTCGGGAGCCGCCACCGCGGCCAGGAGCAGCGCAACGGCGCCCGCGCCCGCGCCGGGGCGTGGCCCGCGCCGCGCGTCGCGGGTCCAGGTCTCGAGCAGCTCGGCCAGCTCGGCCCGCAGCTCCGACGGCAGCGGCTGACCGGCGGCGTCGGGGGCAAAGCCGGCGTTCTCGATCCGCGCGATCAGGGCCTCGTCGGGGCGACGGCCGAGGGCGCGCCCGGCGGCGACGAGCTGACGCGACACCCCGAGGGCGGCCTCCTTGGCGGGGTCGGTGCGGGCGCGGTCGATCGCGCCGGCCAGGGCCTTGAGCGCGGCCTTGGTCTCGCCCGCGAGCTCGCGCCGCGCCGCGCTCCTCCGCCGCACGTGAGCGCCGAGCAAGATCGCCAGGGGCACGAGATACAGAAACGCGACCAACGCCAAGGTCGTCGAGCGCGCCAGTCCACCGGGGCCGGCGCCGGGCGGCGACAGCGCCAGATCGACCCCGGCCAACGACGACACCGTCGGCTCGCTGGGCGCCGCCGGCGCCGACGGATCGACCGGTCGCGCGCCGACGACATCCGCGGCGCCGACCACCGCGCCGCCCTTGACCGACAACGCGATCGGCTCAGTGTGGATGGTCTGGTAGACCGCCTTGGTCGGGTCGAAGTACGAGAACCCGATCCCCGGGATCTCGGTGGTGTCGGCGGCGGTCACCTGGATCGCGACCTTCCAGGTCTTGGTCAAGCCATCGGCCGACAGCTCGCCGATCGGCGCCTCGGTCGGCACCGCGAACTTGCCCTTGGGCAGCCCGCCCGGCCCGTCGAGCGGCGCCAGGTGCACCGCGTCGAGGCGCTGGTCGCTCTTCAAGGTCAGCTCGAGCTCGAGGGGCTCGCCGAGCTGGACCACCGAGCGCGAGGCCCTAGCGCTGACCGCGAAGGTCGAGCCGACCGCGCCGGCGAACTGCGGCGGCTTGCCGGTCTCGGGCACCGGGCGCACCTCCAGGGTGCGGACCTGATCGAGGGCGCGGAAGGTCTCGGTCCGCCGGACCGGGAAGCCCAGGGCGTCGCGACCGGAGCCGATCTCGAGGTCGGCCACCACCGACGCCGCCGGGATGGTCAGCTTGCCCGACTTGCGCGCGGTCACCCGCAGCGGGAAGCGCAGGCGATCGTAGGTCACGCCGTCCTGGGTCACGCGATCCTGCGTGAAGCCGAGCTCCTGCTCGCCCTTGTCGGTGGCGAAGGCCAGCACCTGGCGCGGATCGGTCGGCGTCGGCACCGCGACACCGAGGACGCCGTCCATGGCCAGGAGCGGCACGCCGAACTGCTGGCCCTGCGGGTTCTTGCGCAGGAGCCAGTGGACCTCGGCGGTGAAGGTCTCGCCGATGTAGACCGGGCGGGTCGGCAGCTCGACGGTGATCGCCATGTCCTTCGTCGACGGCAGATCGACGACCTCGAGGTTGGCGGCGCGCAGGGTCGCGGTCACCGCGCCCTGGGCGATCGTCAGGCTCGGCAAGGGGAAGGTGCCGGCGGCGGCGGCGGTCACGCGGTAGGTGAAGATCCAGGTCCCGCCGCCTTGCTGGACCCGGCGCCCGTTGAAGGTGACCTGGAAGCCCTGGCGGTAGTCGGCGTCGCCGCGCACCACGTCGAGCCCGGGCACCGCCAGATCGGGCGCCTTGACCGCGGGCGTCTCCTCGAGCCCGTCGACGACGATCGCCAGGATGAACGGCGAGCCGACGAAGGCCTTGGAGCCGAGCTGATAGCGCGCGGTCGGCCCGGGCTGGGCGACGGCGCCGCCGATCCCGAGGAGCACGGCGAAGAGCGCGACGGTCGCCGCG
Organism: Kofleriaceae bacterium; assembly: GCA_018057825.1. Lineage (GTDB taxonomy): Bacteria > Myxococcota_A > Polyangia > Haliangiales > Haliangiaceae > UBA2376. Next base: position 275,708 of record JAGPCY010000002.1, on the reverse strand, counting down.
ATCAGCCAGCGTGCGCGTGCGGGGGCCATCACCAGTCCTTGTCCACCGGGGCGTCGCCGCCGCGCTGTTGCTCGCGCTCGCGCCGCTCGCGCTGACGCTCGGCCTCGCGCTCGCGGAGCTGCTGGAGCTGCTGCTCGGTGCTCTGCTGCTGCTGTTGCTGTTGCTGGTCTTGCTGCTGCTGGTCTTGCTGCTCTTGGTCCTGCTGCTGCCGGTCTTGCTGCTGATCTTGCTGGTCCTGCTCGGGCGGCGGCGGTTGCAGGAGCCGCAGCGCGTTCTCGAGGTGCTCGAGCGCGGTGGCCTGGGACGCGAGCGCGGGGTTCATGTCGAAGCTCATCTGCTGGGCCTGGTCGCGGGCCTGGGTCAAGGTCGCGCTGGCATCTTGCATCGCTCCCAGGGCGGTGCGCACCTCGGTCGCGGCCTGACCGAAGGTCTCCGGGCTGGGGGACCCCGGCGCGGGCTGGGCGGCGCCCCCCTGGGCCGCGGCGTCGGCCTGGGCCGCCAGCGCGCTGGCGATCGCCTCGGCGAGCTGGACGTGACCGGCCTGACGATCGACCAGGCCGGGCAAGCGCGCCGCGCGCCCGGCGTCGTCCTCGCCCTGGGCCGCGGTGGTGTCGTCGCGGGTCTCGCCCTGCTCGCGGACAAGCTCGCGGAGGTGCTCGACCACCGAGAAGAACAGGCGCTGCAGCTCGACCAGCTTGGCCTCGGCGGCGCGCGCGCTGTCGAGGGGCGGCGCGCCCTTGCCGCCGGCCGCCACCGTCGCCAAGTCGGCCAGCGCGCGCTCGGCCTCGGCGCGCAGGGCCTCGGCCTGACCGTAGAGCTGCTTGGCGCGCTCGAGCGCCTGAGAGGCCTCGGACGGGGCGGCGTTCGGATCGGGGTTGGCGGGGGCGTTCGGGTCGGCGGGCGCCTGGGCGGCGGCTTCGGCCGCCGCCAGCTCGTCGGCGATGAGCCCGGTCATCCGGGCCAGGCGCGCGCGGTTCTTGGCGGTGCCGTCGGTGACCCGGGCCAGCCGACCGCGCGACTGCGCGGCCGACTCCGGCGTGCCGTCGGTGGCCGGCGCCAGGGCCGCGACCACGCCGCGCTGCTCCTCGAGGGTCAGGTCGACGAGCTGCCGCAGCGGCAGGAACTGCTCGATGGCCCGGGCCAGGGCCAGCACGGCCGCGCGGGCGGCGGCGGTCCCGCCGGCGATGTCGTCGCCACCCAGGCGGTCGGCGGCCTGCTTCATCGCCGCCGAGGCCTCCTCGAGGGCCGGGCGGGCCGCGGCGATCTGCGCCGCCAGCTTGGCGGCCTGGGCGGCCTGGGGATCGGCCGGGGCCGCGGGGGCCGGCGGATTCGCCGGGTTCGCCGGGTCCACCGGAGCCGCCGGACTCGCCGGGTCTGCCTGGTTCGCCGGCGTTGGCGTCGGCGCTGGCGCCGGCGGCGGCACCGCGTCGAGCCTGGCCTTGACCTCCTCGAGCCGCGCCCGCAGATCGATCTGCTCCCCGCCTTGCGCCCGCGCCGTCAGCCAGGTCGGCAGCGCGCGGCGCTGGTCGGCCGGCGCCGCCAGGACCTCGAGGTACCCGACCAGCTCGAGCTGCTCGCGGGCCACGCCCTGCAGCACCGTGATCGGATCGAGGAGCTGCTCGCGCGCCCGCTTGAGCGACTCGAGGGCGGCCGCGGTCCGGCCGTGGGCCAGCTCGCCCTGCAGCTCGTGGAGGTTGCGGCGCGCGTCGGTCATCGCCTTGCGCGCGTCAGCCACGTACAGATCGAGGTTCTGGAGCTGGACCAGGCGGACCTTCTCCTCGTCGGAGCGCTCGTCCTCGGCCTTGCCGCCGATCGCGGTGATCTCGTCGCCGGCCAGATCGGCGACCTCGCCGACCTCGGCCGCCAGGGTCCGCTGCCGCACCGCCGCGGCCTCGAACTCGTCCTTGCCCGCCAGCGGATCGCCGCCCGCCGCGGCCTGGTTGTTCCACAGCCCGCGCGTCGCGTCGCGCAGCGATCGCTGGGTCGCGATCGCCCGATCGAGCCGCGCCTCGAGCTTGTTGGCCCCGGCGCCGGCGGCGTCGACCAGCGCCAGGAGCCGCGCCTCGACCCGCTCGAGGTTGGCGCGCGCATCGGCGTCGTCGGGCCGGCGCCGGACCGCGTCGGTCAGCCAGGTCCGGGCCCGATCGTAGGCGGCGATCGCCTCCGCCGACTTGGGCGGCTGCGCGTTGGCCGCGGCCTCGGCCCGCGCGATCGCGACCGACGCCAGATCGAACGTGGCGCGGAACCGCACCTCGTCGTCGAAGCGCGCCAGATCGCGCGCGGCCAGGAACTCGCGCTCGGCCTCGTCGAGGGCGCCGGCCTCGAGCTTGGCGACGCCGGCGTTGTAGCGCTCGCGCGCGGCGCGCCCGCGATCGTCGCCACACCCGGCGACCACCAGCGCCACCATCACCCCGAGGATCAGCCAGCGGACCCAGGCTCTCATGAGGGCCTCCGAGCGCGGGCGCCGACCACCAGCGCCGCCAAGAGCGCGGCCAGGGCCAGCGCCACCGGCCACGCGAACCGCTCGCCGCGGACCCGGCGCACCGACATGCGATCGGCCTCGGCGCGCAGGATCGGCGTGACGTTCGAGCGCACGATCGACTCGAGGTCCAGCGCCGAGGTCCCGGCCGGGACGTACGCGCCGCCGGTCGTGGTCGCCATCTGGCGCAGGGTCTCGCCGTCGAGCTTCGAGATCACCGGCTGGCCATCGTAGGTGACCTGGGTCTTGGCCCCGGTCTTCGGATCGGTCAGCGTGATCGGGCTGCCGGCCTCGCTGCCCAGGCCGACCGCGATCAGCTTCACGCCCTCGCGGTTGGCCACCTCGGCCGCCTCGAGCGGGTAGCTCTCGTGATCCTCACCGTCGGTGATGAGCACCACCAGCTTGGCGCCGGGCCCGGCCGGGAAGCCCTGGGTCGCGACCCGCAGCGCCTCGCCGATGCGCGTGCCACCGCGGCTGACGCTGCCGACGTCGACGCCGCGCAGCACCAGGTTGAAGTAGCTGTGGTCAGGAGTCAGCGGACAGAGCTGCACCGCGCGGCCAGCGAACACCACCAGGCCGACGCGATGCCCGGGGAGCTGGCGCACCATCTCGCTGATCTCGGCCTTGGCCCGGGTCAGCCGGTTGGGCGCGACGTCCTCGGCCAGCATGCTCTTCGACACGTCGAGGACGATCATCACGTCGGCCGAGAACTGAGACGCCAGGACCGCCTGATCTTGCCCGCGGGTCTGGGGCCGCATGAGGGCCCACACCCCGGCGCCGAGCGCGACCGCGAACAAGACCAGGGTCGTGATCGCGCGGGCGGTGGTCGCGCGGGTCACCAGCCGGGCCGCCATCGCCGGCGACAAGAACCGGCCCAGGGCGTCGCGCCCGCGCAGCGCCAGCACGATCCAGACGCCGAGGAGCGCGGCCACGCCCCACAGGCCCCAGATCCAGCCCGGCTCGCGGTGGACCCAGTCGGGGATCACGGCAACCTCCGCAGCGCGGTCAGGCGCAGGGTCACGGCCAAGGCGATCGCCAGCATCGCCAGCGCCACCAGGTACGGGTAGAGCTGCGCCGGCTCGGCCGACTGCGTCTCGTCGATCTCGGTGCGCTCGAGGCGATTGATCGCGCCGTAGATCTCGCGCAGCCCGGCCAGGTCGGTGGCGCGGAAGTAGCGCCCGCCCGTGGCCTCCGCGACCTTGGTCAGGGTGTCCTCGTCGATCTGCACCGGCACGCTCACCAGCTCGGTGTTGCCGAACGGCCCCTCGACGCGCATCGGCGCGCGGCCGTTGGTGCCGGCGCCGATCGTGTAGACCCGGACCCCGGCCTCCTTGGCCAGGTCGGCGGCGGCCAGCGGCGCGACCTCACCGGCGTTCGACACACCGTCGGTCAGAAGGATCGCCACCTTCGACACCTGGCGCGTCGCGGCCAGCCGGCTCACCGCCAGGGCCAGGCCGTCGCCGACCGCGGTGCCGTCCTCGCCGGCCTCGGTGACCAGCGCGAGCTGGCGCGCCGCGGTGATCAGGTTGGCGTGATCGAGGGTGAGCGGGCTCAGCGTGTCGGCGTAGCGGGCGAAGCCGATCAGGCCAACCGCGTCGTCGGGCCGACCGCTCAGACCGGGGCCACCGGCCACGAACTGCTCGAACACCCGCTTGACCGCGTCGAGGCGAGTCTGTTCGCGGGTGCGCTCCGACAGATCCAGGGCGCGCATCGAGCCCGAGCGATCGACCACCATCATGATCGCGATGCCGCGGCGCTTGATGCGGTGCTCGCCGTCGTAGCGCTGCGGCTGCGCCAGCGCCACGACCAGCGCCAGGACCGCCACGCCCAGGAGCGCGTCGGGCACCCAGGCCAGGTAGGTCCGCCAGGTCGCGCTCGGCGCCAGGGTCGCCAGCGACGAGAACTGCACGCGGCCGGCGGCCCGCCGCGCCAGCAGGATCACCGGCACCACCAGGAGCGCGCCGAGGAGCGCCCACGGGTGCGCGAGCTCGATGCCGAGAAGCGTCATGCGACCTCCCGCAGCCGGGTGTCCTCGATGAAGTCGCGGGCCGCCGCCAGGGTGGCCAACGACTCGTTGGCGTCGGGGCGATAGCCGGCGAACTTGACGCGGTCGCAGCGCTCGAGGAACGCGGTGAGCTGCGCGCGGTGATCGGGCGACAGGCCCGGCGCGGTCTTGGCCACGGTCAAGAACTCCTCGGTGGTCAGCTCGGGCGCGCGCAGGCCGAAGCGCTCCTCGAGGTAGTGGCGGACGATCGCCGACAGCTCGACGAACCACGCGTCGAGGCCGCTGGCGTCGGGCGCACCGCCGCGCTCGAGGGCGGCCAGCCGGCGCACCGCCTGCTCGTAGGCCGAGACCTTGGCCCGCCGGACCGCGCGCCGCCGCGCCGCGCGCCAGCCGAACCCGGCGGCGGCCAGCGCGCCCACGCCGCCAGCGATCGCCAGCGCGATCTGCCACCAGGCCCAGCCACCGACCACGATCGGCAGCGCGCCCCGCGGCGGCGCCATCGCCTGGCTGGCCCGGGCCGGATCGACCGGCGCGATCGCGATCGGGATCTCCTCGGTCAAGAGCTCGGTCGGCGCCGCCTTGGGGTCGGTGCGCGTGTCGGTGACCAGGAGGCGCAGCGGCGGCAGCCGGTGCTTGCCCGAGCCCGGCGGCTCGAGCGTGTAGGTCTGGGTCTCGACGGTGCCGCCGTCGCCCTTGCGCGCGGTGGCGTGGGTCCAACCCACCGCGGCGAAGCGGCCCAGGCCGTCGTCCTCGAAGGGCGCCGCCACCGTGACGCCGGGCGCGGCCTCGATCGTCAGCTCGAGGTACAGCGGATCGCCGAGCTCCGGGCTGGGCGGCCACACCTTGACCGTGGCCTTGACCGGCCCGTTCTCGCTGACCTTGGTGATCGCCTCGGGCGGCGGACGCGGCGGCCCCGCGGTGGTCGGCGCGCGCTCGCCGCCGCAGGCCGCGAGCACGATCGCCAGCGTCAGCGCCACGCTCGCCGGCACGCGCGCACGCCTCATCGCCGGGTCCTCCGCTCGCGCTCGCGGAAGAAGCGCAGCAACGGATCGACCACCGAACCCGCGGCGTCGATCCGCACCACGTCGACACCGGCCGACGCGAGCTGCTCGCCCAGCCGGGTCAGCCGCGCCGTCGCGTCCGCCGCGACCCGCGCGCGGTAGGCCGCCGAGCGAGTGTCGACCAGGCGGGTCGCGCCGGTCTCGGCGTCCTCGAGCGTGACCAGGCCAGCCGGCACGAACTCCTGCTCGCGCGGATCGGTCACCACCGCCGCGACCACGTCGTGCTTGCGGTTGGCGTTGCGCAACACCGTCAGGTAGCCGTCGTCGAGGAAGTCCGAGACCACGAACACCACCGCGCGCCGCGGCAGGACCTTGCGGCAGAACTCCAGCGCCGCCGCGATCGACGTCGAGCGCCGCGGCGAGCGCGCGGTCGTGTCCTTGAGGCCGCGGAACCAGCCCCACACCCGGCGCGGCAGCTCGCTCGGGCGCCAGCGCGGCGACGCCGAGCCCGGCGCCTCACGCCCGCGCGCGAACACCTCGCGGATGATCCGCAGCGCGTGCTTGTCGCCCTTGCGCGGCGGGATGTACGTGTCGGCCGCGCCGTGGAACAGGAGCAGGCCGACCTTGTCGCCGCTCTCGACCGCCGACAGCGCCAGGAGCGCGCACAGCTCGACCGCGGCCTCGAGCTTGGTCCGCGCCCCCGAGCCGAAGTCCTGCGACTGGCTGACGTCGCACAGGAGCATCACCGTCAGCTCGCGCTCCTCGACGTAGCGCTTGACGTAGGGCTCACCGGTGCGCGCGGTGACGTTCCAGTCGATCGTCCGGACGTCGTCGCCCGGGACGTAGGGCCGGACCTCGTCGAACTCCATGCCGCGGCCCTTGAAGACCGACAGGTACGCGCCAGCCATCACGTTCGCGACCTGGCGACCGGTCACGAACTGGATGCGCTTGACCTCGCGGGCCAGCTCTGCGGGCAACATCCGCGGGCTCGCTCAGGGGACCGCGACGTTCTCGAGGACCTGGGCGATCAGGTGATCGGCCGTCTTGCCCTGGGCCTCGGCCTCGTAGCTCGGCAGGATGCGGTGGCGCAGGACGTCGACCGCGATCGACTTCACGTCGTGGGGCGAGACGTAGGTGCGGCCGCCGAGGAGCGCCGCCGCCTTGGCCACCTTGATGAGCGCGATCGAGCCGCGCACCGAGGCGCCGTTGTCGAGGAGCGTGACCAGGTTGGGCAGGCCCGCCGCCTTGGGGTCGCGGGTCGCCGCCACCAGCTCCACCGCGTAGCGCTTGACCTTGTCGTCGACGAAGATCTGCCGGACCACGTCGCGCGCCGCCAGGATCTCGTCGCAGGTCATCACCTTGTCGGCGCGCGGCTCGCCCCCCGTGCCGGCGTAGCGGTCGAGGATCTTGACCTCGTCGTCCTTGCTCGGATAGCCGACCTTGATCTTCAGCATGAAGCGATCGAGCTGCGCCTCGGGCAGCGGATACGTGCCCTCCTGCTCGATCGGGTTCTGGGTCGCCAGCACCAGGAACGGGTCGGCCAGCTTGAACGTGTGCTCGCCCAGCGTGACCTGGCGCTCCTGCATCGCCTCGAGCAGCGCCGACTGCACCTTCGCCGGCGCGCGGTTGATCTCGTCCGCCAGGACGAAGTTGCCGAACACCGGCCCCTTCTTCACCGCGTAGGTGCCCTCGCGCGGGTTGTAGATCTGCGTGCCCACCACGTCGCCCGGCAGCATGTCCGGCGTGAACTGGATGCGCGAGAACGTGCCGTCCAGCGCGTCCGCCAGCGTGCGGATGACCAGCGTCTTCGCCAGCCCCGGGACCCCCTCCAGGAGCACGTGCCCCCCCGCCAGGAGCCCCAGCAGCAACCGCTGGACCAGGTCCTCTTGCCCCACCAGCACCTTGCCGACCTCCGCGCGCAGCGCGGTCACGCGGGACTGAAAGCGAGCGACGTCCTCCGAGAGACGATCTGACATGAACTGCCTCGAAAGCCTTGAGATCTAGCGGGGCTGGATGCGAGCGCCGGCGGATGTAAGTCGCCCCGGCCGCGCTGTCAACCGGGCCGGGGCGGAGGCTATTCCCGGGGGGGGCAGCGAGCTGCGACGGGGTGGGACGGGGGCGCGGGTGGGATGGGGGGCGCGGCTGGAAGGGCCGGGCTGCCGGCGGCGGCGGGCGGGGCGGCGGCGCCGCTATCCGCCCCGCCAATCTCGGGCCGGCCTGGCGGCGGCGCCTTCGGCGGGGCCAATCTCGGCCACGCGATCTGCGGACGCCATATGGATTTCGAGGACGCGATCCTGGGCTTCGCCGAGAGGTTGCTACCGTCCTTGGGGCCAATCCCGCCGACCCGCAGCCCGGACGGTCTATGGATTCTGCGACGTGATCCAGCGGGGTTTCACCGAGAGGTTGCTACCCTTCACCGGGGATTCTTCGACGCGATCCAGCGGGGCTTCACCGAGAGGTTGCTACGCGTCCTTGGGGGATTCACCGAGAGGTTGCTACCCGTCCTTGGGGGGACGTGGCAGAACAAGAACCGGAGCAACTGATGTTCAAAGACGCCGATCTCAAGCGCCGTCAACACTACGTCTGGAAGCACTACCTTCAGGCGTGGACGGACGGGGGGACGCTGTGGTGCTCGATGGGTGGAGAACCCTTTCCCGCCAGCCCCAACAACATTGCTGTCGGTCGGGATTTCTACAAATTGAAACAGATGTCGGAGCGCGACTATGAAATTGTCGCCTTGCTCATTTCCAGATTTTCCGATCCCGGACTCGTCAATGTCGCAACGGGCTGGCTGCAGCTGTTCCGCTCGATATTCAATGTGCAGAAGCTCTACAGCCTGCGTTCCAAGGAGGACGAAAGCATAGAGCGGACGATCGAAGCTGCCATCCAGAACTTGGAAGAGGAGATTCACTCGCGTATCGAAGTTGACTCTGCCCATATTCTCGCGGAGCTGAGGCTAGGCGATGTAACACTGTTCAGAGATCCCGCGCGATTCGATCAATTTGCCCTGTTCATAGCGTTCCAGTATCTCCGCACGCCAGGGATCCTTGACCGCTTGGTAAACGGGCTGACAACAGCGGATAGGCTCTCGCTTAACGTCGGCGCCTCTGCTGGCGTACTTCGCGTCATTTTTTCCACGAGTCTTGCCTTCGGACTAGCGAAGCACGGTGGCGTGATGAGAGCCGCGCTTCTGGAGGCTCCGTCAGGAACTGCATTTATTACCAGTGATCAGCCGGCCATCAACTTGCGCGCCACGAAGTCCGGCCCGCCGCCCACGGCACTTAACCTGTTCTATCCACTGTCCCCTCAACGCAGCGTTTTGCTCGAATTTAATCACCCTGAACCTTCGGTTCTTACAAGAGCCCTGACAGTCGCCGAAGTCTCCTTCTACAACGAAGCAATGGCAGCGACCGCGCACCGGCAGTTGTATGCGTCGAACAAGGACTTGCTCGTGACTCTAGCGGGCAAGTCACCTGACGTACCAAAGTCGGAATAGAGGTTGCTACCCGTCCACGGGGCGACGTGATCCAGCGGGTTTTCACCGAGAGGTTGCTACCCGTCCTTCGGGGTTGCTACCCGTCCTTGGGTTGCTTCACCGAGAGGTTGCTACTCGTTCTCGGGGCCCGCGCGCCACCATCGCAGCGATCTCCCCACCACGGGTCTCACACGCTGCATACTTCGCCGGGAGTTGCTGTTCACACGCTGCCGCGACTTCTTGTGGCAGGATGCGCCTCACCCCCCCTTCCACCTCCGCGGTCAGTCGCTGAATAACAGCTTCATTTCCCTCGCCAGCAACTCTCTCCAGGAATGCCAAGAATTCTCGGTTCATTGCTGTGCGATCGGGCCACTCGTTTTCGACCAACAGGTCGACTCCGATAGATCGAAACAGCGCTAGGACAAGGGTTGCGCAGGAGAGACCGGCCGCACCAGCTTCGAGAAGCAACGCCCCGTCCGCTGCAAATGACGTTCCGCCCCAACAAAGCGAGTAAGTGAACTTGCGTTCACGTTCGTAGTGCTTCCACACCGCTCTACACCGTGCCGCGACGCTCGTGAGGATGGACGGATCCAGAGACGGGGCGACCCACGCCCCCCTCCAGTTCCATCGATTACTCATGTTGTCCTCCCATCCGAGATGCAAGTTCGCTCTCCCCCCTGCCTGGTCCCGGTAAGCGACCCCCATGTGGAGATTGCCCTGCTCAGTCTGGCACAGAAGCACCGTCACGGCGTGAACCGCGACATCAACTGGAATCTCGCGTTCAAGTCGTGTCAGCACGAAGTCACCTTAGATGCTTCACGATAGCTGGAGCGCGCTCTGGCGCGATTTTTGCCAATCGCATCTTGATTGCCTCCAGCATGACAGCACGATGTGGCAATTTGTCCGCGGCCGGCGCCGTCGACGCAGCTAGGCCAACAAGCACGTCCGTGTCCAACATTGCCAACTTGAAGGAGGAGAGGTGCGCGTCGCATTCGGCGAACGCGCCGCGTGCGAACATGGCGTCCACGCGCTCGAATAGAACGTCCAGCGCACGGTCGTGCAGTCCGGCCGTTGCGTGTCTCTCGACTTGCAGAACCCAATCAGGCGCACGCAGATGGTGTCGGTGACGGGGCGGCGAGGCCTGGGGAGAAGCTAGTTCGCCAGGGGAAACGTCTGTCCGTTCCGTGCGAAGTTCGGTGCGTTCAGTAAGCACTACGAACGGCCTGAGAGTTGCGCTGCCCTCTGCGCAAACTTCAGCAACATTGTCCTCTGTGTCATTGCGAACGCTCCGACACGTCGCGGCGAGTCTTCTCGCGATGCGCAGCGGCGTGCTTCGGATTGCTAGCTTCCCCATGGCTGCTGCCGGCGTGGGCTCGTTTTCACAAACATTGCCGCCCATCAGCGCCGGATGCCCCGCGGACGACTGATTCAATTCGACGATGATCATCAGAGCGCCTCAAGGGACTGGAGCTTCAGTCTCGAGGAATCGGCGACTCGCCCAGCGTGCTGAAAGAACGCGCGGCATTCTGGTTCTGAATACACACCGGTGTTCGTCGATAGAAGCGCAGTGTTCACATCGACTGACCACTTGAGCAGAAACTCCTCTGCGGTGTAAGCGCGGAGCTGCCACTCAAGCCCCAAGGACTGTACCTTGTTAAGTGCCGTCTCGCGCCCCGACAAGATCTCGCTCGTTCGCTCGTTGATTCGAATCGTAACGTCGTCCACCAATGAGGTATCCGCGAGCGCATCAAGCGACCCACCGCAGCAGTGCTCAATAATCCAACGTCTTACTGCGCGTGGATCGTTCACCGCGCCGGCTCGCTGTGTCGCCAATGCAAGTCGCTTTACGTCTTGCTCGAGTACTGAGCCAGAATTGCTTAGCTCTGCTGCAAGGGAAGCAAAGTGCACCGATGTCGTCTCGTAGTTCTTCAGTTCGCGAACCGCGAGTGCGTCGAGTTGGAGAATGACGCGATCAGTCGCGACGACAAGAGTTAGGAGATTACCAGTAGATTGCCAGATGTGTGCGTCGAGTTCCGATGCCAGGCCGAGAACACCGACTTGTCCTTCGCCCTTGTATTTAAGGCGCGATGGGAGATCCGCGCGATCAGCAAAGGATTCGCCGAGGCGCAAGACCATCTCGCGCTCCTGGCGCCCATCGTGTAGGAAGATGGTGGCGGTGTAGGTGTCGTTGCGATCAAAGCCCGGCATGTTTCCTTTAGGCTAGAGGAGGCACCGGGCCGCGTCCACTGCCCGGCGGCCTCGAACGACCCCCGCCGCGCAAAGCCCCGCAAATGCGAAAATTTCTCCCCGGCCTCAGCCAGCCGGGCTCGGCCTGGGACCAACACCGGCGCCCGGGATTGCTGGTCCATGGCGGGCGCGAGGCCGACTTGGACGCGGACGCCCCTGGTTCAGCCTTCGCGAAGGTGTTGTGGGAGCCAGCGCCACCGTCGTAGACACCCTTCCCCCAACGACGGGTAGCAACCTCTCGGCGGGCCAGAAAAGAACTGGGTCGAAAGCCTTGAGATCTACGGGGGCTGGGCGGCCGCGCCACCCCCCCAGCCCACCCGCGACAAAGCCAACCGCCCCCGGGGCGGCCCGGCCAATCTCGTCGCCCCGCGGCCCGAACGGTCTATGGATTCTGCGACGTGATCCAGGGGGGCTTCCCCGAGAGGTTGCTACCCGTCCTTGGGGGCCGAGAGGTTGCTACCCGACCTTGGGCACGACCTGAGCCTTGATCGTCGGGTGGCGTCGACGCTAGGATCACACACGGCGGACGCTCTCCCCGTCCGTTGCGTATGCGCAGGCCCAGCCAGGGGAAGTTGTGAGCATCGATCCATCCGATACAAAGTATCTATGTGAAATGTGTTGGAGTGTATTCGAGGTGCAGCACAAGCGCTGCCCTGGTATGCCATTGGATGGAATCCGATGCGGAACTTCCATGCCCGACGGCGGCTGGCCGCTCCTTCCGTTCCGCTTTCGCCGTCGGTTTGTATTTCAGAAGCGTCTAGGTGGTGGCGGTATGGGCGCAGTATTCTTGGCTATTGACGAAGACGCCGTCAAGCCGGGCATGGACGACGGGCGGCGCGCCATCAAGGTTGTTCAGCGTCAGGGTGGCCCCGACACGGTCAGTCTCGCGCTGCGCCTGTTCGACAGTGAAGCGTCTGCAGCGAAGATGCTGGCACAGTCGAAACAATATGTTGAGGTAATGGGCTTCGATGCCGCAGATCCGCCGTATCTGTCGATGCGTGTTATCGACGACCCAACTCTTACTCGCCTATTGCTTGAGACTGGAGGCAGTATCGCTGCGGTTGACGTGGCGACATTAGGTGTCCAGATTCTCGATGCATTGTCACGCATGCACAGCAAGCACTGGGTTCATAGGGACCTGAAGCCTGACAACATATTTGCCTCTCGCACCGCAGGCTCGTCAACGAGCTGGCGTATCCGCATTGCAGACCTTGGCCTGTGGCAGGAAGCCGCCGATGCTCCCGGCGGCGGCTCAATTCGTGGCAGCGCAGATATTCTCCCGTTCGGCGGAACGCCGGACTACATGAGCCCAGAGCAACTGAATCGCGAGCCAGTGACGTGTCGAGCCGACATTCACGCCGTCGGGTCAATTCTATGGCATGCGGCCGTTGGAACGGTTCCGTTTCAAGCGGTCGGCGCAGATCTAAATATCGCACTCGCCGCACGGTACGAAGCTAGCAAAGGCGCGCTCGTTCGACCGGCGTCGATGCATCTGCAGATGTTCGATGTGCTGAAGCGCGCGCTCGCGTTTAAGCCCGAGGACAGGTTCAGCGACGCCGAGGCAATGAAAGCTGCACTTGCCGGATTTCTCTCGAATCTGGCAGCAGCGCGAACTGCCACGCTAGAGCGTGTTGCTCGATCGCTGGAGAAGGCTGAGCGAAAGCTTGCGAGCGTGCGTAAGCCGCTTGCCGAGTTTGGGGTTCTCTACAAGGCGGCCAATGCACTGGCAAGTGAATTGACGCTCATTCGCGAAAACAAGAACGCATTAGAGCCTGACGATCTGTCAGGCCTTGTATCGCGAGCGCAGGCTAAGGTAGATGCGCTTGAGAGAGACTTTTCAGCCACGCAGGAGATGACATCGCAGCGGCCCAGCCCAGTGTCTGACAGCCCAGTGTCTGACACATCACTCGCGGCCACTGTGACGCCATCGAAGCCGGCGCGCTTGTTCGTTCTGTCATCTGGATACATTCGCGAGATCTATCTTACGGAAACGTCGATGACTATTGGGCGAACGGATGAGAACGACATTGTAATTAATCACTATTCGGTCAGCCGCAATCATGCAAAGATCTCACGCCTTTCGGAAAGTGAATCCTATTCAATATCCGACTTGCAGTCAACGAATGCGGTGCGCGTCAATGGGCTGGTTCTTGCGGGTTCTGCGAAGTTGCTGCGCGGCGACGTGATCGATCTGGGGCTGATTAGGATGCGATTTGTGGAATCGGGCGAGGACTTTCAGTTGAGGCGCGACGCAAAAATCGAAGTCGTTCCAGTCGAGCCCGATGCTGCGCCTCTTGCGAAGCTCTCAGTGGCAGCGGCGGCAGCGGTGGCGCTTGCCGCTGCGGCAACTGGCGTGCTTATCGCGCTGTTGCTGCGGGGGGGCATCTTCTGACGCGCGCCGCTGCGTCCCCCTGCGCTGACGCGCAACCACCCCTCGCCCCCGCCTGCTCCACCAGGACGGGGACGGGTAGCAACCTCTCGGCGAAGCCCCCTGGATCGCGTCGCCCCTCTCGGGGAAGGGTAGCAACCTCTCGGCGAAGCCCCGCTGGACTACGTCGCAGAATCCATAGACCGTTCGGGCCGCGGGGCGGCGGGATTGGGCCCGGCCGAAAGCGCCGCTGCCCGGCCGGCCCAGGGGCGCTGGGCGGGTCGGGTGGAGCCCCAAGGACGGGTAGCAACCTCTCGGTGAAGGGTAGCATCCTCTCGGTGAAACCCCCAAGGACGGGTAGCAACCTCTCGGTGAAGCCCCGCTGGATCACGTCGCAGAATCCATAGACCGTTCGGGCCCAAGGGACGGGTAGCAACCTCTCGGTGAAGGGCAACCTCTCGGTGAAACCCCGCTGGATCACGTCGCAGAATCCATAGACCGTTCGGGTCGCGGGGCGGCGGGATTGGCCCGCCGCAGGACGGGTAGCAACCTCTCGGCGAAGCCCCCGTGGATCGCGTCGCAGAATCCATAGACCGTCCGGGCCGCGGGGCGGCGGGATTGGCCCGGCCGAAAGCGCCGCTGCCCGGCCGGCCCAGGGGGCGCTGGGCGGGTCGGGTGGAGCAGCCGGGGGCGAGGGGTGGTTGGCGCGTCAGCGCAGGAGGGACGCGGCGGCGCGCGTCAGAAGGGCACCTCGAACGCGTCGAGGTCGTCCGTGCCGTGGAGCCAAGCGTTGGAGATCTCGGCGGGCGCGGGCTTGTACCAGTGGGCGCGGATCATGGCCCCGGGTGGGTACTCAGCCATGATCGCCACGGGCTGATCGGCGGGTCGCCCAAGGACGCGGCCGGAAGCGCCCCGGTAGAGATCTTGAAAGGTTCGGTAACACTTCTTGTACCGAAGGCGGACCGCGGTCGACCGGGCGTGGCACCGCGGGGCGGGCGTGGGGACGAAGTTCTCGGGGCGGGTCTCGGGGTCCTGCTCGACCAGGAACCTGGCGCCCAGGACCTTCTGGCCCGCGTACGTCGCCTCGGTCGCGGCGACCAGGGCGGCGTGGGCGGCGCGCAGCTCATCGGGCGCGAGCCCCTCGATAGCGGGCAGCGGCGTGAGCGTGATCTGCACGTCCTCCTCGAGCTCTGCCTCGGGCCGCGGGATGCGGCGCAGGCGGTTGCGCCGGCAGGCGTCGAGGCCCTTGTACCGAGCAGGCACGGTCATGTCCCCGAGGAGCCCCGGGGTCGAGCAGGCGCCGGGCCAGTCCTTGGGCGAGGCCACCAGCTTGCTCTTGGGCCCCTGGCTCAAGAGGTACGTCATGCGGTCGAGCTGGGCCTCGTCGTCGAGGACCGCGATCACCTTGCTGCGCCGGCTCCAGAAGACCCCGGTTCGCCCCCGCAACTTGTTGATCTGCCGCGCGATGTTGCTGTGCGCGAACCCGACGAACAGCGGGATCTGCGCCGGCTCGGTCGCCGACAACAGGTAGTGCAGGTGGTTCGATTGCGCATCGAAGCCGTGGAGCCGCACCCCGGGATACCGCCGCAGCGCCCGGCCGAAGACCCCGGCCACAATGGCGGCGCACTCCGGATCCGGACGCAGCCAGAACGTCCCATGCAGCGTGCGGATCGTGACCTCGTAGACCAGCTTGGGCAGATACCACCGCGGACAGTGCGACATGACGGGCTCCTCTGCGCGCCGCCATGACGCGCATGCCTGCCCTATCGGCCCACCCCTCGCCGCGGTTGCGGGCTGCGCCCGAGGACCCTCGCGACCGGGACCACGAAGCCCACGAGCCGGTCCGAGTCGAGTCGGGCTTCGCCGAGACGCCGCTCCCCTTCGCCGGGGGCCCGCCGGCGCTCAACCGCGTGCCATGGCGACGCCCGCCGCCGCCCGGAACAACCCCTCGGACGGGTAGCAACCTCTCGGTTAGTCCCTCCTGGATCGCGTCGCAGAATCCATAGACCGTTCGGGCCCAAGGACGGGTAGCAACCTCTCGGCGAAGCCCCCGTGGATCGCGTCGCAGAATCCATAGACCGTTCGGGCCGCGGGGCGGCGGGATTGGCCCGGCCGAAAGCGCCGCCGCCCGGCCGGTCCAGGGGCGCTGGGCGGGTCGGGTGGAGCAGGCGGGGGCGAGGGGTGGTTGGCGCGTCAGCGCAGGAGGGACGCGGCGGCGCGCGTCAGAAGGGCACCTCGAACGCGTCGAGGTCGTCCGTGCCGTGGAGCCAGGCGTTGGCGAGCTCGGCGGGCGCGGGCTTGTACCAGTGGGCACGGATCATGGCCCCGGGTGGGTACTCAGCCATGATCGCGACGGGCTGGTCGGCGGGTCGCCCAAGGACGCGGCCGGAAGCGCCCCGGTAGAGATCTTGAAAGGTTCGGTAACACTTCTTGTACCGAAGGCGGACCGGGGTCGACCGGGCGTGGCACCGCGGTGCGGGTGTGGGGACGAAGTTCTCGGGGCGGGTCTCGGGGTCCTGCTCGACCAGGAACCTGGCGCCCAGGACCTTCTGGCCCGCATACCTCGCCTCAGTCGCGGCGACCAGGGCGGCGTGGGCGGCGCGCAGCTCGTCGGGCGGGAGGCCCTCGATAGCGGGCAGCGGCGTGAGCGTGATCTGCACGTCCTCCTCGAGCGCGGCCTCGGGCCGCGGGTTGCGGCGCAAGCGGTTGCGCCGGCAGGCGTCGAGGCCCTTGTACCGAGCGGGCACGGTCATGTCGCCGAGCAGCCCCGGGGTCGAGCAGGCGCCGGGCCAGTCCTTGGGCGAGGCGACCAGCTTGCTCTTGGGCCCCTGGCTCAAGAGGTACGTCATGCGGTCGAGCTGGGCCTCGTCGTCGAGCACGGCGATCACCTTGCTGCGCCGGCTCCAGAAGACCCCGGTTCGTCCCCGCAACTTGTTGATCTGCCGCGCGATGTTGCTGTGGGCGAACCCGACGAACCGCGGGATCTGCGCCGGCTCGGTCGCCGACAACAGGTAGTGCAGGTGGTTCGATTGCGCATCGAAGCCGTGGAGCCGCACCCCAGGATACCGCCGCAGCGCCCGGCCGAAGACCCCGGCCACAATGGCGGCGCACTCGGGATCCGGACGCATCCAGAACGTCCCTTGCAGGGTGCGAATCGTGACCTCGTAGACCAGCTTGGGCAGATACCACCGCGGACAGTGCGACATGACGGGCTCCTCCTGCGCGCCGCCGTGACGCGCATGCCTGCCCTATCGGCCCGCCCCTCGCCGCGGTTGCGGGCTGCGCCCGAGGACCCTCGCGACCGGGACCACGAAGCCCACGAGCCGGTCCGAGTCGAGTCGGGCTTCGCCGAGACGCCGCTCCCCTTCGCCGGGGGCCGCCGGCGCTCAACCGCGTGCCATGGCGACGCGCGCCGCCCCCGGAACAACCTATCGGTGAAGTCCCCGGGACCGTCCCTTGGCTACCGGCCCCTTGGGGCCCGCCCGCCGTTCCCACCTCGCTGACTTCCGGGCCAAGGGTCAGACTGGACGCACGAAACGGAACCCAGGGTTCCTAATCGTGAGGGCGAGGCCGGCCCGGCATTGCACAAAACGGAACCGTGGGTTACGTTTCGTGCATGGCGACGCCCGAAGCCAGGCGACCGCACTGGGACCGGCTGTTCGAGACCGCCGCTGGCCAGTCCGGGTACGTCACGACGAAGCAGGCTGCAGCTGCGGGCTACTCCACCCACCTGCTCCGCAAGCACATCCACGCCGGCCGTGTGGCGAGGCCTCAGCGCGGAATCTACCGGCTCGTGCACTTCCTGGCCGGCGAGCACGAAGAGCTGGTCACCGCCTGGCTCTGGTCCGAGCAGGCGGGCGTGATCTCACACCAGACGGCGCTGTCGCTCCACGGCCTCTCTGACGTCCTTCCGGCCCAGGTGCACCTCACGCTGCCGGAGGCCTGGCGGCGGCGGCGGTTTCGCGTTCCGGCCGGTGTCGTGCTCCACCACGCTGACGTGGCCTCCGAAGAGCGATCGTGGTTCGGCCCCGTGCCGGCGACGAGCGCCAGCCGCACGCTGAGCGACTGCGCCAAGAGCGGCCTCTCCCCGGAGCTGCTGCTGCAGGCCGCACAGCAAGCGCTTCGGCGCGGCCTGGTCACGCGCAGCGAGCTCGCCGATGTCGCAACCGCGCTCGAGCCGTTCGGAGGCCTCGCACAATGACCCCACGCACGTACGCTTCGCCCGAGGCCTTCAAGCAGGCGCTCGAGCAGCGCTTGCGTTCGTCCGCCAAGAAGGGCGCCGAGTTCGCGCGCAAGCGTCAGCTCCTCGTCTTCGATCGCTTCCTTGCCCGCATCGTCGCGGTCCTCGGCGATGCGGCCACGCTGAAGGGCGGCCTCGTCCTTGAGCTACGCCTCGACCGAGCACGCACGACGAAGGACGTCGACCTCCGCATGGTGGGCTCGCCGGAGGATCTGCTTGCGAAGCTGCAGGAGGCCGGTCGCAAGGACCTCGGCGACTTCATGGCGTTCGAGATCGGGCCGGACGACGACCACCCGGAGATCCAGAACGACGGGATGCAGTACGACGGCCTCCGGTTTCGCGCCGAATGTAGGCTCGCGGGCAAGCTCTATGGGCAGCCCTTCGGTGTCGATGTCGCGTTCGGCGATCCGATCCTCGGCGACCCCGAGGTCGTGGTCGCGGAGGACGTGCTGGCCTTTGCCGGCATCGCCCCGCCGACGCTGAGGCTCTACCCGATCGAGACGCACATCGCGGAGAAGCTGCACGCCTACACGATGCCTCGCGCGCGTCCGAACTCGCGCGTGAAGGACCTGCCCGACCTCGCGCTTCTGGCGACGGCGCAGGAGCTGGACGCCAGGCGCCTGCGCGCGGCCCTCGAGTTGACCTTCGCCTTCCGCAAGACGCACCCGCTGCCCGAATCCGTACCCGCGCCAGCCGAAGCATGGCGTACGCCCTACGAGGCGATGGCGCGCGAAGACCAACTCCACTGGGCGACGCTCGAACAGGTCACAGCGGCGGCCAAGGCGTTCCTTGATCCGGTGCTCGCCGCAGGGCTCGATGCAACGTGGCTGCCCGCCAAGTGGCTGTGGCGCTGACCGTCAGATACCACCGCGGACAGTGCGACATGACTGGCTCCTCCTGCGCGCCGCCGCGCCCGAGGACCGTCGCGACCGGGACCACGAAGCCCACGCGCCGGTCCGAGTCGAGCTTCGCCGAGAGGTGCTCCCCCTCCGTCGGTCTGTTTGGTCGCTCGCTGACTACCTCGGCGCCGACGTCGATATGCTCGATGACGTGAGGACCGACATGCGAGCAGGAACGTGAGGATCTCCGCCGACAGTCGATGGATCGTTGTGGCCTTGGTGGCAGGGCTTCTGGTTGGCGGGAGGCTTCGGTGGGGGCTCGCGGAGGTGCGGACCACGCCGCCCACGACACCAGCAGCGGCGACGAGGGCCGATGGGGCGCTTCCCGGAGACGTCACAAGTCCGATCGCGGGCATGTTGCCTGGCAGGCCGGTCAGCTTGGCGACGCGGCGGGGCCGGCGCGTCGAGTTCGATCTCACGATGTCAGCAGAGCCCACCCTGTCCCACGACGGGCGAGACGATGTTCGTGACTCCGCATGGGCCGCGGAGATGGAGGAAGCCATTGGCGCATACGCGCAGGGGAATCTGCGAGATCTGTTTCCTGGATCTGAGTGGTACGGCAGCGAGTGCTACTCGACCTCGTGCGACGTCTCCTTCGCGATCCCGGTCGCCGACGCCGCCGTCGCGAGCGACTTTCCGTTCCTGTTTTCGGGGGTTGGGGTCTCGCGCCAGCGAGAGCCAGAGCGAGTGGCCGAAGGGCTGGTGCACTATCAGTTTCGCGTGTGGGTCGCTGATCGTGGGTCGCAGGCTCGTCTCACGGCTGCCGAGTTCACGGCGATGCAGAACGACTTCGCGTTGAACCACCCGGAGCGATACGAGAGCGTGAAGGCCGTGCTGTCGGAGAGTCGATCGCGATGACCCTTGCGCGCGGGCTCGTTGCGTTCATCGCAGGGATGGCGTTGGGCTATGGCGCCATCGGGCTGCTCATAACGCGGAGCTCGCCTGAGGAACGCTCGACGGTTGCCACCAAGCACGTCGCGGCGGTCGGCACTCGGCGGCATGCGCCGGCGCCGCGCCCTGCGGGCGGCGCGATAGCGACCCCCACAGCGGGGAGAGATCGCCTGGCGGAGTACCTCGAAGGAGAGATGACGCTGGATGAGGCGGAGCGTTGGAAGACCGCCGTGAACCTGATCGCGGACCTGCGAGTCTTCACCTTGGACGACCTTGAGCGATGCTCGCTGGCCGAAGCCATCGGAGGAGCGCACCTTCGGGTTCGCTGGTCTGCCGTGGGAGACGATGACGGGCTTTCCCTGCGGTCGCCTGAGCTCCTCACGCCTGTTCCAGAGCCAGGCGGAGCCTGTGCTCGTGAAGCACTTCGCAAGGGTCTGCGCGCCTCCGCGGAGGAGCTCGGTGGAGGGCTACCCGCCTTGACCCTCTCGCTCGTCCTGGACGTGCCGGTGGCCGTACCCGTCGAGGTTCGGCAGCGGGTTGACCAAGTCGAGCGTCAGATCGCCGACAACGTTCGTGCGGGCCGGCCTCCGCTGATGGAATCTACCGACGCGGACTCGACAGGACACCTCCCCTGAGGCTCCGAAGGCGGCTGCCGCGCGTTCAGGCGGGGAGAGACGGAGTGGATTCGCAGGTGCCCGATGGACGGCAGGAACCTCTCGGTGAAGGGTCGCCCACGCCCGACGCCTGGTGCGCCGCCGCGCGCCGCTACTTCGGCAGCATCTGACATTGCTCGCGCGTGGTCGGCACCATCAGCAGCCGCGCGAACTCGACCACCTGACCGCTGATCGTCGACGTGGCGATGACGCGCAGCACGCGCCCGTTGCCGATCGGCGTGGTGAAGCTGATGCTGCTGATCGCCCCCTGGGTCACCGACGACCCTGTGGCGAAGCACCCACGGCCCGAGGCCGAGCTCAGGCAGACGTCGCCCAGGCTGGGCGCACGAAACGGAACCCAGGGTTCCCAATCGTGGGCGGCGAGAACGCAGTGGACGTCGATCGGGCGCCCGGTTCGCCAAGCGTCGCCCAGATCCCAGTTGTCGCTTCGGCGGGGTCGACGTACCCTGGTGCCATGGTGGCGCGTCCCAGCCAGCTCGACGAACTACTGCGCCTGCCCGCGGCCGACCGCTCCGCGGCGGCCGAGGAGCTCCTGCGCAGCTTGGAGGAGGCCGACGCCGAAGGTTCCGACCCCCGCGTCGCATGGGCTGCCGAACTGGAGCGGCGCGTCGCGCATCCGACGCCCGGCGTCCCTGCGACGACGGTCCTCGACGAGGGGCGGCGGCGGTTGCGCGCGCGACCGTGACAGCGATCGAGTTCAGCCGCGAAGCGCGTGTCGAGCTCGACGCTGCGGCTGATCACTACGAGGCAGATTTCCCTGGGCGTGGCGTTCGCTTCTACGACGCGGTCGAGCGAGCGCTTCGCTTGATCGACGCGATGCCAACTGCATCGCCGCTATTTCCAGGCGTCCAGCCCGCACGTGCGATACGGCGGTGCCTGGTGCGCGGGTTCCCCTACGCGCTCGCGTATCGCGTGGTCGGCGACCTGATTCGTATCGAGGCCGTCGCGCACACCCACCGGCGCCCAGGGTATTGGGTGCGCCGCACCCGCTGAGCCCTATCGTCCCTCGGGAAACATCGTCCAGGCGCAGGTCGTCCAGGCCCGCGGCGACCTGGTGCGCGCCGAAGGGACGGGTAGCAACCTCTCGGTGAAGGCCCATGGACGGCTAGCAACCTCTCGGCGAAGCCCCCCGGGATCGCGTCGCAGAATCCATCGAACGTACGGGCGGCGGGGCGGCGGGATCGGCCCCGAGGACGGGTAGCATCCTCTCGACGACGGCAACGATGCCGAAGTCAAGCTGCGGCGCGACCTCGCTCAAGACGCCGTTGGTGGAGGGTTACGGAGCTAGCGCTTGGCGATCGACCGTGGCGCGGGCTTCTTTGCGGCGGGCTTCTTTGCGGCGGGCTTCTTCGCGGCGGGCTTCTTCGCGGCGGGCTTCTTCGCAGCGGGCTTCTTTGTGGCGGGCTTCTTCGCAGCGGGCTTCTTTGCAGCGGGCTTCTTTGCGGCGGGCTTCTTTGCGGCGGGCTTCGCGGGGAGCCCGGCGGCGCGGGCGGGCCAGATGAGCTCCCAGCGCGCCTTCGCGAGGAGCCCTAGGAGCGGCTCGATGCCGATGCCGAACGCGGCCTGCAAGACGGGCTCGGCGGCGTAGGGTGCGGCGAGCAGGGCCTGGGCGGCGTCGACGTCGGCCACGTCGTCGCCGACGCGGATCGAGGCGGTGCTGGTGACCTGCTCGCCGTGCGCGTCGGTGCGTTCGGCGACCCCGACGCCGTCGCCCATGATGTACCGCCGGTCATCGCCGCCGGGGCCGAGCCGCCAGGTCCACTCGCAGCCGAGGGAGTCGTCCCACGCGAACAGCACGACCTCCTGCGGCGAGCCGGCGATCGCGTCGATGAGCTGGCCCGACAGCGTCTCGTCGAAGTACTCGAGGCCGTAGCCCCAGCCACCTTTCGGGGACGGCTTGGCGGGTGGCGTGTAGAGCGCGGCATGCAGATCGCGGCGCAGCTCCGCATGCTGGAAGCACTCCATGCGGTCCACCGGCGCGGCGCCAGCGAGCAGCCGCTTCAGCACCGCGAGGTCGAACTTCGCTGGGCGATACAGGATGGCGTGGAGGCGCGTGCTCACGCGCGGCAGCGTATCGTGTTCCGTCACTCCGAAGCCCCCGGTAGCAACCCCCAAGGACGGGTAGCCAAGGACGGGTAGCAACCTCTCGGTGAAGGGATCTGAGGTCGTCCAGGCCCGCGGCGACCTGGGCCCGGACGCCGATCGGGTGCGCGCCGAGGCGGCGGCCCCGGGGTACGGGCCGGCGGGCCGGCCGTCTACCGCGCCAGGACGAGCGCGGCGCGGATGCCCGCGTCGAGGATGGCGGCCGATGCCGCGCGGTCCGGGGTCGCCCGCGCCAGCTGCAGCGTGCCGACGAGCAGGCCGAAGAACGCCGCGGCCTCGGCGCGGGTCACCGCGGCGCCGCGCCGCTTGGCCAGGCAGTCGACCAGGAGGTCAAGGCCGAGCTCCATCTCGGACGCGAACTTCTTGCGCGTGGGCACGGGGTGCCGCGCCACCTCGGCGGCGAGCGCGGCCGCGGGGCACCCGGTGCCGGGCGCGTCGCGATGCTCGGGGCTCAGGTACGCGCGGACCGCGAGCTCGAGGTCGCCGGCGCCGAGCGCCTGCCGCAGCGCCTCGTTCCGCGCCTGCAGCGACTGGCGCAAGGCCTCCTGTAGGAGCGCCTCCTTCGACTTGAAGTGCGTGTAAAACGTGCCGACGGTCAGCCCGGCCTCGGCCATGATCGCCGCGAGGCCAACGCCTTCGACGCCGTCCTCCCGAAACCGCCGCGCCGCGGCCTCCAGGATGCGCGCGCGCGTCTCGTCGTTGTGCTCTGGTGCGTATCGCATGGCTACCTCGTCGTGATCACGATCTTGCCCTTGGCGCGCCCGGTCTCAACGTAGCGGATGGCCTCATTGGTCGACTCGAACGGGAAGACCTTGTCTACCACCGGTCGGATCGCGCCGGCGTCAACGAGCTCGGCCAGTGACTGGAGCTGCGCACCGCTGGCCTTCATGAACAGAAACGAGAACTCGGTCCCGAGCCGCTTCGCCGTTCGCCGGGCCCGGTAGCTCGCCAGTTGCATGAAGCGCTTCAGGTACCACGGCGCCCCGAGCTCGTCGGCGAACGCCGGATCGGGCGGTCCCGAGATCGAGACCAGGCGCCCACCCGGTCGGAGCACGCGCCATGACCTCGCGAGGGTCCTGGCGTCCTGGCTGTGCAGCACGAGATCGTAGCCCCGCAGCTTCGCCGCGAAGTCCTCCTGCTTGTAGTCGATGACGACGTCGGCGCCGAGGCGGCGGACCAGGTCCAGGTTCGCCGTGCTGGTCGTCGTCGCGACCGTCGCCCCGAGGTGCTTCGCTAGCTGGATCGCGATGGTGCCGACGCCGCCGGACCCGGCCTGGATGAAGACCTGCTGGCCGCGCCGCAGTTGCCCCCGCTCCACCAGCGCCTGCCAGGCCGATCAGCTTGAACTCGCCGTTCCGCACCTTGGCGTCGAGCAGGTTGACCGCGGCCGCGTGGACCTCGACGAGCACCTCGTCGTCGCGCACCTGCGGGGTGGCGATCTCGCCGAGCCGGAGGGCGACCTGGCGTCCGTACCGATCCAGGATGAACGCCTTCATGGGGCCATCCGTTACCGGTGCGGGCGGCCGCGTCATCGGCCCGCTCCGGTTGCCGCCGCGGCTGGGGCGTCGAGGCGAAGCTGCTTGCGGATGCCCGTGTCGACGAGCCCGGGGGCCAGGCGACGCAGCAGTCGGACCGTCGCGACGCTCCCGACCGGGTACCGCAGCTTGGGCCGCGCCGCCCGGGCGGCCTTGAGCACGACCTCGGCGACCGCCTCGGGCGGGTCGCCAGCGGCGAGCAGCTCGGCATACCGCTGGTTCAGGGCCGCGCGCACGGCGCGGTACTCGTCGAGCTTCGCGTCGGGCTCGAGGACCTTCGCGTCGAACCCGGTCCGGGTCACGCCAGGCTCGACGATGACGACCCGGATGCCCCGGGTCCGCAGCTCGTGGTCGAGCGACTCGGAGTAGCCCTCGAGGGCGTGCTTGGACGCCGAATAGATCGCCATGTACGGCATCGGGAACAGCCCGAGCCCCGAGCCCATGTTGATGATGCGACCGGCGCCCTGGCGCCGCATGTGGGGGACCACGGCGCGCGTCATCCGGACGGTCCCGAAGAAGTTGGTCTCGAACAGCGCCTTGGTCTGCGCGATCGAGCTCTCCTCATCGCCGGCGAGGCCGACGCCGAAGCCGGCGTTGTTCACGAGCACGTCGATGCGGCCGGCGCGGCGCAGGACCTCGCCGACCGCGGCTTCGATCGACGCGTCGTCCGTCACGTCGAGCGCGAGCATGGCGAACGGCGACGCCCCGGCGCTGGCCCCGCGGCGGCTGGTCCCGAAGACCGTGAACCCGTCCTGCGCCAGCCGCGTCGCGACGGCGAGGCCGATGCCCGATGATGCGCCGGTGACCAGCGCGACCTTGGTGTCCATGGTGTGTCCCCTCGAGTAGGCGTGCGCGGCTGCGGCCGGCGCGTGGGTGGATGCTGGATCCCGCGGTATCGGCCGCCGGCCCGTTGCATTACGACAATAATACCATCGCCCGCGACGCGCAAGGGGGGACCCAAGGACGGGCAGTAGACCCCGACAGCGGTGGCGTCGTTCCCCTGATGAGATCGGCGGGGCCCAACGGCGGCCTCGCGGGACGTGCGCAGTGACGAGGACGTGCGCGCCCGCGCGCGCGCGTTCATCGACCTACGCGGCCCGGGTCGACGCCACGTTGGGCCAGCTCGGCCCGCGACCCGATGCCAGCACGCGCGGCCTGCCGCCGGCGCGCCGATCGCGTCAGAGGCAGTCCTCGAGAGCCGGCTCGCTGGCGACCACCGAAGCGGCGAGGGCTGGGTCGGAGGCGCGCACCGCGGCGACGAGACGAACCGCGGTGGCGCAATCGTCGGCGCGGGCCGCGGTCACGGCGCGGGCGGCGTCGCGCTCGATCGCGGCGGGTGAGGTCGGGCGCGCCGCCACGACGGCCGGTTCGGGCTGGGTCGACGTTGCGGTGTCCGCGACGACCGTCGCCAGGCCGCCAAGAAGCCACAGGCCCCCGCCCAGGACGAGGGGCGCCGCGACGATTTCGGCGCCGGGCAAGTCCCAGCACTCGACCTCGCTGTCGACGCAACTCGACGAGTCGTCGCTCGCCCCAACGGCGGCGCCGACGCCCACCAGCGCCGCGCCGATCACCATGTGTGCCACGCCCTGGCTGCGGCTGGCGCACCCGCTCGAGAGAAGAACCAGGGTCAACGCGCGGGCGGTCAACGAGCGCATGCCAAGGGCGTACGCAAAGGTCGGGCCAGCGCGCTCCGGCCTCTCGGGGAAGCGCGGCCGCCCCTCGCTCTGCAGCACGGTAGTTCTTCACCACGGGCCTGGGCGCCCCTCGACAGCGGGTCGCAGGAGATCAGCGCCGGGTGAGCGAATCGACCGACCGCATCGGCGCCGGGTGAGCGAATCGACCGACCAGATCGGCCCGTGGGACAGGTGGCCCCCCCGGCGAGGCCCCCTGGGATCGCGAGGGCGGGTGGCGCGTCAGCGGATGAGGGACGCGTAGCGACCGCGCCGCGACCGCGGCGGGCGTAGCCCGAGGCGTAGCGCCGCCGATTGTGTCCAGGTCGTGTTGATGTTGACCCGTTGCCGACGGCCACACTTGCGCATGGTCCGCAAGTACACCCTCACCCTCACGACCGTCGCTGAAGCGGCGAGGACGCCCCCCACGACGCGGTGGTCGCTGACCCTGCGTGACGATCCCAACGTAGTGGACAGCGGCCCATGCCCCGCCGACCCGCACGGCGACCACGCGCGCGTCGAGGGACGTGCCGCCGCCCGCAAGCACGCGCTGGCGCACGGCGGACGCATCGTCGACGCCGACGTTCGGGTCGTCTACGCGCGACCCACGCCCGTCGGGTAGCGCTCGCGAGGCACCACCGGCGCAGGGCAGCGTCGCCACGCCGAGTCACGCCTGAGGAGATCCGAATGAAGACGTTTCGAACCCTGCGGGGTCTTCTCGCTGGAGACGAGCCAGAAGAGATGGAGCCGTCGTTTCGATATCAGGCGATCCTGCGTATCATGAGTGACGGCGGTCTCGACTTCGAAGAGATCGAGACAAGCCTAGGTGTGCAGCCCACGGCGTCTCGACGCCGTGGAGCGAAGGCTAACCCACGGAGCCCGCCCTCACGGCAAGACCTCTGGATGTTCCGAGCCCCGGTCGACGCAGAGCAAGAGCTCCGCGAGCACATCGACGCGCTGTGGAGGGCCCTGAAGCCCCACGCTCAGTACCTGCGGAGCCTGAAGTCGCGCGCGACGGTGGACGTGTGCCTCGGCTACTCGAGCAACATCGATCACGCAGGCGTCACGATTCCGCATCAGTCGCTGGAGATGTTCACGGCCCTCGAACTCGATGTGGGGCTGAGCGTCGTCGTCTCAGAGGACCCCTGAGGTTGCGACGCCAACCTGTTCGCCTACCTGGCGTGCGCTCACGGTCAGGCCTACGCCGAGACTCGTGGCACCGCGGCGGCCACCGCGCACAAAGACGCGGCGATCGAAGCGGCGCGCACCGCGATCGGCCTCGACCGATCGTGGGCGTCGTTCCTCCTGCGGCTGGCCGAGCCCGGCGTCACGAGGCCGAGACCGAGACCGAGGCCGAGGCCGAGGCCGAGTCCGAGACCGAGGCGGAGGCCGAGTGCGGCTCGCGGGGCTGAGGGGCCGGCCGAGGCTGCGGGCGTTAGGTACCCAGCATTGCGCCTAGACCGTCTCCCGACGGCGGTCAAGCAGGCAGGGTGCCGACGTTGCGGGAGCCCGGCGGCGCCCCACAGAACCCTCACAGGGCGCCGCCCGACCGGTGGTCGCTGATAGCATCGCGGCGATGAAGAAACTCGCTCTCTTCCTGTCCCTCAGCGCGTTCACCCTCGGTTGCGGCGGCGGCGGCGCCGAGGAGGCGATGTCGAAGATGAAGACCGCGCGCGACAAGATCTGCAAGTGCGCCGACGTCGAGTGCGCCAAGAAGGCCAAGGACGAGTTCCGCGAGTGGGTCAAGGCCAACCGCGACAAGCTCAAGGACTCGAAGCCGTCGGAGTCGTTCAAGAAGAGCTACAAGGCCGTCGAGGACGAGGCCGACGCCTGCATGGACAAGCTCCGCGACGCCGCCGAGGCCAAGGCCAAGGACGCGGCGCCGCCCACTCCGCCGGCCGAGCCGCCGGCCGCCCCGCCCGCGGCCCCGACGAACCCGTGAGCTGAGCCTCGCGCCGGCCGGCCGGAGCGCGCAGGGTGCCGTTCGCCCGCGATGTTCGGTCGCGGCCCGTGGCGTCGTCTGTGCCGACATGGCCGACGCCCCGCCACCACCGCTCGCGATCGATCTGACCTGGCATGCGCCGCCCGCGCCCGCGGAGCCGGCGACGATATCGGCGCTGCCCGACGGGCTACGGCCCTACGTCCTCGGGCTGTACAGCGATCTGGCGCGCCACGTCGATCTCGCGCGGCCGGCCCACAGCGACTACGACGCGGTCCGCCAGCCCGGGATCGGGATCCCGGTGCACCTCGGTCGACCGCTGGTCGAGGTCGTGGCCGAACTCGCGGGCGCGCCGATGGTCGAGGGCGTGGCCGAGCTCGCGGAGGCACCAGAGGTCGATGCGGTGCAACGGGTGGTGGTGATGCTGCTCGATGGCGGCGCCTTCGACGAGATCGCGACGTTGCGCGCGCCGGTGCGCCAGCTGATCGCCCTGGCCAGCGACCAGCGCGACCGGCTGCTGCTTCTGCCGGTGGTCCTCGATCCGCGATGGGAATCGGAGTTCACGGCGACGGCGCCCATCCGGCTGGCGCACCTGCCACCGGCCGAGCAGTTGAGCCACACGCGGATCTCGGTCGCGATCCACCTGGCGCGCTGGCTCATGCACTCGCCCGAGCACGGGACCGCGCCCCACCTCCGGGTGTTCATCAGCCACGCCAAGGGCGACCTCGCGCGGACGGACGGCCTTGCCAGCCGACTCAACGAGTACCTGACGTCCCACCAGCTCGCGACCTTCTTCGACGCTCACGACCTCGCCCGCGGCAGCGACATCGTCCGCGCGCTCGAGGACGGCCAGCGCGACGCGGTGCTGCTGTCCGTGCGGACCGATCGCTACGGCGAGAGCGCCTGGTGTACCGAAGAGATCCTGACGGCCAAACGCTTCGGCGTGCCGTGCGTGACGGTGTGGGCAGTGGCCGACGGCGAGCGCCGCGCCAACCCGTACGCAGGCAATGGACCGGTCCTGGTGTGGCGCCCCGACGGAGAGGCCGAGGTCCTGGCGGCGTGCGTCCACGCCTGGCTCCACCACCTGTACTTCCGCCGGCGGGCCAAGCGGGTCCTCGACCTGGCCGACGTCGCTCGCACCCGCGTGGTCCTGAGCCGTGCCCCCGAGGTGAGCGATCTGGCCCAGGGCGCGCTCCCGCTCGAGGGCGACTGCGTCGTGTTCTACCCCGACCCGCCGATCGCCACCGTCGAGGCCCAGGTCCTCCGCCGCGCGCAGCCGCGCCTGCGCCTGACCACGCCGAGCACGCTCGTCGCCGGCACGATCCTGCGCGATGACCCCGCGCCGCCGCTGGCCGGTCACCTGGTGGCGATGTCGATGTCCGACAGCCCTGACGCCCCACCGCCGGAGTCGGGCGCCAACCGGCGCGGCTACTCCGCGCTGCACCTGACCGACGCGGTGGCGCGCCTCACGCTGGCGGTGATCCGCGCCGGCGCCCAGGTCGGCTACGGCGGCCACCTCGGTCCTGAGGGCTTCACGCCGTTTCTCGCCGCGACGATCGCCGCCCACAATCGCCTCGGCATCGAGCACGCCGAGCTGCCGCGGTTGTACGTACCGGATCATCGCTTCGCTCAGCCACACTCCCTGCCGATCGAGAAGTGGCGGTGCGGCGAGGCGCTGCGCGAGGGCGCCGACACCGCGGGCGTACAAGCGCTCCAGCTCACCGCGATGCGCGAGACCATGGCCCACCAGTGCCTGGCGCGGATCGCGCTCGGCGGGCGGGTCGGCGACTACCAGGGTCGGTTCCCCGGCCTCCTCGAGGAGTGCGCGACGATGCTGGCGGCGGGCAAGGCGATCTACGTGCTGGGCGGCTACGGCGGCGGCGCCGACCTGGTGGTCGACGCCCTGCTCGGCCAGACGCCAGCGGGCGGCTGGCCCGACGAGGACGTCCGCAGCGCCCGCGATCCGGCCTGGGCCGCGCTGCGGTCGGGCTACGACGCCGACCCGCGGCGGTCGCCCGCGGCGCCGCCCTCCCTGGCCGCGCTGATCGCCGCGATCGCGGACCATGGAGCACCGCTCCGTGACGGCGACGAGCACGCGCTCTGGAGCAACGGGCTGACGGTCGGCGAGAACCATGATCTCTTCAGCACGCGCGATCTCGATCTGGCCTGCCATCTGATCATGAAGGGCTTGACCGCGATCGCAGCCGCGGCTCCGGCCCCGGGCCGCGCCGAGCGACCGGCCCCGGCGGTGCGGCTGTGCCACGGCAACCTGGCGGACCTCGACACCACCGAGGCCTACGCGGTGCCGGTGATCGTCGGCGTGCCGCCGTCGGGCGCGGCCGCGACCCTCGATCGCCGGCTGGGTGGACGCATCGGCGAGCGACTGCGCCGCGGTGGGCTAGCGCCGATCACCGCCCTCGCCAACGGCGGCGCCAACCTGGCGGGTCGCACCACGCTCTTGGTTCGGCTCGAGCTGAGCGGCGGCCTGGACGCCCTGACAGCGGCGTGCGAGGCCCTCGCGCGCGAGGTCGCGCGGCTCGGGATTCGCCACCTGGCGACGGTGCCGCTGGGCGCGAGCCTCGGCCTATCGGTCGTGCACTCCCTCGATCGGTTACTAGGAGCCGTGCGCGAGCACGCTCCGCAGCTCGCCAGCGTGACCTTGTGCGAGGCCAACACAGATCGGTACCCGGACCTGCGGAGCGCGGCCCGACATGAGCACCCGGTGATCCTGGCGTCCCCGGTGGCCGCCGCGACCGAGGCCGACGTCACGCCGGCGCCGGTGCTGCTGGCGCTGCGCCGCGACGGCGCCGAGCTGACGGTCACCGCTGTCGCCCCCGCCGATCACGCGACGACGACCTTCACATCGCAGACCGTCCGGCTTCCGGACGACCTGAGCGACCGACTGGCCGCCCCCACCGATGGCCGCGGTCGGATCCTCGCCGACCTCCTGGGCGATCGCGCGCGGGCGGTGCTCGACGCGCACCGCGACCGCCCGATCGACCTGCTCGTCGACGCGCACAGCGCGGACCTGCCCTGGGAGCTGCTCACCGTCGGGCCGAACCAGCAGCCCTGGCGCCCGGCCCTCGAGGGTGGCCTTCGCCGGTGCCTGATCGTCACCGCGACCGCGTCGAGCCGCATCCGCCGGATCGTCGCCGGCGATCGCCTGGCGGTCCTGTTGATCAGCGACCCGCGCCGCGATCTAGCGGCGGCGGCGACTGAGGCCGCGATCCTGCGCGACGCCCTCCGTCACCTGCCGGTGGTCGAGGTCGAGGACCTGACCGGCGAGGACGCGACCGCCGATGCGGTCAAGAAACGGCTCGCAGCTCGTCGCTGGGACGTGCTGCACTACGCCGGCCACGGCGGCTGGGCCGCCGATCGCGCGACCGGCTCCGGTCTGCTGCTGGCCGATCGCCTGTTCACGGCCGCTGACCTCGCGGACCTACCGATGCCGCCGCTGGTGGTGTTCAACGCCTGCTCGACCAGCCGGTTCACGCCGGCGCCGGCGGCGGCGACGTCCCCGATCGACCCCGCGGTCGCTGGGCCCAGCCTCGCGTCCTTCGTGCTGACCGCCGGCGTCCAGGCCTTCGTCGGCACGTCTTGGCCGGTGGCCGACGACGCGGCCGAGCGGTTCAGCACCACCCTCTACGATCAGCTCGTCGGCGGGGCCCGCCTGGACGACGCGCTCCTCGCCGCCCGGCTCAGCCTGCAGTCGACCAGCGACTGGGGCGCCTACACGCTCTACGGCGACAGCGCGCTGCGGTTCTAGCGAAGACGTCGATCAGCTCACGGCAGGATCGTGAACGGGCGGCGGGCCGCGAAGGCCGCGGCGTCCGGCCCGCGCGAGACGAGCTGGGCGTGGGGCCACGCGACCCGGATCGCGTCGAGCAGCTCGTGATGCGAGCCGGCGAAGCGACCGCCGTGCCAGGCCGCCAAGAGCGCGTCGGTGAACAGCCCGCGATCGGCGCGCGCGTAGGTCCGCTGCGCTTCGCCACACGCGGCCAGGAGCAGGACGCTGGCGCTGATCTCGGGCGGCGCGCTGGCCGCGGTCGGCGCGGCGCGCAGCATGGTCCCGGCGTAGCAGCTATCGGACACCACCAGGATCTCGACGCCAGCCGCGAAGCCGGCGAGCAGCTCGCCGAGGCGATCGTCGAGGAGGACGCCGTCGAACAGGCACCAGGCCTCGTCCATGCCGTCGCCGTCTTCGTCGCGCCAGCGGTTGTGCCCCCCGGGCGGCCGCGCGGTGAGGTCGTCGAACACGTCGGCGTAGCGGCCGCCGTGGCCCGAGAACGACACCACGAACAGCTCGCCGGCCGCGAGGTCGCGCTGGGCCTGACCGAACGCGTCCTCGACGGCGGCCAGGGTCGCCGCCGCCGACAGGAGCGGGGGCGCGGCGATGAAGCCCTCGCGGAAGGTCAGGTCCGCGAGCGCGGCGGCGTCGGCCTCGGCGGAGATGACCCGCGGGACCTCGCGACGGTAGACGGTCGCGTCGTAGCTCCGGACGCCGATATGGAGCGCGCGACCGCGGGTCATAGGCCCTTGGGCGCGATCACGGAGATCGACGCGAACTGGGCCAGAAACCACGCGCTATCCCCGACCGACTTGGGCCCGCTCGGCGGCGGCCACGGATCCTTGGCCGCGATGACCACGGCCGACGTGCCCCAGCCCAGGAGCACCGGCGGCGAGGCCGCGGCGTCGTGGACCACCAGCTCGCTGAGCGAGGTCAGCGCGAGGGCCGCGCCCAACCACTGATCGTCGTCGGGGCCCTCGATCCACAGGATGTGATCGCCGGCGCCGAGCGAGACCGTCCAGGTCTTCTCGACCGCGGCGACCGAGGAGTCGCCGCCGACCTTGCTCCGCACCTTGAGGTCGGGCATCGGGTTGGGCGGCGGGGTCGCGGAGGTGAGGGTGAAGGTGACCGGATCGGTCACGCGCAGCCCGGTGATGAAGTACGTCACAGTGGTCACGTCGCGCTCCTTGGGTGATCGCGCGAAGCCTCGGGGCCTCGCATCACCGGGATCGACGACGCGACCAGGATCGATCGAACACCCCGCCGCGGTCAGCGATCGAGATCCGCCGGACAGGCCGCGTCGCCCCAGGCGGTGAACGCCGCCCAGGTCGACACCGGGAGGTGATCCCGGCTCTCGCGCTGGACCTGCTGCAGCCGCTCGGCCGGCGCGAGCCCATCCGGCGTGGCGAAGTACGCGCGCATCAAGGCGGCGGCCGCCGCGTCGTCGACCGAACGCGAGGTCGCGATGACGTGGCGCGCGCCGTTGGCGAGGAGCACCGAGGGAAACCCGGCCCAGCCCTCGGGGTCATCGGCGGTCGCGGTACCGCAGCCGGTCAAAAACGCGGTCTGGGGCGCCAGGCGTTCGACGAGCGCGTCGGACACCGAGAACGGGCCATCGGCGAGACCGAGGGCGTAGCCACCGGCGCTGCGGCGACCGTGGACCGCGACGTGGAGCAGGCGGGCGCGGCGCGCCGCGACCAGCGCCGCGCGATCCGCCGACCGTCCGACCCGCGCCGACGCGCCGGCGATCGACTCGACCTCGCGGCGGGCGTGGGGCAGATCGCCCGCGGCGTCGCCGAGGTGGACCCGCTGCTCGGTCCATGGCCCGGGCGCGCAGCCGAGGGCGGCGAGGCCCGGGAGGTACGCGATTGGGCGGCGCTCGATCAGCGGCGCACCGTCGACCAGCAAGGCCGCGAACGGCACCGCGGCCAGGCGGCTGCCGGGGATGAGGTACAGCGGCGCGGTCCGGCTGAACACGCCGGGAGGCAGGAGCGCGGTGGCCGCCGCCGCGGCGCGATCCGGCGCCTCGGGCGCGCCGGTGAAGGCCTCGATCGCCGACCACGCCTGGGCGTCGAGCGCGACCACCGCGACCTGGCCGTCGACGGCGTGGAACCGCCACACGCGATCGGGCGTGGCGACGAAGGCGAGGACCTCGCGGCCGGCCAGGCGCGCCTCGACCGCCGCGGCGTCGAGCGGTGCCCGCGGGGGCTGGAGGCTCCACAGCCGACCGCGCGCCAGGGTGGCGTCGAGCGCAGGGCGATCGGTCGGCGCGGGCCCGACGGCGACGTCGAGCCAGGTGCGCGCGTGGAGCGACTCGGCGATCACCAGCGCGTCGCGAGCGCGCCCGGCCTCGGCGAGGACGGCGATCAGGTCGTGATACGCAGCCGCGCTGCGAGCCAGCACGCTCGCGCGCAGCTCGGGTGCGGCGGCGCCGGCGCGCTGGTGCTCGATGGCGGCCACGGCCGCGCGCAGGTAGCGCTCGGCGCTCGCGCGCTGCCCGGCGCCCCGATACGCCTGCGCCAAGGCATGGGTCGCGTAGAACCAGTACTGCCGCTCGGCCACGTCCAGCTCGCTGAGATCTCCGTCGAGCGCGAAGCCGGCCGCGGCGAAGGCGCGCTCGGCCGCGACCAGGTCACCAGCGCGGGCCTCGAGGTACACGCGCACGAGGTGCGTCCAGGACGCGCCGGTGGCGAGCTGCTCGATCGCGCGGCGGGCGGCGTCGAGCTCGCCGAGATCGACCAGCGCCGCGACCCGATTGGTCTCGGTCGCCTCGACCAGCTCGACCCGCACCGGATCGGTGACCTCGGTCGCGCCTTCGATCGTCTCCCGCGCCGCGTCGAAGTACGACAGCGAGGTGCGCAGCGCGCCGGGCCGCTGGTCCGAGAGCAGGAGCTGCGCGTGCTTCAGATACGTGAACGCGAGCTCGCGCGGCAGCCCGGCCTGATGGCGCACCGCCGCGACGAAGGCCTTGCGCGCATCTCCGATCAGACCGAGGTCGTCGTAGACCTCGCCCAGGGCTTGATAGGCCTTGCCCAGGACCAGCGCTCCGCCGGCGCGTTCGGCTTCGTCGACCGCCAGGCGCGCGGCGGCCAGCGCGTCGTCCCACGGGTGCTCGAGGCCCGGGGCGCGCGACAGCGCGACCGCGGCCCGCGCGGCGTCGCCGTGACGACCGGCGGCGCGGAAGCCGTCGACCGCGCGTTCGAGATAGCCGCGGGCCCGACGCCGATCCTCGAGCACCGCGCCGAGCACGTACCCGCCGAGGAAGTTGGCGTCGGCGTCGACCGCGGTGCCGCGCAGCGCCTCGATCCGGCGCAGGACCCCGTCGACGTCGCGCGCCGCGAAGGCCTGCCAGGCCAGCCCGAGCTCGGCCTCGGGGCTGCCGGCCGGACAGCGCGCGGCCACCTCGGCCCAGGCCGACGCGCGGACCGCGCGATCGCACGACTCGTCGGCCTCCCCACAGGCCCCGAGGGAGACCGCGGCGAGGCTCGCGAGGAGCCGACGACGCATGTGCCTATACTATCACGCGCGTCGCGGCCCCGACCGGTCGGTCCAATCTCATCGTCGATCGTTGTTCGGACGTGACCCGTCCCACCGTCTCCCGGGTGTGGAACGGGTCGTCGGTCATCGGCTAGTCGCGTTTGCAGGGTCGGCGCCGTGGGCGGGCCCCGCGGGTTCGCCTAGAATCGCGCGGTGGAGGACGATGACCTCCGGCGAGGCCTCGCCGCGGGAGACCTCAACCGGGCGTTCCGCTCGCTGCGCGATCGATACGGTCGCGCGGTCTACGGCGCGTGTTTTCAGGTCCTGCGCGATCCGGCCTCGGCGGAAGACGCGATGCAGGACACGTTCGCGCGGGCCTACCGCAAGCGCGACAAGCTGGCGGCGGCCGACTCCCTCGCCGCCTACCTGTTGAAGATGGCGCATAACATCTCGATCGATCACCACCGGACCCGCGCCCGTCGGGCGACGATCGATCGCGCTCGGCGGGCCGAGCCGCCACCGCCCGCGGACGGACCGGCCGCGATCGAGGCCACGGTGCAGGTCGCGCTCGACGACTGCCTCGACGGGCTCGAGCCGACCACCCGCCTCGCGGTGGTGATGCACCACCGGGACGACCGACCGTGGCAGGAGATCGCCGCGATCGTCGAGCTGCCCGTCGACACGATCCGCATGCGCGCCAAGCGCGCGCTCACGGCGCTCGGCGACTGCCTCGCCGGCAAGGGGGTCGAGCCATGACCGACAACGAGCCCGCCGATCCGGCGCGGACCGAGCGCTTGCTCGCGCGCTTGCGCCAGCTCCCGGCCGACGAGCCGCCGCCGGGCTGGGAGGCTCGCGTCGATCAGCGCCTCGCCGCCGAACGGGAACGCGCGCGCCGCGGCCGCTGGCTGTGGGCCGGGGGCGCGGCCGTCGCGCTTGCGGCGGCGGCCGCCGTGTATCTGGTCTGGCTCCGGCCGCGGGCCCAGCCGCCGGAGCCGATGTCGATCGCCGTGGTCACGGGCGACGGCACGCGCCGGGCCCGCCAGGCCACGGTCGGGGACACCGTGCGCTTGACCGGCCACACGACGCGCCGCCACGGCGAGCTGCGGGTCTACCGCGACGCGGCGCTGATCGCGCGGTGCCCGGGCGAGCCGACCTGCCGCACGACCGGCGCCCGGACGACCCTGGACCTGACGGTCACCAGCCCCGGCCCCTACAGCGTGGTGTGGCTCGAGTCCGATCGCCCGATCCCGCCGCCCGACGCCGATCTCGACCTCGATCTGCTACGGGCCGGCCAGGCCGGCGCCGTCCACCATCTCGACGAGCTGACGGTCGCGCCGTAGCCGCCGCGCGCTACGGGATCTCGTCGGCGCCGACGTCGAGGCCGGTGACGGTGCGCAGGTCGCCATCGATGTCGCGATCGCGCGCGACGTCGTCGATGGGCAACAGCATGGCGGCCGGGTTGCCGGCGTTGCGGGCCGCGCTCGTTGAACCGATATGGAAGTCGGGCGTCAGCATGGGATCACCGACGATCGGCGGCACGCTGGTCGCGACGCCGAGGGTGTACGTGACCATCGTGCAGGTGGTAGCGACCCCAGCGTTCCCGGTGATGATCGAGTCGCTGATCGGGAGCTGGGCGCTGGCCGCGCAGGTCATCCCCTCGGCGGCGCCGGCCGCGACGGTGTTGAGTCCAAAGTAGCTGTTGCTGACTTCGCCGAGCTGCGTGATGACGACCTGGGCGGCGTCACTTCCGGCGATGATCGAGTTCGCGACGATGATCGACTTGCCCTGGGTCACCAGCAGTCCCGACCCGCCCGAATCAAGGATGCGCGTGCGCTGCATCCTCAAGATCGCCATCATGTTCGACAACTCCACGCCTGTGCCACCGTTGTTCACAATGCGCGAGTCGGAGATCAGCAGACGACAGTCGGAGCTGATCCCGGCGCCAACCGAATCCTGGATTGTGACTCGTCGCAGATCGACCAGCGTGTTGGCGCCAGTGCAGACGACGCCGTCGCCATCGCTGTTCGTGCCGTCGATGGTCAGGTCGCGCACCTCGACTTGGGCGTTCGACGCGGCAGCGAACATCGTGGCCGTGTTGTCGGTGCCCTCGCGCACCAAGGTCGAACCGCGGCCGGCGATGACTACCCGGATCCCACTCGCGGTCGGCACGTCCGTCCCCAGGTTGGTGTAGGTACCTGGCATCATCGAGATGAAGCGCCTCGAGACATCGACTTGCCCGAGGGCCTCTTTTAGTTCCTTGCACGGCATGGCCTTGGAACAGAGGTTGCCGCTTCCGTTCGGGGCCATGTAGACCACCTCTGCCTGGGCGGCGCACCGACCGTTGTCGCAGACCCCCTCGGAGCACTCGTTGTCGTTGCGACACGCACGACAGGTTTGGTCGGTCGCGTCGCAGACCTGCATGCCTGGCGTCCGGCACTCGTCCTCGGCGCCGCCGGGCGGGTCGGCCTGGACGCCCTCTTCGTCGCACTGGACGCAGGCGCCGCCGCCGCAGACGGTGTCGCCGCGGCCGGCACACTGGTCGTCCATGGTGCAAGGGCCACAGAAGCCGTTCGCCCCGCACACGGGATCGGTGCTCGGGCAGTCGAGGTCGATGCCCGGGGTGTCACACATCATCGGCGGCGAATCGATCCCGGCGGCGTCGATGCAGATCCCGTTGGGGCAGTAGCCGGTGTTCTCTTGCTTGCACGCGGTGGACGCGGCGAGCGCGGCGGCGGACAGGGCGAGCGAGGCGAAAGCTAGGTGGCGCATGGGTCCCTCGGCGACGACGGGTTCGGAAGGGGCGAGCGTAGTCGGTGCGCGCTCGGTTGGCTGCGGCGGTGATCACGAGGGCATGCGACGGCCCGACCACCGTCGATGCGGTCGGACCGATCGGTCGACCGAAACCGAAACCAGCTCAGCACGCCGCGCGATCATACACATCGACGGCAGCGCCGCCATCTTCCAGACGCTTCGACGCGCGGGCCCGGCGAGCCGCCCTCAAGAGATCCCGCAGGCGGCCGATGTCTCGATCTCGTGAACTGGGTCCCGCCCCTCGCCGTCCTCGCGGTCGCCGCGGCCCCGATCGGCGCGGTGGCGGCGCCAGCGGTGAGCGCCCCCCGCGTCCATGTGCTTGCCGACCGGGTCGACCCCGGCGCGGGCGGGGACGAGCGGCGGCTGACCGTCGTGGTCGAGGACGGGGGTGACTGTGTGGCCGCCGCGCACCTGGAGGTCGGGGCGCCCTTCGCGGCGACGGCCATGGGGGCCTGCGCGGTCGCGCTCACCGGTCCGGCCGAGGTGACCCCGGAGGTGAGCATGACCGGGGCGCGCCTGCGGCTGCCACCGAGGATGACCGCCGCGGCGCGCGAGCCGCTGGCGCCGGCGCCGGGCGCACCGACCCGGGGCGCGACCTGGCTCGTCACGCCGACCGGCGCCGTCCCGGTTGGACACGTCGCGACCGCGGCCGCGCTCTGGGTGTCGCTCGACGGCGAGCCCTCGAGCGACGTCGACCTGAACGTCCGCGCCGAAGGGGCCCGCGTCCGCGCCCTGCGCTGGCGGCAGCCCGGCGTGGGCGCGATCGACCTGCTGGTGCCGGCCTACACGCCGACGATCGAGCTGGTGATCCAGGACCGCGGCGGCGGCGAGACCCGCACCACGCTCGCGGTCGATCCCGGACCACCGGTCGACGCCACCGTGACGGTCGGTGCCCCCCTCGCCGGTCGCCCCTTCGCCGTCGACGTCGAGATCGCGACCAGCAGCGGCGCCCGGTTCGAGGGTGGACATCGACTGTCGGCGGCCGGGTGTGTGGCGGACGACCACCAGCTCACCTGCCCACGGCCTGGACCGACCCTCGTGATCGTGAGCGTCGCCTACGCCGACCGCTGGGTCCCGCTCGCCCGCGCGCGCGTCGACGTCGCGCCACCACCGACGACGACCACGACGCCACCGCCGCCGCCTCGCCCACGATCGCCGCGACCCCGCCTCGGCTGGGAGGTCGCGGCCCGCGGCGCCGCCGCCAGCGATGGCCTGCGGAGCGCGGGGCTCTTCGCCGGCGCGGTGCGTCGGCTCGGCCCACACCTCGACGCGACCCTCGGCCTCGGCTGGCAGTTCGGGGCCACCTCCCTGACGCCGGTGGCCCCGGTCGAAGACCCGCTCGTGCTGAGCGAGCACCACGTCGAGCTGCGCGGCGGGCTCGTCGCGCGCGTGGCCCGCGACGCGCCGTGGTCCCTCCGCGTCGCGGCCGGGCCGGTCGCGGTGCGCCAGCGCGGCGAGATCTCCGACGGCGGCTGGCTGTGCACTGGCGTCCGCGCGCAGGCGTTGGCTGCGGTCGGCGTGCGCGTCGGCCTGGGCCCCCGCGCCCTGACGATCGAGCTCGGCGCCCGCGCGACCACCGACGTGCGCGCCCTCGACTGGCCCCGGCCCGATCGGCAGGCGTACCTGGAGGTCGGTCTTGCTAGCGCGCGCTAGCGGTCGCCCGACGCGCGCGCGCCCGGGTGCGGTCGCCGTGATCGCGTGCGCGCTCGTGGTCGGCTGCGGCGGCGACCGCCGCGCGGCGCCTCGCCAGGACGCCTCGCCAGCGATCGAGCCAGCGCCGGCCACGACCACGGCGATCGCCGTCGTGCTCGCGACCACCGGCGACGTTCGGATCCAGCGCGATGGTGTCAGCGCCTGGACCGCGGTTGGTCCGGGGACCGAGATCCGGAAGGACGACACCGTCCAGGCCATGGCCGACGGGCACGCCACCCTGCGCCTCGCCACCACCGGCGCCGAGCTGACGATCGAGCCGGGCACGACGCTGCGGGTCGCCGGACCGTCGGCGCCGGTCCAGGCCTCCGGGGGCCGGATGATCGCGCAGCTCGCCGACGATCGCGCGCCGCGACGGCTCGAGCTGGCGCTGCCGCCCGGGCTCCTGGTCTTGACCACCGATCCGGTCCACCAGCCGCGCGCCGAGGCGATCATCGAGGTCGCCGCCGACACCTCGTCGATCGAGATGCGAGTCGGCGCCGGCGAGGTGATCCGGACCACCGGCCCAGCGATCGCGATCGCCGCGCGCCGCTGGGTGCGGTTCGATCGCGACGGCGAGGTCGCGGACCGCGGCGAGCTGGGCCCAAGCCCGACCTTGCTCGCGCCCGCCGACGGCGCCAGCCTGCGGGTCCGCCGCGAGGTCGAGCTGCGCTGGGAGCCGGTCGCGCAGGCCGATCACTACCGGGTCTTGATCGACAGCGGCGAGGTGCAGCGGCGCCTCGACGCCAGCGAGCCGACGCTGCGGGTGGCGATGGCCTCGGGGCGCTACCGCTGGACGGTGCAGGCCCTGGCCGGCGACCTGGCCTGGCCGGCGGCGCCGGCCCGCGCCCTGATCGTCGAGGTCGACGATCGGCCACCGCCGCTGACCCTCAGCGCCCCGGCCGCCGGCGCCACCGTGGTCGGCCCCCACCTGCGGCTGGTCGGCGACAGCGAGGCCGGCGCGCTGATCGAGGCCGCGGGCCGACGCGTCACCGCCGACGCTCACGGCCGCTTCACGCTCGACATCGCGATCGCCCGCGGCCTGACCAACCTGGTGGTGTCAGCCCGCGACGAGCTGGGCAACCAGCGGAGGGTCACGCGGAGCGTGCTGTGGGAGTGATCCGCCGCCACTCGATCGACCTGCGCGTCCTGGTCGTGGTCTTGGTCGCCGGCCTGGCCGCCGGCGCGGTCGCGCTCTACGTCGCGACCCAGGCGATGACCGATCTCGCCGAGGTCGGGTTGGTCGGCAGCACCACCGAGCGGACCGATCGCGCGCGGCAGATGATCGCCGATCGCCTGGCGGTGGCGCGGGCCCAGCTCACCGCCGCGGCGCTCCTGGCCCAGGTCGATCGCAGCGCCGACGTGCCGACCGCGCTTTCGGAGTTCATCCACGCCGCGCGGGTCGAGCGCGACGGCGAGTCCCTCGAGCTGGTGCGCGATGAGCGGGCCCGGCGCCCGCTGGCCGAGGTCGCGCTCGGCGGCGGAGCCGGCGCCCGGCCGGGGCTGGTCGCCGACTACGTCGCGGTCCCCGTCGAGGTCGGGGCGGCGGCGGTGGTCGGCCTGATCGAGGTCGCGAGCTTGTTGCCGCGCGGCCCGGGGCAGCTCACGCGCCTCGAGGCAATCGACGATCCGCGCCTCGCGGTCGCCCGCGTGATCGTGACCCGGCAGCACACCGCGCGCGGCGAGCTCGCGATCGCCAACGCGGCGCTCGGCGACGGCCTGCGCTTGCACCACGAGGCGCCGCTGGCCGGCGCTCGGGCCGAGGTCAACGCCGCCATGCGCCGCGTGGTCGGCTGGACGATCGCGATCACCGCGGTCGTGGTGATCATCCTGGCCTGGGCTTTGACCCGGCGGGTGACCCGGCCGCTGCGGGCGCTGGCCCACGCGCTGCGCGCTCGTCACGACGGCGCGCTGGTGCTGCCGCCGCTCCAGGACGACGAGATCGGTGAGCTGGGCGCGGCGATCGGCGCGATGCACGCCCGCCTCGCCCACGACGCCCGCCTGATGGCGGTCAGCGCCGAGCTGGCGCGCGACGTCGCGACGGTCCAGGACGAGGCACAGGTCCTCGAGCTCTTGGCAGCGGCCTTGGTGCGCGCGCATCCCGAGCACGGCTGGCAGGTGCTCGACGCGGCCGCCGCCGCCGCCACCCTGGCCGCGACCGCGCCGGCCCTGGCGCCGCCCCCACACCGAGCCCCGAGCAGCGGGTTCGCGGCGCCGGTCCTCCAGGTCGCGGGCGACCGCCTCCTCGTGCCGCTCGGCGAGGGCGGCGAGGCCGGGTTGGTCGTCGGCCACGGCCCGATCACCGACGTCGACCGCGAGAGCGTCGAGGTGCTGTGCCGGACCTCGGCGGCGGCGATGTGGACCCTCGACCTGGTCGCCGCGGCGATCCTCAACGACAAGCTGGCGCTGATCGGTCGGATGTCGGCCAGCGTCGCCCACGAGATGAACAACCCGTTGGCCTACGTCACGGTCAACCTCGGCCTCCTCGAGGAACAGATCACCGGCCCCGGCCGAGAGCTGGTGCGCGACGCCCAGGCCGGCGTCGAGCGCCTGACCCGCATCGTCTCGGATCTGTCCCGGGCGTCGCGCGGCGACGCCGACCAGACCACGACCGAGGAGCTCGGGGCGCTGGTCGGCGATGAGGTCCGGATCGCGCAGGCGCGCAGCGGCACCACCGCGACGCTGACGATCGCGCCGAGCCCACCGCTGTGGGTCCGGTGCGAACGCCGCCGGGTGGCCCAGGCGGTGCTCAACCTCCTGGTCAATGCCCTCGACGCCGCCGCCTCCACCCCCGGCGGCGGACAGGTCGAGGTGTCGCTCCGACGCGACGGCGACCACGGCGTGATCGCGGTCCGCGACAACGGCCCCGGGATCCCCCCGGCGGCCCGCCGCCGCCTGTTCGACGCGTTCTTCACGACCAAGGGGCAACGCGGCACCGGCCTCGGGCTGTACCTGTCGCGCCAGTTCGTCGAGCGCCAGGGCGGCAGCCTCGAGCTGCTCGCCACCGACGCCGCCGGCACCACCTTCGAGCTGCGCCTGCCGCTCGCGCCTGCCCCCGCGCTCGTCGACGAGGCCGCGCCGGCGGCGCCCGCCGCCCGCGCCGCCAACGCCAACGCGTCGACACCGCGACCACGACCGCGCGTGCTGATCATCGACGACGAAGCGCCGATCGTCCGCACCCTGACCCGGGCCCTGGCCCGCGACGCCGACGTCACCGCGGTGTCGACGATCGCCGACGGGCTGGCCGTCGCCCACGCCGAGCCCTTCACGCTGATCCTGTGCGACTGGAACCTGCCCGGGGCGACCGGCGGTGACCTGATCGACGATCTGCAGCGCACCGCGCCCGAGCTGTTGCGCCGGGTCGTGATCATGAGCGGTGGAGCGATCGAGCCCCCGGCCGGCGTCCGGGTGGTCGCGAAGCCCGTGCAACTGGCCCGACTGCGGGAGCTGCTCGATGCGGCGTGACCCGCGCGTCATGGGGCTCGTCCTCGCGCTGGTCGCCGCGATCTCCGGCTGCGAGGACGACAGTGGCTCGGCGGCCCGGCTGTCGCCGGCGGTCGTGTGGGTCGGCGATCAGACCGGCCGCTTCCGGCTCGAGGGCCCCAACCCGGTCGACTACCTGCGCGGCGACGGCCACGAGGTCAGGCTCGTCGCCGACTACGCCGCGACGATCGGCGGCGTGCCGACCCAGGTGGTCAGCGTCGACGGTCTCGGGGTCGACGTGACCTTGACGACGTCGCTGCCGACCGGCGTGTTCCCGCTGACGATCACCGCCGGCGCCCGCACCTGGCGGACCGAGGCCGCGCTCACCGTG
The DNA here is from genome assembly GCA_018057825.1 of Kofleriaceae bacterium. GTDB lineage: Bacteria > Myxococcota_A > Polyangia > Haliangiales > Haliangiaceae > UBA2376. Next base: position 232,604 of record JAGPCY010000002.1, on the reverse strand, counting down.
GTCGCCGATCCGATCGACAGCGACGCCGGCCTGTGTCCGCTGGCCCCCGACGGGTGCACGGCGTTCACCTGCCCGACCGGCGATCGCTGTTACTACCTGTGCGGCGAGCGCGAGTGGAGCTCGGCGAGCAACCAGTGCCCCGCCCTCGGCCTGGGCTGCCTGGTCACGATCGGCGATCAGGCCGAGCAGGACTGCGTCGCCGCCGCCCTCGGCCGCGAGGACGCCGAGACCGCGTGGATCGGCTGGCGCCAAGACGCCGCCGCCGAGGAGCCGGCTGAGGGCTGGGACTGGGACTGCCCGGACGGCTCGGACTATCGCCCCGCGAGCTGGGGCGACGCCGAGCCCGACGACGACGACGGCGAGGACTGCGGCGCGCTCGGCCGCGACGGGGCCTGGCGCGACCGCGGCTGCGAGGAGCGCCGCCGCTACGTCTGCGAGCGCTGACCGCCGTGGCGCCGCGGGGTCGCTGCTCAGTCCCGCGGCAGCAAGCCGAGGAGCCGGCGGCGCAACCCGGCGTCGTCGGTTCGCGGCGCCATGTACGCCACGAGTTCAGCCTGGCGGCCCGGCGGCGCGATCCGGATCACGTTGAGCGCCGCCCGATACCCGCGCGGCGACAGCGATCCGTCGAGGACCGCGGCCGCGACCGCATCCACCGTCGCGGCGTCGACCGGCTTGCGCACCAGCGTCTCGAGGGCAGCCCGCTGCACCGCCGGGGACGGATCGCGGACCAAGGGGACCAGGACCGGAACTGCAGCGGCTACCGGGAGCTTGGTCAACGCCTCCGCGGCTGCCGCGCGCTCGAAGGGGTCCTCCGCGCCCGCCGAGCGCACGATCAGATCGAGGGTGTCCGGTCGCCCAGCGTTGTGCAGCGCGCGCAACGCCTCGATCCTGGCCGCGGGCGAGGCCGCGGTGGCGTGGTCGTCGCGCAAACGCGCCACCACCTCATCGGCGACCGCCTGGGCCGGGCCGCGCGCGACCGCGACCAGGGCCCCCGCGGCAAACCGAACCGCCGCCCGCGGCGCGCCCGGATCGTCGAACGTCGACACCAGCGCGGCAATGGTCTCCGGTTCGGGCGCGGCGAGGTTGCCGAGGCGCGCGGCCAGCCACGCGACCTCGCCCGGCTCTCCGAAGCGCGCGCGCTCGCCCCACAGCGCGCGCAGGTGCGCCTGCGCGACGCCATGCCCGGCGTGGACCAGGAGGTCGACGACCAGGCCACGCTGGGCGGCGGTCAACGTGCCGTCCCGCACCCGCGCGACCAGCGCGTCGCACAGCCCCGGCTCCGCCACGAGCAAGGCGGTCGCCTGCCACAGGAAGGTCGGGAAGTCGGGATCGCCCTCGGCGGTCGCGAAGCCGTCGACCCGCGCCATCATTCGCTCGGCGGTCAGGTCGCCGATGCGCATCCGCAGCACCTGCGCCTCGACCTCGGGCTCGACCGTCGGTTGGTCCACCACTAGCCGTCGCCACGACCGGTGCGGCACGGCGACCCGCGCGTCACCGCGGCGCAAGGTCATCGACAGGTCAACGGTGGCCAAGGGCGCGTTCGGTGGCCCGGCCACGATGCGCTCCTCGGCCGCGAGCTGCACCAGGTCACCGTCCGGGTCGAGCTGAAACCGCGTGCCACCGCTGGTCGACGCGGCGATCGTCGGATCGGCGGTGAGGCGCGACGTGAGATAGCCGGTCCGGGTCTTCAGCCACGCCCCGGGCTGTCCCGCCACGCGCCGATAGCGGACCTCGGCCCGCCCGGCATGGGCCCACTCGCGCGCGCTCCACTCATCGTCTTGGCCACGCTCGTGCTGGAGCTCCGACGCGATCAGGCGCAGGACGTTCTGGACGACAGGGGGCGTGGCCGGATCGACGTCCAGTCCGATCATCGCGCCGCGGTCGTCGAGCACCATACGGGCGGTCGCGCCTGTCGCCGCCGCCTGCGTCGCCGCGCTCACATCGGCCTCACCGAAGGCGGCGCTCCACTGCTCGATGGAGGTCAGGGTCATCGACCGCACCCACGCGCCGTCGACCGGCGTGGCGGGCCCGAGCGCGAGCGCCCCGCGGACGACCAGGCGCGAGCGCAGCGGCGCCCCGGGGTCACCGCCACCCAGCTCGATCCGCCCGCGCTGATCGTGTTCGAGTTCGAGCTGGTACACGGTCGCGAGGGCGGGCCGCGGGCGAGCCGGCGAGCGCGCGCCGGCCCACCACCCACCGAGGGCGACCGCGAACGCCACCGCGACGCCAGCCGCCACCGACCTGGTCCGGGTCATGGCGCACCACACGCGGCGCCGTCAGCGGCGTCGTCCCACGGGTAGCACGGGCATCCGTTGGTCTTGCGATCGATCTGCCCCCACAACGTCTGCAGCGAGTTGAGCAGGCACTCGTCGACCCAGGCGCCGCCCTCGGAGTCGAGGCCGTCGGTGCCCACGCTCACCTGCCCCTGGTAGTTCACACCCGGCCCCTTCCACTGCACGAGCACGACCTCGTAGAGCGGGATCGTGAGGAAGGCGAGCGTCATCTCGATGACCAAGCTGAGGGACCCCGAGAACACATGGCCATTGGCGTGAACTTCGAACGCCAATCGGGCCTTCCCGGTCGGCTCGCCCTCGTAGTTGTGGCCGGCGCGCGCCTGCACCTGCACCGCGGCGCCGAGGCTGCTGTCGATGAGCGACAGGCGGCCCCGGACCCCGGCGTCGACGGAGAAGCCCGGGACGCCGATCGAGATGCCGACCGCGACGTTGGCGCCGACGTTCACGAACCCGGTGGCCCCGAACGATGTCGCGAACTCGAACCCGCGACAGCCCGCGGTCGGTGACCGCGACGCCATCGCGGTGACCGACCCGTCGAGCCCGGCGCCGACCGCGCCGCTCGCACCCGCGCTCATGTAGACCATGAAGGGCCCAAAGGTCAGGTAGGCCTTTGCGACCACGCCGATCGAGATCTGGGCCGGCGGCGCCGCGAACGTGACCTGCGCGCCTTGCTGGGTGTCGCTGCTGATGAAGTTGGCGCCGACCTTGGCGTTGCGGATCGCGGTGCCGATGTCCTCCTCGAGCATGTCGGCCTCGACCGGACAGTTGTGCTCCGACGCGCAGTCCCAGCCGGCGTTGGCCGACCAGGTCGGCCCGCTGCTGATGTGGGTGACCTGCGCGTGGGTCGGGTTGGTCGCCAGCGCCTTCTTCATGACCTCGTAGCTGGTCCCGAAGATGGCCACGTCGACCACGCTGTCGTCGTTGGAGTACGGCTGCTCGTCACACAGGTGACGCCGGTAGCTGTCGCTCTTGCCGCCGTCGCTGGCGAACGCCGCCGCGAGGCCAAACGTCGAGTTGCCGATCGTCTTCTCGTAGTTCGCGGCGTGGGTCAACTTGACCCCGTCGTAGGACTCGTGCAGCGACAGGCTCAACAGATCGACGTAGCGCGGCTGATCTCGCCACAGCGCCTCGAGCGCCTGCGGCGTGGCCAGCGGGTTGGTGGCCAGGAACAGCGCGCGACAGGCCGCGGTGTCGGGCCCGGTGGTGACCGTCGGCGTCGCGGTCGTGCCGTCGATCGGACAGGACGCGGCGCACGCCTGCGCCTGCTGCGGGTTGAGCGCGGTCGGCGTCCAGGTCAGGTTGAGCGGGCAGGTGGTCGAGGTGCCGACCGGGTAGCGCGCCGCGGTCGGCGGCGTCGGCTCGAAGATCCCCGGGTGAAGGTACGGCCTCTCGAGCTCGGCCTCGACCAGCGGGCCCTCCCCGTGGTGATCGACGCAGCGGTGGTAGTCGTTCAGCATCTGGCGCTCGAAGTGGGCGTGGACGCTGTCGACCGCGCGGCTCGGCGCCCAGTCGCACGGCGTCTCGCCGGCCGACCCGGTGACCGGACAGTAGAGGGCTTCGTCGGCGATCGCCGCGGTCAGGGTGGCCCGGGCCGCCGCCAGGTCGGTCGCCGCGGTCGCCTCCTTCTGCGGCGTCGTGCAGAACTGGAAGACCCCGCTCGGGCGCCAGCCGCTGACGCACATCGGCGAGCCGCGGAGGGTGTCCAGGTAGTCTCGGCGCGCCTCGTAGGTGATGACCAGATCCCAGATCGCGCGCTGCTGGACCCGCAGGTCCTCGAGCAGGTCGGGGTGATAGGCGGCGAGGGCCCGCCCCATCCGCTTGTGCCAGCGATCATCGACGGTGTAGTGGCCGGCGGGACCGCCGCGCTGGACGCGGCGTTGCTCCACGGTCAAGGCGGTGTTGGCGTCGATCGCCAGGATCTGCCGCGCGAAGGCGTAGGCGTTCTGATAGGTCGTGCGGACCCCGACCCCGAACAACGGTTCGCGCGCCGCGCCGGTCGCGACCGCCGCGGCCGGATCGAAGTCGCAGGTCGCCGCCGTGCCCGCGCAGGCCAGGCCGCCGCCGCGCGCGCGGAAGTCGAAGTCACCGGCGGCGGTGACGAACGGCCCGCCGGCTTCGGCGGTCTCGTAGATCGCCCGGTAGATCTCGTGGGGCGTCCGCGACTGTTGCCGCTCCCAGTCGTCGAGGAGCGCGAACTCCAGGTGCTTCTCGACCGCGTACTCGGCGCAGGTCGCGACCGCGGTCCCGTTCAGCCCGTAGCTGGACTTGATGGCCAGGTCGATGCCCGGCGGGATCACCGACCAGGTCACGGCGCCGACGGTCGAACCCAGCGGGGGGGTGATGCCGGCGCTGGCCGGCGGCGGCGGGGCGACCCCGCGCAGCGCCGCGAACGCGGTCGATTCGAACGGGATGTAGGCGTCCCACTCGTAGTAGTCGTCGCGATCGTAGATGCGAACCCCTCGTGCGGTCTCGTGGACGTGACGGGTCTCGGCCTGGTGCTCGTCGTAGGTCACCGGCGGGATCGCGATCTCATCGGTGGGCTCGGCGATCGACGCCGCGGCGTCCTCGAGCGGCGCGAAGCACGCCCACTGCTTGGTGAACGAGGTCGGGCGGTCTTTGCGACCGCACCACGACGTGTGGTAGCCGAGGTCAGTACACAGCTCGGGCACGCGCGACGGCTTCAGGCACGGATCGCCGACCCGCTGCCAGACTGTGGCCATGCACCGCGCGACCAGCCCGTCGACCGCGGCCGGGCCCTCGCTCGCGGCCGCCGGGTAGGCCTCCTGCACGCACGACCACAACGTGGCGCGCGCCGTGGCGTCGAAGTAGCGGTCATCGATCACGTTGGGCGCGCCGCTGGTCGTCTCGAAGACCTCGCCCGGTGGCGCGTAGCCCTCGGTCCACGGCCGATAGCGGTCGACCGTGCTCGGGAACAGCCGGATCCCGGTGTCGGCGAGGGCCTCGACCTCGGGCTCGGTGAAGGCCAAGCGGGCCGGCGCCTTGAGGACCGGGTCGTAGACGTAGCCGTGGGGCAGTGACGGGGCGGCCGCCGCGAGGGCGTTGGTGAGAGTGAGCACGGCCGCTGCGGCGGCGACCGGCCCGCGTTGTCGTCGGGTGAGCATGGGACCTCCGCGGTCGACCGTCAGCAAGGTCCGCACCAGCGTTCGGCCCACGCCGGGCCACTTGGGGACTGAGCGTCCCCGGGGACGCGCGCACGCGTCCCATGAGACCGGCGGGGACCGCCCCGCACCGCCACCTCCCACGGGCGTCGTCGCGGTGGCGCGCGAGTTGCGTTGGACCGCTGACCATGGCCCCGTACCCCCCCAGGTCGATCTCGTCACGTACTACTGCGCTCACCACCGCGCTGTCGGTCGCGCTCACGTCGACCGCGGCCCAGGCCGCCGATCCCGGTGGGACACCGGCCCAGGTCCAGGGCGTCGCGGTCGCGGCGGCCCGGTCCTCGACGCGCGCGATCGACGCACCATCGATCCAGTCGACAGCGCAGGCCTCGAGCCTCGAGGGGACGCTGCAGCCACAGGTCGCGGTCGGCCTCGACGGTACCCATCAGCTCACGCCGACCGGCGGCCTCGAGTATCGCATCCCGATCGAGGTGCCGCGCTGGAGCGGAGGCGTCGGCCCCGACCTGGCCATCGTCTACGACTCTCAGGCCGCGGCTGGCCCTCTCGGGGTCGGCGCGACCCTCACCGGGCTCCCGACGATCGTGCGGACCGTCGATGAGCACGGCGTGTCGTATGGTACGGCCAGTGATCGCTTCGCGGTGAGCTGGTCGGGAGGCGGCGCCCCCGCCAGCCCCGGCGGCCTGCTGGTCGCGGACCCCGACCGCGCCGGCAGCTTCCGGACCGCGTCGGACTCGTGGACCCGCTTCGAGCCCGTGGGCGACTGCGGCGGCGGGCCGTGCGCGTGGCGGGCGACCCGCCCCGACGGTACGGTGCTGACCTTCGGCGGCAAGGCCGACGCCACCCTCACCGAGCGCGCTGGCGGCGGCCACGGTGTCCGCGGCATCCGGACCTGGGCCCTCAGCCACATCGCCGACCAGGACGGCAATGCCTTCACGGTCAGCTACGACGAAGACGACGCGATGCTGTACCCGCGGCGCATCGTCGAGGCCTGCGCGATGGGCTGGGGCGACACGCAACCGTGGCAGGTGCCGGGCGCAGAGATCCCCGACGACCCCGCGCCGCTCGGCGAGGTGCCGCCGGTCCTGCCGACCTTGCCGGGCGATTTCACGCTCGATCCTGACGCGCCCTACGCGGTCAAGCTCGACCCGTGGCTGCCGCTGCCCACCGGCCTGCCCAACGTCGTCGTCCTCCCCGGGACCAGCGGCGCCGCGGTCGAGCCCACCGCCACCGCGACCTGCGCCCAGCTTCGCGCCGTCGAGTTCGTCTACTTGAGCACCGCGCGCCAGGACCCGACCCCGTTGCCCGACCGCCACGCCCGCGTCCTCGACGCCATCAACGTCAACGGCCCGAGCGGTCGCATCCACCAGTACAAGCTCGGCTACCAGACCTCGCCGGTGACCGGCGCCACCCGGCTGCGCACGATCACCCGGTTCGGCGTCGCGACCGGCGGCGGCGCGGCGCCGAGCGAGCCCGCGACCACGTTGACCTGGGGGAGCCAGGGGAGCTGGCGCTCCGTCACCGGCGCGGCGAGCGTCGTCACCCAGGCGACCTGGCCAGCCGTGCCGTCCGACGGACGGATCGAGACCCTGGTCGGCGACGTCACCGGCGACGGCCGTGACGATGTGGTGCGGGTGACGACCAGCCCGGACCGCCTCGACGCCCGCGTGGCGACCGCCACCGGCGGGGCCGAGCCGATGGGCGCGGTGTCGGCCGCGCTGCCGCTGCCCACGGGTCAGAGCTCCGAGTCGGGCGACTGGCGCGATTGGCGCGTGGCCCTCGCCGATCTCGACGTCGACGGCCGCAAGGACCTGGTGGTGGCGCTCGCGCACCGTCACCGCGGCCGGGTGCTAGTGGCCCGCGGCCATGACGGCGGGCTGGGCCCACTGGTCGACTACGGCCACCACGCCGCGCTCGACGCCTTCGTCGACCCACGGGTCGTGAGCGCCTGGCATCGACTGGTCGTCGGCGACGTCAACGGCGACCAAGCCGACGACCTGCTGATCGTCGACCTAGCTCACCACGACGTGGCCGTGATCCTCGGCGCGACCGGCGGCCCACAGCCCCCGATCGTGCGTTCGACCGGCAGCGACGGCGCCCCCGGGTTCTGGCACACCGAGCCCCAGCTCGCCGATCTAGACGGCGACGGCGTGCTCGATCTGGCGCTGATCGAGAACCGATCGCGGAACGACGACCTCGCGGCCGGGGCGCGCCTCTTCGCGTTCCTCGGCTCGCGCCGCGATGGCCTCCGCCAGCCGGACGAGATCGCGCTGGCCAGCGACGTCGAGATCGGCACCAGCCCCTACCAGGCGTTGCCTGGCGACGTCGATGGCGACGGCGTCACCGATCTGATCACGGCCTACACGGGCCTGAGCAACACCCCCGACGCGCCGGCCCGGCGGCCGTTCGGCCGCGACCTGCGCGTCGCCTTCGGCGACTGGCAGCTGCAGCGCGACGAGGTCGTCGAGGTGGGGTGGCGCGCCGCGGTCGCCGATCCGAGCGACCTGCCCGACCTGAACCTGGATCGCGGCGAACAGTCGACCTGGATCCACGCCAGCGGCGACCTCGACGGCGACGGCTGCGCTGACGTGATCGCCCACTACGCCGGCGCGCGCGGCGAGCTGCTCGAGGTGCACCGCGCCGACTGTCGGGGCGGCTTCCGTCCGGTCGAGCGGCACACCCTCGCGGCCACAGCGCCCGACGGCGGCGCCCAGCGTCACCGGATCCGGGCCCGCCTGCTCGACCTCGACCAGGACGGCTATCACGATCTGATCCGCTACTACGCGGGCAGCCAGGGACAGTGGATCGAGGTCGCGTTTGGCGGCGCGACCGGGCTTGCCCCAACCACGACCGGGAGGTTCCGGCGGATCTTGAACGAGACCGCCGCGACTGGCGCAGTGGCCGAGGGCACTGACCCCGACGACGGCGGACGAGCCAGCTCTGTGGAGCTCCTGGTCGGCGACTGGAACGGCGACGGCCGCCGCGACCTCGCCCTCGCCCACCCGGGCCGGACCCTGACCGGCGGCGCAGCACTCCGCCTGGCCGTGGCCCCGACGTCGACCACCACCACCGGCCCCGATCAGGTCACGCAGATCGCCAACGGCTACGGCGCCACGGTATCGGTCGAGTACACCTCGCCGGTCGCGGCTGGGGCCATCGATCGCGCCGCGACCTGTGCCCAAGCCGACGCTGCAGCCTGCGGACTGCCCGCGACCTGGGCCCGACCGCTGGCGACCCGGGTGACGGTTCGCGATGGCCGCGCCGGCACTGCGGCGCGCTCGACGCGCTACACCTACCGCAACGGTCGCTACTACCCGGGCTTTGGCGTCGCTGGCGACGCCCCGAGCACGGCGCGCGCGCTGCGCGCCGATCTGGCGTTCGCGCAGGTCATCGCGACCGACGAGCAGCTCGGCGCGGTCACGACCACCACCTACCGCCAGGACGCGCCGTTCCACCGCCAGATCGCGACGCTCGAGGTCGCGGCGCCGGTCGCCCACGGCGCCGGGAGCTGGCCGGGCGCGGTGGCGCGCCGCCGGACCAGCTATCAGTACGAGCACGCGCCGACGATCGAGCGGTCGGGGCGCGTCGAGGCGGCGGTGGTACGTCCGACCGAGGTCCGCCTGGACGATCAGGAGCTCGGGATCCCGTCGCGCAACCTGGTGCGGACCCTGCGCTACGGTCCCTACGGCGCGGTCACGAACCAGGTCGAGTGCGCCGACGGCGCGTGCGTCGAGACCGAGGTCCAGCACAGCCACGACCGCGATCGCTGGATCGTCAATCGCGAGCGGGCGCGGATCGTCCGCCGGGCCGAGCCGACGATCGATCTGGTCCTGTCGTGGCGCACCACCGACTACGACGGTGACCGGGTCAGCGCGATCCACGAGCTGGTGTGCGCGGACTCGATGCGCTGTCAGTGCGAGGCCGACGCCGACGCGTGCGTCGCCGATCGTCGCGCGGCCTGGGTCACGGTGGCCTCGGGGATGACCTACGATCCGCGCGGCAACCTGACCCGCACGGTCGACGCGGTCGGCGCGGTCACGACCACCGTGTGGGATCCGACCGGCACCCAGCCCGAGACCATCACGCGCTGGGTCGACCATGACGGCGTCGCGGTCCCGGTCGCGACCACGGTGTACTACGACAACGGCGGGCGGCCGCGCGAACAGATCGCGTCGTGGTGGGGGCCAGGCGTGACCGCAGTGCCCGGCTGGCCGGTCGCGGCGCCGCCCGCCGGCGTGCGCACGACCCGGCAGTACGACGGACTCGGTCGCCCCAGCCGAGTCGACCACCCTGACGGCGCATGGGAGACCTGGCAGTATCCGAGCACCGGCACCGTGACCGCGCAGGCGGTGCGCCATGAGCGCAGCCTCGACGCGACTCGCAGCGCGGTCGTGACCACCTACTACGACGGCCTCGGCCAGGTCTATCGCGAGATCGCCAGCGGTCCGACGCTCGGCCAGACCCTCGAGGTCCGGACTGAGCGCGCCATCCGCGCCGACGCCAGCGGTGTCAACCTGCTCCGTCGCCGGGTGTCGTCGCCGCGGTTCACGCCATCGTCCGGGGATCCGGTGGGGCTGTGGACCGAGACCACCTACGACGCGCTCGAGCTGCCGATCCGCGTCGCGCGGGTGCGCGGGACCGCCACCACGACCACGACCAGCACCGACCTCGAGCGCATCATCCGCATCGGCCGGAACACCAGCCACCAGCGCGCGCGCGCCGAGCTGGCCGCCGACGGGTCGCTGGTCGGCGCGATCGAATGGCTATCCGAGACGCGCGAACAGGACAGCCGCGGTCGACTGCGGGCCATCGACGGCGAGCACGCGACGCGCGCCGAGTACTGGTACGACGCGGCGCTGCGCCTCGAGCGCATCGTCGGCCCGTTCCAGGGCGCTGGGCCAGGCGATCAGTGGAGCGGCTGGTCCTACGACTCGCGGGGACGGGTGATCGCAGAATACGACAGCGCCCGCGGCGATCGCTACTACAGCTACGACGATCGGGGACGACCGGTGGCTCGCGTCGACGAGCTCGGACGGAGCGTGACCTGGACCTACGACGCGCTGGGCCGGCCCACGACCCAGACCTCGGACGAGGGCACGGACGAGTGGACCTACGACGCGCCAACGGTGGTGCGATCCCTGGGACGCCAGACCGGCGTGGCTGGGCGGTGGGGGCGTGACGACGTGCTCGCTTTCGACGCTGCCGGTCGGCCGACGCAGCGTGAGCGCACGATCGGTGCGTTGACCCGCCAGGTCCTGACCACCAGCTACGATCACCAGGACCGCCCGGTCTCGCACACCCTCCCCGACGGCTCGCGCCTGAGCTGGACCTACGACCTGGCCGGAAACCTCACGACCCTCGACCTGGGCTCCACGCGCTACTTGACCCAGAGCAGCTTTGACGCCAACGGTCGGCCACGCACGCGCGTCACTCGGTCGAGCGACGTCACCCTCGATCACGACGCGCTCGGATCGCTGCGCGAACTCACCGCGACCAGCGTGGTCACGGGCGCCGAGCAGCTCGCCCTGGGCTACACCTACTCGTCGCTGGGTCAGGTGACGAGCGTGTCGGACCTCCGGTCGACGACCCTGACCGGCGCGATCGACACCAGCGCGACCGCCGTCTACGAGTTCGATCGGCTCGGCCGCCTGACCGGGGCCAGCGATGCCACAGGCGCATTCACGCGGTACGCCTTCGACCCCGCGGGCAACCTGACCCGCCGCGGCGAACTCGAGTTTGTGCCCAGCGACCGACGCCTGTCAGTGGCGCGCGCCGCGGTCGTGAACCCCTGCGCCGTGCCCGCCGGCCAGCCGATCCCCCCTGGATGCACCGCACAGCCAGCGATCGCCCTGTATCACCTCGACTACGATGTCGCCGGCAACCTGATCGAGCGCCGCTCGACGACCGGCGCGACCTGGGGCTACCGCTACGACAGCTTCGATCGACTCACCGAGAGCGTCGATCCCGACGGCCTGTCGGCGACCATGACCTACGACGTCGACGGCCTCCGGGTCAGCCGCGTGGAGCAAGATCGCAGCGGCGAGACCATCACCTACTTCGTCGACCCGTTCTACGAGGTGCGGGTGCGCGATGGCGACCTGGCCAACGCCGTGGCCACGGTCCACGTCCACGCCCCCGGGGTCGGCGCGCTGGCCTCGATCACCACGTCGACCCTGGCCGGCACCGCGTCGCTGCTCGACGCGGCGGTCAACGCCACGTCCCCGCTGCACGACTCGCCGGTGGCCGGGTACCGCAAGGGCACCATCTACTACCTGACCGACCACCTGGGCACGCCGGTGGTGGTGATGAACGGCCTGACCAACGAGCTGACGAGGTACCGTCACGACCCTTGGGGCAGCCACGACTACGCGACGTCGACCGGCACCGACCTGACGGACCTCGGCTTCACCGGCCAGCGCCGCGACGCCTCGCTGGGCCTGGTCTACTACGGCGCCCGCTACTACGACCCGCTGGTCGGTCGGTTCACCACCGCCGACAGCGTGCTGCCCGACGGCGGCGCCAGCCTGCGCGGGCTGAACCGCTACGCCTACGCGTTCGGCGACCCGATCAACTTCACCGATCCGACCGGCCACGAGCCCGAGCCGTTCTCGGCCACGCCGAGCGGCCGACCGGACGAGACCTGGCGCCGCGGCACCCAGGAGATGAAGCTCACCGACAGCGCGGGCCGCGAGATCTACAACCCCGATGTCCGTGCGACGAACCGTCAGTTCATCGCCGACATGGTGCAGACCAGCGAGGACAAGGGCACGGTCGATAGCCCGAGCAGCGGCATCACGCTTAAGGGCATCTGGGAGAGCTTGCTCAACGTCGGCCGCAACTCCGAGGGCGAGAACACGGTGGCCGTCGACGTCGGGCCGGTAACCGTCGAGGTCGCCGAGAAGGACGGCGTCCCCGCGGTCGCGGTCGAGCTCGCGGTCGGAAAGGAAGGTGAGATCGGTCCGATCCAGGTCGAGGCCTCGTTGAAGGCCGCGGCCAAGGCCACCGTCAACCCCGGCGCCGACGGCTACTTCGGTGACACCGAGACCTCGCTCAAGGCGGTGCTCAAGGCCAAGTGGGGCGAGTTCGCCATCGAGTTCGAGAAGAGCACCTTGCTCGACAAGGACCGCTGGCGGGTCCGGCATGTCCAGGACTGGTTCTCCCGGACCCGGGAGGCAGCGGGCCCGTAATACCTGCCGGCGCGGACGCCGACCGCCGCCCGGCGCGCCGGCCTCACGGCGCGTCGTTCCAGTTGGTGTCGTAGGGGTTGGTCTTGGTGTCCCACAGCGCCTTGGGCTTCGCGCCGCGAGCGTCGACCTCGATGTACGGGTAGCCGCCGAGGACGTCGGGACTGGTGGTCGACTTCGCGGTCCAGGTCACGCCCAGATCGACGGTGGTGGCCCCCGGCGCGATCCGCGCTCGGTTGTAGACCGCGCGCAGCCAGTAGTACATGAGGTCGGGGTCGTACCAGTACCCGGTGATCGTGCGCTGGCCGGTGCGGAACTCGCGGCCCGGGATGGTCAGGCCGAACAGCCGCTCGTCCCAATCGATGCCGCCGGGGAACGTCCACGCGCTCAGGTAGCTGGCGGCCGGCACCTCTCGCGACGCACGCGCGCCGCCGCGACCTCCACTGCACCCGCCATGCCTCGAGTCGCACCCGTCAGGAGCCCCGCGCGGCGGGGCGACCTGCGGGCGCGCGCCCGCACCGCAGGTCAACGCCCGCAGGCCAGGGCAGGCTTCCTAGAACGCGCCGGCCCAGCCGACGCCACCGCCGCCAGGCGCGACCCAGGCGGTGGGCGTCGAGCGCGCCGCGGTCGGGCGGCCGGTGGTCAGGTACAGATAGGTGCCGGCGACCGCGGCGGCGGCGCCGACGCCGATCATGGCGAGGCCGATCGGCGCGGTGTCGGTGAAGTACTGGTCGGTGGTCGGGGTCAAGGTGTCATCTTCGTCCATGGCCAGGACCACGCCGCCGCCGATCGCGACCGCGGCGCCGCCGATCGCGACGCCCAGCCACAGCGGGTTGCGCCGGACCTTGCCGCCGCCCGGGCCGGTCATCGGCGTCAGCACGACGTCGACCGCGGTGACCTCGTCGCGACGCACCACGACCTTGCGGGTCTCGCGACGATGACCGGGCAGCTCGAAGGCCGCCTCGTGCTCGCCCTCGCGGACGCCCTGCTCCCACGGGGTCTGACCGACCAGCTCCCCGTCGAGGAAGACCTTGGCGCCGGCCGGGCGGCTGCTGAACGTGAGCTTGCCCAGGCCCTGGCTCTGCACGACGAACAAGGCCTTGGCCATGTCCTCCGCGGTTGGCCCGAGCGTGTCGTTGCGACAGTCGCGGCACACCTGGACCTGGGCGGCGATGAGCTTGCCGCCGGCGCCATAGAGCCAGCCATTCACGGTGATCTCCTCGCGGCCGCCCTCGCGGTCGACGTCGAGGTTGACGAACAGCGTGAAGTCGACGTTCAGGCGCGCCAGCGCCACCTCGAGGCAGGTCGGCGTCGCGATCACGACGCAGTCGGTGATCTTCTGCTTCACCACCTTGTCGTCGGTGCCGAGCTTGACCTCGAGGCCGCGGGCCTTGAGCAAGGGTTCGAGGGCGATCTCGACCGCCGGGTGTTTGGCCGGTTCGCCGTTGACGATGACGACGATGGACTCGGCGCGGACCAGGCCGACGGACAGCACCAGGAACGACAACACGAGCGAGGCGAGGCGAGCGCGCATCTGCGAACGATCATACACAGGTCGCGGCGGCGGCGCGCCTTTCGGACGTCGCGGCGCGGCCTGACCCTGCGGCGGGCTCGTGGCAAGCTGGCGACGTGGATCACGAGCTGATCGAGACCGCCGGTGTGCCGATCCGGGCCTGGGTACGCGGGGTTCAGCTCGAGGACGCCGCCCGGCGCCAGCTCGAGAACGTCGCCCGGCTGCCGATCGTGTTTCACCACGTGGCGGCGATGCCCGACGTCCACTGGGGCATCGGCGCGACGGTCGGCAGCGTGATCGCCACCGAGCGCGCGATCATCCCGGCCGCCGTCGGCGTCGACCTCGGCTGCGGGATGATGGCGGTCGAGACCTCGCTTTGGGCCGCGGACCTGCCCGATCACCTCGGCGGGGTCCGGACCGCGCTCGAGGCCGCCATCCCCCACGGCCGCACCGACGACGGCGGCCGCAACGATCGCGGCGCGTGGCGGCGCGGCCTGCCGGCGCGGGTCGCCGAGGCCTGGACCGCCCTGGCGCCCGGCTACGCCGAGCTGGTCGAGCGCCACCCCAAGCTCGGGCGCGGCAACGACGCCAATCACCTCGCAACGCTGGGCACCGGCAACCACTTCGTCGAGATCTGCCTCGACGAGCGCGACCGGGTGTGGGCGATGCTGCACTCGGGCTCGCGCGGGGTCGGCAACCGCATCGGCACGTACTTCATCGAGCTGGCCAAGCGCGACATGAAGCGACAGGTGAAGGATCTGCCCGACCACAACCTGGCCTACCTGAAGGAGGGCAGCCGGCACTTCGACGACTACGTCGCCGCGGTCGAGTGGGCTCAGGGCTACGCCGCGACCAACCGCGCGCTGATGATGGACGCGGTGCTGGCGGTCCTGGCGGAACAGGTCCGGCCGCTCACGCGCGGCGAGGTCGCGGTCAACTGCCACCACAACTACGTCGCGCGCGAGCGCCACTTCGGCCACGACGTGTTCGTCACCCGCAAGGGCGCGGTGCGGGCGCGGCTCGGCGACCTCGGCATCATCCCCGGATCGATGGGCGCCAAGAGCTTCATCGTGCGCGGCAAGGGCAACCCGCTGTCGTATTGCTCGTGCAGCCACGGCGCCGGGCGAGCGATGAGCCGGGGCGACGCCAAGCGCCGCTTCACCGTCGCCGATCACGCGGCGGCGACCGCCGGCGTCGAGTGCCGCAAGGACGCCGACGTGATCGACGAGACTCCCGCCGCCTACAAGCCGATCGACGCGGTCATGGCGGCCCAGGCCGAGCTGATCGACGTGGTCCACACCTTGCGCCAGGTGGTGTGCGTGAAGGGCTAGCTCGCTCTCGACCTCGGTCTCCGCCTCGGCCTCGGTCCTCGGTCTCCGCCTCGGTCTCGGTCTCGGCCTCGGTCTCGGTCTCGCCCTCCGACTCCGCCTCGATCTCCGCCTCCGCCTCCGTCTCGGTCTCGGTCTCCTCCTCCTCCTCCTCCTCCTCCTCCTCCTCCTCCCCCTCCGCCTCGTCCTCGCCCCCGCCGCCTACTCGAGATACGGATCGTGACAGACCGCCTCCAGGTTGTGGCCGTCGAGGTCGTGGACGAAGGCGCCGTAGTAGTCCGGGTGGTACATCGCCCGCGGCCCGGGCGGCCCGTTGTCCTTGGCGCCGGCGGCCAGCGCCGCCTCGTAGAACGCGCGCACGACGCTGCGGGTGGCGGCGCGCAGCGCGACGTGTTGCTTCTGCGCCGACGGGTCGCCCTTGATCAGCCACAGGTCGGGCTTGCCCTTCTCACCCAGGCCGACCGCGTGCGGCGCCTCGGCGCTCGGGAACTGCATGATCACGGCGTAGCCCAGGGGCGCGAGGGCCTTGGCGTAGAGCGCGGCCGAGGCCGCGGGGTCCGTCACGTAGACGCTGACGTGGTCGATCATGCGCGGACAGTACGTCACGCGCGGCAGGTCGTCATCCGCACACCGCGGCGATCTCGTCCTCGCCAAGACCGTACTCGGCCAGGACCGCGCGGCCGTGTTGACCGAGCGTGGGCGGCAGGGTCGGCGCCGCCGGCGCGCCCAGCGGCGTGCGGACCTGGGCGATCGGCCCGGCCGCGCCGCCGTCGATCGTGAAGAACACCTCGCGCGCGACGTGGAGGGGATGGGCGGCGAGCTCGTCGAGCTCGAGGACCGGCTCGGCGCAGCAGTCGTGAGCGGCGAGGATCGTCACCCACTCGTCGCGGGTCTTGGTCGCGAGGATCGCCGCGATCTCGGCGCGGATCGCCTCCTGGCGGACCGGCGGCGCCACCAGCTCGCTGACGTCGGGCTTGCGCCCGATCGCCGTCGAGAACGCGACCCAGAACTTCGGCTCGAGGGCGCCGACCGCGAGGTAGCGGTCATCGGCCGTGCGGTAGACGCCGTAACACGCGACGCCGCCGTTCAAGGTCTCGGCGCCGCGGGTCGGCCGGGCGCCGCAGTCGAGGTTGCCGAGCTCGGCGGCCAGGAGCGCCAGTGCGCCCTCGGTCATGCTGATGTCGAGGTGAGCGCCGCGGCCGGTGCGCTCGCGGCCGACCAGCGCGGCGAGGATGCCGGTCGCGCTCCACAGCGCGCCGCCCGCGAGGTCGGCGATCTGTACGCCCGGCATCGCCGGCGGTCGCCCCGGTGCCTCGGCGCCCATCGCCAGCACCCCGGCTAGGCCGACGTAGTTGAGATCGTGGCCCGCGCGATGCGCGTAGGGCCCGGTCGCGCCGTAGCCGCTGATCGAGCACATGACCAGCCGCGGGTTCACCGCCGCCAGCACGTCGTAACCGAGGCCGAGCTTGGCCATCACCCCGGGGCGGAAGCTCTCGACCACCACGTCGGCGCGCGCGACCATCCGCAGGAACGCGGCGTGGTGCGCCGGCTGCTTGAGGTCGAGGGCCAGGGAGCGCTTGCCGCGATTGACCGCCAGGTAACGCCCGGCCACCCCGCCCTTGGTCGGCGGGAACACCCGCAGGTAGTCGCCGACCTTGGGGTCCTCGATCTTCACGACGTCGGCGCCGAGATCGGCCAGCACCATCGTCAGAAACGGCCCGGGCAGGAGCCGTGACAGGTCGAGCACGCGGACGCCTTCGAGGGAGCGCTGCACGGCGCGATCGTGCCCGAAAACCGAGGAGCGCGCCCTGTCTCGGCCTTACGGCCCGCGGGGTCGTCTTGACCCTCCGGGCACCCCGCGGTACACCGCGAGCCATCGGGGGCACGCAGTTCGCGACCCCACGGACCTGGATCTACGGAGGATTCGTCATGGCTGAACTTCCCACCAACGCGACCGAGACCTTCGACGTCGCGATCCCCGCCGGCCTCAAGGAGCACGGTGACAAGGCCCGCGAGCTCAACGCCATCTACGGCTTCAAGATCAGCGGCGAAGGCGGCGGCGACTGGACCGTGGATCTCGCGGGCGATCCCCCGAGCTGCACCCGCGGCGACAGCGGCAAGGCCCAGTGCACGATCGAGATCGACCACGAGGACTTCAAGGCGATGCTGAAGGACCCGAACCAGGGCATGCAGCTCTACTTCCAGGGCAAGCTGCGCGTCTCGGGCGACCCGATGCTCGCGATGAAGCTGCAGCAGCTCTTCGAGCTCGCGAAGTGATGCGTTGATCTCTGAACCCGGTGCGTAGAGCGCCGGGGTGGTGGTTCCTACCGGGCGGGTTTCCGGAACCCCGTACGTGAACCAGCGGTTCCGTGTTCATCACTGAACCCGGTGCGTAGAGCGCCGGGGTGGTGGTTCCTACCGGGCGGGTTTCCGGAACCCCGTACGTGAACCAGCGGTTCCGGAGGTGGATGGGACGGGCGCCCTCGCGAGAGCGGGGGCGTCGTGCGTTTCGGTGGGCGGGAGGATCGGGCGCCCGAGGGTTACGGCGAGGGGGCGGCGGGGGATGTGGACAGGCGGCGGCCGGAGGCGCGCCACTCGACGACGCCGAGGGGGAGCGCGGTGGCGGGGCGGCCGGAGCGGCGGAGGAGGGCGACGGCCTCGGCGGCCATGATGCAAAACGGGCCGCGGCAGTAGGCGACGAGAGGGCGATCGCGGGGGAGCTCGCGCAGGCGGCGGCGCAGCTCGGGTAGCGGAACGGAGAGCGCTCGGGGCAGGTGCCCGGCGTCGTACTCGGCGCGGTCGCGGACGTCGAGGAGGAGGGTCGCCCCGGCGCGGATGCGGCGCACGAGGCCGGCGAGGTCGACGGGCTCAGCCTCGGGCGCGCCGGAGGTCAGGCGCTCGACGTCGCGCGCCTGGACGAGGCCGAGGGCGCGGACCGCGGCGAGGACGGCGTGGACCTCGGCGGTCGCGACGGCGTAGCGCACCCGCCGGCCCTCGCGCGCGGCGACCACCAGGCCCGCCTTGCGCAGGACCCCGAGGTGCTGGGAGACGTTGGCGAGGGGCAGCCCGACCAGCGCGGCCAGGTCGTCGACGGTGCGCGGGGCGTCGGCCAGCCGTTCGAGGAGCTCGAAGCGCACCGGCGAGCCCAGGCCATGACCGATCCGGGCCAGGAGACCGTAGACGAGCTGCTTGCGCGCGGCCTCAGTCGGCGCCATCACGCCAGCGTGGCGCAGCGCGGTCGCGACCGCAACGGCAGCGCGCGTCTCCGCCTCCATCTCCATCTCGGTCTCGGCCTCCGCCTCGGTCTCGGTCTCGGTCTCGGTCTCGGTCTCGGCCTCGGTCTCGGCCTCGGTCTCGGTCTCCGCCTCGGTCTCGGTCTCCGCCTCGGTCTCGGTCTCGGTCTCCGCCTCGGTCTCGGTCTCCGCCTCGGTCTCGGTCTCCGCCTCGGTCTCGGTCTCCGCCTCGGTCTCGGCCTCCCTCTCCGCCTCCGCCCTCGAGCCTCAGCGCGCCGGCAGATCCTGATCCGCGAAGGCGCAGTCGGCGACGTTGCCCTCGGACGGCTGCCAGTTGACCGAGTCGGCGTAGAACGTGCGGCCGAAGGTCGTGCTCCAGCACTCGGAGGCGGTGACCTCGACGGTCAGGTCGCCGTTGCGCAGGCGGGCGTCGGCCCGGCCGGCGCCGCTGGCGAGCCAGCGCGAGCGCAGCGTGACCTCCTCGGGCAGGGTGCCGGCGTCGTCGGTGTCGCCGAAGATCGAGAACACCATGTCGCCGGCGCCGTCAGCGGCCTCGGCGTAGCTGTAGTCGTAGTGGATCGCGGTCGGGGTGCCGCCGCGGTCCTCGATCGCCTCGACGTCCATGTCGAGGGTGCGCGCGCCCAGGTCGTAGGCCGCGGTGATCTGGCCCTTGCCGTCGTTCTCCCGCGGGTTGACGCGCTCGGCGGCGTCGAAGTCGAGGTGGAACGAGCCGGTGCCGTCGCCGCCTGCGTTGCCGTCGATCAGTGTCTCCCACGCGGCGCCGGGCGCGGTGCGGTTGCGGCCTTCGAGCTTCCAGTCGTAGGTGCCGTCGGCCAGCTCGGTGACGGTCAGGCGCCACTCGGCGGGATCGAGGGCGTCGTGGTGCGGGCCCCACACCGCGGTGTTGCCGTCGACGCTGGTGGCCGGGAACTGGACGATGGTGTGGACCAGGACCAGCACGAAGGCGGTGCCGCCGTTCAAGGTCCGGGTGATGTCGCGGGTCGCGACGTACCACTGCGCGGTCTCGCCCAGGGCCGCGTTGGCCTGGCCGCCGGTGTCGGGCAGGTTGATGCGGACGTCGTTGGCGGTCGGCAGGACCTTGGCGACGGGGTGAGCGCCGTCATCCTGCTGGACGCACGCGGCGGTGGTGAGGGTGGCGGCGGTGGCGAGGACGAGCGACAGGCGGTTCATCATGGCGAACGGTTGAGCACGTCGCGTGCCGAGCCCTTCGGCTGGAGTTCCGCCTGGTTGCGGCGTGGCGGCTTCCCACACTGCCGGCGGCCGTCGAGGGATCCGGCACTGTCAACGCGCGGTCACGGCGCGGCCAGGGCCGCGACCCGGCCGCTGTCGAACACCACGTAGATCGCGTCGCCGATCACCGCGACCGCCACCGGGGTAGCGCGCGCCTCGACCGGCTCCGGCAGCGGCCAGGTCCACGCGACCTCGCCGCCAGCCACCGCGATCACGACGTCGTGGCGCAGGGTCGCGTCGGTCCGCACCACCAGCGCGGTGCGGCGTCCGTCGTAGGCGGCGGCCAGGAGCGAGAGCCCGGGGACGCGCAGCGGGCCGACGACGACCGTGCTCTGCCCGCCGCCGACCTCCTGGCACCAGGCGGTGCCGTCGGGCAACCGATCGCAGGTGGGCGCCGGCGGCTCGGGCGTGGGCGCGACCGCGCGGGCCGCGCCGGTGTCGAGGGCGAGGACGAGCGCGCAGCCCGGTCGCTCGAGGCGTGGCCCGTCGGCGCTCGCGGTGAGCCGCCACGGCGCCATGGTCGCCAGACACGGCTCGGCGTCGTCAGGGGCGACGTGGATCGCGCCGGCCGAGCGAGCGGCGATGTCGATCGGATCGATCCGATCGAAGCAACCGACGACCACGCGATCGGGGATGGCGACCGGCGCGTCGCAGTCGTGGACCAGGAGCAGATCGCGCAGACCCAGGGCCAGGGGCGGCGCCAGCTCGGGGCCCGCGCCGCGGCGCCAGGCCACCGCGCCGGTCGCGCGGTCGAGGGCGGCGTAGCCGACGCGAGCGCCAGCGACGATCACGCGATCGCCCAGGACGATCGGCGGATGAACGACGCGATCGGGGACCGCGGCGCGCGGCCCGAGATCGATCATCCAGTGGACCTCGGGGCCGACCACCGGGACCGCGGTCGGGGTGGCCGACGGCGCGCGCGGCGTCCGTCCGGGCGCCAGGCACCGCCCGGCGAGCAGGCCCCCGAGGGCGGCCACCGCGACCACCGCGACGAGCTTGAGCGCGCCGGCCCGCGTCACGCGTGGCCGTCGCCGGCCTTGTCCTTCTTGCGCCGGGCCTGGGCCTCGCGGAAGCGATCGGCCCAGTCGTCGACGTTGACCTGCTTGGTGCGCGACAGCGCCAGGGCGCCGCGCGGCACGTCCTTGGTGACGGTCGAGCCCGAGCCGACGTAGGCGTCGCGGCCGATCGTCACCGGCGCGACGAGCTGCGAGTCGGAGCCGATGAACGCGCCGGCCTCGATCGTCGTGTGGTGCTTGTTGAAGCCGTCGTAGTTGCAGGTGATCGTGCCGGCGCCGATGTTGGCCTTGGCCCCGACGGTGGCGTCGCCGAGGTACGACAGGTGATTGGCCTTGGCGCCGGCCATCAGGTGGGCCTTCTTGGTCTCGACGAAGTTGCCGACCTTGACGTCTTCGTCGAGAACCGTCTTGGGCCGCAGGTGGGCGAAGGGGCCGACCTCGGCGCGGGCGCCGATCGTGGCCTCGCTGGCGACGGTGTACGGCTTGAGGTAGGCGCCGGCGGCGACCGCGACGTCGGTGAGGACGCAGCCGGTGTCGAGGCGCGCGCCCGGGCCGATCCGCGTGGCGGCGCCGCGCAGGCACACCCCCGGGCCGAGCCAGACGTCGGCGCCGATCGGGCCGACGTCGGCGTCGACGTAGGTCGCGGCCGGAGCGGCCATCGTCACCCCGGACCGCATGAGCGCCTCGTTGATCCGTCGGCGCGCGGCGGCGTCGACCGCCGCCAGATCGACGCGGTCGTTGACGCCCGAGACCTCCTCGAACGACGCGTCGATCGCGGTGGCGCCACCGCGGCCGGCGGCCCGCGCCACCAGATCGGTCAGGTACAGCTCGCCCTTGGCGTTGTCGGCCTTGAGGGTCGCCAGGTCGCGGCGCAGGTGGCCCAGGCGCACCGCGTAGAAGCCGGCGTTGGTGTCCTTGATCGCCCGCTCGGCCTCGCTGGCGTCGGCGTGCTCGACGATGCGCTGCAGGACGCCGGCGGCGTCGCGGACCAGGCGACCGTAGGGCATGGGCCGATCGGGCACGGTCGACAAGAGCGCCAGGCCGGCCGGGCTGGCCGCGCACGCCGCGACCAGCTCGTCGACGCGCTCGGCGCGCAGGAGCGGCGCGTCGCCCGACAGGATCACGACGATGCGATCGTCGGCCTCGCGCTCGAGGGTCGGCAGCGCGCACAGGACGGCGTGGCCGGTGCCCTTGGGCTCGGCCTGCAGCGCGACGTCGATCGCGCCCGCGCCGTAGCGACCATCGAGCATGGCCTTCACGGCGTCGAACTGGTGGCCGAGGATCGCGACCACGCGCTCGGCGCCGGCGGCGCGCGCGGTCTCGACCGCCCACGCGATCATCGGGCGGCCAGCGACCTCGTGGAGCACCTTGGCGCGCTCGCTCTTCATGCGGGTGCCCAGGCCGGCGGCCATGATCAACACGATCGGATGCGGACGACTCATCGCCGCCGAATGTACCAGAGCTGATACAACCAACCGATGCGGGCCGCCGCCGTCGTGCTGGCTGGCGTCGCGATCGCCGCGACGCTGGGCTGTCGTCGTCGGGAACCGGCGGCCGCCGCGGCGGCGGCCACGCCGACGGCGGGCGTGACCGCGCCTGGCGCGATCGACAGCCATGTCCACCTGGCCTACTGGGCGGTGGGCGCGGAGCTGGCGGCGGCCGGGCTGGCGGCGGTGGTCGACCTGGGCGCGCCGCTCGACGCGGTCGGCCAGCGGCAGCCGGTGGCGACGCGATGGGCCGGACCGCTCCTGACCGCGCCCGGTGGCTACCCGCTCGCGGCGTGGGATCCCGGCGGGTTCGGCCACGGCTGCGGCGACGGGGCGTGCGCGCGAGCGGCGATCGACGCCGCGGTGGCCCGCGGTGCGCGCGCGGTCAAGGTGGTGGTCGGGGCGGACGGGCTCTCGACCGAGGTGCTGGCGGCGGCGGTCGCCCACGCCCACGGTCGCGGCCTGCCGGTGGTGGCCCACGCGCTGACCGACGCCGAGGCGGCGGCGGCCGCGGCGGCCGGCTGCGACGCCCTCGCGCACACGCCGGTCGAGCCCCTGACCGAGGCGACGGTGGCGGCCTGGCGCGGTCGCGCGGTGATCTCGACCCTGGCGGCCTTCGGCGGCGGCGCGGCGGCGATCGACAACCTGCGGCGCCTGCGCGCGGCCGGCGCGGTCGCGCTGTACGGCACCGACCTGGGCAACCGCCGGGTCGCCGGGATCGATCCGGTCGAGCTCGACCTCTTGGCCGCCGCTGGCCTCGACGGCGCGGCGGTGGTCGAGGCGATGACGACGGCCCCGGCGCGGTTCTGGCGGCTCGAGGCGGAGCTGGCCGCGACGACCGTCACGCTGGTGGCGCCGCCGACCGACGACCCGCGGGTCTACCTCCGACCGCTCGCGGTCGAGCGGCGCTAAGGCGACGGCGGCGACGGCGGCGACGGCTCGGGCGGCGGCGGCGGCGTGGCCGGCAAGTGGACGTCGCCGAGCTCGACGGTCTGGCCGGCGACGATCGTGAAGGCGATGTCGGTGCGGGGCGAGGCGTCGGGTCGGAGCGCCAGGAGCGAGTACACGCCGGGCGCGGCGATGAGCGAGAACCGCCCCGCGGCGTCGGTCGTCTCGGGCGGCCCGTCCATCGTGAACGAGCCATGGCCGTCGAGCTTGCCGGGCATGGCCAGGACGCTGACGTTGGCCACCGGCGCGCCGTCGGCGGTGAGCAAGCGCCCGGTGACGCGGCCGTTGGCGACCACGGCGATCGCGACCTCGGCCGGGCTACCGACGGCGACGGTCGCCGTGGCCTGGCCGCTGCCGCTCGGACCGTTGACCGCGATCTGATACGTCCCGGGCTCGAGGCGATCGATGCGGAAGCGACCGTCGGCGGCGCGGACCCGCTGGCGGTGGGGGGTGGGTCCGTCGAGCTCGACGGTGTAGTCGGCGGCCGGTCCGGTCGGCGTCGTGACCACGCCCGTCAGCGCGCCCAGGCCGGTCAGGCGGATCGCGATGGTGGTGCCGGTGGCGACGTCGACGGTCCGGGCGCGCAGCGCGCCGCGATCGGCCTCGGCGACGACGTCGTAGCGACCGCGGCGCAGGCCGCGCAGCTCGAAGCGCCCCTGATCGTCGGTGAGCACCGGCGCCGTGGCGCCGAACGGACCACCCTCGGTGTCTCCCGTGACCACCATCACCGACGTGGTCGAGGTCTCGCCGGGCCCGTCGTCGTCGTCGCCGGCGCGCGGCGCTGGCACGAGCGCGTCGAGGCGCATCACCGCGGTCACCCAGGCGTCGGCCTTGGGCGCGCCGTCGGCGCCGGTGACCACGCCGCGGATCACGCCGTCGTCGACCTCGACGGTGAGATCGACGCCGCGCTTGGCCTCGCGATCGGCGAGCCGCACGGTCGGGGCGGCGCGTCCGCGCAGGGTGAGGGCTCCGCCGCGCTCGTCGAGGACCGCCAGCTCGTAGCGCCCGGCCTCGAGGCCACGCATCAGATAGGCACCGGCGCGATCGGTGATCGCGCGGTCGGCCGAGGTCTCGACGCCGTTGACGATCATCCGGCGCACCACCGCGCCGCTGGTCTTGCGGATGATCACAGCGGCGCCGACCACCGGCTGGCCTTGCTGATCGCGGACGGTGCCGGCGATCGAGCCGCCATCCTCGAGGCGGATGACCACGGTCGCCTCGCCCTGAGCTGGCACCACCACCGTGGCCTGGCCGCGGCGACCGTCGGTGGCCTTGGCGGCGATCGTGTGGGCGCCGGCGGTGATCGGCGTGACCTCGAAGCTGCCATCGGGGCGGCTGCGCTGGTCTATCGCGGTCCACATCGTCGGCTCGAACCCGGCCGGGTCGCGATCGGGATCGACGGTGATCGCGGCCTCGGTCGGCGGCTCGACGCGCCCGACCACCCGCGGCGATGCGGTCAGGCGCAGCTCGAGGTCGGTCACCGAGCGATCGGCCAGCTCGATCCGCCGCGGCGGCGCCGACGCGTAGCGCGGATGGCTGGCGAAGACCTGATAGGCGCCGGGGTCGAGGCCGAGCACCCGAAACCGGCCGTCGGGGTCGGTCTGGGTCGACTCGCCCGAGGTGCCCCCCATGGCCATGACGTTGGCGTCGGCGATCGGCCGACCGTCGGCGTCGACCACGCGGCCGGCCAGGTACGGCGCCGCCTCGACCCACAGCTCGACGCCGGTCACCTGCTCACCGATGCCCAGGAGGACCTCGGTCGGCTCCGGCGACTGCCGGCCGTCGGCGTCGACCCGGGCCGACAGCGCGATCGCCCCCGGGGTCAGGCCGGTGAGGCGGAACCGCCCGCCGGCGTCGGTGGTGACCGGCCGGCTGCGGCGCCCGCCGCCGAAGCGCCCCGGGCGGGCGGCCGAGGCCTCGACCTTGGCGCCGGCCACCGGCGCGCCGCTGGCGACGTCCTTGACGATGCCCTCGACGACGCCGGCCGGGACCAGGCGCAGATCGAGGGTGCGATCGAGATCGGCGACCTCGAGGTCGGCGGTCGCGCGCACGTAGTCCTCGCGCTCGCCGCTGACGACGTAGGCGCCGGGCGCGAGGGTCAGGCGGTAACGGCCGTCGCGGTCGGTCAAGGTCGCGGCGATCACGTCCCCGGCGCCGAGGGCCTCGCGGCGCGCCGCGGTCACGGTCGCGCCCTCGATCGGGCCGCCGCTGGCGTCGCTCACCACGCCGGTGACGCTGTGACCACCGACGGTCAAGGTCAACGCGACCCGGGCCGCCGCCCCGGCCGCGACCTCAACGGCGTCGGCGCGCGCCGGCAGGTGACCGGGGGCCGCGGCGACCACGGCGTAGGTGCCAGCCTCGAGGTCGGGCACGACGAAGCGGCCGTCGGGCTCGACCGCCCGCGGCGGCCCGCGGTCGACCACCGCGACGGTCGCCCCCGGCACCGGCTGACCGTCGGCGCCGACCACCGTGCCCTCGACGCGGCCGGTCAGCGGCGCGGCGGGCGCAGGGGCGCCGGGTCCGGCCGCGGTCGCGCTGGCCGATCCGACGGTCGCGCTCGGCGCCGGTCGAGGTGACTCGCCGCCGCGCCCGCGCCACCACACGATCGCCACGACCACGGCCGCGACGGCGAACACGACAGCGAGGACCTTCTTCACGCCTGCGATGGTACCGCCGGCGCGCCCGGCGTATTCCGGGCGCACCTCGGCCCTCGCGCTCGCCCGGGCGGCGCGCGGCGCGACCTGCGGCGGTGGCGACTACCGACTGACCGCCAGCCAGGCCGCCGCGCGGACCTCGGGATCGTCGTCGCCGAGCAGGCGATGCAGCACCGTCAGATCGAGCTGGTTGGTGCGCCGGACCCACGCGGCCCGGGCGGCGGCGGCCCGCACCGCGGGATCGGGATCGCCGGCCAGGTGCTCGATCACGACGCCGTCGCCGACCAGCGGGAAGCTCCAGCCCAGGGCCTCGGCCAGGGCCAGGCGCTCGTCGGGCGCGCCCGCCAGGGCGAGTTCGGCGGCCACGCCCATCGACGCCAGCGCCGGGAGGTCGGCCAGCTCGATCGCCAGCGATCGGCCGCCGGTCAGGGCCGGGGCCTCGGCGGGAGCGGCCGCGGCCGCGGCCGGCGCGGCGAGCGCGACGCCGGCCACCGACAGGTTCGACACCAGGGTGCGCAGGCGCGCCCACGACTTCAGGTTGCGATCGCGGCGCGCGCTCGGGCGCGGCTCGTGATCGTCGGGATCACGTTTCCAGGATTTCGACATGACTTCCTCGGGCCCACGGGCGCGGGCCGATGCGGGTGACGAGACGGTTCGCGGCCACGCGCCCTCGGTCACCCGGGGCGCCACGGCCACACGCGAGGCGTCACGCCGACGGCGGGGAGGTCTTGGGCGCGGAGGCCAGCACCCGCGCGGTCGAAGTCGAGGTACACAGCGCCCACGGACGACCCACCGCGGCCACCGACGGCGGCGCGACCGGCGCCGCGGTCCCAGCGGTGAGGGCCACCACGGGCGCGTCGAGGGCCGCCCGCAGCTCGCCGCCGGTGACGACCATCGCGCCGGCCGCAGCCAGCGCGCAGTCGCTACGCCAGCTCGACGCCGGCGCCGCCGCGGTCGCGGCGACCGCTGGCGCCATCGTCCCGGCGCTGGCCAGGATGGCCGCCAGGATCAGGCGCAGGGTGGCGGGCATCTCCGGCAAGCTGGTCACGATCACCGGCGCCGTCAAGCCCCGCGCCGAACCGCAGCCGGATCGCCCGGCCGCGCTGCGCGAAGATGCGGCGCAGCTCGCGGGCGACCATGACGCGGTTGGCCACCGCGCCGAGCGGCCCGAGCGGCGGCGCGTAGTGCACCGTGTCGATCATGATCGTGCGCGCGCCGTCGGCCTCGAACCGATGCTCGTGCCACCAGCAGGCGTAGGGCCCGCGCACCTGGGAGTCGACGAAGCGGGCCCGCCCGCCGGCCGGCGGCTCCCAGACGTCGATCACCGTGCGCCAGCTCATCGGCACGCCGGTGGCGCGGATCCGGTAGTCGATCACCGTGCCCTCGGCCATCGCGATCGGCTGCGGAGTGACGATGCGGAAGGCCATGTCAGGCGGGGTGATCGCGCCCAGGTTGGCGGCGGCGCAGAAGAACTCGAAGACCTCGTCGAGGGGACGGTCGATCACCGTGCGCGCGGTCAGGGTGTAGCGCGGCGGCCGAGCCCGCAGGTACGCCGACGACGGCAGCTCCGCCGGCGCCGGCCCTAGCGTCACGGCGTCGGGGTCGCCGCGCAGCGCCTCCGCCACCGCCGGGCCGAGCTCGGGGTAGGCCCAGCGGAAGCCGACCGCGGTCAGCGCCGCCGGCAGCACCCGCTGGCCGCCCAGCACCAGGCCGGCGCGCTCGCCCAGGGCCAGGCGCACGCCGAGGCTCGGCGCGGGGAGCCAGCTCGGCCGGCCGAGGGCCGCGCCGATGGCCTCGCCGAGGGCCCGGTTCTGCGTCGGCACCGGGGCCACCAGGTTGACCGCGCCGTCGAGGCGCGGGTCGGTGACCGCGCGCACCAAGGCCTCGACCGCGTCGTCGAGATGGATCCACGGCACCCACTGCCGGCCCGAGCCGACCGGTCCACCGACGCCCCAGGCGAAGGGCCGCCGCATCGCCGTCAGCGCCCCGCCCTCGCCGCCGAGGACGATGCCGATGCGGGCCCGGACCACGCGGTCGCAGTGGGAGCGCGCGGCCTCGGCGGCCAGCTCCCAGTCGCGGCACAGCTCGGCGGCGAAGCCGTCGCCCGGCCCCGAGGCCTCGTCGAGGACCTGATCGCCGCGGTCGCCGTACCAGCCGACCGCGCTGGCCGAGACCAGCACCGGCAGCCGCCGGCCGCGGGCCGCGATCGCCGCGACCAGCCGCGCCGTCAGGTCGATCCGGCTGGCCCGCAGCGCGGCGCGTCGACGCGCGGTCCACCGGCGGTCGAGGATCGGCTCGCCGGCCAGGTTGATCACCGCGTCGGCCGACGCGATCGCCGCCGCCACCGCCGCGGGCTCGCCGAGGGCAGCGACCGCGACCTCGGCACCCAGGACGGCGCGGGCCCCGGCCGGATCGCGGGCCAGGGCGGTGATCGCGTGGCCGTCGCGGGCCAGGCGCAGACCGAGGGCCCGTCCGAGGAAGCCAGTGGCGCCAGTGACGACGAGGTTCATGGCGCTTCGATGCCCGGCCCGGACCGGCGTTACCCGGCCCGTGGTCGCCGTCGACAGCTCCGGCCCCCCCGTGGTATGGCCGAACCAGTGACCCAGGCCCTCGACCCCAAGCAGTACCCGATCTTGGTCGTCGATGACGAGCAGGACAACCTGGACGCCTTCCGCTTCAACTTCCGGAAGGTGTTCGACATCGTCAGCGCGGCCAGCGGCGCCGAGGCGCTCGAGGTGCTGCGCCAGCGCGACGTCGCGGTGATCATCACCGATCAGCGCATGCCGAAGATGACCGGCCTCGAGCTGCTGAAGGAGGCCAAGGAGCTGCGGCCCGACGCGGTCGGCATCATCCTGACCGCCTTCACCGACGTCGACGTGCTGATCGAGGCCATCACGCTCGGGCAGGTCTACCGCTACATCACCAAGCCGTGGGACGCCAAAGAGGTCCGCGGCATCCTGCAGTACGCGCTCGATCGCTACCACCTGACCCGCGAGAACCGGCGCATGACGGCGCAGCTCGCCGAGTACACCGGCTACCTGAACCAGCAGATCCACGGCGCCTTCGACTTCGGCAACATCATCGGCGACTCGCCGGCCCTGCGCGAGGTCCTGGGCAAGGTCGAGCAGGTGGCGCCGACGGTGTCGACCGTGCTCCTGCGCGGCGAGACCGGCACCGGCAAGGAGATGGTGGCCCACGCCATCCACATCAACTCGCCGCGCGAGCACAAGCCGTTCGTGCGGGTCAACTGCGCCGCCCTGGCGCCCGGGATCCTCGAGAGCGAGCTGTTCGGCCACGAGAAGGGCAGCTTCACCGGCGCGGTCGAGCGCCGGCGCGGTCGCTTCGAGCTGGCCGACGGTGGCACCCTGTTCCTCGACGAGGTCGGCGACCTGCCGATGGAGGTCCAGATCAAGCTCCTGCGCACGCTGCAAGAGCGCGAGTTCGAGCGGGTCGGCGGCACCGACACGATCAAGGTCGACGTCCGCCTGGTGTCGGCGACCAACCGCAACCTCGAGAAGATGATCGAGGAGGGCGAGTTCCGCGAGGACCTGTACTACCGGTTGAACGTCTTTCCGATCAACCTGCCGCCGCTGCGCGAGCGCCACGGCGACGTCCCGCTCTTGGCCCAGCACTTCGTCGCCAAGTTCGCCCGGCAGATGGGCCTGCGGGCCGGCACCTTGACCCCCGAGGCGGTGGCCAAGCTGCGCGAGTACGCCTGGCCGGGCAACGTCCGCGAGCTCGAGAACATCATCGAGCGCGCGATGATCCTGGCCCGCGGCGGCGAGGTCGGCGCCCAGCACCTCGACTTCGGGCGGCGCGCGCAGCAGAGCTCGGGCAGCTTCCCGGTGACGGTGCACGAGGCGCCGTCGGCGCCGGTCGCCCTGGCGCCGCCGTCCGACGACGGCAAGAGCCTGGCCGAGCGCCTGCTCGAGAGCGAGAAGAAGGAGATCGTCGCCGCGGTCGAGAAGAGCAAGGGCAACATCGCCTCGGCCTCGCGCATGCTCGGCATCAACCGGTCGACGCTGTACTACCGCCTGCGCAAGCACGGCCTCGAGCACCTGTTGCCGACCAAGCTGACGGTCGGCGACGAGTCGGCCAGCGGCGACGGCAGCGGCCCGGTCTGACCGACGATCGGTCGAGCGCCCGCGACTGGCGCGGCCGTCAGTTCAAGGCCGCGACCGCGCGCGCCAGGACCTCGACGACGCGGGCGACCCGCGGCAGCGCCAGCCGCCCCTTGGGGCTCACGACCCATACCGGGATCGGCGCGTACTCCCAGGTCGGCAGCACCCGCTCGAGCGTGCCGTCCCGCTGACCGCGACGAACCTCGGCCGCCGGCAGGAGGCCGATCCCGACGCCGGCGTAGATCAGCTCGCACAGCAGGCGCGCGTCGCTGCACTCGACCCGACCGCCGAGCCGCGCGGTCGCGGCGCGCTCGCCGTGGCCGACCAAGGACCAGGTCAGCTCGGGGGCCTCGCCGAGGCGGCGCAGGCACTGGTGGCGGACGAGCTCGGTCGGGCGGCGCGGCGCGCCCGCGGCGCGGACGTAGGCCGGACTGGCCGCGAGCTGATAGCGCGCCGTGCCCAGCCGTCGGGCGACCAGCGCGCTGTCGCGGAGGCGCCCGGGCTGCACCGCGAGGTCGTAGCCGCCGCGCCGCAGCTCGGCGTCGTCGTCGACCACGGCGAGCTGGAGCTGGAGGCCGGGCGCGCCGGCCAGGAGCTGCGCCAGCTCGTCGCCCAGGCCGATCGCGGCCAGGGCCGAGCGCACCGCGACCCGGACCTTGCCATCGAGCGCGCCGTCACCGGACAGCGCGGCCTCGGTGCGACCGGCCGCAGCCAGGAGCTCCTCGGAGGCGCGCCACAGGCGTTCGCCGTTGTCGGTGAGGCGAAACTCGCGGGTCGTGCGATCGGCGAGCCGCGTGCCCAGGGCGACCTCGAGGCGAGCCAGGCGCTGGCTGACGGCGTTCTTGCTCCGGCGCAGCGCGCGGGCGGCGGCGCTGATCCCGCCGGCGCTGACGATCTGGCGAAACACCCGGAGGTCGTCGAGGGAGTCGAGGGCCATGGATCATTGTCCCACGATCGGGGACGGTCCGTCTGCTTCGTCCCCACTTCTCGGACGACGGCCACCGCCCCAGGATGCCGCCACGCGCCGCTGACTTCCCCGCGCGTCCAGGAGTCCATGTCCGCTCTCGTCCCCGCCCATCCCGGCAGCCGCGGCTACGCCCGCGCCCGCACCCTCGCCCTGGCGTCGTGGCTCACCCTGCTCATCGCCTGTGCGGCCCACCGGCCGGCCAGCGTCGACGCCTGGCGCCAGGGCCTGGCCACGACCAACACCGCCGACGGCGACCGCCTCGCCTACCTCGACCGGGGCCCGCGCGACGGCGAGGTCATCCTCTTGCTCCACGGGTTACCCACGAGCTCGCAGATGTACGCGCGCGTCGCCGACGCCCTGGCCGCCGCTGGCTACCGCGTGGTCGCCCCCGACCTGCTCGGCTTCGGCGCCAGCAGCAAGCCGAGCGACCTCGCGGCCTACCGCTTCGATCGTCAAGCCGAGCGGGTGCGGGCGCTGCTCGACGAGCTCGAGGTCGCCACGGTCACGCTGGTGGTCCACGATCTGGGCGGCCTGGTCGGCTGGGAGCTGCTCGACCGCGCCCCGACCCGGATCGCCCGCTTGCTGGTGCTCAACACGACCGCGTACGACGGGTTCCGGCCACCGTTCGAGATGCGGATGTTGGCGGGGCCGCTGGGCGGGGTGATGGCGTCGATGATGGCCGGCCCGACGATGGGCCCGGGCCAGACCGCCACGTTCCTCAAGGGCAACACCGGCGACCCGGCGCACGTCGACGCGGCGACCGTCGATGGCGTGTGGTGGTCCCTGCACGAGGGCTCGACCCGACCGATGCGCGCCATGGCGCGCAGCTTCGCCGCGATCGGCGCCGAGTTTCCTCGCTACCAGGCCGCGCTGCGCCGCTTCTCCGGCCCGGCGCGGGTGCTGTGGGGCGGCCGCGACCGCGTCCTGCGCGGCGAGGTGCTGGTGCCGCGCTTCCTCGCCGATCTCGGCCTACCGGCGAGCGCCGCGCGCATCGTCCCCGACGCTGGGCACTTCATCGTCCTCGACGATCCGGTCGCGGTCACCGAGGCGATCCTGGCGCTGGTGCACGAGGCCCCGGCCAGCGGGGCGCGGGCGGAGCGACCGGCGGCCGGGCTCGACCGCGCCGCTCCGGGGCGTCCGGCGCTCGGCCCGTCGGTCCGGCTCGCGGCGGACGTCGCGGACCGGGTCAGTCGCGACGCCGCGATTCACGACGTCCGCGCCGGCCTCCGGGCGCGCGGGTTGATCGGCGAACGGTGGGGCTACGCGGTTGGGCTCGACGCCGACGTCGGCTGGGCCGAGGGCCTGGCCTACCGCGTCGCCGGCTATCCGCTCGGCCTCGGCCTCGCCAGCCGCGGGCGCTCGGTGACCGTGGCCGGTGGGCTCGGCATCCGACGCCTGGCCGCGAGCGGCGCCCAGCTCGAGGTCCCGATGACCGTCGACGCCATCGCCCCGATGGGCCCGGTGAGCGCGCTCGGATGGGTGCGGGCCGCCTGGGTCCCCGCGGACTCGACGGCGATCGCGTGGGAGGCCGCGGTCGGCCTTCGCCTCGGGCGCACCCGCGCGTACTTTCCTGGCGCGTACCTGGGCGCCGGCCCCTACCTCGCGGCGGTGGTGGCGGGCGGAGAGGACCTGCAACAGGTCGGCGTGGTGGTCGGCCTCGACCTGGGCGACAGCCATTGAGCCCGGGCGCGGGCCTCGGTCAGCGGCCGTGGCAGCGCTTGTACTTCTGGCCGCTGCCGCACGGACACGGATCGTTGCGACCCGGCCGCGCGGCCGCGATCACCGACGGCGCGCCGCTCACCACCGATGACGGCTCGGCGTCGGTGTAGACCCAGCGACCGTCGACGCGTCGGAAGCGCGAGCGCTCGTGGTGCGTGAACGGGTTGTCGCGAGCGACGCCGCGAGCGATGAACTCGACGATGCCGATCGTGTCGGCCACGCCGCCAGCGACGGTGGTGACGATCTCGAGGCCACGCCAGGTGGTCTCGCGACACCAGCGGGTCAGCTCGTCGCGGTTGACCCGGCCCCGGGTCGCGGGATCGTGGGTGGCGATCAGGTAGCCGACGCCGCGGCGGACGTAGGCGCTGTAGCGCGAGCGCATGAGGGCTAGCGCGGTCGGGGCGGGAGCGCCGGCGAGCAGCGGGCCGCAGCACGCGCCCTCGTCGACGCCGGAGCCACACGGACAGGCGACGTCGATCAGGTCCATCGTCGGGACACGCACGGGTCGGGCGCCACGCGCCGACGGTAACACCGCCGCGGCGCCCGCGGTTGCGACCGCCGGGGCTGCCTGATACAAGGCCCCATGCAGCCGGCCTCGGTGCGCTCGTGAAGATCCTCGTCGTCGGCGGTCATGGCTTTATCGGCCGCGCCCTGTGCGCGCGCCTGCGCGAGCTCGGACACGAGGTGGTGGCCAGCGGGCGGACCGACACCGCCGAGCGCGCCGCCGAGGGCGCCGACGCCCTGGTGTGGGCGGCCGGCGGCCGACCGATCTCGGTCGAGCAGTGCGTCGCCGATCACGCCCACGCCGCGGCGCGCACGGTCAAGGCCATGCCCGGGCTGCGCCGCATCGTCTACCTGTCGTCGGCCGAGGCCTACGGCCTGCAGGACGTGCCGTTCCGCGAGGACCAGACGCTCCTGGGCGCGTCGCCCCTGGGCCAGGCCAAGGTCGCCGGCGAGCACGCGGTGGCCGCCGCCGCCGGGTCGACCCCGGTGGTGTTCCTGCGGCCGTGCTGGGTCTACGGCCCGGGGCTGGCGCCGTCGACGTTTCTGCCCACGCTCATCAACCACCTGGCTCACCGCAAGCGCTACGCGATGACGCCGGGCATGCAGACCCGCGATCTGGTCCACGTCGACGACGTGGTCGCGGCGATCGTCCGGGCCCTGGCCGACGACGCGCCGGCCGGCACGTACAACCTCGGCACCGGCGTCGAGACCAGCGTGCTCGACATGGCGCTCATCATCGCCGCGGCGGTGCGGCCCAGCGCGATCGCCCTCATCGACGTCGGCGCCCGGCCGTACCGCGAGGGCGAGGCGTTCCGGGTCGCCCTCGACGTCAGCCGGGCCAGGGACGTCCTGGGCTGGCGCGCGACGATCGACCTCGAGGACGGCCTGACCGCGATGGTCGACGCCCTGGCGCCCGAGCGCGAGCGGACCTGATCACGCTCGTCCGGCGAGCGAGCGCGACGGCGCGCCGACCTTGAGCGCGACCGCGCCGAGCCAGGTCAAGAGCACGACCAGGGCCGCGCTGCCGAGCACGTCGCTGACGAAGTGCGCGTTGGTGACGACGCGCGACATCGACGCGAAGGCCGGCACCACCAAGAGCGGCAGGCCGACCCGCGGCCACGCCACCGCCAGCGGCAGCGCGATGCTCAGGTAGTGACCGGTGTGGCCCGACGGGAAGCCGACGCCGCCCGCGAAGAAGCTGCCGTCGCCGCCGGCGGCCAGCCACTCGCTCGGCCGCAGGCGTCCGAGCCCGGGCTTGGCGTAGAGCAAGATGAGCTTGGTCGCGCCGTGGACCAGCGCGACCAGCGCGAGCCCACGCGCGTAGCGGCGCAGCGGCGGCAGCGCCAGCGCCAGCGCGGCGACAGCGACCACGATCACCGTCGGCAACCACTTCCAGACCAGCCACCCGGTGCTGCGATCGATCGCGCCCAGGGCGTCGCGCCACAGCGGCGCTGGCGTGGTCGCCGACAGCCCTCGGGCGACGGTCTTGTCGACGCCCACGGTCACGAGCGCGGTCAGCGCCAGGAGCACCAGCCCGAGCATCGGCAGGGTCGCGCGAACCCGCGCGGACGTCGGCATGCCCAGATCATGCCGCAACCGCGCGTCGGTTGCGTGGCCGCCGCAGAGATCGCGTGACGCTACGAGTCGTAGCCGTAGCTGCCGTCGAGGACGATGACCGTGCGCGTGGTCGGGTAGTAGAGGATCGTGCGGGCCGCGAAGTCGTGGCAGTTGTGGCACGACACCTCCTGGGCGCCGACGAAGCCGACCGCCTCGGTCGCGCCGGCCAGGGCGTCGCACGCGGCCGCCACTGCCGGGGCCCCGGTCGAGTAGCCGCCGCCGAGGAAGGTCGAGCCGGTCAGGCCGGCGTCGTCGACGTAGGAGCCGTAGGCGTCGTCGGTCCAGTCCTGATCGGCCAGGAGCTGGAACAGGAGCTGCGGCGTGACCTCCTGATCGGGGCAGGCCGGCACGGTGAACGCGCGGGCGCTGTCGAGCGAGCACCAGGTGCCGCCGCGGTCACACGCGGTGTTGTAGCTGGCGATCGCGGGGTCGAGGGCCGAGGCGTCGATCGGGGTCAGCTCGACCGGCGCCGGCGGCAGCGCGTCGCACAGCGCGCCCGGGCGGACGCACGGCAGGACCTGGCGGTAGTCGCCACACGCGCCCAGGTCGACCGCGGTCGGTGGCGCCGCGGCGACGCAGGCCGCGACGGTCGGCGTGCAGGTCGGCGCCGGCCACACCTCGTAGGGATCGTCGGTGGTGAGGCCTAGGCGGACCACGCGCAGGTCGATGCCCGCGCTCTTGCTGGCCGTCGTCGTGCCGAACAGCGCCGACATCGTCACCGGATCGGTCGGCGGATCGTAGGCCGGGGCGAAGTCGGTGAAGGTCCAGTCGAAGGTGGTCTCGCGCGGGCCGCGCTGGGTCACCGCCGGGCTGGCCGCGCCGGGCACCGCGACCGCGGGCGAGGCGTGGTCCGACGTCGTGGTGAAGCGCCCGCGGTAGCGCAGGTTGTCGGCGGCGCGGACGTAGACCGGCCGGATCGGCGCGTCGACGACGATGCGGGTCGTGCCGTCGAAGCGCGCGAAGCGCGGCGCCAGCGTGATGCGGGCGTCGAAGTGGCGCGGCGTACCGCTGGCGGTGTCGAGGGCGACCAGGATCGGCAGGCCCGACAGGAGCGTGTTGATCTCGAAGGGCTCGTCGAGATCGATCTCGAACGTGCGCGCGCCAGTGAGGCGCGTCGTGCCGAAGCCGTCGTCGGGGATGTACGAGAACGCGTTGGTCAACGTGCGCGAGGCCGTGCCCTTGAGGGTCACGATCTGCTGGCCGCCGCTGGTGACCCGCGCCACCGCGTTCATGGTCAACGTGAAGCCCGCGACGGTGGCCTGGCGCGCGCCGTCGGCGGTGTCGCGCTTGCCGTCGTCCTCGCCGACCTCGACGGTGGTGGGACCGTCGACGGGAGCGGAATCGTTAGCGCACCCGAACATCGGAGCGGCGCAGGCCATCGCGGCCAGGAAGGTGGGGATGTCGATCACGCGCATGCCCGGCTAGTACGCCCCAGCGCGCGGCGAGACAAGCGCGACTCGGCAACATCCTCGTCGCGACGGCGCGTCAGCGTGTCGCTCGTGCGCGGCGCGCAAGCCGCCTCACAGTTCTCGCCTCGCTGGCTACCCGAGTCGCCGGCAACTCGAGTCGCCAGCGCGAGCGTCACGGCCGTTTGAGCGTCACCGCGAGCACCGTCGTCCCGCCCTTGACGTACGCCGCGCGGGTCTCGGTGGCGTAGCCCGGCGCGCTGAGGGTGACGCTGGCGCGCTCGAAGCCATCGACCGGCGCGGTCAGCGGCGTGCGTCCGACGACGCGACCGCCCAGCTTGACGGTGGCGCCGGTGGGCCGGGTCACGACCCGGAGCTGCGCCCGCGGCCGCGCGAGCACGACGTGGAGCGCGTCGTCGCCGGCGAGGGCGAGGGTGCGGACCTGCTCCTGGTAGCGCGGGTGGCGCAGGGCGAGCTCGCCGTGGCAGGGCACGTCGACGGTGGCCGGGGCCTGACCGCGCAGCCGCCCGTCGACGTAGATCGCGACGCGATCGGCGTTGGTCGTGATCGCCAGGCGGCACCGCGTCGGCGCGGCCGCAGCGGAGGGCTCGACGGTGGGCGCCAGCGCCGCGGCGGCGGTGGGCTCGACGGACGGCGCGACCGGCGCAGGCGCAGGCTCGACGGACGGCGCGACCGGCGCAGGCGCAGGCTCGACGGACGGCGCGACCGGCGCAGGCGCAGGCTCGACGGACGGCGCGACCGGCGCAGGGGCCGTCACCGGAACCACCGCGGCGACCGCCGCCGCCGCCCCCGCCGCTCCGGCGACCGCAGGTGCCGCCGCGCTCGCCGGCGGCGCCGCGCGCTGAGCCGACACCGAGCGGGCCCACCAGACCGCGCTCACCGCCACCGCGGCGCCCGCCGCGGCGATCACGATCGACGCCGCGAGCAGCCCGCGCGCCGCCCGGGTCGGCGGCGCCGGCGCGACGCTCGGAGCCGCGGGGGCCGGCGCGGCCACCACCGGCATCGCCGCCGGATCGACCACCGGGATCCACATGCGGCCCTGCTCCGCGCCCCAGCCGGGCGGCAACGTCGTCGGCCGCAGGCGGGCCTGTGGATCGAACGGCGCCGGCGCCAGGTAGTACCCGGTCGGCCCCGGCCACATCGCCATCATCGGCGGTGGCGCGGTCGCGCCCGGCGCCGAGCGCGGCGGTTCGGGCGCGGCGCTCGCCGTCAGCGGTGGCGGCACCTCGCGGGCGCCGATCTCGGGCGGCGCGACCTCGGGCGGCGCGACCTCGGGCGGCGTGGCCTCGGGCGGCGCGACGTCGGGCGGCGCGAGGTCGACCCGCGGCAGCGGCATCGAGCCCACCGGCCCCCGCGCCGGCGGCGCCAGCGCGGGCAGCTCGCTCGGCGAGGCCGCAGCCCGGGAGCGCGCCGGTGGCAAGGGTGGGATCGGCGGGGCCGCGACGCGCGGCGTCGGCAACGGGACCGAGGTCGGCGTCGGCGTGCCATGGGCGCCGACCCAGTCGCCGCGGTCGCGCAGCCGCGGCCTGAGCGCGCCGGCGGCCGCCGTCGTGGGCGCCGCCATCGTCGGCGCGACCGTCACCACCGCGTCGTCGAGATCGACCCAGGCGTCGCGGTCCGAGCCGTCGTCGCTGGCCGACAGGAACCGCACCAGCGTGGCGTCGCCGTCGACCCGGATGGCCTCGGCGGTGCCGCGGATCGCCAGCTCCCCGGACGCCGTCAGGAGCGCGATCTCGAAGGTCCGCCCACACGGCAACCGGCCCGGCAACCGCAGCGCGCCGCGCTCGATGCCCGCGCTGACCACCTGCAACAGCGCCGCCGCCTCGGCGAAGCGCGTCTTGACGGTCACGTCGACGGCAGGAACGCGCATCCGCCCATCGTAGATCAGTCGCGCGGCGCGACGCGAGCGCGCGCCGCCATCGCTGCCCGATCGCTACCCACGATGCACCGGCCCCGGGTGGTAGGCCGGTGCACGGAGGTGTGGGCGCCGCTTCTCCGCTACAGTGTGCGCGTGCGGTTCCTGTTCATCGTCGACCCTCTCGACCGACTCTCCCTCGCCGGCGACACGTCCTACGCGCTCATGGTCGAGGCCAGCGATCGCCAGCACGAGGTGTGGACCTGTCAGGTCGATCACCTCGGCCTCGAGCACGACGATCCGATCGCCGCCGCTCAGCTCACGCGGGTGCGCCGCGCCGACACCCCGCGCGAGGCCTTCGCGGTCGAGCCGCGCACCGCGATCCCCCTCGAGTCCTTCGACGCGGTGCTCATGCGCAAGGATCCGCCGGTCGACGTCACCTACCTGCACGCGACCTGGATCCTCGAGCAGGCCCGCGGCAAGACCCTCCTGGTCAACGACCCGCGCGGGCTGCGCGAGCTGAACGAACACCTGGCGGTCCTGCGCTTCCCCGAGCTGACCCCGCCGACCATCGTCACCCGCGACACCGCCCGCCTGGCCAGCTTCCAGCGCGAGCAAGGCGGCGCGATCGTGGTCAAGCCGGTCGACGGCTTCGGCGGCCTGGGCGTGTTCGTGGTGCGCGACGGCGATCCCAACGCGTCGTCGATCTACGAGACCTCGACCGGCGCCGGCGCGCGCTGGACCATGGCCCAGAAGTACCTGCCCGAGGCGGTCGACGGCGACAAGCGGATCCTGTTGTTCGACGGCGAGCCGCTGGGCGCGGTGCTGCGGGTCCCGGGCCGCAACGAGGCCCGCGGCAACCTCCACGTCGGTGGGCGCGCGGTCAAGACCACGATCGACGCCGACGACCGCGCGATCATCGCCGCGATCGCGCCGACCCTGCGGGCCCACGGCCAGCTCCTGGTCGGCATCGACGTGATCGGCGGCCGCCTGACCGAGATCAACATCACCTCGCCGACCGGGGTCCGCCACATCACTGACCTCGACGGCCGCAACATCGCCGGCGACGTCCTCGATCGCCTCGAGCGCGCCGCCCGGGCCCGCGCCGCGTAGGTCGCACCGCCCCGACGATCGCCGAGGCCGCGCTTGCGCCGCCCCCGACCCGGATCGACAATCCGTCGATGCCGGCCGCGCTGTCGCTCGAGTTCATCGAGAAGCTCCCCAAGACCGATCTGCACTGTCACCTCGACGGCTCGCTGCGGCTCGACACCATCCTCGACCTGGCCCGCCGCCAGGGGGTGACGCTGCCGACCACCGATCGCGACGGGCTGTTCCACCTGCTGTACGCCGGCGAGCGCACCAACTCCCTCGACGAGTACCTGGCGGCCTTCGACATCACGCTGTCGGTGCTGCAGACCGAGGAGGCCCTCGAGCGGGTGTCCTTCGAGCTCGCCGAGGACGCCTGGCGCGAGAACGTGCGCTACCTCGAGGTCCGCTACTCGCCGCTCTTGCACACCCGCCTCGGCCTGCGCCCGGCGGTGGTGGTCGAGGCGGTGATGCGCGGGCTGCGCGCCGCCAAGCGGCAATACGGCATCCGCTACGGCGTGATCCTGTGCGCGATCCGGTCGCTGCCGGCCGATCAGTCGCTGCGCATCGCCGAGCTGTGCGTGGCGTTCAAGAACCGCGGCGTGGTCGGCTTCGACCTGGCCGGCAGCGAGGTCAATAACCCGGCCAAGCTCCACCGCCAGGCGTTCCAGCTCGTCATCGACAACAACATCAACTGCACCGCCCACGCCGGCGAGTCGTTCGGCCCCGACTCGGTCCACCAGGCGATCCACAAGTGCGGCGCCCACCGCATCGGTCACGGCGTGCGCTTGATCGAGAGCGGCGAGCTCTTGAACTACGTGAACGATCACCGCATCCCCATCGAGGTCTGTCCGTCGTCGAACGTGCAGACCAAGGCGGCGACGAGCTGGGAGGCCCACCCGGTCGACTTCTTCGTCGACTACGGCCTGCGGGTGACGATCAACACCGACAACCGGCTCATGACCGACACCACGGTGTCGAAGGAGCTGTTCCTGTGTCACCAGCACTACGGCTGGCCGCTCGAGACCATCAAGGAGATCATCGTCTCCGGGTTCAAGAGCGCGTTCATGCCGTACCGCGAGAAGGCCGACCTCCTGGCCGAGATCGTGAAGGAGCTGGCGACCTTCACGGCGCCGACCGTCGCGGGGCCGACCAACGGTAAGCCGATCGGGACCGATCGGCCGAGCCCGGCCACGGTCGGCGAGCGCGCGCCCCGGCCGGGCGGCAAGGACGTCAGCGGACCGTGAGCTGGAGGTGGGCGACCGCGGAGGCGGTCGCGCCGTCGGCGTCGGTGACGGTCAGCTCGATGGTCGCCGGGCGGTCGCCGCGGAACCGCACCACCGGCGTGGGCGAGGTGGCCCGACCGCGTTCGAAGCGGACCTCGTCGCCGGTGATCGTCCAGGCATAGGTCAGCGGCGCGGTCCCGGCCGGGTCGTCGATCGGATCGGCCGAGGTGGTGGCGTCGAGGGTGACCTCGGTCTGGAAGCCGTCGTTCTCGAGGATGGCCCCGGGGGTCAGCTCGATCCGCGCCAGCGGCGGGTGACCGTCCTCGGCGGAGCACGCGCCGGCCACGAGGGCGGCGAGGGCGGCGAGCCGGGCGGTCCATCGAGCCATGGGGCCGTGGTAACATGAACGACCGTGGGTGCCCAAGCGCGACGACAGCGGGCGCGCGCGCTGGTGGCGACGCACCTGGGGCGGCTCTACAACTTCGCGTTCCGCATGGCGATGGACGAGCGGCGGGCCGGCCGCGTGGTCGAGGACACCTTCGCCCGGGCCTGGGTCGACCTCGACGGCGTGCCGCCCGACGACCGCGAGGCCGAGCTGCACCTGCTCAAGCTGGCGATGGCGGTCGCGGCCGAGCGGTTGTCGCGTAGCCCGGAGGTGAACTTCGACATCCTCGACGAGACCCTGCGCAACGAGGCCACCCGCACCGACGTCGTGCGCTCGCTGTCGGATCCGCAGCGCGACCTGCTCTTGTGGGATCTCAAGCAGGGCTGCATGACCAGCGTGATCAACTGCCTCGGCCCCGGCGAGCGCGCCGCGTTCATCGCCGCGCAGATCTTGAAGCTCGGCGACGATGACGCCGCGGCCGCGCTCGGGGTCACGGTCAGCGCGTACCGCGTGCGGCTGTCGCGGGCGCGCCAGAAGATCGGCGACTACCTGGCGCCGCGCTGCGAGCACGTCGACCCGATGAACCCGTGCCGCTGCCCGGCCCGGGTCGGGACCGCGCTGCGCAAGGGCTTCATCCCACCGCCGACGCCACCGGTCGGCGGCGCGGTGTCGTTGCGCCGGCCGCCGTCGCCCTATGGCCGCTACGGCGCGGGCCCAGGCGCCGACGACGCGCCCCAGCGCGACATCGCGGCGATCTACGGCGGGCTGCCGGCGCCGGAGCCGCCAGCCGAGCTGCGCGCGCGGCTGGACGCGGCGATCGACCAGGCGATCGGCTGAGCGCGGAAGATCGCGCGGGCGGCGCGTTGTCTCGAGGTGAAGCTCCACCGCCCCGATCATGAGCTAGCGCTCGCCCTCGACGAGGGCAGCCGTCCCGCGGGTCGGAGGCCGCGCGGGGGCACCCCGGGCAAGGTCCCGCGCACCGTCAGCGAGATCCGACGGTGGCGACACAGCGACGCCGCGATCGACGACCTCGCCGCCGCCGACGCCGTGGCGGGCCTCGGGCCCGGCCAGCCCCTGCCGGCCCGGCTGCGCGTCGAGCTCGAGGCCGCGCTGGGCGTCGACCTGGGCGCGGTTCGCCTGCACACCGACGGCGCCGCGGCCGAGGCCGCCGACGTGCTCGCGGCGCGGGCCTTCGCGGTCGGGGTCGACGTCGGCTTCGCGGCCGGCGCCTACGACCCCGAGTCCGTCGACGGGCGCCGGCTGATCGCCCACGAGATCGCGCACACGGTGCAGCCGGCGTCCTCGGCGGGCCTGACCGTGGGCGTGGCCGACAGCGCCGAGGAGCGCGACGCCGACGCCTTCGCCGAGCGCTTCGTCGCCCGCCGACCCGGCGCGACCACCGAGCCCGCGCAGCGTCCCCCGAGCGCGGCGCCGAACGCCGAGCGCCAGACCGTGCGCCGCTGGGACCAGCCCGGCGGCGCGCTGGGCCTCAATCGCGGCGACCGCCGCCCGTCGGAGGGCGCGACCCGCCACGCCCTCGAGGGCCTGCGCACCCTGCGGCCACCGGGCCCGGCGCGGCACCCCGACACCGCCGAGTCGGTGCGCGATCCAGCGGGCCTCGGCCGCGCGATCGCGGTGGTGCCGAGCCGCTTCGCCGGCCGCGCGCCCTTCGACGTGGTGGTGCACTTCCACGGCAACAACGTCGGCTACCGCGAGACCGCGCAGCGCCACCATACCCAGCCCCAGGGCACCGTGCGCGACGAGGTGTTCGACCGGGTCGAGGCCCAGGTGCAGCGCAGCGGTCGCAACCTGATCGCGATCTTGCCCCAGGGCTCGCCAGCCGCGAATGGGATCTCGCAGTTCGGCGTCTCGGACCTCGACGCCTTCGTCCGCGAGGTGCTCGTGCGACTGCCCGGCGTCGACCTCGGACGCCTGCGCCGGACCATCGTCTCGGGCCACAGCGGTGGCGGCGCGAGCGCTGTCGCCCACGCGCGCGCCGGTGGTGACCCCGGCCGGCTGCGACCGCTGCTCCTGTTCGACGCCATCAACAACGCTGGCGAGCTGCAGCGGGTCGGCCACTGGCTCGAGCGCAGCCTCGACACCGACCTCGGCGTCCTGCGTCGACTGCCCACGCCGGCGGCGCGGCAGCAGTGGCTGGCCGGTCACGGCGCGCAGCTCGTCGCGACCTACGATCACTCGGGCACGTATCACCGGGTTCATGAGGATCGGCGACAGCCGATCATGGAGGGCCGCGGCGCCGACGCGCACCAGCGGCGCGACGCGAACGGCGAGCCGATGTGGCAACCGGTCCGCGGCCTCTTGCCCCGACGCGACGACTGGTTCACCCGCCACCGCGCGGAGCTGCTCCAGCTCGGCGGCGGCGCACCCACCCTCGGCGAGGCGCTCCGCGCGCAGTACGTGATCCGCACCTCCCGCAACCATCACGATGAGATGCTGCGCGACAATCTGGGCCGCGCCCTCGACGACGTCGACGGCGAGCGCGTGCCGAGCTCGCCGTAGCGAGGGTTCATCGACCTCGGGTTCGGGCTCGGGTTCGGGTTCGGCCTCGGGTTCGGTCTCGGGTCCGGTCTCGGTCTCGGTCTCGGTCTCGGCCTCGGTCTCGGTCTCGGTCTCGGTCTCGGTCTCGGTCTCGGTCTCGCTACGACGCGTCGATCCCTCCACCGTCGATCCCACCGCCGTCGAACCCACCGCCGCCCTCGCGGTCGACCGCCACAGCGGCGCCGCCCTCGCCGGGCGCGCCCGGGCCCGGCGTCGCGTGCGCCGACGACGACTCCGCCGGCGGCTCCTCGCAGGTCGGCCCTGCGTCGGCCGAGGTCGGGGCCCGCCTACGCCGGGGCGCGATGGCACCACCCCGGGTCGCGCCGACGGCGGCCTCCGCGGCGCCGCGGGCCCCGGGCGCCGGCGGGCCGGTCCACGGGATCATGTGCTCGGCCTCGACCAGCACGAAGGCGAAGCCCGAGTCATCGGCGGAGTGCTGGACCGCGTCGTCGAGGCGATCGAACTGCGGGCTGACCTGACAGCCGATCGACGCGGTTGGGTTACTGCCCTGATGGATCTGCACGCCCGAGCCGATCGAGGTCGCGGGGATCTCGCGCTCGCCGGGATCGATCACGCCGTTGGCGTTGTAGTCGCGATCGACCGGCGCGTAGCCGCTGAGATCGCGGCGCCCCGAGCCGCCGCCGTTGACCGCGTAGCGCCAGTGTTCGCCGACCCGACGACGCTCGGCGCGGTATTGCCCCTCCTGCAGCCACGCGACGCCGTTGGTCTCGGACATCGCGCCGGTGTTGCCCTCGTTGGCGCCGCGGTTGTTGGCGGCGCGGGCCCGCTGGTAGTCGCGCGCGGCGGTGGCTACCGCGGCCTCGGCGGCGGCGCGCTCACCGGCCGGCGCGTCGGACGGCAGCCCGGCCAGGGTCGCGCGCGCAGCGCGCAGCGCCGCGAAGCTGTCGTCCTCGCGATTGGAGCTCGCTTGATAGTGCGCGATCACCCAGGCGTCGCGGGCGCGCGCGAAGGCGTCGGTGGCGACCTCGCGCGCCGCGGCCGCGCGCCGGACGTGCTCGGGATCGGGAGCGGGAACGCGGCCGCGCGCGTTTCGGCGCACGCCGACCGTTGGCGCTAGCT
Organism: Kofleriaceae bacterium; assembly: GCA_018057825.1. Taxonomy (GTDB): domain Bacteria; phylum Myxococcota_A; class Polyangia; order Haliangiales; family Haliangiaceae; genus UBA2376. The sequence goes on along the minus strand of JAGPCY010000002.1, from coordinate 188,013 downwards.
CGGCCAGGCGAAACGCGCGGCGCGCCGAGGCCATCGCGGTCTCGGCCTGGGCCAGAGTGGCGGCGGCCCCGCCTCGGGTCTCCGAGCTGCGCGCGGCAGCCTCGGCCTCGGTCGTGGCGACCTGGGCGGCGGCCTCGGCCTCGGCGACCGCGTCGGCGGCGCCGGTCTGGGTCGTCGCCGCCACGCCGCGGTGATCGCCGACCTCGGTGGCCTGACCGGCGCCCCGCAGGAGGCGATCGCGGTGGTGGCGGACGTCACCCTGCTTGTGCCCGCCGGGCCCGGTGGTCGACCACTCGTAGCGACGGACGTGGCGCGTGCCATCGCCATCGCGCCAGATCCGGAAGAGCTGGCCGTTCATCTCGCGGACCGTGCGGCGGCCTCCGGTCGGCGCGGTCGCGCTGCTGGTCAGATCGAAGCGGCGCACGTTGCACACGTTCAAGGTCGGCGACGCAGCGTTGGCTGGCGTCTCGACGAACTCGAAGCCGCGCGCCGCGTACAGCTCGCGGAAGTACTCGTAGACCGCGGCCTCCTGGTCCGGGTGCGCGGGTGTCCCGCCTCTCGGCGGGATGCGCAGGTCGAGGTCGAGGATCGGCGCCGCGTGGGCGGCCTCGGCCGGCGCGAAGGACGGTCCGGTCAACGCCGCGCGGATCTCCTCGAGGTAGCGGCCCAGGGTCATCGGCTGGCCGGTCGCGGGATCGTTCGGCCGCGGCGGCCGCCACGCCCCACCCTCGCTGCCCCACGAGCGCAGGATCTGTCGCTGCGCCGTCGGGTTGAGCGGCCGCAGCAGATCGGCGACCTCGGCCGGCGGGCGACCGTCGCGGGCCGCGACCCGCGCGGCGTCGGCGATCGCGACGTTGTTGCGCCGCAGGTGCGGCGGCCACTGCGCCTCGGGGCCGTGCTGGATGAGCTGGGTCGCGCGCCAGCGCGCGTCGCCGGTCAAGCGCGCGTCGACCGCGGCGCGCAAGGCCGCGGCGTCGGCCGGCGCGGTCACCGGCGCCAGCGCGCGCAGGTCGTCGAGGAACCGGCGCGCGGTCGGCTCGTCGGCGGGCCCGGGCAGCGCGCGCAGCCGCGCCGCGAGCTGCGCCGCCGGGCTGCCGGCCGCGCTGACGGTCGTCGCGCTGGTCGTGCCACCGCCGGGATGCTGCTGGCGCTGGAGCGCCGGCCCGGCCGCGCTCGCGCCGCGCGGCCCCGCGGCCACCAGGGCCTCGACCGACTCGCCGCGCACGACCGCGTCGGCGATCTGATCGGCGTGGCGCTCGTAGGGATCGTCGGCCTGACCGAGGCCACCGGCCAGGGCCACGCCGCCGCGCTGCTGCAGGACATGCGCGACCTCGTGGGCCACCAGATGCAGGTCCGGTGATGCCGCGAAGGCCACCGCGTCGCCGAGAGCGTAGCCCCGCGCCCCGAGCGCGCCCGCCGCCGCTGTCGCCGCGCCGCCGACGTGCGCGCGCACGCCCGAGAGATCGTGACCACCGAAGGCCCGCCCGAGCTCGGCCGCGAAGGGCAACGGCTCCCCCGGCCCGGCCACGCCGGCCTCGGCGAAGAAGAACGGGTCGTCGCTCGCCAGCGCCGCCGCGCCGCCGGCCACCCCGGGCGCCGTCACCCGTCGCTGCACCGCCGTTCCCCGCGAGCCCCGCCGCGGCTCCAGGCGCTCCGTCACCGTCCGCTTGCCCGGGGCAACGCTCGCGACGTCGTCGTCACCAGCGGCGATCACCGCCGCGCGCGCCAGCCATGGCCACAGGTCCATGGCCCCACAACGCCGCTCCGCCCGGATCTTCCCGAGACGGAGGCCGAGACCGAGGCCGAGACCGAGACCGAGGCCGAGACCGAGGCCGAGACCGAGACCGAGACCGAGACCGAGACCGAGGCGGAGTCCGAGACCGAGGCGGAGACCGAGTCCGAGGCGGAGTCCGAGACTGAGGCCGAGACTGAGGCCGAGACCGAGGCGGAGGCCGAGACCGAGGCGGAGTCGAGGCGGAGACCGAGTCCGAGGCCGAAGCGGAGGCCGAGTCCGAGGCCGAAGCGGAGGCCGAGTCCGAGGCCGAAGCGGAGGCCGAGTCCGAGTCCGGGGCCGAGGCGGAGGCCGAGTCACGCGGGCCTGCTCCACCGCGGCGGTCCAGTCGGCCCCCAGGTCGATCGGCGGCACCCCGACCCGCGACGACAGGTCCGCCATCACCCAAGGCTTCTGCGCCGTGATCGGCGTCTGCAGCACCTCCCTCGCCACATCCGCGACGGCCCGCGCGAGCTCTACGCCGTCATCGTGAACATCCTCCCTTCGTCCGGCGATCCTTCACGGCAGATGCCCGCCGTTGCAGTCCGTCGATTGCCCGGGCTCGGGCTTGTTGTACTTCTCGTTGTTCGCAACGCGGCTACCGCCGATCGGCGGTGGTGGCGACGACCATCCGTTGAGGTGAAACGCGAGCTGCGCGCCGAGCCACACCTCGTCCTCACCCCGGCGATCCGGCGCGTACGTCGCGATCACATCCAGCGACACCGCGTGAAAGTCGCCCGTGCGCGCATACCGGTTCGCAAAGTTGAGGCCCCGCATCCGATCGCTGTCGAGCACGATCGCTATCCCCAACCCAGCCTCCGCGATTCGCCGGTTCGTGATCCCATTCCAACCGCCCGCCAACCGACCCTTCAGCCCCAGCGACGTCCTCGTTCTGCCCTCCGAACTCTGCGCGTGCCCCTCCAGGAAGATCCACATCACCTCCGTCGCCGCGAGCGGCACGATGCTGATCCCCCGGAGGGCCGCGTCAAACGTCAACGAAGCCCGTACCCGGGGCCAGCGCAGGCACGGGCCGGCCCCCACCAACAAGCTCGGCGCTCCGCGCGGAGCCTCCTCCGCGCCGATCTTGTCGTCTCCTAGAAGCTTCCCCTGCCCTCCGATCGCCACATGGTACGTACACCCGCCTTGCCACGCTGCGGCGCTTCCGATCACAGCCCATACCCCGGTCCTCATGGTGGGTCTCCTTCCCTCGGCACGACGGGCATCGTCTCGTCGTCGCCAGCCGTCAGCGCCGCGTCGACCACGACGTACGGCCGCCCCGGCGACGCCGGGTCCGACAGGTCGAACGTGTACAGGCTGTGCCGCACCGCCAGCGACTCCGCCGCGCCCTGGAAGCTCACGATCCCGACATTCGCCCGTGGGATCCACCGTCGCCCGGGCGCGTGGGCTCCCTGCCACTGCACCCGGCTCGCCACCGACTGCGCCATCACCCCGAGCCCCTCGGTCATCGGCCGCAGCGCCGGCGGCGCCAGCCCCACCAGCCGGTCGAGGTCGGCGCGCTCGTCCTCGAGCATGCTCCGCCGATACGCCCAGTCCGGGGAGCGGTTGCCCATCGCGCCCGCCGCCACATGGTACGTGCACCCGCCCTGCCACACTGCGGCGCTCGCGATCACGGCCCATGCAGCGCTCCTCATGGTGGGTCTCCTTCGCTCGCCACAACGGGCATCGTCTCGTGGTCGCCAGCCGTCAGCGCCACCGCGATCGCCAGGGACAGCCGCTTGCGGCCCGGCGTCCACTGTTGCCGCATGGCCGTCATGGCAGGTGCCCGCCGTTGCAGTCCGTCGATTGCCCGGGGGCCGGGCGACCGTAGTCGCCGCCTCGCCGGACCACCGCCCCGCCGGTGGGAGGCGGTGGCGATGACAATCCGTTCACGTGAAACGCGAGCTGCGCGCCGAGCCACACCTCGTCTTCTCCCCGGCGGTCGGGCGCGTAGGTCGCGATCACATCCAGCGACACCGCGTGAAAGTCCCCGGTGTAGTCATTGCGGCTGGCGAAGTACAGATCGCGCGTCCGATCGCTGTCGAGCACGATCGCGATCCCCAGCCCAGCCTCCGCGATTCGCCGGTTCTTGATCCCGTTCCATCCACCCGCCAGTCGCCCCTTCAGCGCCAGCGACGTCCGCGTCGTCCCTCCCCCGAGGCGAGCATGCCCTTCGTTGAAGATCCACATCACCTCCGTCGCCGCGAGAGGGATGATGCTGATCCCTCGGAGGGCTGCGTCAAACGTCAACGATGCACGTACCCGCGGCCAGCGCAAGCACGGGCCGGCGCCCACCAACAAGCTCGGCGCTCCGCGCGGAGCCTCCTCCGCGCCGATCTTGTCGTCTCCTCGAAGCTTCCCCTGCCCTCCGATCGCCGCGTGGTACGTACACCCGCCTTGCCATACTACGGCGATCCCGATCGCGATCCACACTGCGCTCCTCATGGCGAGTCTCCTTCGCTCGGCGCAACGGGCATCAGCACGCTGCCGCCGGCGGTCAGCGCCGCCTCGATCGCCAGGGACAGCCGCTTGCGACCCGGCGTCCACTGTTGCCGCATGGCCGTCATGGCAGGTGCCCGCCGTTGCAGTCCGTCGATTGCCCGGGGCGTGGCTTTGCGTAGCCGGCCTGCACACGCCGGCCGTGTGGATTCGGAGGTCCCGACCACCCGTTGAAGTGAAACGCGAGCTGCGCGCCGAGCCACACCTCGTCTTCTCCCCGGCGGTCGGGCGCGTAGGTCGCGATCACATCCAGCGACACCGCGTGAAAGTCCCCGGTGTAGTCATTGCGACTGGCGAAGTACAGGTCGCGCGTCCGATCGCTGTCGAGCACGATCGCGATCCCCAGCCCGGCCTCCGCGATCCGCCGGTTCGTGATCGCATTCCAACCGCCCGCCAATCGCCCCTTCAGCGCCAGCGACGTCCGCGTCGTTCCTCCCCCGAAGCGAGCATGCCCTTCGTTGAAGATCCACATCACCTCCGTCGCCGCGAGCGCAGCGATGCTCTTCACGCGGACAGCGCCGTCGAGTGTCAAGGACGCGCGCAGCCGCGGCCAGCGCAGGCACGGGCCGGCCCCCACCAGAAACGACGGCGCCCCATCGGGCACATTGCGGCCCGCGGTGGTTCCATCGGTGGCGATCGTCCCCTGCCCTCCGATCGCCACGTGGTACGTACACCCGCCCTGCCACACTGCGGCGCTTCCGATCACTGCCCATACCGCGGTCCTCATGGTGAGTCTCCTTCGCTCGGCACGACGGGCATCGTCTCATCGTCGCCAGCCGCCAGCGCTACCGCGATCTCCGGGTACAGCCGCTTGCGACCCGGCGTCCACTGTTGCCGCATAGCCGTCATGGTAGGTGCCCGCCATTGCAGTCCGTCGATTGCCCTCTGCGTGGCTTTGCGTAGCCTGACTGCACACGCCGGCCGTGTGGATTCGGAGGTCCCGACCACCCGTTGAAGTGAAACGCGAGCTGAGCGCCGAGCCACACCTCGTCTTCTCCCCGACGGTCGGGCGCGTAGGTCGCGATCACGTCCAGCGACACCGCGTGAAAGTCCCCGGTGTAGTCATTGCGGCCGGCGAAGTACAGATCGCGCGTCCGATCGCTGTCGAGCACAATCGCGATCCCCAGCCCGGCCTCCGCGATCCGCCGGTTCGTGATCCCATTCCAACCGCCCGCCGTTCGCCCCTTCAGTGCCAGCGACGTCCGCGTCGTCCCTCCCCCGAGGCGAGCATGCCCTTCGTTGAAGATCCACATCACCTCCGTCGCGCCTAGCACAGACGCACTCGCTCCACGGATCGCGCCGTCCAGGGTCAACGACGCTCGCAGCCGCGGCCAGCGTAGGCACGGCCCGGCCCCCGCCAGTAGCGCCATGTGCGCCTTCGGGACTCGTTCGGACGCAGTCCTGCCATCCGTGCGCAGATTGCCCATCGCGCCCGCCGCCACGTGGTACGTACACCCGCCCTGCCACACTGCGGCGCTTCCAATCACAGCCCATACCGCGGTCCTCATCGTGGGTCTCCTTCCCTCGGCACAACGGGCATCGTCTCGTCGTCGCCAGCCGCCAGCGCTACCGCGATCGCCAGGGACAGCCGCCTGCGGCCCGGCGTCCACTGTTGCCGCATGGCCGTCATGGCAGGTGCCCGCCGTTGCAGTCCGTCGCTTGCCCCGGCTGCGGCCGGTTGTATCGCACGCCGCTCGACAAGGCTCCACGAATCGGCCCAGGCGACGGGGGCGCCGAGAACCCGTTGAAATGGTACGACACCTGACCGCCGAGCCACACCTCATCCTCCCCGCGACGATCGGACGCATACGTCGCGATCAGGTCCAGCGACACGGCGTGGAAGTCCCCCGTCTTGCCGTCACCCAACAGGGTGTTCCGTCGCCGGTAGCTATCCAGGACCAGCGCGAGACCGATCCCCGCCTCCGCGATCCGACGGTTGGTGATCTCGTTCCACCCGCCGGCAAGCCGCCCCTTGACCGCCAAGGAAGTCCGCTGCGTGCCTCGGTAGTGGTCCGGGTAGCCTTCCAGGAAGATCCACATCACCTCCGTCGCGGCGAGCGCTGCGATGCTCTTCACGCGCACGGCGCCGTCGAGCGTCAAGGACGCGCGCAGCCGCGGCCAGCGCAGGCACGGTCCAGCGCCCACCAGAAACGACGGCGCCCCATCGGGCACATTGCGGCCCGCGGTCGTGCCATCGGTGGCGATCGTCCCCTGCCCTCCGATCGCCACGTGGTACGTACACCCGCCCTGCCGCACTGCGGCGCTTCCAATGACTGCCCATACAGCGCTCCTCATGGTGGGTCTCCTTCGCCGGGCACGACGGGCATCGTCTCGTGGTCGCCAGCCGTCAGCGCCACCGCGATCGCCAGGGACAGCCGCTTGCGACCCGGCGTCCACTGTTGCCGCATAGCCGTCATGGCAGGTGCCCGCCGTTGCAGTCCGTCGATTGCCCGGGCTCGGGCGCACGATATTGACCGTAGCTCCCGACCCTGGTTCCGCCTGACACCGGGGGCGGCGACGACAGTCCATTCAGGTGGAACGACAACTGCGCCCCGAGCCACACTTCGTCCTCCCCGACACGGTCCGGTGCATACGTCGCGATCAAGTCCAGTGACACCGCATGGAAGTCCCCTGTCTGCTGGGGAAATCGCTCCGTAACAAGCCGTCGCATGCGCGCGCTATCCAGGACCACTGCAAGACCGATCCCGGCCTCTACAATCCGCCGGTTCGTGATCCCATTCCAACCGCCCGCCAACCGCCCCTTCGCCGCCAGCGATGTACGCGTCCGGCCACCCCAGCTCCGCGCATGCCCCTCCAGGAAGATCCACATCACCTCCGTCGCCGCCAGCGGGACGATGCTGATGCCCCGGAGTGCGGCGTCGAACGTCAGCGAAGCCCGTACCCGGGGCCAGCGCAGGCACGGGCCGGCGCCCACCAACAGACTCGGCGCTCCGCGCGGAGCCTTCTCCGCGCCGATCATGTCGTCTCCACGAAGCTTCCCCTGCCCTCCGATCGCCACGTGGTACGTACACCCGCCCTGCCACACTGCGGCGCTCGTGATCACGGCCCATGCAGCGCTCCTCATGGTGGGTCTCCTTCGCTCGCCACAACGGGCATCGTCTCGTGGTTGCCAGCCGTCAGCGCCGCCGCGATCGCCAGGGACAGCCGCCTGCGGCCCGGCGTCCACTGTTGCCGCATGGCCGTCATGGCAGGTGCCCGCCGTTGCAGTCTGTCGCTTCCCCTGGCTTCGGCCGATTGTACCGCACGCCGCTCGACACGGTACCTCCACGAATCGGCCCCGGCGACGGGGGCGACGAGAAGCCATTGAAATGGTACGAGACCTGTCCCCCGAGCCACACCTCATCCTGCCCGCGACGATCGGGCGCATACGTCGCGATCAGGTCCAGCGACACGGCGTGGAAGTCCCCCGTCTTCCCGTCACCCAACAGGGTATTCCGTTGCCGGTAGCTATCCAGGACCAGCGCGAGACCGATCCCAGCCTCCGCGATCCGCCGGTTCGTGATCTCGTTCCACCCGCCGGCCAGCCGCCCCTTGACCGCCAACGAAGTCCGCGTTGCGTGTGGATACCGCGCTGAATATCCCTCCAGGAAGATCCACATCACCTCCGTCGCCGCGAGCGGCACGATGCTGATCCCCCGGAGGGCTGCGTCAAACGTCAACGAAGCCCGTACCCGGGGCCAGCGCAGGCACGGGCCGGCCCCCACCAACAGGCTCGGCGCTCCGCGCGGAGCCTTCTCCGTGCCGATCATGTCGTCTCCTCGAAGCTTCCCCTGCCCTCCGATCGCCACGTGGTACGTACACCCGCCCTGCCACACTGCGGCGCTCGCGATCACGGCCCATACAGCGCTCCTCATGTTGGGTCTCCTTCGCTCGGCACGACGGGCATCGTCTCGTCATCGCCAGCCGCCAGCGCTACCGCGATCTCCGGGGACAGCCGCTTGCGACCCGGCGTCCACGGTTGCCGCATGGCCGTCATGGCAGGTGCCCGCCGTTGCAGTCCGTCGACTGTCCGGGCTCGGGCGCACGATATTGACCGTAGCTCCCGACCCTGGTTCCGCCTGACACCGGCGGCGGCGAGGACAGTCCATTCAGGTGGAACGACAACTGCGCCCCGAGCCACACCTCGTCCTCCCCGACACGGTCCGGTGCATACGTCGCGATCAAGTCCAGTGACACCGCATGAAAGTCCCCTGTCTGCTGGGGAAATCGCTCCGTAACAAGCCGTCGCATGCGCGCGCTATCCAGGACCACCGCAAGACCGATCCCCGCCTCTACGATCCGCCGGTTCGTGATCCCGTTCCAACCGCCGGCCAACCGCCCCTTCGCCGCCAGCGATGTACGCGTCCGGCCACCCCAGCTCCGCGCATGCCCCTCCAGGAAGATCCACATCACCTCCGTCGCGGCGAGCGCTGCGATGCTCTTCACGCGCACGGCGCCGTCGAGCGTCAAGGACGCGCGCAGCCGCGGCCAGCGCAGGCACGGTCCAGCGCCCACCAGAAACGACGGCGCCCCATCGGGCACATTGCGGCCCGCGGTCGTGCCATCGGTGGCGATCGTCCCCTGCCCTCCGATCGCCACGTGGTACGTACACCCGCCCTGCCACGCGACCGCGCTCGCGATCAAGGCCCACGCAGCGCTCCTCATGGCGCGCCCCCCTCGCTCGGCGCGCCGGGCATCGTCTCGTGGTCGCCAGCCGTCGGCGCCGCCGCGATCGCCAGGGACAGCCGCTTGCGGCCCGGCGTCCACTGTTGCCGCATGGCCGTCATGGCAGGTGCCCGCCGTTGCAGTCCGTCGATTGCCCGGGCTCGGGCTTGTTGTACTTCTCGTTGTTCGCAACGCGGCTACCGCCGATCGGCGGTGGTGGCGACGACCATCCGTTGAGATGAAACGCGAGCTGCGCGCCGAGCCATACCTCGTCCTCACCCCGGCGATCCGGCGCGTACGTCGCGATCACATCCAGCGACACCGCGTGAAAGTCGCCCGTGCGCGCATACCGGTTCGCAAAGTTGAGGCCCCGCATCCGATCGCTGTCGAGCACGATCGCTATTCCCAACCCAGCCTCCGCGATTCGCCGGTTCGTGATCCCGTTCCAACCGCCCGCCAACCGACCCTTCAGCCCCAGCGACGTCCGCGTTCTGCCCTCCGAACTCTGCGCGTGCCCCTCCAGGAAGATCCACATCACCTCCGTCGCGCCGAGCACAGACGCACTCGCTCCACGGATCGCGCCGTCCAGGGTCAACGACGCTCGCAACCGCGGCCAGCGTAGGCACGGCCCGGCCCCCGCCAGTAGCGCCATGTGCGCCTTCGGGACTCGTTCGGACGCCGTCGTGCCATCCGTGCGCAGGTTGCCCATCGCGCCCGCCGCCACGTGGTACGTACACCCGCCCTGCCACGCGACCGCGCTCAGGACGACGGCCCACGCAGCGCTCCTCATGGCGCGCCCCCCTCGCTCGCCACGATGGGCATCGTCTCGTGGTCGCCAGCCGTCAGCGCCGCCGCGATCGCCAGGGACAGCCGCTTGCGGCCCGGCGTCCACTGTTGCCGCATGGCCGTCATGGCAGGTGCCCGCCGTTGCAGTCCGTCGATTGCCCGGGGGCCGGGCGACCGTAGTCGCCGCCTCGCCGGACCACCGCCCCGCCGGTGGGAGGCGGTGGCGATGACAATCCGTTCACGTGAAACGCGAGCTGCGCGCCGAGCCACACCTCGTCTTCTCCCCGGCGGTCGGGCGCGTAGGTCGCGATCACATCCAGCGACACCGCGTGAAAGTCCCCGGCGTAGTCATTGCGGCTGGCGAAGTACAGATCGCGCGTCCGATCGCTGTCGAGCACGATTGCGATCCCCAACCCAGCCTCCGCGATCCTCCGGTTCGTGATCCCGTTCCATCCACCCGCCAATCGCCCCTTCAGCGCCAGCGACGTCCGCGTCGTTCCTCCCCCGAGGCGGGCATGCCCTTCGTTGAAGATCCACATCACCTCCGTCGCGCCTAGCACAGACGCACTCGCTCCACGGATCGCGCCGTCCAGGGTCAACGACGCTCGCAACCGCGGCCAGCGTAGGCACGGCCCGGCCCCCGCCAGTAGCGCCATATGCGCCTTTGGGACTCGTTCGGACGCCGTCGTGCCATCCGTGCGCAGGTTGCCCATCGCGCCCGCCGCCACATGGTACGTACACCCGCCCTGCCACACTGCGGCGCTCCCGATCACAGCCCATACCGCGGTCCTCATGGTGGGTCTCCTTCGCTCGGCACGACGGGCATCGTCTCGTCATCGCCAGCCGTCAGCGCCGCCTCGATCGCGACGGACGGCCGCCCTCGGCGCAACGTCCGGAGTTGCCGCATGGCTGTCATGGCAGGTGCCCGCCGTTGCAGTCCGTCGCTTGCCCCGGCTGCGGCCGGTTGTACCGCACGCCGCTCGACACGGTACCTCCACGAATCGGCCCCGGCGCCGGTGGAGCCGACAATCCATTGAAGTGGTACGACACCTGCCCGCCGAGCCACACCTCATCCTGCCCGCGACGATCGGGCGCATACGTCGCGATCAGGTCCAGCGACACGGCGTGGAAATCCCCCGTCTTGCCGTCACTCAACAGGGTGTTCCGTCGCCGGTAGCTATCCAGGACCAGCGCGAGACCGATCCCAGCCTCCGCGATCCGCCGGTTCGTGATCTCGTTCCACCCGCCGGCCAGCCGCCCCTTGACCGCCAACGAAGTCCGCGTTGCGTGTGGATACCGCGCTGAGTATCCTTCCAGGAAAATCCACATCACCTCCGTCGCGCCTAGCACAGACGCACTCGCTCCACGGATCGCGCCGTCCAGGGTCAACGACGCTCGCAACCGCGGCCAGCGTAAGCACGGCCCGGCCCCCGCCAGTAGCGCCATGTGCGCCTTCGGGACTCGTTCGGACGCCGTTGTGCCGTCCGTGCGCAGGTTGCCCATCGCGCCCGCCGCCACATGGTACGTACACCCGCCCTGCCACACTGCGGCGCTTCCGATCACTGCCCATACCGCGGTCCTCATGATAGGTCTCCTTCGCTCGGCACGACGGGCATCGTCTCGTCGTCGCCAGCCGTCAGCGCCGCGTCGACCACCACGTACGGCCGCCCCGGCGACGCCGGATCCGACAGGTCGAACGTGTACAGGCTGTGCCGCACCGCCAGCGACTCCGCCGCTCCCTGGAAGCTCACGATCCCGACATTCGCCCGTGGGATCCACCGTCGCCCGGGCGCGTGGGCTCCCTGCCACTGCACCCGGCTCGCCACCGACTGCGCCATCACCCCGAGCCCCTCGGTCACCGGCCGCAGGGCCGGCGGCGCCAGCCCCACCAGCCGGTCGAGGTCGGCGCGCTCGTCCTCGAGCAGGCTCCGCCGATACGCCCAGTCCGGTGGTCGTCGTGGCCGCGTCCCCGGATACCAGCCGGGGCGCTCGATCGGTGCCGCGAGGACGTCACCCACACCAATACTCACCAGTCCTGCTTCCCACGATTCGGCGCGGGCGGCAAGAGCGGGTGACGCGGAGCACGCCAGCGCTCCCCCCACACCGATCCGCCCGACCGCGAGCCGCTCACCCGCCCTCGCCCGACCGCGAGCCGCTCACCTGCGCGCGCCCACCGGCGCTCCGCCCGATCGCTCGCGCCGCGGGCCGACCCGGTCGCGGCCGAGGTCGCGGCGCGGCTCAGGCGCGACGGTCGAAGGCGACGAGCCGCTCGACGAAGCGCGCGGGCTCTAGGAGGTGCGGATAGTGCCCGTGCTCGGGCCACACCTCGACGGTGGCGGTCGGGACGTGGCCCCGCAGCCACGCCGTGTAGGGCTCGCCGGGATCGGCGCCGTGGAGCGACAGGTAGGGCACGGCGACGGCGGCGGCCAGCGCGGCGACGGTGGCGTCGAGCTCCTCGGGGGTCGAGTCGAACACGGTGCCCCACACGCCGAGGACGACGGCCTGCTCGGGCCGACGCAGCGCAGTGAGCCGCGCCACCTCGGCGGGCGGCAGAGGGCCATGCAGCATCTGGAACACCATCGCCATCGCGGCCTGGAACCCGGCGGGCTCGCCGCGCAGCATCGGCTCGAGCTGGCCGAGCTGGGCCTTGAAGGCGGCGAGCCGGAGCGGCTGGTCGACGTTCACGACGGCGCGCGGGCGCGCGACGGCGGCGAAGGCGGTGGCGACGAAGCCGCCCAGCGAGTGTCCAACCACCAGCGGCTCGACCAGGCCCGCGGCGGCCGCGGTCTCGGCGACGTCGGTGGCGAGCGCGATCGGATCGTAGGCCGCGCCAGGCGCCGACTCGCCATGGCCGCGCAGGTCGACGGCGAGCACGTCGTAGGTCGCGGCGAGCGCCGCCACCAGCGGATCCCAGGCCCGGCGCGACTCGGTGATGCCGTGGACGAGGATCAGGGCCGGACCGGCCCCGACGCGATCGTGAGCGAGCAGCATGGCGCTACCTTAGGGCATCCGCGTGTATCGTGACGCCATGTCGCGCCCCCGCGATCCGCTCGCGCCGCCGCCGGCCCCCGCACCGCGCCGCCTCGACGGCGAGGAGATCGTCGACGCCATCGTCACCGCCACCATCGAGCTCGACGATCCCGAGGCGTCGGTCAACGCCATCGCCGAGCGGGCCGGGGTCGGGGTCGCGTCGCTGTACCGCTACTTCCCGTCGAAGGCAGCGATCTTCGCCGAGATCTACCGTCGCACGCTGGCCACCTACGAGGCGCGCATCCGCGCCATCCTGGCCGACGACGGCCTCGACGTCCACGCGGCGATCGCCGCGTGCATCCGCGCGGCCATCGAGACCCCGACCTCCGATCGCCTGCGCCGGCAGTTCCATCTGGCGATGCCGGGCACCTGGACCCACCCCGAGTTCGCGGCCAGCTTCGGCCCGATCCTCGGGGCCATGACCGAGCAGGTCGCCCGGCGCATGGCCAACCCGCCGCCGGACCTCGCGACCCGGGTGTTCGTGGCCTACGCCGCGACCCGCGGCGCGATCATCATGGCCGCGATGCTGCCGGCGATGCGTCCCGACGACGACACGCTGATCGAGCACCTGACCCGCGGCGCGCTGGCCTACCTCGAGGGCGCACCGGCGATCGGCCGCGCCCCCTGACCCGCCGGCCCGGGGTCAGCGCGCGGCGGCGAAGGCGCGCTCGAGATCGGCGCGCTGATCGTCCAGATCTTCGATGCCGACCGACAGCCGGATGAAGCCGTCGACGATGCCCAGCGCGTTGCGGCGGTCGGCCGGGATCGACGCGTGGGTCATGATCGCCGGGTGCTCGATGAGCGACTCGACGCCGCCCAGCGACTCGGCCAGCGTGAAGAGCTGGCAGGTCGACAGGAACCGGCGCGACTCGTCGAGGCCGCCCTTCAGCACGAACGAGATCATGCCGCCGAAGCCGCGCTGCTGGCGCTTGGCCAGGTCGTGCTGCGGGTGGCTGTCGAGGCCGGGGTAGATGACCTTGGCGACCTGGGGGTGCGCCGACAGCCACTCGGCCAGGGCGCGGGCGTTCTGCTCGTGGCGATCCATGCGCACGTGAAGGGTCTTGGTGCCGCGCATCACCAGGAAGCTGTCCATCGGCGACGGCACTGCGCCGACCGCGTTCTGCAGGAACCCCAGGCGCTGGCGCAGCTCCTCGGAGTTGACCACCACGCAGCCGCCGACGACGTCGGAGTGGCCGTTCAGGTACTTGGTCATCGAGTGGACGACCAGATCGGCGCCGAGCTCGAGGGGCCGCTGCAGGTACGGCGTCATGAAGGTGTTGTCGACCGCGAGCAGGAGCCCGCGCCGCTTGCACACCTCGGCGACCGCGGCGATGTCGGTCAGCTTGAGCATCGGGTTGGTCGGCGTCTCGATCCACACCAGCTTGGTGGTCGGACGGATCGCCGCCTCGACCGCGGCCGCGCCGGCGACCGGATCGACGTAGCTGAACTCGAAGCCCATGCGCCGGAACACCTTGTCGAACAGCCGGAAGGTGCCGCCGTAGAGATCATCGCAGGCGATGACGTGGGTGCCAGCGTCGAACATCTGCAGGAGGGTCGACGTCGCGGCCAGGCCCGAGGCGAAGCAGAACCCGTGGCTGCCGCCCTCGAGGGACGCCAGGTTGGCCTCGAGGGCGAACCGGGTCTGGTTGTGGGTGCGCGAGTACTCGAAGCCCTTGTGCTCACCGGGCGCGGTCTGGGCGTAGGTCGAGGTGTAGTAGACCGGCGTCATCACCGCGCCGGTCGTGGGATCGGGGGCCTGTCCGGCGTGGATGGCGCGGGTGGCGAAGCCGAGGGTGGGGTCGTCGTGGATAGCCATGGTCGGGGTCCTCGAGGAGTCCTCGCGCGGTCCAGCTCAGTCGAGATCGAACTTCTTGGGGTGCTTGGCCATCAGGTTGCCGATGGCGGCCTCCTCGAGCAGATCCAGCATGCGCTGGCCGCCGTACTTCTTGACCAGCTTGTCGTCGTACTCGTCGGCGATCAGCGCGACGTCGCGCAGCGTCGCGGTCAGCTCGTCGCGGTCGAGGGTGGCGCCGCCGAGGATCGAGTGGACGAACAGCAAGGCGTCCTGCTGCGGGTCGTAGGCGAAGCCGCCGAAGCGCAGGTAGGTGTTGAGCTCGAGCAGCTCGAGGGCCAGCTTGCCGTCGACGGTGATGCCCTTGACGAGCTGGGCGGTGCAGCGGACACAGGCCTTGTCATTGCCCCACGGCACGACGTTGATCATCACGTAGGCCGAGCCCTGCTTGATGACGTACAGCGAGTCATCGACCTTGCGGTAGGCGGGGCTCGACGACAGGGTCTTCTCGATGAGGAGGGACGTCGCGACTTCGGCCGGGTTCATGGGCGCGTCATAGCACGCCGGCGCGCGGCAAAGGCCACGCTGGACCGGCCGCGGCGCCGGGATTTTCGGTATCGTCGGCGCGGTGATCCGGCCCGCCGCGCTCTCGACCGTCCTCCTCGCCGCCGCGCTCGGGTGCGGGCGCGGCGCGCCTCCCCCGACCTCCGATCGCGCGACCCTGGTGCTGGTCGGCGGCGAGGTCGTGACCAACCTGCCCGACCAGCCGCGCGTCGAGGCGGTGGCGGTGCGCGGCTCGCGGATCCTGGCGATCGGCGACGCCGCCGCGATGGCCGCGGTGACCGGGCCCGACACGCGGGTGATCGACCTGGGCGGACGGACGGTGACGGTGGGCTTGACCGACGGGCACTGTCATCTCTACGGGCTGGGCGTCGCCGAGGAGCAGGTCAACCTGCGCGGGCTGCCGTCGGAGCAAGCGGCGGTGGCGGCGGCGGTGGCGGCGGCGGCCGGGCGCGCGCCCGGCGAGTGGATCGAGGGGCGCGGCTGGGATCAGAACCCGTGGGGTGGCGCGTTCCCGACCCGGGCCTCGCTCGACGCCGCCCTGGGCGATCGCCCGGTGGCGCTGCGCCGCGTCGACGGTCATGCGGTGTGGGTATCGAGCGCGGTCCTGCGCCTGGCCAAGATCACCAAGGCCACGCCGGATCCCGCTGGCGGCAAGATCATCCGCGACGCCAGCGGCGAGCCGACCGGCGTGTTGATCGATCAGGCGATGATGCTGGTCGACGGCCTGGCCCCGCCGATCGACGACGCGGTGCGAGCGCGGCGGATCCGCGCGGCGGCGGCGCGCGCGATCGCGGTTGGCCTGACCGGCGTCCACGAGATGGGCATCGACGACGCCACGGCGGCGGTCTACCAGGACCTGGCCAAGCGCGGCGAGCTGCCGTTGCGAGTGACCGCGTATCTCGAGGGCGATCCGGCCAAGGCCGCGGCGCTGGCCGAGCGCGCGGTCATCCCTGACGACGGCGACGACTACTTCGCGCTGATCGGCGTCAAGTACTTCGCCGACGGCGCCCTGGGCTCGCGCGGCGCCGCGCTCCACGCCGACTACAGCGACGATCCGGGCAACCGCGGGCTGTGGGTGACCGAGCCGGCGGCGCTGACCCGCGCGGTGGCCGCGGCGTCGGCGGCGGGCTGGCAGGTGGCGACCCACGCGATCGGCGACGCCGGGGTCGGCGCCACCCTCGACGCCTACGCCGCGGCGATCGCCGCCAACCCGGGGCAGGAGCTGCGGCTCCGCGTCGAGCACGCCCAGGTCATGACCGCGGCCGACATCGCGCGCCTGGCGCAGCTCGGCGTGATCGCGTCGATGCAGCCGACCCACGCGACCAGCGACATGCCGTGGGCCGAGGCGCGGCTCGGGCCCGAGCGCATCGTCGGCGCCTACGCCTGGCGATCGATCGCGAAGGCCGGCGGCTTCATCGTCGCCGGCTCGGACTTCCCGGTCGAGGACGTCGCGCCGCTCGGCGGGGTGTTCGCGGCGGTGACCCGGACGGACGCCAAGGGTCAGCCGGCCGGCGGCTGGTATCCCGACCAGCGGCTCACCCTCGACGAGGCCCTGGGCGCGTTCACCGCGGCGCCGGCCCGGGCCGGCTTCGTCGAGGACCACCGCGGCCGGATGGCGCCGGGGATGGTGGCGGATCTGACGGTGTACGATCGGCGCCTGACCGCCGACGCGTCGTTGCTCGCGACCGAGGTCGACCTGACGATCGTCGGCGGCGAGATCGTCTACGAGCGAGGCGCGAAGTAGCCGCGATGCGCTTCTGTCCGTTCTGCAGCGCCGAGAATCCGGTCGACGCGGTGAGTTGCGCGACCTGCGCGCGGCGCCTGCCGCCGCCGCCGAACCGGCGGGCGCGGACCGGGGCGGGCCCAGCGACCGGGATCGTGCCGCGGCGGATGGACCCGAGCGTCGCGACCGCGGTGGGGCTGCCGGTGGGGCCGAGCCCGGGGCCGGTCGCGCCCGCGGCGCCGGCGGCTGTGGTGGCGGCGCCCGCGAGCGTCGCGCCTGCGCCCGTCGCGCCTGCACCGGCGCCCGTCGACGACGCGCGCCGCGCCCTGGCCACAGCGCTCCTGCCGCCGCCGACCGCGCTGCGCCGCACCGCTCCGCCGCCCGAGCCGCGCCCCGCCGGCGTCCAGGCCCGCCGCAAGGACGACCCCGGCGCGGCCGAGACGCCCCCGCCGTCGGCGACCGAGGCGATCGCGACCACCGCCGCGACCACCGCCGCGACCACCGCGACCGCCGCGACCACCGCGATCGCCGACGCCGCCCCCGACGCCACCGTGCCCGTCGACGAGGCCTGGCTGGTCGATCCCAAGGACCTGACGCCGGCGCCGGCCGCGGCCCTCGCGCCGCCGACCGCCCCCCCGCCGACGTCTGGACCGCCAACCCCCGCCCCGCCGGTCCTGCCTCCGGCGGCCGCCACGATCGCGCCGGGCGCCGGCCCGTCGACCGGCCGCGATCCGACCTCGAGCCGCGAGCCGCCGCCGACCCGCATCCTGCGCACCGACGGCGACGACCGCCCGTTCATCCCGCCGACGGTGATGCCGGTGCCCGAGGTGCCCGATCACGGCCTGGTCAACGCCGCGCGCTACGCGGTGGCCTTCGCCCGCGCCCGCTGGCAGCGCCGCCGCGCGGTGAAGCTCCTGCGCGCCGAGATCGACAGCGACACCGCCGCCCTCGACGGCGTGCTCTTGACCCTCGGCCGCGAGGCCCGAGCCGCCGGCGTCACCAACCGCGTCCTCGCCGACGAGAACGCCGCGATCACCGCGGCCGAGCAGCGGCGCGACGCGATCGCCGGACAAGGCACCGAGGTCCTCGGCCGCAAGGCCGACGAGAACACCAAGTTCGAGGACATCGAGCGCCAGCGCCAGGCCACGGTCAGCGACGCCGAGCGCGTGGTCGCTGACGCCCAGCGCGACGTCACCACCTACGAGGCCCAGCGCCGCAGCCTGCGCGACAAGCGCAAAGATCTCGAGCGCCGCCAGAAGGCCTACCTGCAAGCGGCCGAGGCCCGCGAGTCCGACGCCGAGCGCTCGCCGATGGGCGACGCCCGCGCCGAGCTGCGGCGCGCCGCCGAGGGCCACCGCCGCGAGGCCGCGTCCCTCGACCCCGATCGCCAGGACCTCGAGCGCAAGCTGGCCGCGGTCGAGCGGCCGCTGTCCTCGGCCCAGGCCAAGCTCGAGGCGGCCAAGGCCGAGCTCGACGCCGCCAAGCGCGCCCTGGCCGACGCCCGCGAGGGCCACCGCCACCGCCTGGCCGAGCTCGACGCCGAGCACGGCCGCAAGCTGCGCGAGCACGAGCTGGCCGAGGCCGAGATCGTCCGCCGCATGGTCACGCTCGGGACGCTCATCAACCTGCACCGGGTCGATCGCCCGGAGTTCGCCGAGCTGTACCAGCGGGTCGATCGACTGCGCGCGGCGATCAACGCCCGCACGACCGAGATCGATCGCCTGACCGCCGAGCGCTCGGCCTACGATCGGCCGTCGCTCATCCGCGGCTGCGCGGTCCTGGGTGGGGTCGTCGTGGGTCTGGTCGCGATCATCGCGATCATCCTGGCCGTGGCCTGACCGCCGCCGCGCCCCGCCCCGCGCGACGACCGGCGCGGGAACCACGCCGACCGTGATAGCCTGGGCAGGATGCCGCCGGTCCTGGTGTCGAACAACAGCGAGCTGCTGCGCCACCTGGGAGCCCCCGGGTTTCGCCGCCTCGAGATCGAGCCCCGGGTGGCGTCGTCGGGCGACGAGGCCTGGGCCTTGTTCGACCAGCTCCGACCGCCGCTGGCGATCCTCGACGCCGAGATGGCCGGCATCAGCGGCAGCGACCTGACCGCCAAGATCAAGGCGGTGGCGCCGGCGACCCGGGTGGTGCTGGTGGTCGGCAAGCGGCTGTCGGGCGAGCAGATGCGCCGCCTCGGCTCGAGCGGCTGCGACGAGGTCCTGGTCGCGCCGATGAGCGCCGACGAGCTGTACGACGTGGTGACGATCGAGCTCGGGCTGCCGCGCCGCGGCGCCGAGCGCTACCGGCTCGAGCTGATCGCCGGCGGCGCCGCCCTCGACGCCAGCGTGTCGAACCTGTCGATGGACGGCGCCCGCGTGCTCAGCCGCGTGCCCCTGACCGAGGGCGCGGCGGTGGCGGTGCGGATCGCGCTCGAGACCGACGGCAGCTCCCTCGAGATCCCGGCGCGCATCGTGTGGGCGCAGCAGGCCCCGGGCAAGACCGTGGCCGGCGTCGGGTTCACCGAGCTCGACGAGAGCGCCCGGCGCATGCTGTCGCGCCTGACCCAGTGGGAGATCGTCCACGACACCCAGCGCACCCGGGTCGTGCTGAAGGGCGACTTCACCGAGGCCACGCGCTTCGACGACCTGGCGCCCGAGATGGTCGGCCGGATCGACTTCGACGTCGCCCAGGTGACGTACATGAACTCGCTGGGCGTGCGCGCGTGGTGCGAGTTCCTGCGCGCCGCGCCGATCCAGGGCTACGAGTTCCACGCCTGCTCGGTGCCGTTCGTGCTGCAGGCGTCGATGGTGGCCGACGTCGTCGGTCGCGGCACCGTCACCTCGTTCTTCGCGCCGTACCACTGCGACTCGTGCGACCACCAGGAGGAGCGGCTCCTGCAGTCGGCCGCGGTCCTGGCCGCCGGGATGGTGGCGCCGACCTTCGCGTGCCCGAAGTGCGATGGCCTCCTGGCCCTCGACGATCTGCCCGAGCGCTACTTCGCGTTCCTCCAGCCCGACGGCTGACGGCGGGGCTGGCCGACCCGTCTCGTCGCCGACCCGCCTCGTCGCCGACCCGCGCCTCAGCCGGTCATGCGCTCTTGATAGATGCGCAGGATGTCGGCCGCGGTCTCTTCGATCGCGCGGTTGGTGACGTCGATGACCGGCCAGTTGGGGTGCTTGCGGAAGATCTCGCGCGAGTACTGGATCTCGGAGTTGATGTGGTTGCGCTTGCCGTACTCGGCGTCGTTGGACATGCCGAGGTGCTTGAGGCGAGCCTGGCGGATGTGCATGAGGGTGTCGGGCTGGATGATCAGCCCGAAGACCTTGCGCTCGTCGACCTGGGCCAGCTCCTCGGGCGGATCGATGCCGAGGACCAGCGGCACGTTGGCGACCTTGAGGCCGCGCTGGGCCAGGTAGGTCGACAGCGGGGTCTTCGAGGTGCGCGAGATGCCGACCAGCACCAGGTCGGCCTTGGGCAGGTTGCGCGGCTCGGCGCCGTCGTCGTTCTTGACCGCGAACTCGACCGCCTCGATGCGGCGGAAGTAGTCCTCGGAGATCGTGTGCAGGAGGCCGGGCACGCCGGCCGGCGCCGCGCCGAGGAACGACGCCATCTTGCCGATCAGCGCGCCGATCAGATCGACCGACTCGACGTTGTAGCGCTCGACCAGCTTGGCCAGGAGGTCGCGCTCCTCGCTGTTGACCACGGTGAAGACGACCAGGGCCTTGAGCTCGGCGGCCTTCTCGATGAGCTGCTCGCACTCGGACTCGAGCCGGACGCGCGAGTAGGTCCGGACGTTCATCGGCACGCCGGTGAACTGCAGCGTCGCCGCGCGCACCATGCGCTCGGCGGTCTCGCCGGTGGCGTCGCTGATGATCATGACCGTCTTCATGCGCGCTCTATACCACGGGCAAGCGACGGCCGACCCGCCGGCCCTCGTTGCCAAACGCAACGTCGCGCCGGTGATCGACCACCCGCGGGCACTCGGGATCGGGGGCGCCCAGGTCGCCGGCGTGGGCGCTCACCACCCGGCAACCGCCGCGGCACTGCGTCAGGTAGGCGCACGACGCGCACGGCTCGGCGGCGGCGCGCCAGGTGCGGAACCGACCGAAGGCGTCGGGGCGCCGCCAGTACCCGGCCAGGTCGTCGACCCGCGGCCGGCGGTCGCCGTCGGGGGGCGGCGGCGCGGCGAAGCTGCACGCGGTGATCGCGCCGGTCGGCTTGGCCCCGATCAGGAAGTCGCCGCCGGCGCAGCCGTAGACCGCGAGCTGGGCCAAGAGCTGCGGCCCGGGATCGTGGTGCGCGATCATCGGCGTGTACGAGCAGTCGAGCTTGACCCGGATCCGGGCCTTGCGCGCGGCGGCCAGGACCGTCGGCAGGAGCGCGCGATGCTGGGCGTCGGTGCAGCGCAGGCGCTCGTAGACCGCGGCGCCGCGGCCCGACGGCTTCCACCGCAGGAGCTCGACCTCGGCCAGGCGGCGGCGGCGGGCGTAGGCGAAGATCGCCGGCAGCTCGGCGAAGTTGGCGCGGGTGACGACGACGTTGATGCCGACGTGGGGCGTGACCCCGCGCAGGGCCCGGACCGCGGCGTCGGCGCGGGCGAAGCCGTCGAAGCCCCGGACCGCGGCGTAGGTCGGGCCCAGGCCGTCGATCGAGACATTGATCTGGCCGAACCGATCGGCGATCGGCAGCAGGCGATCGAGGCCGGCCAGGCCGCTGGTGGTCAGGTTGGGGATGAGGCCGCGGGCCCGGGCGTGATCGACCAGCGCGCCGAGCCAGGGCAGGGTCGCGCTCTCGCCGCCGCCCAGGGCGACGTGGAAGACCCCGGCGTCGGCCAGGGCGTCGAGGGCGCGCCGCCACTCGGCCAGGCCCCACTCGCCGGGGCCGGCCGCGGCGCTGGCCCCGGTGTAGCAGCCGGCGCACCCGGCGGCGCAGCGGTTGGTGAGCTGGAGGTGGGCCTCGAGGGGCGCGGCCAGGGGCGCGTCGTCGACGCCGGGCGCTGGCCCGGCCCAGGTCGCGCCGCCGTCGAGGCCGAGGGCGCGCGCGCGATCGCGGTCGACGAACACCAGGGCCCGCGGCCGGGTGAGCTGGACGATCGCGCCGAAGGCCTCGAGGCGATGGCGGCGGGCCTCGGCCCACGGCGCCAGCCAGGTCCGGGCGGCGGCGAGGGCGCGACGGATCATCGCGGCTCGGCGGGCTCGGACGGCGCGGGGGGCGCGGCCGACTCGACCGCCGGCGCCGCGGCCGGCCGGCGCCAGCGCAAGAGCGCGCCGACGATCGGCGTGGCCATCGCCACCGCGGTCGCGCCGACCAGGAGGAAGGTGACGTCGACGCCCAGGCTCGACGAGTTGGGGTTGAGCCCCCACTTGGTCGCCAGGATCCGGCCGCGGCGCGTCATGCGCGTCACTATACGGCAGCCCGGGCGTCGCGAAGACGTTGCCGACCGACCACCGACCCGAAGTACACTGCGCGGATGCGCCTCGCCTCGCTGTTTGCCGTCGCCGCCCTGCTCGGGTGCGGGTCCGACGACGCCCCGCCCACCTTCGAGCGCCTCGAGCTCGAGCCCGCCACCGCGATCCTGAGCGTGCCGATCGGCGGCACGGTGGCCCAAGAGTACGTCGTCTACGGCGTGGCCGGCACCGAGCGCACGCCGGTCACCGGCTGCGCCTTCACGGTCGCGCCCGGCCTCGGCCAGTTCTTCGAGGGCCGCCTGATCGTCCCCGACCGCGGCGGCCGCGGCACGGTCACCGCGACCTGCGCCCAGGGCACCGCGACCAGCATGCTGCAGGTCAACGTCAGCGGCCGCATCGTCTTGCCGGGCGCGCCCGACAACTCGCGCGACCTGTTCGCGGCCGCCAGCTTCGTCACCGACGCCGCGCGCACGCCGGTGATCGAGTACCCGCTGCAGGGCGCGGTGTCGCCCAAGAACATCCCGCCGATCGAGGCCCAGTGGACCGCGGCCGGCAACGACCTGTTCCGCATCTTCCTCGAGTCGCGCTACCTGTCGCTCGAGGTCTACAGCGCCAGCCCCGAGGCCATGGTGCCCGAGGACGCCTGGCGCGCGATCGCCGCCACCGCCGCCGGCGAGAGCCTGCGCTTCACGATCGACGCGCTGGCGCGGGCGACGCCGACCACCAAGTACCGCAGCGCGCCGGTCGCGATCGAGATGTCGACCGACACGATCGACGAGACCGCGATCTACTGGTGGGCGTCGTCGTCGGGCGCGATCATGAGCCAGACCTTCGGCGCGACGACGCCGCCGACCCTGGTCAAGGATCAGTGCACGTCGTGCCACTCGATGTCGCGCAACGGCCAGCGCCTGGGCTACAGCCGGTGCGTCGGCAACGACTGCGGCCAGCTCTTCGCCGGGTTCATGAAGTTCGATCCCGGATCGCGGACCTGGACCGAGCCGGTCAACGCCAACGACCGCGCGATCCGCGGCTCGTACACGACCTTCGCGCCGGTCGGCAACCCGTTCCCCGACGACAGCCGGGCCTTGGCGATGGTGACGATGGCCAACGGCACGCTGGCGCTGTACGACCCCGACACCGGGGCGGCGGTGCCATCGAACCTGGCGGTGGCCAACACCGGCCCGCAGGCGGTGTCGGCGCTCATGGCCGACTGGTCGAGCGACGGCACCCGGGTGGTCTACGCCGCGACCCCGACCGCCAACCAGTGGATCGATCTCGACGACGGACGGATCGCGACGATGTCGTACAGCTACACCGGCGGCAACCACGTCTTCGGCGCGCCGACGATGCTGGTCCCGGATCCGATCACCTTGCCGAGCGGCACCTACGACAACTTCTTCTTCCCCAGCTTCTCGCCCGACGGTGAGCTGGTGGTGTTCAACGCCGCCCGCGCCGCCTGGCGCAACGGCACCAACGCCCGCGCCCCCGGCCAGCGCCTGATGCTGGCCGACGCCGATGGCCGCTGGGTGCGCGACCTGACCGCGCTCAACGGCGGCGACGGCGACCTCGACATCACCTGGGCCCACTGGGCGCCGATCGCGTCGAACGACTACTACTGGATCGTGTTCTCGAGCGAGCGCGACTACGGCCACCGCACCACCGCCGCCACCAGCCCGGCGTCGTGTCGGGCCAACGGCGTGACCCAGTGCAAGCAGATCTGGATGTCGGCGATCCGCCGCGATCGCCTGACCGGTCAGGTCGACCCGAGCGCGCCGCCGATGTGGCTGCCGGGCCAGGACGCGCTGGCCAACAACATCAGCCCGTACTGGTCGGTGCCGACCGACGTGCGCTGACCGCCGCGGCCGGCGCCGCGGCCGCCGTCACTCGTCCTTGCCGTCGTCGGCGCGGTGGATGCCCAGGGCCCGCAGCTTCTTGTGCAGGTTGGTGCGCTCGATGCCGAGCACCTGGGCGGTCTTGGAGATGTTCCAGTTGAGCTCGGCGAGCTTCATGCGGATGAACTCGCTCTCGATCTCCTCGCGGAACTCGCGCAGCGACTTGCCGGCGTACTTGTCGAGGGTGAAGGCCGGGATGGGACCGGTCTGCCGGCCGACCGCGGCCCGCGGCCCGCCCAGGTACGGCGGCAGGTCGCGCTCGCGGATGACCTCGTCGCTCATGATCACCAGGCGCTCGACGACGTTGCGCAGCTCGCGGACGTTGCCCGGCCAGTCGTAGGCCTTCAGGCGATCGAAGACGACGTCGTCGATCGGCTTGACCGCGAAGCCGTTGTCCTGACAGCACTCGGCGACGAAGGCCTCGACCAGGAGCGGCACGTCGTCGGCGCGCTCGGCCAGATCCGGCGAGCGGATCGGCACGACGTTCAGGCGGAAGTACAGGTCCTCGCGGAAGGTCCCGGCCTTGACCATCTCCTCGAGGTCGCGGTTGGTCGCGGCCACCACCCGCGAGTCGGTGCGCAGGCTCTTCTCGCCGCCGACCCGGGTGAACTCGCCGGTCTGCAGGACCCGCAGGACCTTGGCCTGGGCCGCCAGGGTCATGTCGCCGATCTCGTCGAGGAAGATCGTGCCGCCGTCGGCGACCTCGAACAGGCCGCGCTTCTTGGCGACCGCGCCGGTGAAGGCGCCGCGCTCGTGGCCGAACAGCTCGCTCTCGATCAGCTCGGGCGGGATCGCGGCGCAGTTGACCTTGACGAACGGCCCGCCGGCGACCGCGCTGTTGCGGTGCACGGCGCGCGCGATCAGCTCCTTGCCGGTGCCGCTGGCGCCGGTGATGAGCACCCGCGACCGGGTCGGCGCGACCTTGGCGATCTGCCGGCGCAGATCAGCCATGACCGGGGTCGTGCCGAGGAGCTCGAAGCGGGCGTCGACCGCGCGCCGGAGCTGGTTGACCTCGCGCCACATCCGGCGGCGCTCGAGGGCGTTGGCCACCGTCACCATGACGCGATGGCGATCGAGGGGCTTCTCCATGAAGTCGAAGGCGCCCAGGCGGGTGGCGGCGACCGCGTCCTCGATCGTGGCGTGGCCAGAGATCATGACCACCGGCACGTCGGCGGCCGGCCCGCCGACGCCGTCATCGCCGCGGGCCTTGATCGTGCGCAGAAGCTCGATGCCGTTGTCCTCGCCCAGCTTGACGTCGAGGAGGATCACGTCGACCGGCTCCTTGGCGATCACCGCCAGGGCCTCGGCCGCCGTGCCGGCCTCGTGGATCTGGTAGCCCTCGCCGTCGAGGACCATGCGCAGGGTCCGGCGGATGTTCTTCTCGTCGTCGACGATCAGGATCGGCTCGCGGCTGGCCGGCGCGATGGGGTCGGTCATGGCGTGCGCTCCCGGTCGGAGTCGTCAGCGGCGGCGCCCTTGGGGTCGCGGGCGTCGTCGTCGCCGTCGGCGTCCTTGGGATCGTCGGCGTCCTTGGGATCGTCGGCGTCGTCGGCGTCGTCCTTCGCCGGCGCGGCGCCGGCCTTGCGCTCGGCGCGCTCGCGGCGCCGGGCCTCAGCGCGCTCGGCCGCCTCGCGGCGCTCGCGCTCGCGGCGGTTCCACCAGAACACCAGGCCGAGCACGGCGATGCCGGCCAGCAGGTAGTACGGCCGCTTGTCGGTCTGCGCCTTGGGCGGGTTCACGGTCAGCGTGGCCGGGATGTCGGCGTCGCGGGGCGACAGGGTCGGGGCTGGCGGCGCGTCGGGGCGGGGCGCGAGATCGGGGGCGGGAGCGGTCGGCGCGGTGGCGCTCACCCGGAGCGGCTCGAGCGCGGTGGTGGCCGGGGCCAGGGTCGCCAGCACGGCCTCACAGGCCGACCGCGTGGCGGCGCCGTCGGCGGTGACCACGCACTCGCCGACGACCCGAACCAGCGACGCGCCGGTGCGGAACACCAGGGCCCGCGCCACGGTCGTGGTCCCGACCGAGGGGTCGCGCCAGCTCAGGTTGGCCTGATGGACCTTGCCCGCCGGGTCGACCACGACCGCGAAGGCGTCGACCACCGCGCCGGTGACGGCGTCGGCCCCGGCGCGCAGGTCGTGGAGGGCCGCGGTCGCGGCGGCGTCGGGGTCGGCCGGCAGGGCCTCGGTGGCGACCTGGCTGGTGATCAGCGCGGCGCCGCCGCTGGGCGCCTTCCAGACCTGGGCGTCGACGCTGAGCGGCACCCCGACGAAGGGCGCCTCACCGCCGACCGCGGCGACGATCCGGGTGGCGGCGGCGGCGTCCTCGACCCAGCCGCCGGGCGGGGTCAACTTGGCGACCGGCGGTGGCGGTGGCGGCGCGGCGGGCGGGGCGGGCGACGGCTGGGCGACGGCGAGCGCCGCGGTGCCGAGGAAGGAGATGAGGATCAGGGACGACTTCACAGAGCTCACGGCACGACCTCAGCGGCGACCTTGGCCGGCTCGAAGGACGCCAGCACCGGCTGGCAGGTGGCGGCGCACGCCTCGGGGGCGCGGCCGTTGTGGACACAGGCGAGGGCCACGACCGCGGCGCCGGCGCCGATCGCGACCGCCTGCGCGCGGAGCTGGCCCGACAGCTCGCCCCGACGCAGGCGACCGACGCCATCGCTGCCGGTCGTGGTCCAGCCGTCGAGCTCGGCGCTGGCGGCCAGAGCGCGAGCGAACCCGGCGAGGGCGTCCTCGGGGTTCTGGCGCGGCGAGGTGGCGGTCACGGCGATGGCATAGCACCCGCGGCCCGGATCGCCCCAGCCGGCGACCGCGGCGCCGGTCGGCGGCGCGCCGAGCGCCAGGACCTGCCAGGACGGCGGCGCGGTCAGGACCCGAGCCAGCAGGTCGCGCTCGGGTGGCTGGGCCTGGGCCGCGGCGCAGCCGACGAGCGCGAGGGCCAGCGCCGCACAGCGCAGCGGCGGGAGGCTCACGGGTGGACCACCCAGACCGAGGCGCCGGCGGTCACGCCCAGCCGGCTCGCGACGTCGGCGCTGACGACCACCTGGCCGTCGTGCACCGCGGCCCGAGCGCCGACCGCGCAGAACTGCCCGGCCTCGGCGGCGACGATCGCCCAGCTCGCGTCGCCCGGCAGCTCGGCCGCGACCGCGATCGGTAGCGCGTGGGCGTCGCGCACCAGCGGGATCTGATCGGTGATCGCGACGAAGTGCGGCCCGCCATCGAAGGGATCGATCTGCCCGGCGTACTCGAAGCCGATGCGGCGCAGCATCTTCTCGACGCCGCGGGTGTCGGGGCCGACCTGGCCGATGATGTCGCGGACCTCGGCCGGCAACAGCTCGCAGTGGATCGGCTCATCGGGGAACAAGGCGTGGATGAACTCCTTGTTGTCCTTCGACAGCAGATCCGCCTCCTGGTAGCTCAGGCCGGTGAAGTGCCGGCCCAGGTGCTCCCACAACTTGCTCGTGCCGTCGGGCTCGAGGGGCGGCAGCAGCTCGGACAGCACGCGATCGCGGAACACCGGGCGGTGCATCGCGATGAACAGGAAGCGAGTGTAGGACAGCAGGCGGCCGAGGGCTTCGGGATTTCCGCGGTACTCGGGCAAGAGGATGAGTCCGCCGATCTCCGTCGGACCGCTGTAGTTGTAGCCGATGCGCAGCGTGCGGTGCACGAAGTAGCGATCGAGGGTGTACGAGTAGCGCTCGTCGTTCTCGACGCGAAAGAAGATGTGCGGCGCGCGCTTGGTGCCGTGCTGGGCGTGGATCATCGACGTGCCGATGACCCGGCGGGCCTCGAGGTCCTCGAGGACGAACAGGTACTCGCGCTCGACCGCGGGGATGGTCTCGGCGAAGCTCGCCTCGGACAGCGCGAGGATGCGCTCGATGTGGTGGCGATCAGCCGGCAGGTTGACCGTGTCCAGGTGCTCGGCCACCTGCACGATCTGCTCGACATCGTCTCGAGATGATTGGCGAATCCGGAACATGGCTGGGCCTGTGCGGAGGTCCCGCGACGACCTTAACACGAACCCGCCGGCCCGCCCGGCGGGCGACCCTCAGCGCGGCCCGACCTCGGCGTCGATCATCGCCAGGGCCAGGCCGCGCGCGATGACGTCCCGGGCGCTGTGGGCGCGATGAGCCGGCACCGTGACGTGGTGGCGCCAGCCGCCGTCGGGCTCGAGGTCGAGGCGCCCCCACGAGCGGATCGCCCCGAGCGCCTCGAGCTCGACGAGGATGCCGCGGGCCACCCCCTCGTAGCGACCGCGGCTGTGGTCGTCCTCGCCGACGATCGCCAGGGTGGTGCCGGGCGGCGGGGCGGCGGCCAGGTCGGCGATCCGGTCGAGGGCCTCGGCGTCGGTGGCGACGTCGCCGATCGCGGAGACGGCGGCCCGGGCCTCGGCGAACAGCACCGTCGCGGCTCGCTTGGACAGGCGGGCGACGTCGCGGGCCGGCGGCGTCGGCGCCGCCAGGTAGAACGGCTCGCTCGCGCCGGCGCGGGTGCCGTGGAGCCCGACCGCCGCGCCCGGCGCCAACCGCGCCAGCCAGCGCAGCCACCCCGGGACCACCGCCCCCGGCTGAGCGGCCGCGAGCTCGCGGTCGGTCGCCAGCGGCGCCGCCAGCAGCAGCGCCCAGCCGAAGCTGCCGAACCAGCCGAGCCCGTTGTGACCGAGGCCGCGCGCCCGGACGAAGCGCCGCACGTGGGGCCACGCTGCCGCGAAGGCCTGGTCGCGTCGGTGAGCGCGCAGGTGGTCGACCAGCGCCGCGGCGTCGCGCGGCCCGGCCCGCATGGCGCGCGCGACCTCGCCGTCGCCCACGACGACCGTGAGGTCGACCGGCACCCCGGCCAGGACGCCGTGCATGCGCGGCGGCACGGTCGGGATCGGCGTCAGCTCGAGGGCCGCCGCCAGCCGCGCCGGGTCGTCGTCAGTCACCAGCACGTCGACGTCGCTGGCGTGGGTCGGGGCGTAGACGCACGAGCCGTAGAGTTCGACCATCGCGCCCGGAGCCGCCGCCGCGCGCACCCGGGCGAGGACCTGAGCAGCCATCGCGGCCACGTCGCCGAGGGGCTGCGCCATCGGATGAGGAGACGCCGGTTCGCGGCCGAGCGCCAGCGCCACGCGCCGCGATCGCGACATGCCTGTCAGGCCAGCCGGCGGCGATGGCGCGCAGGAGGCGCACCGAGCGGCGCGCTCACCTGCGCGCAGGCTGGCTGCAAGCTTGCAAAGACGAGCTGGCAGAGGGGCCCACCATGCCGCGAACCATGCCGCACGATCTGCTGCCAACCCTGCCGTCGGGCCGGCTGCGCACGATGCCACCGCGCCGCGCCGCGCGCGGCCTCGTCGCAGCGGCGATCGTCGCGGCCGCTTCGGTCACGCTCGCGCCGCGCCCGGCGGACGCGTGCTCGATCGTGACCAGTGATCGGCTGGTCCTCGACCCCGCCTACGCCGACGACACCGTGGCGCCGGGCCCGGCGACCGTGGCCACGCCCGAGATCGTGCGCTACCCGGCCAACGAGGGGTGCACCGGGCTCGACTGCAGCCCCAACTTCGTCGTCCTGCGCCCGGTCGCCAGCGATGATCGCGCCCCGGCGCCGCGCCTCGGCTTCCGGCTCCGCTTGATCGGCGGCGAGCTGCCCCACGACCTGTGGATCGGCCCCGAGCCGCTGGTCCCCGACGGCGCCGGCGAGGTCTACCTGTACTTCTCCGACGACGACCGCGGCTTCGCGTTCCAGCTCGAGGTCCAGGCGGTCGATCTGAACGGCAACGCCGGACCGCCGGTGATCGTGACGGTCGTCGGCCCGGCGGTCGACGACGACGGCTGCTCGACCGGGGGCGCGCGCGGCGCGACCGGGCTCGGGCTGGTGGCGCTCGCCGGGCTGGTCGCCAGCCGGGGACGACGGAGAGGACGGCGCGGCTGACGGAGAGGCCGAGGCCGAGGCCGAGACCGAGGCCGAGTCCGAGACCGAGGCGGAGGCCGAGACCGAGACCGAGGCCGAGACCGAGTCCGAGGCCGAGACGGAGGCGGAGACCGAGACCGAGACCGAGGCCGAGACCGAGGCCGAGACCGAGACCGAGGCCGAGACGGAGGCGGAGGCCGAGGCCGAGGCGCTACGGCACGCTGGCGACGAGGCTCTCGGCCAGGCCGGCGCGGCCGTGGGCGACGGCCTTCTTCAGCCACGCCACCGACGGCGCGACCGCCTCGGCGGCGACCTGATCGCCGCCGATGATCTTGATCGGCGCGCGACCGGTCTTGGCCCGGCGCCGGTTCTCGGCGTCGACCCAGTCGAGGATCTCGGTGAGCGCGGTGCGGGTGGCGAGCTTGGTGTCGTGCATGAGCAGGACGGCGCGACCGTCGAGGCGCGCGAGCTGGCCGATGACCTTGGCCGCGGTCTGCTTGGGGGTCAGGCCGCGCCACTCCTGCGGATCGATGTCCCAGTGGAAGTGGACCAGCCCGAGGCTGGCGAGGACGCGCTCGACCCGCGGGCAGCGCGCGCCGTAGGGCGTGCGAAACCACTGCACCGGCATGGCCGCGCCGACCTCGAGGAGCGCCCGGGCCTCGCTGATCTCGCGGCGGGCCTCATCGTCGGGCACCGCGCAGAGCTGGGCGTGGGACACGGTGTGGTTGGCGATGATGTGGCCCTCGCGGACCATCTGGGCCTGGAGCGCGCGGGCCCGGGGCACGTCGCCGCGCCGGTAGCGCCAGCCGACCTGGAAGAACACGCCGCGCAGGCCGCGGGCGCGGAGCACGTCGAGGACCTTGGGGGTGTTGTCGGGGTCGGGGCCGTCGTCGAAGGTGAGGACCAGCTCGGGCGCGCCGCTGGCCGAGGGCCCGGCCGCCGGCTGGGGCCAGCCGCGCTGCGCCGCCGCCGGGGTCGCGCCGACCACGAGCACCAGGGCGAGCATGGCCAGCCGGACCATCGCCGCCACAACGCGCGACCGCCGGCGATCATTGCCGGCGCTCGTCGAGGCGAGCGGGTCGGGAGGCAGCGGCGGGGTCACGAAAAAAATTCTAGCGCGCCTGGAGCGGGAGGATCGAATGTTCCTTCCCGGGCCCTAGGGCCCGCGAATGAACAAGTCGGTCGAAGATCGCGGTCGAGGCGCCCGGATGGCAAGGCGCGAGGAGCGGCGCACACTCTCGGTGTGGAACCGACGAGCAACGCCGCCAGCCGGGTTGGATCGGCCGCGAGATCGGCTGAGTTGTTCTTTCGCGGGCCCTAAGATGCGCCATGGCTTCTTGGTCCTACCCCCCGCGGGTGTCCCTGGCCCGCACCGGTACCCCGCTGCAACCCCTGCCGCGGACCAGCGCCGCCCTCGGGGTCGAGGTGCTGGTCAAGCGCGACGACCTGACCGGCGCCGAGCTGTCGGGCAACAAGGTGCGCAAGCTCGAGTTCCTGTTCGCCGAGGCCCTGGCCGCCGGCGCCGACACTGTGATCACCTGCGGCGGCGAGCAATCGAACCACTGCCGCGCCACCGCGCTGGCCGCGGCGCGCCTCGGCCTGGCGTGTCGGTTGATCCTGCGCACCGACGATCCGGCCGCGCCGCCGGCCGCCACCGGCAACATCCTCCTCGACCGCCTGGCCGGCGCGACCGTGCGCTGGATCAGCCGACCGGCCTGGGCCGACCGCGCCGCGCTCCTGGCCGAGGAGGCCGCGGCGGTGCGCGCCGCCGGCGGCGTGCCCTACGTGATCCCCGAGGGCGGCTCCAACGCCACCGGCTCGTGGGGCTACGTCGCGTGCGCCGAGGAGCTGGTCGGCGACCTGGCCGCCCTGCCACCGCGCCCGACCACCGTCATCTACGCCTGCGGCTCGGGCGGCACCGGCGCCGGGTTGATCGTCGGCGCGCGCCTCCACGGCCTCACGGCCCAGATCGCGGGCGTCAACGTGTGCGACGACCGCGCGTACTTCCAGCGGGTGATCGGCCGGATCTGCGCCGAGCTCACCGCCGGCGCCGGGCTCGACCTGCCGATCGGTCCCGACGACATCGAGCTGGTCGACGGCCACGTCGGGCTCGGCTACGCCAAGAGCCGCCCCGAGGAGCTGGCCACCGTGCGCGACCTGTGTCGACGCGACGGCCTCGTCCTCGATCCGGTCTACACCGGCAAGGCCTTCCACGGCGTGGTCACCGAGCTGGCGCGCGATCGCGGCCGGTTCGGCGAGCGCATCGTCTTCGTCCACACCGGCGGCATCTTCGGCCTGTTCCCGGCCGCCGCGCTCCTGGCTCCGCTCCTCGACGCGCCCGGCGATGGTCGACCCTGAACGGCCGGCGCAGCGCGGTCCCAGGCGCTCCCCCTCATGGGTCGAACTCGATGTGGACACACGTGTTCTTCTCGTAGAGCAGCGAGGACACCAGGGTGGCGTCGACCTCGATCGCGAAGCGCAAGAGCGCGAGGATCTGCTCGGCTTCCTGGGTGCCGCCGATATCGATGGCGCGGCCCGACTGGTGAGGGCTCGTCCCGGGCGCGGCGACGTCTTGACCGAGCGCCTTGACCCGCTGCCGCTTGATCTCGACCGAGGCGTCGTCGGTGAGACCGACGTAGGTCGACCAGTCAGCCTCGCCATGGTTGGCGATGAGCGCCTCCCGGTAGCCGCCCTGGTCCTGGGGCTTGGTATAGAAGTTCTCGATGACGCGGACCTGATCCGCCTCGGAGCGGTAGCCCGAGGACATATAGGCATCGCCGACCAGATACGGGCTCACGCGCGCCCAGACCGCCATCAGGCGATCCCAGATCGCCCGCGCCTCCCCGGTCGAGGCGTTGTAGGCGGCCTGCGGTGAGCTTCCGACCGGCTTGACCGCGCCGGGAGCGATCGTCTTGAACCGTGGGGCGGCGCTCGAGAACAGCGCCGCCGCGCTCGGTCCACCGGCGTCGATGCGGCCGTCGATCCAGCCGACCAGGCTTCCACGCTGGCCCGGCGCGACGGCAGAGGCCGTGCGCGCAGCCTGGAACATCTTGATGGCGTAGATGGTGGCGTCGTCGGGTACCCCGGTGGTGTTGACCGGGTACCCGAGCTCGCGCAGCCGGGCCTGGACCAGGATCACATCGTCGCGCAGGTTGTCGCCGTCCGCGCCGACGCTGGACGTCATCGCGGTCGTGGTCGGCACCGCTGGCGCGCCGTCGGGCACCGCGGGCGCGCCCGGCACCTGCCCGAGCGTCGGTGGCGGAGCGTCCGGCTCTCGGACCGGCGAGGGGGCGTCCGGCGTCGCTCCTGCGGGAGCGGTGGGCGGGGCCTCGGCCACAGGCGCGTCGGCCGCGGGCACCGCGCTCGGGGGCGCGCCGGTCAAGACCGCCAGCGCGGCGTCGATGATGGCGGTAGCCCCGCCGACGAGAGATCGGCCCGCGTCGAGGACCACGTCGAGCCCACCGGCGATGGTGTCGACCAGCCCGCGGACCAGGCCACCGGACGACGTCGCCGGCTCCGCGCCCGGGTCGGTCCCGGGGACGGGCGCGGCCGAGCCACGGTCCGCCAGGTCGACCGCGCCGGCCACCGCGCCATCGGGGGCCATCTCGGTGGGCGCGAGGGACGCCGCCTCGGCGACCACGTAGTCCGCCAGGGTCGACCAGGCGGTGTGGAGCTTGCCCGTGTCGGTCGGGCGGAGGTGTGCCCCGTCCTCTGCGGGAAACGGTGAGGCGACGATCGTGAAGACCCCGCCGGGATCGATCCGGTAGCGGCGAGCGTTGGTGTCTTCGTCGTGGACGAACTCCAGACCGACCCGCGCCAGCACCTCCGGTGGAACCGCGGCGCTCGAGGCGGTCGCGGAGTTCGGCGCGGCGGACGCGAGCGGCGGCAGGTCCTCCGCTTGCACCACGCCGCCCCCGGGAGCCGGGGCTGTCGCCAGCCCGAAGCGGGAGAACTCGTCGAGATCGAACCCTTGCACGACCTCTCCACTCGAGGCGGGCCCGACCGGCGCCACCGAGGTCCAGCCGAGGTGCGCGGCGACCGCGCCGCCCGATGCCGGCGGCGCACCGAAGGCCGAGAACTCGTCGAGGTCGAAGGCCTGCGCGATGGCGTCACCCCGCCGATCGGCGTCATCCTCCAAGGCCGGTGCGGCGTTGACGGCCATCCCTCGCCGGACCTCGGTGGCCGCGACCATGCCCTCGCGCTGCTGCGCGACGTGGCCCAGCTCGTGCGCGACCAGCGCACGGCCCTCGCGGGTGTCGGGTTGAAAGCTGCCGGCGGCGAAGTGGAGCTGGTCGCCGCGGGCGAACGCGCGCGTGCCAAGGGCCTCGGCCTGCCCATCGCTGTGGACCGTGACCGTCGAGAGATCGTGACCGCTGGTCGCGCTGGCCTGGGCTACCAGGCGCGGCGGCAGCGAGCCGGTGACGGTTCGCTTCCCGGCGGCGACACCGGCCCTCCCCGAGGCCGACGGCTCCCTCGCTCCTTGCGACGACTGGTAGGTGCCAATGGCCATGGCAACCGCGATTGCAGTGGGCATGCCTACGCGGCTGCGGGCGATCTCGTGCTCTTCCGGCGGCGTTCAGGCCGTCGCCGCCATCCCGTGCCGATTCTGCCGGCCGAGCTGGCACGCCCCGACATCGCCCCGTGCCACGGCTGCTCCACTGTCCCCTCGATACGAGCGTCGCCGGTCTCGACCTCGGTCTCGGCCTCGGCCTCGGTCTCGGCCTCGGTCTCGGCCTCGGTCTCGGTCTCGGTCTCGGTCTCGGCCTCGGTCTCGGTCTCGGTCTCGGTCTCGGTCTCGGTCTCGGTCTCGGTCTCGGTCTCGGTCTCGGTCTCGGTCTCGGCCTCGGCCTCGGCCTCGGCCTCGGCCTCCGTCTCGGTCTCGGTCTCGGTCTCGGTCTCGGCCTCCGTCTCGGCCTCGGTCTCGGCCTCCGTCTCGCCGCCGCTCCCGTCGGTGCTCGCCATCACGTGATCGCGCTCACCCGAGGTCCACCCAGCCGCCGTTGGAGCCGCCACGGCTACGGTCGCTGTGCGATCGTCGCTCATGCCTTGGTGTCGACTGGTGTTCGTGCTGGCGGTCGCGCCGGCCTGCTTTGCCGAAGACACGATCGACTTCGTGTGCCACGAGCGCGCCCGCTCCCCGGAGGTCTTGCCCATCAATCAGCCGACGCCGGTGACCCTCGACGTGAGCTGCGCCGCCGAGCCCGGCCTGACCCGCTTGTACCTGTACGCGCCACCGAACCAGCTCGGCGCACCGTCCGAGGACGCCCCGCTCACGGCGACCCCGACGAGCGGCCTGGAGTTCCGACTCGAGGGCACCTTCACCGCGCAGTCCTACCTCGATCTCGCCGCGATCTCGGTGAGAGGCGTCAACGACCAGCAGCGCAGCGTAACGCTGGTGAGCGTCGACTGGAGCGCGCCATGACGCGGTGGCTCGCGTTCCTCGCGGTGGCGGTGACGGTCGCGTTCGCCGCCGCGGCCCCCGCGTCCGCGCAGCCGATCGCGGTGCGCTTCCCCGAACAGGCGCCGACGCTCGAGGCGCGGACCGTGCGGCTGCGCTCCGACACCAGCGTCGCCACCGGCGTCGACGGCGCGGTCCGGAGCACGGCGCTCCTCGCCGAGGTCATGGGCCGACGCGGGCGCTGGCGCTACGGCCTGGAGCTAGGCGCGGTCGCCTGGGACGATCGCTACACGCTCTTCAACACGCACCACGCGCGCGGGCTGCAGCCGACCAATCCGATCGTGTCCGCCGCGTACTGGACGCGGGCCGCAGGCACGCCGCTCTACCTCGGCTTCCACGTCGCCGCGATGTTGGGCCTGACCGGCGGGATGCCGTGCGATTGCGACGGACAGTCGGAGTATGAGAAGCGACCGTCCCAGCTCACCCGTTTCGGCGCCCTGCCGATCACGGTCCCCGACGAGTCGGCCGGCCTGCTGGGGCTCGGCGCCCGCGTCGATCGCGGTCGATGGCTCGCCCAGGCCGAGGTGGCGATCGTCGGGATCGCCGGCGACCGCGGCTCGGCGAGCGACACGCCGAACCACGGCTGGTTCACGCTCGGCGGCGGCGTGCGCGTGCGCGACGATCTCGCGCTGTCGGCCCACGGCCTCGCGCACGTCGGCAAGCGACGCTACCAGCCGTATGAGAGTCGCTTCGCGGTCGGCGGCGCCGCGCACCTCGCGATGGTCGGCGCGGTCGTGTCGCTCCGGGTCGATCAGCGCCTCGACGAATGCTACGTCGGCGGCTGGATCCCGGGCGATCAAGCTGGCACCTGCACGCGCGTCGTCCTCGACTACGCCCGCGGCTTCTGACGCCGCGCGCCGTCGGGCTTGCGGCGGGCCGGCGCGCCAGCCACCATCGCGCGATGGCTGCGACGACGTCCTCGTTCACCGGCTTCCCCAAGGACGCCATGGGGTTCTGGGCCGAGCTGGCGATGCAC
Source organism: Kofleriaceae bacterium (assembly GCA_018057825.1). Lineage (GTDB taxonomy): Bacteria > Myxococcota_A > Polyangia > Haliangiales > Haliangiaceae > UBA2376. Next base: position 151,576 of record JAGPCY010000002.1, on the reverse strand, counting down.
ATGGACAAGGCCTGGTTCGACGGCGCCAAGGCGCGCTACCAGGCGCAGTGGGTGGCGCCGATGACCGCGCTCCTCGACCAGGTCGCCGCCGGGCTCACGCCGGTCTACGGCCGAGGTGGGCTGGGCGCGCCCAAGGTCATGCGCATCCACCGCGACGTCCGCTTCAGCAAGGACAAGACGCCGTACAAGACCCACCTCGGCGCGGTCATCCCGGCCGGTGACCGCGGCCTGCCCGACGGCGGCTGCGCGGCGCTCTACGTCCACCTCGGCCTCGACGAGGAGTTCGTCGGAGTCGGCACCTATCAGTTCGGCCCCGAGGCCCTGGCGCGCTGGCGCGCGGCGGTCGCAGGCCGCCCCGGCGCGGCCCTGGCGCCGGTGATCGCGCGGCTCTCAGCCGCCGGCTTCACCGTCGGCGGCCACGACGATCTGAAGAAGGTCCCCAAGGGCTTCGACCCCGAGCACCCGCGCGCCGACCTGCTGCGCCAGCGCGGCCTGACCGCGATGTTCCCCGCGATCCCGCGCGGGCTCATCCACAAGCCCGGCTTCGCCACCTGGCTCTGCGAGCACGCCACCACCGCCGCGCCGCTGGTCGGCTGGCTGGTCAAGCACGTCGGGGCGTGACCGCCGGGCGGCGAGTCAGTGGATGCGGATCAAGTAGCCGTCGCCGAGGGCGACGTCCGGGATGTCTCGGTCTCGGGTTCGGCCTCGGTCTCCGCCTCGGTCTCCGCCTCGGCCTCCGCCTCCGCCTCCGCCTCCGCCCGTCCCACCTCCCGCTACTACACCTGTAGGAATACCCCGAGCCCGCCTCCGGTTTCTCCATCGCGCGTGTTAGCGTGACCGCCGATGTCGTCCGAGCTCGTCCTCTCCCGCCACCCGACCTGGCCCGGCCCCGCAGGGCCGGTGGTGCTGGCGATCCTCGACGGGATCGGCCTCGGGCAGGGCGACGCCGCCGACGCCGTGCGCCAGGCCCGGACCCCGGTCCTCGACGAGCTGCTGGCGCCCGGTCGGTTCCTGTCGCTCCGCGCCCACGGCACCGCGGTTGGCCTGCCCAGTGACGACGACATGGGCAACAGCGAGGTCGGCCACAACGCGCTGGGCGCCGGCGTGGTCCACGCTCAGGGCGCGCTCCTGGTCGGGCGCGCGCTCTCCTCGGGCGCGCTGTTCGCGGGCGCCACCTGGCAGGCGGTGCTCGAGCGCTGCGTGCGCCACCGCCGGGCCCTGCACCTGATCGGGCTCCTCTCCGACGGCAACGTCCACTCGCACCAGGATCACCTCGAGGCGCTCCTGATCGCGGCGGCCCACGCTGGCGTCGACCGGCTCTACGTCCACGTCCTCCTCGACGGCCGCGACGTCGCGCCGACCTCGGCCCTCGACTACGTCGGGCGGCTCGAGAAGGTCCTGGCCGAGCTGCGCGGCGCCGGCCGCGACGCCCGCATCGCCTCGGGCGGCGGTCGCATGGTCACGACCATGGATCGCTACGAGGCCGACTGGCGGATCGTCGAGCGCGGCTGGCGGGCCCACGTCCTGGGCGACGCCCGGCGGTTCCCGTCGGCGGCCGCCGCGATCACCGCCTATCGCGCCGAGACGCCGGGCATCATCGATCAGGACCTGCCGCCGTTCGTCATCGCCGACGATCACGGGCCGGTCGCGCCGATCGTCGACGGCGACAGCGTGATCCTGTTCAACTTCCGCGGCGATCGCGCCCTCGAGCTGACCCGGGCCTTCGACGAGCCCGACTTCGCCAAGTTCGATCGTGTCCGGGTTCCGGACGTCCTGTTCGCCGGGATGATGGAGTACGACGGCGACCTCCACCTGCCGCGGCGCTACCTGGTGTCGCCGCCGGCGATCGCCGGAACCATGGGTGAGCGCCTGGCCGCCACCGGGGTCACCCAGCTCGCGATCTCCGAGACCCAGAAGTACGGCCACGTCACCTACTTCTGGAACGGCAACAAGAGCGGCATGTTCGACGAGGCGACTGAGACCTACGTCGAGATCCCGTCGGATCAGGTGCCGTTCGAGCAGCGGCCGTGGATGAAGGCCGCCGAGATCACCGATCGGCTGATCGCCGAGCTGCGCAGCGGGCGCCACCGCTTCGCCCGGGTCAACTACGCCAACGGCGACATGGTCGGGCACACCGGCCACTTCGACGCCACCGTCCTGGCGGTGGCCGCGGTCGATCTCCAGCTCGCCCGCCTGCGCCGGGCCGTCGACGAGCTGGGCGGCGTCCTGGTGGTCACCGCCGATCACGGCAACGCCGACGAGATGTACCAGCGCGGCAAGGGCGGGGCGATCGCCCGCGACCCGGCGACCGGCGCGCCCATCGCCAAGACCAGCCACACCCTGGCGCCAGTGCCGTTCGCGATCCACGATCGCGGGGCCGGCGATCGCTACCAGCTCGCGCCCTTCGCCGGCGCTGGCATCGCCAGCGTCACCGCTACCTGCCTCGAGCTCCTCGGCTACACTGCGCCGAGCGAGCTGGCCCCCTCGCTCGTGAGGTTCCGATGATCCGCCGCACCACGCTCGCTCTCGGTCTCCTGGTCGCCGGCGCCACAGCGCTGGTGGCGTGCAACACCGCCACCAAGTCGGCCCAGGCCTCGTGCTCGACCGCCGACGAGTGCCTGCCCACGGTCGACTACCACGACATCCACAAGCAGCCGTTCAAGAAGTCGAACCTCGACGGCAAGGTCGTGGTCGTCAACTTCTGGGCCACCTGGTGTGGGCCGTGCAAGAAGGAGATCCCGGCCTTCAACCGCACGTACATCGAGTACAAGGGCAAGGGCGTCGAGTTCCTCGGCGTGCTCTACGACAACCAGGTCGACGACGCCGGGCTGCTCAACTTCATGAGCGACTACGAGATGACCTATCCGGTCATCTGGGCCGACACCCCGGTGCTCAAGGCCTACGACTACCCGCGCGCCCTGCCCACGACCTTCGTCTACGACCGCAAGGGCAAGCTGGTGAAGAAGCACGCCGGGCCCATGAGCGACGAGGATCTGCGCGACGCGATCGCCAAGGCCCTGAAGGGCTGAGCGCGCCGCGGGCGCGGCGGGCGGCGGGCGGATGAGGCGGAGGCGGAGGCCGAGACCGAGACCGAAGCCGAGGCCGAGGCCGAGACCGAAGCCGAGACCGAGACCGAGGCCGAGACCGAGACCGAGGCCGAGACCGAGGCCGAGGCCGAGACCGAAGCCGAGACCGAGACCGAGACCGAGACCGAGACCGAGGCCGAGACCGAGGCCGAGGCCGAGACCGAGGCCGAGGCCGCTCCTACCAACCCGAGGCGCCGAGAGAGAGCGCGACGCCGACCAGGCAGGTGGTCGACCACTGCCAGTAGCGGACCCAGTTAGCTCGGCTGTGGGGGCTGATGTCGAGGAGGATGCGGGTGCCGAAGGCCGGCCAGCCCAGGGCCTCCCACGGCTCGTACTCGAGGATCGAGGCCAGGACCGCGAGGGCGACCAGGGCCGCGGAGCTCGCGATGTGCACGCAGGCCAGGGCCTGGCCGACCGGCCCGGCCTGCGATAGCTCGACGGCGGACAAGGCCAGCGCCGCGAGATAGAACAGCGCGGCGAGCCAGGGGTGGCGAAAGTCGGCGAGGCGGGCCTGGCGCGGGACGACGTCCTCGAGCGGGACCAGGACGACGCCCAGCAAGAACAGCGCCGTGGCGATCACCAGGCCCTGCTCGACGCCCTCGAGCCACACCGCGTCGAGCAGGAACACCATCGCGCCGAGGCCGAGGAGGAGATTGGCGACCAGGGAGCCGAGGAAGCCGCCCCAGGTCGCCGGCGCGTCGTCGCCGCGGCGGTGGGACGCGGCCAGGACCTCGGAGATGAACGGCCAGCGGCGGTGGGGGCCGCGCAGCGCGTCGACGGCGGTGAACGCCACGGCCACCGCGGCGGTGCACAGCCCACCGCCGACCACGCGCAGCCAGCGCACCGGTCGCGGGTCGGCCGCTGGGGCCCAGGCCAGGAGCGCGGCGCCGCCGAGGACGGTCGCGACCGCGATCAGCCCGAGGAGCCACCGCTCCCGCGGGTGGCCGCGGGCGAAGGGATCGTCGATCGGGCGCACAGGGCGCCCACGGTACTACTACTTGGTCGGCGCCGGCGTCGGGGTGGCCGCAGGCGGGATCGGCCCCTTCGGCGCGGGCGCGGTCGGCGCGGTCGGCCCCGTCGGCGCGGTCGGCGCGGCCTCCTCGTCGCCGTCGCTGACGCGGAAGGACTTGACGGCCGGGCTCTTCTCGCTGAACTGGAAGAACTTGTCCTCGATCGGCGCGTCGAAGTTGGGCTCGTAGAACCGGAAGTGGTTCTTGTTGCCGGCGGCGTCGATGATGATCGACTCCTTGACCCGGTAGTTCGACGGGTCGACCACCAGGTGCAGGGTCTTGTACTGGGCCGACGGCGCCTTGGGCACGAGGCGCAGCACGAGGTCGGTCTTGCCGCCGTACTTGCTGCCGGTCTCGAGGGCCGGGGTGAAGTCGGCGCCCAGGTCGCCCTTGCCGTAGAGGAAGGTGACCGCGGTCGGCAAGAGGTTCTTGCGCAGGTCCTTCTTGATGACCTGCTTGTTCTCGTAGTCGACGACGTAGAGGTACGTGCCGTTGGAGATGAAGTCCTTGGCGATCGTGACCTTGCCCTTGCGCTTCTTCGAGAAGTACTGCCAGCGCATGTTGCCCGGCTTCTTGATGAAGAGCGTGCCGTCGGAGATGTCGCTGCGACCGAAGGTGGCGTTCACGACCTCCTGGCGGAACTTGGCCTTCACCTGGCCGATGCCGGCGTAGAACTTCTGCACGCCGTCCATGACCTCGGCGGCGGTGGGGGCGGCGGCGACCCGAGGCGCGGGGCGCGCGGCGGGGGTGGGCGCGGCGGTCGGCGTGCCGGTGGGGAACAGCCACGCGAACAGCCCGGTCGACGGCGTGGGGGCGGCGACCGCCGCGGTCGGGGCGAGGAGAGAGGTCGCGAGGAGGAGGGCGGCGAGGGGCTTGGGCATCGTGATCTCCAGCGGCGGGGAAGCGCGCCGCGGTTGTACTGATAGACGCGCGGCGGCGCGAGGGGATTCAAGCGCGAACCAGTCGAGACTACGGGAGGTTAGCGCGAAGCGCGGGGCGAGGCTCCAATCCTTGGGCCGAGGCGGAGGCGGAGGCCGAGACCGAGACCGAGACCGAGGCCGAGGCGGAGGCCGAGACCGAGACCGAGACCGAGACCGAGACCGAGACCGAGACCGAGACCGAGGCGGAGACCGAGACCGAGGCGGAGGCGGAGGCCGAGACCGAGACGAGACCGAGACCGAGGCCGAGTCCGAGACCGAGACCGAGGCCGCTAGGCGAGGGAGGCGAGGACCGCGGCCAGGTCTTCGCGCGGGCCCCCGCCGGCGGCGCGATCGATCACGCCCAGGGTCGTCGAGACCAGCTCCTGGTCGAGGACGCAGTCGGGGTCGGCGGCGGCCGGCCCGGCGGCGGTGAAGTTGAGCTCGCAGGCGGTGATCGTCGCGGCGCCGCGGCCGAGGCGGATCGGCACGCCGTGGGACCGGCACACCAGGGGCCGGACCGGGTAGATCCGGCAGCGATCGGAGGCGTCGAGCGCGGCGCATCGGGTCGGGGTGGCGGCGCGGGCGTGCTCGGCCAGGGCGGCGCGCGCCGCGGCCGGCTGCTCGGCGGCCCAGGCGCGGATGGCGTCGGCCTCGACGGCGGTGATGGTCAACGCGACCTGGCAACAGGCGGCGCAGCCCGGTGCGCAGCGGAGCTGGTCGCCGTGGCGGGCCTCGACCCGGGCGACGAACCCGTCGAGCTTGGCGGCCAGCGCGACCAGGGCAGGATGTCCGGACATCGTCGCTCATGGTAGCGCGCACCGGGCGACGTGGCGCCCCCGCCGGGGCACCTCCGGGCGTACGTCCGAGGCTCGCTCGTCGTGTCGTTGACTACACTCCTCCCTGCGCGTCGGGCGTGCGCCCGGATCTTCCTCACACGTCCGCGTCTCGCGACCGCATTCAACCGTTCGGTGCTCGAGTAGACTGCGGCGGTGGACCTGAACGAGATCGTCGTGTTCGCCAAGGTGGTCGAGACCAAGAGCTTCACCGCCGCGGCGCAGCAGCTCGGGCTGCCCAAGTCGACGGTCAGCCGCAAGGTGTCCCAGCTCGAGGAGCGGCTCGGCGCGCGCCTGATCCAGCGCACGACGCGCAAGCTGTCGCTGACCGAGATCGGCGCCGCGTACTTCGCGCGCTGTCAGCGGATCGTCGCCGACATCGCGGCCGCCGAGCAGCTCGTCGGCGATCTCCAGACCACGCCGCGCGGCCGGCTCAAGGTCACCGCGCCAGTCGACCTCGGCGCCTTCGCGCTCGGCGACCTGACCGGCACGTTCCTCGCCGAGCACCCCGACATCGACGTCCACCTCGACCTGACCGACCGGGTGATCGATCTGGTCGACGAGGGCTACGACCTGGCGATCCGCTTCGGGCCCCTGGCCGAGTCGACGCTGATCGCGCGGCGGCTGACCACCGCGGCCATGGGCCTCTACGCGTCGCGCGAGTACCTGGCGCGGGCCGGCGCACCGCGCGAACCCGACGAGCTGGCCGACCATGACCTCCTAGTGTTCGCGCCGGTGCCGCGGCTGGCGACCTGGATCCTGCACGGCGGCGGCGAGCCGGTCGAGCTGGCGCCGACAGCGCGCATGACCTCGAACAACCTCCTGGCGATCTTCGAGGCGGCGCGGGCCGGCGCCGGGATCGCGTTCATCCCCGGGTTCGTGCTCGGCTGCGCCGCCGACGATCGCCTGACCCCGGTGCTGCCGGGCTGGCGCAGCCCCCAGATCGAGCTGTACGCGGTGTACCCGTCGGGCAAGAACCTGGCGCCCAAGGTCCGGGTCTACCTCGACTACCTGGCCGAGCGGCTGTCGCTCGAGCGGCCGCTCACCGACGCAGCGCGGTGATCGCGACCCAGCCCCAGGCCACCAGCATCGCGGTGCCGCCGATCGGCGTGATCGCGCCGAGCCAGCGCACGCCGGTGAGCGCGAGCGCGTAGAGCGTGCCGGCGAAGATCGCGGTGCCGACCACCAGGAGCCAGCCGGCGCGGGCGTCGGCCAGGCCGCGGTCGACCGCCAACGCCAGGAGCACGACCCCGAGCGCGCCGTACATGTGATAGCGCGCGCCGGTCTCGAACACCGCGAGGCGCTCGACGGTCAAGCGGTCGCGCAGCGCGTGGGCGCCGAACGCGCCGGCGGCGATCGCGAGCGCCACCAGGGCGGCGCCGGTGGCGAACAGGCGGGGCGACATCGCGGCACTGTGGCGCGGTGGCGGCCGGCGGTCAAACCCGGGCGCGACGCGGCGGCTGCTCGGGTGGCTGCTCGGGTGGCTTGTCGCCGCGGCCGCCGCGGGGCACAGTCGCGCGGTGGAGTCGTCGACGACCGCCGGGCGTGAGCCGCCGTCGAGCCCCTGGCGGTGGGTCAAGCCGGCGGTGACGGTGGTGATCTTCGCGGCCCTGGCGTGGGGGCTGCGCCAGCTCCTCACCAGCTTCTCGTACGACGAGGTGATCGCCGGCCTCGACGCCATGGCCCCGGCGCGGATCGCGGCGGCGGCGGCGGTGGTGACGGTGGTGCACGCGCTCTACATCGTTCGCGAGCGCCTGGCGGTCGACTTCGCGGGGGCGTCGAGCCTGGCCTGGCGCAAGGTCGCGATCGCGTCACTGATCGCGCGGTCGCTGTCGACGCTCGGCATCGCGACGATCACCGGGCTGGCGCTGCGAGTGCGGATCTACCAGGACTACCGTCTCGACGGCGCGGCGGTCGCGCGCATCACGATCTACAACGAGTCGACGTACTACGTCGGGCTGGTCGCGGCGTTCGCGGTGGTGCTGACGGTGACCGCGCTACCGACGCCGGTGGCGGCCGGGTTCACCCTGCCGTGGCTGGGCTGGGTCGGTCCGGCGGCGCTGGTCGCGGTGGTGGCCTACCTGACCTGGAACCTGCGACGGCGCGGGCCGCTGACGATCCGGCGCTTCGAGCTGCCGGTGTTCACGCCGGTGCAGCTCGGCGCCCAGGTCGTGCTGCCGGTGGTCGACACCTTCCTCGCTGGGTTGATCACGCTGGCGCTCGTGCCGACGTCGGCCGGCCTCGACTACCTGACCCTGGTCGCGATCGGCTTGGTCGCCAACGTGATGGGCTCGCTCAGCCAGGTGCCGGGTGGACTCGGCGTCTACGAGACCGTGGTCCTCGGGTTCGTGCCGCCGGCGGCCCACCCGGCGACCCTCGCGGCGCTCCTGGTCCGGCGCGCGGTCGTGAACCTGTTGCCGATCGCGGTCGGCACCGTGCTCCTGGTCGGGTTCGCCCTCGAGGGCCAGCTCCGCAAGCGCCCCAACCGGGTCGCCCTCGATCTCGGCCGCGACGCGCTGGCGATCGCGACCTTCGCCGGCAGCGTGCTGTCGCTCCTGGCCGCCGCGGTGCCGCGGGCCAACGGCCTGACCGAGCAGTTCGGCGGCGTGGGCCAAGGGGCGGTGTTCCTCGCCGGGCTGGTGACCCTGGTCGCGGCGCGGGGCCTCCAGCAGGGCCGGCGCAAGGCGTGGTGGGTCGCGGTCGTGATGTTCGGGTTGCGCGGGGTCGCGGCGGTCGCGGCGTGGCACGGCCCGAGCGTGGCGGTGGCGGTCGGCCTGTTCGCGATCCTGGTGGTGGCGCGACCGCTGTGCCCTCATCCCGGCCCGCTGTTCGACGGCGAGCGGATGTGGTGGGCGGCGTGGCTGGTGGCGCTGATCGCGACCGCGTGGTTCGCCGACACGCACCCCGACGCGCTGTCGACCGAGGTGCGGGCGCGGACGGCGGCGATGATCGTCGTCGTGGCGCTGGTGATCGGCGCGCTGGCGCGGCGCGCGCTTCCGGGGCGACGGCGACGACGGAAGCGTTAGAGGGCGGGGCGGAAGCGGAGGCCGAACCCGAACCCGAGACCGAATCCGAGACCGAACCCGAACCCGAGACCGAGGTCGAGGCGGAGGTCGAGGCCGAGACCGAGACCGAGACCGAGGCGGAGGCAGAGACCGAGGCCGAGGCGGAGGCGGAGGCCGAGGCGGAGACCGAGGTGGAAGTGGAGGTCGAGTTGGTCGAGGGTTCGCTCAGACCACCTGGTGGGCGATCATGCTCTCGCCCATCGCGACCACCATGTCCTCGAGGGAGCGCGGCCGCCAGCCGAGGACCTCGCGGGCGCGCTGGTTCGAGAGGTCCTGCCGCTTGCCCAGCTCCTGGACCGCCAGGCGCGCGGTCTTGTCCCAGGTGCTGACCAAGCGCAGGACCCAGGCCGGCACCTTGCGGGTCGGGACCCGGTAGCCGCGGGGACGAAAGGTGCGGTCGAGGATCGCGGCGATGTCGCGCATCCCGGCGTGCTCGATGGCCAGGATGAAGCGCTGGCCGGCCGCTCCCGGCGTTGTCATCGCCGCCAGCTCCGCGGCCGCGACGTCGCGCACATCGACCACCGCCCAGCCGATGTCGGGGCAGCCCGGCAGCTCGCGCTTGAGCAGCTTGCGCACGACCTCGCCCGAGGTCGAGAAGTCCGCCGACAGGATGGGACCGAGCACCAGGCCGGGGTTGACCGCCACCAGCTCGATCGCCTGGTCGGGCGGCAAGCCGTTGACGTAGTCCCAGGCCGCGCGCTCGGCCAGGGTCTTGCTCTGCTCGTAGGCCCCGACGTCGGCGGTGAGCTGCGACCAGTCGGCCTCGTCGTAGGTGCGCCTGCCGTCGCGGGCGTGGCCGTAGACCACCGCGGCTACCGACGAGGTCAGCACCACGCGCTCGACCCGGGCGGCCACGGCCGCGCGCAGGACCCGGAGCGCGCCGTCCCGGGCCGGGATGATGAGCTCGTCGGGATCCTTGGGCGGCGCCGATGGCAGCGGCGACGCGACGTGGAGCACGAAGCGGCAGCCGCGACAGGCGTCGGCCCAGCCGGCGTCGCTCCCGAGCTCGGCCTCGACGAAGCTGAGGTGCTCGATCGGCGCGTGGCGGCCGATCACCGCCGCGACCTCGGCACCCCGGGCCTTCGAGCGCAGCGTGCCGCGGACCCGATAGCCGGCGCGCAGGAGCTCGGCGATCGTGTGCTGGGCGATGAAGCCGGAGGCGCCGGTGACCAGGACGGTGGTGTCGGCGGGGACGATGGACGCGGGCGTGGACGTCGGGTTGGGCATGGGCGGTCCTCGGGTTGGATCGGGGTCGGGGTCGGGGGTCGGTATCAGGGTCGGGATCGGGATCGGGATCGGGATCGGGATCGGTCTCGGTCTCGGACTCGGACTCGGTCTCGGTCTCGGTCTCGGACTCGGACTCGGTCTCGGACTCGGTCTCGGGTTCGGTCTCGGACTCGGTCTCGGTCTCGGGGTCGGTCTCGGTCTCGGGTTCGGTCTCGGTCTCGGTCTCGGTCTCGGACTCGGACTCGGTCTCGGCCTCGGTCTCGGGTTCGGTCTCGGTCTCGGTCTCGGACTCGGACTCGGTCTCGGTCTCGGACTCGGACTCGGTCTCGGTCTCGGTCTCGGTCTCGGACTCGGACTCGGCCTCGGTCTCGGTCTCGGTCTCGGTCTCGGTCTCAGTAAGAGACCACCGTTCCGACCGACGGTCTCTTATTAAGTGACCATCAGTCTCTTGTCAAGAGCCCATCGTTCTCTTACGGCCCTGGCCCATGCGAAATCGGCACGATACACCATGAGATACAAACTCTTAGCTAGCATCTCCGGTGTCCGTGCTATAAGAGACCCACGTACTCATGTCGAGCGGACCAACCTTCCAACGCGCGCGCGATCCCGACCAGAAAGAGCAGCGGCGCACCGACGTCCTGGCGGCCGCGCGCCGACTGGTCACCGCAGAGGGCGTCGCTGCGGTCGGGCTATCTGCGATCGCCCGCGAGGTCGGCCTGGCGAAGTCGAACCTGTACCGCTACTTCGGCAGCCGCGAGGAGATCCTCCTCGAGCTTCTGACCGAAGAGGTGGCGGCCTGGCTCGACGAGTTCGAGGCGGCGGCCGCGCCGCTGGTCGGGTCGGACGATGTCGATCGCGTCGCCCAGACCCTGGCCCACACGGTCGCCGCGCGGCCGATCGCATGCGCCCTGATCGCGGTCGTCGCCGGCGTCCTCGAGCACAACACCTCGGTGCCGGCGGCCGAGCTGTTCAAGTCGCGCATGCTCGCGCTGGCGGTCCGCCTGCGCGCGGCCCTGACCACGGCGCTGCCGGCCCTACCGTTCTTCCGCGCTGCCGCCGTGGTCCGTTACCTCCACGCCCAGATCGCCGGGCTGTGGCCGATGGCCAATCCGCCGCCGCTCATGCGCGAGATCGTCGCCCGTCCAGCCTACGCCGACCTGGCCTGCGACTTCGAGGCCGACCTCCGGGGCAGCGTGCGCGCGATGCTGCGCGGGCTGACCATCCCGATCCGCTACCCGACCGGGTCCGAGTAGACTCGGTCGGTGGCAGCACCGAACCACCAGCTCGCGGCCGCGGGCACGACGATCTTCGAGGCGATGTCGGCCCTGGCCCGGGCTCACGACGCGGTCAACCTCGGGCAGGGCTTCCCCGACGATCGCGGCCCGGAGGCCCTGCGCGCGGCGGCCGCCGCCTACGTCGTCGACGGCCACAACCAGTACCCGCCGATGATGGGGCTGCCGGCCCTGCGCCAGGCGGTGGCCGAACACGATCGCCGGACCTACGGCCTCGACCTCGACTGGCAGACCGAGGTGCTGATCACCTCGGGGGCGACCGAGGCGCTGCTCGACTGCTTCCTCGGGCTGCTCGAGGTCGGCGACGAGGTCGTGCTCCTCGAGCCGGCCTACGACACCTACGCCCCGGTGATCCGGCGGCTGGGCGCGGTGCCGGTGGCGGTCCGCCTGACGCCGCCCGACTGGACGCTGCCCCGCGCGGCGCTGACGGCGGCGTTGTCGCCGAGGACCAAGGCGATCGTCATCAACTCGCCGATGAACCCGACCGGCCAGGTGTTCGCGCCCGCCGACCTGGCGTGGCTGGCCGCCGAGCTGGTGGCCCGCGACGTCCTGGCGATCTGCGACGAGGTCTACGAGCACGTCACCTTCGACGGCGCGCGCCACGTCCCGCTCATGACCCTACCGGGGATGCGCGACCGCGCGGTCCGCATCGGCTCGGCCGGCAAGACCTTCTCGCTGACCGGGTGGAAGGTCGGCTACGTGGTCGGGGCGCCGCACCTGATCCACCCGATCGCGAAGGCCCACCAGCTCGTCACCTTCACGACCCCGCCCAACCTCCAGCACGCGGTCGCGCTCGGCCTGTCCGACGACGTCCACTACCGCGACCTGGCGGCGGCGATGGCACCCAACCGAGCGCGCCTCGCCGACGGCCTGCGCCGGCTCGGTGCCGAGGTGGTCGCCGGCGCCGGCACCTACTTTCTGGTCGCCGACGTGGCGGCCTGGATGGCCCCCGACGAGACCGACGTCGCCTTCGCCCAGCGCCTGGTGGTCGAGGCCGGCGTGGTGGTGATCCCGATGAGCGCGTTTTACCAAGCTGACCCACCGCGGACGTTGGTGCGTTTCTGCTTTTGCAAAGCTCCGACCACGATCGACGCGGCGCTGACCCGCCTGGCGGCCTGGGCCGAGCGCGCGCGCACTTCGCGACCGCCGCCGGCGAAATGACCTCGCCGGCTCTGCGATGATGGCGGCGATGAGCACTCCCACCGTGGTCCTCACGCTCGGCACCGCCCAGCTCGGCCTCGATCCGTACGACAACCGCGCCTTCATCGGCCGCGATCCCTCGGCGTCCCAGCTCGCGTTCCTCGACGCCGGTCTGTCGCGCCGCCACGCCGAGGTGTGGCTGACCAACGGCCAGCTCTTCATCCGCGACCTCGGCTCGGCCAACGGCACCTGGGTCGCCGGCCGTCCGATCGGCGGCAACGTCGTCGCGATCCCGCCCGGCACCCACGTCTCCCTCGGCAGCGTGCCGCTGTCGGTGGCCTGGCCGGGCGTCGCGACCGCCGCGGCGCTGCCACCGCCGGCGCCGCCCCCGCAGTTCGCCGCGGCGCTGGCTCAGCAACAGGCGCAGATCGCGGCCGCCGCCGCCGCGCCCCTGACCGGCCCGCTGGCGTCGGAGCCGCTGCCCCGCGAGTTCGCCTACCGCCGGCAAGACGCCAACGGTAACGGCGTCGTGCTCCTGGCGCTGCGCCAGGACACCACCTGGGCCGGGTCGAAGCTCGAGGGCTTCGTCGAGTTCACGGCCCTCGATCACGAGACCGTCGCCTCGATCACCGTCGAGCTGATCGAGCGCCACGAGGACGGCAAGGGCGGCGGCCACGTCTGGGATCGGGTGCTGGTGCGCCAGGGCCCGTGGAAGGCGCAGAAGGGCGACGTCCTGCCGTTGCCGTTCGCCCTCGAAGTGCCGAGCGGCGTCGCGGCGTCGAGCCGCACGGTGCGGTGGTGCCTGCACGCGGTGGTCGACATCAACTGGGCGTCCGACGTCGACGTCGAGCTCGACCTGACCGTGCGCAACCACGACCTCGAGCGGCTGCGCGACGCGATGGGCTCCCTCGACTACCGCTTCAGCGAGTGGGTGTCGCGGCCCCACGCCCAGCGCTACGACGCCGGCTTCACGCCGCCGGCCCAGCACAAGAACCGGATCAACGAGGTCAAGCTCGGCGTCGAGTATCTGGGCGCTCAGGTCAAGCTGGTGATCGACATCGACAAGAAGGGCTTCGACAAGGAGGGCGCGGTCGCGCTCGATCTAGCGCAGCTCCGCGGCGCCTCGGTCGACGTCCTCGCCGCGACCCTCAACCAGGTGATCACCGACGCTATGAAGTAGCGCGCTCACGGCGGCGGCGGCGCCGCGAAGTCGTCGGCGGCGGGCGTGTACGCGAGCGTGAACCGGTAGGTCTCCTCGACGGTCATCTCGCCACCGGGGAACCGCACGGTGATCCGCCGCGCGGTCATGACCGGGCCGGGCGCGGCCAGGGTCAGCTCGACGTCGGCGGCGTCCTCGCCATCGACCCGCAGCCCGAAGGCCACGCGATCGGCGGCCAGCGGCCGCGGCCCCACCACCTCGACCCAGGCCGCGGCGCCGCCCTCGGCGTGATCGGGCCCGGCACCGTTCATCGCCCGCACCAGGTTGTGCAAGAGCCCCATGCGCGCGATGCCGATCGCGATCGCCTCGCCGGTGGCGGGCGGCGCGGCCCCGCCGGTGCTGGTGACGGTGCCGTCGCTCACCCAGTCGATCGCCGCGGGTTGGCCCAGGAATGTGCCGCGGGCGCGCAGGCGGGCGCGGTTGCCGACCGCGACGATCGCGGTGGCCTCGAGGTCGGCGGTGAACTGCCCGGTGGCGCGGATCGTGGCGTCGACCCGCCAGGCCGGGCTGGCCAGGAGCGCGGCCTCGGCCTCGGCCTGGGTGAGCGCGACCGGCGCGACCGCGACGCCCGGCGCGACCGGCCCTCCCGCGGCGAGCGGCGGCCTCCCCCCGCCGCGGCCACAGCCGATCGATCCCACGAGCACGATCGCGATCGCCAGCGCGCGCCTCATCGCGACGATCATACCGTGCGATGCTCACGCGATGCAGCTCGACCGCTGGCAACGCCTCCGGGTCGCGGCGCTCCGGCCCCTGGCGCGCTGGCTGCGCGCGTCGCCGAGGCTCCGCCGTCGTCTCGAGGCCAGCGAGCAGGCCTGGCTCGACCGCGGGCTCGACCGCGACCTCGCGCTCCTGGCCGCCCTCGATCGCCGCACCGGCGACTCTCAGGTCTGGACCCGCGGCCCGGCGGCCGCTCGTCGCGCGATGCGCACCGGGATCGCGCTGGTCGATGACCCCGGCCACCAGCTCGCGGTCGTCACCCGCGACCTCACGGTGGCCGGCGCGGTTGGCCTCCGCGCGGCCCGCGTCTACGCGCCGACCGACCTGCCCGCGATCGCGCCCGGCCTGGTGTTCTTCCACGGCGGCGGCTGGGTCACCGGCGACCTCGAAACCCACGACGCCCTGTGCCGCAAGCTCGCCGCCCTCGGGCGGCTGCGCGTGATCGCCGTCGACTACCGGCTGGCCCCGGAGCACCCCTACCCGGCCGCCGCCGACGACGCGATCGCCGCGTTCCGCGCCGTGGCCGCCCGCGCCGACGAGCTCGGCCTCGATCGGACGCGGCTCGCGGTCGGCGGCGACAGCGCCGGCGGCAACCTGTCGGCGGTGATCGCCCAGGCCTGTCGCGACGACGCGGTCGCCCCGGCGCTCCAGGTCCTCCTGTATCCAGCGGTCGACTTCGCCGGCAGCTATCCCTCGCAGGTCGACAACGCCGAGGCCTTCGTGCTGTCGGCCAAGTCGATCGCCTGGTATCGCGGCCACTACCTCGGGCCGTCGCCGACCGCGGCCACGCTGCGCGAGCCGCGGGTGTCGCCGGGGTGCGCGCCCGACCTGGTCGGGCTGGCCCCGGCCTACGTCGTCACCGCCGGCTTCGATCCGCTGCGCGACGAGGCCCGCGCCTACACCGCGCGCCTGCGCGCTGCCGGGGTCTCCGTCGTCGAGCGCGATCACCCGAGCCTGGTCCATGGCTTTCTGCTCCTGACCGCGCTGGCGCCGGCCTGCGCCGCCGCCACCGACGCGATCTGCGCCGAGGTCGGAGCGCTCCTGCGCGGAGACGTGGCCACGGTCACGCCGCGCCAGACGGCGGCCCGGCGCGATTGACGCCCCGCCGGTCGTGGGGAATCCTCGCGCCGCCGTGTCCGCGTGTGTGCTCTTACCGGCCTTGAACGAGGCCGATCATCTCGGCGAGTTGATCGCCGCGATCCGCGCCGTGCCGCCGCTGCCGCTCGGCCCCCTGACGGTCGTCGTGATCGACGACGGCTCGACCGACGGCACCGGCGACGTCGCCCGGGCCGCCGGCGCCGAGGTCGTGCGCCACGAGCGCAACCGCGGGGTCGGCGCCGCGTTCCGCTCCGGCCTCGACTGGGCGCGGGCCCGCGACTTCGCCTACCTCGTGCACCTGGACTCCGACGGTCAGGTCTTGCCGAGCGATCTGCCGGCCCTGGCCGCGCCGGTCGCCGCCGACGCCTGTGATCTCGCGATCGGCTCGCGCTTCGTCGGCGCCACCCCCGACGGCATGGCGCGCTGGAAGCAGCTCGCGTTGACCGGCTTCGCCCGCGGCGTCAGCGCCGCGATGGGCCACGACCTGCGCGACCTGACCTGCGGCTTTCGCTGCATGAACCGCAAGGTCATGGACGCCCTCGCGCCGTCCTTCGACTACGACTACATCACCGAGTCGCTGGTCCAGGCCGCGGCCGCCGGCGCGCGCATCCGCGAGGTGCCGATCACCGTCCTCTACCCGCCCGATCACGGCGGCATGAGCCGACGGGTCTGGCGCTACGGCTCGCGCCTCCTCGCCACCACCGCGACCGCGTACTACCGCGGCTTCGTCGCGCCGCGCCTCGGGCGATGACCTGGTCGACTCACCTGCGCCGGCACCTGACGTGGCCGCGCGTGGTGTTCGCGCTGATCTTCGCGGTGTGGATGAACAAGTTCCTCGCGGTCGAGCCGTACACCCCGGGGCGGATCGAGCCGACCGGTCAGTACCAGCGGGTGTACGCCCGCCTCGACGGCCACTACCTGCACCTGAACCGCCTGTCGATCTTCTTCGACGGCGATCTCGACCTGTCGAACCAGCTCGCGACCTGGGGCGATCCGCTCGGCACCGCGACCCTGCCGACCACCACCGGCAAGAACTACCTGTACCCGGTCGGCTCGTCGCTCCTCGAGCTGCCGGCCTTCGCGCTCACCCACGGCGTGGTGCTCCTCGGCAACGCCCTCGGCGGCGATCGCCCGACCCACGGCTACGACGCCTTCCATCAGCGCTGGACGTTCTTCGGCACGCTCCTGGCCGGGTTCGCGACGCTCCTGGTCGGCTACCGCCTGGCGCGCCGCCACGCGTCGGAGACCGCGGCCTTGTTCGCGGTCGGCATCGTCGGGCTCGGCACCGGCCTGTACTTCTGGTCGGTGTTCCTGTGCGGCTACGCCCACGCCTGGTCGGCGCTCACCGTCGCGCTGGTGGTCGACTACTGGGACCTCACGCGCGGCCGCCACGACCTTCGGCGCTACGCCATCCTCGGCGCGCTCCTCGGGCTGGTGATCCTGGCCCGGGCCCAGGACGTGACGATCGCGGCGCTGCCCTTGGGCGAGGGTGGCCTCGAGCTAGCCCGCCGGCTGTGGCGCCGCGACCACCGCGGCGCGGCGCGCATGGTCGGCTACGCCGGCGCGGCCCTGGCGGCGATGGTGCTGGTGTCGAGCCCGCAGACCGTGGTGTTCATGCGGTACTTCGACCACCCGTTCGGCCCGTACTCCAGCGACAACTTCATGCAGTGGCACGCGCCGTACCTGTGGGAGGTGCTGTTCTCGTCGAAGCACGGCCTGTTCCGCTGGACCCCGTTGGCCTACGTCTCGATCCTCGGCCTGGTGGTCGCGCGCGGCCCCGAGCGGCGCTACCTGGCCGGCTACCTGGCGATCGCCTTCTTCTTGCAGGTGTGGGTAAACGGTTCCACCTGGGACTTCTGGGGATTCTGGGGTTTTGGTGCGCGGCGCATGGTCGGGGTCACGATCTGCCACCTGGTCGGCGCCGCCTTCCTGGTCGACGCCCTGCGCGCGGCCCACGCCCGCTGGCCGCGGGTGCTGCCGCGGGTCGCCCTGGCCGGCGCGCTGACGCCGATGGTGTGCGTCAACCTCGACCTGTCGCGCCGCATCTCCGACTACCGCTTGTTCCCGCTGTCCGAGGACGTCTACGACATGACCGGGGTCTACCTCGACAGCGTGACCCGGGTCGCCCGCAGCTTCGATCGCGACTGGGGCTCGCCGTCGGCGTGGCCGCACAACTGGCTGTGGGCCTGGCGCCACGGCCTGCCGGTCGAGCGCCACGATCTCCTGTTCGGCGGCGAGCGCCTGTGGGTCGGCAACCGCGAGTGGGGACAGCCGGGCGTGGTGGTGCGCGACGGCTTCCGCCTCACCGCCGGCGCCTGCCAGCGTCACTGCTACGGCACGTGGAAGCTGGGCAAGCAGGACGGCGTCGAGGTCGCCAGCCCGACCGGCGGCGCGTCCTTGGTGGTGCCGCTGTTCGCGCGTGACCACGTCACCCTCGAGCTGACTGGCAGCGCGCGGCCGCCTGGCTTCGAGCTGGGGATCGATGGTCGGTGGTTTCCGATCGCGGTCGGCAAGACCGCGACCACGACCTACCGGCTCGCGGTGCCGCCGGGGGTGCTGATCAAGGGCCCCAACCGGTTCCGCTTCCGCTGCGCCGACGGACCGCCGTGCATCACGCTGCAGCGGATCGACTTCGTCTATCAGCCGCGGTAGCCGCGCTGCGCGGCTACCAGGCGCCGCGCAGCCGCAACCCGCCGCCGCCGTCGGCCAGGGCCAGCGGCTCGACGCGGACCGGGGCCTTGCGCACGTGGAGGCGCGGCCACAACACCCCGACCACGGTGGCGACGGTCGCGCCGACCAGGACGTCGGTCGGGTAGTGATCGGCGCCGGCCAGCCGCATGTAGCCAGTGGTCGCGCCGAAGACGAAGGCCGAGCCCCACAGCCACGGCGCGATCCGATAGCCGCGCAGGCTCGCGACCTGGGCCGCGGCGACGCCGACCGAGAACGCCGCCGAGGTGTGGCCGGAGAAGAACGACTCGTGGGCCTGACGGCTATCGCGCACCGGATCGTCGATCGGCGCGTTGCGGGTGCGCGGCCGGGTCCGGCCGAAGCTGAGCGCGGTGGCGCGGTTGATCAGCCCGACCACCACGGTGGTCTCGGCCACCACCAGGACGTCGTCGAGGAGCTCGCCCTTGCTGCGGCCCTCGGACAGCGCGGCGTAGGCCAGGCCGCCGAACCCGACCACCGGGATCGCGACGTAGGCGGCGGCGTCGCTCAGGATCTGCGGCAGCTCATCGTCGTCCCACGTCAGGGCCGCGCCGAGCTCGCGATCGAAGGGGTTCACCTCGGACTCGCAGAAGATCCGGCAGTCCTTGGGCGCCAGGGTGTCCTGGAACACCCGATCGCTGCCGGCCCAGACCAGCGCGCCGCCGACGATGAAGGCGCCGGTCAGCGGCCGATTGACGACCAGGTCCGCGCCGCGCCGCGCCGGCGCGCGGGTCGCCGCCACCGGCTCGATCGCCAGCGCGGTCGCCTCGACCGGCTCGATCGCAGCCTCGGGCGGCGCGGCGTCGGGCGGCGCAGCGTCGGGCGGTGCAGCCTCGGGCGGCTCAGCCTCGGGCGGTGCAGCCTCGGGCGGCGCGGCCGACGGCGGTGGTGACGGCGGCGTCGACGACGGCGGTTGCTCGGCGGCGGCAGGGCCCGCCGCCGCCAGCCCACACACGAGGAGCGTGAGACCCAGGCGCTTCATCGCGAGATGATCCCCTTGGCGATCAAGATGGCCACGACGATCCCGGCCAGGCTCTCGCCGGCGATCAGGCCCGACGCGGCTGGCACCACGAAACGATCGGCGACCGCCTTGGCGCGGCGGCGGATGATCTCGGCGACCGCGGTTCCCAGGAACATCGCGATCGCGTTGTAGCCGGGGATGACCATGGCGATGCCGACGCCGGCCGGCGACGGCAGGAACCGACGGAGCCGGGGATGCGCGAAGCGCTCGAGCACCGCCATGACCACGCCGAGGGCGAGGCCGATCAGCATCGCTTGCTTGGCGGCGGCCGACAGGCCGCCGAGGCCGTTCGACACCACCTTCGACACCCCGGCCCACACCAGGCACGACGGCGCCGGCCACTGATCGGTGCCGAGCTCCCGCGGGTCGATGATCGCGTCGAACAGCGGCACGATCACGATCGCGCCGACGCAGACGCCGATGAGCTGCGCGAACACCTGATGGCGCGGCTTGGCGCCGAGGAGCCACCCGGTCTTGAGCGTCGTCAGGAGGTCGGCGGCGTGCAGACCGACGCCGCCGGTGACGTTGGCCGACATGATGTTGCCGCCGAGGTTGCCCGGCGCCATCGCGCCGAACAGCATCTGGGTCACCGGGCCCAGGGCCTTGGTCGGCGTGGTGTCGGTCTCGCCGGTGACGCGCGCGGCGATGAAGCCCATGACCACCGACAGCGGCAGCGCGATCACCGCGGCCCACACCGGGATCTTGAACAGCACCACCATGAGCACGACCACGATCGGCCCGAGGGCGACGAAGCCGGCCGGGAACCACCAATCGGGCGCCTCGACCGCGGCGATGCCCGAGGTCGGCTGATCGCGCCGGCCGAGCTTGGCCATGCCCGAGAACGCACGGCCCAGGCTCCGCCAGTCGAGGAGGAACGAGGTGATGCCCGAGCCGACCAAAATCGCGGCGCCCGGCCACAGCGTCCACGCGACGATGTTCTTGTAGCCGAGGGACGAGATCTCCCCAGTGTCGAAGAGCCACGGCGCCAGGAGCGCGTAGGTCAGGCCGCCACCGAGGAGGATCGACCAGCCGGTGCGGAAGCTGACCAGGGCGCCGGCGCCGAACAGGAGCACCTCGGTCTTCAGCACCAGCGACCAGTCGCCCAGGGTCTTGCCGGCGTAGCCGACGCTGGCGAACAGCTTGTCGGGGATCCACTTGAAGGCGTCGCGCACGACCACCAGCACGACGCCGACCAGCCCGGCCAGGCCCAGGGCCGCGGCCTTGAGGTTGCCCTCGCGCGAGGCCCCAGCGGCGTGCAGCGACTCGATGGTCTCGGCGGTCGCGGTCCCGGTCGGGAACGGCAGGTCGTCCTTGTTGATGAGCTGGCGCTTGATCGGGATCGCGGCGAACACGCCGAGGGCCGCGATCACGCCGAACCACACGATCAGCGGGATCGTGCTGGGCCGGACCGAGGTGATCATGAGCAGCGCGCCGAAGGCCGCCATGTTGCCGCCGCCGGTCATGTAGCCGGCGCCCGACGCCACGGTCGTGAGGGCGTTGTTCTCGAGGGGCGTCAGCGGCTTCTTGACGACGCGCAGCCGCTGCAGCCCCTGAAAGGCCGCGAAGGCCAGGATGCAGGCGGTCAGGGTCGCGCCGAAACTCCAGCCGGTCTTGAAGAAGACGTAGAGGTTCGACAGGCACATGACGACGCCGATGACCACGCCCACCAGCGCCGCCCGCAGGGTCAGGTTCGGTTCGTCAGGCCGGTAGGTGTTGCGTAACCAGGCCGCTTCGCGATCGAGCGGCGCGTCGGGTGGTGTAGGCGTCGACACGGACGGGCAGCATAACCCGACGGGTTGGACCGACGCTCCTGGGACGCCGGTTTCGACCCGGCGCGCCCGCACCTATATATAGGTGGCGTTAGCGGCTACCGGGTCTCCCCGCACCACGAGCCTGTGAAGGTCCCGCTCACCACCGCACGGATGGTCCTGTCCTTGGTGGCGATCTGGAACTGGGTCTCGGGGACGCAGAGGGTGACCACGTCGCCGACCTTCTGGGGCGCTGGCGTCAGCATCCGCACGTCGATGCCGAAGGTGTTGGTCCTGCCCATCGTGAGGCCGCGCGCGAGCGCCGCACTGCTGGCGCTCGCTTGGACCGAGACCTCGCCTTCCGCGGGCGGTGACGACACCCTCGACACGAGCTTCCCGCAGGACTCCTCGTGGTTCAGCAACGTGACGCGATCGACGCGCTGGCCCCGGTAGCTCTCGGTCACGGCGTAGCCGTGGGTCAGCCCTGGCACCTCGACGCCGTCGTGGACGACCTTGAGCGGCGGACAGGTCCCGCCGCCACCGCCGCCGCCACCGCCGGAAGGGTCGTCCTTCTTGCCGCCGCAGGCGCCGACCCCCAGCGCGATCACCGAAGCGAAAACGAGCCGTTGCATCGATCCTCCTGGCCAACATCGTAGGCTCCCGCCGCGGACCCGACGCAAGCCATAACTCATCGGGATGAAGGGATAATTTTCTTGTTGCCAATATTCGCATGATCGAATATACATGGGCTCATGCACGCCGGCCGCGCCGATCTCTTCCGCCTCCTGGGCGACGAAGATCGCATGCGCGTCCTGGCGCTGTGCGCCGAGGAAGAGCTCACGGTCGGGGAGCTGGCGACGCTGCTCGGTGAGAGCCAGCCGCAGATCAGCAAGAAGTCCCAGCCCCTGCGCGACGCCGGGTTGCTGGCCGCGCGGCGCGACGGCACCCGGACCTTGCTCAAGGCCCCGCCGGCCCACGACGTCGTGGTCGACGCCGCGGTCACCGAGGGCAAGGCCCTGTGCGCCCGCGACGGCAGCCTGGCCCGGGTCGCCCAGGTCGTGGCCCAGCGCGAGGACCACGCGCGGCGCTACTTCGACGCGCCCCCCGCGGCCGAGGCGCCACCCGCGCCCGGCCATGAGCTGTTCGCGCTGCTGTCGATCTTCGCGCCGCTCCTGCCCGGTCGCGCCCTCGCGGTCGACGTCGGCACCGGCGATGGTCCACTCCTGCCGCTCCTGTCGCCGCTCTACGATCGCGTGATCGCGGTCGACCGCAGCCCGGCGCGCCTGGCCCGCTGCGCCGCGCGCATCGCCGAGCTCGGCCTGCCCAACGTGCGGCTGCGCGAGGGCGACGTCGACGACGGCGATCTCGCGGTCGAGGTCAGCCAGCGCGGCGGCGCCGATCTGGTGCTCCTGGCCCGCGTGCTCCATCACGCCGCGCGCCCCGATGACGCCGCCGCGGCCGCGGCCCGGCTGCTGCGCCGTGGCGGTCACCTCCTGGTCCTCGACTACCTGCCCCACGACGACGAGGCCATGCGCGAGCAAGGCGATGTCTGGCTCGGCTTCGAGCCGGCCCGCCTGCGCGCGTGCCTCGAGGCCGCGCGCCTCGAGGTGGTCGCCGTGACCCCGCTGACCACCGCCGATCGACCGCCGCTCCAGGTCGCGATCGGTCGTCGCGCCTAGCCCACCGTTTTCCGAGGGCGTCCGAGACGACGCCCTCACCGATCTCGCAACCGCAACCGCCAACCGCACGAGCTGGAGACACCCATGGACATCCGCACCGAGTTCCCCGCGTTCAAGATCAAGGACATCGGCCTGGCCGAGCTGGGTCGCAAGAAGATCCGCATGGCCGAGAAGGAGATGCCGGGGCTGATGGCGCTGCGCGCCGAGTACGGCGCCGCCCAGCCGCTCAAGGGCGCGCGGGTCGCCGGCTGCCTGCACATGACGATCGAGACCGCGGTCCTGATCGAGACCCTGGTGGCGCTTGGCGCCGAGGTCACCTGGACCTCGTGCAACATCTACTCGACCCAGGACGAGGCCGCGGCCGCGATCGCCAAGGCCGGCGTCCCGGTGTTCGCGTGGAAGGGCGAGACCCTCGACGAGTACTGGGCGTGCATCGGCCTCCAGCTCAACGCGTTCAAGGGCGGCCTCGGCCCCAACATGATCCTCGACGACGGCGGCGACCTCACGCTCCTGGTCCACAAGGGCGTCGAGTTCGAGAAGGCCGGCGCGGTGCCCAGCCCGTCGACCGCGACCAACGAGGAGTGGCGCGTGGTGCTGACGGTCCTGACCGAGAGCCTGGCCGCCGACAAGGGCCGCTTCACCAAGCTGGCCGGCGAGATCAAGGGCGTCTCCGAGGAGACCACCACCGGCGTCCACCGCCTGTACGACATGGCGAAGCAGGGCCAGCTCCTGTTCCCGTGCATCAACGTCAACGACTCGGTCACCAAGTCGAAGTTCGACAACCTGTACGGCTGCCGTGAGTCGCTGTTCGACGGCATCAAGCGCGCGACCGACGTCATGGTCGCCGGCAAGGTGGTCGTGGTCGCGGGCTACGGCGACGTCGGCAAGGGCTCGGCCCACGCCGCCCGCGGCCTGGGCGCGCGGGTCCTGGTCACCGAGATCGATCCGATCTGCGCGCTGCAGGCGGCGATGGAGGGCTTCGAGGTCGTGACGATGGAGCAGGCCGCGCCGATGGCCGACATCTTCGTCACCGCCACCGGCTGCTGCGACGTCATCCGCTCGGAGCACATGCTGGCGATGAAGGACGAGGCGATCCTCGCCAACATCGGTCACTTCGACAGCGAGATCCAGGTCGCGTGGCTCGAGGGCAACAAGGAGATCAAGGAGGAGAACATCAAGCCGCAGGTCGATCAGTTCATCTTCCCCAACGGCAAGCGCATCACCCTCCTGGCCCGCGGTCGCCTGGTCAACCTCGGCTGCGCCACCGGCCACCCGTCGTTCGTGATGTCGAACTCCTTCACCAACCAGACCATCGCGCAGATGGCGCTGTGGGCCAACGCCCAGCACGGCAAGGACCCGATGACCGGCATGTCGTTCGCCAACGGCACGGTCTCGGTCCTGCCCAAGAAGCTCGACGAGAAGGTCGCGCGCCTGCACCTTGCCAAGGTCGGCGTCAACCTGACCACGCTGACCAAGGCCCAGGCCGAGTACATGGGCGTCGCGGTCGACGGCCCGTACAAGCCCGACCACTACCGCTACTAGCTCGCGTCGCTCGCGTCGAGGCTCACGGCGCGACCGACCACAGGTAGGTGAAGCGCGCGGTGACGCCGCCGGCGGCCACGCCCATGGCCGACGACGACAGCGCGGTGGTCGCGGCGTAGTCGAAGGTCACCGCGGCCGTGCTAGCGAACGGCCGCACCGTGCACCGCATCATCCAGTTCCCGTCGGTGCCGCGGAACCGGCGGCCGGTGATGACCAGATCCGAGCCGGCCGCGAGCCCAGGGCTGACGATCGACGTCGAGCCGGTCGCGATCAGGCTGGTCGGGCCCTGGCTCACGCGGCCGACTGAGGTGACCGCCGTCCCGCCGACGTTGGTCCGCACCACCGCGCAACCGTCGACGCCGGCGTTGGCCAGGTCGGCGGGGACTAGCACGCCGATGAAGGCGCTCGTCGCGACGGCGTCCGCGATGACCCGGACCTCGACCGACCACGCCGTGGTCAGCACCGGTGTCAGCGGTCGCGTCATCCACGCCGCCGGACTGGCCTGCTGCGCTGTGACGACGTCTCCGGAGACTCCCCACTGCCCGGCCTGCGCGGTCCACCCCGGCACCCCCACCGGCATGCCGGCCCAGGTCTCGAAGCGCACGACCGTGTGGGCGGTCGCGCCATCGGGATCGCAGCCGTCGCCGACGCCGTCGCCGTCGGCGTCGCTCGGCATGTTGCTGGCGACGTGGGGACAGCCGTCACACAGGTCGCCCTGACGATCGCCGTCTTCGTTGTGCTGGTCGGCGTTGGGGACCGTCGGGCAGTTGTCGCGGTCGTCGAGGACGCCGTCGCCGTCGCCGTCGCCGGTGGCGTCTGGCGCGGGGCCGTCGGGGCCAGGGCCGTCGAGGATCGGCGCAGCGTCGGGCGCGGCGTCGGCGACCGCGGCGTCGGCGTCGGCGGTCACGCACTGGTCGGCCAGGGGCCCGGCGCCGGCGCCGTAGCGCTGACAGCCGTCGCTCCAGAAGCTGCAGTAGCCGGTGGGCTCGCACACGCCGCCGACGCCGCCGGTGCACTCGGCGCTGTCGGTGCACTGGTGGCGATCCGGACCGAGGCAGGCCCCGCACAGGAGCGCGAACATCGCCGCCGACGGCCAGAGGACGCGCATGGCGTCGATGATAGCCGCGATCGCCGCCCTACTTCACCTGCAACGACCGGGCGACGTGGTCGATCAGACCGGGCAGCGCGGCCGCGTTGGGCTCGGGCGTGCGGGCGCCGAGGACGACCACCTTGCCCTTGGTGAAGATCAGGTAGTCGCGGGTGACGAACTTGGTGCCGTTGTCGAAGCTACCCTCGACCCGCGCCGCCACCGCGCCACCGACCGCGCCTTTGGTCGAACCCTTCCCGGCGTACTTGGGCGCGTCGCGCTTCTGCACGTCGTCGTAGGACGCCAGGTAGTCGTCGAGCAGCTCGGGCCCGATCCCGTCTTGGGCCTGCAGCATGATGACGGTGCCGTCGGCGCCCTCGACCTGATTGTCGACGACCTCCCAGCCCGCGCCGGCCGGCACCTCGACGGAGCCAAAGGGCTGCTCGAGGCGCTTCCAGGTGACGCCGGTCGGCTCGGCGGCGTCGGCCAGCTCCTTGGCCGCGGGCTTGCCGGGCGGGGTGGCCGTGCCCGCGGTCGGCGCGCCGGTACCCGGCGCGGCACCCGACGGTGCGTCCTTCTTGCCGCCGCAGGCGAAGGCGGCCAGAGACAGCGTGAGCGCGAGGCACAGTGACAGGCGGTGCGTCATCGCGCGACGATAGCCCGTCTCGCGGAATCGCGGCCGGGCCGGACGCGTTCCTTGCACACCTTCCATCGTGCGCCCGCACGGCCGAGCTCTCCCCCCATGCGCCCGACCCTCGCCCTCGCCCTCGCCCTCGCCACCCTCGCCTTCACCGCCTGCAAGCGCGACGACGACGCCAAGCCCGCGCCGGGCGCCAGCGCGCCGCCGCCCAGCGCCCGCGACGCCGGGCCACCCCAGGTCGACGCCATGATGATGCCCCTGCCCGCGCCGCCGCTGACGCCTGCGATCCCACCGGGCACGATCGGCCTCCAGGTCATCGACGTCACCTACGGCGGCTTCGTGGCCCAGGGCCTCCCGGCGATCAAGGGCGATGGCTCGATGATCGCGGTGGTGGCGGTGGCCGACGATGGCGGCCGCGGCTACCTCGACCTTGAGGCCCGCGTCCTCGACGCCAGCGGCAAGGTCGTGAAGGCGGTGCGGGTCGCCGACCCCAACCAGGCCGATCCCGAGGAGCCAGCGGCGGGCGCGCCGCCGTCGGCGGCCGACCTCGCGACCAAGGCCGCGGTCGCCGAGGTCAACGCCTGGTTCGCCGCCGGCGACTGGCGCGCGCTGCCGGGCAGCGAGCCGATCCCGCCGTCGGACGATCTCGACGCCGAGCTCCCGGTGACTTACCGCGACCTGACCTTCCGCCTCGAGGTCCGCAAGCAGCTCGTGACCATCCGCCGGGGCGACGCCAAGGTCGCGAGCCACAAGCTCACCCGGGTGTATCCGGTGCCGGGCAAGCCCGACGCCGACGCGCCGTGCAACGACGAGCAGCCGTACCTGAGCGCGGTCCACGTCGACGACGCCGCCGCCAAGGTGGTCTTGACGATCGGCTTCGTCGCCGGCGGTCACAACTGCGGCGCCCGCGGCCCGGTCCACGCGATCGTGCCGCTACCCAAGTGATGCCCGTCGCGGCCGCGCCGCGCGTTGTCGCGACCGCGCCGCTCGCGCTAGCGTGTCCCTTCCACTCCAGAGGTCCAGCTCGATGCGAATCGCCCTCGCCACGATCGTCTTCGCCACCGCCCTAACCACCGGCACCGCCACCGCGCGCGAGCCCGGCCCCTACGACGTCAAGCAGGGCGACGCGACCCAGCCGCTACCCAAGGGCGTCAAGGCCAAGGGCGCCGTCGTCGAGCAGGTCTGGACCTGGCAGGACGGCGACCTCGCCACCGACGGTCTCGCGGTGTTCTCGTCGACCGAGACGGTCAAGGACGGTCACCTGACCGGCCGCAAGATCTACGTCCAGTACTTCCGCGGCAAGGCCGGCAAGTGGAAGCAGGTTCGGCTGATCACCGACGGCGTCAGCGGCTGCGAGTTCGACGTCATCGCCAAGTTCCTGCCCGGCTCGGTGCAGATCACCGACGAGGACACCGACATGGTGTCGGAGCTGTCGTTCGCCTACGACGTGACCTGCACCAGCGACGTCAGCCCGTCGACGCGCAAGCTCCTGGTCCTCGAGGGCAAGGACAAACACGCGCTGCGCGGCACCTCGCGCATCAACGCCGGCCCCGACTCCTTCGGCGGCGAGTTCAAGCCCGACGGCTTCAAGAAGGCGCCGGCGCTCAAGGCCCTGGCCGAGGCGCAGTGGAAGGCGCTCCTCGGGACCTGAGGCCGCGGAGTCAGCGCGCCGGCGTGGCGTCGGCGCTCGCCTGATCCTCCGGCCTCACGCCCGCGGCGCGCGCAGCGCGGCGACCAGCGACGACAGCCGGACCCGGGCGAGCTGGGCCCGGGCGGCGCGCTCGGCGGCGGCGAAGGCGGGCCCGAGGACGTCCTTCATGCGGCAGCTCACCGCGCACTGCGGGTTGGGCTGGTTGGGGTTGAGCGCGAACAGCACCGGCTCGTCGACGGCGCGGTGGACGTCGAGGAGCGAGATCTTGCTGGCCGGCCGGGCCAGGGCGGCGCCGCCGCCGCGCCCGGTCTGCGCCACGACCAGGCCGGCGGCCCGCAGGCGACCGATGATCCGCCGGATCACCACCGGGCTGGTGTTGATGCTCGCCGCCAGGGCCTCCGAGGTCAGCCGCGCCGCCGGATCGTCCTCGGCGACCAGCGCCAGGCTGGTCAACACGTGGGTGGCGACGGCGAAGCGGCTGTTGGACATGGCGGCGCAAGCAGGAGTCTAAGCCAGGCCGCGGGCGCCGAACAGCGCGCGCCTGGCGCCGGCTTGCTTTTCGTCACCAGAGAGGTTACAGATAAGAATCGTATCCAGCACGGTTACATTTTCACCGGAGCGCCATGACCCCGCCCACCAGCCCGCTGTTCCAGCCCTTCTCCCTCGGCCGCATCACGCTCAAGAACCGCGTGGTGATGGCGCCGATGACCCGCAACCGCTCCCTCGGCAACGTCCCCGGCGAGCTGGTCGCCACCTACTACCAGCAGCGCGCCGGCGCCGGCCTGATCATCACCGAGGGCACCGCGCCCCACCCCGACGGGCTCGGCTACGCGCGCATCCCCGGCATCTTCAACGCCGCGCAGGCCGACGGTTGGCGACGCGTGACCGACGCGGTCCACGCCGCCGGCGGCGCGATCTTCGTACAGCTCATGCACACCGGGCGGGCCTCGCACCAGGCCAACCTGCCGCCCGGCGCGCGCGTGGTCGCCCCCTCGGCGGTGCGCCTGGCCTCGGACATCTGGGTCGACCCCGACGGCAACCGCCCGGCCTCGGAGCCGATCGCCATGACCGAGGCCGACATCGAGACCGCCCTGGCCGGCTACGCCGACGCCAGCGCGCTGGCGATCGAGGCCGGGTTCGACGGCGTCGAGCTCCACGCCGCCAACGGCTACCTGATCGATCAGTTCCTCAACACCGCCTCCAACCAGCGCACCGACGCCTGGGGCGGTTCGATCGCCAACCGCATCCGGTTCGCGGTCGAGGCGGCGCGGCGGAGCGCCGCGCGGATCGGCGGCGATCGCGTCGGCATCCGGGTCTCGCCCTACGGCGTCTTCAACGGCATGACGACTGATCCCGAGCACGAGGCGCTGTACGCCGCGCTGGCCAGCGAGCTGTCGCGACTCGGCCTGGCCTATGTCCACATCGTCGATCACAGCGCGATGGGCGCGCCGCCGGTGACCGACTCGGTCAAGGCGACGCTGCGCGCGAACTTCGCCGGCACGGTGATCCTGTCGGGTGGCTACGACCGCGCCCGCGCCGAGGCCGACCTGGCCGCCGGCAAGGGCGAGCTGGTCGCGTTCGGCCGCCCGTTCCTGGCCAACCCCGACCTGGTCGACAAGCTCGCGACCAACGCGGCGCTGACCGCCCCGGACTTCGCGACCTTCTACACGCCCGGCGAGCGCGGCTACACCGACTACCCGACGGGCGCGGCCGGCGCCTAGAGCACCGAACGGTCTGAATGCCGTCGCGAGACGCGTTCGCTACCGCGCGGCCGCTGCCACCCTTTGCCGGTCACGCGCCGCGCCGCGCGCGCTCTCCCCGGGCATGAAGAAGACCTTCCTGTCCCTGTCGCCGCTGCTCCTCCTCGTGTGCATGGGCTCGACCGACTGCGACGCCTACTCCGAGGTCGTGGTGCCGTCGTCGGACTCGACGCCGCCCGACACCTACGACGGCGTGTGGTGGGACGGCACGTACCAGGAGCTCGGCAGCCAGAACGCGACGGTCGTCTATCACATCAGCCCCGGTGAGTCGGTGCTGGCGATCGGCTCCGGCCTCGACTCCGGTGGCGTGAAGAAGGTCGTGATGGTGCCGGAGCTGGCCTGGCAGTGCTGCTCGGGAAGTGTGTGCAGCAACACCTCCTCGCTCATGGCCAGCCTGTCCGA
This sequence comes from Kofleriaceae bacterium, assembly GCA_018057825.1. GTDB lineage: Bacteria > Myxococcota_A > Polyangia > Haliangiales > Haliangiaceae > UBA2376. The sequence goes on along the minus strand of JAGPCY010000002.1, from coordinate 121,733 downwards.
CACCCAGTCCGGCGGGGTGGGCTCGACGGTGTCCAACGGCATCTGGGTCGGCACCGAGGTGAAGATGCCGGCGGCGTCGCCGTGCCAGGCGGGCTGGGTGTTGACGAGCTGGAGCTACCAGTGGCGGACCACCGCCACCAACTTCCACAACAAGGTCCGCACCTCGCCGGTGCGCCGGATCGTCTACCCGTAGCGGACCTACCGCCGGTCAGGCGATTCCCTCTCGCGGGTCGCCACCGGCCGGGGTTTTCGCTGTACCAAGGCCCCATGAAGCTCTCCCTGGTCGGGGGCGTCCCCGAAGCCCGGCTGCTGGCGGCGCTGGCCCGCGCGCAGTCCGGCCCTCACGAGTCCGCCGAGCGCAACGGCCTGGCCTGGGTCAACCTGGCCGACGCGGCGCCGGCGGAGATCGCGGCAGTGCAGGCCGCGCTCGGCGGGCCGCTGACCGTGATCGAGCTCGAGGTCCGGGCCGGGCGGCGCGGCGATGAGCTGCGGGCCCGGCGCTACACCGTGCCGCCGAGCAAGGCCGTCGACCTGTCGCGATCGGTGGGCGCACTCCTGGCCGAGTGGCGCGCCGCCGCCGGCGACGACGCCGACGAGCGCTTCACCCCCGAGCTCGCGGCCCTCGACCTGGCGCTGGTGTGCGCCGAGGACGTCCGGCCACCGCCAGCGGTGCCCATGGGCGGCGGCGCGATGCCCCTCAAGCGTCGCGGCAATGCGCGGCCGACCCTCGACCCGCGCCACGAGCAGTGGGCGGCGGCGCTGGTCGCGCACCTGCGCACCGCCGAGAGCCTCGACACCTCGGGCGACGCGCTGCCGCTGCGGCGGATCGCGGCGCTCCTCGAGACCCACGAGCAAGACGGCGCGCTCACGCCCGGGTTCGGCGAGGCGCTGCTCGAGCTGCTGGTCGATCACGAGGCGGTCGAGGAGGTCTTCGCCGACGAGGCCGAGTTGACGGCGGCCGCGCTCGCGACTCGACCGCGGTAGAGGACCCCGGCCGCGAGCGGCGGCGGTATCATGGTGGGATGCGCACGACGACGCTCCTGGTGAGCGCGCTCGCGGCCCTGGCGCTCGCGTGCGGCGGCGACGATGGTCCGCCGGACGACGGCGTGTGCGTGGGCGTGGCCCCGCCGTGGATCCGCGCCGAGCCGAGCGCCGGGGGCGCGGTGACGATCAACGAGGTCATGTACCACCCGCGCGGCGATCAACCGGCGTGGATCGAGCTGCACAACCCGTTCGCGTTCGACGCCGACCTGTCGGGCTTCCGCCTCGGCGGCGCGATCGACTTCACGTTCCCCGACGGCACGCGGATCGCGCCCGACGGCTATCTGGTGATCGCGTCGGCGGCGATGCCGGGCGCCCTGGGCCCGTTTGGCGGCGCGCTGCCGCGCGGGCCGGGCGCGGTCGAGCTGTGGAACAACGCCGGGCGACTCCTCGACGCGGTGGCCTACGGCGTCGACGAGCCGTGGCCGGTGGCCGCGGATGGCGCGGGGGCGTCCTTGGCCAAGCGCGCGCCCGACGACGCCTCGGGTCCGGCCGAGCGCTGGATCGCGAGCGCCCGGGTCGGCGGCACGCCGGGCGCGGCCAACGTCGCGCTCGCGAGCCCACCGACGACGCGCACGCTCGTGCCTGCGGGGTCGACCTGGCGCTACCTCGCCAGCCCGGCGCCGAGCGGATGGCAGCGCCCGGACTTCGACGACCGCGCGTGGGCCGCGGCGCCGGCGGCGTTCTGGGCCAGCGATCGACCGCCGCCGTCGATCGCGGCGACCGCTCGGTTCACCGCCGACAACTTCTTCGCGCTCTACCTCGGCCGCGCCGACGGCACTGGCCTGCGTCCGCTCGGTCGCGACGCGATCGGCGACTGGACCTCGACCGAGGCCTTCGAGTTCACCGCCCTGGCCGACGAACACCTGTACGTCGCGGCGTGGGAGGCGCCAGGCGACGACGGTGGACCGCAGATGCTGATCGGCCAGCTCGAGCTCCCCGACGGGACGCGCGCGCCGACCGACCCCGCGAGCTTCGAGGTCACCCTCGGCCCGGCGGGCGCCGCGCCCGGCGGCGCGCTCACCGACCCTGCGCCCTCGGTGGCCCAGCTCCAGGCGGCGATCGCCGGCGCGACCTGGACCGCGCCGCAGGCGGTCGCCTCCGTCGACGCGGGGCCGTGGGGACCGGCGCTGGTCGGCCAGCTCGCGCCGACCGCCCGCTACCTGTGGCCCGACACCTTCGCCGCGGCCTCGGCGACCAACGCGGCGACGACCTACGCCCTGTTCCGGACCCGGCAGCCGGTGGCGCCCGGCCGCGGCGCGACCGAGATCACCGGCCGACCGATCACCAGCTACTACCGCACCCGCTTCGAGGTCGGCGATGGCGTCCGGGTCCTCGACGCCTGGCTCACGCACCTGGTCGACGATGGCGCGGTGTTCTACCTCGACGGCGTCGAGGTGCTGCGGGTCGGGATGCCGGCCGGGCCGGTGACCGCGACCACCCTGGCCGCGACCACCGTCGGCGAGGCCACGCCGTCGGCGCCCGCCGTCCTCGCCGCGGCCGCCCTCGGGCCCGGCCCCCACGTGCTCGCCGTCGAGGTCCACCAGTCGACCGCGAGCGATCCCGACCTGCGCTTCGACGCCGCGCTCGCGGCCCGCGCCGAGGTCGTCGGCCCGGACGACCTCGACGGGCTGGCGCTGTCGGAGGTGTCGGCGGCCAGCGGCGAGGTGTGGCTCGAGCTGGTCAACCGCGGCGCGACGCCGCTCGCCCTCGGCGGCGAGGTGGTCGCGATCGCGGGCGGCGAACACGTCCTCGCCGCGGCGACCTTGGCCCCCGGCGCGACGCTCTTGCTCGACGCCGACCGGCTCGGCCTGGCCGCCGAGCCCGGCCAGCCGGTGGTCCTCTACGCCGCCGATCGGACGACCGTGCTCGATGCGGTCCGATTCACCGGCCAGCCGCGGGCCCGCCACCCCGACGGCGACTGGCGGCGGCCCGACGTCGCGACCCCGGGGCAGGTCAACACCTTCGCCCCGACGCCGGCGGTGGTGGTCAGCGAGCTGTCGTACCACGCGCCGGACCAGCCGCTGGCCGACGGCAGCTTCACCGCCGATGACCTCGAGTGGATCGAGCTGCACAATCGCGGCGCCGCGGCGCTCGACGTCGGCGGCTGGCAGCTCGTCGACGCCGTCGGCTACCAGGTCCCGGCCGGGACGACGATCGCCGCCGACGGCTACCTGATCATCGCCAGCGACCCGGCGGCCTTCACCGCGCGCTACGGCGACGTCGGCGCGCCGGTCGTGGGCGGCTTCGCCGGCAGCCTGGCCAACCGCGGCGATCGGCTGGTCGTCCGCGACGCCTGCGGCAATCCCGTCGAGGAGGTCGCCTACCACGACGGCGGGCGCTGGCCCGAGGCCGCCGACGGTGGCGGCGCGACCCTGGTGCGGCTCGACGAGCGCGCCGCGTCCGACGCGGCCGAGTCCTGGGCGGCCAGCGACGAGCGCGCAGCCAGCGGCTGGCAGACCATCGAGTACCAGGCGGTGGCGACGCCGAGCGCGGTTGGCCCCGACGGGGTCTGGCACGAGCTGGTGCTCGGGCTGCTTGACGCCGGCGTGGTCCTGATCGACGACGTCCGGGTCGTGGTCGACCCGGCGACCACGGCGACCGAGCTGTGCGCCGGCGGCGACTTCGAGAGCGGCGGCGCCGGCTTTCGCTGGATCGGCAACCATCGCCACAGCGCGGTGATCGAGGATCCCGACGAGCCGGGCAACCACGTCCTGCGCCTGGTCGCGACCGGCCCGACCGAGCACATGCACAACCACGTCGAGGTCACGCTGGCGGGCGGCCACCGCATCACCGACGGCCGCACCTACCGCATCTCGCTGCGCGCGCGCTGGCAGGCCGGCTCGGGCCTGCTCAACACCCGCCTGTACTTCAACCGCCTGGCCCGCACGACCTCTCTGCCGGTCGCGGTCGCGCCCGGCAACCCGGGGCGACCCGATCCGCGGGCCGGCAACCGAGGCCCGACCTACCGCGACCTCGCCCACGCGCCGGTCGTGCCGGCCGCCGGCGAGCCGGTGACGGTCGCGGTCGACGCCGACGATCCCGACGGCGTCGCGGCGGTCACGCTGTTCCTCGCGGTCGACGGCGGTCCACCGACGTCGGTCGTCATGACCGCGACCGACGGTGGGCTCTGGACCGCCCAGGTGCCCGGCCACCCCGCGGGCGCGGTGGTGCAGTTCTGGATCGACGCGGTCGATCGCGTCGGCGCCCGCGCGCAGGTCCCGGCCGGCGGCCCGGCGGCGCGCGCGCTGTGGCAGGTCGACGATGGCCGCGGCACCGGCGACGCCCTGCGCGACGTCCGCATCGTCATGACCCCGGCCGACGCCGCCTGGCTGTTCGCCGCGCCCAACCTCATGAGCAATGACTGGGTCGGGGCCACCGTGATCTACGACGGCCGCGACGCCACCTACGACGTCGGCGTCCGCCTGAAGGGCAGCCAGCGCGGTCGCCCGACCCAGGCGCGCACCGGCTTCGGCCTGCGCTTCCCACCCGAGCGCCTGTTCCGCGGCGTCCATCGCACCGTGTTGATCGATCGTTCGCAAGGCGTCAGCTTCGGCCAGCGCGAGCTGTTCTTCTTCCAGGCCATGAACCGCGCCGGCGCGGTGCCGAGCCAATACGACGACCTGATCGAGGTCGTGCCGCCGCGCCGCGACTTGACCGGCCCGGCGCATCTCCAGCTCGCGCGCTTCGGCGGCCTGTTCCTCGACCACCAATTCGAGCGCGGCGGCGACGGCGGCCTGTTCGAGTACGAGCTGGTCTACTACCCGACCACCACCGTCGACGGCACCCCGACCGGCGCCAAGCTGCCGCAGCCCGATCAGGTGGTGGGCACCGCGATCCGCGACCTTGGCCCCGACGAGGAGGCCTACCGGATGTGCTTCATCAACAAGGCCAACCGCGGCCGCGACGACTACCGCGGCTGGCTCCGCTTCGCCCAGGCCTTCGGCACCACCGGCGCGGCCTTCGACGCCCAGGTCGACGCCATCCTCGACGTCGACCAGTGGCTGCGGGCCCTGGCCTTCGCCACCCTGTCAGGCGCGATCGACAACTACGCCAGCGGCGCCGCCCACAACGCCGAGTTCTACCTCCGCCCCTCCGACGGCAAGGCGCTGTTTTTCCCCCACGACCTCGACTTCTTGGGCAGCGCGCGCGGCCCGGTGATCGGCAGCGCCGATCTGGCCAAGCTGATCGCGGCGCCGGCGCGCCGCCGCAGCTACTACGGCCACCTCCACGACATCATCACGACCTCGTACAACGCGACCTACCTCGCGCCGTGGGCCGCGCAGCTCGGCGCGCTCCTGCCCGGCCAGGACTTCGCCGGCCACCTGGCCTACGTCGCGGAGCGCGCGGCCTGGGTCCGCGATGGCGCGCCCGACGCCATCACCCGCGCGATCCCGCCGGTCGGCTTCGCGATCGCGACCAACGGCGGCGCGCCGCTCGCGGTCGCCGCGGCCACCGTCGACCTCGAGGGGCCGGGCTGGGTCGACGTCCACACCATCACCGCCAGCGGAGCAGCGCTGACCGTGACCTGGCCGGCGGTCTCGACGTGGCGGGCCTCGGTCGGGCTGGCGTGCGGCGCCAACGCCCTCGCCCTCACCGCGCTCGATCGCCGCGGCGCGACGGTCGGCACCGACACCATCACGGTCACCCGCACCGGCCCGGGCTGCCCGTGACGCGGGCGGGCACCCGATCCCGATCCCGACCCGATCCCGTTAGCCGGCCCGGCTGGTGATCGCCGCGCTCGCGACTAGCTCGTCGAGGAGCGCCATCGTGGCCCGGCCCGAACAGGTGAACGGGTCTAGCGTGGGCTTGTCGGAGTACTTGAGGAGCAGGGCCGGGTTGACCTTCCCCAGGTGGACCTGCCCCATCGTCCAGTGCGCGAACCGCCGCTCGGCGATCTCCTCGAACAGGAGGATCCGGACCTGGGCGTGGCGGGGATCGCGGGCGATCGTGACGAACAGATCGCTGACCTCGTCGCGGCCGCCCTCGAGGACCTGGATGAACAGATCGTCGCTGACGCACAAGAGGCCGGTGATGCCGAGCTTGGGGTTGTTGCGCCGCGACTGCTCGAGGATGGCGTCGACTTGTGGCCCGAGCGGGGCGGCGGCGCGACTGGCGTAGAGACAACGGACGAGCATGGCGGCGCTAGCCTTTCTGGTGGAGCAGCGACAGGAACTCGCGCCGCAACGTCGGATCCTTGAGGAACGACCCGCGCATCACGCTGTTGGTCATCTTGGTCGCGCTGTCCTTCACGCCCCGCCAGTGCATGCAGAAGTGGTCGGCCTCCATCACCACCGCCAGCCCATCGGGCGTGACCTTGTCCATCAAGAGATCGGCGAGCTGGGTGATCGCCTCCTCCTGGATCTGCGGCCGACTCATCACCCACTCGGCCAGGCGGGTGTACTTCGACAGGCCGATCAGGTTGGAGTGCTCGTTGGGCATGAGCCCGACCCACAGCCGGCCCATGATCGGGCACATGTGGTGGCTGCACGCGCTGCGGATCGTGATCGGCCCGACGATCATCAGCTCGTCGAGGCGGGCGGCGTTGACGAACTCGGTGACGTTGGGCGCGGGCGCGTAGCGACCGCGGAACACCTCGGTCACGTACATCCGGGCCACCCGCTTCGCGGTCTCGCGCGTGTTGTGATCGCTGGCGGTGTCGATCACCAGGCTCTCGAGGACGCCCTGGAGCTTGCTCGCGACCTCGGCCTGGAGCGCCTCGAGCTCGCCGGGCTCGATGAAGGCGGCGATGTTGTCGTTGGCGTGGAACCGACGGCCGGCGCGCTGGACGCGGGCGCGGATGCGCTCCGACACGCTCGGCGCGGGTGGGCTGGCGGCAGGGGGTGGAGTGGGGTTGCTCATGGCGTTGGCTGGCGGAGGATCGGGCGCAGCGGGTCATCGCTCCCGGCGACGGGGCGTTCGACCCGCCCCTCGCAGGCGGCGCGGGTGACCTGGTGACGGAACGCGAACAGGCGGGCGAGCTGGCGGCGCGCGATCGGTCCGCCGACCCACCGGCCGACCGCGCCGAGCGGCAGCTCGTAGTCGATGTCGTCGACGAGGACGCAGCGATCGGGCCCCCGCGGGGTCACGACGTGGCGGTGGAGCCAGCGCGCGAACGGCCCCCGCACCATGCGATCGGCGAACATCACGCCGGGCTCGTACGCGACGTGCTCGGCCTCGATGGTCTGCCACAGCGGGCCGACCTTGGTCCGCAGGATCACCCGAGTGCCGACGGCGAGGGAGGTCGGCGGCTGGAGCACCTCGGTGCGCTGCCACGGTGGCTGCAGGCGGGCGAAGGCGTCGGGCGCCTCGTGGAAGCCGAACACCACCGCGGCGCTCGCGGCGATCTCGGTCTCGGCCACGAACTTCATCGAGTGCTTCGACGCGTCGCCCGCGGATCGGTTACGCCGCCGTGCCGATCACGGCGGGATGACCGCGCCGTCCCACGCCAAGAGGGCGCCGCTGGCCGCGGGCGCGAGGCCATCGATCACCCGCAGCAGGTGCGCGGCGGCGACCTCGGGCGAGAACAGCCGCTCGGCGGCGACCCGGCCGCGGAACGGCGCCGACAACGCGGTCGCCACCGTCCCGGGGTGGAGCGCGACGCAGATCGCGTCGGGGCGGGTTCCCGCGAGCTCGACGCTGAAGGTGCGGACGAGCTGGTTGAGCGCCGCCTTCGACGCCCGGTAGGCGTGCCAGCCGCCGAGGCGGTTGTCGGCGATGCTGCCGATGCGCGCCGACAGCGCGGCGAACACCGCGCGACCGCGCCGCGGCAGCCGAGGCAACGCGTGCTTGGCGACCAGCGCCGGTCCGATCGCGTTGATCGCGAAGGCGCGCGCGAGCGCCGCGGCCTCGAGCATGCGCCAGGACTTCTCGGGCGCGAGGCCGTCGCCGTGGAGGACCCCGGTGGCGACGATCACCAGGTCGAGCACCTCGAGGTCGGACAGCGCGGCGATGATGCTGGCCTCGTCGGTGAGGTCGAGGGTCCGCCAGGTCACGCGGTCGGTGTCGGCCGGCGCGCTGGGCCCGCGGGTCGTGGCGATCACCTTCGCCACCGCCGGGTCGTCGGCCAGGGCGGCGACCAGGGCGCCGCCGATCCCGCCGCGACCGCCGACCACCAGCGCGTGGAGCGGGCGCCCGAACGAGGTCAGGCGCGGCGGGCGCGAGGTCTGAACCTCCACGATCGCTGCGACGCCGCGACGCCGGCGAGGGTTACGCGGCGCTCGGTCAGCGTCGGGTCAGCTCGGCGTCCGCGCGATCCGGTGCCAGCGCTGGTGGGCGTCGTTGGTCGTGACGCAGGTGCGATCGGTGATCGCCAGGCCGGGGGTCGTCGCGGTGAGGCCAGTCCACGCCGACGCGCACAACCCGGTCGCGTGGTCGGCCCGCAGCTTGAAGTTCCCGAGGGAGTTGCCGAGGGAGCTGCTGGACCGCCAGCGCTGGTTCGGCTGGTTGGTGCAGCCGTATTGCTGGATCGCCGCGCCCGACACCGTCGACGCCGACGCGACGTCCAGGCACAGCCCGCTGGCGTTCGAGTAGATGCGGAACGACGAGAAGGCGAGATCCCACTCGAGGTAGAACTGCTGGGCCTTGCCGCCGTGGCACGGGTACTGATTGATCGGCGTCTGCGGCGACGCGCTACCCCCCGGGACGTCGAAGCACATCTCGGCGCCGGTGACGGTGGTGGTCGCGAGGCTGAGCGGCCCCTCGACCTGCAGGCTGCCGGCGTCGCGCAGCGCGCGGACCCGGGCCAGCTCGCCGAGGTTGGCGATCCACGCTCGCGCCGGATAGCTCGGGTTGACCCAGGCGTTGGCCGACGTGGGCGGGGGTGGGCTTGGCGGGGCGCCGGCGGCGGCATCGACGAACGGCGGCGGCGGGCCGTCGACCGCCATCGCGGCCAGGAGCCCGAGGAGCTGGCCGTCGCCGCGAAAGCACGGGATGCCGACGTCGTGCTCGCTGAACCGGCGGCCCACCGCCGCGTGGACCACCACCGGCACCGGGTTGCCGGGCAGGCAGCTCCAGGTCCCCTGGGCCTCGATGGCGCTGGTCGGCGAGGTCGCGGCGACGCACACCGCGGTGTTGGTCGACGCCGGCGCCGCCGGATCGGCGAGGATCAAGGTCGGGGCGCTGACGAACGGCGGATCGACTTGCACGATCGCGAGGCGCGGATCGGACGGGTGGCGATCGAGGTGGCGGCCGGTGCGGGTCTGGATCAGGCCACGGGGGTTATAGGTCACGGTCAAGGACGAGCCGACGGTCGCGGTCGCGATCAGGCTGGCGTCGAACAGCGCGCGGCGGTGATCGAGGAGCACGCCGGTGCGGAGCTGCCCGCCGATCTCGATGGCCACCACGTTGCGCGGCGCGGTCGCCGGCACGCCCTCGAGCGCTTCGGGCACCGTGGCGCCGGGAGCGTCGGCGCTGGGTTCGAGGGTCGGGTCGGTGCACGCAGCGGCCAAGAGGAGCGCGACGAGCGCGGTGGCGCGAACGGTCGAGGTCGGCATGGACCGAGCGATTGCAGCCGCCGTGCCGCGCGCGACCGCGCGCGGCGAGCGAGCGCCAGCGGGGGCGCCCCTCGTGTCCCCGGGGACAGGCGCCCGCGCTACTCGCCGCCGTAGCTGTCGCCGCCGTAGGCGTCGCCGCCGTAGCCGGTGGCGTCGACGATCTCGAACACCGCGTTCGCCGGCCACCACTCGGTCGGGCCGGCGGGCACGACGGTGCCCTTCCACGAGCCGCCGTCGCGGGTCAGCGTCATCGAGAACGGCGTGCTGCGGTCGGCGTCGGAGCCGCCGTTGCCCTGGACCTCGAGCTGGTCACCCTTGACGGCGAACGACGCGTCGAACTGCTCCCAGCCGCTGAGCTTGTTGAGCGAGCCGCCGGTGACCTGGCAGCGGTGCTCGTTCCACGGCTGGCCCTCGATGATGAAGCGGCACATGTGGTTGCCCTCGGCGATCGCGGCGGTGGCCGCGGGGCCCGAGGTGGCCGGGGCCGACTTGCCGCCGCAGGCGCCGAGAGCGAGGAGGAAGGAGCCGAGGAGCACGGTTCGGTTCATAGCCGACCATCATGCCACGATCGGCGGCGAGCCGACGGCGGCGAAGGGGCCCCAGCGCCGTCATCGCTCGGACCCAGGCCGCGGACCGGTGACCTCGACCACCATCGGCCGTACCATCGCGCGATGTGGGGCCCCCCGCACCTGAGCTGGCTGGTCGTCGCGCTACAGCTCCAGCGCGAGCGCCAGCGCTGGCACCACGCGGTCGCGCCCGCGGCCCTCGACACCGACAGCGATGACGGCGACCTGCCGGGGCATCCCGGCTGGACCTACCGCCGCCACGGCATCGGCCTGTGCCTGCGCGGCCCCGACGGCGAGCTGCTCGACGCCGACTTCCTGACCGAGACCGGCGAAGTGATCGACGTCTGGTTCTTCGCGACCCGCGTGGCGTCGGTCGCGACCTCGCCGACTCGGCTGGCCGAGCCGCGCCTGTGGCGCTGGCGCCCGCTGCCTGAGGTGATCGTCGACGGGATCCGCGAGCTCGCGGCCGCCGGCCTGGTGCGCTACACGACCACGTACGAGAACCAGCTCACGCTGGCGCCGGAGCTCGAGGCCCGCGCGGCCGAGGTCGCCGCCGAGCTGGCCACCGCCGACGGCCAAGCGCGCTGGCTGGCGCTCATCGAGCCCGAGGGCGACGCCGCCTACGTCGCGGACCACCGCGCGTGGTTGTCGACCCGGGTCCACGCGTCGAAGCGCCCGGGCGATCTCCTGCCCCTGGCCCTGGAAGGGACCACGGCCGACGAGGCCCTCGCGCTGTGTCGACCGCTGTTCGGCCGCAAGGACTGGCACGAGGGCCGCGCGATCGAGCTGTTGCGCGCGCGGCCCGACGTCGATGTGACCGCGGAGGTCGCCGAGGTGCTGCGCCGCGCCGACGTCGCGACCGATCACCCGTTCTCGCCGTACCAGGCCTGCGCCTACCTGCTCGAGCGCGACGCCGAGCCGGCGCTCGTACGCGAGCGCTTCGACGCCTGGGCCGGCATGCCTCGCGCCGCCGGCTACGGCGGCCACCCGCTCCTCGCCGACTTCGCCGTCCTCGCCCTCGAGCGCCTGCCCGAGCGCGCGCTGCCGCTGGTGCGCCGCGCCTTGCGCGGCAGCGTGCCCATCGCCGTACTCGAGATGGCGGCGCTCCTGGCGGCGATCGATCAGCGCTGGTGCCACCGCGAGCTGGCCGCCGCGCTGGCCGAAGAGCGACGCGAGTCCCACGCGTACCTCGCGGCCGCGCTGCGCTCGACCACCAGCGAGCTCGCCCAGCGGCGCGGCGCCAGCGATCCGGGCCCGCCGCCGCGCGCGCCCGACGCGATCGGCTTCAGCTTCGACGAGGTGCTCCACGCCCGGGCCGACGACGATCTGACCGACGAGCTCGACGAACGACGGACGCTCGCGGCCCGCCTGCGCGCCCGGCTCCCCGACGACTGGGCGGGGTGAGCGCCGCCTCCGCCTCCGCCTCCGTCTCGGCCTCGGTCTCCGCCTCCGTCTCGGCCTCGGTCTCAGTCTCGGTCTCGGTCTCGGTCTCGGTCTCAGTCTCGGTCTCGGTCTCGGTCTCGGCCTCGGTCTCGGCGGTCCGGCCCAGCGTCACCGGTCACCGGCGCCATTCGTAGCTGATCCCGATCGCCGGGCCGAGATTCACGTCGCGCGGGCCGCCGTCGTCGCAGTCGTGGGCGGCGATCTTGCGCGCCCGCAGCCCGCCGGATACCACCACCGCGCCGCGCGACCCCACCCGGCGCCCGAGCTCGACCGTGGCGCGGCCGAGGACGCCGTGGGTGGTGCACCGACTGTCGTCGAAGTCATAGCGACTGGAGGACCAAGCGACCTCGAGCTGCGCGCCGACGAACACCGCGCCGGCGGTACGCGCGGCGCCGCCGGCCCCGAGTTGCGCCGTGCTCCCCGAGGTCTCCGCCCCGACGACCGCTCCGAGTCCCGCGCCGACCTGCCACCACAGCGCTGGCCCGAACCGTCGGGCGTAGCCGACGTGCAGCTCGGGGTATGCGAGTTCGTTGGTGATCGGGTTGTCGCGACCGTCGCTGTCGACCCGGAACGACACGCGGACCGCACGGTCGGCGGGGGTCTCGGCACGGGCCTCTGGGATCGCGGCGCCCGCCACCGCGAGCAACCCGAGGATCAGTGCGCGCCCCATGACGATCACTGGTAGCACGTCGCGTGCCGCCCGCCCTGCAGAGCGCGAACCGCGGAGCCCGCGCGCACCGCCGCCGATCGTCGCCCCGCCGTCGCGCCGCCCGGGGAAGTTCCACCGGTGCCGTCAGGTCCTGGACCGGCGAGGGGCGCTGGCGGCCCGACCGCCCTCACCAGACCATGCGCCAGCGCTGGTTGGTGCCGCCGTTACAGGTGTACTGGTTGACGCGCGTCCCGCTGGCGGTGGCCCACCCGGGGACGTCGAGGCACTTCGCGCTGTGCTGCACCTGCAGACCGACGTCGGTGCGACCGCTGCCGGCCGGCGCCGGGAGCTGCGCGAACTGCTGGTTCGAGCGGCCATGACAGGGGAACTGCTGGACCTGGACGCCGTTGGCGGTGCTGTTGCCCGGGATGTCGAGACACATCCCCGACCAGTCGTTGATCACGATCGACTTGTTGGCCCACGGGATGCTGTAGAGGTACCAGCGCTGGTTGGCGAGGCCGTGGCAGGTGAACTGATTGATGAGGGCGTTGGGGCTGCGGCTCGCCGCGGCGACGTCGAGGCAGTGACCGCTGTGCAGGTTGACCAGCTTGAAGGTGGCGGGGCCGTTCTTGGTCAGGAGCCGCGTCGCGCCGGCGATGTCCCCGGGCGAGAGCTGCTCGCGCTGCACCACCAGCGGCTGGCCATCGACGCGGGTGATCGTCGGGAGGTCGTTGGCCGAGAACGCGTCGGGCGCGTAGTGCATGATCGACCCGTAGTCGTAGTCGAACATGTCCTGGCCGTCGTCGCCGCGCGCGACGTAGGTCTGGAAGTTGAATTCCCTCCCGGGGCGGATGTTGCCCCAGAGGATCCTCACGAACCCATCGCGATCAGCGCGCGACTGTTCGTGCCACAGCCCGACCGCGTGGCCGATCTCGTGGATCACCGCGCCGCGGTCGCAGCCCGGGCCGAGCATGATGTCCTGGCGACCACCCTGCCGCCCCACGTCCGCGGAGCATCCGGCCGGCGTCGCGACGAAGCGGACGTAGTCGGTGTCGCCGGCGCGCGGGCGGAACCAATAGATCGTGTTGCCGATCCAGTGGTCGAGCGCCGCGATGATCTGCCCGCGCTGGGTGGCGCTGAACGCCGGATCGATCTCGTAGGGCACGACGCCGCCGGGCCAGCGATAGCTGGTGGCGGAGCGCCCGGCGCTGGGCGCGCGACCGCTGCGCGGCTCGGCGGCGCGGACCCGGATGTCGCCCTCGAAGATCAGGACGCCGTCGTGATCGTAGTAGGTGACCTCGCGTGGACCGTCGGGGGTCTCGATGAGGCCGGTGACCGGCACGCCGACCTGTCCGGGAAAGGCCTCCTCGGCGCCGAAGGTCGAGGCCACCGGCGCCGCGGGCGGGTCGCCCTCGTCGGCGGGAGCGGGGTCGTCGACGCATCCGACGAGGGTCGCGGCGAGGAGGAACAAGGAGCAGAGGGCGGTGCGCTGCATGGGGGCCTCTCGGGTTCGCGTTGGTCGAGCCACCTGACCGAGTGCAGCGCCCGTGCCGCGCAGCGCGTGCCGCGACCTCGCGAGGCTGCGCGGGATCGCGGCTCGCGGGTCCCATGAGACCCGTCACGCCGCGCGCCGACGGTCCCAGGGGACCGACCGCGAGCTGCGACCGACCTTTCGCGGGCCCCAGGGCCCGCGAGTGAACAAGTCGGTCGAAGATCGCGGTCGAGGCGCCCGGATGGCAAGGCGCGAGGAGCGGCGCACACTCTCGGTGTGAAACCGACGAGCAACGCCGCCAGCCGGGATGGATCGGCCGCGAGATCGGCTGAGTTGTTCTTTCGCGGGCCCTTACATATCGTACTTGGTCACGAACAGATCCGCGCCGCCGTTGTGCGTCACGTCGTAGGAGCCGACGACCGTCGGGAACAGGTTGTCGTACGCGCTCCCGATGACGTAGGCGTCACCGATGCTGTCGAGGGCGACCGCCCCGGCGAACTCCGAGCCGGCGCCGCCGAGGAAGGTCGAGAAGTTGAAGCCCCCGCCGCTCGGCTGCACTCGGAGCAAGAAGACGTCGCCCACGCCGCCGCCGTAGGCGACCTGGGTCGCCGACACCGACGGGAACCCCGTTGAGGCGGTATCGCCGACGACGATGGCGCCGCCGGCGCTGTTGACCGCGACGCCGCGACCGTAGTCGTTGCTCGCGCCGCCGGCGTAGGTCGAGTAGGTCAGGGACGCCAGCGTGCCGTTCAGCTTGGTGATCAGCACGTCGGTGCCGCCGTTGGCGGTGACGTCCGCCGCGCCCGCGGTGGTCGGGTAGTTGGTCGACGACGTCCAGCCCGTGACGTAGACGTGGCCGCCGCTGCCGAGCGCCACGTCCTCGCCCGACTCGTTGCCGCTGCCGCCGACGAAGGTCGAGGACAGGAGCGCCGTGCCGCCGGTGTTGAACCGGGACACGAAGACGTCTCCGGTCCCACCGTTAAACGTGGTGTCGTAGGCCCCCGCGGTGGTCGGGAACGCGCTGCCGGTCGTGTAGCCGGTGACGTAGGCCTCGTCCCCGGCCAGCACGACGCCGTGGCCGTAGTCGGTGCTCGAGGTGCCGAGGAAGGTCGAGTACGAGAGGCTCGCGCCGGTGGCGCTCAGGCGCGTGACGAAGGCGTCCCAGGACCCGCCGTTCCAGGTCGTGTCGTAGGCCCCGGCCGAGGTCGGGTGGTTGCTCGACTGGGTCTTGCCGACGATCACCGGGCGCCCCTGGGTGTCGATCGCGAGGTCCATGGGTTGATCGTTGCTGCTGCCGCCGACGAAGGTCGACCAGTTGATCAAGCCCGTCAGCGCGTCGAGGCGCGTGACGAAGCCGTCGTCGTTGCCGTTGTGGACCGTGTCGTAGGCGCCTGCGGTGACCGGGAAGTTGGTCGAGTTGGTCCGCCCGGTGATGAACACGTCGTCGTTGGCGGCCAGCGCGATGCCGGTGCAATCGTCGTAGTTGGTGCCCCCCAGGTAGGTCGAGTACAGGAGCGTGGTGCCGGCGGCGTTCAGCTTGGAGACGACCACGTCCTGGGTGCCGGCGTTGGCGGCCTGGGCTGGAACCGCGACCGGGTAGTCCAGCGAGTAGGCGTAGCCGCAGGCGTAGGCGTTGCCCTGGTTGTCGACGGCGATGGCGTCACCGCGATCGTTGTCGGTGCCGCCGACGAAGGTCGAGTAGGTGAGGATCGGATCGATCACCAGCGGGCGGTGGCGATCGTACGAACCGACCGTGAAGGTGACGCGGTCGCCGTCGACGACGAAGCCACCGGCGACCGGCAACCGGAGGCCGAGGAAGCGCTGGTACAGGATCGGCTTGGCGAAGCGCAGCTCGCCCTCGGCGTGGGTGAGCACCAGGCTGCCGTCGGGGGCGAGGCGCGGCTGTGCGCCGGTGAAGGCGAGCGCGATCTGGCCCGGATCGGCGCCGGGCGCGACCACGAAGTCGTACTCGAGCTGGCGCTGGTTGCCGTAGTAGACGAGATCGATGCCGGGATAGACGCCGTGGTACCGGACCGCCGCGAAGGTCGGCGCGGTCGTCCACTGCCGCGGGTCGCCGCCCACGACGTGATTGACGACGCCGGGCAGGCGCTCTTCGCCGCGGGCCGACGCCGTCGGGGCCACGCCGGCGACGCCCATGCGCACGATCACGGGGGCGGTGGCGCCGCGGACGGCGAGCACGGCCTCCGAGCGCGTCAGCCACAGCTTGTAGCCATCGCCGCGCACGCTGAAGTCGACGTCGGCCGGCTCGTGGCCGCGGTTGGCCTCGAAGGTGAGCGGCAACCGGCTGCGGGCGGAGGGCGCGTCGGCGGCGTGCGCGACCGAGGTCATGCCGAAGGCCGACGCCAGGAGGGCCGACGCGATCATCGAGTATCGGGAGCGGAGCATGGTGGTCCTTTCGCGAGCCGAGGAGCGGCTCGTCGCGGCGGCGGGTTTGCGAGGGCCGTGCCGCCCGCGCGGCCGCGCTGGGCGAGCTCCAGGGCCGACACCGCGTCGACGCCGGCCGGCGCTGCCGGCCGATCTGGCCGACGGACGGACGATCCTGCCGGTCGACGCGCGGCGCGCTCCCGGCCGGGCGCGCGATCAGGGCGACAGCCGCAGCGGATAGCGAACGATCGCGGCCGCGCCGACACCGCGGTAGTCGATCGCGTACAGGCGTTCGCACAGGCAGCGATCGAGCGTGGCCGCGCCGCTGCCCACCTCGACCCCGGTCACCTGTCCATCGGCGGCGATCGCGAAGCGGGTGTCGATCGCCAGCGCGCCCTCCTGCGGGGCGCGCGCGTAGAAGTCTCGGCCGCACGAGGTGAGCGCGTGAAGGTGGCCCTGCAGCCGATCGACCACCAGCGCGAGGTCGGGCTCGGGGGCCGGCGCGGAGGAGTCCGGTGACGTCACCTCGGGCCGCCCGAACATCGGCTCGGCCGCGGGCTCGCCGGCCGGCAGGCCGCGGACCAAGACCTCAGGCACCGGTGCGCCACACGTCGTCGCGCCGGCGTAGCCGGTCTCGCGGGGCGACGCGCTCGGGCGCCCCGGCGACGCGCTCGGCCCACCGCACGCGACGACCAGCGCGCCGACCAGCCCGGCGCGCGCGCACCCGAGGTGAGAGCTCATACCCGCGACCCTACCGCGCCGCCGCCCTCGCGGGACCGTCCTCGGTTCGTCACGGCACGGTGAACTGCAGGTCGATCGGCGGATCGCAGCAACCCGAGCGATAGCGGATCGTGCGGGCGTCGACCCAGGCGCCGTCGAAGACCGGGGCGGAGTCGCCATCGCGGCCGCGCAGCTCGTGATCGGGTGGCGCGCCCCGCAGGTAGGCGCCGAGGCGAGCCGTGGCGACCACGTGATACGGGCCGGTGTGGCTCCACCACAAGAGCACATGGCCGCAGTCGGGCGCGAACACGTCCAGGGACCAGTGCGGCGGGTCGAGGTCGCCGTGGGTCCACGGCAGAGGCGCCGCCTCGCCCGGGAGCGTGAAGGCCAAGGACTCGAGGTCGCGACGCCCTTCGACCCGGTGGCCGCGCCAGGTCGCGACCACCTCGCCACACTGCCGGGTCTCGACGACCTCGGAGGTGGATGGCGCGCTCGGGCCCGGCGGCCGCTCGGTCGGGCTGCGGTCGCCACCGCGGCTCGAGCACGCGACCAGCGCCAGCGCGACCAGGCTGCGTCTCACTTGAAGGCCTCGGCGATATCGTTGGGCGGCGCGACGATCGCGCCCGAGTCCCAGCCCCAGCTCTCGAGCGGCGTCGCGCCGTAGAGGTTGGCCGAGTTGGCCTTCTCGTCCCAGTGGACCTCGTAGACCACGCCGGCGACGATGAGCGCCATGTGGCGCGCGCCCCGCGCGGTCAACACGCCGAACGGGATCTTCTTCAGCTTGCCGAGGCCGCTGTCGTCCTTGGTCGTCGAGCTGCCGGACTCGGGGGCGAAGTTCACGACGGTGTGATCGACCGAGACCTTGTAGTACGTGCCCTTGTTCTTCGCGACGCTGTACGCGTACGAGTGCTCGGTCTCGGCGTCGCCGTTGGACTTCTTGTAGGCGAAGTTGGGGTCGGGCGCCCAGAACACGCCCTTCCAGCCCAGCTCGCTCTCGAGGGCGCGCTGGATCGGGATGCCGTTCATGCCGGTCTGGCCGGTGCCATTCAAGGACACGGCCTTGGTCTTCACCTTGTCCCAGTCGGCCGACTTGCCCAGGGCGGCGAAGGTGTCTTGCAAGATGTCGACGACCAGCGTGGTGCAGTCGCAGGTGACGCCGGTCTCGCCTGACTCGCGACCGGTGCGCGGGCCGCTGCCGCCTTCCTCGACGGCGAGCCAGTGCTCGGTCGCGCGCCGCTCGGTCATCGCCGCGGCGACCGAGCCGAACGAGCCCTTGGCCGCCTCGGTCTTCTGCAGCTCGGCGATGCGGTTGCGGTACTGCGTGGCTTTGTCGACGGTGGCCTGCTTGTCGCTCTTGCAGCGCTGGAGCTGCACGTCGGTGCGCAGCCCGGCCCCGATCCGGCGGAGCCAACCGCCGAGGCCGACCCGCTGCCCGACCGCGGCCGCGGCGGCTTCGTCGGCGTGATCCTCGGCGGCGTGATCTTCGGCTCCGATCGGCGCGCGCATCGCCGCCGGGGCGCTAGCCGCCGCGTGCTGCTGCGCGGTGTGCGCCAGCTCATGGGCGAGCAGCGCGTCGCCCTCGAGGGAGCCGGCCGCCGGGGCGTCAGCGCCCAGCACGACGTTTCGCCCGACCGCGAACGCGGTCGCGTCGACCTCGGCGGCCTTGCGCGCCGCCACCGCGCCATCGTGAATGCGCACGTCGCTGACGTCCTGGCCGAGGACCTCGCTCATGCGACTGGCGGTGCTGGCGTCGAGCGCGCGCCCCGCCCCCAGGTCGGCCTCGAGGCCGCCGAGGGTCGCCGACCCGCCGAGGTGGCTAGCGGCGGCCCCCGCCGCGGCCGCCGGATCGGCCGCCGCGAGATCGGGCGGCACCGTGCCGTCGTCGCGCCACTGCCGGACGCCCTGCCGGACCCGCTCGACCACGATCGGGATCATGTCCGCGGCCTGGCGCGCGCCGCGCACCGCGGGGGCGAACCGGCGCAACAGCGCTTCGGACTCGCTCGCGGGACGGTCGCTGTAGCGCTGGAAGTACATGTCGATGTACGGGCAGCCGAGGGCGGAGTACATCGGCCCCAGCTCGGCGTCGGCGGCGTCGGTGACCGCGGCGCGGAGCTGAGCGATGAACGTCGACTTGAGCATCTGGCCGGCGGCCGGCGGGCCGTCATCGACCAAGAGATTCGCCGGCGTCGCGCCGCCGGTGATCGCGGCCGCCACCTGATCGGCCTCGCGCTCGGCCGGCGTATCGGCGGCGCCGACTTCGACCTTGGCTTGCGCGCCGCGGCGCCCGGCCGCGCCTTGCTGCGCCACGTGGGTCAGCTCGTGGGCCATGAGGCCCAGATCGGTGCCGCTGGCGCCCGGGCCGAGGAACACGTCGCTGCCGTAGGCGAAGGCCTGGGCCCCCATCGCCGCGCTGGCCTCGCGGGCCAGCGGATCGCCGTGGACCCGCACCGCCGAGAAGTCGTGGCCGAGGTGGGCTCCGACCGTCGACGCCACCCCGGCATCGACCGGCGCGCCGCCGCCCTTGCGCTCCACCGCCGCGGTCGCGACGTCATCGATCGACGGCGCGCTCGGCGGGTTGGGCCCGAGAGCGCGGGCGAGGTGGGGATACTCGGAGGCGACCCGGGAGCGGCGTCCGGCGGCCACGCCGCTGCCGCTGTCCTCGTCGCCGTGGTCGCTGCGATGCGCTCGATCCCGATCCCGATCCATAGGGCGAGGCTACTGGCGCGGTTGGGCCGCCACAATCACCTTCGCCGGGTGAGGCGGTCGCGGGCTAGAGGCCGCCGGTGCCGACGGCGGCGCCGCTGTTCGCGAGCAGGCGCGCCTTGTTGCTCCGCGCGCCGAGGGGCACGGTCAAGGTCGCGGCCAGGCTCGGGCCGTAGCTGGCCGGCGCTCCGCGGACGACCTGGTACAGGGTCGCGCCGGCGCGGATGCCGCCGCCGAGGTCGAGGTCGAGGCCCGCCGAGACCACCGCGTTGAACGAGCCGGCCTCGACCTCGTCCTCGACGTCGACACCGAGCTCCGTGCCCTTCTGCTCGATGGTCGGGTGGTTGCGCGCCGTGACCCCGCCCCACGCGCGCCACGAGCCGCCGTCGTAGGTCGGCACGATACCGAGGGCGACCTGGCCGATCGATGAGTCGCCGTGCTCGACCCCGGACCACGGGACCGGGCCGCAGTTCTCGATGCAGGTCTCGTACTCGACGTAGGGGATGTTCCAGACCAGGAACTCGGCGTTGATCCCGACGTGCCAGCGCGGATCGCTGGTGGGGATGACGCCGTTGACGCTGATGCCGCCGCCGGCGACGTCGCCGTCGATGGGCGGCTGGTTGTTCTTGATGGCCTCGGACGTCGCGCCGAACCCGCGCGCGTAGAGGATGCCGAGGCCGACGTTGGGAGTGATGCGCAGCCGCGCGGCGACCTCGGCCTGGGTGCCCGGGATCTCGACGGCCGCCGAGGCATCCGACGCGCCGAGGGTAGTGTGCGCGACGCTCGACGCGCCGACCGAGAGCTCAGCCGGGGCCTCGAAGGGCGCGCCGGCCCGCAGCGTGGGGGTCATGTGCGGCACCATGGCGGCGCGGTTGACGCGGGTGACGCTACACGCCGAGGCGGCCAGGAGGCCGGTGGCGAGGGTCGCGAGGGGGACGATGCGGAGCATGCCGACGGGTCGAGCAACCGATGGGCCACGCGACCGAGGGCGCGATTCCAGTGGCTTACGCCGCGGCCTCGGCGGCCGACGCGCCGCGCGTGTCGTGGGTCGGTCGCCCCCCGTGGCGAAGATCTACCAGGGGCCGCGGAGCTAGTGACCGGCGCCGCGGTCGCCGGAGGTGCGATCGATCACGGCGCCGGCGTGGCCGACAAGGTCAAGGTCGAGGTCACGCGCGCGACGCCGGAGGGCGCGGGGAAGGTGAGCTTGTGGACGACGCCGGAGATGCAGGCGGCGATCGCGGGGTCGACGCCGGTGGCGTTGGTGGTCGTCGGCGCGCCGGATTCGCCCAGCTCGATCGACAGCACGAGCTGACCAGCGAGGCCGGGGCGCTGACCCAGAGCGTCGGCGTAGCAGCGCTCGAAGGCCGGCCGCGCGGCGGCCAGCGCGTTGCCGATCGCGGCGGCGTCGAATACGCCGTCCCCAGCGACCGGGCCGATCGCGACCGCGGCGGTCGGCGCGGGCGGCGCCGCGCTGCCGGCCATGGCCGCGGGGGCCGCAGCGAGATCGGGCGGCGCGAAGGCGCCGACCTGCGTCGAGACGGTCGCCACCGAGGGCAGATCGATCGTCGGCCGCGGGCCGCTCGGGCCCATGGGCGTGCCGCCGGTCGGGGTCGGGGCGACCGGGGTGGGCGCGGTGGGGCGCGCGGCCGAGCCCGCCGGCGGCGCGTTGGTCGGCTGCCCGGGCGTGCGGTCCTTGCATCCGGCGGCGGCGAGACCGCCGACGGCGAGAGCGGTCAGCGCGACGGCGAGGGGCGTGCGGTTCGACATCGCGGGGAGTATGGACGCCGGGTCGACCCCTGTCACGCGCCGTTCGCGGCCGTCCCCGAGGCTACACTCGCGCGATGCGGACGACCGCCCTCGCCTCCTTCGCGGCCCTCGCGGCCCTCATCCTCGCTGCGCCGCCGGCCACCGCCGACGTGATCGAGGTGACGCCGACCGGCGACCTGCGCGCCGCGATCGCCGGCCTGCGCCCGGGTGACGAGCTGGTCGTGCGCGGCGGCACGTACACGATGTCCAGCCGGTTCGGGGTCACGATCGTCGGCACCGCGGCGCAGCCGATCGTGATCCGCGCGGCCGACGGCGAGCAGCCGGTGATCGTGCGGCCCAACGCCGACCAGAACATCTGGGATCTCGAGCGCGCCGAGCACGTGACGATCCGCGGCCTGTCGTTCCGCGGCGGCTCGGCCGGGCTGCGCATCAGCGCCGCCGATCACCTGACGATCGAGCGCTGCGAGATCGCCGACACCGCCGACGTCGCGCTGCGCGCCAACGACGGCGGCGTGACCTATCGCGCGCTGCTCATCCGCGACAACCACATCCACGACACCGGCGGCACCGGCGAGGGCATGTACCTCGGCTGCAACAACGACGGCTGCCGCGTCGTCGACAGCGTGATCGAGCGCAACTACATCCATCACACCAACGCCGCCGATGTCACCCAGGGCGACGGCATCGAGCTCAAGGAGGGCAGCGCCGGCAACATCATCCGCGACAACGTCATCCACGACACTCACTACCCGTGCATCCTGGTCTACGCGACGGCCGGCAACGGTCCGCCCAACGTGATCGAGCGCAACGCGATGTGGGGCTGTGGCGACCACGCGATCCAGGCCGCGGCCGACGCGGTGATCCGCAACAACCTGATCCTCGGCTCGGTGGCCAACGGCATCGCGATGCAGCCGCACCAGGCCGGCACGCCGCAGAACCTGACGGTCGTCCACAACACGGTGCTACACGCGACCAACGACGCGATCCGGGTGAGCGGCATGACCGGCTCGGTGGTGATCGCGAACAACGCGCTCTACGCCCGGGCCGGCAACGCGATCGCCGCCAGCGGCGACACCGGCCAGCTCACGGTCGCCGGCAACCGCGGCGTCGGCACCGTGAGCGGGGTGACCGGCGGCTTCACCGTCGGGGCCCTGACCGAGCTGACCCAGGCCAGCTACGGCGGCGCGCCGCCGATGGACCTGTTCCCGATGGCCGGCTCGGGGCTGGTCGGTGGCGGCGCGCCGGCCCACGTCGTCGACGACGACTTCAACGGCCGGCCGCGCGGCGGCGCCGCGGACGTCGGCGCCTACGCCTTCGCCGCGGGCGGCAACCCCGGCTGGCCGATCGGCCCCGGTCCGAAGACCGTGCCGGCGGGCGCGGGTCCCGACGGTGGGACCGACCCCGGCGATGGCGACGACGGCGGCGGATGCTGTCAGACCGGCGGAGGCCGGCCGAGCGGCGCGGGCCTGGTCGCCGGGGCGGTGGCGGTGATCGGGCTCGCGCGACGGCGGAGGGGAGGACGGTCGAGGGGGAGGTGAGACCGAGACCGAGGCGGAGACCGAGACCGAGGCGGAGACCGAGACCGAGGCGGAGACCGAGACCGAGGCGGAGACCGAGACCGAGGCCGAGACCGAGGCCGAGACGGAGACCGAGGCCGAGACCGAGACCGAGGCGGAGGCCGAGACCGAGGCGGAGGCGGCGCTAGAAGCCGAACCAGCGGGCGACCGGGGCGAAGGCTTGGGACACCACGGTCCACGCGGCGATGGCGAGGACGATGTGGGCGGCGGTCATCAGATGCGCGGCCAGGACCAAGAGGCCGTCGCGCTCGAGCATGCCGAGGGCGTAGACCAGGATCGGAACGATGAAGACCAGGTTCGAGCCGGGGATCGGCAAGGGCAGCGCCAGGCCGATGCCGAGGATCGCGACGCCCAGCCCGATCGGTGGCAGCCCGGCCGGCCCGGTGAGGCCGCGCAGGCGCTGGCGCACGAGCGGCGTCAACCACCGCGTGCCGCGCCCGAGCCAGCGGCCGATGCGATCGAGGGCGGCGACCGACAGGTTGACGGCGCGGATCCGCCGCGGCAGCCACGGCCGCGGTCGGCCCAGGAGGACCTGCGCGCCGACGAAGGCGACCGACAGGCCAAACGGCGTCGACAACCCGACGAAGGGGATCGCGGTCAGGGCCAGGAGCGCGATCACGAAGCCGAAGCCCGCGCCGGCGGTGGCGTCGAGGATCTCGGCGATCGTCAGGCCATCGCGCGAGTCGATGACCACCGGGTCACCGGGCGCGACGGTGGCCGCGGCCTGGGCGGTAGCGTCGCTCGGCGGCGGCGGCTCGATGGGCTCGCCGCGACGCCGGCGTTCGGCGTCGGCCCGCAGCTCGGCCAGGAGCACCGACAGCCGGAGCTGCCCCGACGCCGCGATGTGGACGTCGCCGCCCGGATGATCAGCCGCCATCGTCGGACGCTCGCCGGGCCATCTGCGACATTGTGTCCGAATGTCCGCGGCTGGCCAGGTCGGCCCGCACCTCGGCGGCCCGGGCCCGGATGAAGTTCACGGTGTCGCGGTTGGCCTCGGCGTGCTCGCCGGCGTCGAACTCGCGGCCGGGGTCCGCGGCCAGGAGCGGCGCGAGCTGAGCGGCGATCGCGGCCTGGGCCTCATCGAGGCGCATGCGCTCGAAGACCTCGACCGCGCGGTACAGGGCCTGGGCGAACTCGGCCTCGCAGGCCGGCTCCTGCAAGCAGCGCTGGGCGATGCGCGCCGACGGCGACCAGATGCCGATCGAGCTGGGCTGGAAGGTCTGATCGAGGCCGCTCGGGATGAAGGTCCAGCGATCGGTCGCTGGGTCGTGATAGAGGCGGTAGTTGTTGATGATGTTGTAGGTGTAGCCGTCCCAGTGCGACAGCACCGCCTCGCCGGCCCACATCGCCAGGTAGGCGTCGAAGTCGAGCAGCTCGGTGATGGCCGGATAGAACCCACCCGGCGGCAGCGCGTCGAGGGCCGCGATCAAGGCCCGCAGCGGCGTGTAGTCCTCGGGGTCGGCGCCCGGCGGCGGCGCGCCGTCGCAGGCGTCGGGCGAAAACTCGCGGGTCAAGCAGCCGCTGTCGTCGTCGCGGATGTTGCTGGCCTCGAGATCGCACCAGTAGGTGCCCTCGTAGAGCATCCCCTGATTGGAGTCGAAGTGGCGGGCCAGGAACCGTCGGTCGACGGTCTCGACGTGGAGGTAGTGGCCGAAGAAGGTGCCGTTGACGGTCAGGCGGACCGGCGCGGTGCGCGGCACCGGCACGCCGAGCTCGCGGAAGAACGCGTAGGCCAGGCGCTCGTGGCTCAGGCTGTCGTCCTGGACCATGTTGTTCAGGGTCAGCTTGTCGAGGCCGCCGACCCGGCGCTCGGCCGGGCAACCGGCGACCGCGGGATCGTCCCAGCCCAGGCTGATCTTGAGCCCAGCCTTGCCCGAAAGCCGGCGGGCCGAGCCACAGCCGCCCTTGACCTTGACCCCGACGCCGGCGAAGTCGCGGTCGAGGTAGCGCAGCTCGCCGACGTGGTAGGGCCGCTCGTAGGGCACGCAGCCCGGTGGCCGCGCCTCGGCGTCGATCGCGGCGTAGCTGGCCGGCGGCAGGGTGACCGCGACCTCGCGGACGATCGTCGGGTCGAACAGCGGCCGCGAGCCGTCGTCGGTGCGGAACTCGGCCGGGGGGCTCCACGCGCCGACCTGCTCGCAGCCGTCGACGGTCCGGGTGACGTGGCGGATGCGGACCGCGTGATCGCGCCACAGCTCGAGATCGCCCAGGACCGCGGCCACGCCCTCGAACCGGCCGTCGGTGATCGCGACCGGCGGCGGGTGGCTGCCGACGACCGTGGCCCACCACACCCGCTCGCGGAGCGCGCCGTCGGCCTCGACGGTCCAGATCTCGTAGTCGGTGGCCCACAGCACATCGCCGTCGGGATCGTCGGGCGGCGTGGCGTCGAGCACCAGGGTCGGCCCGGTGACGTCGCGGCGGCCGATCGCGGCGCTGGTGACCAGGGGCGCGGCCGGCGGCGCGTCGCCCAGGCAGACGTCCGGCAGCGGCGGTGGCTCGGCGCACGCCGCCAGGGCGAGGGCACACAAGCCGAGGGGCGCGCCGCGCATCGTTCCATCGTACCGCAGGGCGCCGCCGGCGCGAACCGCGACGTGCGGTCGGCGAATTGACTATGGAGGGCGACCACCCGGCGGTGGCACCTGTCGGCTAGCGGCCCA
This sequence comes from Kofleriaceae bacterium, assembly GCA_018057825.1. Lineage (GTDB taxonomy): Bacteria > Myxococcota_A > Polyangia > Haliangiales > Haliangiaceae > UBA2376. The sequence continues at coordinate 96,238 of JAGPCY010000002.1, read as the reverse complement.
GCCGCGACCGGTCTCCCGCGCCGCCTCGGCGCCGCGGCCTCGGCATGCGCGCCGGCGCCCGCCCCCCGACCGCTCGCCACCGCTGGGTCCGCCCGGAGCTCGCGTGAAGACCATCAGCCTGACAGAGCGCACGATCCGGCACGTCGGCCACGGGGTCGTCGGCACGTTCACCTTCTCGGTCGGCGGCGACGGCCCACCGACCACCTTCCAGGTGGCGATCGAGCACCCGCACCACGACGCCGAAGCCCTGGAGCTCGCGGCCTGGCAGCGCGCATCGCGCCAGGCCATGGCCAGCAAGCCCGGCCCGCGCCAGGTCGCCGACCACCCGATCATGCCGCAGATCGAGCACGTCGTAGTCCTCATGCTCGAGAACCGCGGCTTCGACCACGTGATGGGCTGGCTCTACGAGCAGGACCAGCCCAAGGTCAACCTCCCGAGCGCCAACGTCCCGGCCAATCAGCAGGGCCTGCCCAACTTCATCGGCCTCGACCCGCGCAGCCTGGCCGCGCAGCGCTTGTCCCTCGAGGCCCTGACCAACAAGCTGACCGAGCCGAGCGACGACGGCGAGGTGCTGAAGACCCTGGCCGCGGTGGCGCCGCGCCGCGGCGCGCGCTCGCCGTCGACGCCGAACCACAACCCTGGCGAGTTCTACCAGCACATCTTGGCCCACCTGTTCGACTACCCGTACGAGCAGATCCCGAGCTTCGATCCGGCGCGCATCACCCAGCGCGGCTACCTGGCCGACTACTACCGCGAGGGCTTCGCCGGCTATCAGCTCGACGACGCGGTGGTCGAGAAGGTGTCGGAGATCATGGACACCTACCTGCCCGAGCAGCTCCCGATCCTAAATGGGCTGGCCCGCCACTACGCGGTGTCGGACCTGTGGTTCTGCTCGGTGCCGAGCCAGACCAACACCAACCGCGCGTTCCTCGCCGCCGGCACCGCCCGGGGCATGGTGAAGAACGGCTTCTACGGCAAGAACAGCTATTACGCTTGGCTCAACTCCGACACCCTGCCGGCCGACACCCGGACGGTGTTCGACGTCCTCGAGGAGACCGGCCACGGCGATCAGTGGATGTACTTCTGGCACTCGAGCTGGCCGCCGACCAAGCTGGGCGAGAACCAGTACACGCGGATCATGTTCCCGCAGCTCGCGGCCGATCGCTATGACGGCCAGTTCGCCAAGATGGACGAGTTCTACGAGCGGGCGGCGGCCGGGACCTTGCCGGCGGTGAGCTTCATCGAGCCGGAGTGGGGCGGCGGCAAGACCCTCGATTCGCTGGCCCAGTTGAACGGCAACGACTACCACCCGGTGAGCGACACGACCAAGGGCGAGGACTTCGTCCTGCAGGTGTATCGGTCGCTGGCCACCGGCCCGGCCTGGAACAAGACCTTGTTCCTCATCACCTTCGACGAGAACGGCGGCACCTACGACCACGTCCCACCACCCAAGGCCCAGGCCAGCGACGTCGACAAGGCGCCCCAGGGCTACAAGAACAACGACCTCGACAGCCACACCCGCACCCAGTTCGGCTTCAAGTTCGATCTGTACGGCGTGCGCATCCCGACCCTGGCGATCTCGCCGTGGATCGCGCCGCAGACGGTGTTCCGCAGCCCGACCGCGGTGCCCTACGATCACACCTCGGTCAACGCGACGATCTTGAGCTGGCTCGGGGTGCCGGCCGATCGTTGGAAGCTGGGCCAGCGCACCGCGGCGGCGCCGACCTTCGATCAGGTCTTGACCCTGGGCCAGCCGCGGCCGCCGGGCGACGCCACCGTCGGCATCAACTTCGGCACGCCGCCGACCCGCGCGCCGAACGCCGTGGCCCTGACCTACGGCATGAAGTTCAAGCTCAAGTTCCTCGGCAACAAGTGGCCCTACGCCGAGCAGCTCGACGAGGGCCAGTACCTAGGCCCGGTGTCGCAGTCGACGCCGCTGGCGCAGTACTACCCGACCCTGGGCGCGGCGTCGGACGCGATCATCGTCAAGCTGGCGAGCGCGACCAAGGCCGACGGCCAGCCGGTCCTGGGCGACGACCTGGTGCAGCTCGTCACGACCGAGGCCAAGGTCGGCGACTACAGCCAGCTCGGCGCGTGGAAGACCCACTTCCTCTACTACTACAAGGCCGGCTACGCCGAGGAGAACTGGCAGATCCGCCTGCCCAGCTACCGCATGCCGGCCGCGCCGATCTTCGTCGGCGACGAGGTGATCTTCCTGTCGGTGCGCTACCCGTACCAGCGGATGACGGCGGATCCGGATCAGCCGCAGTTCCTCACGACCAAGCTGGGCGACTGGGCGTACTGGCGGCTGGTCGGCTGAGCGGCGCGCGCGGGCGGAGGCGCGGGGCGGGCCCGGGGCGCGGGCGAGACGCGCGCGGTCGGCGCTCAGCGCCGGCGGGTCGGGCGACCGGCGTGGCGATCGGCGATCGCGCGGTCGGCCCGCGTCGTGTGCTTGCGCAGGTGGCGCTCGGCGGCGCCGATGCGCGCGAGGATCGAGGCCCGCGCGTGGTCGAGGACAGCGTGGCCCGACGACACCCCGAGGCCACCGACAGCGCCACCCGAGGCCCCGGACGAGCTGGGCGGGGCCGACGTCGGCGCGGCCTTGCGCTCGGGGGGCGGGGCCATCGGTGGCGCGGCGCCGGGCGCGCTCGGCGTCAGCGGCGCGGGCGCCTGCGGGGTCGGGACCTGGGGCGCGGGGGCCGCGGGCGTCGGCACCGTCGGAGGCGTCATGATCGGCGCCTGATAGGCCGGCGGCGCGACGTGGGGCGGCGCGACGTGGGGCGGCGCGACGTGGGGCGGGACCACCCGCGCCGGCGCGGTCGTCGTCCTTGCGGTCGGCCCGCGCGGCGGCTCGGGGCCACGCTCGGGGGCGCGCGGCGGCGGTGGCGGTGGCGGCGCGCTGCGACCGGGCGCGCGCTGGTAGGTCGGCTGCGGCGACGGCGGCAGCGCGGTCGTCGACGCCGGCGGCAGCGACGGCCCGATCAGGACCGGGGCCCGGGTCAGCGCCGTCGGGTGGCGGATCGCGGGCGGACGGATCGCCGGCGGCTGGAGCACCGGTCCGGGCGGCGGTCGCGGCGCGGTCTCGGACGACGCTCGCTCGCCGCGCTCGGCGCGCGCGCGCAGAGCCAGCGCCAGGAGGGTCCGCCCGCTGCCGCCGCGGCGCCGCCTCACGACTCACCTCGCGGCGCGATGCCGGCGCGGTGCGGCGTCAACACGTCGAGGAGGAGCTGGGCCAGCGCCCGCGCGAAGCGCGCGTGAGGATCGTTGGCGCGCATGTTGATGTACTCGCCGCTGAAGCCGGCGTTGAGCGCGCGCAGGAGCTGCGGCGCGACCCACGGGAGCTGCTGGTACTCGGGCTTGTTGCCCAGCGCGCACTGCGCCGACTCGATGCCGAACCAGGCGAAGTGGTTGAACGCCAAGGACGGCGTGCGGCCCTCGGCGATCGCCAGGTTGATGTGCTCGACGTCGTGGTGACCGTGGGCGTGCTCGTAGTCGACGCGAAAGAACGCGTCCTCGCTATCGGTGTAGAACGGCGTCAGCGCGCCGACCGACAGCTCGACGCCGGTGGTCTCGTGGAACTCGCGCAGCGCGGTCCGCTCGAGGCTGTCGCCCGGCTCGACCTTGCCGCCGGGCAGCACGTACTGCACGGCGTTCCGGCTGATCGCCGCGAACTGGAACCGGCCGTGGGGCGGCAGGTAGATGTTGCGCTGGCCGAGCAGGACCTCGACTGGCCCGCGGTGGCGGTGACGGACCGCGGCGATGTACGCGTTCATGGCGCCTCCGGCTCATCGACGCGGGCCCGGCCGCGCGACCGCGCGGCGTTGACCGGCGCGCCGGTCGAGGTCGATGGGGGCGACGGGGGCGATGCCCCGGGCACGAAGTAGCCCTTGACGATCGCGGCGTAGGCGCCGAGCTCGCTGTAGACCTTGCCGACCGCCTCGAGGTTCTTGGTCAGGTCACCGATGGTCGTGGTCCAGTTGGTGACCCCGGCGGCGTCCTGCTTGGCCGCTGCCTCCATCAGCTTCTCGGTCGCGACCGCCAGCGCCGCGGTGCTGACCACCGAGAACTGACGGATCAGCGAGCCGGCGTCTTGCACCACCGCGGCCGAGGCGTGGGACACCGCCTCGTAGGCCAGGTTGGTGCCGAGGACGACGTCGATCGCCGGCGGCGGGCCCGGGGGATCGGCCAGCTCGGCCGGATCGACCGGCTCGAGCACGTACGGAGTGGACGGATCGCGATCGCTTGGCATGGTGGCTCCCGGCGTGGTCACACCTCAGCGGCCCGCTACTTGAGCAAGGCCATGATCTTGGCGACCGCGACCGCGGTCGTCGCCTCGGCGATCTGGTTGACGTTGTGCTGCGAGGTGACGGCGTTCTGCATGCTCTGGCCGAAGGCCTGGGCCTCGACCTGAAAGAACATGCCGAGCGCCACCGACGCCGACTGGCCGACCGTCGCGGCCACGGTCTGGGTGATCGCATCGGTGATCTGGGGGCTGACGGTGTCGGGCATGAGGGGGCTCCTGGGCAGGCGCGATCACGGCGACGGCGGCCGGGCCGGCGCGGGTCGCCCCGCGCGCGGCCGGGTCACGGGTAGCTCGGCTTGGTCACGCTCAGGATCTCGGCGATCCCGACCGCCTCGGCGGCGGTGTCGACCCCGTACAAGAGCGCCACGCCCTGGGTGGTCGTGGCCTGCATGACGGTGTTGGCGTTCTGCTGGGCGGCGGTCGCGTTGTGCGCGGCGTTGCCCAGGGCCTGGCTGGTGGCCTGGAACAGGTTGCCCATCGCCGTCCCCGGCGCGGTCCCGAGAATCTGGACGTTGGTCTGGGTGATCGCGTCGGTGATCTGCGGATTGACGATATCCGGCATGGCGGGTCCTCCCGATCAAGTGGTGGCGATGGGCGCGGCGGCGATCACTTCTTGCCGGCCGCGAGGATCTCGGCGATGCCGACCGCGGTGGCGCTGGTGTCGACGCCGTACAGGAGCGCGACGCCCTGGGTGGTGGTCGCCTGCAGGATGGTGTTGGCGTTCTGCTGCGCGGTGGTGGCGTTGTGGGCGGCGTTGGCCAGGGCCTGGGCGGTGGCCTGGAACAGCGCGCCCATCGCCATCCCCGGCGCATCGCCGAGGATCTTGACGTTGGTCTGGGTCACGGCGTCGGTGATCTGCGGGCTGACGATATCGGGCACGGTGAGGTCCTTTCGTTCGAGGTCGATCGTGGCGCGGGTGCGCCGGTGTTGGTTGTGGCGGATCGGCGGGTCACCGATCCATGGTCATTTCGTCGATGAGGTCGCCGGCGGCGAGGGCAGCGATCGGCGCGGCCGCGATCAGCGCGGTGCGCGACGGCACGCCGAGCTTGTCGAGCCCGCGCCGCAGGTGGGTGGCCACGGTCGAGGCCGACAGGCCTAGCTCGTAGCCGATGAACTTGTTGGCGTGGCCGCGGGCGGCCAGGGCGAGCACCTGCTGCTCGCGCTCGGTGACCGGCGCGTGCAGCTCGTCTGCGCCGCATCGCCGCGCGACCAGGTACCAGCGCTCGTCGTGGTCGAAGCTGTCGAGCAGGCGCCAGGCCCCGGACAGCAGGCCGCGCCACACCGCGACCGCCAGCCGAGCCGGCGCGTCGGCCGACGGCGTGGCGTCGGTCATCGCCAGCGCCGCGGCGCGCAGGGCGTCGCGCGGGGCCGCGGCCGGCGCGTCCTCGGTCAGCTCGATCGCGAGGGTGCGCTCGATGCGGATGCCGCGACCGCCGGCGGTCAGCCAGTCGGTCAGCGCGGTCACGGCTCCCCCAGGGCCAGGACCAGGTTGCCGCCCTCGAACAGATGGGTCGCGCGCGGCAGACCGTCGGCGGCGATCGCGTGCCAGGCGGCGGCGGTGCCGCGCAGCGCGATGGCCCGGACCCGGGCGTGACCGGCGGCGGTGCGCCCGATCAGATCGAAGCGCAGGCCGGGCGGCGTCGGCCACATCTCGACGGCGGCGCTGGCGGCCAGCTCGCCGAGCAAGAGCGGCACTAGCGCGGCGCCCGGCAGGGCGCCGTGGCGTCGGGCCAGCTCGCCGAGCAGGTTGGCCGACTGGTGAGCGTCGACCGGGCGGGCCTCGCCGGTCGCGGTCGCGGTCAGGCGCCCGATCAGCTCGCGGGCGTCGGCCCGGGCCCAGTCGTCGACGGCGTGGCGCATCGCGGCCAGCGGGTGGCGCGCGCCGTAGCCGTCGGGCGGGCGATGGCCGAAGGTCTTGTCGAGGGCGGCGTGAAACAGCGTGGCCAGCTCGGCCTCGCCGGGCGGACGCCACGGGTTGGCGTCGCCGCCGGTGACCTCGACCCAGATCGCCTGCCACGACGGGCGATGGACGCGGTACGGCTGGCACGCCTCCTCGATCGCGGTGCGCTCGGGACCGAGCGCGGTGATCGCGCCGTCCTGGATCCACGCGTAGCTTTTGTCGCCGCGATCGTCGAGGAGCGCGCGATCGATCGCCGGCAGGCCGACGACCACGCGGCCGAGGTGGCGCAGGCGGGTCTTGAGCGCCGCGGGATCGAGCGGCGGCAGGTCGTCGCGCTCGCGACCGCGGCCGCCGGCCTCGACCTCGTCGAGGGCCTTGCGCAGCGCGGCCTGCCGACCCTTGGCGCTGGCGAAGTAGCCTGGCCGCCCGGGATCGGCGAGCAAGACGTCGAGGTGTTCGTCGACCTGATGCACGGTCAGGTCCTCCTTGATCGCGCGGAGCTGGACCACCGCGGCCCGACACAGGGCGCCGCGATCGGCGAGCTTGATGCGCTGGAGCAACTCTTCGAGCATGACGAGGCCTCCCCCGCGCGAGCGCGGGATCAGACGGACGACCGATGGATGACGCCGCGGGCGGTCAGGCCGAGCGGGCGCGACGGGGAGCGCCCAGGAGGGCGGCCACCGCGCGCACGGTGCTGGCGTCGGACAGGGTGACGGTGCTGTGCTGCTGGCTGGTGGCGTTGTGAGCGGCGTGGGCCAGGGCGGTCGACAGCGCGACCATCTGCTCGCCTAGCGACAGGCCGGGCGCCGAGGCCTCGACCGCGACCGCCACCGCGTCGACCGCGTCGGTGATCGCGGCCGCGACCCGATCGCGGCGGTCGACGCCATCGCCGGGCTCGGCCGCGCGCAGCGGTGGCAGGCTCGGCAAGAGCTCGGCGGTGACGGTCTCGGTGAAGACCATCTTGCGCGACACCGGACCTCGGCTCACGGGTAGGCCGGCCGGTTGACGCCGAGGATCTCGGTGATGCCGACCGCCTCGGCGGCGGTGTCGACGCCGTACATGAGCGCGACGCCCTGCGTGGTGGTGGCCTGCAGGACGGTGTTGGCGTTCTGCTGCGCGGTGGTCGCGTTGTGGGCGGCGTTGCCCAGGGCCTGGCCAGTGGCCTGGTACAGCATCCCCATCGCCATCCCCGGCGCGTCGCCGAGGATCTTGACGTTGGTCTGGGTGATGGCGTCGGTGATCTGGGGGTTGACGACGGTGGGCATCGGCGAGCTCCTTCAGCGCGGCTGACGGGTGCGGCGCGTCACTTGGCCTTGAGGGTCCGGACCAGCCCGAGCGCGGTCGAGCTGGTGGTCAGACCGAACAAGAGCGCGACGCCCTGGGTGGTAGTGGCCTGGAGGATGAGGTTGGCGTTGTGCTGGGCCGCGGTCGCGTTGTGCGCGGCGTTGGCCAAGGCCTGCGCGGTGGACTGGTACAGCATGCCCATCGCCATGGCCGGAGCCTCGGCGAGGACCTTGACGTTGGTCTGGGTGACGGCGTCGGTGACCTGGCGACTGACGAGATCGGGCATCGCGTTCGCTCCTCTCACCACGCGGGTGGTGATCGTCTGGTAGCGCGCGATCGCGCGATCGCTCCATAGTCAATTCGCCGACGGTCGGGGACTGCGGGGCGACAACCCGCTCCGAAGCTCGCCAACGCGGTCACTCGCCGCGCAGCCGGGCCAGGAGCTCGCTGCGCGAGGCCACGCCGAGCTTGGCGAAGATCGCGGCGACCTGATTGGCCACGGTGCGGGCCGAGGTGCCGCGGGCGTCGGCGATCGCGCGGTTGGAGTCGCCGGCGGCGATCCGGCGCACGATCGCGCGCTCGGCCTCGGTCAGGTGCGCGCGCGCGCCAGGGTGGGGGGCCTGCGCGCTGATCACGGCGAGATCGCCGTCGGCGTGGGCCACGTACCAGGCACGGAGGTCGGTGGTCGTTGATTTGCGCATAGATAGGTCGGCATCGACCGGCGCCAATCATAAGAAATATCCCTATGACAGGCCGATATCACCTCGATGTCACCGCGACCCGCGACCGCGCGGTCGCCCCCGCCCGCCCGCGACCCAGCGGTCGGGCCTCAACAGACCGCCCGGGAGGGTCGACTCAATCGCCATGAGGATCGAACAGGGTGTCTCGCTGGCCATCGACGCCGCGGCCGCAGTGGCCGAAGTGACCGCGAACTGGATCGGCATCCCCGATCTGATCCTGGCGTTCTCGTCCCCGGTGCGGCCCCTGGCCGGGGTCGCGACGGAGCTGGCCCGGCGGTTCCCGGGCGCGATCATCGCCGGCTGCTCGACCGCCGGCGAGCACCTGGACGGGCACCACTACCAGGGCGGGCTGGTCGCGATCGGGCTATCGAGCTCCAAGCTGCGCGCCGCCGCGGTGATGATCGAGGGCCTGGGCGCGGCCGCGCCCGAGCGCCTGCGCGCCCACGTCGACGAGCTGTTCACCCGGCTGGCGGTCGATCGCGACGAGTTCGATCCCCACCGCTACTTCTGCCTGCTGTTCGTCGACGGCCTGGCCGGCCGCGAGGAGGCGGTGGTGCCACACCTGGCCGACGCCCTCGACGGCGTCCCGCTGGTCGGCGGCTCGGCCGGCGACGATATGGCGTTCCGCGAGACCCAGGTGATGTGCAACGGCCGCGCCGCGACCGACGCCGCGACCCTGGTCCTGGTCGAGAGCGACCTGCCGTTCGAGATCCTGAAGCACCAGCACTTCGCCGCGACCCCGCAGACCCTGGCGATCACCCGGGCCGACCCGGCCCGACGGCGGGTCTACGAGTTCGATGGTCGCCCGGCGGCGCGGGCCTACTGCGACGCGGTCGGCGTCGCGCGCGGCGCGCTGACTGACGCGATCACCTTCGAACATCCGCTGACCTTCGCGTGCGACGGCCAGCTCTACGTCCGCTCGATCCAGCAGGTCCACGACGACGACTCGATCACGTTCTACTGCGCGATCGAAGAGGGCATGGTGGTCGACGTCGCGGCCCACGATGACCTGGTGGCCGCGCTCGATCGCGACCTGGCGGCCCGACGGGCCCGGCCGGCCGACCTGATGATCGGCTGCAACTGCATCCTGCGCGCCCTCGAGACCTCGGCGAGCGATCGCCACGCCGAGGTCGGCGCGGTGTGGAACCGGATCAGCCGTCACGCGATCGGCTTCGACACCTACGGCGAACAGCTCGACGGCCTGCACATCAACCAGACCCTGGTCGGGGTCGCCCTCACCGCGGGGACCACCGATGTGTGATCCGGCGGACGTCGTGACCGTGGACTGGCGGGCCCGCGCCGAGGCCGCCGAGCGCACGGTCGAGGTCCTCAAGCGCCGGGTCCGGCATCTGCAAGACGGCGGGCAATCGGCGCTGCACCGCACCGTCGAGCGCGCCCAGGAGCGCGCGACCGAGGTCCGCCGCCGCCAGGAGGTCCTGGCGATCCGCAACGAGGAGCTGCGCCGCCACAGCGAGCGCCTGGCCGCCGAGGTCGCCGCCCGGACCTACGATCTCCAGGTCATCACCGATCACGTGGTCGCTGGCTTCCTCGTGGTCGACGCCGAGGGCCGGGTCCGCCCCGGCTTCACCCGGTCGTGCCACGAGCTGGTGGCCGGGACGATCGCGCCGGGCACCTCGATCGCCCTGGCCTTCGGCCTGACCGAGCGGGAAGCCGACGGGCTCCTCGGGGCCATGGCCGAGGTCTTCGCCGACGTGCTGCCCGAGGAGCTGTCGCTCGATCAGGTCGGGCGCCGGCTGCGCGGCGGCGCCGGGCGGAGGTTGCGCCTCGACGCCCGCACGATCCGGGTCGGCGACGCGGTCGACGCGCTGTTGTTCACGCTGACCGACGTCACCTACCTCGAGGAGGCCGAGCGCCGCGCCAACCACGGCCAGCTCCTGGTGTCGCTGTTGCGTCAGCGCGCGGCGTTCCAGACCTTCCTCGACGACGCCGAGGGCCAGCTCGGCGAGGCCCGGACCCTGGCCGCCGAGGGCGACGACGCCGAGACCCGGCGCATCCTCCACACCCTCAAGGGCAACGCCGCGTGCTTCGGCCTGACCGAGGTCGTCGAGGTCGCCCACCGCCTCGAGGATCAGCCGCGGGTGTCCCTCGCCGGCGTGGTCGAGCTGGGCGACACCCTGGCCGACTTCCTGCGCGCCAACGCCGACGTCCTGGGCGCCGGCACGATGCGCGACAGCATCGCGGTGGCGCGCGCCGAGGTCCTCGACCTCCTGGCGATCCTGCCCGAGGGCCCGGTGGCGACCCGCATGCGCGGCTGGCTGTGCCGCACCGCCTCGGCCTACCTGGCGGCGCTGCCGGCCATGGTCGAGCGCCTGGCCGAGCGCCTGGGCAAGCACGTCGAGCTGTCGATCTCGGGCGGCGAGCTGCCGATCGATCCCGAGACCACCGGCGTGGTGATCCGCGAGCTCGGCCACCTGGTTCGCAACGCGATCGATCACGGCATCGAGGCGCCGCGCGCGCGCCACCCCAAGCGCGAGACCGGCCGGGTCACGATCGCGGTGGACGAGGTCGGCGACGAGTGCCGGATCGTGGTGACCGACGACGGCCGCGGGATCGACGACGCCGCGCTCCTGGCCAAGGCCGGGATCGAAGCGCCCCCCGACGCCACCCCGGGCGAGCGCCTGGCCCTGGCCCTGCGCGCCGGCGTGTCCACCGCGAGCGCGGTGACCGACGTGTCGGGACGTGGAGTCGGGCTGGCCGCGGTCCAGGCCGCGGTGGCGCGGGCCGGCGGCCGCCTCTCGGTGTCGTCGCGCGCCGGCCAGGGCACCGCCTTCGAGCTGCGCGTGCCGGTCCACCGGCGGTGACCGCGCCCTGCTACGATGGGTCGATGCGTCGCGTCGGTCCGTCCGCGTGTTTGCTCGCCTGCCTGGTCGCCTGCGGCGGCGATGACCCCGCCCAGCCCGACGCGTCGCCGCCACCCCTCGACGGCGCGCCCGACGCCAGCGACCTCGACGGCGCGCTCCCCGACGCCGGGGACCTCGACGGCGCGAGCCCCGACGCGACGCCGGCCGGGTTCGGCGCGGTGACCGGCCAGTGTGGCGTCCTGACCCCGACCGAGCTCGACGGCACGACGCCGCTGTGGTTCCAGGGCGACTTCACGTTCAGCGAGCGCTACGACGACCCGCTCGATCGACCGCAGCTCACGCCGGGCGGCCAGTACATCGTCGCCATGCCCAACGCCGGCGGCAGCTCGGTGTTCTCTGAGGTCTTCGCGTTCGAGTGGCTGGCCCGGTGCGAGGCCGCGACGCTGATCAAGACCGAGACCGAGATCGTCTACGACGTCGTCGGCAAGAAGGCCGACCTCCTGGTCGCGATCGACGAGCGCAAGGTCGGGGTCAGCGTCACCCGGGCGATGACCTTCCCGTTCGGCCAGCCCTACACCCTGGCCGCCGCGACGGCGCTGCTCGACCGCAAGCTTGACGATCTCCAGCTCGCGACCGCCCAGGTATCGGCCGCCGATCGCTGGTCGAAGCAGATGCTGGCGATCCTGGCCTACGACGCCCAGCACGCGGCGATGGCGATGACGGCGTGGAACCAGCTCGACGCCGCGACCCGCGACGACACGATCCTGGTGGTGGCGGTGACCAACGGCGACGATCTGTTCATCTACACCGACCAGTAGCGCGCGCTGGCGGCCCCGGCCGTCAGACCCGGCTGGCACCCTGCCGCGGTGACGCTCCCCCCGACCGCCCCACCCGCGCCGACCGGCCAGGCCCTCGACGACAGCCTAGGCACGATCTTCATCGGCATCGCCGGGATGATCGGCGCCGGCAAGTCGACCCTGGCCACCGCCCTGGGCGGCCACCTCGGCATCGACGTCCACTACGAGCCGGTGGCCGACAACGAGTACCTGGTCGACTTCTACCGCGACACCGCGCGCTACTCGTTCGCGATGCAGGTCTACCTGCTCAACCGCCGATTCCAGCAGCACCAGGAGATCATCTGGCGCGGACGGTCGGCGGTGCAGGATCGCACGATCTACGAGGACTCGATCTTCGCCAAGATGCTGGCGACCACCGGCCTCATGGACGAGCGCGACTACCGGACCTACCTCCAGTTGTTCCGGCACATGTCGAACTTCATGTGCAAGCCGAGCTGCATCATCTACCTCGACGTGTCGCCGGCCAGCTCCCTCGAGCGGATCCGCCTGCGCAGCCGCGACGTCGAGAGCCAGATCAAGCTCGAGTACCTCGAGGCGCTGTACGAGGGCTACCAGGAATTCGTCCAGGCGATCTCGCGGGTGGTGCCGGTGATCCGAGTCGACTACGACCGCTTCGCGACCGCCGAGGAGATGGCCGACGTGATCCGCCGCGAGTACCTCGACCACTCGTTCCTGCGCCAGGCGACGCGGTTCGATCCGACGCGCTGACCGGCGCCGCGACCGGTCACGGGTCGCGGGTCACGGGTCTTGCTCGCGGCCCCAGGCCGACAGGTGCGGGATACGCGGCACGACCACCGAGTAGATCGAGCAGGCCACGGCGATGACGTACCAGCCGAAGCCGATCGCCATGCCGATCGCGGCGGCGAACCACACCGCGGCCGCGGTCGTCAGGTTGGTGACGGTGCCGCCGTCGCTCTTGATGATCATGCCGGCGCCGAGGAAGCCGACCCCCGACACGACCTGGGCGGCGATGCGGGCCTTGCTGTCGGGGTCGATGGCGCTCGACAGGAAGGTGAACAAGGCCGCGCCGGCGATCACGAAGCAGTGGGTGCTGACCCCGGCGGGCTTGCTGCGCGACTCGCGCTCGAGGCCGATCGCGATGCCGCACAACATCGACAGGCCCAGCCGGATGAGGAACTGTCCTTCGCGCTGGGTGAACAGCTCGTCCATCGCCGCTACTTGACGGGCTTGGGCGCGTCCTTGCCGCCGTCCTTGCCGCCGTCCTTGCCGCCGTCTTTGCCGGACGTCGCGGTCGCGGTCGCCACCTTCTGCCCCGACGCCGCCTCCATGAACGACCGTCCCTCGAAGACCACGCCCTTCTCGATCATGAGCGACGGGGTGTGCAGGTCGCCCTTGACCCGGCCCGGGTTCAGGACCTCGATGCCGCGCTTGGCGCGGACGTTGCCGATCAGCGTGCCCTGGATGATGACCTCGCCGATGTCGATCTCGGCCTCGACGTAGGCGCCCTCGCCGATGATGAGGGTGTCGTCGGAGAAGATCTCACCCTTCAGCTTGCCGTCGATCCGGACCGTGCCCTCGAAGGTGAGCTTGCCCTCGAACGAGGTGCCCCGTCCGAGCAGCGTGTTGATCTCGCTGACGATGCCTTCGCGACGAGCCGGAACGGTCATGGACCCCGACGGTACCGGAAGCTCCACCGCGGATCCAGCGGCGGCGCGGGTCACAGCCGGGCGGCGATGGCCCGGACCCGCTCGGAGATCGCGGCCGCCGACTCGATGCGCTGGGCCGAGTCCTTGGTCAGGCAGGCGGCGACCAGCTCGTCGAGGGCGGGCGGCGCCTCGGGGCACAGGGTCGACAGCCGCGGCGGCTCGGTGACCAGGTGGTGGTGCAGGATGTTGCCGTCGACGAACGGCGGCCGCCCGGCGCACAGCTCGAACAGGGTGCAGCCGACCGCGTAGAGGTCGGCGCGGTGGCTGATGTTGGTGCCGCTGACCTGCTCGGGCGCCATGTACAGCGGGGTGCCGCGGACGTCGGTCTGGCGGATCTCGATCTCGCGCATGACCCGGGCCAGGCCGAAGTCGCCGAGCTTGGCGACCCGCTCGCGCGAGACGAAGATGTTGGCCGGCTTGATGTCGCGGTGGATGACCTTCTTGCCGTGGGCGTAGGCCAGGCCGGTACAGAGCTGATCGGTCAGGCCCAGGGCCTGGCGGACGCTCAGCCGACCGCGATCGGCCAGGAGCTTCTCGACGGTGATCCCGTCGACGAACTCCATGATCATGTACTGCTCGAGGCCGTCGGTGAGCTGGTCGTAGACCGCGACGATGTTGGGGTGGTTGAGCTGGGCCAGGGCCTTGGCTTCCTGGAGGAAGAACGCCAGCGCGTCGGGGATCTCGCGGACCGCGCGGGCCATGACCTTGACCGCGACGGTGCGCTCGAGGTGGAGATCCCAGGCCCGGTAGACCACGCCCATCGCGCCGGCCCCGACCTCGGCGTCGAGGCGGTAGCGGCCGAGCACGGTCGACGCGGTCACCGCGTCGGTCACCGCGGTGATGCGCTGCGAGGTGCCGGCGGTGGCGGCGACCGCGGGCGGCGGCGGCGCGCCCATCATCTGGGTCGGCGCCGAGGCCACCACCGGGGCGATCACGACCGGCTCGGGGCGGCCCGACTCCGGGCGGGGTGGCGGGCGGGCGGCGGCGGTGGCGGCGGCGGGCGAGGCCGCCGCGCTCGCGACCGTCGGCGACGACGCGATCGGCTCGTCCATCGGCGCCGGCTCGACCGGCTCGGCGGCGCGCAGCTCGCCGGGCGACAGGGTCAGGCCCTCGGACACCTCGGCCAGCCGACGCTCGCGCGGCAGGTTGATCGCGATCTTCTCGATCTTGGCGGCCGCGATCGGCAGGGGCTTCTCGATCCGCAGGTCGCCGGGGTCGACCCACAACGTGTGCTGGCCGATCGTCGCGTACAGCGTGGCCTGGCCGCTGGCGTCGGTGTAGAGCTTGTCGGCCTGGGCGTCGTCGAGCCAGACCGCGACGCCCTGGCGCTTCTCGTCGTGGATCGTGACCTTGACCTCGGCCACCGGCAGGCCGAGATCGAAGCCGACCTCGACCTGAGCGCCGCGGCGGACGTCGACCGCCTTGGAGTGCAGCGGCGGCACGACGCGGTCGCCGAACTCGCGGGTGTAGACGCCGTAGACGTGGACGTGCCAGCTCCCGGGCGCGACCCGGAACACCGTGCGGTCCGACGGCAGGCGGGCGCCGGTGGCGCTGTGCTGGTGGCCGATCCGCAGGCTGTCCTTGCGCCAGGCCGCCGGATCGGGGAGCGCCGGGCGCCGCGGCGAGCGCGAGATCTCGATCGCCAGCACCTCGTCGCTGCCGTCGGGATCGCGCTCGATCGTGACGACGATGCGGCTGCGGCCGCGGACCAGCCAGAACACCCCGACCAGGACCAGCAGCGCGGCGGCGATGCCCAACGTGATCAGGCGATCGTGGTTCCAGTGGATGACGCCGGCGGCGACGCCGTCGAAGCCGCCCTCGAAGCCGCGGGCGGTCACGACCCCGCGCTCGAACAGGATCAACCGCACCGTCGCGCGATCGCCGTCGGTGGTGAGCCGGTACAAGAGCAGGTGCGTGGCGCCGACCTCGGAGGCCACGGTCGACAAGCGGTCGGGATCGAAGGGCTCGCTCACCCAGGCCGGGGCGCCGGTGACGACCTCGACGCCGAGCCCGCGGAGCGCGGCCGTCAGCGCCGCCGGCACCGGCCGCGTCTCGACCGCGCGCAGCGACCACCACGGCGGCCCGTCGGCGCGGACGCCGATCACCGCCACCGCCTTGGCGCGCTGGACCTCGAGGGGACCGAGCAACTTCTGCAGCTCCCGGGTCAGGCGATCGCCGGTCGCGGTCGTGGCCAGGGCGACGTCGGTGGCCGTCGGCGCGGCGGTGCCGCTGCCCGGGTCGGGGCCGGGACCGGGGGCGCCGGAGCCAGCCCGCGGGGTCAGATCGATCGCGGTCGCCTGACCGGGGCCGAACCGATCGGCCAGCGCGCGGTCGGCGGCGGCGGCGGTGGCGTCGCCGCGGGCCTCGAGGATCACGGCGCGCGCGCGCAGGGCCTCGGCGCTGGCCGGAGCCAGGGCCCGGGCGTCGTCGATCGCGGTCTGCGCGGCAGCGGTGTCCCCGCGCCCGAGGGCGAGCTGGGCGGCGACCAGGCGCTTCTCGAGAGAGCGGTCGTCGACGGCGTCCAGGAGGCGGGCGGCGGTGGCCCAGTCGCGGCGGGCGGCGGCGACCCGGGCCAGCTCGCGCTCGGCCCGCGCGGCGGTGAAGGCGTCGCGGGCCTCGTCGAGGCGGGCGGCGGCGAGCGCCAGCCGACCGCGCAGGAGCTGGGCCGCGGGATCGTCGACCGCCGCCGCCAGCCACGCCTTGATCGCGGTCGACACCGCGACCGGGTCGGCCCGGCGGGCGGCCAGCTCGGCGAGGAGCCGGCGACCGTCGCGGAGGCCTTCGGCCGAGGCCTGAGCGGCGACCGGCTCGAGCTGGGTCAGCTCGACGTCGTCGAGGTCCTCGCTCTTGACCACCGCGAGGGCGGCGAGCTGGCCGCGGCGCGCCGCACGCAGGCCGAGCACCGAGGCGACCCGGGTGAAGCGCGGCTCGGCCTGGGCCGCCGTCAGGGCGCGGTCCTCGAGGACGGGGGAGACCGCGCCGGCCGGCAGCGACGCCACCAGCGCGGCGCCGATCACGCCGGTGCCGGACCCGGTCAGCAGCCGCTCGATCGCGGCCGCGGTCTTGGCGACCTCGCCGCGGGAGTAGGCCAGGCGCGCCGCCGCCACGTCGAGCAGCGGATCGCGACCACGGCCGGTCAGCTCGCGGGCGGCGTCCTCGAGGGCCGCTCCACCCAGCTTGGCCAGCGCGCGGGCGCCGCGCTCGCGGGGGCTCGGGCCCGGCGCGAGATCGAGGACCTCCTTGGGCGACGCGGCGACCAGCGCGATCGACAGGGCGGTGGCCTGGTCGGCGGCGGCCCCGGCCCAGGCCGGGCGAAGCGCCGTCGGAATCGCGCGCACCCGCAAGGCCACGAAGGGCTCGGCGGTGACGACCGCGCGCGCGGCCGCCGCGTAGTCGCCGCGCTCGATCGCGTCGGCGGCGACCAGGAACGGGCGGAGCTGACCGACCGAGGCCGTCGGGACCTGACGGCCGGGGCTGACCACGCGGCCCAGCACGTCGAGGACGCCGCGGGTCAGGCCGCTCACGTCGCCGTCGCCGGCGGTCGCCATCCCGGCAGCGACCACCGCGCCGGTTCGATCGACCGCGAGGACCGTGGCCTGGATCGTCACGCCGGAGCGGACCAGATCGCAGGCGATGACCACGTCGGCGTCGAGCCGGTGCATGCCGCGGGCGAGCTCGGCCGGCACCGCGATCGGCAACGCGACCTGCGCCAGCTCCGGCGCCGGCACGGACTCTTGATCGATCGCGGCCACCGCCGACCGCAAGAGCAGCGTCACCGCCCCGGCGTGTTCGGTGAGGTCGGCCTCCGCGCGGGCCGCCAGGACCGCGATCCGACCGGCGTGCGCCGTGGCCGGCGCGATCACCAGCGCGGCGACGAGGACCCCCAGGCGTCGCATGGGTCAAGTATAGCCGGGCGGACGCCGCGGCGGGGTGAGCGGCCCGGCTTGTCGCGCGGCCGGCCGCAATCGCGGCGCGCGCAGCCGCGCTCAGCGCGCCATGCGGAAGTCGACGGTCTGCTCGCGCTGCTCGTCGGTCCAGGTCACCGGCTTGCGCTGCGGCGCGTAGTCCTTGAGCCGAACCTCGACCTCGGTCGCGGTGGCCGGGTCGAGCTCGGGCAGCTCGAGCGGGGTGCGACCGCGCAGGCTGCCGCCGACGTAGACGTCGGCGCCGGCCGGGGTCGACACGATCCGCAACCGGACCGTGCGCGCCGGCAGGAACGCCAGCACCTTGACCTCGCCCCCGCCCTCGGGGACCAGCACGGTGTCGCGGTAGGCCTGGTAGCCCGGCAGGGTCACGACGATCTCGTGGCGAGCGCCGGGCTTGGTCTTCCACGCCAGCGGCGTGCGATCCGGCACCGGCGCGCCGTCGATCGTCACGGTCGCGCCGCCCGGCTTGGAGTCGATCACGATGGACGCGGTCGGCGGCGGCTCGTCGCCGCGGCCGATCACGATCACGGCGGCCACCACGCCGACGATCACCAGAAACGCCGCCAGGAGACCTCGCCATAGCCACGAGCGCCCCGAGTCGAGCTTGTATTGCGGCGGCAGCTCGTCGACCTCGAGGGCGCGGAGCTGGGCGCTGATCGTCGGCGGCGAGCTGCCGTAGCCGGGGGGCGCGTAGCCCGGCGGATAGCCCGGCGGATAGCCCGGCGCCCCCGGCGGCAGGCCGGGCGCCGCCTCGCCCTGACCGTAGGCGTAGGGCATGAGGTGGGCGGGCAGCCCGGTCGGGAACGCCTGCGGATGAGGGACCTGCGGGTAGGCCGGCATCCCGGCCGGCGTGTGCATCGCCGGCGGCGGCGCGACCGACGGCGACGCCGGAGCCAGGACCGCGGCCGGAAGACCGGGCGGCGCCGGGACCTCGACCGGCAGGCCGGGTGGGCCGTGGCCGGGCGCCAGCGCCCCCGGCTCGGTGCGGGCGTCGAAGCCCGAGGCCACCGGCGGCGGGCGACGACCCGGCACCCCGCCGCGCCCGCCCGCGGCCCCGGTCGAGCCGGTCGACAGCGCGCCGTCGCTGACCGTCGACGGGACGCCGTCCGACAGCGGCGCGCCAGCGCCCCGGGCCGGCCGCGGCATCGGCGCCTGCCCATCGCCGACGATGGCCCGCAGCACCGACGCTGGTGGCGGCGGTGGCGGCGCCGGCGGGCGCGCGGCCGGGACACCGCCGGCCGGGGTCCGCCGCGACTCACGCGGCTTGCGCAGCTCGCTGACCGCCGGCGTCGGCGTGCGCGCGGCCAGCGCGGCCGGCGGCTCGGCGCGACCGCCCCGGGCGGCGGCCGCCGGTCGGTAGGGCTCGCGCGTCTGGGTCGGGCCGCCATCGTCGTCGAAGGGGTTGCCGTCGGGGGCGGTGGCGTCGTTCGACTCGTCGGTCGGCGCGGCCTCGACCACGGTCGGCTCGTAGTCGTCGCCCAGGAGCTCGGCCGGCTTGGTCTTGCGCAGGCCCCGCGGCCCGTCGAAGGCCGTCGGCCCCTCCTCGGGCTGCGCGCTGACCAGGGTCGACTCGACCTCGCCGTCGTCGGCCAGCGGCAAGGTGCTGGCGGTGATCATCCGCGGCGAGGCCCGCGCGGCCTGGGGATCCGGTGGAGCCGAGGGCGCACGACGCGGTCCTGGTCGCCCGCCCGGGGCGGCCGCGGCCGGGGCCGCCGGCGCCGCCTGCCGACCCTGCTGCTGCCCCTGCTGCTGCAGCTCGGCGACCCGGAAGATCACGCTGTTCTCGTCGGAGAACTCCGACCGCTGGGTGATGAGCGTGTTGCGCGCGATGCCGCTGTCGCGCCGGCTGCGCTTGGTCGGCCCGGTCGGCGCCGGCTCGACGGTGATGACCGGCGCCTCGGGCTCTTGCCCGAGGGCGACCTCGACGTGGCCAGCCAGCTTGGCCGGCGAGAACACCGGCGAGTAGGTGTGGAGGAACCGCTCGAGATCGGTCGCCAGATCGCCGGCCGACTGGTAGCGATCGCCGGCGCGCTTGGCCAGCGCGCGCATCACGATCCGCTCGAGCTGCGGCGGCACGTCCTTGCGCACGGTGCGGACCGGCGCGATGTCGGCCTTGCGCGCCATCTCGAGGAGGCGCGGGATGTCCTCCTCGAGATACAGCATCTGGCTGGTCAACATCTCGTACAGCACGATGCCGGTCGAGAAGATGTCGGAGCGGTGGTCGATGCGCTCGCCCCAGGCCTGCTCGGGGCTCATGTAGTAGTACTTGCCCTTGATCACGCCGACCGCGGTCTGCCGCGCCTTCATCGTCGCCTTGGCGATGCCGAAGTCGACCAGCTTGACCTCGCCGGCGGTCGACACCAGGACGTTCTGCGGCGACACGTCGCGGTGGACGATGCCCATCGGCTGACCGCCGGGGTCGCGCTTGCGGTGGGCGTAGTCGAGGCCGTTGGCCATCTCCTTGGCGATGAACGCGGCGACGTCGACCGGCATGTCGAGCTCGCGCTCCGAGCCCTTGCGCAAGATCTGATAGAGGTCGGCGCCGTCGACGAACTCCATCACGATGTAGTAGGTCTCGCCGACCCGGCCGAGGTCGAAGGTGTGGGCGATGTTGACGTGCTGGAGCTGGACCGCGATCTTGGCCTCGTCGATCAGCATCTCGATGAACTGATCGTCCTGGGCGAAGTTCGGGTGGATCATCTTGAGCGCGACGAACTTCTCGAACCCGGCCAGCCCGCGGGTCTTGGCCAGGTGGATCTCGGCCATCCCGCCGACCGCGATCTGGCGGACGAGCTGGTACGGGCCGAACGGTCGCTCGCTCACGCCGCCTCCTGGGTCAGACCGACGGGTCGGCCTCGAGCTCGAGCGCCTCGGGGGCCTCGGGCTCAGGGCCACGCCCGGCCGCGGTCTCGGGGGTCGGCCCCTCGCGCAGGAGCTCGGCCTGGCCCGGGTGGACGAACATGCCGACCAGCCGCAGCGGGGCCTTGGCGCCGCGGTCGAAGGTGCACACCACCTCGG
Source organism: Kofleriaceae bacterium (assembly GCA_018057825.1). GTDB lineage: Bacteria > Myxococcota_A > Polyangia > Haliangiales > Haliangiaceae > UBA2376. The sequence goes on along the minus strand of JAGPCY010000002.1, from coordinate 75,721 downwards.
TGGCGATGCCGTAGGCGACGTTGACCAGGTAGCTGGCGGCGGCGTTGGCCACCAGGTACAGCCCCAGCCCCGCGCCGTAGGTCTTGCGATCGATCTGCACCGGCGAATGCAGGCACTTCTCGATGTAGGCGAGGATCGTGTTCTTGGCCAGCCGGCCGAACCGATCGCGGACCGCGATCGCGAACTGGCTCTCGGTGGCGGCGTAGCGGATCGACACCGGGCGCGGCGAGCGCGAGCGGGTCCGGTCGTGGGGATCGACCTCGGCGAAGACCTGCTTGCCGTCGTCGTCGACCGGCGCGTCGTAGAGCGCGTTCATCAAGAGCTCTTCGCAGACCTGGCCGATCGCGCTGCGCACCTGGCGCCGCATCTTGGACTCTTCGGCGAACTGCAAGACGGTGTCGATCGCCTTGCCCCGGCCCTCGAAGTCGCGCAGCCGCATGTACTGCACCGGCGTGCCCTCGGGCAGGTACTTCTCGATGCCGAAGATGTCGCCGGTCAGGAGCTTCTGCGCGGTGACGAACACCCCGCGGTCGAGCTCTTCGCCGACGATCACGTGGTTGACCCGATGATCGCGCAGGTACGAGGTCAGCTCGGCCAGCGCCGCCTTGGGCGTGACCACCGCGGCGTGGCTCTTCTGGCGCAGCCGTGGCACCAGGCGCTCGACCAGGCCGACGTCGCCCTCGTCGACGTCCAGGAAGACGTAGCGGTGGGGGAGGATCTCGCTGTCGATCGCGTCGAGGGACCGGACCGCGTCGACCTCGGCCCCGGCCCGCTCCAGGTTGCCGACGATGCGGCGGAGCTGATCGAGGTTGGATGAGATGGCGAGGACGCGGCGCTTGGACAAGGACCCTCGGGGGGTGGCTGCAGAAGGCCGGATGTGGACCGCCGACGGGCGCGCACCCGCCGGACCGCGCGAGCTTATCGAGAATCGGTCGGCCACACCAGGGCACCCGCCGACGGTTTCCCCGCCGACCGCGCCGGGCGCGTGGCATGCTCGAACCATGGCCGCCGAGCGCCTCCGGCTGCTGGCCGTCGACGACGAGCCAGACATCCTCGATTTCCTGGAGCGCGCCACCCGCCACCGGTTCGCGGTCACCCGGTGCAGCAACGGCGAGGACGCCCTGACCGTCCTCGCCGGCGCGCCCTTCGACCTGCTCATCACCGACCACAAGATGCCGAGGCTGACCGGCCTCGAGCTCCTCGAGCGGCTCGGCGATCGCTACCCGGCCATGGCCCGCATGCTGCTCTCGGGCTACACCGACGTGCCCGAGGTCGAGCGGGCCACCGCGGTGGGCCGGGTCCATCACTACGTGGTCAAGCCGGTCGACTCGCGGGCGCTCCTGGCCGGGATCGATCAGGCCTTCCGCGTGCGCGCCGGCTAGGCCGGGACGACGGCCTGAAGCGAGGAGGCGGAGGCGGAGCCCGAGGCCGAGACCGAGGCGGAGACCGAGACCGAGGCCGAGACCGAGACCGAGGCCGAGACCGAGACCGAGGCCGAGACCGAGGCGGAGGCCGAGACCGGGGCCGAGGCCTACCGGTTGTACTGGACCGACAGGTACGCCCGCCAGTCCTCCCACGGGTTGGGCAGGAACTCGAGGCGCGGCTCGTAGTCGAAGAAGATATCGGGCTGGTAGTAGCGGGCGTTGAAGGCGTTGAACACCGTGCCGCGCACGGTCAGGTCCTTCATCGGCTGGTAGGTGAAGCCGAAGGACAGGTCGGCGGCCGGCGGCAGGCGGTCGAGCACCAGGTGCGACGGCTCGCTGCGCACCAGCTCGGGCTCGCCGTTGGCGTTGACGATCGTGCCGACCGGGATCACGCACGACGACGGCGGCGACGCGACCTGGCACTCAGGGCGGTTGAAGACCTCGCCGGCCGCGGTCTCGCGGTAGCCGCGGTACTCGATGAGGCGGTTGGGATCTTCGATCGCGCCGACCACCCGGAGGTCGGTCGTGACCGCCAGCTTGTCGTCGATCACGTTCCACACCCCGGTCAGGTGGAACATGTGCTCGGGCAAGGACTTCTGGATGCCCTTGTCGGCGGTGTTGACCCGCAGGAAGGTGTAGTCGAGCTCGATGCGGTGGCCGCCGGTGATGTAGAGCTTGGCCAGGGCCTCGACCGAGTGGATGCCGCGGTCGGCGGTGTTCTCGTAGCGGCCCGACACGACCTGGATCGTGTTCTGCAGCCGGGTGTACGAGTAGTCGGTGCGGAACGACAGCTCGCGGATGCGGCGCTTGCCCTTGAAGATGCGGGCGTTGACCTCGACCTGAGCGGCGTCAGAGGTCTCGACCTTGAGGTCGGGGCGACCGTCGATCTGCACCGCCTCGCCGTTGGAGTTGGTGTTGTTGAAGACCGGCGGCCGGAAGCCCTGGGCGAAGTTGAGCTTCAAGTGCCAGTTGGGGACGAAATTCCACACCGCGGTCGACGAGAACAGCGTGGTCAGCGGGTAGCTCTGCAGGCCGAGCCGCGCCGGCGCGGCCTGGACGCGGACGCCGGCGTCGAGGATCAGCTTCTTGCGCGGCCGCCACTGCGGGTTGAGGTAGGCGCCGAGCACGGTGCGGCTGGCCGGGAACGCGAAGGTCAGCGGACAGTCGGCGATGATGCGCGAGTTGCCGGGGTTCTCCGGATCGGGCTCGCGCGGGCACGGCAGCGGCAACCGCGACAGGTCGTAGGGGCCGAAGAAGATCGACTGGATGCCATCGCCCTGGCGCGACCGATCGACGTTGTTGAAGGCGAACTCGCGGAACGCCTCGGCGCCGTACTGCAGGCGCAGGTTCGACGGCAGCTCGACGTCGCCCTCGATCGCGCCGCCGGTGCGGTACGACGTGGCGTCGAACCCGAAGGCCAGGCCGCCGTTCAGCAGCCCGCCGATCGGCGCCAGCACGCCGAGGTGGGCGAAGTCGCGGACGAACTGCGAGACGTAGCCCTGGAGCTTCAGCCCGGCGCGGCCCTCGGCGAAGCGATCGCGGTACTCGAGGACCGCGTAGCGATCGTAGAAGTTGACCTGATTGTCGCGCGACTTCTTCTGCGGGTCGAAGCACTGCGCGAGCTGCTCGGGGGTGGCCGACGGGCCGCAGCGCTCGTCCTCGGGCAGGGTCTCGCGGACCACGAAGCCGGGGAAGCCGAGCGGGGTGTGGCGCTCGATCAGCGGGGCCTGGACCCGGAGCTGGAGCTTGCCGTAGGTGAACTTGCCGAGGAAGTTGAACAGGGTCGAGCGCGGCGGCGACGCGGTCGACAGCGGGCCGTAGAAGTCGACCGAGTTGGGCTGCGGCAGCGGCGCCGAGAACATGTGCAGCGGCATCTCGTAGGCCGGGCCGCCGTAGGTCTCGACCGCGGCGTGGACGAAGGCCTTGAGCTTGCCGTCGAGCAGATCGGGGAAGCCGGCCATCGCGTAGGCCCGGGCGTTGGCCTGGTCGCCGTCGCCGTGGCCGAGCTGACCGCCGACCTCGATGCCGTCGACGTCGTCGGCGTCCTTGGTGATGACGTTGACCACGCCGAGGAACGAGTTGGCGCCCCACAACACGCCGCCTGGACCGGTGATCGTCTCGATGCGCTTGATCGTCTCGAGCGGCTGCAGGCGGTTGGTGGTCGGGATGTTGAGGTAGGGATCGAACAAGGACAGCGAGTCGTGGAGGAACTGCAGGGCCTGGCCGGTGCCGCGCGCGGTGTTCGACGGGAACTGGCTGTGGATGAAGCCGTTGCGCTGGTAACCCGGGACGGTGTCGAGGGCCTGGTCGATGGTCTGGAACTGGCGATCGCGCAGCTCGTCGGCGGTGATGACAGTGACGATGGCCGGCGCCTCCTGGACCGTGGTCACGCCCTTGGCCGCCGACTGCACGATGTTGGCGAGGTCGAGCTGCTCGTCGGCGGCGCGGCTGTCGCCGTCCTCGCCGGCCGGCCCGAGGTCGATCACGACCACCGGGACCTCGATGTCGACCGGGGCCGGGGCCTCCTGGGCGGCGACCACCGACGGGCTGGCCACCAGCGCGGCCACCAGCGCGCGGGCCAGGGCGCGGCGACCGCTCCAACCGGACGGGGACCGTGGCGAGCTGCGGGTCATGGCGTCCTCTGCTGCGACTTGATGAAGTCGACGCGATCGTTGACCGGATCGGTGGGCGCGCTGGCGCCCAGCGGCCGCTCGGAGCCCAGGCCGACCGCCTGGACCTGCGCCACCGGCACGCCCTGGCTGAGCAGGTAGTCGAGCACGGCCTGGGCCCGGCGCGCCGACTGCTCCTTGTCCTTGCGCTTCTGGGCGGCGATGGCGCGGGCGTTCTTCGACTTGGTGCCGAGGGTGACGTGGACCTCGACGCGGACGGTCAGCCGCTTGTCGCGGATGATCGCCGCGACCTGGCCGAGGATGACCTTCGAGGCCGGGGTCAGAGCCGCGCCGGTGAACTCGATCTTGTTGCCGCGCAGGTCGATGCGATCGGCGGCCTCGACCGGACCGGTCTGGGTCCGGACGTCGGGGCAGCCGTCATCGTCGTCGACGCCGTTGACGGTCTCGGGCTCGTCGGGGCAGCGGTCGGCCTTGTCGGCGAAGCCGTCGCCGTCGTTGTCCTCGTCGGAGCAACCGTCGCCGTCGTCGAAGCCATCGACGTCCTCGGCGTCGTCGGGGCAGCGGTCGGCGACGTCGGGCAGCCCGTCGCCGTCGTTGTCGCGCTCCGGACAGCCGTCGTCGTCCTGATAGCCGTCGCGGTCTTCGGGCTGATCGACGCAGCCGTCGTTGGCGTCGACGACGCCGTCGCCGTCGTTGTCGAGATCGGGACAGCCGTCCTCGTCCTGGTAGCCGTCCTTGTCTTCGCCGTCCTCGGCGCACACGTCGCTGACGTCGGGGATGCCATCGCCATCGCGATCGCCGCGGCCGACCCGGACCTCGCTGGCCGGCTGCGGCGACCAGGTCGCGCCGGCCAGGACCGAGAAGTCGTCGCCGCGGGCCCCGACGACGCCGAAGGTCGCGGCGGCGGTGGCGGTGACGTGGGCGTTGACCCGGTACGACGCGCCGGCCGCGGCGTAGGCCGCGAGATCGCCGCGGCCGCCGTCGGCGAAGTAGTCCGAGCCCTGGAGGCTGGTGCACCGCGTGCCGTCGACCAGCTCGCAGCTCCCCAGGCTGACCCCGGCCGGCAGCGGCACGAAGCCGACCGCCTCGGCCGACACCACGAAGGCCGGCGACAGCTCGAGGTTGGCGCCGACGCCGGCGACCAGCTCGGAGCCGACGTCGAGGACGACCGTCGCGGCCTGCTCGGGCGTCTGGGTCACCGGCAGGGTCATCGGGTCGTAGGCCTGGAGCACGGTGCGCTGGCGCAGCCGAGCGCCCAGGTTGGCGACCAGCTTGGTCGCGCGCAGGCGATCGAGGCGGTAGTCGAGCGCCAGGCGCGGCTCGAACATGAGGCCGCGATCGCCGAGGAACATCTCGTCCTCGCCGAAGGGCAGGCTGACGGTGGCGACCGCGGCCAGCGCCAGGCGCTCGCCGGTGAAGAGCTGGTACTTGCCGCCGACCCGGACGTCGAGGGGCCCCGACAGGCCCTGGGGCTCGTAGCCGCCCGAGGGATCGATGTTCGAGGTCTCGCGCAGCGAGATGAGCCCGGTCGACGGATCGACGGTGTCGCCGCGGAACGCGCCGCGCTCGCCGTAGCCCGGGCCGGTCGCGGTCCGATACACCGCCGCGGCCAGGCCGATCGCGACCCGCTTCGACACCACCAGGCCGAAGGCCATGTCGAGGGTGAGCCGGTAGTCGAGGACCGCGTCGGGATCGTCGCCGCCGATACCCGGCACGGCGACGTCGAGGGGGCCCTGGGCGTAGCCGAGCCACAGCTTCCACGACAGATCGTGGCGCACCGGCAGGCGGCCGCCCTCGAGGGACAGGACGCCGCTGGCGTCGTAGGACGGCCGGAACAGCGCCGCGTCGACGCCGGCCGCGGGCGATGGATCGGCGACGGCGGCGGCCGCGGTCGCGGCCAGGGCGAGCCCGGCGCGGGCGACCGTCCTCACGGGCAGGCCACCCCGACGCTCATCTCGGCGGCCTTGACCTGCATGAACACGACGTTGGGGATCGCGGCGGCCAGGGAGCTCGGCCACTGGCAGCCGGCCGGCTCGGCGCCCATGCCCGCGTGATCGGTGACGCCGGCGTTGACGGTGTCGACCACCAGCGCGGTGCCGTTGTTGCCGGTGACGTTGCGGGCGGCGTCGACCGTCGTGCGCTGGGCGTCGGTGTCCGAGAAGTAGTAGTCGTCGGCGGTCGCAGTGCCGCCGCCGCGGGTCAAGGTCACCCCCGACACCGGCGCGCCGCGGTAGGTGAAGATCGCGGCCAGGACCCCGCGGGTCGCGAAGGTGGCGCCGGTCAGGCCGGCGGTGGTCGACCAGGCCATGTCGGTGGTGATGCGGGTGGCGTAGGCGCGGAAGCCGCGGGCCGGCAGCGCCGCCTCGTTGGCCAGGGCCACGCCGGTCTGGCGATAGCGATCGGTGGCGCCGACCGCGTCGTCGACCGCGACGCCCATGAAGCCGAAGCCGGCCTGGGGCAGATCGACCGCGCGGTAGCGGCCGCAGTCGTCGACGGTGAGGCCGCCGGCCGGCAGGCGCGGCGTCGCGGTCGCCGGGTTCATCGCGAACTCCAGCGCGTCGAAGAACTGGATGCGCAGCGAGCACGGGCCGTCGGCGGTCGGCGTGCCCGGGCAGGCGGCGCCGGTCGCGCCCGGGGCCGCGATCGGCAGATCGGTCTGGCTGTCGTAGAGCTGGCCGCAGATCGTGATGCGGTTGGCCGACGGCGCCGGGCAGGTGATCGGGTCGGCGCAGCCGCCGCCCTCGCCGCGGCCGACGCAGGTCACCACGCCGGTCTCGGGGTCGACGACCTCGTCGGTGGTGTCGGGATCGCACACCACGACCTCCTCGGGCTCGCACCGCCCACCCGCGCCCAGCACCGTGCCGGGCCCACACTGCGCGTCGTCGACCTGATCGTTTGCCGGCACGCAGGTGCCGTCGCGCTCGATCGTGCCGTCGCCGCAGTTGACGGCGTCGCAGCCCAGGCCGGTCGCGCCGACCGCCGCCACCACCAGGGTGCTGGTCACGATCGGCATCCACTTCGACAGTTGGTACATGAGGGGCTCCGTTGGATCGGCGCAGGCAGACGGCGACTAGAAATGCACGTCGTCGTCGTCGAGGTCGTAGAAGATGGCCACGTTGGCCGACAGCCGCGGGTTGGTGGCGTGGGCCATCGGCACCGACAGGACGCCGCGGACCAGGCGCTCGGGCTCGCCGGCCAGGTAGGGGAAGCCGGTCGGGCTGCGCTCGGCGACCGGCAAGGACGGCGGGAAGTCGGGCGCGCCGTCGTTGTCGAGGTCGTCGTACTGCCAGTTGAGCAGGAAGGCCTCGGCGGTGATCAGGTTGTCATCGACGAAGAAGCTCGAGCCGCCGACGAACCCGTTGTTGACTGGGTTCATGCCCTCGACCATCCCGAAGAACTGACCGCTGAGCGGCAGGGTGAAGACCTTGTCCGAGCCCTCGTAGAAGCCGGGGTGCTGGTCCCACAGCGCCTGGCACAGCGTCAGCCGGCGGGTGTTGGACGCCTCGTCGATGCAGGTCGGCGGCGGGATGAGCTGCGGGTCGTCGCCGGTGGCGCCGGCGCACGCGCCCGAGGTCGCGGGATAGCGGAAGTTGGCGTGGCTGGTGACCGCCTTCAGCGTGGCCTCGATCGCGTCGAGGTTGTCGTGGCGGCGATCGGCGGTCAGCACGTCGATCACGTCGTCGCGATCCTGCCCGGGCGCGAAGGGATCGGTGATGCCGGTGGCGGCGCGGACGGCGGCCGCGTACTGCGTGACGTGGATGCCGGGGAAGCGGGTGTTGGCCAGATCGATGAAGCACGGCGAGCTGGTGTCGATCGCCGGCCGGATCTTGAACTCCTTCACCTTGAACAGATAGGTGCGATCGATCTTCGGCCGACCGCTGGCGTCGATGACCACCGAGCCGTCGGGGTTGGTCTGGTAGACCAGGTCGGCGGCGTACAGCTCGTAGTGCGTGTCGCCCGGGGGCTGGTCGGGCTGCGGCGTCACGCCGGGGCGGGCGTTGGTCTGCACGCCCATCGCGAAGTCCATCTGGACGTTGGAGCCGCGAAAGGGCTCCACGCACGCGGCCGCGGGCGCGAGCAGCGCCAGGGCCACGACAACATCAGCGCGCACGCGACGAGGCATTCGCATGTTCCCCTGGCACCGAGCGGTGCTCGATGAAAAAAAGGATAGCCGGACCACGTTTCGCGAGTCAACGCGCAGGTGGCCGCGATGGCGGCCGCGCGCCTTCGCCGCAGTGCGCTAGAGCAGCAGGCAGCTCAAACCGTTCGGTGCGCTACAAGCGACGGCCGAAGGTGAGCGCGAAGGTATAGACGCTGCCGTCGTGCTCGCCGGGCGCCAGGTTGGCGCGGGTGCCCCACGGGCCTACCTGCGTCCGGTTGTCGCGCACGACGCGCGGCGGCCCGGCGACCAGATCGAAGGCCACGTCGGCGCGCCATCGGCCGACCCGCAGGCCGACGCCGACGGCGCCGCCGAGCTTGGTCGAGTCGAGGTACTGGCGCTCGAGGGTGCGGTCGGGCACGGCGTTGCCATCGACGTAGCCGCCGGCGCGCAGCGCGAGCGCCGGGGTGGCCGTCCACTCGACGCCGACGCGCGCGGTCAGGCTGTCCTGCCAGTCGAGGAGGTAGAGCTGGTCGGCGGCCGGCTCGGCGGGGAAGCGGACCTCGAGCTCCTCGAAGCGCGACCACCCGGTCCAGTCGAGCTGCGCCGCCACCCGCAGCGCGCGGGTGGCCGCGACCGCGACGCCGACCTCGACCGCTTGCGGCCAGCGCTGGACGTGGGCCATGTCGAGGGTCAGGCCGCCGGCCAGGTCGAGCTCGCCCTCGCCGGTGGTCTCGATCGTCATCGCGCTGCGCCAGGTCGCGCCGACGGCGAGCCGCGGGTGCGGGCGCCAGGCCACGCCCAGGCCGACCCCGAGGCCAACCCCCGAGCCCGACACGTCGCTGGTCACCGGCCGCATCGTCGTCTCGACGGCGAACAGCCCGACGCCGACCCGCGCGGTGGCGCCGATCGCCAAGCGCGACGAGACGCGGTAGGCGACCCCGGCCACGCCCTCGAGGACCAGCTCGGTGGTGGCGTCGATCGCCGGCGCGCCGGTCGGCTGGTAGCGGAGCTGGCCGCCGTAGGGATTCCACAGCCCCGCGCCGAGGGTGACGCGGTCGCTGACCCGGGCGGCGATGGCCAGGGTCGGCACCGGCGCGACCGGCGTGTCGGGCGCCTGGGTCGGACCGCGGACCCCGGCGGCGTCGATCGGCGTGTAGCTGCGCGGCGCGATCACCAGCTCGCCGCCGACCACGACGTTGGCGGCGGCCAGCGCGGCGGCCCCGGGGTTCCAGTGCCACGCGGTGGCGTCGTCAGCGATCGCGACGAAGGCCCCGCCCTGCCCGATCGCGCGGGCGGCGATCGCGTTGGGTCGCTCGAGGCCACCGGCGTGGGCCAGGCCGGCGGTGGCGGCCAGGCCGGCGGTGGCGGCCAGCGCCGCGCGGAGCGTCACGGCGTCGGCTCCGCCGCGGCGGCGGCGTCGACGGTGACGCAGGTCTGGCTGACCGGGTCGCAGACCTCGCCCTGGGCGGTGAAGCAGTCGCGGTTCGAGCGGCAGCTCCGGGTCGGCGGGCCGTCGTCGAGCCAGGCGCACCCGGCGATCGCGACCGCGGCCACCGCGACGGCGAGCCCCGCGACGACGACGCGCGCGCGCCTCACGGCAGCGCCCCCGCGACCGAGACGCCCCAGCCGTCGCCGAGGGTGGGCGCGATCTCGATGGCCGAGCGCTCGTCGCCGCGGGTGCGCCAGTAGATCGCCAGGCCGCCGACCGCGGCCGCCGCCAGATACGCGCCGGCGCTGGCCCAGGCCAGGCCGCGCGAGGTGTCGCCGCGGGCCTCGATCTCGGCGCGGGTGCGCAGCGGCGCGTAGGCCGTGGTCTCGGCCAAGGGCACGCTGGTGGGCCGGGCCCGCTCGACCGCGGCCCAGTCGCGGGCTTGATCGGCGGCGTCGAGGGAGAACCAGGCCAGCACCGCGCCGGTCACCGCCAGGCCCCCGGCGGCGGCGAAGGCGATCGTGGCGCGGCGCTCGCGGGCCGCGGCGGCGCCGAGCGCGATCCGCGGCGGGCGCACCGTGCGCTCCTGGCCGCGCTCGACCCGCACGGTGGCCCGGTACGGGACCAGCCCGGGGGACCGGACCTCGACGACGTGGGGACCGGGCGCCAGGGTGTAGCGGCCGCGCTCGTCGAGGAGCGCGGCGGCACCGTCGACGGTGACGGCGGCGTCGGGCGCGACGTCGAGGCGCAGCCAGCCGACGGTCGGCACGCCAGGGTCGGCGGCGACCTCGACCGCGGTCGGGGCCTCGTCGAGCGTGAGGATCACGTCGGTGACGACGCCGGGCAGGATCGTGGCCTCGGCGCGCGTCGAGCGCCAACCCGGCTTGTCGGCGGTGACCTCGACCCGCCCCAGGCCGATCGGCCGCGGCAGGAGCGGCGTCGCGCCGGCCTTGAGCCCGGCGATCGTCACCGTCGCGCCGGCGATGTTGGCGCTGACCGCGATCGCGCCGCCGTCGGCGTACTCGCCGGTGAACGGCGCGCGCCCGAGGCTGGCGCGACAGTCGTCGTGGAGCTTGCGAGTGGCGACGATCTCCGATGAGGCCGGGTTGGCGGCGATCGCGGCGCGGGCGTGGTCGACGCAGGCCTGCCACTGGCCCTGAGCCGCGTCGACGGCGGCCAGGAAGCGATGGGGCCCCGGCAGCTCGGGCGCCAGGGCCCGCGCGCGCTCGAGATGGCCCCGCGCGGTCGCGTAGTCGCCCAGGCGATACGCGTCGGTGCCGGCCTGGAACGCGGCCAGGAACTCCGGGCTTGGACCGCGCGGCTGGGCCAGGACGGTGGCGGCCGAGGCCACGGCTAGCCCGAACGCGAGCGCGAGCCCGGCCGTGCGCCTCATTGCGTCGGGTCGTCCCGGCCGCCCGGCGTGCCGCCGCCGAGCCGATCCCAGACGTTGACGTTGCCGGTGCCGGTCGACGGCCGCCCAGTGCCACCGCCCGAGCCGTTGTTCGGCCGATCGTCGACCGGCGCCTTGGCCGCGGCGATCGGCACGCTGAAGGACTTGGAGTCGCCGTCGCCGGCCTGGACCTCGAGGCGGAGCGCGCCGCCGACGGTCTTCAGGCGGGTCAGCTCGTCGGCGACGAGCTGGGCGAAGCCGGCGCCGTCGGCGACCTTGGCCCCGGCGATCGACAGGACCACGTAGCCCGGGGTCAACCCGGCGGCGGCCAGCCCGCCGGCCTTGCTGTCGACCGCGGTGATGACCGCGCCGCGGGTCACCTCGGGATAGCGCCAGGCCAGGAGCGGGAAGCTCGGCACCACCGTGACGCCCTCGACGGTGGTGGCCACGCGGTAGGCGGCGACCAGCTTGGCCAGGGCGGCGCCGTCGACGGTGATCGCGGCGAAGCCGAGGTACTGCTTGCCGCCGCCGCCGGTGAACTCCTCCCAGTAGCCCTCGGGGGGCGCGGTGAAGCCGGCGCCGCGCAGGGCCCGGGCGACGCCCGACCGGGCCGCGGCCACCGCGCGTCGGGCCTGGGCGCTCTTGGGATCGCGCTCGGCGGCGGCCAGCTTGGCGGCCCGGGCCTCGCGGTACTGCCCGGCGACCTGGGTCTGCCACGCCGGGTCGGCGATCTTGTCGGCCACCGCGACGGCCAGGCCGTCGAGGGCGGCCTCGCCGGCCTCGGCGACGGCGTCGTCGGAGCTCGGCCCCAGCCCCGACACCCCGACGCAGCGCAGGCCGGCGCCGTCGGCGGCGCAGCCGGCGGCCAGCGGCGCGTCGCTGGTGATCCAGGCCGGGCGGGTCTCCGCAGAAGATGCGGTTTTCTCGCCTTTGCCGGAGGCGGCGGCTTTCCCGCCAAACATCTTGTACGCGGCAAACGCGCCTCCCGCCAACGCCACCGCGGCCAGCGCCGCGGCGAAGGCCACCCCCAGCCCGCCGCCGCGCCCGCCCTGGGCCACCTCGGCCACCGTGGTCGCGACCTTCTTGGGCGCCGGCTTGCGCTCGCGGACCTCGCGGATGAGCTTGGCCAGCTCGGCCGAGACGCCGGGCTTGGGCAGCTTGGCCAGGTTGGCCAGGAGGCCCTCGGGGGCGGCGCAGGTCAGGGGCCCCTTGCAGGCGGCGCACCGCAGATCCGGCGGGGTCGCGAACTTCAACACCTCGTAGTGGGCGTCGACGTCGATCATCTGGCCGGCGGTGGTCGCGCACTTGGCGCAGGTGTACGGCAGCGAGAACGACGCCACCGCGGCCTTGGGCCCGAGGTCCTCGGGGCGCCCGAGCTTGTCGAGGAAGGCCGGCGGCACAGCGGTCAGGTAGATCGCGTCGACCAGCGGCGTCACTTGCTGCAAGAGCCCGCGCCACTCAGCGGCGCCGGCCGGCTCGATCTTGCCGACCCCGGCGACGTCGACGACGATCGTGCCCTCGAGCCCCTCGGCCAGCTTGTCGCGCGGGAAGGTCTTGTCGAGATCGCCGGCCAGCTTGAGGAACGTGACCCGGCCCTCGATGGTCTTGTCGACCCGCAGCTTGCGCGCGCCGTCGGCGACCGCGTAGGACAGCTTGGCGGCCAGGAACCCGGCGATGTCGGGATCGAGCTCGAGCTTGTCCTGCCCGGCCAGATACGAGAAGTACGTGACCGGATCCTCGTTGAAGTACTGCAGCTCACCGCAGGTGCCGCAGGCCCGCTGCGGCGGCTTCATCGACTTGATCACCTCGACGTCGCGGTCGGCCTGCCAGAGCACCCGCTCGTCCTTGTCGCAGTAGTCGCAGTGGTACGGCGCGTAGAACGAGTAGACCCGACCGGTGCCGGCGAAGTTGGCGACCATGTTGAGCTGGTCGACGATCTTGGGCGCGCACTCGACGAGGATGATCCGGGTCGCGGTCTTGCCGACGCCGTTCATGAAGTCGACCCACTCGCGGATCCCGAACGACGACACCTTGCGGATGTCGCCCAGGTCGAGGATGAGGGTCGACGACCGCACCGACTCGGCCAGGCGCTTGCCCTCGAAGGCCTCGTCGATCGTGCCGGCCAGCTTGAGGCACACCAGGTCGCCGTCGGCGAAGCGATCGATCGCCAGCTTGGGCGGCGGCGGGGCGCCGGGGTTGGCGTGAGCGGTGGCGGGTTCCATGGGGCCTCGGGGGTCAGCTCGTGAGATCGCCGAACGCGAGATCTCCGAAGAGATGCAGCGACCGCGCCAGGGTCCGGACCTCGCGCAGGTTGAGATCGAGCTCGAGCATCGCGGTGACCTCGGTGTGGCGACCGCGGGCGACGTCGAAGAAGATCGCCAGGGCGTTATGGTGGCACAGGGTCATGCCCAGGCCGGCGCCGCCGTGGCTGTGGTCCATCTCGCCGCCGGCCAGGCCGCGAGCCAGGCCGTCGACCACGTGGCGGCGAGCCAGCCCGCCGAAGCGATCGCGCACCTGCAAGACCAGGCGGGTGCCGTCGGTGGCGCAGCGCAGCCGGGCGGCGTCGTCGGGCGGCAGGGCGACGTCGGCCTTGCGATCGCCGGCGTAGCGCGCGACGCCGCGGTCGTCGACCGGCGCGTCGTAGAGCGCGTTCATGAGCAGCTCGTGGCACAGCTCGCCGGCCATCTCGGCCAGCCGCTTGGGCACCTGGAGCGCGGCGACGAAGTCCTGGACCCGGGCGACGCCGCGATCGCGCTCGGCGCTGGTCGCGATGCGCTCGTCGAAGCCGGTGTGGCCCCAGTCGAGGTAGGCCGACAGCGGCGCCGGGCCGCCGCCCTCGCGGGCGCGGCGCAGGACCATCATCAGCTCCCACGCCCGCGGCGCGCTCTCGAAGTCCTTGCGGCCGAGGACGTGCATCACCTGGGGACACTCGGCCAGGTAGCGCAGCGCGCGCTTGAGCGGCTCGGCGGTCCACAGGACGCCGCGCGCCCCCGGCGTGGCCCGCACCGCGGCCACCACCGCGTCGCCATCGAAGGCGTCGGCGCACACCAGCGCGGCGCCGGCGCCGACCAGCGCGGCTGGATCTTCGACCACCGTGGCCTCGATGCCCGAGGCCAAGAAGTGCCGCATCACCCGGCGGCCCACCAGCTTGTTCCGTTCGAGGACGATGGCCCGCATCAGCGCGCGGTACGACCACGACCACGCCTCGGAAAGGTACCAGAGTTGAATACCCTCCTCAACGAAACGGTCGTGATACCGTGAGGTCGATGCGCGCACGTAGGCATCTAGCGGCCATGTCGGTGGCCGTGGCGCTGTGTGGGGCGCCCGCCGTCAGCCGCGCCGACGACGCCCTGGTCGCGAGCGTGACCACCGTCCGTCCACGGGCCGCGCTGTCGGACTTCCTGCTCAAGCCGGCCGAGGCCGCGGCCAAGAAGCGCGCCTTCGGCCGCGCGATCGCCATGTACCGCGCGCTGGTGATCGCGCGCGGCCCGGGCAGCCCCGAGGCGCGGCGCCTGGCGACCTTGTGGACCCTGGCCGGCCAGGCCGAGGAGGCCGCCGCGGTCTTGACCGCGTTCGCGGCGGCGACCACCGACGCGGCCGCCGCCGGCGAGGCCCGGGCCGAGGCCAAGCGCCTGACCGCGCGCCCCGATCCGTTCGCCAAGCGCCTCGAGCTGCCGACCCTCGCCGCCGAGGCCAAGCGCGCCTTCAAGCAGGGTCGCGCCGCCTTCGCCAAGCAGCAGTGGGGCGACGCGCTCATCAGCTACCACATGGGCTACGCCCTGGCGCCCGACCTGCCTGGCTTCCTCCGCGAGCTGGGCGCGACCTACGACAAGCTCGGCGCCAGCGACAAGAAGCGCGCGTTCTACCGCGACTACCTCCTCTTGCGGCCCTTCGGCAAGAACGCCGACGCGGTGCGGGCCGAGCTCAAGGGCGACCCCGCCGGGCTCGGCGAGCTCACGCTGTCCTCGAGCCTGCCGTGCGAGGAGCTGTGGCTCAACGCCCAGCGCGTGCCCGGCGCGCCGACCGGCAAGCCGCTCGCGGTCGCCCCCGGCAACTACAAGGCGCTGTGCCTGTCGCGCCGCTACGAGATGGCGATCTTCGAGTACGCCACGGTCACCGCCGGCCAGCGCGCGACCCTGCGCTTCGACTGGGCGATCATCGTCAACCAGCTCGCCAACCCCTTCGGGCGGATCGCGATCGAGAACCCGCGCGCGCCCGGTGAGCTGCTCGACCTCGGCGTCAGCTCGCCCGAGGTCGGCGCGCTGGTGCCCGGCGACGGTCGGGCGGTGCGGCTGATCGTCAAGGACGACAGCGGCGCGCGGGTCGAGGAGCGCTCGGTGCGGATCAAACCGGGCGAGCGCTTCGTCGTAAAATGGTGATGTGGTAGCGTGAGGGCGTGTCCGAACGGCCTTCGACCGACGGGAAGCTGCTCGGCGGCACCCCGACCGATCCGGTGCCGTTCGGCAAGTACGCCCTGTCGGGGTTGATCGCGCGCGGCGGCATGGCCGAGGTCTACCGGGCCCGGCCCAAGGACGAGGCCAGCGGCAAGCTCCTGGCGATCAAGGTCATGCGACCGCAGCTCGCCCGCGAGGCCCGGTTCGTCGACATGTTCCACCGCGAGGGCCAGCTCGCGCTGCTCCTGCGCAACCGCTGCATCGTCGAGACGGTCGAGATCGGAAAGATCGAGGGCCGGCACTACATCGCGATGGAGTACATCGGCGGCCGCGACCTGACCCAGGTGCTGCGGCGCTGCCAGGAGACCAACCAGCGCATCCCGGTGCCCCACGCGGTCTACATCGCGGCCCGGATCGCCGAGGGTCTGCACTTCGCCCACACGTTGGTCGACGGCGACGGCCGCCCGCTCAACATCGTCAACCGCGACGTGTCGCCGTCCAACGTCCGGCTGTCGTACGACGGCGACGTCAAGCTGCTCGACTTCGGCATCGCCCAGGCGCTGATGAAGTTCACCAGCGAGATCGGCGTGCTGAAGGGCAAGTTCAGCTACATGTCGCCCGAGCAGATCCGCGGCATGCCGCTCGACGCGCGCACCGACGTGTTCTCGGCCGGGATCATCCTCCACGAGATGCTCACCACCGAGAAGCTGTTCCGCGGCGACACCGAGTTCGCGCTGATGGAGAAGGTGCGCAAGGCCGAGGTGCCCGCGCCGTCTAACTTCAACCGCCGCGTCACGCCCGAGCTCGACGCCATCGTGCTCCGCGCGCTGGCCCGCGACGTCGCCGATCGCTTCCAGAGCGCCGCCGCCCTGGCCGCCGAGCTCGACAACCTGATCGCCGGCTACCGCTTCGATCCGAAGGAGCTGCGGCAGTTCATGCGCCAGCTCTTCCGCAAGGAGTACGCCAAGGAGCTCGAGGACACCGCGCCGGTCGAGCCCCGGGTCGGCACCGATCCGTCGCGCCCGGGGATGATGCCGGGCGGCGCCTCGACCACGCAGCCGACCCGCCAGATCTCGGCCACCGAGTCGCCCAGCAGCCAGCGCCTCACCAGCCCGCGGCCGGCCGTCGTGCCGTCGTCGGTGTCCTCCCCCGGTCGCGCGCCGAGCGTGCCGCCGATCGCGCCGCCCGTCGGGGCGCCGAACCCGCCGGCGGCGACGACCGCGACGACGCCCCCGCCACCGCCGGTCGCCCCGCCGCCGGTGGTCGAGGAGAAGCGCGGCTTCTGGGGCTCGCTGTTCAAGAAGAAGAAGTAGCGGGGGGAGGGGCGAGGCGGACCGAGGCGGAGGGCGAGACCGAGACCGAGGAGGAGGCCGAGGCGGAGGCGGAGGCGGAGGCGGAGGCGGAGGCCGAGACCGAGACCGAGGCCGAGACCGAGGCCGAGACCGAGACCGAGGCCGAGGCCGAAGCGGAGGCGGAGGCGGAGGCGGAGGCGGAGGCGGAGGCCGAGACCGAGACCGAGGCCGAGACCGAGGCCGAGGCGGAGACCGAGACCGAGGAGGAGACCGAGGCCGAGGAGGAACCGGCGAAGGTCCTGTTGGGGTTAGATCACGGCATGACTGCGCCGATCTCGATTCGGGCTGCCACCCGCGCCGACGCCCCGGCGCTCCACGCGCTCTTGGTCGCCCTCGCCGAACACGAAGGCCAGCGCGACTGGCTGCGCGTCAGCCTCGAAGCGCTCACGCGCGACGGCTTCGGCGACAACCCGCGCTTCGGCGCCCTGATGGCGTTCGCCGGCGACACCGCGGTCGGCTACGCCACGTACACCGTGCCTTACGTGATCTGGCTCGGCGCGGCGTCGCTGAACCTCGACGACCTGTACGTCGTCGACGCCGTGCGCGGGCAGGGAGTCGGGCTGGCGCTCATGCACGCCCTGGCCGCCGAGGCCCGCGCGCGCGGCGTGACCGCGCTCCGCTGGGAGGTCCAGCCCGACAACCACGCCGCGATCCGGTTCTACCAGCGCCTGGGCGCGCGCCTGCGCACCAAGGGCATCTTCACCTGGGAGCCCAACCTCGGCCCCGACGCCGCGGGCCAGGCGGACGGCGCCGGCTGACCGGCGGCGCCAGCCGCTCACGCCTTGCGCACGAAGCAGGCCTTGAGCGCCATCGCCGAGCCGTCGATGCGACAGTCGATCTCGTGGTCGCCATCGACGAGCCGGATGTTCCGCACCTTGGTGCCCTGCTTGAGCACCTCGGATGAGCCACGCAGCTTGAGGTCCTTGATCAGGGTGACGCTGTCCCCGTCGACCAGCACGTTGCCGACCGCGTCCTTGACCACGCGGGCCACCTCGACCGGACCGGCGTCAGCCTCGACGTCGGCGCGCGGCCACTCGTGACCACACGTCGAGCACTCGAGGTGCGCGGCGTGGACCAGCACCTCCTCCATCGAACAAACCGGGCACGCGGGGGCTGTCATGACGGCGCGCACTCTAGTACGGCCGACGCCCGCGCATGGAGCGCCCAGACAGTCGATCGCGCGCTCCTGGGCGCGGTTCCCCCGAGGTTCCCACTCGCGTCGAGGACCGGTGCATCGAGCGATCGCGCCCCAGGTCCAAGCAATTTCGGGGTAGGCTGCTCCCGATGGAGTCCCACGCTGGCGTCGCGAGCCGTCCGTCCGCGATCGCGGGCGCGCTTGCGGCGCTAGGCGTCGTTGGTCTGGTCTTGGTCGTTGGGCTCGTGGCCGTGGTGGTCTATCTCGGCGGGGTCCTCGATGACGATCGCCGCACGCTCCTGCGGGGTTGCACCTACACGCTGCCGACCGACGCACCTGCGGTCGTACGATGGTCGCCCTCGTGTTCGGCGACGCCCTGATCGGCCGTTGCCGATCCAGCACCGCTGACGACGCGCGCGACCCCGGCCCGATCACGCGGCGAGCCCGGCGAGCTCCGCCGTTGCAACGAGAGGCTCAGGGCGTGGGAGCGCGGGGCGCAAACGCTCGGGCACCGAAGCATGACCGCCGCGAGCCGGGGAGGACGGCCTCGAGATCGGTACCGTCCCGCCCCATGAGCAAACGCAAACCCGCCGCCCCCCAGGACCCCACGCCCGAGCAGAAGGTGCTCGCGAAGCTGCGCCGGCAGGCCGCCGCCCGGCTCCTCAAGCGGCGCCGCTCGAAGTCCGGGCAGTAGCCGCCCGGCGGCGCCCTCGACGCCGGCGCGAAGCGCCCGCGAAAGAACCACTCAGCCGTTCGCGCGGCCGATCCATCCCGGGCGAACCAGGTGGTCGACCGGCCTTCGATCGCGCGCCTGGTCTGCGAGTAGCCACCAGGGCGCGATCACCACGACCGTCGCAGCGTGAGCTGTGCGCTGCGCTGGCGCGGATCGTCGAGGTCGAACAGCTCGGCGCCGAGCTCGAGCGGCAGCGTTCGATCGCCGGGCAGGGAGCGCTCGAACGCGACGCCCCAGCCGACGGCCGACGGCGTGCGACGCGCGATCGCGGCGAAGGTGCCGATGCACACCGTGGTCGCGAGCTGAGCGGTCGCGGCGCGCTCGAGGGTCGACATCGTCGCCTGGGCGGCCAGCGCGGTGCCGACCTGGAGCTCGAGGCTCCCGTCGACGCCGAGCTCGGGCGCCACCGCCCGGGTCACGTCGGGTGAACGCGCCCGGACGCCGAGCTGCCAGCCGAGTCGATGGCGCCACAGGCCGCCGCTCACCTGCGCCGTCCACTGGTCGACGGTGGCCGACCCCGGCCCGAGGTCCCCTCGGTGCGGCAGGAACCGGGCGACGCGCTCGGCGGTCGCGGTGATCGCGAGTCCGGCATCGGCGTCCGGCCGCCACACCACCGCGGCCCGCGGTTGCCACGTCGTCCCCTGCGTGGCGCCGACGCTGTGCTGCTCCCAGCGCAGGCCGACCTCCACGGTCAGGTCGCGGTCGTGGGCCCACGCATCGCCGACGTACGCGCTGACCTCGGTGGCGGGCGCGTCGTCGACGTGTCCGCCGCCGACCTCGCCGCCCAGCACGAGGAGGTGGCGACCGCGTCGGGCCTGCGCGCCGATCCGCCCAGCGAACCGCGCTACCACGGCGGCGCCGCCGCCCATCAGCGGACGCTCGCCGCGCGCCGGCGACGCCGCGGCCTCGCCGGCTTCATACTGCGAGGCGGTCAGCCCCACCGTCAGCTCGCGCCGCCCGTCGTCGCTGTGCCGGGTGATCGCCGCGTCGCCCCAGTAGTCCTCGCCGCCGTCGGCGCTGCCACCGAGGAGCCCGATCAGGTGCCCGCGGGTCTGCTCGACGTTGAGCTCGGTCGCCCACAAGGCCTGGCCGACGAAGCTCGGACCGCCGGCGCCGTCGGCCGCGGGCCGGCGCTCGACCACGCCGCCGAAGGTCATCGCGAGCTCGCCCGGCTCGAGGGCCTCGGCCGCCACCGCGGCGACGCGCCCGTGGGGGCCCAGGCTGGCCCGCGCGTCGCCGTGGCGACGCTGATCGGCGAAGCGGATCGCGAGCGGCGCCGTGCCCCCGAGACCGCTCGGCGCGCTGATCGTCGGCGCCGCCCGCACGAAGCTCGGCTCGGCGAGGAACTCGACCGGGATGCCGGGGCTCTCGGGCAAGCGCGCGCCGCCGCCGATCGTCGTGCGCAGGCGCCGCGCGTCGACGCGCGCGTCGAGCGCCGCCAGGCCGAGGTGATCGCGGCGCGCCAGGAGCCGCGAGGACGGCTGCGACCCCGGCGGCGCGACCAGGCGCGGCGCGATCGGCTCCCAGTCCTCCGGCGCGAAGTTGTCGAGAGTCGCCCGCCCGCTGAAGTCCACCGAGTCGAACCCAGTCGCCGGCGACGGCGTCGCCGTGGTCGCCAGCTCGACGACCACCTCATCGGGTGCTCCCTCGAGGCTGTCGTGGTGGACGACGACCTCGTCGTGGTCGGTCGTCCCGTCGGTCGACGAGACGACGACCCGATACGAGCCCGGCGGCAGCGAGACGAAGAAGCGCCCGCTGGGCGCGGTGCGCGTGGTCCACGCCTCGCCGCCGGCGCTCATGACGTGGACCGCGGCGTCACTGACCGGGTTGCCGTGAGCATCGACCACCT
This sequence comes from Kofleriaceae bacterium, assembly GCA_018057825.1. Classification (GTDB taxonomy): domain Bacteria; phylum Myxococcota_A; class Polyangia; order Haliangiales; family Haliangiaceae; genus UBA2376. Next base: position 55,283 of record JAGPCY010000002.1, on the reverse strand, counting down.
GGCCGCGGAGCACCCCGGCCGCCACCGGCTGCGCCCCCACGAGGAATGACAAGACCAGCACGGGAGACCTTCGCATCGTCGGCCAGACGCGCCGGTCGTCGCCGCGATCTGGGCCTCGGTCTCGCAGACGCTGACTCGCGCTGCGATCGCGACCGCACCTGCGACACCGCCACCGCCCCCGGGGACAATGCGGCCGGTCCCAGGGGACGGCGCCGCGCCTACTGCGCGCGGACGGTGATCTCGTCGACGTAGATGCGCGCCGGGGCGGGCCCCTGCCCCGGCGTGGCGGTGTTCCAGCCGTCGACCGCGATCGCCCCGGCGGCGCCTTGCAACGCCGGGGTGGTGTCGGTGACCTCGACGGTCCAGGTCGCGGGCTCGGCGGCGTCGGCCGGCCACACGCGCGCGGCGAGGTGGGTCGCGCCGCCCTCCTGCGCGCAGCGAAAGCGCACCCAGTACTCGCGCCCGGGCGTGTAGCCCGCCACGGCCACGCGCACCAGCGGCTCCTCGAGGCCGTCGCGCTCGCGCCACAGCCCGAGCTGAGCGCCCGCGAAGGCCTCGGCGAAGACGGCGTACCCGCTGCCGCGCGGCGTGGTGCCGGTCAGGTAGCCGCCGTTCTGACGCACGTAGAAGCCCACGCCCTGTCGCCCCGGATCATCCATCGCGAGGCGGAACGTGACCTCGACGTCGCGCGCGGGCCCGCTGGCTAGCCCGTGGCCCATGCGGCCCAGGCTGTAGCTCGACACCGTCGGCGTGAGCCAGGCCCGTCCGCTGGCGATCCCGCGACGGTCGACGCCGCCAAGCGCGCGCCAGCCAGCCGGCCACGCCGAGGTATCGTCGATGGAGAAGTCCTCGCGGAGCAGCAGCGCGCCGAGGCCGGCGTCGGTGGAGGCCTCCGCACCGTCGACGACCACCGCACCGTCGAGCCCGGCGGGCGGCGCCTGGCCGCACGCGAGCAGGGTGGACGCGATGGCGATCGAGATGCGCGCGACAGGCTGCATGACGATGGGCTGTGCACGGGTCGTGCCGCGGACGATCGGGCCGAGGCTGGGCGGAGACGGAGACCGAGACCGAGACCGAGTCCGAGTCCGAGACCGAGACCGAGGCCGAGACCGAGGCCGAGACCGAGACCGAGACCGAGTCCGAGGCCGAGGCCGAGACCGAGTCCGAGACCGAACCCGAGACCGAACCCGAACCCGAACCCGAACCCGAGACCGAGGCCGAGACCGAGGCCGAGGCCGAGACCGAGTCCGAGACCGAGTCCGAGACCGAGACCGAGGCCGAGGCCGAGACCGAGGCCGAGACCGAGACCGAGACCGAGACCGAAGGCGCTAACCGTGGGCGCGGTCGCCGGTCAGGGCGATGATCACGTCCTGCACGGTCGCGACGTCGCGGTCCGAGAAGTCCAGCTTGCCGAGCAGCTCGTCGAGGCGCGGTCGGAACGCGGCCGGCCCGCGCCCTTTGTAGAAGCCGCGCCGGGTGAGGGCGTCCTCGAGCGTGTCGCGCAGCCGCGACCGCGCAGCGACGGTCGCCCGCGGCGCCCGGCCGGCCCGCGCCGCCTCGGCCAGGAGCGTGAGCGTCACGGCGACCGACGACGCCAGGTTCAAGCTGTCGACCCAGCCCGGCGTCGGCAGCCGCACGACGCGGTGACAGCGGCGAGCGAGGGCGGCCGGCAGCCCGGTGCGCTCGTTGCCGAACACGATCGCGGTGCGCTCTCCTGGCGGCGGCAGAAAGCCCGCGGCGCGGTCGGTGTCGAGGGGCCCTTGCTCGAGGGCGGTCGCGATCTTGCCCGAGGTGGCGACGACCAGCGCGCAATCGGCGACCGCCTCCGCGAGCTCGGCGCAACGCGGCGCCGCCCTGACGAAGTCCTCGCACGGATGGGCCATCTTCAGGCAATCGCGGCTGGCCAGGTCGGCGCGCACGTCGACGAACCGGAGCTGGGCGCCGAAGTTGCCGCACAGGCGCGCGACGCTGCCCGCGTTCTCGCTGCCCTCGGTGTCGACCAGGACGACGACGACACCATCGAGCGGGCGGAGCGTCATGGCCGCACGGTGACGGGGTCGCGGCCGCCGGTCAAGCGGCCGCCGCCCTCGCCGAGCTCGCTCACAGGACGGTGAAGCGGATCACCGGGGAGGCCGCGAAGGCCCCGGCGCCGTTGCGGCCGTCGGCGAGGATCGCGCCGTCGAGGCGCACGAAGGTGGTGCCCGAGGGACACGCGCTGATCAGGCCGCTGATGCTGATCCCGCGGGTGGCGTCGAGGCTGATCTGGCTGCGGGTCCCCGCGACCACGGCCTGGGTGCGAGGCTCGACGAAGCCGCGGGGCGACAACAGCGTGCTGCCAGCGGCGTTCCGGCACTGCAGGTTGAGATCGGCGATCAACCGGACCTCGGCGGCGGTGCTCTCGGCGTCGCGGAGCCGGGCGGTGGCGGTCATGGTCGTGGTGCGGGTGATCCCGGCCGCGGTCAGCTCGGACCCGCCGGAGGTCGCCTGCCAGACCCGCGTCGGGTCGGCGAGACGAATCGAGAGCTGCGGGGCGGTGATGTCGGCGAGGTTCGGGAACGGACACTGCACCGGCGTGGTGAGGACGATGCGCGGCTCGGGGTAGCGGCAGGCGTTGCCGGCCACGACCGGGTGGTCACCCTCGCCGAGGTGGTCGTTTACGCAGTCCATGCCGGCCTCGGTGAAGGTCGCCAGCTCGCTGGTGGTGCCGTCGGTGTTGACCTCGAGGACCCGCAGGTTGGCCATGCCGGAGGACTCGCAGCCGCCCGGGCTCCAGTAGCGGTCGGGGAGGACGACCGTGTTGGTCGACCAGCCGTACAGATCGGGCGAGGTCGCCAGGCGGGTCGCCGAGCCGGTGAAGCTCCGCACGGTGTCGAAGGTGCTGGTGGTGTAGTTCCAGGCCTGGACGCGCAGCGGTGCGTTGGCGCGCGACGCCATGCCGGTGAAGTCGATGGCATCGCGGCGCGACGACGGTGAGTCGCCCCAGTTGGGCGAGGTGACGCAGCCGGGCAAGGCCGCGGTGCTGAGGACGACGGCGACGAGAAGCGACGTAGTGCGGACGGTCATGGGAACTCCTTGCCTGGGTCGACGGACGCCGCGCGATTTGTTCCGCGCGATCCCGCCGTGGACCTACGTTCACCGCCAAGCGTTCGAGATCGTTGTCCCGGCCCGCGCGGGCACCGTGGAGCCGCCGCGACGTGTCTCGATCGTGGTCGCGGGCTACGCTGGCCGCCATGATCACCGTCCATCATCTCGAGCGGTCGCGCTCGCACCGGGTGCTGTGGCTGCTCGAGGAGCTAGGGCTGCCGTACGAGCTAGAGCGCTACGCCCGCGACCCGGCGACCATGCTGGCGCCGCCCGCGCTGCGCGCGATCCATCCGCTCGGCAAGTCGCCGGTCGTCACCGACGACGGCGTGACCGTCGCCGAGTCGGGCGCGATCCTCGAGTACCTGGTCGAGCGCCACGGCGGCGGTCGGCTCGTACCCGCGACCGGCACGCCAGCCCACCTGCGCTACCGCTACTTCCTGCACTACGCCGAGGGCTCGCTCATGCCGCCGCTCCTGGTGAAGCTCATCACCCACAAGATCTCGACGGCCAAGATGCCGTTCTTTGCCCGGCCCATCGCGCGCAAGATCGCGGGGTCGATCGACGCCGGCTTCGTGGCCCCCAACCTGACCCGGCACCTGGCCTTCCTCGAGGCCGAGCTCGAAGGGCGGGCCTGGTTCACCGGCGACGAGATGACGGCCGCCGACATCCAGATGAGCTACCCGCTCGAGGCCGCGCTGGCGCGGGGCGGCGCCGCGGCGCGCACGCCCAACCTGACCCGGGTCCTGACCGCGATGCGCGCGCGGCCAGCCTACGCCCGGGCCATCGAGCGGGGTGGCCCGATCATGCTCGACGACTGACCGCGCCCCAGCCGCGACCGCGCCCGCGGCCGACGATCAGTAGATCGACACGCCGATCGTGGCGTCTCGCGCGAGCTGATCGTAGGCGCGGGTGATGCCGAAGCGACCGGTCAGCGCGAGGCGCGTGGTCAGCTCGTACTGCAGCTTGGCGCCGGCGCCGGTGAACCCGGCCTCCTCGACGCCGGTGCTGGTCCGGCGCCAGCCGAGCGAGACGTTGCCGTAGCCGCCGCCGTGGAGCTTGCCGGCGTCGAGCGGCAAGAGGTCGAGCTCGAGTCCAAACCGCAGGTCGAGGATCGTGTCGCCCTGGCGGTCGTCGCGCCACGCCGGCGTCCACACGAGCTGCAACCCGACCTCATGCCGGGGGTAGTAGCCGAGCTGGACATGGAACTGGGTCCCGAGGCCGCGACCGTCGGGCCCGTCGATCTCGCCGGCGCCGCCGAGGACGCTGTAGGAGAAGCCCTGGCGATCGAGCGGCGCGCGTCCGAGCTCGAGCCACGGCCCCTCGACGTCGCGCACGGCCGCGCGGGTCGCGACCGCGGCGGTCGCCGGGTCGAGCTGCGCCAGCGGGACGACGCCGTAGCCCCATGGGCCCCACAGGTGGACCGGGTGCATGGGGTGGAGCTTGACCCAGCCGTCGTAGCGCCGGCCCTCGGTCGCGGCCAGGATGACGCCGCCGGCGACCGCCACCGCGACGGCGAGGACCACCGCGGCCTTGCCGTCGCCGCTGCCGCTCTTGCTGCCGCCGCTGGTGTGACCGCCGCTATTGTGGCTGCCGGGATGCCCGTGGCGGTCGTCGACCACGACCACGACCGGCCGCGGCGCGATGATCACCTGGGTCTCGCCCGTCACCGCGGCCTGCGCCGGTGGTCCTTCGCCCAGGAGATCCTGGACCACGCGCACCTGGTCGGCCCGCGTCTCTGGCGGGGTCGCCGCCAGCCGTTCTAGCTCGCGCGTCGAGATCTTGTACGTGTTCGTGAGGCAGCCGGACAGGAGGAGCGCGGCGGTGAGGGCGGCGAGGCTTCGCATGGGGAGGTCCTTCCGTGCCGGGGCGACGGTCGTCCGATGATAGCGGCTCGCGCGACCGATCACGCCTTCATCATCGCGGCGAGCTTTTCGCGCAGCGCCTTGCTCACGAGGAAGCTGACCGCGGCGCGCCCGCCGGCCTTGCCCGCCGGCTTGCTCCAGGCCCAACCGCCGCTGGTCTTCTGCGCGGTCGAGACGTTGACCACCGTGCTGCCCCACGACAGCCCCTCGGCGTGGAGCGTGGTCGCATCGGTGGCGGCGGCGGCCTCGGCCCGCCGCTGGGCGACCACCAGGTTGTCGTCGTCGCGGAAGAAGTTGCCCTGAAACGGCAGGCCGAGCTCGAACGCGTCGCCGTGGACCGCCAGGTGCAAGTGGTCGTCGTTGTCGGGGAACACGTTCGCGACGCGGCCCTCGGGCAAGAGCTCGAGCACGTGCAGCACGTCGTCGACGGTCTCGAAGTTCATGCCCCCGAGATCGATCGCCTCGCCGATGGTGTGCCGGCTGCCGCCGAACCCGTGATCGCGGCGCAACATCGTGCCGAGGTCGAACAGCGCGTGGGCGTGGTAGTGCCGACGGGCGTAGCTGTCGTCGACGTGGTTGCGCACCAGCGCGTGTAGCGTCTCGAGGATCGGCGCGTCGCCGAGCTTGACGTCGTAGACCCCGCGGCCGCCGCCGACCTCGCGCTTGGGCTTGATGCCGCGGTCGTTGGCCGGGCTCGGGATCCCCTCGGTCGACTCGACGCTGGCGGCGCCGTCGACGTAGGCCCGCAGGTGCTTGCGGGTCTGGCCGTGGGCGTCGACCCACCCGAGCTCCACCGCCCGCAAGAGCCACGCCGCCTGACCGCGCGCACCGCCGACCTCGGTCGGTTGCCAGGCCAGGAGCTCCTGGGCCGGATCCGGTGGGAGCTGGGCCAGGTACGCCGCCTCGAGCTCGGCGGCCTTCGCGTTGCCCAGCGCCTCCTGGATCACGTGGAGGATCGCGCCGCGCTCGCCGGGGTGAAGCAGCACGATCGGCAAGAGCGCCTCGATCGAGACCTCGCCGCGGGCGATCGCCATCCGGGTCGCCCACACGCCGGGCGCCTCCGTCGGCTCCTCTCGTTGGCGAGCCTGGGTCGGATCGGGCGCCACCGGATCCACGTCGCGCGACCTGCCGTGCATACGATCGATGCTACGCCGATGCCCCACCTCGGCGGTGAAGTCGCCGCGACTCGCCGTGGCGCCGATCACGGTCCGGTATCCGCGGCTGAGCACGAGCTTGTGGAGCCGTCCTGCTGAGAGGAAGGCCACCGGCGACTTCAACTGACGGCGTGTGGCGGCCGGTCGGTCGCGTGCGCGACCGGCGGCGAGAGGGTCACCAGCGGGGTCGGTGAAGATCGTGCCAGAAGGCGAAGACGCGCCGGGCGGATGGGGAGTCGTCGATGGTCCAGGTGTACTCGCCGCTGATGGTGTCGGTGAGCTGGCGGCCGGCGGCGCTGACGCGACCGGTCCAGGCGCGCAGGGTGGCGTCGTGGCCGGGGCGGCGATCGCGCTGGTAGGTGGCGTGGCCGGTGAGGTGGATGGTGCCGTCGGCGTCGATGGACAGGTCTTGCGGGAACGGGCCGTCGACGCGGCGGCGGTCCTCGGCGAGCAGCATGCTCCACACGAGCTGACCGTCGAGGGAGACCTTGGCCATGGCGGGGTGCGGGTTCCCGCCACGACCGCTGTACGGGATGGTCACGACGAGCAACGTGCCATCGGGGGCCAGGAGGACGCCCATGACCTCGAAGGTCTGGAACTGCCGCGGCCGCGGCAGGGCGCGCCGCCACATCACCGCGCCCGCGGCGTCGAGGCGAACCACCTCGGGGTGCTGCTCGAGCTCGGCGACGTCGCGATGGAGGCCAAGCAGATAGCCACCGCCGGGGGCCTCCACGATCGGGGCGAGCTCGCCGGGCCGGCCGACGCGCCCGAGGAACGCGGTGTAGAACGAATAGGTCGCGCGGTTGGCGATCAAGAACTGTTTGGGCACGGTGAATCGGCGCGCCAGCTCGGCGTCGGCGGCCGCGAGATCCGCCATCGTGAAGGCGACGCCGGGACGACCGATCTCGAGGAACGACCGGGTGGGCGCGGCGGGCGTGGGAGGCGACGTCGACGCCGACGCCGGCGCGATCGCGGGAGGCGTCGAGGCGCCCGGCGCGGGAGCGCTGGCGGGCGGCGGCGCGGGGCTAGCCGACGGAGGTGCCAGGGACGGCGGTGCCAACGAAGACGGCGCGGGCGACGGCGCGGGCTCGGCGACCGCGACCGTGACCGCGCTCGGCGGCGCGGGCGATGGCGCGGTGTGGTGGTGATGATGGTGGACGGTGCACGCGGACGCGAGCAACCAGGAGATGAGCGCCAGTCGCGACATGTCACGTCGCGGGTGCACGCGATTGCCGTCATCCGGTGACGGGGAGAGAGCGCCCAGCCGCGTCGACGTGAAGTGGCGTTCACGAGGTGCGGTGTCGCGCGCTGGCGACAAGGGCTCGACGGTCAGCCGCGAGGCCGCGCGACGTCCGTCGACGACGACCGGCGAGGGCCACCGTCGACAACGCGCCTCGCTCGTCGACGACCACGCCGCGCGACACCGGACCGGCGAAGAGGCGGTCTCTCGCGGTACCACGACCGACGCGGCGCTACCGCGCTACCGCCCCACCACCCGCCGCGCCGCGAACTCAGTACGTGACGCCAAACGCGCCGACCAGCTTCTCGCGCTTCTTGTCGGCGAAGACCTCGATCGGGTAGCCGGTGCCATCGTCGTTGCGGACGAAGGTGGCGATCGTGCCGACCTTGAGGCCGCCGGCGTAGGTCTTGGCGACGGTGACCGGGGTGGCCTGACTCGAGCGCTTCTCGACGCCGCGCTTCACGCACACGCTGCGGTAGACCAGCTCACCGGACTTCCAGTCGATGCTGTCGACGCGGTTGGTCTCCTTCCACTGCTTGCACACCGGCTCCTTCCAGGTCTCCTTCTTGAAGGTCACGATCAGGTTGTCGCCGTCGTCGGCCAGCTTGGCGATCGTGCCGCTCGAGGTCGACGCGGTGCCGTTGGCGAACAGGACGACCGGCTTGGGTAGGCCGATGGGGTCGCGACCGAGGTCGGTGTCGAACTCGATCTTGGCGGCGGCCAGCGCGTGCCACACCGCGGTGCGGGTGCCCCAGCGCTCGGCGTAGCCGGTCGACCACCGGCTCCAGAACGACTGCGCGGCCGGGTTGCGCGCGAAGCAGATCGCGGCGGCGTTGGCGAGCTGGCTGCCGATCTCGTCCTTGAAGACGTTGCGCAGCTCGTCGCGCGTGCGCGGCGCCTTGGCGGTGAGGTAGCTGGTCAGGTGGGTGCGCAGCGTGTCGTCGCAGCCGTTCAGGAGCTTCTTGTTGTTGGCGCGGGCGTCGTCGACGAGCTGGTAGCTCCACGCCAGGAGCGCCGGGTGCGCGGCGGCGGCCTCGGCGAAGGCCTTGGTGGCCTCGGCCGGGATCGTGGTGATGACCTTGACCACGCCGTCGTCCTTGGCGGCCAGCGCGTTCCACTTGGCCTCGGCGGCGGCGGTGACCGCGCCCTGCAGCTTCACGAACCGCAGCTTGGCGGCCAGGCGATCGCGCGGGTCGATGGTCGGCCCGGCCAGCTCGGCGTCGAAGCGCTTGCGGTCGAGGCCGCGGGCGTCGCCCTGGCAGATCGCCCAGCGGCCGATCGAGCCGTGGTAGCTGTCGACGCATTGCTCGACGAACGCGACCTTCAGGTGCTCCGACGGCTTGGCCGCCGTGTCGAGCATCTCGGCGTAGGACATGAAGTCCATGCCGTAGGCGGTCTCGAGGAGCGCCTTGGCGATGAGGGCCTGGGTCCGCCCGTCGGCGTCGGCGAAGCGGGTGTCGGCCGGGGCCTTGGACGGGGTCTCGATCTTGGTGCGGCCCGGCGTGGCGAGGGCGACGAAGTCGGCGAGGTCGGCTGATCCGGTGAGTCCGTAGAACCCGACGAAGCTCTGCCAGATCGGCGTGAGCTTGGCCTGCAGGTCGGGGTTGCCGGGGAACTTGCACAGCGCGTTGGCGAGGAACAGCGCGGTGTCGAGGTCAGCGTCGGCCGGCTTGACGCCGTCCCACTGCTTGGCGACCTGGTTGGCGACGAAGTCGGGATCGGCGCCGCCGGTGAGCTCCTTGGGCGCGGCCGGGCCACAGAACGCGGCCTGCTTGCCGGTCATCGAGGCCTTGATCCAGCCCTCGCGATCGGTGTTCTTGTTGGGCAGCTCGGCGGCGGCGGTCGAGGCGAGGAGCGCGACCAGACCGGTCGCGCCGAGGGCGGTGTACTTCATGACGAGGTTCCTCAAGGTAGGGAGCGCGAGGCTCGACGACGCGCCCGCCGACTGCAAGCCGCGGTCCAGCGGTATTTCGGCGCGGCGAGGCGCGTCCGGGTCCCGGGGGACCCAGCGACGACGATGGCCGGGGCGCGGCGGACCCAGCCGACCTGCTACGGCGCGAGCAGCGCGCCGACCGCGGCCGCGTCGGCGAGGGTGAGCCGGCCGCGGGGCCGGCCCGGCAGGGTGGCCTCGGCGCCCTCGGTCAGATCGGCGCCGGTGCCGCAGAAGCCCAGCTCGGCGACCACCGCGCCGTCGGCGCCGCGGGCGGTGACGACGATCGTATCGGGGCACTTGCGGAGCGCGTTGCCCAGGGGCGCGTCGCCGATCGCGGCGGCGAAGGCGGCCAGCTTGGCGGCGTCGGTCTCGGTGCGCTTGCCGCCTGGCGGCGAGCCGAAGCTGGTGCGCGCGATCTCGAGGGAGGTGGCGGCGGCGAGGGCCTTGCCGACGCCGGGGCCGGCCTTGACCGGGTCGGCCGCGGACGGCGCCGACGGCGGCGAGGGTGGGGCCGAGGAGGAAGGGGCCGGCGACGACTTGTCACAGCCGAGCATCGCGACCAGGGCGAACAGTCCAAACGCGGAGCGCATGTGCGGTACTGACGCCGGTGAGCGCTCGGGTATGCAACCGAGACGCGAAGGAATCGTCGCCCGCGGCGCGGGCCGCCCGATCGCCGGCCGCGCAGCCTACCGATGGTCGGCGTAGATCCGCAGGGCGAAGGCGCCGGCCGGGGTGGCGCGCAGCTCGTCGACCAGCGCGACGAACCCGGGCGGCAGGTGTCGCGCGGACGGTAGGTAGCGCGCGTAGGCGGACGGCGCTAGCACCGGCGCGGCCAGGGCGGCGAAGGTCAGGTCGGCGGTGGTGAAGCGGTCGCCGCACAAGTAGCGGCGCCCATCGGCCAGGCGGGCCGCGACGTCGGCGAACACGCCGTCGATCACCCCGCGTGAGCGGGCCGCGCCCTCGGCGTCGATGCGCAGGCCGCGGCGCAGCAAGGCGACGACCAGCGGCCGCGCGGTCCGCCCGGCGCGGCGCTGCCAGGCCGGCACGTCGGCGGTGGCGATCAGCTCGCGGAAGCCCTCGACCGACGGCAGGAGGTGGAAGTAGCCGAGGCGCCGCGTGGCTGGTCCGAGGCGGCGATCGAACTCGTCCTCGAGGGTAGCGGCCTCGGGCAGCTCGGGGGGCGCCAGGGCCGGCGCCTGACCGTGGGCGTCGGCGTGGCGCAGGATCTCGGTCGAGTCGGCGATGACCCGGCCCCCGGCGGTGATGAAGGCCGGCACGGTGCGGCCGGCGCCAGCCCGCGCCAGGGGCAGGTACGTGAACAGCGGCAGGTGGCCCTCCTCGACGAACTCGAGGCCGGCGCGGGCCAGGGCCCAGCGCGCCTTCTCGCAGTAGTGGGAGAACGGGATCGTGATCAAGCGCGCGGCCATGGCCGCACCATACGACCGCCGCGCGGCGACCGGCGACCGGCGACCGCCCCGGACGCGCGCGGTGCGCTACGCTCGCCGGGATGCGCGCGTTGCTCCTGGCGGCGACCTGCTCGCTCGGGTGTGGCCGAGGGGACCCCGACGACGGCGGACGCCCGCCCGGGCGCGCCTGGTCGGCCCTCGGGGCCGCACGCGATGGTGGGGTCGCGGTCGATGGCGGTCGGCCCCCGTCGTGCGCCGATCCCGTGGCGGGCGTCTGGTTGGCCAAGACCTTCGCCGCGACGATCACCCGCTGGCACGTCCACCGCGTGACCATCACCCGCGACGCCGCCGGCCTCCACGCCAGCCAGCTCACCCACGTCTGGGACGGCTCGTCGAGCGACGCCCTGCCCGGCCGGTGCGCCGAGGGCTGGGCCTGGGGCGAGATCGAGATGGCCGCGGAGGTTGAGCTGCGCGGGACCGCGCTGTGGGTGTGGGGCACCGAGATCGTGCGGGAGGAGGCGTGGTGCGGGGCGAACGTCGGCACGTATCACCTCGATCGCTTCACCGGGGCGGTCGTGGGCGACCTGTGGGAGTCGGTCAACAACGACGGGAACGCCGCCCTCGACCGCCCGTACCGGTTCCGCCGCATCGCGTGCCTCGACGGCCCGTGACCGCCGTGGTACTGATCGAGCGTGCGTCCGCTCCACCCTGCGACCACCGTGGCCCTGATCGGCAGCGCCGTCGTCGCGGCGGGCCTGTTCGCGATGGGCTCTTACCTCCTCATCGCCAGCTCGCTGCCCGGGCTGTTCGCGCTCACCTTGACCCTGCTCGGAGCGCTGACCGCGGCGCTGGTGGCGGGCGCCTGGCGCCGCCATCGCAAGTCGTGGGCGTTCCTGATCGCGACCTGGAGCGTGGTCGGGTTCTGCGCGTTCTTCACGGCGCCCAAGGTCATCGACCTGCCGAAGGTGAAGCCGGCCTGGGCGGTCAAGAAGGGCGATACCCTCGACGAGAACACCCTGATCAAGCTCAAGGTGCTCGCGATCTGCCTGGGCTTCTCGGCGCCGTTCGTGCTGGCCTGCACCGGGTTCGCGGTCGGCCGTCGCGACTTCGAGCGCACCGCCTGATGCCCTTGGTCCGGGTCGCTGGCGCGGCCGCGCTGGCGCTTGCGGCGTGCCGCGGTGGTGCGCCGCGCGGGGACGGCCCGGCCGCGACTCCGTCGCCGGGTTCGTCGAGCGCCTGCGCCGCAGCGCCCTTCGCGGCCGAGGTGCCGGTGGCCGAGGCCTCGGGCGCGGCCTGGCTGCCGACGGTCGAGCGCCTGCTGATCGTCGCCGACAGCGGTCACCGCGGCGCCTTTGTCGAGGTCGACCGGGTCGGCGCGGTGGTCGCCCGCGGCCAGCTCCCGCTCGGCGACGGCGGCGACGACCTCGAGGGCCTGGCGCTCGACGGCGACCGAGTGTGGGGCGTGACCTCGAGCGGCTGGGCCGGGGCCTGGCGGCGCGGCCCCGACGGCTACGCCCTGGTCGACGCGGTGGCCCTCGACCCGCGCTGCCCGTCGGCCAGCGTCAACTGCGGCGACAACTACGAGGGCCTGTGCCTGGCGTCGGCCCCGCTGGCCGACGGCTGCGACGGCTACCTGGCCGCCAAGACCTCGGGCGCGCTGGTGTGCGTCGTGCGGCGCGACGGCCGGCTGGCGCTCGCGCCCGAGCGGCGCCACGTCGTCGCCAAGCCCGAGCGCCTGGCCGACTGCGCGATCGCCAGCGACGGGACGGTGTGGACCGGCGACAACGGCTTCGGCCTGGCCGCGGTCCGGCAGTGGGCGATCGGCGCCGACGGGGCCCGCCTGATCGGCGAGAGCGCCCTCGGGCTGGGCTTCCCCGAGGTGCTGGCCCTGGGGCCCGACGCCACGGTCTATCGGCTGTCCGATCTCGGCGGCGCGCCCAGCCTGGCGCTGGCGTTCCGCTGCCCCGGGGGCCTGCCGAAAGCTGGCCCGGCCGCACCTGGCGAGTAGGATCGGCGGGTGCAGTGCCCGTTCTGCGCCAGCGACTCGACGGTGACCGAGACCCGGGTCAGCGCCGAGGGCGTGCGCCGGCGCCGGGTGTGCGTCGCGTGCAAGCGCCGGTTCACGACCTACGAGAAGGTCGGCTCCCCCGGGCTCAAGGTCGAGAAGCGCGACGGGCGCCTCGAGCCGTTCGATAGCGACAAGCTGTTTCGCACCCTGTCGCGCATCGCCCGCCACCGCGGCGACGCGATCGGGCCGGAGGATCTGCGGCGGGTGGTGCGCGACGTCGAGGCCACGCTGGTCGATCGCGCCGCCCGCACCGCGCGCTGGAGCGACATCGTCGAGCTGGTGCTGACCCGCCTGCGCGCGATCGACGCGATCACCGCCGAGCGGCTCGAGGCCAGCTACCGCGACGGCGCCGGGCGGGTTCGCCTGGGCGACGACGCACCGGTCGGGGACGCGCCGCAGCTCGGCCTGTTCGGCGCCGGCGAGTAGCGGCGTGTAAGCCGCGGCGGCGGAGCGGCGCCGTCGGGCCGGTGTAAGGTCGCGCGATGCACGAGTCGCCGTCCGCCGCCAGCCAGCGCATCTTCGCTCCCGGGCTGTTCACCGATCAGGTGGCGCTGGTGACCGGCGGCGGATCCGGCATCGGCCTGGCGACCGCCGCCGAGCTGGCCCGCCTGGGCGCCCGAATCGCGATCTGCGGCCGCACCGCCGACAAGCTCGAGGCCGCGCGGGCCGAGCTGGCGGCGGTCGCCCCGGGCGGCGCCGACGGCGTCCACGTCGCGGTGTGCGACATCCGCGAGGCCGCCGACGTCGAGCGCTTGGTCGGCGGCGTGGTCGAGCGGTTCGGCGCGATCGACGTGCTGGTCAATAACGCCGGCGGGCAGTTCCCGGCCCCGGCCCAGCACATCTCGGCCAACGGCTTCGCCGCGGTCGTGAAGAACAACCTCCTGGGCACCTGGAACGTGACGCGCGAGGTCGCCAACCGCGCGATGATCCCGAAGAAGGCCGGGCGCATCGTCAACGTGATCGCCAACATCTACCGCGGCTTCCCCGGCATGGTGCACACCGGGGCGGCGCGGGCCGGCGTCGAGAACATGACCATGACCCTCGCGGTCGAGTGGTCGCAGTTCGGGATCCTGGTGAACGCGGTGGCCCCGGGGGTGATCCTGTCGTCGGGCACCAAGCGCTACCCGCCGGAGCTGGTGGCCCGCTCGACCGCGCGCACGCCGATCAAGCGCGCGGGCACCGTCGACGAGGTCGCGGCCTCGATCGTGTTCCTGGCGTCGCCGGCCGCGCAGTTCATCACCGGCACGACCCTGCGGATCGACGGCGGCCAGGCCCTGTTCGGGGACACCTGGGAGCTGCCATGATCGCGGGCCGGCGGCGTTGACACCTACCGGGTGAACATCCGACGATCTCTTAGCTCGCCGAGTCGCGTCCGAGGGGACGCCGCGGCGCGAGCCCACCAGCGGAGGTTCCATGGGTAACGTCACGATCACCTACGACTGCAACGCGATGACCTTCACGGTGAACATCCTGGAGGCCACGCCAGGCGATTCCAGCACCGCGGTCGATCTGGCCAACGGCACCCTGGTGTCCCTCGCGACCGTGAACGGCAAGGCGGTCACGCTGACCGCCGCGCCCGGCGATCCCCTCGGCCAGAACCCGCTGGTCGCCGACGGCTCGACCTACACGCTGAACGCGACCGAGCCGTTCGTGTTGTCGTTCGGGGGCGTGCAGCTCGCGATCACGCCGTGGGTGATGTACACGGCGGCGGCGGGCTTCAACCCGACGCAGATCACCACCGCTGGCGCGTACACGATCGAGTGGAAGGTCGGCGACACCTCGCAAGAGAACGTGGCCACCAGCAACACGCTGGGCGTGCCGATGGCGCTGTTCGTCGAGCAGGGCGGCAACACCACGTTCGACATCCCGACCGCCAACCCGTTCACCGTGATCCCCAACCTCGACAACGGCGAGTACGACGCCGAGATCACGGCGTCGAGTCAGGCCACGCCGATCCGGGTCAAGATCATCATCTCGACGCCCAAGAAGTAGGGCGCGGTCGGCTCACGGCGCGGCGGCGACGCGGTCGGCCTCGGCGCCCCAGCGCGACCGGCGGCGCGGGTGGGCGGACAGCACCTCGGTGAACTCGCGCGCCGCGGCGGCAGCGTCGTCGGCGCGGCTCGCGACCGCCGCCCGCGTCGCCCACAGGCTCGCGCGCACCAGCCGGGCCTCGGGCCACGCCGGCCGAGCGGCGAGGACGCGATCGAGCTGCGCCAGGGCCTCGGCCAGGGCGTCGGTGGCGCGGGCTGCGATCGACGGATCGCGCGCGGCGTCGCGGGCGGCGCGCGCATAGGCCACCGCGGTCTCGTGGCGGTTGGGGTCAGCGGCCACCGCGCCCCGATAGGTCTCGAGGGCCGCGGCCCACGCGGCCCGGCGGTCCCCGCCGCGGCGCGCCAGCCAGCGCGCGATGGCCGCGCGGCCGTCGGCGCGCAGGGCCATCGTCACCGGGTTGCCGGGGGCGGGTTCGGACAAGCGGTCGAGGGTAGCGTCCGCCGAGGCCACCAACCGCGTCGGATCCCGGCCGGCGTCGAGGGCGGCCCCGGCGGCGACCAGGAACACGGTCGCGCGGTTGCGCAACAAGACCGGGTGATCGGGCGCGGCGGCCAGGGCGGCGGCGAACGCGCGCTGGGCGGCCTCGACGTCGTCGTCGATCGGCAGGCCGGCCTCGACCCGATACATGGCCCGCTCGAGGTGGGCGTTGCCCAGGCTGTTGTGACCGAAGGGCTGGTCCGGGGCGATCGCGATCACGCGCTTGGCCGCGGCGATGCCTTCGGCGAAGGACGGCTCGGGGTCGAGGCCGGCGTCCCAGGCCTGGCGCGCGCCGGCCACCAGCTCGATGCTGAGCGCGTTGTGCAGCGGTGGCTCGTCGGGCTGCCGCGCCAGCCCGGCGCGATAGGCGTCGAGGGCGTGGGCGCGGTCGGCGCGCGCGTCCTCGCCCCGGGCCTCCTTGCGGGCCGCGGCCAGGGCGTAGGCGTCGCCGCGCGACAGGTACAGCGCGATGTTGTCGGGATCGAGCTCGCCGCCGCGATCGAGGGCCGCGATCGCCCGCGCCAGATCATCGTCGGACGCGGCCCCGGTCGTGGTCTCGGCGCGCTGCAGGTAGATCGTCCCGAGGTTGAGCCAGATGTCGGCGCGCTGATCGTCGTAGCTGCGCGCCTGGAGGAAGGCGTCGATCGCCTGGTCGCGATGGGTGCCGCCGACGGTCTCGAGCTGGTCGTCGTAGGTGGCCCAGGTCGCGTGGATCACGCCGAGCCCGATCCAGTACTCGACGGTGCGCTTGCCCGTCACCACCGCGTCGGCCTGCCCGAGGGCCCGGGTCAAGGCCGGCCGCGGATCGCCGCCCTGGCCGAGCGCGAGCTGACCTTCGAGGCTGTCGATCATCATCAGCACGAGCTGCGCCTCGCCGGCCGCCGCGGGGTCGACCAACGCCGCCGACGCCTCGCGGCGGGCCTTGGCCAGGAGCGGGGTGACGTCCTCGCCCCGGCTCCCGCGGGCCTCGGCGATCGCCCGCAGGAGGCGCGCGTAGAGGTAGCGGAACTCCGGCTCGTCGGGCGCTAGCACCAGCCCGCGCAGGGCCGCGGCCTCGCCCCGCTCGAAGGGCGGCGTGACGTCGCCGCCGCCGTAGCGGGCCTTGACCAGCGCGCTGTACTCAAGCTCGAGGATCGCGTCCTGGACCGCCGGCTCGCTCTCGGCGATGTCGGCGGCCTGGGCCAGGGCCCGGCGGGCGGCCTCGAGATCGTCGGTGGCGCGGGCGCCGGAGGACGCCGACGTGGCGCGGGCGTGGAGGATCTGTCCGCGCAGGAGCGGCGCCTCGTAGAACGAGGCCATGCCGCCGGCCGACAGATCGATGGCGTCGAGCTCGGCCAGCGCGTCGTCGAAGCGATCCTCATAGTAGGCGATCAGCGCGGCGACGTAGCGGGGCGAGATCTCAGGGTCGCCGCGCATGTTGCGCAGCACGGCGAGGGCCGGGTCGCGGTAGCGCTTGATGAGCTGCGCGTGGGTCGCGCCGCGGCGCGCGCCGACCGTGTGCGACAGCTCGTTCAGGCCGTGCTGGTACAGGCGTCCGTAGGCCACCGCCAGGGCGAAGGCGGCGCGGCCGTCGCGGACGCCGCCGGCCCACGCGGCCTCGAGCTCGCGCAGCGCGGCGCGATCATCGCCGAGCGCGAGGTAGCCGCGCCCGAGCGCGTAGCGACCGTGGGCCCGGGCGCTGCCGGCGTCGACCGCGGCCTGGAGCTGCGCCATCTGCGCGCGCAGGAGCGCGCGGTCGTTGCGGATGTCGTGGGCCGGCGCCAGCGCCGAGTAGCGCGCGACCGCCTCGATGCGCTCGGCGCGCTCGGCGAACCGCCGGGCCTCGATCGCGCGTCGCTCGGCCGCCCGCCGCTCGCGCAACGCGAAGCCCAAGGCGACGCCGACGATCGCGACCACCAGCCCCGCGACCGCGAGGGCGCGCCAGTGGCGCCGGGCGCCGCGGCGCAAGCGGTAGCCGAGGCTGGCGTTGACCCGGGCCTCGACCGGCTGGCCGTCGAGGAACCGGCCGAGATCGTCGGCCAGGGCCCGGGCCGACTCGTAGCGGGCGGCGCGATCCTTCTCGAGACACTTGACCGCGATCGCCTCGAGGTCAGGCGGGACGTCGGGATCGATCGTGCGCAGGCGCGGCGCGTTGTCGATCGAGATGCGGTTCAGGATGACCAGCGGGTTCTCGCCCTCGATCGGCGCGCGGCCGACCAGGAACGCGTACAGGGTCGCGCCCAGGCTGTAGACGTCGGCCCGCCGATCGAGCTGCTTGACCTCGCCGCGGGCCTGCTCGGGGGCCATGAACTGCGGCGTGCCGAGGACCGTGCCGGTCGCGGTGTCGGACACGCTCCAGTCGCGGGCGATCCCGAAGTCCATGACGAAGGGCCGGAGCGTGCCGTCGGGGTCGCGCTCGACCATGATGTTGGTCGGCTTGAGGTCGCGGTGGATCAGGCCGACCCGGTGGGCCTCATGGACCCCGAGCGCGGCGCCGCGCATGACCAGGGCCTTCTGTTCATAGGTCAGGGC
The DNA here is from genome assembly GCA_018057825.1 of Kofleriaceae bacterium. Classification (GTDB taxonomy): domain Bacteria; phylum Myxococcota_A; class Polyangia; order Haliangiales; family Haliangiaceae; genus UBA2376. The sequence goes on along the minus strand of JAGPCY010000002.1, from coordinate 37,496 downwards.
TCCGACCAGCTCGGGCAGGGCCACGCCGTCGACGAACTGCATCGCGATGTAGACCCGGCCGTCGACCTCGTCGACCTCGTAGACCCGGCACACGTGGGGATCGTTGACCCGGGCCTGGGCCCGGGCCTCGCCGACGATCCGCCGCGACATGTCGGGGTCGTCGCCGCGCACGAACTTGATCGCGACGTTGCGGCCGAGCCGGAGGTCGCGGGCCAGGTAGACCCGGCCCATGCCGCCCTCGCCGAGGAGGCGGATCGGCCGGTAGCGATCCCACGACGGCACCGGGAAGCCCTCGACCACGGTGTCGGCGCCGTCGCCGTTGCGCAGGTCGAGGGTCGGCGCGGCCAGGGCCGGGTTCGAGGCGCGCAGGCTGCGCTGCGAGCGCTCGATCGGCGGGCCGCCCACCGCCTCGACACGATCGCTGACGCGCACCGAGCCCGGGGCGGGCGTCGGCGCGGCGACCAGCGTGTCTTCGACCGCGGCGGCCATGCCGGGCGATGATAATCCGAGCCGACCGCGGTGTGCGGGCCGAAGCGCCCTCGGGCGTCGATCGCCGGATCGCGACGATCGGTCGGACCGTGGCCGCGGCCGGCCCGGCGCCCGCCGGATCCGCTACCCTGCGGGCATGGATCTCGAACTGTCCGGAAAGCGGACACTCGTCGCCGGCGCCAGCCGCGGCATCGGCCGCGCGATCGCCCACGCCCTGGCCCGCGAGGGCGCGCGCGTGTGCGCGGTGGCGCGCGGCGCCGACGGGCTGGCGGCGCTGGCCGGCGAGCTGCCCGGGACCGGCCACGCCACCGTCGTCGCCGACGTCGCCACCGCGGCCGGCGCCGACGCTGCGATCGCCGGCGCGGTCGCGGCCCTGGGCGGCCTCGACGTCGTGGTGTGCAATGTCGGCAAGTCGTTCGGCCGGACCGTGGCCGAGCTGGACGACGACGATCTGGCGCGCTCCCTCGACCTGAACCTGTGGTCGAGCGCGCGGGTCGCGCGCCGCGCGGTCGCGCCGCTGACCGCGGCTGGCGGTGGCGCGATCGTGCTGGTTTCGTCGATCTGGGGTCGCGAGGCCGGGGGCGCGCCGGGCTACAACATCGCCAAGGCCGGGGTGATCGCCCTGGGCAAGGCGCTGGCGCGCGACCTGGCCAGCGCCGACATCCGGGTCAACACCGTCGCGCCGGGCTCGATCCTGTTCCCCGGCGGCGGCTGGGATCGCCGGCGCCAGGCCGACCCCGACGGCATCGCCGGCTTCGTCGCGCGCGAGCTGCCCTTCGGTCGGTTCGGCGCGCCCGAGGAGGTGGCCGACGTCGTGACGTTCCTGTGCTCGGCGCGCGCGCGCTGGGTCAGCGGCGCCTGTCTCGTCGTCGACGGCGGCCAGTCTCGGGCGTTCTAGCCGCGGGCGTTCTAACCGCGGGCGTAGCAGCTCGCCACCGCGAGCTGCTCGTCGACGGTCGCCTGGGCCCGCTGGGCCCGGTAGGTCTCGATCACGCACTCGCGCAGGAGCCGGAGGTCCCGGACCGCCGCCGAGACCAGGCGGATGCCGGTGGTGCGGACCAACCCGAGGGGCCCACCCAGGCCGCGCGGCGCCTGGCGCACCTGGTCGAAGCACACCTCGCCCTTGGCCCAGATCACCTCGTCGATCTCGGGGACCTCGAGCTCGAGGACCAGCTCGCGGGGGCTGGGCCCGCCGAGGTACGGGCGCTCGAGGCGCGCGCCCTCGGGCGACAGGTCGACCACGAGGCCGGGGCGGTCGCGGCCCGCGACCACCTCGGTGCAGAAGGTCGCGACGTCGATGCGCGGCATCAGCCGCCGCAGGTCGGCCCAGGGAGTGTGCATCATGTAGGATATTGTCGGACAGCGCGGGCCGCGATCGCAAGAAACCGGTGCGGCCCGTCGACGATCCCGGCGTGCTACCACCCGCCGGTGCGCGCGCTGGCCATCGCCATCGTCGATCACTACCGGGCCCGGAAGCGTGACCTGCCCTGGCGTCGGACCCGCGATCCCTACGCGATCTGGGTCAGCGAGATCATGCTGCAGCAGACTCGGGTCGCGACCGTGATCCCGTACTGGGAGCGGTGGATGGCGCGGTTCCCGACGGTCGGGGCCCTGGCGGCGGCCGAGGACGACGACGTCGTCGCGGCCTGGGCCGGGCTCGGCTACTACTCGCGGGCCCGCAACCTGGTCCGAGGCGCCCGGGCGGTGGTGGCGCGCGGCGCCATGCCGACCGACGCCGCCGGGCTGCGCGAGCTGCCGGGGATCGGGCCCTACACCGCCGGCGCGATCGCGTCGATCGCGTACCGCGAGCGGACCGCGCTGGTCGACGGCAACGTCGCCCGGGTGCTGGCGCGGGTCCGCGGCCTGGACGAGGACGTGAAGTCGACCGCCGGGCAACGCCGGCTGTGGGCCGAGGCCACCGCGCTGGTCGAGGCGCTGCCGGCCGACCGCGACCCGGGCGACCTCAACCAGGGCCTGATGGAGCTGGGCGCGACGGTGTGCACGCCGACCGCGCCGCGCTGCGCCGACTGTCCGGTAGCCGGACAGTGCGTGGCGGCCCGCGACGGGCGCCAGGCCGAGCTGCCGGTCGTGCCGCGGCGCAAGGCCAGCCACGAGCTCCCCGAGCTGGTCGAGGTGGCGCTGTGGCTCCTCCGGGCCGGCAAGGTCGTCGTGGCGCGCCGGGCGGCGGCCGGGCTGTACGGCGGTCTGTGGGAGCTGCCCCAGGGCGCCGACGCCGACGCCGCTGCGGCGGCGATCGGCCTGACCCTCGACGGCGCACCCGTCGAGCTCGGGCGCCATCACCAGGTGCTGTCGCACCGCCGGCTAGCGCTGACGCTGGTGGCGGCCCGGCCGCGGGGCCGGGCCCGACCGACGCCGCCGCGCTACGACGCCATCCGCTGGGTCGCGCCGAGCGCGCTCGCCGACCTCGGCATCTCGGCCGCCACCGCCGCGCTCGTCGGCCGCGCGCTTGGCAAGGCCGGGCCGACGGGTTAGATCGCTAGCTTATGCAGCTCGACCCCAAAGCGCTGGCGCTGTTCAACGAGGGCTTCGACAAGATCGTCGAAGGCCTCGGCGTCCTCGGCTACGACGTCGACGACGAGAACTTCGCCGGGACCGCGGCCCGCGCCGCCAAGGGCTTCCACGAGCTGGTCCACGGCCACGCGGCGGTCGCCACCGAGGTCGAGGCGCTCCTGGCCAAGACCTTCCCCGCCAAGTACGGCGAGATGGTCATCTCCAAGCACAACACCGCGTTCGGGGTGTGCCCGCACCATCTGCTCCCGGTGATCTATCGGATCTCGGTGGCGTACATCCCGACCCGCAAGGTGCTCGGGCTGTCGAAGATGTCGCGGCTCGTGAAGATGATCGCGCGGGGCCCGCGGCTGCAGGAGGACCTCACCCACGAGCTGGCGATGATCCTGCACGAACAGCTCGACAGCCAGGGCGCCGCCGTCTACTGCGAGGGCCTGCACATGTGCATGGCGGCCCGCGGCGTCGGCGCCCACGAGGCCCGGCTGGTCACCAGCGCGGTCCGTGGCGTGTTCCTCGAGCTGGCGACCCGCGAGGAGTTCATCAAGCTCGTGACGACCAACGCGCCGTCGACGATCCTGTAGCCACGCGCGGCCGAGGAAACCGCGGCCGAGCGGCGGTGTCGAACCGCCATGCGCGCGCTTAACCTGCTGGTGATCCTGGGCCTCCTGGCGCTCGGTTGCCGCGACCGCGCGGCGCCGCGCGAGCCGCCGGCCCCGCGCCGCGAGATGGCTCGGACCGGGCCCAAGGCTCCCGTGCCCAAGCCGATCGCCGCGATCGGCGACCAAGGCGAGCTGAGCCCGGCGGAGCGTCGGGCCCTCGACCCCGCCGACCACGCGCCGCGGCCGGAGCCCGGGCCCGGCGACTGGCTTTCCGCGCATCCCGAGCGGGGCCAGACCTTTGCGCAGTACGAGCGGTCCTCGCCCAACCGCCCCGACGAGCGCCGTCGGGTGCTCTACCTCTTGCCGCTGGGCGAGCTGCCGGCCGAGCGCACGCCGCCGCTCGAGGACCTGGCGGCGCTGGTGGCGGCGTTCTTCCAGCTCGAGGTCCGGATCCTGCCCGCGGTCGACCTGGCGACCGCGGCGGCGACCCGGCGGACGAACGACGACACCGGCAAGCCCCAGGTGCTGGCCCCGGACCTCTTGCGCTGGCTCACGTTGCAGGTGCCGCGCGACGCCTACGCGCTCATGGCGGTGACGATGACCGATCTGTATCCCGAGCCGTCATGGAACTTCGTCTACGGCCAGGCGACCTTGACCGAGCGGGTCGGGGTGCAGAGCTTCGCCCGCTACGACCCGGCGTTCTTCGGCAAGCCACGCCCCGACGACTGGCGGCGGACCCTGACCCGGCGCTCGGCGCAGGTCTTGGTCCATGAGCTGGCCCACATGTTCGGCCTGCCGCACTGCGTGCACTGGAGCTGCGTGGTCGCCGGCGCGAATCACCAGGCCGAGTTCGACGCCCATCCGCTACACCCGTGCCCGGTGTGCCTGCGCAAGTTGTGGTGGAACATCGGCTTCGACCTGGGGGCCCGCGAGGCGGCGCTGGCGGTGGCGTGGCGACGCCTCGGGCTCGACGACGAGGCCGCGTGGTCCGAGGCCCGGGCCCGGGCCATCGCCGACGCGCGCTGAGCGGCCGCGGCGCTCGGACGGCAGCTCGCCGGCGGCCCATCGCGGGCCGGCCTTGCCGCCTGCGCTCCGCGATTCTAGACTTCTAGAATCATGAAGCGCGTCGCTCTCGCCGCCACTCTCGCCGTCGCCGTCGCCGCCTGCGGCCCCGGCCCTCGCCCCGCAGCGCCCACCGCGCCCCCGCCGGCGCCGCCCCCGACCCGGCTGCCGCTCCTCGACGAGCCCGGTGCCCTCGCGGCCTGGGTCGACCGCGAGCTAGCGACGACGCCGTCGGCGGTGGTCGCGATCTACGACCGCACCGGCGTGCGGTGGAGTCACGGCCGTGGCGCCCGCGACGCGCGCGGCGGCGCCCCGCCCGACCGCACCACGCGCTACCGCATCGGCTCGATCACCAAGCTGGTCACCGCCACCGCGGCGCTCCGCTTGGTGGCCGCGGGGCGCCTGTCCCTCGACGAGCCGGTCGGGCGCTGGTTGCCGGAGCTGGCGCGCGCGCTGCCCGGCGTGACCGTGCGCCATCTGGTCACCCACACCGCCGGCGTGCCGTCGATCGGCGACGGTTCGGCGCCGTACTGGACCGGCGCCCCCGGGCCGACCGAGGCGGCGTTCCTGGCCGCGCTCGGTGGGCCGACCGAGTTCGCGCCGGGCGCGCGCTACGCGTACTCCAACGCCGGCATGGCCCTGGTCGGCCTGATCGCGGCCCGCGTCAGCGGTCAGCCGTGGCGCGCCTTCGTCGACGATCAGGTCCTCGCGCCCCTGGGCCTGGGCGGCGCCCGCTGGGACCTCGCCGCGGTCGCGCCCGACGAGCGCGCCGTCGGCGTCGCGCCCGACGGCACCGTCGATCCGCCGAGCTGGCAGCTCGGGGCCTTCGAGCCGGCCGGCGGGCTGGTGGTCAACGCCGACGAGCTCAGCGGCCTGGTCGGCCTGGCCCTCGGCGCCCATCCCGAGGTCCTGGCGCCGGCCGACCTGGCCACCGCGCTGACCGACGATCCGCTCCCCGGCCCTCACGGGATCGGCTGGCTGGTCGCCACCGTCGACGGCGACCGGCTGGTCGGGCACACCGGCTCGACCACCGACTACGCCGCGTCGCTCATGATCCGGCCCGGGGCCGAGGTCGGGGTCGCGGTGCTGACCGCTGGCGGCGACGCCGGCCTCGCCGACTGCGTCGCGGTGGCCTTGGTGCGCGCCGCGACCGCGAGCGCGGCGCCGGCGCGCTGTCGCCCCGACGACCTCGACGCCGCGGCCCGGGCTCGCTACCAGACCGCGGCCGATCGCGTGGTCGCGCTAGTCAACGCGGCCACCGACGACGACGACGACCTGGCCGCGACCTTCGCCCCGAGCTTCCTCGCCACCACGCCGGTCGCCGAGCTCCGCGCCGCGCTGGCCGCGGTCGCCGCCCAGCTCGGCCCCTGCACCGCCGCCACCGTCGGGGCCGCGACCACCCGCGGCGTCGAGATCACCTTGGCCTGCGCCAAGGCGCCCTTCGCCCTGGTCGGCGCCGTCGAGGACGCCGCCTCGTCTCGGTTCCTCCGCCTCGATCCGCGCTGACTCGGACTCGGACTCGGACTCGGTCTCGGTTTCGGCCTCGGTCTCGGCCTCGGACTCGGTCTCGGTCTCGGCCTCGGTCTCGGACTCGGCCTCGGCCTCAGTCTCCGCCTCGGTCTCGGTCCCGGTCCCGGTCCTCAGCGGTGGTTCGCGATCGTCGGGACCTCGACGCCACCGCTGGCCTGAAGCTCGAGGGCCTCGGGGTGCGCCCGATAGTGGGCGCGGACCGCGGCGGCCAGGGCCAGCTTGGCGTCGTCGGTCACCGGCGCCGGCTCGCCGGGCGGCAAGGCCGCAACCAGCGCGTCGACCAGCCGCTCCTGTGGCGGCGGCACCCGAACGCGCCAGCTCGCCAGGAGCGCGCGATCGACCCTCGAGGGCAGCGAGCCGAGCACGCCGACGTCGTTCTGATCGTGGACCAGGAGCCCTGCGGTGGTGCCGCGGTCGAGGGTCAGGACCTGGAACAAGTACAGCGTGTGGTACGCGAGCTGCGCGGCGCGATCGGCGTCGGTGATCGGCGTCGCCGCGGCCAGGGCGTCGGCCAGGATCGCGGCGTAGGTCGAGGTGGCGGCGCGGCCGACCGCCGCGGCCAGGTCGTGGTCGGCGTCGGCGTCGGCGGTGGCGTGGTCCTCGAGGTAGAAGTGGGTCACGCCGCGGTGGCGGTCGAGGGCCGGGATCCAGAAGTAGCGATCGCCCTGGGCGTGGGCCAGATCGTCGAGGTGGGGGGCGGCGGCGCGCAGGGCGGCGGCGAACCGCGCGGTGTCGGCGGGGCGTGGCAGCGCCGGGTTCAGATCCGCCATCACGCGCCAGTAGGCGCGGCCGGCGCGCTGGGCGGTCCAGCTCACGTGGATGTGGACGCTCGGGGCGTGGGGCGAGCGCGGGTGGATGATCGTCGACAGCGCGGTGGCCGACGCCAGCGCGCGGTCGGGTTGGTCGTCGTAGTGGACCTGGCTGACGTTGATCGACGCGCGATCGATCGCGGCGGTGTCGGCGACGCCCAGTCGGGTGCCGCCGCCGTGGCGGCCGCCGTCGCGCAGCCACGAGGTCGGGGTGAAGCGGACGGGATCGCCGGCGGTCGCCAGGGTGGCCTCGAGATCGGCGGCGAAGCCGCGCTGGAGCGACTCGACCAAGGCGAGGGCGCGGGCGGCGCCCGGGGCGGCAGCGGGGACGAACATCGGCTGACCGTAGCAGGCTAGAGACCGAGACCGAGACCGAGGCGGAGGCCGAGACCGAGGCCGAGACCGAGGCGGAGGCCGAGACCGAGACCGAGGCCGAGGCGGAGGCCGAGACCGAGGCGGAGACCGAGACCGAGACCGAGACCGAGACCGAGGCCGAGACCGAGACAGAGACCGAGGCAGAGTCACGCGGGGGTCGCGAGATCGATGGCCAGGCACAGCGCGGTCAGGAGCGGCACCACCTGCCGCGGCGGCACGACGTAGCGGCGCTCGCGTTGCGCGATCAGGCCGAGCGCCACGAGATCGCGCAGGTGATGGTAGACCGGGCCCGGCGAGCGGCTGCCGAGGACGCCGCGCAGCTCGGCGGCAGTGCGAGGGCGATCGAGGATCGCCAGGATCAGGCGCAGGCGTGGGCCGCTGCCCAGCGCCGCCAGCACCGCCGCGGCGCGATCGGCGTCGACCGCCATGACGTCGTCGGTGGCGCGCTCGACGAGCCACAGGTACTCGCCGCCGCTGGCCGGCGTCACCGCGCCGCCGTAGACCACGGCGCCGCTCCGTCGGCCCGGCTTGCGCTTGGCCGGCGGGTTGCGCCGCTCGATCAGCGGCAACAGCTCGCCGCCGGAGGCCGAGGGCGCGGCCTGCCGGGTGCGGGGGCGCGGCGCGGCCGGCGCCTCGCTCAGGCGATCGAGCTTCGCGGCCAGCGCCGCCACCTGCGCGGCGAGCTGCGCGACGGTCGGCGAGCGCGGCATGCCCGACAGGTTCGCACGGCGCCGCGGCGCGGTCACGTCGGCCCGGGCTCGCCGGCGGGAGTCCGAGGCGGAGACCGAGACCGAGGCCGAGACCGAGACCGAGACCGAGGCCGAGTCCGAGACCGAGGCGGAGGCCGAGTCCGAGTCCGAGTCCGAGTCCGAGACCGAGGCCGAGGCCGAGGCCGAGGCCGAACCCGAACCCGAACCCGAACCCGAACCCGAACCCGAACCCGAACCCGAACCCGAACCCGAACCCGAACCCGAACCCGAGTCCGAGTCCGAGTTCGAAGTCCGAGACCGAGTCCGAGACCGAGTCCGAGGGAGGGCTCGCCCCGAAAGCACCGATGGCCCCTCGCGGGGCCATTCTCACGCGCGGCGGTCGCCGCAGGTCGTCAGTTCTTCTTGCCGGCCAGCGCGAAGTCCGAGGTGGTCGCGTAGCCGCGGACCTGGACGTAGATCTTGGCGGCGCGGGCGAGGGTCACGGTGCAGGCCTCGTTCGAGCCGTTCTTGTACGGGCGGCAGTCGTAGCGGTTGGCGCTCGGCTCGCTGCCGACGCGGACGTAGAGGTCGGCGTCGCCGGTGCCGGTCATCTCGAAGGTGTAGGTGCCGGCGGCCAGGGTCGGGGTCGGGAACTTCTTGATCTCCGACTTCTTGACCGCGCCGCTGGCCGACAGACCCGGCCAGGTCTCGGGGTTGCCGCCAGCGCCCGGGGTGAAGGTGTTGTCGGCCTCACCGGTCACCAGGACGACCTGCGACTTGTCGACCCCGGCGAAGATCTGCTCGTAGGTCTTGGGCTCGGCGTGCGACAGGAGGCCCTTGAACATCGCCATGGTCGCGCCCGGCATCGACGAGAAGAACGCCGGCATGCCGTTGTTGATGACGTCGACGTACTTGGTGCCGATCGGGTCGTCCGGGTTGATCGCCTTGTGGGCCTCGATAATCGAGCCATCGACGTAGGCGTAGGTGTCGCAGCCGTTCTCGAACATGATCAGGTACTGCCCGGCGACCCAGCGACCGGCGCGCGACAGCGCGCGGACGTTGGCGCCCAGGCCGGCGTGGCCGTTGTAGACGATGAAGTCCGCGCGGGTCGACAGGCCCTCGTACTTGGTGCGGAACGCGCTCTGGTTGAGGGCGGTGCGCACGTTGTCGGTGAGGAGCGCGTTCACGACGATGGTCTTGCCGTCCGCCATGGTCGCGCGGAACTCGACGTCGGTCACCGAGGTGCCGGGGTTCGCCGGCAGGGTGGCCGGGGTCGTGGTCACGCTGTAGGCGCCGAGCGAGGTCTTCATCTGCGCCAGGAACGCGTTCCAGGCGGCGATGCCGGCGTCGGACGAGGTGGTCGCGCCGTCCTCGTACTTGCCGAAGATGGCGACCATCTTCAGCGAGTTGTCCTCCCAGACCTTGTCGTACTCGGGGAACTTGCCGGTGGTGTTGATCGGCGAGACGGTCAACGACGCGGTGGTCTTGTAGACGTCGGCGGCGGTGAACGCGCAGCCCGAGCGCTCGGGGCGGAAGTAGTACCACATCGACCCCGAGTCGACGTCGTGGGCGCCCCAGTCGACGCACTTGGCGCCGTAGGAGGTGGCGAAGGCGTCGAGCCGCGCGTAGCTCATGTCGGCCGGGAACGTCAGGTTCACGCTCGACGGGATGTTGGTCTTCGAGCCCCACGCGACCGGCATCTTGGCGTGGTAGGTGATCTTGGTGCGGCCGCCCTCGGTGGTCTTCACGACGTTGGTGAGCTGGACCTTGTCCAGGCGACCGACCGAGTTCTTCCCGTTCAGCTGACCGATCGTGTAGAGGAGCTGATCCTTCACGGTCTGCTCGGCGTTCCACGACGAGTCGGTGAACAGCGTGCCGTCGAACTCCATGTCCAGGAAGATCGCGGCGGCGCTCGAGTCCGCCTTGCCGTCCTCGTCCTTCACGATCTCGCCCTCGAAGGGGTCGTCCTCGGTGGCGCAGGCGGCCAGGGGGCCGGCGACGAGGGGGGCGGCGCAGAGGACGGCCAGGGGCGAGAGGCGCTTCATGTCGCGGACGTAGAGCAATGGCAGTGCCAGCCATGAATCAGGCTAACCAGTTGATTTCTATGGCGCACTGACCGGCTCCTCGAGTGGCCGGCGACCGCGATGCCCCTCCGCCAGCCGGCGGATCGAGTAGCCATCCGGCGCCGTGGCCGGCACCCGCCGAAGCCGCCGCGCGTGCCGCCGCAGGGTGTCGAAGGCCAACCCGGCGCCCCGGGCGCCTTCATCAGCCTGGTGAGATTCGGTCGCGCCCGCCCCGTGCCTCCGCGCGCTTGGCGCTCGGCCCGAGGCTTGCTGAAGGATCCGGACATGACGAACGCGGACATGACGAACGCGGACATGACGGATCCGGACATGACGCCTCGCCCCCGCCCCGCCGTGTCCCTCGCCCTCGCCCTGGCCACCCTCTTCCTCCCCACCGCCGCCGTCGCCGGCACCGACGACGGCGGCGACGAGCGAGCGCTACCGAGCCCGGGCTACGTGGCCGCCAGCGCGACCGGGTCCTCCGATCAGTTCGTGAACCTGGCCGTCACCGCCCAGGCCGGTCGACGCCTCGGCGCGACCCCGATCTACGCCCGCGGCCAGCTCGGCCTGGGCACTGCCTTCGATCCCGAGGGCAGCGGCCAGTTCATCGAGGCGCGCGGTGGGCTCGAGGCCCGCTCGTGCCGCCCGAGCGGCGCGCTGTGTTTCCACGGTGGCCTCGACGTCGGCTACCAGATCTCGACCTGGCGCGGGTACGACGCCGACGAGCGCCACACCGGCCTCTTGCTGGTGCCGCGGGTCGGCGGCGACGTCGGCGGCCGCCACCTGCGCTTCGCCTTTGGCCTCGACTTCCGGTCGTGGAGCCGCTCGTCCGACGCGTCGTTGCCGAGCGAGCACGAGACCGGCCTCGGCCTCGACCTCGGGCTGCGCTACCAGTTCTGAGCGGCGCGCGCTACTGCACCGGGGCCGGCCCCGAGGCCGCGCGCTGACCGTCGACCAGCGGCACGATCGAGAACGGCGGCGCCAGGTACTCGAGGACGTGGTGGCCGACCGCGCGGGTGGTGCGGGCGGCGCGCCCGCGGCGCTCGCCGAGGAGCGCGCCCAGCGCCCGCTGCAGGTTGATCGTCGCGCCGAAGAACAACCGCTGGGTCGGCACGGCGTCGGGCGCGGCGTCGGGCTTGTAGCGGCGCGACTCGAAGCCGACCCCGACGTCGAGGTAGTCGAGGGCGACCGCGGCCCAGCGCGGCGTCGCTCGCGGCCGCGGCAGCGCGCCCAGGTGGAGCGCCAGGAAATAGGTCTCGCCGGAGTAGTCCTCGGCGATGTTCAGGCTGTTGCCCTTGCGCGGGCCGTTGTACTCGCCGCGCCACAGGCCGAGGTACTCAGGGCTGGGCCAGTACATGACGCGGAAATCGAGGAGCTCGTCGACCCGCGGCTCGATCACCATCGCCGCCGCCAGGACCGCGCCCGCAGTGTTCATGAGCGCGTCGCCGGGCGAGAACTTGTAGTAGAAGCCGTCCTTCACCTCGACGGCGAGGAACAGGCCCCACGACAGCGCGCTGCCGGCGATCGCGGCCGAGGTCGCCCCGAAGCCGCCGAGGCGCAACACGCCCGTAGTCGCCCGGGCCAGGACCAGGTTGGCCCAGGCGTGGCCGAGCTTGTCGGCACCGCCGGCGTAGGTGTTGCGCCCGAAGTAGCCGTCGCCGCCCCAGCCGAACTCGGCCAGCGCCGGCACGTCGCGGTACCAGGCGAAGTAGGCCCAGGTCGAGAACGCCAGGTAGATGCCGCCCACCGAGGCCGCGGCCAGCAGGCGATGGTCCGCGGGCTCAGCCGGCTCCGCCGCCGTCGCCGGCACCGCCGCGCCGTCGTGGAGCCAGGGCGACAGGCACGGCTCGGCGCGGGTCAACGTGCACTCGGCCCGGACCGCGGGCGCGAGGGAGACGCTCGCCGCGAGGACGAAGGCGGCCAGGGCTCGGCGCACCGCGGCACGCTACCCGATCTCGGTCGCCGATGCCTGGGACGTGATCGCGGTCGCGCGCCACCTCGCCGTCGCCGCGGCCCGCAGGGACGACCGATCGCGGGCCGCGAGGTTGTGATTGACAGCGCGCCCAGGACCATCTACGGAGAGTGGAAGCGCGTTCGTCCGGACGCGCAGGACCGCGGGGGCACGCGGGTGCGTGATCCCGGTCTGGTCAGGTCAGGGTCGCCAGGGCGGCCCGGCCGTTGAACTCTGTGGGCTGACCAACGGTTGACCTGCGGTTGAACTGTGAACTGCGGAGGAGTGTCATGGAGCGCAAGCTCGTCTCGATCCAGACCATCGACGCCATCGAGCCCATCGTCGGCGCCGACAACATCATGAAGGCCCGGGTGATGGGCTGGGACGTCGTCGTCAAGAAGGACGAGTTCGTCCCCGGCGCGCCGTGCGTGTTCTTCGAGATCGACAGCGTGCTGCCAGCCGAGCCGTGGGCCGAGTTCCTGCGCGCGCGCGGCTTCCGCGTCAAGACCGCGCGCCTGCGCGGCGTGCTCTCGCAGGGCCTCGCGCTGCCGGTCTCGATCCTCGCGGGCGAGCTCCCGGCCGTCGGCACCGACGTGCGCGAGCGGCTCGGGGTCGTGAAGTACGAGCCGGTGACCACCAGCCAGGATGTCTCGGGGCCGTTCCCGGCCGAGGTGCCCAAGACCGACGAGCTGCGGCTGCAGTCGGCCCTCGCGGTGCTCGACGAGCTCCGCGGCCGGGACTTCTACGTCACCACCAAGCTCGACGGCATGTCGGCGACGTACCACCGCGCGCCCGACGGCGCGTTCGTCGCGTGCTCGCGCAACTGGGCGCTGGCGAAGGGGCCTAGCCCGATCTGGCGCGTCGCCGAGGAGCTCGGGCTCCCCGAGCGCTTGCCGCCCGGGTTCGCGGTGCAGGGCGAGCTGTGTGGCCCCGGCATCCAGAAGAACCGGCTGGGCCTGGCCGCGCCGACGCTGTTCGCGTTCAGCGTGTTCGAGGTCAGCGCCGGCCGGTTTCTCGACCACGCCGCGATGGTGACGTGGTGCGCGGAGCTCGGCGTGGCGACGGTGCCGGTCGAGCGCGTGGTCACCGGCGACGCCGCCGCGACCTTCGAGCACAGCCTCGAGGCCTGGCTCGAGCAGGCCCGCGGCCTGTACCCCGGCACGCGCAACCGCAAGGAGGGCATCGTGGTGCGCCCGCTGGTCGAGACCTGGTCGCCGACGCTGGGCGGTCGACTGTCGTTCAAGGTCATCAACAACGAGTTCCTGCTGAAGGACGAGGACTGAGGGCCGCGAAAGACTCGCAGGCGGAGTTCCCTTGCGGCGATGCGCTTCAAAGGTCGCGCGCCACGACGGCCCTGGTACGATGGTGGGCCATGCGCAGCAGTATCGCGCGAGGTCTGGGATCACTGTGGCTCGTCCTCGCGCTGGTCGGCTGTAGCGACGGTCGGACGCCGGGGCCTGACGGTGGCGCGATCGATGGTGCGGTGGTCGACGCGCGCGACCTCGACGCGGCCGACCTCGACGCGGCCGACCTCGACGCGCCTGACCTCGACGCGCCTGACCTCGACGCGCCTGACCTCGACGCGCCTGACCTCGACGCGCCTGACCTCGACGCGCCTGACCTCGACGCGCCTGACCTCGACGCGCCTGACCTCGACGCGCCTGACCTCGACGCGCCGCCGCCCGACGCCGCCGAACCGACCCGGCTCCGCCTCGTCGCGTCCAACCTGACCAGCGGGAACTTCCAGCGCTACGAGGCGCCGGGCCAGCGACTCCTCGACGGTCTCGACCCCGACGTGGTGCTCATGCAGGAGTGGAACGTCGGCACCAACACCGAGGCCGAGCTGCGCGCCTTCGTCGACAGCACCTTCGGCCCCGGCTTCGTCTACACCCGCGAGAGCGGCGTCGCGATCCCCAATGGCGTGATCAGCCGCTATCCGATCGTCGCCGCCGGCGTCTGGGACGACCCGCAGGTGAACAACCGCGAGTTCGTGTGGGCGCGCCTCGACGTGCCGGGCCCGCGCGACCTGTGGGCGGTCAGCGTCCACTTCCTGACCACGTCGGCGTCGAGCCGCAACGCCCAGGCGGTGGCCCTGCGCAGCTTCGTCCTGGCCAACGTCCCGAGCGCCGACCTGCTGGTGATCGGCGGCGACCTCAACACCGACAGCCGCACCGAGGCCGCGCTCACCACGCTGTCGGCGGTCGTCTCGACCACCGCACCGCACCCCGCGGACCAGCTCGGCGACGATGACACCAGCGCCAACCGCAGCAAGCCCTACGACTGGCTCCTGTTCGACGCCGAGCTGCGCGCGGCCCAGGTCCCGACGGCGATCGGCGCGTCGAGCTTTCCGGCCGGGCTGGTGCTCGACACGCGCGTCTACACGCCGCTGGCCGAGGTCGCGCCGGCGATGGCCGGCGACAGCGCCGCCGCGAACATGCAGCACATGGCGGTGGTCAAGGACGTGATCGTGCCGTAGGACGCGGGGACCGAGACCGAGGCCGAGACAGAGACCGAGACCGAGACCGAGGCCGAGACCGAGACCGAGGTCGAGACCGAGACCGAGGCCGAGGCCGAGGCAGAGGCAGAGACCGGTTCAGGCGTCGACGGCCACGCGGTCGAAGGTCACGACGATGGACGAGCCGCCGTCGAACCCGGAGCCGCCGGAGACCGGGCCGTCGCCGTCGAGGCACAGGTGCCGCCACGATTGGGCGGACGCCCAGGCGAGCTGGCTGACGCACCACCCGTCGTCGATGCGCTCGAGGTCGAGGGAGATGCCACCGGCCGGGCGGTCGGGAGACGCGGGGAACTCGTCGCGGCGCGAGCCCGCGGTCGGCGCCGCGGGCAGGACCTGGTCCTCGGGCGCGAAGGCCGGGACGTGGTCGCCCTCGGGCAACGCGGAGTCGCGCCACAGGCCGTCGGCGGTCTGGAGCCACACGCCGGCGAGCAGCTCGACGACCCGGCTGTCGGTGCCTTCGTCGCACTCGATCAGGCTGGCCCGGCCTTGAGCGAAGGCCCGGACCGCGGTGACCGCGCAGGTCACCTCGGTCGTCGTCGTGCGGACGATGGTGCCGTGCTCGTCCGCCGCCGGATCGCTGTCATCCCAGGTCTCCGACTCGACCCGGACCGCGAAGCGCCAGCGCGCGCCGTCCTTGAACAGGCCGTCGAAGCCCGCTGGCGCGGCGGCGACCGCGGGCTTGATCGGGGCCCCGACCGAGGCCGGCGCGGGACCGGGAGACCGACACGATGCGAGCGCGAGGGCGAGCGCGAGACCAGCGAACCTCATGCACGATCAACGCGCGTCGCGGCCGCCGTCATCCCGCGCCCCGCCCGACGCTACTTGAGGAGGTTCGACCAGAACCCACCGCTGGTCGGCGCCTTGGTCGACGGAGGCGACTTCGCGCTCGCCTGACCGCAGCGACAGCGCTGGTCCTTGCGGACGTCACCGAGGACTTGCTCGATGTGCATGCCGCAGCCGGCGTAGGTGGGCTTGTTGCACTTGTTGCAGGTGACGCGACGACACATGGGGACCTCGTGGGCGAGCGGAGCTCGGGGTTCCGTGGACGACCAGCGTAAGAGCACGCGGCGTGCCAGGCCTGGCCTCGCCGCGCACGCGGGGTTGCGGCCTCGCGGCGCCGCGGTGAAACGCCGTGCACGCTCGCCGCTACATCGCCACGCTTCTCGGCGTTGCGCGACCGCGTTACCATCGCGTCGATGCGCGCGCACCGGTCGACCCGCGACACCAGCTCCGGAGGCGACAGCGGCGGCGGCAGCCCGGGCGCGCGCACGCGGACCCAGGCGCTCGCGGTCCAGCGCAAGGTCGCGCCGCCGCGCCCGATCGCGGCGACGACGCCACCGTCGACCGCCGAGCCCCACGACGATCCCTTCGCGCTCCACCTCGACCCGGTGCAGCGCCGCGGCGGCGACGAGCGCGCTGGCGTTCACGAGGCGGCGGCCCGCGGCATCGCCGGCGCCGGCGAGCGCCTGCCCCACCACGACGCGATCGCGCGCGCCTTCGGTCCCGACCACGACGTCAGCGGCATCGTCGCGCACACCGACGGCGCGGCCCGCGCGGCGGCCGCCGACATGGGCGCCCTGGGCTTCGCCACCGGCAATCACGTCGCGTTCGCGGGCCCGCCCGATCTGCACACCGCGGCCCACGAGGCCGCCCACGTCTTCCAGCAGCGGGCCGGCGTGCAGCTCGACGGCGGGCTGGGCGAGGTCGACGACGTCTACGAGCGCCAGGCCGATGAGATCGCCGAGCGCGTGGTCGCCGGCGAGTCGGCCACCGATCTTCTGCCTGGCAGCGGCGCCGCGCCGACCGCGCCGGTCACCGCCGAGGGCGACGGGCGCGACGCCGACGCGCAGGAGGCGCAGGACCAGGACCCGTCCGCCGTCGAGCACAGCGAGGACACCTCGGCGATCGACAAGCCGCTGGTCGCCGGTCGGCCGCCGGGCGCGGTCCAGCAGAAGGCCAAGGGCCGCCGTCGACCGGCCAAGGCCGCGCCACGCAAGCTGCCGATCGACGAGGCGGTCAAGCGCTACGCGCCGCTGGTGTTCCTGCACAAGGACGAGCGCCACGGCCCGACCGACGCCGGCCAGTACATCGCCAGCTCCGAGCTGGTGTGGTCCCACGATCAGGGTCGCGGCGATCACGTCGTCGCCGAGCGCGGCGAGATCGACCAGACCAAGCTCGGCGACGGCGGCTACAGCCACTCGACCAACGGCTGGGTCGGCGGCCACCACGACGACCACCACGCCTCCAATGACGACGTTCGCCCCGCCGACGGCACCGGCCCGAGCGGCAACGAGGGCTTCTTCCTCGAGCCCGGCGACGGCGTGAAGCAAGGCGCCGACCCCAACACCAACGCGCCCGTCTATCACGACGCCAAGGACGGCCACTACATCACCTACTGGTTCTTCTTCGGCTACAACGCCGGCCTGAACGGTCACCAGGGCGATTGGGAGCGCATCATCGTCAAGCTCGATCGGCGCAACCGCCCGACGATGGTCCGCTACCACCAGCACGACAGCCACCAGGACCTCCCGTGGTCGAAGGTGCCCAAGCAGGGCAATCACCCGCTGGTGTTCACGGCCAAGGGCTCCCACGCCAGCTACTCCAAGCCCGGTCGGCATCACTACTTCACCGATGTCGCCGGGCGCGGCAAGCAGTGGAAGACCTGGAACAACCTCCGCACCCTGCGCAACCAGGCCTGGTACGGCTACGGCGGCGCCTGGGGCGAGGTCGGCGTCAGCAAGCACACCACCGGCCCGTCGGGTCCGTCGAGCCACAAGCCCTCGGCGCCCGAAGACTGGTAGTCCATTCGCCCGCCCCTCGGGTCGGGGTCGGGGTCGGGGTCGGGGTCGGGGTCGCGTTCGGTCTCGGTCTCGGCCTCGGTCTCGGTCTCGGTCTCGGACTCGGTCTCGGCCTCGGCCTCGGCCTCGGTCTCGGTCTCGGTCTCGGTCTCGGTCTCGGTCTCGGCCTCGGCCTCCGTCTCGGTCTCGGTCTCGGCCTCGGCCTCGGACTCAAGCTCGGCCTCGGCCTCGGTCTCTGCTTCCGTCTCCTCCTCCTCCTCGGCCTTCGACGTCCCGGCCGGCATATGCCTTGCTTCGCCATGGCCTTATGGCGGCATTGGTGTCGAGCGCTGCGAACACGACAATGCAAACCTCGGCGAGAACTAGGCTCGATTCACCGAGCGTCCCGCCGGATGGTGAACCTCTGGCAGGTCAGGTGTCGAAACCTGGCCGATGCGCCCACGATCCCCGAGACACCAGGGCGTCCCCCAGGCTCGTCGCGGCCGTGCTGCTCCTTTTCGGCGGCTGCGCGAACGTCTCGAGACAAGGCGGCTGGTACGCGCCTCGGGCGGACGACCCGCGACTACGACAGTTGCTGGTGTCTCCCGACGGGCGGCGCGCGACGGTCAGGTTCGTCGACACGACGGGGCGCACCCGGTTCTATCGAGCGATCGTCGATCTCGCGACCACGAGCGCTGAGCTGACCGCAGACCCGGACGGCCTCCCGGTCGCCTTCGCGCCCGACGACGTGATCTGGGTCGAGCGAGACGGTGAACGTCCTGGCGGTCGACCACCTGAGCTGCGCGCCTTCGATCGCTCGGGTCGTGAGGTCCCGCCGATCGACGGCCTCCGTGGCTTCCTGTTTCGCAGTGTGGCCGTCAGTCAGAGAGAAGGCGATCCGCCATCTCTGCGCGAGCTGACGACTGGGCAGACCATCGCGCTGTCCGCCGGATGGACCGAGGCCGGGCTCTTGCGCTCCCAGGCCGCGCGCCGCTATCGCAGCGGTAGCCGGCGCGTGATCTCCGGCTGCACGGCGGCGAGCGCCGACCGGGTCACCGTCCGTTGGCTCGACGTCGACCAGGCCTTCGCGGCCAAGCGCGACACGACGCGAGGTCACGAGCTGACCCTCACCCGCCCCGGCATGCGCGGCGAGTGCGCGGTGTCCGCCGAGGGCACCGCGGTCGCGATCCTGGCCGAGGACGGCTCGTTCTCGATCTATCGCGTCGCCGATGGCCGTGAGCTGACCCACCAGGCCGGGCGCTTCGCCCAGCTCGCCTTCGCAGGCGACGACACCCTGGTCGCCGCCGGCGACGGTGGCCTCACGATCGTCGTGCTCGCCGAGGTCACCCAGGTCCGCCGTCATGACGATCCCCTCGGCGAGCTGTCCGCTGCGGGCCCGGTGGTGCTGTGGCGGTCGCGCCTCGCGCCAGGCCAGCCGCCCCCGCCGTTCGCCGCCCGGGCGCCCGTAGGTCACCTGTTCTCCGCCGCCGGGCGACAGAGGAAGCTCCTCGCCGACGAGTTCAAGCTGGCCGACGCGCTCGGCGGTCGCGTCGACCTGATCGATCGGTTCGCGCGCTGGCAGCCGCTCGGCGCGGTGGAAGAGGCCGCGGTGGTCGCGCCCGAACGCGCGGTCTTCTTCGGCCGCTATTTCAGGGTGTTGTGGATCCTCGACGCTGGGGGACGACGCATCACTGTGCCGATGCCCAGCTTGCCGGCGTGGCGCTCATGAGCCCGACGTCCACTCTCGGCCGGCGACACGCGAAGACGGCGGCGCTTTTCGCCGCCGCCACCGCCGTCACGACCACGGCTTGCGCCACGCGCTACGACGGTCGAGCCCAGGCCTTCCTCACCCATGGTGGGCAGCGGGCGGCGGCGGTCGTCGAGCGTTGGCAGTGGTCGCGCGAGCTGCGTTGGTCGCACGACGATGCGTGCCCGGACGGCCCCAGCCCCGACGACGAGCACGGGCGCGGCGAAGGCCTCTGTCGCCTGGGCCAGGTCGTGACGCTCCCGATCACCCTCATCGGTCTGCTCATCCCGTCGGGCAGCGACGAGCACGCCGGACGCTACCGCGTCGAGGTGATCGACTTCGACCTCGCGACTGGCCGCGCGCAGCTCCGACAGCGACTCCCGCCTGAGGTCCAGCTCACGGAGGTGCTCGGCGAGGACCCCGCGACCCACGCGGTGTGGATCTCGTATCGGCGCGCCGTGCCCGACGGGCGCCTCGAGGCCGGCCGTCTCGGCGTGCTGCCCGATGGCACCGTTGAGGTCGTTCCGGTCACCACCGGCCAGCGCTTCGGCCACGTCGCCGACGGCCTCACCTGGGATGCCAGCACCGATCGGATCACGGTGTGGAACCGGCGCGTCGGTCAGGTCATCCCCCTCGATCCGCGCTGGCGACGCGACCCGTGGATCGCCTGGTCGGCACGACGCGCCGGGGTGCGGGACGCGATCACGCAGTGCGAGGGCGCGGTGGTCGAGGGCCAGCCGATGGTCACGATCCTCCGGGTCGAGACCGCCGCGCTCGCGCGCCCGCACGCGCGCTCGGTGGCGACGGCGCAGCCCAACCGAGGTCCGGACCCGCGCGATCCGACCGAGGCGATCGTCGTGCCGTGGCCGGCGCCGATCGCCGCCTGTCACGCCTCGGACGACGGCAGCCTGTTCGTGACCCAGGACACGACGACTGGGGCCCTGGCGGTGTGGTCGGTGGCCGACCGTTCGCTGCTTCGCGTGATCGAGCTGGATCGCGCCGACACGCCGTGGACCTGGGCCCGCGGCGCGGTGCTCGAGCTCGATGGGCGCCGCGCGGTCGAGGCGGTCTCCGGCATCGAGTGGGCGCTGGCGCTGCCGCGGCTCTCCGACGTCCCCGACTTCTACGGAGCCGGCCGGCTGGTGTCGACCTGGCGGGCGCTGACCGCCCCCAGCGCGGGCCGTCGCTTCATCGCGGCGCGGCTCGGGCCACGCGGCCCGGAGCTGCACGTGACGAGTGACGGTCCCACGCCGGTGTCCGCGACCAGCGGCGGCGGCCGATGACGGCCGCGGATGACGGCCCCGGCGACAGGTGTTGATCGACCATGCGACTCGCACGTCTCGCCGTCGTTCTCGCGCTCTCCGCATGTCGCGCGCCCGGTCCCGGCCCAACCGCGGCCCCCATCCCGCCGCCGGTGGCCCCCGCTGCGGCCGCCGCGTCACCGCGGTTCGACGGCCTGTTCTACGACGGCGCGCGCTGGCGCTTCGCGGTCCGGGTCGAGCAGTTGGCCTGGGATGAGGGCGACCCCGCCGCAGACGAGCACGGCAACGTCTTGGTCGTCGAGACCTCCGAGGCGACCTGCGCCGTCACTGAGGTCCGGACCTTCGACCAAGGACGCGCCAGCCAGGTCGAGTGCGCCGCGGATACGCACTACCGGATCGTCGAGCTCCTCGCGGGGGAGTGGGTCCAGACCGCGGACGGGCGGTGGCGCGACTCGACCCTGCCCGAGGGTGACAGCACGGATCTCATGCCCGATGACCGCATCCTCGCAGCGCAGCCGACCCCGGTTTCGTTCGAGGAGGAGTTGCCACGGTCCGCGAACGACCCTGGCGGTAGCAGATCGTACCGCCTCGAGCGCGACGGCGACGCTTGGTGCATCCACCGCACGTACCTGGGTGGTGGCCAGTCATGGCTATGTCTCGACGACGACGGCCCGCTCTCGGGCGGCGTCGAGTCCGAAGGTGGCTCGTCGCTCTTGGTGACCTTCGAGCGCATGACCGCGGACGACCAACGTGTTCAGAACTGACCCGCGAGCCCGAGCTGGACTCGCTCGCCGGTGATCGAGATCCTCGGGTGGACCGCGAGCGCAGCGCTCGCGGAGCGGGCCGGGCGCCGCTCGACCGCTAACGCCGCCGCATCGATCACGGCCGCGGCGCCGTAGCCGAGGAGACCACCGACCAAGGCACCGGCCAGACCGTCGGTGCAGATTGCGAAGTCACCGTCACTGTCGCCACAATCGCCATCCGAGACCTGCGCGCCAATGAGCACGCCGCCCCAGAATAGGCCCTGGCGCAGGGCCGCGCTGATCGCGGCTCGCCCGAAGTTGCCACGAGCGACATGGATCACGGGTGCGCCGAGCGCCCCACCGGCGAACCCGACGCTCATGACAACGCCGTTGCCCACGGCGCCGCCACCGATCACCAACGCCAGTGACGCCCCGTCGGCGACGAGCGTCCACGTTGAATAGCGCACGGACTCCATCGCGGCGCTCGCGGTCGCCGGTGGACCGTCCGTGGAGATCACTGGCGCTCCTGGCACCGGCTCAGACGCGGATTCAGGTGCCGGCTCGCTCGTTGCCGACGCGGCCGGGCCGCCCGCGGGCAGCGCGTCGTCAGCGACTGCGAGGTGCGCACCGGACCCGAAGACTGCAATTACGACAACCGCGATCGCCCCGTCCAATGTCTTCATGCACCCAACGTATCATTGCATCGATAGCTTTCGTCAACAAACGTATCGCGCCCTGCCTCGAGAGACCCCCTCTCGAACGCGCTCGCCGCCAAGCGCTGAGAGGCCGCCAGGACGTGCTGTCCAAGATGCCAATTCGTGGCACACGAGAGAGGATCAGATTGACCCCAAAGGGGTGAGGTGGCCTGCAGGTAGGCTCGGCAGGGCCGGAGCACTCTCCCCGGCACCGTTGGCCGAGCGCCCTGCACCGACCGGCGCGCCGCGGTGATAGTTTCGGCGCGAGCAACCAAGGGCTCGGAGGTTCACGATGATGAACACGGCGCGTTGGCATGTGATGGCGATGGTCGCGGCGTGGATCGCGGTGAGCGGGTGTGGCGGCACCCCGCCCGCGGCGGGTCCGGACCGACCGACGAGCGCGGAGACGGCGAAGGCGACGGCAGCGGCGCCGGCGCCGACCCGACCGACGACGTCGGCGATGCCGGAGCTGGTCCTCGGGGTGCTCGAGCTGCCCATCATCGACCGCGAGCTGGCGATGTGGGCCGGCTTCCTCGACGCGGTCGCGCCGGGCCTGGGCGCGAACCTCGACCTCGCGAGGCTGCGATCGTTGGCCGCGACCAGCGGCTTCGACCTGGACGCGCTCCGGCTCGATCGGCCGGGCTGGGTCGTGATCCTGGATCCGCGCCGCTTCGACGATCCGCTGCTGCTGGTGATCGAGGTCGCGGACCGCGCCGAGGTCGAGCGCGCGGTCGCGGTCGAAGGCGACGTCGCGCTGGCGACCCGCGGGAGCCTGGCCGCCATCGGGTCAACCGAGGCCCTGGCCGCCGCCGCCGGCTACGCCCTCGAGTCGTTGCCGGCCGGCCCAGCCCCAGCCGCCGTCGGGTTCGAGGTCAATGTCGGCTGGCTACAGGCGGTGACCGAGGAGCTGCTCGAGTCGATCGACGTGACCGCCGGGCTCTCGACCAACGATCGAGCGGCGATGCAGATGCTCCGGGTCGTCCACCAGCTCCGGCGGCTGCGCGTCGGCCTCGCGGTCGACGCCGGCACGGCCACCGCGACCCTCACCGTCGAGCCGAACCCGGGCAGCGCGATGGCCCGCTGGATCGGCGAACAGCGGCCGGCGGCGTTCCGGCTGGCGACCGAGCTCCCGCGGAGCACGCTCGTGGCCGCCGGCTCGATCATGTTCGATCAGATCTGGGACGACCTGATCGCCTGGGTGCGCACGTTGACGCCGGCGACCGACCCCGCCGCCCTGGACATCTACCGTCGGTGGACCCAGGTGTTCCGCGGTGAACAGGGCCTGGCGCTCCGGATCGTGCGCGGTCCGGTGGTCCTCCTGGCCTGGGAGCACGGCGAGGCCTCGGCTGCGGCGCCTCTGTGGCGGTCGTGGGTCGACCACACGCTGACCATGGACAGTCCGGGCGCCCCGCTGACGCATCAACAACATCGCCATCGCGACGTCGCGATCGAGGTGGCCGCGCGCGCCAACCGGGGACCTGCGACCGCCGTGATGGCGGGCGCGCCGCTGGAGTCGTGGGCCCAGGTCGCCACCGCGGTGACCGCCGAGCGGCTGCTGGTGGCGATCGCCGACGACCCGGTCCCCGAGCTGCGCATGCACCTCGACCGCCGCGCCGCCGCGCCGGCCAAGCCGCCGGCCCTGCCGGCCCCGTTCGCCGACGCCGCCGCCCGGGGCGAGTCGTACCTGGTCACGGTCGACCTGGCGACGCTGTTTCGCTCGACGATGGCGTGGCTCACCCTCGGGTCGGCGCCGCCGGCCACGCCCGCGGGCTCGCCGGCGTCCATCGGGCTCGGCTTCCGCGATGGGGCGGCCCACGTCCGGATCGCGATGCCGGCGTCCCAGGTGCGCGCGCTGATCGACGCCCTGCCGTGATCGGACGCGCCGATCAGAACTGCTCGGCGCACCACGGCGCCACCGGCCAGGCGAACAGGCGCTCCGCGCGCGCGATCGCCGCCGGCTCGCCGCGCAGCAGGTCGGCGCGGGCCAGGGCGGCGGCCGACGCCCCGCCCAGGTAGAGCGCGCCCAGGGCCGACGCGGTGGCCACGAGATCCGGGCTGGCGGCGGTCGGCGTGACCTCGGCCCGCCCGTCGACCACGGCCAGGCGCCAGCGGGTCGACGGCGCGAGCGGGTCGTCGACCGCGATGACCAGGACGTCCTCGACCGCGTAGCGGCGCGCCGCCAGCGCGACGTTCGGAGCGTGGAGGCGCAGCCACAGGGTATCGGCGCGGCGCCGACGCACGACCCGCCGCGGATCCGCCGCGCGCCAGTTCAGGCCGTGGTCGACAGGCGCGTTGTCGTACTCCACGGTCGGGAACAGGTCGATCGTCGTGACGGCGTGCCACAGCGTCGCCTCGGCCTCGGCGTCGAGACCGATCAGCTCCTCGAGATCGATGACGCCGGTGGCCTGGCCATCGGCGAACCCGGGACGCTGGCGATAGATCGCGTATCCGGTATCACGCTCGCCACGCCGGGCGATCAGGAAGCGTCGGGTGCTGCGGCCGCGCCGGGCGAACGGGCGATCGGCGATGCGCCGCCACTGCCACCAAGCATCGTCGCGCACGTACATGCCAGGCCGCGCCGCGGCCGCGGCGCGATCGAGGGCGGGCAGGCGACGCGCCGCCTCCTCGGGTGCGAGCAGCGCGAGGTCGTCGAGCGCGGTCGGTGGCGCGAGCGGACCGCGGATCGAGAGCACGTCGCTCTCCGCGGCCACGCCGTAGCCGAACCGGCCGTACAGCCCGCCCTGGGAGGCGTACAGCCCGGACACCGCCTCGCCCGCGGCCTCGGCGTCGGCGAGGTGCGCGGCCAGGAGCCGCCGCAACAGACCGCGGCGCTGGTGGGTCGGCGCGACCGTGACGCAGGTGAGCCCGGCCATCGCCAGGTCGCCACCGGGCACGGTCAGGCGCAGCGGGAAGGCGGCGGCGGTCGCGACCATCGTCGCGCCGGCGAAGCCGCCGTGGCACCGCGCCAGCGGCAGGAGCGCGCGCAGGCGCGACTCGGCCTCGGGATCGAGGTCGCGATCCGCGCCGAAGGTCGTCAAGACGTGCGTCACGAATGACGACAGCTCCTCGGGCGTGAGTCTTCGGACCACGAACTCCGACATGGGCCCACGGTACCGCGGGGCACGCGGTGTTGGCGCGCGATCCGCGCACCGGTTGCGCGGGCCTCCGTTCGATCCTCGTCGACGAAGACCGCGACTGTACCCGCGCCTCCACCGGCGCCGACGACGGCTCGCGCGGCCAGCGCCTTGATCTCATATGCGACGACGTCGAGCAGATCACCACCACGGGGTGATCGACGGCTACCTGGGGATGGAGTCGACACCGCGGTGCGCGGCGATCGCACGCGACCGCAAGGTCTGCGCGCGCCCCGCGCGAAGCGGGACACCCGCGGGAGGACCTCGCGAGGCGGTCCGACCGTCGGCCCCGCGAGATCACTACGACCGAGGCCGCGAACGATCACCGCGGTCCGGCGATCGCCGAGGACTGGCGCGCGACGTGCTCTAGGCGAAGGCATGCCCCCTGATGCTCAGCGCGCTGACCACCCGCAGGTCACCGACTGCGCGATCGTCGACGCGCTGCCGACCGCGGTGGTCGTGATCGACGCCGACGGCCAGGTCGCGCGCGCGAACCGCCGAGCGATCGAGATCCTCGACCGCCCCGATCTCGTCGGCCTCGCGGTCGCCGAGGTCCTCGGGCCGTGGCCGCTGCCGCGCGGCGGCGGCGACCACCCGCGCGCCGAGCGCACCGTGACCCGCCGCGACGGCTCGAACCTGACCCTCGGGTTCTCGACCAGCCCCCTGGGCGACGGCGCGACGGCGATCGTGTTCCAGGACATCACGCCGTGGCAGCGGCTGCGCGAGGAGCGCGACCGCCTCATGCAGCTCGCGATGGTCGGCGAGGCCCTGCCGTCGATCCTCCACGAGCTCAAGAACCCGCTGGCCGCGCTCAACGCCGCGGTCGAGGTCCTGATAGAGGAGACCGAGCCCGGCGACGTCCAGGATCAGCTCCACGCGATCCTCCAGGAGGCCCGCCGGCTGCGCCTGGGCTTTGACGGCGTCGGCGCGGTCGGGCGGTCGCTGCGCGCGCGCCGCAACCAGGCGATCGATCAGGCCTGCCGCGACGCCTGCCGCGTCCTCGAGGTCCCGGCTCGCCGCGCCGGCCTGGTGACGCGCTGCGACGTCGTCAACCTGCCGCTCTTGCCGCTCGACGCCTCGGTGGTCCGCGCGATCGTATTCAACTTGGTGACCAACGCCATCCACGCCTGCGCGGCCGGCGACGCGATCCATCTCCACGCCCGTCTGGTCGCTGGCGGCCTGGCCCTGGCGATCACCGTGACCGACACCGGCTGCGGCATGACCCACGAGGTCTACACCCGCTGCACCGAGCTGTTCTTCACCACCAAGCGCAACGGCTCGGGCATCGGCCTGGCCCTGGTCCACCAGGCGGTGACCGAGGCCGGCGGCCAGCTCGAGATCGAGTCGGTGCCGGGGGTCGGCACCAGCATCACCGCTGTCATCCCGGTCGTGGCCGCGCCGCGCGTGGCCGGGGCCAATCCGCACGAGGAGGGGAACCATGTCTCGCGTCGATGACCTCAATCGCATCCTGCGCACGCTGCAATCCGGCACGCCCGACATCGAGGCCAGCGCCCTGGTGTCCGAGGACGGCCTCATGATCGCCAGCGCGCTCCCCCAGCACGTCCAGGAGGTGCGCGTGGCCGGCATGAGCTCGACGCTCCTGTCGCTCGGCATGCGCGCCGCCACCGAGCTCGGGCGCGGCGGCCTCGAGCAGGTGCTCATCCGCGGCAGCAACGGCTACGTCGTCATGGCCAAGGCCAAGTCGGGGACGATGCTCCTCACGCTGACCACCAAGGACGCCAAGCTCGGCCTCATCTTCCTCGACATGTCGCGCGCCGTCGAGGACATCGATCGGATCCTGTGAAGGAGCAGCCATGTCCTCGCTAACCTTGTTCGACACCGGCCACCACAAGAACGTGCTGCTCGAGGACTTCTCGGGTGGCCTCGCGGTCCAGGCCAACCAGCACCTCATCATCCACGGCGGCCAGGGCCTCTTGCTCGATCCCGGCGGCCACAAGGTCTACAACCGCGTCCTCGGCGAGACCCTGGCCCAGCTCGGTCCTCACGCCAAGCTGCGCTACCTGTTCCTGTCGCACCAGGACCCCGACATCGTCGCCGCGGTCAACGGCTGGTTGATGACCACCGACGCCGAGGCCTACGCGTCGAAGCTGTGGATCCGCTTCATCCCGCACTTCGGCCTCGATCGCCTGGTCGAGGAGCGGCTGCGGCCGATCCCCGATCCCGGCATGACCCTCGACCTCGGCGGCTGCCCGCTCGAGCTGATCCCCGCCCACTTCCTGCACTCGGCCGGCAACTTCCACATCTACGATCCGATCTCGAAGATCCTGTACTCCGGCGACCTCGGGGCCACCGTGGGCGTCGATGACCGCGAGGTCACCGACTTCGAGGCCCACCGACCGCACCTCGAGGCCTTCCACCGTCGCTACATGGCGTCGCAGCGCGCGGCCCAGGCCTGGGCGGCGAGGGTCCGCGACCTCGACATCGAGACGATCGCGCCGCAACACGGCGCGCTCCTACGCGGCAAGTCCATGGTCGAGAAGTTCATCGCCTGGGCCGAGAGCACGCCGTGCGGGGTCGATCTGATCGACGAACTCTACGGCCGGGCTGCGGGGTGACATGCCGCGCGTGCTGATCCTCGAGGACGAGACCGTGCTGCGGGCGGCCACCGCGCGGGCGCTGGCCAAGCTCCCGGCCGAGGTCGTCGAGGCGGCCACCCTGGCCGAGGCCCTGGCCCAGCTCGACCGCGGCCTGCCCGACGTGATCGTGTCCGATCTCGATCTACCGGACGGCTCGGGCATCGAGCTGATCGGCGAGCTGGGCCGCCGGCGCGCCCGGGTCCCGGTCATCTTCGTGTCGGCCTACCTGCGCGCGTTCCGCGCTCAGATCCCGCCCCACGCCGACGTCGAGGTCCGCGAGAAGCCGGTCGCCCTCGACGAGCTGCGCGCGCTGGTGCGCGAGCGGATCGGCGGCGTCGACGACGCGATCGCGCCGTTCGCGGTCGCCGACTACCTGCAGCTCGCGTGCATGGGCAAGCACTCGGTGGCGATCGAGGTCACGACTACCGGCAAGAGCCGCGGCCGGATCGAGGTCGTCCGCGGCGACATCTGGCACGCGGTCGACGAGGTCGGCCCCGGGCTCGACGCCTTCCGCCGCCTGACCTTCGCCGCCGCCACCGAGGTCGCGTGCCGGACCTTGCGCGGCGCGCCCGGGACCCGGACGATCGAGGGTCGGTGGGAGGCGCTCCTCCTCGACACCGCCCGGGCCCACGACGAGGCGAGCTGGGACGGGCCGGCCGAGGTCGAGGAGCTCGACCCGAACGACGCCGCCGCCCTCGAGGCCGCGCTCGACGAGTTCGATCTCGAGGGCGCGCTCAGCGCCGCGGCCGACGACGCCGCCGCGGCGGCCCCACCCCTGGCGCGCAGCACCGCGCCCGAGGTCCCGCGGGTCGACGAGTTCGCCCGCGCCCGCGAGCAGGCGATCGACGCCCTGCTCGGCCGCGACTACCCGACCGCGGCCAGCTACTTCGCCCGCGCCCACGCGCTCCGCCCCGACGATCGCGCGGTCGCCGCCAACCTCGAACGCCTGGCCGCCCTCGGGTACGCCGGGTCGAACCAGACAGAGGAGGAACACGATGCCTAGACGGATCGCGGTGGTGAGTCAGAAGGGCGGGGTCGGCAAGACCACCGTCAGCCTCAACCTCGCGCTGGCGATGGCCGAGCGCGGACGGCGCACGCTCCTGGTCGATCTCGATCCCCAGGGTGGGGTCGGCCACGCGCTGGCCAAGGGCGACGGCGAGCTGCCCGGCCTGGCCGACGTACTGGCCGGTCAGCTCGCGCCCGGCCAGGCGGTGATGGCGACCCACCAGGCTGGGCTCGCGCTCTTGCCGCGCGGTCGGCTCGACCCGATCGACGTGTGCGAGCTCGAGCTGTGGCTGCACACCCCGGGTCGCCTCGAGGCGGTGCTGGCCGAGGCCGACGCCGGCTTCGACCTGACGATCATCGACACCCCGTCGGGCCTGGGCATGCCGACCCGGGCGGCGCTGCGCCTGGCCGACTACGCGCTGGTGCCGCTGCAGATCGAGCGGCTGGCGCTGCGCTCGATCGCCCAGCTCCTGCGGGTCATCGAGCACGTCCGCGCCCACGACAACCCCAAGCTCGAGCTCCTCGGCGTCTTGCCGACGATGGCCGACAAGGGCAGCGAAGCCTCGGTCGCGGTGCTGGTCGACGCCTGGAACGACCTGACCGCGGTGCTCGACACGATCGTGCCGCGCCACCCGGCCTTCGCGGCGGCCAGCGAGGCCGGGGTGCCGCTGGGCTTCCTCGGCGGCGCGCCGACCCCGGAGGCCCGCCGCTTCGATCTGCTAGCCGAGGAGCTCGAGCAGGCCATGGCTCGCCTCGGCGGAAAGGAGCTCGGACATGACCGGCCCCAGCGCGCCCTCCTCTGATCGCCTGGCCCTGCGGGCCCTGGCCCGTCGCCTGCGTCCGCCCGATGGCCCAACGCTGCGGGTGGCGCCGGCCCCGGTGCCCCCGCCGACCTACGTCCGGCTGACCGCGCCGGCCCACGGCTCGACGGTGCCGATCGCGACCATGCCGACCACCGTGGCCCCGGCCGCGACCCCGGTCGCGCCGCCGGCGCCGTTGCCGCCGAGCGCCGACGAGCTGAGCGGCTCGGCCGGGTGGGCCCGCCTCCTCGAGTGGTGCGTGATCGACGTCGGCGTCGACGCCGCGATCTTGACCGACGATCGCGGCCTGGTGATCGCCAGCGCCGGCGTGGTCGATCTCGAGCTGGCCCAGGGCATCGCCGCGCGCCTGGTGATCGCGTTCCACCAGGCCGACCGGATGTCGACCGGGCCGTCGCGGACGATGGTGATCGAGCTCGACGGGATCTGGCTCACCGGGCTGCGCATCGATCACGGCGATGAGCCGCTGACCTTGAGCGTGCTGGCCGCGGCGCCGCTGGCGACCGAGACCCGCGCCGCCCTGGCGTCGGCGATCGCCCACAAGCTGGCGACGTAGCGAACCCGAGCTCGCCGCGGTTGCTGCTAGGCTCGGACCGTGACCATCGCGCCACGCCATCTGGAGCCGCCGCGCGGCGAGGCGCCCCGCCCCGAGCAGGACCTCGACGACGCTGGGGTCGACGTCTCGCTCATCCGCTGGACGCTGAGCCTGACGCCGGACGAGCGCCTCGCGGTGCTGCAGGGCTTCGTCGATTCGGTCGCGGCGGTGCGCGATGCCACCAAGCGTTAGGTTCGTCGACGCGCTCGAGGTCCTCGGGCGCCACCGCGTGCGCTTCATCGTGGTCGGCGGCGTCGCCGCGGTGCTCGGCGGGGCGCCGGTGTCGACGTTCGACCTCGACATCGTCCACGACCGCGCCGCCGACAACGTCGACGCGCTCGTCGCGGCGCTCACCGAGCTCGACGCGCGCTACCGCGATCCGACCGGTCGCGTGTTGCGTCCGGACCCGCGCGGCCTGCTCGGTCCCGGCCACCACCTGCTGCTGACCGCGGCAGGCCCGCTCGACGTCCTGGGCGCCATCGTCGGCGACGAGACCTACGCGTCCCTCGCGCCCAAGGCCGAGACCATCGAGCTCGCGGGCGTCGCCGTCCAGATCCTCGGGCTGGCCGCGCTCATCGAGAGCAAGGCGCGCCTCGCCCGCGACAAAGATCGTGCCACGCTCGCAATCCTTCGCCGAACGCTCGCCGAGCGCGACCGCGGAGGCACCTAGCGCCCATCCGATCGTCCGGCCCTCGCCGCGGTTGCGAGCCAACCACCGAGCGTCACAGCCCGTCGGTCGAGCGCTCGGCGTGGAGCCGCTCGCGCTCCTCGTGCCAGTCCTGGCCGGCCTTGGGCTGCGCGGCGATCGCGGCGAGCTGGCGCTCGAGCTCCTCGCGGCTGCGCCGGGCCTCGGACGCGAAGACCTTGTCGTCGAGCTGATCGCGGCGATCGGCCAGCCGCGTGAGCAACTCGATGTTGGTGAACCGGAACCGATCGGCGGCCTCGCGGGCCTCGTAGCGACCGACGCCGAGCTGCTCGAGGACGGCCCGGCCGGTGACCAGCGACGACTCGAACAGCTCGCGCTGGATGTGGGCGAGCCCGAGCTTGCGCAAGGCGTAGAGGTGAGTGATGTCGCGGGCCCGGGCCACGATCGCCAGCTTGGGGAAGTGGCGCTGCGCGGTCTGGCAGATCTCAGTCGCGGTCTCGGCGTCGTCGACCGCCACCACCAGGACCTTGGCGTGATGGGCGCCCGCGACCTCGAGCAGATCGGCCCGGCTGGCGTCGCCGTAGTAGACCTTGAAGCCGAAGCGCCGCATGCTCTCGATGGTCTCGGAGTCGTGATCCATGACCGTCGTCGCCACGCCTTGCGACACCAGCATGCGCCCGACGATCTGCCCGTAGCGACCGAAGCCGGCGATGATGACCTGGCTGTGGTCCATGTCGCGGTCGGGGGCGCGGGTGATCGGGGTGGTGAAGTAGCGGGCCAGGGCGCCGTCGTGGAGCTTCATGAGCAGCGGCGACGCCGCGATCGACAGGGCGATGACGATGTTGATCCAGGCCGCCGCCCCGGGCGCCATCATGCCGCCGGCGACCGCCAGGCCGACGACCACGAAGCCGAACTCACCGCCCTGACCGAGGAGCACGGTGAAGGTCAGACGATCGCGCCAGGCCGGGCACGCCAGGCGCGCGACCACCGCCAGCGCCGCGGCCTTGAGCGCGAAGAACCCGAGCAACAGGCCGAGCACGCGGGGCCACTCGCGGCCGAACAGCGGCAGGTCGATGCCGGCGCCGATCGTCATGAAGAACAGGCCGAGGAACAGGCCCTTGAAGGGCTCGAGGTCGGCCTCGAGCTCGTGGCGGAACTCCGACGACGCCAGCAGCACGCCGGCGAGGAACGCGCCCAGCCCGGCCGACACCCCGACCGCGGTCATGAGCTGCATGACCGCGACCACCAGCAAGAGCGCGAAGGCCACGAACAGCTCGCGCGAGCCGTTGGCGGCGATCCAGCGCAGCGCCGGGTTGAGCACGGTGCGCGCGGCGACGATGATGCCGACGATCGCGCCCAGGGCCGGCAGGGCCTGGAACCCGACCACGCCCTCGCTGGGGTAGACGATCGAGACGACGATGAGCAGCGGGATCGCGGCGATGTCCTGGAACAGGAGGACCCCGAACGCGGCCTGCCCGGCGCCGGTGCCCATCAGGTTGCGATCGGCCATGAGCTGGACCGCGACCGCGGTCGACGACAGCGCCAGGGTCAGGCCGATGACCGCGGCCGGCGCCGGCGCGAAGCCGAGCGCGAGCATCGCCGCGGCCAGGGCCACGCCGCATGCCGCGAGCTGGAGCGCGCCCAAGCCGAAGACCGCGCGCCGCATGCCCCACAGCTTCTTCAAGTCGAGCTCGAGTCCGATCGTGAACAGCATCAAGACCACGCCGAGCTCGGCGAAGTGATGGACCGAGCCGCTGATCTGCACCGCGCCCAGCGCGTGCGGGCCGATCACCACGCCGGCCACCAAGTAGCCGAGCACCGCGCCCAGGCCGATGCGGCGGAACACCGGCACCGCGACCACCATCGCCGCCAGGAAGATGACCATCGTCACCAGGACGTTGCCGTCGCTATGCATGGGACACCTCCGCGGACTGGGCCAGGTGATGGAGCTCGGCGACCAGGCGATCGCGGTAGCCCTCGGCGGCGGACAGGAGCTGATCGTCGGTGAGCTTGCCGGCCTGGTGGACCGCCACCGGCGGCAACCACTCCATCTGGCAGAACGCCGCGGTCTGCTTGAGCGGCGCGGCGAGCTGGGCCAGCGACGGCCGGCTGGGGTTGCGGGCGTAGGCCTCCTCGGGGCCGCCGGTGGTGGTGACCCACAAGACCCGCTTACCGGCCAAGGCGTGACGCGCGCCGTAGGCCCAGTCGAGCTCGAGCACCTTCTCGAACCACAGCACCATCAAGGCCGGCGCGTGATACCAGTACAGCGGGTGCTGCCACACGATCGTGCGGGCGGCGAGGAGCGCGTCCTTCTCGGCGGCGACGTCGATGTAGAAGTCGGGGTAGAGCTGGTAGAGATCGCGGACCGCGACGCCGGGGAGGTCGCGGACCGCGGTGAGGAGCGCCTTGCCGGCCCGCGAGTGGTGCGGGTACGGGTGGGCGTGGACGACCAGGATCATCGGACAGCGATAGCACCGTCCGGGCCGCCGCGGGCGGTCACGGGTCGCGCGACGCCGGACCCGAGGGGACGTCCTCGAGGGCGACCGGCCGCGACGCCAGCACCGCCTCGCACTCGTCGAGCAGATCGGTCGGGTCGCAGGGCAGCGGCAAGAACCCGGCGGCGCCCAGGTGGGCCGACAGCTCGGGCCCGCGCGGCGACGACGACGCCAGGAGCAGCGGCGGTGGCTCGGGCAAGCGCTCGAGGGCGGCGACCAGGCGCGCGCCGTCGGCCGGACGCTCGCTGGCGTCGAAGCCGATCAGATCGATGCCACCCTCGCGGGCGTGGGCGATCGCGACCTCGACGTCGGCGGTCGCCAGGGTGACGAACCGGCCGGCCTCGAGGGCCTCGACCCAGCCCGCCCGGGTCTGAGGATCGGCGACCAGGAGCAGCACGGTGGCGCGCGGCGCTCGCAGGCTGACGCTGCTCATCCGTCGCCTGCCGCACTGCGAGCGCGGCGCTCGCCCTCGGTCCAGCCGACCTCGCGGGCCAGCTCGCGGGCCTCGCGCAACAGCTCGGGCGCGATCCGCATGGCGGTGCGGCCGGCGCTGGCGCCGTGGAGCAAGAGCTCGGCGGTGCCGCGGCGATCGCCCATTCGCCGCATCTCGTCGACGGCGGCCCGGCGATGCCGCTCGGCGATGACCTGGTTGCCGAGGTGCTCGTAGGCGGTGGCGAGGAGGGCCCGGCAACGGGCCACCCCGACCGTCGAGCTGACCCGCACGGCCTGGGCCAGGGCCAGCTCGGCCAGCTCGGCGGCGTCGGCGTGGTCGCCGCTCGCGACCGCGATCTGGGCCTGCTTGAGGCAGACCTTCCACAGGTTGACCGGGCCGCGCGGGGAGCGCGGGCCCTCGCCCAGGGTCATCATGTCGACGCCCTCGGCCAGCTCGGTGGCGGCCACCGCGCCCTTGCCCAGGCGGATCAAGACCGACGCCAGATCGAGGTAGCTATCGGCGATGAGAGCGCCGTCGCCGGTCGCGATCGCGGCGCCGATCGCGCGCTGCAGGTACGGCACCGCGGTGGCGGGATCGCGCTCGGCGGCGAGGAGCTGTCCCAGGGCGCGGGTCAACAAGGCCTGCAGGCGTGGGCCTTGATCGCCCCAGCTCTCGGCCTCGTGGAGGATGCCGCGGGCCAGGGCCAGCTCGCCGGTCGCGCGCAGGAGCTCGGCCAGGCGGATCGCGATCGCGACCAGCTCGGGTGGCGCCAGGTCGCCGCTGACCAGGGCCGCGCGGGCGCACACCAGGGCCTGGCTGTAGCAGCGCGCGGCGCCGGTGTCGTCGAGCTGGCGGACCGCGACGTCGCCGGCGTCGGCGTAGCGGCGCGCGGCCTCGGCCCGCAGGCCGGCGGCGTCGGTGTGGTGGGCGACCAGGGCGGGCGGCGGCATCGGCCCGAGCCAGGCGCGCGCGACGTCGTGGAGGCTGCGCCGCACGGTGGCTGGGATCGCGCCGTAGACCACGTCGCGGACCAGGAAGCTGGCGAACGCCAGGACGTCGTCGCGCGCGATCAGGCAGCCGCGATCGACCGCGACCTGGAGCGCGACCGGGAAGCCGTCGCCGAGATGGACCAGCTCGGCCACGGTCGCGGTGGCCGCCTCGCGGCCGAACACCGCCACCGCCTGGACGATGAGCAAGGTGTCGCGCGGCAGGGTCGCCAGGCGCGCGGCGATCAGGTCCGGCAGCGCCGCGGGCGCGTGCTCGAGCACGCCGCCCTCGAGCAGGTAGCGGACGAGCTGCTCGACGTGGGCCGGCAGGCCGCCGGTCAGCTCGGTGAGCCGGACCGCGGTCAGGTCGGCGCCGCCGCCGCGGGCGAGCTGGGTGGCGCAGAACCCCAAGGCCTCGCCGTCGAGGGGCTCGAGGGCGACCCGGGCGCAGTCGGCCGGCCAGGTCGCGGCCTCGGCGCCTGACACCGCGACCACGATGCGCACGCCGCTGGCGTCGCGCTCGGCGAGGCGGCGCACCGAGTCGATCGTCGCCCGGTCGTAGCGCTCGAGATCCTCGAACACCACCGCGGTCGGGCCACGCCGGGCCTCGGCGGCCAGCACCCGCGCCACCGCCGCGTACATCTCGCGGCGTCGGATCGCGGCGTCGAGCTCCGATAGATCGGTCTGGTTGCCGAACAGCTCCGACAACCCGGGCTCGTCGCGCTCCGACAGGCCGCGGGCCTCGAGGGCGGCGACCAGGTGATCGCGGCCGCACACCGCGGGCAGCTCGAGCATGGTCGCGATCAGCGCGCGCAGCGGGTACAGCGGGCTGGCCAGCCCCGACGGGTCGGCGTCGGCCTGATAGATCGTGACGCCGACGACCTCGGCCACGCGATCGTAGGCCTCGCGCAGGAGCGTCGTGCGGCCGCTGCCGGGCTCGCCGACCACCAGGAGCGCCGGCGCCGCCGCCCGCCCGGCCAGGAAGTCGACCACCCGATCGAGCTCGGCGTCGCGACCGACCAGGGCCAGGGGCCAGCTCTGGCTCGGCCGCAGCTCGGCGATGGCGCCGGCCGGATTGGCGGCGGCCAGCTCGGCGGTGGCCGCCAGGGCCTTGCGGGGCTGTCCGCATTCCGGACAGAACCGAAACGGGGTCGGCGCGACCGCGCCACAGGCCGCGCACGAGTAGGTCGCGGCCCGGGCCGGCGCGACCAGGGCGGCGATCGCGGCGCGCATGGTCGGGACGTCGACGAACCGCTCGCCCGGGCGCTTGGCCAGCGCGGTCAAGACCAGGTCATCGAGGGCGGAGTCGACCGCGGCCAGCTCGCTGGGGGCGGCGGGGAGCTGGCGGAGCTGCCGGGTCAGGACGTCGACCGAGGTGCCGCCGACGAACGGCGTCTGCCCGGTCAGTAGCTCGTAGGTGATGACGCCGATCGCGTAGATGTCGGAGGCCACCGACGGCGGCGCCCCGCCGATCAGCTCGGGCGCCATGTACTCGGGGGTGCCGCAGATGTTGCGGTCCTCGCCCTCGCGCGGCGCGTTGACCAGGCGCGCGATGCCGAAGTCGACGACCTTGACCTGATCGGCCCCGGTGCGGCGCTGCTCGACGATGATGTTGTCGCTCTTCAGGTCGGCGTGGATGACCCCGGCGAGGTGGGCCTCCTCGACCCCGGCCAGGATCTGCTCGACGATCCCCAGGACCCGGGCCGCCGGCAGCGGATGCTCCTTGGCGATCAGATGGGTGAGCGTCGGCCCGTGCAGGTGCTCCATCACCAGGTACAGGAGGCCGTCAGCGGTCTGCCCGTAGTCGATGATCGACACCGTGTTGGGGTGGTTGAGCCGGCTGGCCGCCAGGGCCTCATCCTGGAAACGCTTGACCAACCGCGGGTCGCGGGTCAGCTCGTCGTTCAGGATCTTCACCGCCACGGTGCGACCGAGGGCGATCTGATCGGCGCGATACACCGCGCCCGAGCCACCGATGCCGATGCAGGCGCGCAGCCGGTACTTGTCATCGAGCACCCGCCCGATGAGCCGCTGCGCGATCGCCTGCTCGTTGGTCAACATCTAGCGGTTGGGAGGATACCCGGAGGACGCCGGCGCGTGGTCAACGGTCGCACCTGGCCGCACGCATCTGATCGCGATCACGCTGGTTGAACCTGTACCACGGCGACGGTCGGCCGGCGACCGCGGCCGGGTCGCGCACACGACCTCGCTGTCGTCACCTGCGCGGGCTGCGCTCATGAAGAGGAGCTTCACCGCGGGCGGCCCCGGGGTGCGCTTTGTGCCTCCCTTCCGTGCAATTCGGGGAAGGATCCGGCACGCTCGTCCGTAGAACAGGCAGAGTAGCGGAGGCGCCAGACCGGGCCGGGGCCCCTGGCGCGACCCAGCAGGAGCGAGCGCGAGGAGGCAGGCTTGCGGAACGCAGCGTTGGCGAACGAGGACATCGAGGGGATCGTGGGTGAGGCGAGGGGCCTGCCGTGGGCAGGGCCCGACGCGTCGAGAACGACCGTGACGCGGTCGAATCAGCGGTCGCGTCAGCAGTCGAACGGGCGGGACTGCCCGTGAAGGACTGGTGGCTCCACCACGAGGCGTCGCCCGAGGAGGACGGCGAGTTGGGCCTGGCGCCCGGCAAGCGGTCTCTGACCGGGCGCCTGACCGAGCTCGGTCCCGACCGCTCGTCGGGGACGGGGGCGCCGGGCAAGCGCACCCTGACGGCGCGGCTGGCGCCCGGTGGGCGCGCCCCCCTGGACGCGGTGCAGCTTCGGGCCGCGCTGGGGCTCGCGGAGCGAGCTGCCGGCGACGAGGCCGCCCCCGAGGCGATCCGCGCGCACGCCGCCGCGGGCCTGACCGGCACGCCCGGGACGCTGCCGCACCTCGACCAGGTCCAGCGGGCCTTCGGCCCCGACCACGACCTCTCGGGCATCCGCGCCCACGTCGGCGGCCCGGCGGCCGAGG
>JAGPCY010000022.1 GCA_018057825.1 Kofleriaceae bacterium | reverse complement strand
GCGGGTCGCGGCGCTGCAGCGCAACCGGGACTTCATCGACGCCTACCGCGCCGCGCGGATGCTGTGGCGGGCCGGCCTGCCCGCGGTCTTCCCGCCCGGCACGTACTGGCTCGCGCGCTTCGCGAACATCACGGTCGCCGCCGTCGCGTGACGACCGCCCCGGTCCGCCGCCCAGCGCGTGCCTCCCGCACGCGCCGTCGCGGCGTGGCCGATCTGCTGGTTTCGCCGCCGCCGCGCCCCGTCGCGCCCGCCCCTCTCCCGGCCCGCCGCGCCGCCCGCGCCCCGCCCGCCACGCCTGCCTCCCCAAACGACCCCCGGTCCGGCCGCCCGCGGTCCGGCCGCCCGCAGAACGACCCCCGGTTCGGCCGCCCCCGGCCGCCCCGGTCTCGGTCTCGGTCTCGGCCTCCGCCTCGGTCCCGGTCTCGGTCTCGGTCTCGGTCTCGGCCTTCGCCTCCAGCGCTCCTCGCGCTACTGATCGTCGCAGGGCGTCCCCAGACCCGCTGGGTACACGCCGAGGTCGCCGTAGATCAGCTTGACGTTGTCGGTCACCGGCACCGCGGTCAGCGTGCTCTTGGCCGCGCCCTTGATCCAGGTGGTCTCGGCGTTCGACGTCAGCAGGCGGAGCTGCCCACCCTTGGTAGCGAAGATCTCGCCGACCGAGTCCGACACCACGTTCTTCATCGCCAGCTCCTTCATCGCCCCGGCCTGACCGACGAAGATCCGGTAGCCCTTGCCACCCTCCTCGTCGCGCAGGCGGTCGACGTAGTAGTAGACGCCGTTGTCGTCGCGGGCCAGGACGTGGGCCTGGCGCTTCCACAGCGGAGTGTGGAACGCCGCCTTGTCGAGCACCGCCTTGGCGTCGCCATCGGCCACGGGCTTCAGGACCTCGACGTCGTCTTTGCACTGCACGTACCACTCACCGGTGGCCTTGCGGCCGATGTCGGCCTGGCCGTCGACGCGCGGCGACCAGAACCGGTAGCTGAACTCGGTGCCGTTGGCGCCACCGCCGAAGATCCGCAGGCGGTAGACGTGGCGACGGTCGCCGAAGAAGACCATCTCCTCGCTCTGGTAACCGTCGTCGATGACGTAGATGCGGCCCTGGCTGTCGGCCAGGACCTTGAGCCGGGCCTTGGCGGCGCTGATGTCGACCAGGTCCGACTTCTTGCGCTTGGGCCGGGCGTCCGCCGGGGCGGCCGAAACCAGGGAGGCGATCACGACGAGGGCGGCCGGGGCTGCGCGCATGGTGCGAACATTATACGATGCCGGCGATGGCGCATTCACCGGCCCGCTCCCTCGATGTCGGTGCGGTCATTGCCGACACCTACACGATCGAGGGGCTGATCGGCCGCGGCGGGATGGGCGCGGTGTTCGTCGCCAGCCACGTCCGGCTGCCCGGCAAGAAGGTCGCGATCAAGGTCCTGCACCCCGACGTCGCCGACGCCGAGTCGCTGGCGCGCTTCCGCCGCGAGGCCGAGATCGCGTCGCGCCTGGGCCACCCCAACATCGTCGAGGTCCACGACTGGAACCAGCTCCCCGACGGCACGCCGTACCTGGTCCTGGAGTTCTTGGCCGGCGAGTCCCTGGCCGAGCGCCTGGCCCGTGGTCCGCTGCCCCTCGACGAGGTCATCCCGATCCTGCGCCAGGTCGGCTCGGCCTTGGCCGCCGCCCATCGCTCGGGCGTGATCCACCGCGATCTCAAGCCGGCCAACATCTTCCTCATCCCGCAGGAGGAGGGCCCGCCCCGGGCCAAGGTCCTCGACTTCGGGATCTCGAAGATCCACGGCTCGGGGACGGTGAAGACCCAGGACACCCAGATGCTCGGGACGCCGCAGTACATGGCCCCCGAGCAGGCCACCGGCAAGCACGCCGAGGTCGACGCCCGCACCGACGTCTTCGCCCTGGGCGCGGTGCTCTACGAGCTCCTGACCGGCCAGGCGGTGTTCGGCGGCGCGACCATCCCCGAGGTGGTCTTCAAGGTCGTGTTCGAGCCGGCCCCGCCGATCGCGGCGCTGGCGCCCGACCTGCCACCAGCGGTGGCCCAGGCCATCGACCGGGCCCTGGCCAAGAAGGCCGACGACCGCTGGCCCGACATGGCCAGCTTCGTCGAGGCGGTGACCGGCGCGCCGCTCACCACCAGCCGAGCGCCGATCCCGTCGGCGGTGCGGGCGGCCGCGGCGCCTCTGACCCCGGCCAAGCAGAGCACCAACGACGCCTTCGCCGCCACCGTCGGCTCGGGCGATCACGGCGCGGCCCTGGCCACCGCGGCCCGCGCGGCCCTGGCCCGCGCGGCGCCGACCGTCGACGAGCGACCGGCCGCCGCGGCCACGCCGACCGTCACCGCGGTGACCGCGCCGGCCAAGCGTAGCAAGCTGCCGCTCTACGTCGGCGGCCTGGTGATCGCGGCGGCCGCCGGGGTCGCCGGAGTCCTGATCGCAGGCGGCGGCGGTGGCGATCGCGGGCCAGCGCCAGCGCCGGCGGTGACGGTCGACGCGGCGGGAACCGTCGATGCCGGGGGATCCGGGCCAGCTCCGGACGCCGCTACCGTCGTCGACGCCGGCGACTCCGTCGTCGACGCGGGATCCGTCATCGACGCCGCGGCGCCGCCCGATGCCGCGCGGCCGACGCCGCGGCCCGACGGCGGGACGACGACCGGGGCCACGCCAGCCGACGACGATCCACCGGCGGTTCGCCAGGCGACGGCGGCGGCGCGGGCCGCCCTGGCGGCCGGCGATCCCGACGAGGCCCTGCGGGTCACCCGGGCCGCGCTCAACGATCATCCGGACGCCCAGGTCCTCTACGCGCTCCGGGCCCAGGCCTACTGCGCCAACGACGACGTCGGCGGCGCCCAGACCGCGCTCCGCAAGGTGAGCGCGGCGCGCCTGCGGGCGGCGGTCAAGCGGGCCTGCAAGGCCGCCGGCTACGACCTGTAGCGCCGGCCGGCCGCGACCTGGGCCAGGGCCTGCCGGAAGGCCCAGGTCCGCGGCACCCGGGCGCCGGCCGGGGGCGCGAGCGGGGTCGCGGCGAGGGTGGTGAGGAGCTGGCGAGCGTCGTCGGCCTTGGGACGACACGGATGGGCGGCGCGCCAGGTCGCGAACCGGCGGCGCGTGGACGCCGGCACCGCGGCCTCGACGCTGTCCCAGGTCCGCTCCCAGTACGGCGTCGCGGAAGCGGCGGCCAAGGCGTTGCGGGCCTGGGCCGCGGTCACGACCCGCGCGGCCCGCGCCGCCGCCAGGGTCGCGCGGACCTCGACCAGCGCGACCGAGATCGCCAGGTACCCGCCCTCGGCCGGCAGGTGCGCCACCGCGACCTCGGCGTCGTCGCGCAGCCGGCCGCGCCGGTACGCGCGATAGATCGCGCCGACCCCACGCATGCCGAAACGATCGAGCTCGGCGGCGCGCAGCGCGCCCATGCTGGCCGCGCCCCACACCTCGACGCCGACCTCGAGGGCGAGCAGGAGCTCCTTGTGCCACACCGCGGCCATGCGCTCGAAGTAGCCGTCGATGATCGCCAGCCGGGCCGGCGGCCGCGCGGTCAGCCGACGCAGCACGTCGAAGGCCGCGACCGGCGGCGCCACCTCGGCCCCCGGCAAGAGCGTCCGGACCTCGGACACCGGCAAGGTCGGCCCGACGAAGATCACGGTGGTCGCGGTCATCCGAGCCCCGCCAGCGCGGTCGCGCGCCCCGGCACCAGGACCTTCACCACCGGCATCCCGAGGGCCGGCTGCCGCAGGTCGACGACCGCGACCTCGGGCGAGCCGGCGGCCCCCAGGGCGCCGACCAGCGCCGCCAGCACCTCGGCGATGTCGGCGAACCGCGGCCGGGCGTAGCCGCGGGCGTCGATCGACTCGTCGGGGGGCGCGGCGTAGCGGCGCCACACCCGCGCCAGCACCCGCCGATCGGTGGCCTGGCGGTAGTCGGCCGGAAAGAAGTCGTCGCGGGCGCCGGAGATGTAGGTCATCCGGGTCTGCACCGCCTCGGTGATCGCGCGCGCCATCGCCACGAACGGATCGAGGTGACAGCCGAAGCCCTGGTAGAAGCCCAGCGCGCGCCAGCCCGGCTCGCGCGGATCGTGCATCAGGCCACAGCCGAACACCGGCACGCCGACCTCGCTGGTCAGGTCCCACAGCCACAGCCGGGTGCCGGTCGCGCTCACCCGATCGATCAGCCCGCGCACCAGGCGATCGGGGATCGTGTCGAGGACGACGCGGCGATCATCGCCGCTCAAGCGCCAGTCCGCCTCGGCGTCGCGCTCGATCACCTCGGCCAGGCCGTGGACGATCGCCTCGCCGACGGTGTTGCCCGACGCCAGGCCGTTCGACGACACGTCGAACACCGGCGTCGACGCGGTGGCGGCCTCGGTGTCGAGCGTGACCGCCTGCCACGGGATCCACGCGCGACGTCCGCTCGGCAAGACCGTGGCGCGCACCCACGGCCGGGCCACATCCTGGCCGAATCGAGCGCCGGTGCGCGGCAGGGCCCGCGCCCGGGCGATCGTCGCCGCGCCCAGCGCCCGCGCGGTCGCGATCCGATCCGGGCGCCGCTCCTCCGCGTGCCAGGTCTCGAGGCTCTCACACAGCGCCGACACCCGGGCCGCCAAGAGGGTCGCGCCCTTGCCTTGCGACGATGACAGCGAGCGGCCCATCGGCCGGATCGCCGCCACCACCGGGACGCCGACCGCGTCGAGGCCGGTCAAGTCGGCCAGGCGAGTCAGGCCGACCCGCGGCGCCAGGGGCGCGAACCGCCGCCAGGTCTCGGCCAAGGTCGCCGTGCGCCAGGTGCCGCGCCGCAAGCGCAGCGGCGCCGCCAGGGGCTCACCGAAGATCGCGTCGATCACGCCCGCGCACGGTAGGGCCGCGCCCCCCCGCCTGTCACGGCTCCGCGGGCGGCTTTGACACCACGCGGTCTCGGCCTCGATCTCGGTCTCCGCCTCCGCCTCGGCCTCGGTCTCGGTCTCGGTCTCGGCCTCGGTCTCCGTCTCGGTCTCGGTCTCGGTCTCGGTCTCGGTCTCGGGTTCGGGTTCGGGTTCGGGTTCGGGTTCGGCCTCGGTCTCCGCCTCCGCCTCGGCCTCGGTCTCGGTCTCGGTCTCGGTCTCGGTCTCGGTCTCGGTCTCGGTCTCGGCCTCGGCCTCGGCCTCGGTCTCGGTCTCGGTCTCGGCCTCGGTCTCGGCCTCGGTCTCGGTCTCGGTCTCGGTCTCGGTCTCGGTCTCGGTCTCGGCCTCGGTCTCGGCCTCGGTCTCGGTCTCGGTCTCGGTCTCGGCTTCGGTCTCGGGTTCGGGTTCGGCCTCGGTCTCCGCCTCCGCCTCGGCCTCGGTCTCCGCCTCCGCCTCGGCCTCGGTCTCGGTCTCGGTCTCGGCCTCCGTCTCGGCCTCCGTCTCGGCCTCCCGACCGCAGTTCATGCCTCCTCGATCAGATTTATTGACCGCAAGTCAATAACTTGCAAGATTCCGTCGAGGACGCCCCTTGCGCGTTGCGTCATCGCGGCTTACCTCGAACCCCATGAAGCTGTCGCTCGTCACCGTCCCCGCGGCCCTCGCCGCCACCGCCGCCTGCGGCTTCGCGCCGACCGGCGACCCCGCGACCTTGACCGAGCGCCTGGCCGGCCGCGCCACCCTGGCGGTGGTGCCTGGCAGCCAGCTCGACGTCACGGCGACCTCGACCACCGGCGCCACCGCGCTGGCCCCCGAGATCGTGGACGGCGAGCTGGTCGTGCGGACCACCGCCGACGGCTACCTGCTGGTCGAGAAGCTGACCTTGCCGCTGGCCGACGTCACCGTGCCGGCCGGCCTGGTCGGCCCGACGCCGGTGACCTTCACCGACCTGACCGTGCGGCTCGGGACCCAGCTCGCGATCGCCCTGCCCGACCCCGACGCCGCGGTCCTGGCCGGCGCCGGCCGGGCCGACCTGGTGCTCGACTGGGCGGCCGTCCTGGGCGGCGAGGTGGTGCCGCTCGGGCTGCGGCGCCTGCCGCGGGCGCCGTTCACGGTCGCGGTCGGCCTGGACGACGACGGCGCGCTCACCGCCCAGCTCTCCACCGCGGTCGACGGCCCGGCGGTGCTGGTGGCCGGCGGCTACCAGCTCCGCGACCTCCGCCTCGACGTCCTGGGCGACGCCCCCCTGGCGCGCTGACCGCCGCTATTCGTGGCGCAGGCCGACCACCGGCCGCAGGCGTGACGCGGACAGGCTCGGGATCAGGGTGGCGAGGATCGAGAACAACATCGTCACGGCCGCGATCGCCACGATGTCCGAGACCCGGACACTGATCGGCAAGCGATCGATCAGGTAGACCTTGGGATCGAGCCGGTAGCCGTAGCCGCGCACGACCACGCACACCACGACGCCCAGGGCGATGCCGATCGCGGTGCCGATCGCGCCGATCGCGGTCCCGCACACCACGAACGCCAGGCCGGTCGACGACGAGGTCCCGCCCATCGCCTTCAGGATCGCGATCTCCCTGGTCTTGTCGGTCACCAGCATCACCATCGACGACACCAGGTTGACCAGCGCGACCACGATGATGATGACCAGGACGAAGCCCAGCACCCACTTCTGGGTCTTCAGCGCCTTG
The DNA here is from genome assembly GCA_018057825.1 of Kofleriaceae bacterium. Lineage (GTDB taxonomy): Bacteria > Myxococcota_A > Polyangia > Haliangiales > Haliangiaceae > UBA2376. The sequence continues at coordinate 143,005 of JAGPCY010000022.1, read as the reverse complement.
AACAGGTTGTGGTTGAGCTCGTACCAGTCCTGGACCTGGAACGGCGGCTCACCGAGCTCGTGGCCGAGCTTGGTGGCGATCTCAGCCGCCCGATCGACGTTTCTGACCTTGAGCTCGACGCCCGTCGCGCGGTCGCCGTTGTCCTTCAGTGCCTGGGTCTGGGCCAGGCTGGTGTACATAAGCCGGCGGTCGTACTCGTCGAACCCGCTGTAGAAGATGCCCGAGACCCGGAACCGCCGGGTCCGCGGCGCCGCCGCCTTCGAGCGCCAGGTCTCGAAGTCGATGTTCGACAGCGGCGCGACGATCGTGATGTCGTCGCCGACCTTGAGCCGCAGCTTGTGGGCCAGCTCCTTGCCGATGATGATGTTGGGCGGATGGTCGACGTCGGGGACCGCGGCCAGGCTGGTCAGCTCCAGATCGCCCTCGACCATGTGCTGCTTGAGGTCGAGGACCTGGGTGACCAGGGCCGGGTCGACGCCCTTGATCATCACCCCGGAGATCCGGCCGCGGCCGGCGGTCGCCAGCACTCCCGAGAAGTCGAAGGGCTGGACGGCGATCACGTCGGGATCGATGGCCCGGGCGGTCGCCATGACGTCGCGATACTCGGCGAAGTCCTGGGAGTTCTTCATCACGATCACGTGGGCGTTGACGCCCAGGACCTTGCTCTTGAACTGATCCTGGAACCCCGAGGTGACCGACAGCACCACGGTCAAGGCCGCGACGCCTAGGACCACCCCGAGCGCCGCCACGGCGCTGGCCACCGACAAGAGCGACAGCAGCGTGAACACCGACGCCGAGCCCAGGCCGAGGAGGAAGCAGATCACGCCGATGGGGTTACCGCCGCCGAGCTGCCACATGAGCACGAGCCCGAGGACGGTCGTGGCCAGCGACAGGGCCAGGCCGACCAGGAGGCCGGACTCGCGGTGGCCGGCGTACAGGTAACGCCAGCCCAGTTGCAGCTCGTATCGCACCGCCCGGAACCTATCAGCTCTGGCCGTCGCCGCCAGGCGGCGGCGCGCTGACCGCCGCTACTCGTGGCGCAGGCCGACCACCGGCCGCAGGCGTGACGCGGACAGGCTCGGGATCAGGGTGGCGAGGATCGAGAACAACATCGTCACGGCCGCGATCGCCACGATGTCCGAGACCCGGACACTGATCGGCAAGCGATCGATCAGGTAGACCTTGGGATCGAGCCGGTAGCCGTAGCCGCGCACGACCACGCACACCACGACGCCCAGGGCGATGCCGATCGCGGTGCCGATCGCGCCGATCGCGGTCCCGCACACCACGAACGCCAGGCCGGTCGACGACGAGGTCCCGCCCATCGCCTTCAGGATCGCGATCTCCCTGGTCTTGTCGGTCACCAGCATCACCATCGACGACACCAGGTTGACCAGCGCGACCACGATGATGATGACCAGGACGAAGCCCAGCACCCACTTCTGGGTCTTCAGCGCCTTGAACAGGTTGTGGTTGAGCTCGTACCAATCCTGGACCTGGAACGGCGGCTCACCGAGCTCGTGGCCAAGCTTGGTGGCGATCTCGGCCGCCCGATCGACGTTTCGGACCTTGAGCTCGACGCCCATGGCGCGGTCGCCGTTGTCCTTCAGGGCCTGGGTCTGGGCCAGGCTCGTGTACATGAGCCGGCGGTCGTACTCGTCGAACCCGCTGTAGAAGATCCCCGAGATCCGGAAGCGCCGGGTCCGCGGCGCCGCCGCCTTCGAGCGCCAGGTCTCGAAGTCGATGTTCGACAGCGGCGCGACGATCGTGATGTCGTCGCCGACCTTGAGCCGGAGCTTGCGGGCCAGCTCCTTGCCGATGATGATGTTGGGCGGATGATCGACGTCGGGGATCGCGGCCAGGCTGGTGAGCTCCAGGTCGCCCTCGACCATGTGCTGCTTGAGGTCGAGGACCTGGGTGACCAGGGCCGGGTCGACGCCCTTGATCGCCACCCCGGAGATCCGGCCGCGGCCGGTGGTCGCTAGCATCTCCGAGAAGTCGAAGGGCTGGACCGCGATCACGTCGGGGTCGATGGACCGGGCGGTGGCCATGACGTCGCGATACTCGGCGAAGTCCTGGGAGTTCTTCATCACGATCACGTGGGCGTTGACGCCCAGGACCTTGCTTTTGAACTGATCCTGGAACCCCGAGGTGACCGACAGCACCACGGTCAAGGCCGCGACCCCCAGCACCACCCCGAGCGCCGCCACGGCGCTGGCCACCGACAAGAGCGACAGCAGCGTGAACACCGACGCCGAGCCCAGGCCGAGGAGGAAGCAGATCACGCCGATGGGGTTACCGCCGCCGAGCTGCCACATGAGCACCAGCCCGAGGACGGTCGTGGCCAGCGACAGGGCCAGGCCGACCAGGAGGCCGGACTCGCGGTGGCCGGCGTACAGGTAGCGCCAACCCAGTTGCAGCTCGTATCGCACCGCCCGAACCTATCAGCTCTGGCCGTCGCCGCCAGGCGGCGGGACCGGTTGCACGCGGCGCTGGCGCAGCTCCCAGATCGTCAGGCCGCCGGCGATCAGGGCGATCGACGCCAGGGACGCCCACGGCGCGTGGATCCGGGCGGCGTCCTCGGGGGCGACGGTGCGACCGAGGACATCGTAGGCCCGGCCGATCGCCAAGGAGATCCGGCCCAGGACGGTCAGGCCGAAGGCGGCGCCGAAGCCGATCATCAAGATCCACACCCCGAACCGCGACACCGCGCCGATCGGGCCCCGGTGGGCGACCGAGAAGTAGAAGTAGACCAGGGACGCCAGGGTCGCCAGCAGGAGCAGCAGGTTCGACACCAGCCCGAAGGCGTCGCGCTCGCCGGGCCCGACCGCGGCCCGGGCGTCGAGGCCGATCAGGTGACCGCGGGCGGCCGCCAGGTCGGCGCGCTCGAGATCGGTCAGGCTGGGTCGGGTGGCGGCGTCGTCGACGCTGGTGAACGGCTGGCGGGCCCGCTCGGCGACCAGCTTGGCGGCCACCGCCGGCGAGCTGCCCGGGAGCGCGGTCAGGGCCTCGGCCGGCGCGGCGTTGAGGTCGACCTTGGGCGCGTCGATCGAGCCGGCGGCGAACTTGATCTGCGCGCCCAGCTCGGCCTGCGCCATCGCGTTGACCTGAAGCCCGGCATAGAAGGCGACCACGAAGGCCAGCGGGTAGCGCCCGAGCCAGGCCCAGCGCCGCGACACCACCTTCGCGAACATCATGAGGACCAGGAGCAAGGCGACGATCCGCAGCCCGAGCCAGACGCCGTCGAGGTCGCCGCCGAAGATCGCGTCGATCACCTTAGGCTCGATGTTGTCGCCGTACTGCAAGACGATCAGGTAGCCGACCGACACGCCGATGAAGAGGTGCTCGACCAGCTTGTAGAACGGGTTGTCCTTGTACAGGAACGACAGCACCGAGAACGTGAGGAAGATCCCCAGCCAGTAGCCGACCACGTCGATCCACGGCAGCGCGGTCATGACCGACCTCCGCGCCGGCGGTGGGCCCGGCCGGCGAAGTACACGACGTTGCCGAAGACGATGGCCAGGATCACGACCATCGTGCCGATGTTGAGGACGTCGGCGCCGGCGGTGCCGGCCCCGGGCTTGCCGACCAGCCGCTCGTAGCCGGCGGCGCCCGCCATGCCGCCGACCAGCCCCAGGAGCTGGCCGGTCTGGACGTAGGGCGCGAGATCGGCGGTCGACACCGCGGTGCAGGCCGCGACCATCGGCAGCCGGTTGCGGGTGCCGACGTACTGCACGTACTCCTTGGCGCCCGGTGAGCCGGCCGACACCAGCACGACCAGATCGAAGTCGGCCAGCTTGTTCAGGCCCTGCATCATCGGGATCCGATCGAGCGGGGTGCCGTCGTCGGCCCGGCCGTCGAAGGCGCCGCGCAGGTCGGAGCCGAAGGCCTGGATGATCGCGCTGCGGCCGTCGCGGAACCCGAGGTAGACATAGTCGACGTTGCGCTGGTAGGCGCGGTCCGGCGCGCCGTCGTAGCCCTCGGTGCCCGGCGGCGCGATCGCGCGATCGACGGTCTCGCGCAGGTAGCGGTTGATCAGGGGCGGCGCGGCGTACCAGGCGGTCGCGAACACCAACCGCGCCCGCTTGCGCTTGAGGTGCAGGATCACCGCCCGGTAGAACGGCTCGAGCTCAGGGGTCGCCGACGGGTCGAGGTCGATCGACACGAACACCCGGGCGCCCTCGGGCAGGGCCTCGACGGTGTTGTATGCCGCCTTGGTCATCGGGTCGGGCCGGGTCGGCAGGTTGAGCGGCACGAACAACGGCACCACGACCGCCAGCCCCATGATGAGGAAGATCCAGCGGCGGTCGAAGCGCTGCAGGCGCTCGCTCCAGTGCTCGGCCGCCATCACTCGCTCCCCAGGTGTGAGCGTTCGATGCCGACGATCACCCGCAGGCCGGTGGCGATCGCGCCGATCGCCGCCCCCATCATGATCGCGCGCCGACCGCCGTTTTGCGGCACGTCGAGGAGCCACTGCGCCAGGTCGGGGAACACCGACGAGATCGCGCCGCCGAACGGCGCCCGGCCGATCAGCATGATGATCGCGGCGGTGAGCAAGAGCGCCGCCTCGATCGACCGGGCCCGGAAGGCCCGGAACGCCGCCGACGCGACGAAGAACGCCAGGAGCGAGAACATCGTCGCGTTGGCCGGGCCGAACACGTGATCGTAGATCCAGGTGAAGACCCGACCGTCGCGCCCCCACAAGATCGGCGGCTCGCCGCCGACGGTGACGGTGTCGCCGGCGGCGACGTCGACGGTCGTGGTCAACGGCCGATAGCCGGCCAGGCGCTTGCTGAGCTTGATCGCCACCGGCCCGGGCTCGACCGCGATCGCGATCGGCGCCCCGGTGCCGGGCCCGACCACCGTCCCGACCGTGTAGGTCACGTCGTCGGGGACCGTCACGATCACGGTCGCGCCGGGGCCGGCGCCACCCGCGGTCCGGGCCACGGTCGGGGCGCGCGGCGGATCGCCCAGCTTGTGCCACGGCAGGCCGACCGCGAGCATGACCGCGGCCCCGCCCAGGAGCACGACCTTGTAGCCCCAGTCGTCCTCGCGGCGGCGGATCTTGGGCCAGGTGACCTGCAGGATGTTGAGCCCGCCGAGGATGAACGCGGCCGCCGACAGGATCGCGGCCCACGACCGCAGCTCGTCGGATAGCCCGGCGACCGCGTGGTGCGGGAGGTAGAACTCGGCCAGGGCGTAGGCGCCGAAGACCATGCCGAGGACCAGGGGCACGGTCTTCTTCACGGGAACACCTTGCCACCCAGGTCGAACCAGCCGCCGGTCGCCGCGATCACGCTGACGACGATGAACACCATCGCCACGATCTTGAAGGCGTCGGCGGCCTTCAGGTTGGCCAGCAAGGTCGGCTCCTTGGTCAGGTACGCCGACGCGGCGTACAGCTCCTCGCCGATCAGCGTGTAGTCACAGGCGGTGATGAAGAACGGGAGCTGGGTCAGCTCGGCGGTGCCGGCGATCTGGACCGCGCCGGTGACGAACCCGGTCTCGGCCAGGAGCAAGGACTCGCCGTAGAAGCAGCCCAGGTAGATGTTGGTGGCCGGGCGGTCGCGCAAGATGATGCCGCTGACCCCGGCGGCGAAGGCGAACTGCTCGGCGGTGATGAACAGGCAGCGCTCGGGGCGGTGGGCGTCGGGCCGGCCGGCGTTGGCGTAGCCCTGACGGACCACCTCCTCGGCCACGACCATGGTCAGCGGGTAGTAGTTGGCGACCGTCAGGTCGGTGTCGTAGGTCGCGGTCTTCTCGGCGACGTGGCCGAGCACCAGGAGCGACGCGATGGTCTGGATGTTCTGGATGTCCTCGAGACCGGTGACGTACAAGACCGGTCGCCCCATCTCGGTCGAGCGGCCGACCGCGTCCTCGATGGCCTCGACCCCGGGCAGGCTGCGGACGTACAGCTCCTTGGCGGTCCGCGCCCTCCGCACGTACCACGCGATCAGGCCGGCGATCAGAGCCACGATCGCGAGGTAGCCCAGGCGGCCGGTGTGGACGAGCGCGGCCTCGGGGCGCCGCGGGCCGATCGCCTCGGCCGCCGACGCCGCGACCGGCACGCCGTGATCGAGGAGGACCTCGGCCACGACGTACTCGTAGTCGTGACCGGGCGCGACCTGGTCGGTGAAGCTGGTCTCGCCGCCGAGGAGGACCGCGGCCACGGTCCACGGCCCGATGGTCGCGCCCGCGGCCAGCGCGGCCAGCGGGGGTGGGGTCGGCCCGGCGAAGCTCGGCGCCCAGGCGCCGTCGGCGACGAGCGCCGGGTAGCGCGGCGGAGCCCCCGGCGTGCCGTGGCGCCGGCGCACGATCACGGTCGCGACCTCGGCCGCGACGTCGGCGGCCCGGGTGAACGACACCTCCAGATGACGGCCGTCGTCGTTGGCCGGGGCGACCACCTGCACGTCGGTGACGCCGGCGAGGGGCGGAGCCGCGGCGGGCGCGGGCGCGGGCGGCGCGGGTTGCGCGGGCGCGGGTTGCGCCGGTTGCCCAGGCGGCGGGCCCAGGGGCGACAGCCCGTCGATCGGCACGACCACCGCCGAGCCGGCGCCGGGCTGGGCCGCGGCGGCGCCGACCAACGCCACGAGCAACGCCACGACCACGGCGACCACCAGGCGCGCGCTCATCGCTCGATCACCTCGACGTTGGCGCGCGGCACGACGATGGTCTCGCCATCGGTCAGCGCGACCTCGACCACCCGGACCTTGGTCTCCGACGGCATCGTGTGGAGCGGCGCCGGCAGCCCGGCGATCGTGCCGAGCTTGCCGAAGTGCGGCGCGCGGATGCAACGCACCGGCGCCCCGACCGCCATGCCGGGGGGCGGCGCGACCTCGTCGACCTGATCGGCGCCGTGAGGGATGATGATCTCGGGGCGGATCACGCCGGCGCGGATCTGGGTCGCGCCGCACACCGAGGCGATGCGATCGGGGAAGCTGGTCAGGAGCGCGAAGGTCGCGCGCGCCATCGCGATGTCGCCGAAGCCCTCGGTCACCACCAGCGTGGTCGGCAAAGCCTCGGTGCCGGTGACCGCGACCCCGACGTCGTAGCCGAGCAGCTCGCGGACGTCCTGGTACGCGAAGCCGCCGGCGATCACCGCCGTGACCCCGAGGTCCATGGCCCGGCGCATCGCCGCCAGCGTGCAGCGGGCGCCGCCGATCACGATCTTGCCGGCGTGGGCCGCCGTCAGATCGCCAGCCTCCAGCGGCTGCTTGCACGAGGTCGCGACCGCGACCAGGGGCGCGTGGACCTCGCCGGCCAGCCCGAAGATGCCCTGGACCAGCGCCGCGTCGGTCTCGACCACCGCGCCCTCGTCGGGCAGGAGCTCGACCACCGTCCCGTCGAGATAGGCCTTGACCTCGACCGGCACCGGCGGCTCGCGCAGGATCGCCTGGCCGGTCACCGTCGACACCGACTCGAGGGTGCCGTCGATCGGCGACGCGACGTCGGTGCGGAACCAGCCGAAGAAGCTCGTGGTCGAGGCCAGGCGACCGCCGCGGCGGACCGCCCCGCCCGGGCGGACCGCAAGCTTGGCGTCGACCTCGTCGACCGCGCAGCCCAGCGCGTTGGCCAGGTTCAGCAGGTGGACCTTGCCCGGCAGCTCGGTGCGCGCGACCACGTCGCCGGCGGCGACCCGCTGCCCGACCTGACACAGCACCACCCCCGGCATGGGCAGCCGACGCGCCTTGCGCACGACCGTGCGCCGCGTGACCGTGAGGCCCGGCGTGTAGGCGTCACCCATGTCGGTCGAGGATACGCGATCGCGCCGAGCCTCGGGCCGCGCCGCCGGCCAAACCGCGCCGGTCGCGCCACGCGCCGGCGCGCCGTGTACCGACGGTCGCCGTCACGACGGGTACAGCGCCAGGGCCTCGGTCCAGCGCGCGGTGGCCGCGACCCGCGCCGCGCGCTCGGCCGGGATCGTCATCGGCCGACGCCCGCGGCCATCGAACACCAGGCCGACCTCGCCGCCGCGCAGCGGCCGGCTGAGCGGCGCGCCCGGGCCGGCGCCGACGTCGACGCCGCGGGCCGGGGTCAAGGTCGCCTCGACGACCTGGCCCGACGGCAGCGGCCGGCGCACCAGCTCGCCGGCCGACAGCTCGAGGCGATCGACGCCGCCGTCGGCCCGGCGCAGCTCGGCGGTCAGGAGCGGCCCGCGCTTGACCGCGCCGACTGGCGCGACGCAGGTGCCGAGGCGGATCAGGCAGTCCTTCTCGAAGACCTCGGTCGCCGCCGCCGGGTGGATCGTCGACAGCACCCCCAGGTGCGGCATCATGAAGATCGAGTCGACCGCCAGCTCGGTCACGCCCTCGACCTGGAAGGCGTCGATCATCATGAGCATCGACTGGGCTCGGCGCGGCGCGTGGCTGAGCACGCCGCCCGAGCCGACCAGCAGATCGAGCTTCATCAGATCGACCAGCGACGCGGACTCGCCCTGGGCGAAGGCGTCGGCGATCGACCGGGCCTGCCGCGCGCCGGTCAGCTTGACCGCGAACTGCTTGTGCTGGACGAACGACAGCCGCAGGGCCTCGCGGGCGATCGCCTGCTCGATCTTGAGCTCGTCGAGGGTCTCGGGGATCGTGGTCGGCCGGATCATCTTGTTGCCGATGCGATCGCGCAGCTCGGCCGGCTCGAGGTCGAAGGGCACCCAGCGTCCGATGTCGCCCAGCCCGGCCTCGGCCAGGACGTTCGACACCGAGTACGACATGCCGAGGTTGGCCGACACCGTGCGGTTGAAGGCGCCGTCGAAGACGCTGAAGACGTCGGTGGTCGCGCCGCCGATGTCGACGCCGACGACGTTGACGCCGTCGCGCTCGGCCAGGGCGGCGATGATGAGGCCCATCGCGCCCGGGGTCGGCATGATCGGGACGTCGGTCCAGGTCATGAGCTTGCCGTAGCCCGGGGCCTGGGCCATGACGTGCTCCATGAAGACGTCGTGGATGGCGTCGCGGGCCGGCGCCAGGTGCTCCTCGGCCAGGGTCGGCCGGAGGTTGTCGACGAACTGCAGCGCCACCCGGCCGCCGAGGATGGCCTGGACATCGGCGCGGACCGCCGAGTTGCCGGCGTAGATCACCGGCAGATCGAAGCCGGCGCCCAGGCGCGGCCGGGGCTGGGCCGCGCGCAACAGCTCGGCCAGGGCGACGACGTGCTTGCGGGTGCCGCCGTCGGTGCCGCCGGCCAGGAGGATCATGTCGGGGCGGAGCTGGCGGATCCGCTCGATCTTCTCGTGGGGGGCGCGGCGATCGTTGACCGCCAGGGCGTCCATCACGATCGCACCGGCGCCGAGGGCGGCCCGGGTCGCGCTCTGCGCGGTCATGTTGGCGACCACCCCGCCGACCACCATCTGCAGGCCGCCGCCGGCCGACGAGGTCGAGATGTAGAGATCGGTGCCGGCCCCGTCCTTCTCGGGCCGGAGGATCACCGGGCCGTCGGGGCCGTCGCCGAGGAACTGCCGCCCGCGCAGCTCCTGGATCTCGCGGACCGCGTTCACGACACCGCGGGTCACGTCCTCGACCGGGGCCTCGACCGTGGTCGGCGCCTCGCCGCGGCTGGCCAGGCGGTACTCGCCGGCGGCGTTCTTCTCGATCAGGATCGCCTTGGTCGTGGTCGACCCGCAGTCGGTGGCGATCACCGAGCGGACCGCGGCCGGATCGATCGCCCCAGGAGCGGCGTGGTGCGACGCCATGCCCCGGTGTATCACGCCCGCGCCTCGAGCCGCCGCACCAAGAGCTCGATCGCGCCGCGTCGCTCGAGCACCCGCTGGAGCTGATCCCAGCGCGCCGGGTCCGGCCACACCAGCGCGATCATCGGCCGCAGCCCGAGCATGACCTGGCTGCCGAGGAACCCGAGCGGCGCGATCGACTCGAAGAAGAAGATCGCCGCCACCGCCAGGCGGCGACCGGCGATGGCGTCGGCCAGCTCGTCGAGGGTGGCGCGCTCGGCGTCGGTCAGGCCGGCCTCGAGGTCGGTCACGCCGCGGCCTCGCCGCGGGCGGTCAGCGCGGCGACGATCGCCGCGCGGTCGCCGCCATCGAACAAGACGATCAGCCCGCGGTAGCGATCGAGCCAGCGCGGCCGCGCGAAGGGCGAGACCAGGGCGGCCCGCGCGCCGACGTCGACCCGACGGATCTCCGTCCACGGCCGGGCCTGGCGCCGGCCCAGGCGGCGGGCCTCGACCCCGACAGCGTCGATCCGGTAGTGGGTCGGGAACAGAAACGGCGCCAGCGCCGCGATCAAGAGGACCGCCGCCAGGGCGGCCAGGCCAGGCGCCTCGAGCGTCACCAGCACCGCCCAGGTCGACAGCAAGATCACCGCCGCCGACAGCGCGACGTGATCGGGGCGCCGGCGCGCCGGGTGCGCGGTCCAGGTGACCGGCGTCGGCGGCGCGGCGCTCACCGGCCCTTCCACACCGGCTTGCGCTTGCCGAGGAACGCGGCGATGCCCTCGGCGGCGTCCTCGAGCGCCAGGACCTTGGCCAGCTCGCCCTCGAGGTAGCGCAGGGCCGGCTCGTGGTCGAGATCGGCGCTGGCGTAGAACGCGGTCAGGCCGAGGCGGAGCGCCGCCGGGCTCTTGTCGGCCAGCGAGGCGGCCACCGCGTCGACCCGGGCGTCGAGGTCGGCGGGCGGCACCACCTCGGTCACCAGCCCGATCGCCAGGGCCTCGGCGGCCGGCAGCTTGCGCCCGGTCAACATCATCTCGAGGGTGCGCTTGCGGCCGATGTTGCGGACCAGCTCGGCGGTGATCATCATCGGCCACAGCCCGACCTGGATCTCGGTCGTGCCGAAAACCGCGGCGTCGGACGCGATCACGACATCGCAGGCGACCATCAGGCCCAGGCCGCCGGCCAGGGCCGGGCCGTGGACCCGGGCCACGATCGGCTTGCCGAGCCGGTGCATCGCGGTCAACAGGTCGACGAGGGACGCCGGCGGTACACCGCCACCGCCGCCGCCGCCCATCGCCGACAGATCGCCGCCGGCCGAGAACGCCGGCCCGGCGCCGGTCAGCACCACGACCCGGACCGCGGGGTCCGCGCCGAGGGCGGCCAAGGCGTGGACCAGCTCGCCGCAGGTCGCCGGGCCGATCGGGTTGCGCTTGTCGGGGCGGTTCAAGGTGACCCGGGCGATCGGGCCGACGTCGACGAGGATCGTGGCGTAGGAGGTCACGACGGCACGGTACAGCGGCGGCCGCGTGTTGACGAGGGCGACCGCGCCGCCCTACGCTCCTCGTAATGCGGCGTAATGTTGCCCTCGCGGTTGCCCTCGCGATCGCGGCCCTGGCCGCGGCGGCGCCACCTGCGCGGGCCGGCGAGAACGATCTGGTGCTGGGCCGCCTGGCCCTTCTGGTCGGTGACCCCGGGGTCTCGCCCAACCGCGCGGTCGGCCAGAACCTCGAGTTCCGCTCGCTGGTGAGCGAGCTCGGCGTGGCCTTGGCGCCGCGGCTGTCGACCCCGGCCGACACCCTGGGCTTCGGCGGCTTCCAGTTCGCGGCCGACACTTCGTGGACCTCGATCTCGGCCGACGCCGGCTACTGGCGGGCGCGCCAGGGCTCGCCGGATCCGACCGGCGCCGGCGGCATGGCCCACGGCGAAGGCCAGCTCCAGAACCTCGGGCTGTTCATGCGCAAGGGCATGTGGTTCCCGGTGCCGTCCCTCGAGTTCGGCGCCGGCGCGGTCCACCTGATGGGCTCGCGGCTGTGGACCGCCCAGGGCTACGCCAAGGTCGCGCTGCACGAGGGCTACCACGACATGCCGATCCCGTCGCTGGCGGTGCGCGGCGCGGTGTCGCGCCTGATCGGCCAGAAGGATCTCGATCTGACGATCATCTCGATCGACGCGTCGATCGGCAAGCACGTCGGGGTCGGCGGCACCTGGAACGCCAACCCGTACCTCGGCTACAACGTCCTTCTGATGGTGCCGCGGTCGGAGGTCATCGACCCGACCCCGAACGTCGACGGGCTCGATCCGGCCAACATGGACGATCGCCAGCTCAACTTCGTCTTCAAGGATCAGGACGACATCATCCGCCACCGGGTGTTCTTCGGCGCCAAGCTCCGCTACTACGTGTTCGCGTTGACCGTCGAGGGCACCTACGCGATGGCGGGCAGCTCGATCGACGATCGGGCCTCGGCCGACGAGTGCACGTTGGCGTCGCGCACGACCAACTGCGACTCGCCGGATCAGGCGAAGGCCCAGACCACGCTGACGGTCGCGGCTGGACTCGACTTCTGATGGCCGGCGACCCCGGCGACGACGCCCGGCGCGACCTCGAGCGGACCGCGCGGGCGACGCTCCTGGCCCTCGAGGAGGTCCGCGGCCAGCTCCACGCCCTGGCCGCCCAGGTGGTGGCGGTGACCGAGGCGGTGGCCGCTGCCGGCCCCGATCCGGCGGCGGCCGAGGCCGCGATCCTCGAGCGCGCCGCCGCCCTGCGGCCCGGCATCGCGGCCGCTGACGCCATGGACGACGGCCGCCTCCAGCTCGGCGCCACCGTCGACAAGTACCAGGTGAGCAACGACGGCGGCCCGCCGTGCCTCGAGCTCTTGCCGATCTGCGGCGGGCGGTGCTGCGCGCTGACGTTCGCGCTGTCGACCCAGGATCTCGAGGAGGGCGTGATCAAGTGGGACCACGGTCGGCCGTACCTGATCCGCCACGACGACGACGGCCGCTGCACCCACCAGCGCCGTTCGGACGGCGCCTGCGGCTGCTACACCCACCGCCCGGCGCCGTGCCGGACCTACGACTGCCGCGGCGACCGTCGGATCTGGACCAACTTCGAGCGCCGCGAGCTGGCCCCGGCGATGACCCCCGACGCGGTCGACGCCGGCTTCCGCGCCGAGGTCGTGGCCGAGCGCGACCTGGCGCTGCTCCTCGAGGCGCTGGCGGTCCGCGATCGCCGGTAGCCGCCCCGTCACCGGTCGCCCGCCCCGCTCCCGCGGTCACGGACCGATCGGGCAGTTGAGGCCGCGGATCACCAGGCGGTTGTTGTCCTCGCGGCACTCGAGGTTGGCGCCGGTGCCGGTGCCGCGGTCGTCGACCACGATCGTGCCGACGCTGCCGGCCGCCGGCCAGTCGCACGAGACCTCCTGGCACAGACCGGGCGACAGGTTCGCGGTGGTCTGGGCCTGACAGCCGAGGGCGCCGGCCGGATCGCCGGCGTAGACCGCGACCCCGAGCCCGCGAGCCACCGGCTCGGTGCCGCGGTTGCACACCCGCACCGCGACCCGCGCGCCCCCGGGCACGCAGGTGACGGTGGCGCCGCCGATCGTGAGATCGGGCGAGGCGCCGGCGCCCAGGCCGGTGCCGGGCGAGTTCTGCCGGAAGTTGTTGAGGCCGGGCTGGGTCCAGTTGCGCAGCCACTGCGAGGTCCGCGGCACCTGGCCGGTCTCGTCGACGTTGGTCACGCTGTAGGCGTGCTGGTTCCAGATCGGGCGGGTGTTGACCCAGCGATCGACGCGATCGGCGATCACCCGGACCCCAAACGCGGTGTTGATGCCGGGGTTCTCGGCGCGACACACCCGGCCGGCGGCCGACGGGCCGGCGATCGGATCGCGACAGACGAAGCCGTCGCCGCCGCAGTCGGCGTCGGCGCTGCACCGACAGCGGCCGAGGGTGTCGCCCGGGGTCTCGCGGCCGCAGGTGGTGGTGGTCGGACAGTCGGAGTTGTCGAGGCACTGCACGCCATCGAAGATCGGGTCGAGGGCCGGGCAGGCGATCTGCGCGCAGTTGGTGTTGCTGTTGACGACGATCTCGGCGTTGAAGTCGCCGTCGACGTCGGCCACCGTCGGGTTCTCGTACCAGGTGCACGAGCGGCGGAACCGCGAGTACACCACTTGGCCCGAGGTGCCGTCGTAGACCCGGGTGAAGCACTCGTCGGCGTAGACCACCTCGGCCCGGCCGTCGCCCTCGAAGTCGAACACCGACGAGCCGGTGACGTTGGACGAGCCGTCCTGGGAGACCTGGAACCACAGGATGCCGTCGGCGCGGCCGCTGGCGCACACCGTCGGCGCCGCCCCGGCGACGCAGTCGGGATCGAAGACCGTGTAGGCGGTGCCGCCGGCCGAGGCCAGCTCGACCCGGCCGTCGCCGTCGAAGTCGGCCAGGGTCGGCGGGCCGCCGTCGCCCGGGGTCGAGCCCTGGAGCGCGCCGGTGAAGACCTCGCGACCACCGACCGTGTAGGCGTGGATGCGGCCCCCCTGGACCACGACGATCTCGGGGCTGCCGTCGAGGGCGCCGCGATCGTCGGCGCCAGGCGCCGCGCCGAAGGTGCCGAGGTCGGCCAGCGCGACTCGCCCGGCGACCCCGCCGATGGCCTGGGCCGGCACCCACTCGGTGGTCGCGCGATCCCAGTCGTAGAGCCGCGGCCCGGAGATCAGCTCGGGGGCGCCGTCGCCGTCGGCATCGGCCACCACCGGGATGTAGCCGGTCGACCGCGGGTCGAGGGTGGTCGGCGGCAGCGGCGTGTTCTGGAGCACGCCGGCGGCGCTGTAGACCGCGCCCTGGTACAGCACCTCGGGCACGCCGTCGTCGTCGAGATCGTGGACCGCCAGGCCGGTCCAGTTGCAGAAGGTGTCGCCGTAGTTGTCGGCCGAGGTCCAAAGCGTGGTCCACGCGCCGGCGGCGTTGCGGGTGTAGGCGATGAGGCCGCCGTCCTGGCGCGCCGCGATGATCTCGGGGCGCGCGTCGGCGCCGCCGAGATCGGCCAGCGCGACCGACTGCGCCGCGATCACCGGGCCGGGCAAGGTCGCGACCTGGGCGCAGGTCGCGCCGTCGATGACGCGGATGACGCCGAAGTAGGCCGGGTTGATGCCCTGGCACGACTCCGCGCCGCCGTCGTTGTAGTTGTACGAGATGAAGACGATCGACGGGCTGGTGAACTCACCAGCGCCCAGCCCGAGGTCGGCGATCATCGGCGAGCCGAGGACGTTCTTGTGGTCGGGGAACGGATCGCCGGTCGGCGGGCCCAGCCACTCGCACTGCGCGCCGGGGAAGAACACCCCGGGCACCACCTCGCGAACACACGCCGGATCGAACGTGCCGCCGGGCCCAACGCCCCACGGCAGACACTCGTTGGTCGTGGTGTCGCAATGTTGGTCGTCGGGGCACCGGCCGTCGACGCACGCGGTCGGGGTCGGCACACAGGTGTCGTAGCGACAGACCTGGTCGGCGATGCACACCGCGCCGCCGCAGGTCGCGAGGCCGTCGCCAGGGCCGTCGGGTCCAGCCCCGCTGGGGTCGTCGCAGCCGCTGCAACCGGTGAGCGCGAGGGCGAAGACCGTGGCGTAGGCGAGGCGCATCGGCGCGATGGTAGCCCAAGCGACCATCGGTCGGACGATCAGCCGACCGCGGCACCTCGCCTCGGGGTTGGGTCGGACTCGGGTTCGGGTTCGGGTTCGGGTTCGGTCTCGGTCTCGGGTTCGGGTTCGGGTTCGGGTTCGCGGGTTCGGGTTCGGGTTCGGGTTCGGTCTCGGACTCGGACTCGGTCTCGGTCTCGGTCTCGGTCTCGGTCTCGGTCTCGGCCTCGGACTCGGTCTCGGTCTCGGACTCGGTCTCGGACTCGGTCTCGGGTTCGGGTTCGGGTTCGGGTTCGGTCTCGGCCTCGGTCTCGGACTCGGACTCGGGTTCGGGTTCGGGATCGGGGTCGGGTTCGGGGTCGGGTTCGAGTTCGGGATCGGGGTCGGGTTCGGGTTCGGGAATCGGGTTCGGGGTCGGGTTCGGGTTCCGGGGGTTCGGCCTCGGGCACCGATCCGGCACGGGCGCCGGATCCGGCACGGTGGCCGGATCCGGCGACGGGCGCTGTCACGGCCGCGGGTGCGTCAGGCGCCAGAGCATGGCGCAGAGCCGATCGCCGAGGCCGAGCGCGTCGGCGATCGCGCCGTCGGCGACGTAGCCGAAGCCGACCGCGAGCCGCAGCGCGTCGACCGCCTCGCCGCACTCGCCGGAGGCGATGCGGAAGCGCGCGACGCGATCGCGGCCCGCGCGGCGGTTGCCCTCGGCGAGGTTGAGCGAGGCGCTGGTCGACGCGCGCTTCAACTGGTCGGCGAGGTTGCCGTCTTGCGGCCTGACCGCAGCGATGACGGGACGGACGGCAGCGACGAACTCATGCGCGATGGTCTGGGCGTGGAACATGACGATCTCCTCGGGGGTGGCTCTCACCCGCCACGCGCCCACAAGCGCAGGGGCCGTGACCACGACCGCCGCCCGCACCCTCACCTCGCCTCCAGCCAGCCTCGGTCGTGGGCACTGCCCGTGCGCGCAGGGCGCGCAGGGTGAGCCACACCCGAGGAGCCGTCGTCCACGCCGCCCTCGCGCGAGGTCATCGCGCCGCCATCGCCAGCGCAGCGCAGCGGCGAGCCGCATCGCCGCCCGGCGCAGCGCGGCGTCGCCGAGCCGCGTCGCCGAGCTGGCCACCGCCCGGTGCAGCGCTGCGGTGAACTGCGTCGCCGAGCCGGCGCTGCGCGTCGCCGAGCCGCCTCGCCGAGCTGGCCCTCGCCCGACGCAGCGCCGCGGCGAACTGCGTCGCCGAGCCGGCGCTGCGCGTCGCCGAGCCGCCTCGCCGAGCTGGCCCTCGCCCGACGCAGCGCCGCCGCGCAGGCCACTGCCCGGCGCACCGCGCCGACGAGCCGCGTCCCGAGCTGGCCATCGCCCGTCCGGGGCTCCGTGGTCGGGGTGCCCTCGCGACCTCCCGCGCACCGTCCCGCGCCATCGGCCGCAGGCCGCCTGAACCGACGACGAACCGCGCGCTCGGCGTCCGATGTCACGGGCCGTGCGCGTCGGTCGCGGACGGGCGAACCCCAACCACGGAGCCCACGACATGCTCGATGCCCAGTTTCTCGTCCTCGATCTCCTCCGCGCGCTGGAGCCGCTGTGCGTGCAGCTGCAAACGCGGTCGCCCGCGCTCGCCGATCAGCTCCGGCGCGCGGCCACCTCGGTCGGCCTCAACCTCTCCGAGGGCGTGCGCCGCACCGGCCGCGACAAGAAGCACTCCTACCGCATCGCCGCCGCCGAGGCCCAGGAGACCAAGTTCGCCCTCGAGGTCGCCCTCGCCTGGCGCTGGCTCGACGAGCCCGCCGTCGCCGCCGTCCGCGTCCTCGCCGACCGTGTCGGCGCCGTGACCTACGCCCTCGCGCGCTAGCCACCTCCGCGGGCCCCCGGGCCCGCATTCCTCCTCCTCCTCGGTCTCCTCCTCGGACTCGGACTCGGACTCGGCCTCGGTCTCGGGGTCGGGTTCGGGTTCGGGGTCCGGTTCGGGATCGGGGTCGGGGTCCGGTTCCGGTTCTGGTTCCGGTCTCGGCCTCGGTCTCGGCCTCCGCCTCGGTCTCGGTCTCCTCGGTCTCCGCCTCGTCTCGTCTCGGCCTCCGCCTCCGCCCCCCCCGCCTCCTACCCCAGCACCAGCCCGCAGTCGGGGCACTCGCCGCTGGCGGTCAGCTCGCCGGTCGATCCACACGCCGGGCACGCGGTGCCGTCGGTCGCGACCGGGGCCACGCCCTCGCGCGCTAGGCTGTGCTGCCAGTCGGCGGCCAGGAGCGCCGCCACCGCCGGGACATCATCCTCCTCGACGAGGAGGTGGGTCTTGGTCCCTCAACCGCGACTGCCGCCAGGGCAGCCCATGAGGACCGGGATCCCGGCGGCCAGACACTTGGCGCGCACCGCCTTGATGTCGTTCATCGACCCGCCCATCGCCGCCACCAGCGGCAGGCCCTCGAGCTCGGCCTCGGCCTCTTCGATCGTGAGCGGCGCACGCGCGTCCATGCGAGACATCCTAGCGCACCTGCCGTCCGACGCGACAGGCTTGCGCCGCCCGCCGCGATCGGGGAAGGTCCGCCGCCATGTCCGAGCTCCCGCCCGAGGTCGCGCGCCGACGAACCTTCGCGATCATCGCCCACCCCGACGCCGGCAAGACCACGCTCACCGAGAAGCTGCTCTTGTTCGGCGGCGCGATCCAGCTCGCCGGCGCGGTCAAGGCCCGCGGCGATCGCCGGCGCGCCACCTCGGACTGGATGAAGGTCGAGCGCGAGCGCGGCATCTCGGTGACGACCTCGGTCATGACCTTCGACTACGCCGAGCGCACCTTCAACCTGCTCGACACCCCCGGCCACCAGGACTTCTCCGAGGACACCTACCGGACCCTGACCGCGGTCGACTCGGCGGTCATGGTGATCGACGCCGCCAAGGGCATCGAGGCCCAGACCAAGAAGCTGTTCGAGGTCTGTCGCATGCGCGACGTGCCGATCGTCACGTTCATCAACAAGCTCGACCGCGAGGGCCGCGATCCCTTCGAGCTCCTCGACGAGATCGAGCACACCCTGGCCCTCGACGTGACCCCGGCGACCTGGCCGATCGGCATGGGCCAGGGCTTCCTGGGCTGCTACGACCTGCGCGGCGATCAGCTCCACCTGATGGAGCGCAGCAAGGGCGAGTACATCCAGGAGGCGATCGTCTGCGAGGGGCTGGGCGATCCCAAGCTCGACCGGCTCCTGCCCGAGCACGCGGTCGGCAAGCTGCGCGGCGACGTCGAGATGGTGCGCGGGCTGTGCAAGCCGCTCGACCTGCAGAGCTACCGCGAGGGCCACATGACGCCGGTGTTCTTCGGCTCGGCGGTCAACAACTTCGGCGTCCGCGAGCTCTTGGCCGGCATCGCCGAGCTGGCGCCCCCGCCGCGGCCCCAGCCCGCGGTCGAGCGCGCCGTCGATCCCGGCGAGCCCAAGGTGTCGGGCTTCGTCTTCAAGATCCAGGCGAACATGGATCCCAAGCACCGCGACCGCATCGCCTTCGTGCGCCTGGCCTCGGGCCACTTCTCGCGCGGCATGAAGCTGGTCAACCCGCGCACCGAGAAGACCCTCTCGGTCGGAAACGCCATGCTGTTCCAGGCCAACGCCCGCGAGCTGGCGGAGGAGGCCTGGGCCGGAGACATCATCGGCCTGCCCAACCACGGCGGCCTGCGCATCGGCGACGCGCTCACCGAGGGCGAGGTCCTGCGCTTCACCGGCATCCCGTCGTTCGCGCCCGAGCTCTTGCGCCGGGTCCGCCCGGTCGATCCGATGAAGGCCAAGCACCTCGGCCGCGCCCTCGAGCAGCTCGCCGAGGAGGGCGCCGCCCAGGCCTTCAAGATGCTGATCGGCTCGGACTGGATCGTCGGCGTGGTCGGCGGCCTGCAGTTCGACGTCCTGGCCGACCGCATCCGCACCGAGTACGACCTGCCGGTGATCTTCGAGGGCACGTCGTTCGAGCGGGCCCGCTGGGTCGAGGCCGACGACCCCAAACTGGTCAAGAAGTTCGCCGACGGCAACCGCGACAACACCGCCGAGGATCACAGCGGCGCGACGGTGTTCCTGGCCCGCAACGACTGGCAGCTCAACCGGGTCAAGGTCGACTGGCCCGACATCCGCCTCCTGGCCACCCGCGAGCAGCAGCGCTAGCGCCTCGGTCTCGGGTTCGGGTTCGGGTTCGGGTTCGGGTTCGGTCTCGGTCTCGGTCTCCGTCTCGGCCTCGGTCTCGGTCTCCGCCTCGGTCTCGGTCTCGGCCTCGGTCTCGGTCTCCGTCTCCGCCTCGGTCTCGGCCTCGGTCTCGGTCGCGGTCTCGGCCTCGGTCTCCGTCTCGGCCTCGGCCTCGGCCTCCGCCTCGGTCGCGGTCTCCGTCTCGGCCTCCGCCTCCGCCTCCGCCCGAGCTTCCCCATCTACGCCTCGTCGGCCGCCGGCAGCTCGACGATCAACTCAGCGCCCGGGCCGCCGTCGCCGACCCAGACCTCGCCGCCGTGATCCGTCACGATCTGACGGACGATCGCCAGCCCAAGGCCGCTGCCACGGCTGTCGGCGCCGCGCGCGCCGGGGTGGAACACCTCCTCGCGCCGTTCGCTCGGGATGCCCGGACCGCGATCGCGGATCACCAGCCGCGCCCGACCGTGATCGCCGGTGAGCGCGATCGCGATCGCCGTTCCGGTGGGTGCGTGCCCGAGCGCGTTGTGCAGGAGGTTGTCGATCGCGCGGCGCAGCGCGATCGCGTCGCCTTCGACCACCACCGGCGCCAGCGACGCGTCGAGCGCCACGCCCCGGGCCGCGGCCGCCGCGGTCACCGCGCCCAGGGCGGCGCGCGCGACCGCTGCCAGCTCCACCGGGGCCCGGCGGCGATCGCGCTGCCCGGCGGCGAGCAAGCTGTCGGCCAGCGCGCGCAGGCGATCGACCTCGGCTCCGACCTCGACCAGCGCCGCGCGCAGCTCCCCGGCGTCGCGCGGGCGGCGCAGCGCCAGATCGAGCGTGGTGCGCATGACCCCGAGCGGCGTACGCAGATCGTGGGCGGCGGTGGCCAGCCAGGTCTGCTCGTGGGCGCGCTGGGCCTCGAGGGCCACGGCGGCGGCGTAGAGGCCGTCGCGCAGCGCCGCCAGCTCGTCGTCGCTGCGATCGGGCGGCGGCGGCGGCTCGGCCTGGCCCTCGCGCAGCCGCGGCAGGTAGGCGGCCAGCCCGGCGATGCGTCGGCTCAGGCGCCGAGCGGCGAGCAACTGGACCGCGAGCAGAAGCCCGCCGACGCCGACCACGGCGAGCCCGGCCCCGGTCCAGTACCCGGCCATGGTCCGCCCCACCCGGGATCGAGGGACCGCCAGGTACAAGGTGAAGCGCGCGCCGCTCGGACTGGCGATCGCGGCGATCAGCTCTCGCACGGGTCCATCGCCGCGATCGGCGTCGGCCAGCGTCATCGCGCCGATCGCGGTGGTCGACTGCAGGCGCGCCGGCACCCGGGCCTCGGGCCGGGTCACGGTCACCAGCGCGCCGGTGTCGTCGTAGATGGCACCATCAGGGATCAGGTCGCGCAGATCCGCGGCCAGCGGCGACGCGTGGGCGTGGAGGTGCGGCCGACCATCAGGCCCGTCGAACAGCCCGACGCTCTCGACCGCGGCCTGGGCGGTGAGGTGCTGATCGATCTCGCGGCGCAGGCGCGCGGCCAGCAGCAGGCCGGCGATCGTCGCGACCAGCAGCAGGGCCGCGACCGGCAGCACTGCGCCGAACAGCACCAGGCGACGCCGCACCGTCACCGCGCCACCAGGCGATAGCCGAGCCCGCGGACCGTCTCGATGACAGCGGGCTCATCGAGTTCGCGCAGCTTGGCGCGCAGGTAGCCGACGTAGACATCGACCACGTTGGGCGGCCCATCGAAGTCGCGGCCCCACACCTCGGCCAGCAGCTCGGCGCGCGTCATCACGTCGCCGGCCCGCGTCACCAGCACCCGCGCCACGTCGAGCTCACGTGGGCTGAGCGCGACCACGCGCTCGTCGGCGCCTAGGGTCCGGCTGCGCTCGTCGAGGATCAGGCGCCCGACCCGAGCCGGACCGGTCGCCCGCGTCCGGCGCGTCACGGCGTCGAGGCGCGCGAGCAGCTCCTCGAAGTCGAACGGCTTGATCAGGTAGTCGTCGGCGCCGGCGCGCAGCCCAGTGACCCGCTCGCCGGTGGCCCCGCGGGCGGTCAGCATCAGCACCGGGACGTCGATGCCGCGACGACGCCAGCGCGCCAAGAGCGTGACCCCGTCCTGATCGGGCAGTCCCCAGTCGAGGATCACGACGTCCCAGCCCAGCCCGATCGCCGCGGTGGCGGCTGCCGCGGTGACCGCGATCGTGACCTGGTGGCCCTCCTCGCCGAGGCCGCGAGCGATCAGGCCCGCCAGGCGAGCCTCGTCCTCGACCACGAGGATCCTCACGCCGCCCTCGCCCGGCGACCGACCAGCAGCGGGTACAAGGTCGGCAGCACCAGCAGGGTCAGGGTCGTCGACGACACCAGGCCGCCGACCACCACCGTCGCCAACGGCCGCTGGACCTCGGCGCCGACGCCCGACGCCAGCGCCATCGGCACGAAGCCCAGCGCCGCCACCATCGCGGTCATGCTGACCGGCCGACAGCGCGCCAGGGCCGCGCCGTGGGCGGCCGGCCCGGGCGCTTCGCCCAGCGCCTCGCGTCGCCGGATCTCGGCCATGAGCACGACGCCGTTCATGACCGCGATGCCCGACAGCGCGATGAAGCCGACCGCGGCGGCCACCGAGAGCGGCAGGCCCCGCGCGGTCAACGCCGCGATGCCGCCGACCCCGGCGAACGGGACGTGGCCGAACACGATCAACGCAGGCCGCACGTGGCCGAAGGTGAGGCCCAAGACGACCAGGATCAAGACCAGGACCGCCGGGACGACCAGGGCCAACCGGGCCTTGGCCTCCTCGAGCGCCTGGTACTGACCACCCCAGGCCAGGCGGATCCCGGCCGGCAGCGCCACCGCGTCGACCCGGGCCCGCGCGTCGGCCAGCGCGCCGCCGAGGTCGCGACCGCGGACGTTCCAACCGATCACCAGCCGGCGCTTGCCCTCTTCGTGGGCGATCATGCCGGCGGCGGTCCGGGCCTCGACCGCGGCGACGTCGCGCAGCGCCACCGTCAGGCCACCGGGCGCCGGCAGGCGCGCCGCGGCGACACCATCAGCGGTCGGCGGGGCGGCCCCCAACGTCACGACCACCGGCACCGCGCGCGCGCCGACGTAGGCGACCCCCGCCGGGAGCCCGAGCCGCAGCGCGGCCACCGCGTCGAGGACGTCGCCGCTCGACAGCCCAACTCGGGCCGCGGCCAAGGGCGAGGGGCGCACGTCGATCACGCCGACCTCGGGTGGCGCCAAGATCCGGGCGTCGACCACCCCGCGCACGCCAGCCAGGGCGGCGGTCAGCGCGCGCGCGACCTGCCACAGCGCGGCGAGATCGTCGCCGACCACGGCCAGCGCGACGTCGGTCGACGAGCCGCCGAGCAGCTCGTTGAAGCGCATCTGGATCGGCTGGGTGAAGGCCGGCTCGCTGCCCGGCGTGGCCAGGTCGATCACCGCCTGCATCTCGGCGATCAGGCCGGCGCGATCGACGCCCGGGCGCCACCGCGCGCGCGGGTGCAGTCCGACGAATACGTCGGCCTGATCGAGGCCCATGGTGTCGGTCGCGATCGCCGGGCTGCCCAGGCGCGACACGATCTGACGGATCTCGGGGACCCGCGCGCGCAGCGCGGCCTCCATGCGCGTGGCCGCGGCGACCGCCTCGTCGACGCGCAGGTCGGGGGCGCGGGTGGTCTGGACCACCAGGTCGCCCTCGTCGAGCTCGGGGGTCAAGGCCACGCCAGCCCGCGCGAACAGCGCGCCGGCCGCGATCAGCGCCGCGATCGCCGCCGCGGCCACCGCGACCGGCCGGGCGGTCACGCGCGGCAGAAGCCAGCCGTAGACCGCATCGAGCAAGCGGATCACGATGGGATCCCGGGCCGGCAGACGGCGCGCGGCGCCGCTGGCCAACGCCGCCGGCACCAAGGTCAAGGAGAACACCAGCGCGACCACCAGCGCCAAGACCACCGTGATCGCCATCGGTCGGTACAGCTTGCCCTCGACGCCGGTCAGGGCCAGCACCGGGACGTAGACCAAGACGATCACCAGCACCGCAGCGAACACCGGACGGGCGACCTCGCGCACCGCGCCCTCGACCTGCTCGGCCAGGGGCGCCGTGGGATCGCGACCGCGGACGTGGAAGGTGTGCTCGACCATGACCACGGCACCGTCGACCAAGAGCCCGAAGTCGATCGCGCCCAGGCTCATCAGGTTGCCGCCGACGCCGAACTCCCGCATGACCGCGGCCGCGCCCAGCATCGCCGCCGGGATCGCCAGCGCCACCACCAGGCCAGCGCGCAGGCTGCCGAGGGACAGGAGCAAGACCGCGATCACCAGCGCGCCGCCCTCGATCAGGTTCTTGGCCAAGGTCCCGAGCGTGGCGTCGACCAGGATGGCGCGGTCGTAGACCAGCTCGACGGCGACATCGTCGGGCAGGACCCGCTCGACGTCGGGCATGCGCACGCGCAGCGCTCGGGTGACGTCGCGGGCGTTCGCGCCGCGCAGCATCTGAGCCATCAGGTAGACGACCTCGCCGCCGCCGTCGGCGGTGGCCGCGCCGATCCGCGGCACCGCGCCATCACCGACCGTGCCCAGGTCGCGGACCCGCACGGTGGCGTCGCCGCGGCGCGCCACCACCACGTCGAGCAGATCGGCGGCGCGCGCGATCCCGGCGTCGCCGCGGATCAGGCGCTGACCGGTGTTGGCCGCCACCGCGTCCCCCGGCACCACGCCGATCGCGCGCTCGACCGCGTCGCGCAGCTCGGCCAGCACGACGCCGGCCCGCGCCATGCGCACCGGATCGGCGCGAACCTCGAACCGGCGCCGCGCGCCGCCCCAGGTGTTGACCTCGACCACGCCGGACACCGCGCGCAGGATGGGCGCGACCTCGTAGGTCGCCAGGTCGAGCAGCTCGGCCGGGGATCGCGACGGCGACCGCAAGATCAGGTGGTAGATCTCGCCCAGGCCGCCGGTCAGCGGCCCGAGCTCCGGCGGATCGACTCCGGCCGGCAACGCGCCGGCGACCGCGGTCAGCTTCTCGGCCACGAGCTGTCGAGCGCGAAACGGATCGACGTCGTCGGCGAACACCGCGGTCACCGCCGACAGGCCGTAGCGCGAGGTGCTGCGGTGCAGGGTCAGGCCCGGCATCCCGCCGAGCGCGGCCTCGATCGGCCGGGTCACGCGGCGCTCGACCTCCTCGGGCGTGAGCCCGGGAGCGCGGGTCAGGACCTGCACCTGGTTGCCGGTGACGTCGGGCAGCGCATCGAGCCGCAGGCCGAGGGCGGCGGCGGCGGCCAGCGCGGCGGCGAGGATCCACACCACCAGCACGACCTTGCGGTGCCGCACCGAGGCCGCGGCCAGCTCCGCGATCATGGCGTCGCTCCGATGACCACCCGGCCACGAGCGGTCGCCGTCAGCGGCGGGCCGACGACGTCGTACCAGACCGCGATCGCGCCGTCGGGGTCGAGGCTGGGCGCGACCGCCACCTCGGTCAGCGCGCGCTCGCCGCCGTCGTCGAGGAGCAAGCGCGCCGGTCCAGCGGGCGGAGCGCCGACCCAGCGGGCCGCGACCCGGGTCGCACCGCCGCCGGCGATGCGGGCGAGCGGGCCGTCGGCCGGGCCGCGGTGCTCACCGATCGCGGCCGAGACCTCGACCACCACGCCGGCGATCGGCGCCCGCAACACGACGCGGCCACCGCCGACGCGGTCCCCGGGGCCGGCGGCCCGCACGGCGGCCAGCGCGACCGCGCGCTCGGCGCGGACCTCGGCCAGGGTCGCCTCGACCTCGGCGAGGTCGGCGGCGCGGGCCAGGCCGTCCGCCAGCGAGCGAACCAGCGCGTCGCGACGCGCGACCAGCGGCCCCAGGCGGAGGTCGGCGCCAGCCACCCTCGCGGCCTCGATCGCGATCGTCGGCAGCACCACGGTCGCGACCGCGGCGCCGGCCGCGACCCGATCGCCGGGTCGGACGTGGACGCGCTCGATCCGCGCGTCGGCGGGCGCGGCGATCGCCGCCACGCCGTCGGCGTCGCGCACCACCTCGGCGATAGCCTCGGCCGCCGGGCCGATCGCGACCGCCCCCGGCGCGACCTCGGTCGCGCGGGCCGGGGCGACGACAGCGCTCGACGGGGTCGCGGCCGGCGCGGCCGGCGACGGCGATGGCGCGCGCTCTCCGCAACCGGCGAGCAGCGCGACGGCCACCAGCCCGCGGACCGGCCAGCTCACGGGCCCTCCCAACCGGCGCCCAGCGCCCGCTCGATCTCGGCCGCGGCGGCGGCGACCCGCGCCGCGATCGCCGCGGCGCGCGCGCGCGCCAGGCCCCGCTCGGCGACGATCACGTCGGCCATCACGACCTCGCCGGCGAGGAGCGCCGCGTCGAGCGCCGCGACCTGCTCGGCCAGGGCCGCGACCCGGCGGTCCTCGACCGCGACCACCGCCCGGGCGTGCTCGACCTCGTGCTGGCGCCGCGCCTGGGCCACCGCCTCGGCGCGAGCGCTGACCTCGGCGCGGCGTTCGAGCAGCGCGGCCCGCGCCTCGGCCGCGGCGGCGTCGACGGCGCCGCGATCGCCCCCCGGCCAAGTGATCCCGACGACCAGCAGCCCCGCGCGGGTCGCCGGGCCGAGCTCGACCCGGGCGCCGACCTCGAGCTGCCGCCCCGAGGCGCGGCGCGCGGCCGTCGCGGCCAGGTGGGCGGCCTCGGCCTCGGCGCGTTCGGCCGCGGCGCGCGCCGACACCGGCGCGCCGTCGACCTCGAGCTGGGGCAGCGGTCCGCGCGCGGCGCGCGGTTGCGGCGGCGCGTCGCCGAGCGCCGCGGCCAGCGCGTAGCCGGCGTCGACCACGTCGCCCTCGAGCGTCAGGGCCTCGGCCTCGACCTCGAGCTGGTAGGCCACCGCCGTCGCCTGGTCGACCCGGGTCGCGACGCCCTGGACACGACCGCGCTCGGCCAGCTCGACCAATCGGCGAGCCCGCGCCAGCTCCTCGCCGTGGAGGGCCTGGCGCGCTTGCGCCGACCACACCGCGAGCCAGCGCTCGGCGGCGACCGCGCGACGCTCGCGGCGCTCGACGCTCGTGGCGGCCGCGGTCGCGGCGATGGCGGCGCGGGCCGCGGCCCGGCTGGCGTCAGCCCGGCGCGGCGTCCAGGACGCGGTGACGTCGACCTCGACGACGGCCTGGGCGTCGGCCCACCCCGGCCCGGCGGTCGCCCGCAGGGTCGGTCGGTGGGGCGCGCCAACCCGCGCCCGCCAGGTGGGCTCGGCGGCGGCGGCGGCGCGCAGATCGGGGGCCTGCGCCGCCAGCCGAAGCGCGCCCGCAAAGTCGATCGCGGTCGGAGCGCTGGCGGACTCATGGCGCGCTTGCGCATCGGCCGGCGCGACGGCCCATGCGTGAACCAGAAGGAGGGCGACGGCGTACAGCGCACTACGTCGAGACATGCGCGCACCGTGCGCCGCCCGACCGTGGCACCGCATGAGCGGTCTCTGAGAGAACCCTCAGACACCGCCCCGGGGACGTCCCCGGGGACCGCTGCGACGGGAGGCCTGCGCCCGGCCCGCGGCGCGGGCTCGGCGCTGGCCCCGCGGTTGCTGAGGCAGTCGGCATGCTCCGCGTCCCTCGCCGTCGCCGCGCCGCGCTCGCGGCCGTCACCCTCCTCGCCTCCGCCGCGCCCGCCGTCGCCAACGACGACGTCCCGATCGCGCGCGCCGAGGGCCTGCACCTCGGCCTCGGCGTCGAGTCCACGCTCGGCGGCGTGGCCGGGCTGTCGATCCGCCACGGACTGGGCCCGATCGCCGGCGTCGAGCTGGTGGTCGCGGCCGGCCGCGGTCCCGGCGAGTACATCCCCGGCGGCAGCTTCGGCCCGGCCACCACCTACGCCGCCGCGGTCCGGCTCCTGGCGCCGCTGCGACGCCACGACCGCGGCTGGGTCGGCGTCGTCGGTGGCGTCGACCTCGGCGTGCGCACCCAGGACATGACCGACGCCCTGATCCATCCCGCCCTCGAGGCCGGCCTGCGGGCCGAGCTGTTCCTGACTCCAGCGCTCTCGGCGTCCCTCGAGGTCGGGGCCGTCGTCGATCTGCCCCCCGAGCGCGGTCGCGTGCTCACGCCCGAGCGCGCCGCCGACCGCCCCGACGGCGCCGGCACCTCGCTGTCGCTCGACAACACCGCGCTGGCCGGCGGCGCTGGCCTGACCTTCTGGATCAAGTAGGAGCCTCCGATGTCCATCGTCTCGCGCCCCCTCCCCTGCGCGTGCGTCGCGCTCGTCCTCGCCGCCGCCGCGTCGGCCACCGCCCAACCCGCCGCGCCGCCCGTCGAGCCGACGGCCGAGGTCGCCGTCGCGCCAGCGCCGCCGTCCCCACGGCTCGCGGTCGGTGCCACCCGCACCCTGGCCGGTCTGGCCGGCCCGACCGCGACGATGCGCATGACCGACACCCTCGCGCTCGACCTGACTCTCGGGATCGCCCGCCTCGGCGGCGCGATGGGCGCCGACGATCGCACCGCCTGGGGCGCCGCCGTCGGCGTGCGGCGGGCCATGGTCGAGCGCGAGCGCACCGCGCTGTCGGTCGGCGGCCGCCTCGGCCTGGCGCACCCGGCGGGCGCCGACCGCACCACCGTGGTCCTCGAGGCCCCGGTCCGCCTCGAGCTCGCCGCCGCGCGCTGGCTCACCCTGTTCGTCGAAGGTGGTCTGGCGATCGCGATCACCCCCGACGGCGAGGCCGGCGTCGAGGGACCGGGCGCGCCCGGCGAGACCACCTGGTCCCTCGGCGCGGCGGGCCTGGCGGGCGGCGCTGGCTTCATGATCGCGCTGTAGGCCGACGCCGAGACGGAGGCCGAGGCCGAGTCCGAGGCCGGGACCGAGGCCGAGACCGAGACCGAGGCCGAGACCGAGGCCGAGACCGAGGCCGAGACCGAGGCCGAGGCCGAGACCGAGACCGAGACCGAGGCCGAGACCGAGGCCGAGACCGAGACCGAGGCCGAGACCGAGACCGAGACCGAGGCCGAGGCCGAGGCCGTCTAGCGCATCAGCTTCGACAGCGCCTTGAAGTCATCGGTCCCCGCGCGCCCGAGCAGATCGTAGATCACGGTCTCGGTCGGCGCGATCGTCGCGCCCGTCGCGGCGCACAGCGCCAGGCCGGCGGTGCGGTTGTCCGGGCTACGGCTGGCCACCGCGTCGGCCAGGACGATCACCTCATGGCCACGGGCGCGCAGCGCGCGGACGGTCTGGAACACGCAGATGTGGGCCTCCATGCCGGCCACCAGCCAGGTCGGGCGCGGCGTCGGGCCGACCGCCTCGCTCCACGCCGGCGCCGCGCACGCGGCGAACTCGACCTTCTCGAAGAAGCAGACGCCGCGCACCGCCTCGAGGGCCCCGGCCACCGGCGCGGTCGTCCGGCCCAGCCCCTTGGGATACTGCTCGCTCACCACCACCGGCAGCGCGAACCGCTCGGCGGCGGCGGCCACGGAGATCAGGTTGCGCTCGACCGTCGCGAGCTGCTCGGGCGGCATCGTGGCGGCCAGCCGCTCCTGGACGTCGATGATGAGGAGCGCGAGCGTGGACGGATCGAGCGGGGCGACCAGCATCGGCGCGCTACTGCACCACAGCGGCGGCGGCGACGCCACCACCGGCAGCCACCGTCCGCCGGCCGCCCGCGGGGACCGTCACCCGAGCTGCGCCAGGGCGTCCTCGAGCCGGGCCTTGCGGGCCATCTCGTCGGCCAGCCGGGCCCGCTGCTCGGCGACTACCTCCTCGGGCGCGCGCTCGAGGAACTGCGGGTTGGCCAGCTTCTTCTCGAGCGTGGCGATCTCCTTGGCCGCCTTGGCGATGTCCTTTCCGATGCGGGCCTTCTCGGCCGCGACGTCGATCAGCCCGGCCAGCGGCATCACGATCTCGGCCACGCCGCGCACCACCTCCTTGGCGCTGCCCGGGATCGGGCCGCCCTCGGCGGTCAGGTTCATCGTCACGCGGGCCGAGTTCTCGACCAGCGCGCGGTGGCGATCGATCGTCGCCCGGGTCGCCTCGTCCGGGATCCGGACCTCGACCGGCACGCTCCACGACGGCGGCACGTTGTAGGTCGCGCGCAGCATGCGCACGCCGACCGCGAACTCCTGGACCAGGGCCATCTCGGCCTCGGCCTCGGCGTCGACCAGCGCGTCCTCGGACCGCGGGTAGATCGTGATCATGAGCGAGGCCGGCAGGTGGCCGGGCTTGGGCAGCTTCTGCCAGATCTCCTCGGTCACGAACGGCACCATCGGGTGAAGCAGGCGCAAGACCCGCTCGAGCACCAGCGCCAGGACCCCCTGGGCGACCTTGCGCTGCGGCGACGGCGGGCTGCCGTCGGCCGGCAGGTGCAGGTGCGGCTTGGCCAGCTCGATGTACCAGTCGCACAGCTCGTGCCACACGAACTGGTACAGGGCGTTGGCGGCGTCGCTGAAGCGGAAGCCCTCGAGGGCGGCGTCGACCTCGCCGGCCACCCGCTGCAGCCGCGACAGGATCCAGCGATCGGCCAGGGTCAGGTGGACCTGGCGGTTAGCGAGCTGGCTCTCGAAGCCATCGGCGTCGTGGCCGTCGAGGTTCATGAGCGCGAACCGCGACGCGTTCCACAGCTTGTTGATGAAGTGGCGGTAGCCCTCGACCCGATCGATCGACAGCCGAATGTAGCGACCCGAGGTGTTGAGCGCGGCCAGCGCGAACCGCAGGGCGTCGGCGCCCATCGGCGGCACGCCCTTGGCGAAGTTCTTGCGGACCTCCTTGAGCGCGGCCTCGCGCTTCTTGGGGTCGGCGATCTCGGCCTCGGTCCGGGCCACGATCTGCTCGAGGCTGGCGCCGTGGACCACGTCGAGCGGGTCGATCACGTTGCCCTTGGTCTTCGACATCTTGTCGCCGTTCTCATCGGTGACGATCGACGTCAGGTAGACCGTGCGGAACGGCACCTTGCCCATGAGGTGCAGGCCCATCATCATCATCCGGGCGACCCAGAAGAAGATGATGTCGGGGCCGGTGACCAGGACCGCGTTCGGATAGAAGCTCGTCAGGTCGCGGCTCTTGTCGGGCCAGCCCAGGGTCGAGAACGGCCACAGCGCCGACGAGAACCAGGTGTCGAGGATGTCGTCGTCCTGGCGCAGCGCGGTGGCGCCACAGCCCGCGCAGGCCGTCGGGTCGGTCCGGCTGACCGTGACGTGGGCGCACGCGCCGCAGTACCAGGCCGGGATGCGATGGCCCCACCACAGCTGGCGCGAGATGCACCAGTCCTTGATGTTGGTCATCCAGTGCATATAGGTCTTGGTCCACAGCTCGGGGACGAAGCGGGTCTTGCCGCTCTCGACCGCGGCGATCGCCGGCTTGGCCAGGGGCTCGGTCTTGACGAACCACTGCTCCATCAACATCGGCTCGACCACCGCGCCCGAGCGCTCCGAGCGGCCGCGCGGCACCTTGTGCTTCTTGACCGTGCCAAGGAGGCCGGCGGCCTCGAGGTCGGCGATCACCTGCGTGCGGGCCTCTTCGACGGTCATCCCGACGTAGGCGGCCGGCGCCGGCGCGCAGATCCGGCCGTGCGGGTCGATGACCTGGAGCACCGGCAGGTTGCAGCGCCGGCTACACTCGTAGTCGTTCATGTCGTGGGCCGGGGTGACCTTGACCGCCCCCGAGCCGAAGTCCTTCTCGACGAAGGTGTCGGCGACGATCGGGATGCGCCGCCCGGTCAGGGGCAGCTCGACCTCGCGGCCGACCAGGTCGCGGTAGCGCTCGTCGTCGGGGTGGACCGCGACGCCGGTGTCGCCGAGCATGGTCTCGGGCCGGGTGGTGGCGACCACGATGTGCTGATCGGTGCCGACCACCGGGTAGCGCAGCTCCCACAGCGAGCCGTCCTCCTCGACGGTGTTGACCTCGAGGTCGCTGACCACGGTCTCGCTGACCGGGTCCCAGTTGATCATCCGCTTGGCCCGGTAGATCAGGCCCTCCTCGTACAGGCGGACGAAGGTCTCGCGCACCGCCTTGTTCGAGACCTCGTCCATCGTGAAGCGATCGCGCTCCCAGTCGAGAGAGAAGCCCATGACCTTCTCTTGCTCGGCGATGCGATTGCCCGAGCGCTCGCGCCAGGCCCAGGCCCGCTCGAGGAACTTGTCGCGCCCGAGATCGAACCGGGTCTTGCCCTCGCGGTGCTGCAGCTCCTTCTCGAGGAGGTGGTGGACCGCGATCGACGCGTGATCGGTGCCCGGCATCCACATCGCGTTCCACGACCCCATGCGCCGCCAGCGGATCAGGATGTCTTGCAGCGTCGAGCCCAAGGCGTGGCCCATGTGCAACGAGCCCGTCACGTTGGGCGGCGGCAGGGTGATCGCGTACGGAACCTTGGGGCTGGCGGCGTCCGCGTGGTAGTAGCCGGCGTCGATCCAGGCCCGCAGGTGGCGAGGCTCGACATCAGAGGGGTCGTACTGCTTCGACAAGGCCGCGGTCGTCATGCCGCCGACACGCTACCACGACGCGGTGCGTAAGGGCCTGGGAGGCCTCACCGCGATCGACGATCGCCCGCGGGCGCGGCGGGCGGCGCGCGATGGACCGGCTCGGCGCGTCGTGCGTAGGACGGCAGGATGAAGCTCCTCGGTTCGCTCCTGTTCGCCTGGGCCCTCGGCTGCGGAGGCGCCGCGGCCCCGACCGCGGCCCCGACCGCGCCCGCCCCTGCGACGCCGACGCCGACGCCGACGCCGACGCCGGCCGACGCGTGCGGTGGCTGCCCCGACGGCCAGACCTGCGATACCTGCCCCGGCGATCCGAGCTGCCCGGCCTGCGACGTGTGTGGCCCGGCGGTGTGCCGACCGGCGTGACCGCGCGGCGCGGTCAGTCCTCGACGGTCGTCCGCAGGATCTCCTCGGGGGTGGTCACGCCCTCGAGGATCTTCTGGATCCCGGCCATGCGCAGGCTGGCGTAGCCCTGCTTGATCATCTCGGCCTTGATCTCGGCCGCCGACGCGCCCTGGAGCACCAGCTCCTTCAGCGGGTCGATGAACGGCATGACCTCGTAGAGCGCGACCCGGCCCTTGTAGCCGGTGTTGTTGCAGGTGCCGCAGCCACGCCCGACCATGATCGTCGCCTTGCGGATCTGCTCGTCGGACATGCCGAGCTTCTGCAGCGGCTCGTGGTGCTTCTCGGCCGGGCCCTTGCAGTCGCCGCAGATCCGGCGGGCCAGGCGCTGCGCGATCACCAGGTTGACCGAGGCGGTCACCAGGAACGGCTCGACGCCCATGTTGAGGAGCCGCATGACCGTCGACGGCGCGTCGTTGGTGTGCAGCGTCGACAACACCAGGTGGCCGGTGAGCGCGGCCTTGACCGCGATCTCGGCGGTCTCGAAGTCGCGGATCTCGCCGACCATGATGATGTTCGGGTCCTGGCGCAGGAACGCGCGCAGGGCGGCCGCGAAGTTGAGGCCGATGTCGTCGTGCATCTGCACCTGGTTGATGCCGGCCAGGTTGAACTCGACCGGGTCCTCGGCGGTCGAGATGTTGCGATCGATCGTGTTCAGCTCCGACATCGCCGAGTACAGGGTCGTGGTCTTGCCCGACCCGGTCGGCCCGGTCACCAGCACCATGCCGTAGGGCTTCTTGATCGCCTTCTTGAAGTCGTCGAGGGGCCGCTGCTCGAACCCCAGCTTGGTCATGTCGAGCTGGAGGTTGCCCTTGTCGAGGAGCCGCATGACGATCTTCTCGCCGAACAGGGTCGGCAAGACGCTCACGCGGAAGTCCATCTCCTTGTTGGTGCCGATCTTCAGCTTGATGCGGCCGTCCTGGGGCAGCCGGCGCTCGGCGATGTCGAGCGACGCCATGATCTTGAAGCGGCTGGTCATGGCGTTCCGCAGCTTGAGCGGCGGCCGCATCTCCTCCTGGAGGATGCCGTCGATGCGGAACCGAACCCGGAAGTACTTCTCGTAGGGCTCGATGTGGATGTCGGAGGCCTTCTTCTTGATCGCCGACAGGAGGATGGCGTTACACAGCTTGACGACCGGGGCCTCGCCGGCCTGGTTCTCGAGGTCGACGACGTTGACCGCGTCGTCCGCCACCGCCGCGAAGTCGACGTTCTCGACGTCGATGTCGCCGATCATCGCGTCGAGATCGGGGCCCTTGTCGTAGTAGCGCGACAGCGCGGTCTCGATGGCGGCGTCGGACGCCACCACCGGATCGATGTTGTACTGGGTGAGGAACTTGAGCTCGTCGATCGCGTAGATGTTCGACGGGTCGGCCATCGCCACGATCAGCGTCGGGCCGTTGCGGCGCACCGGGATGACCTGGTGCTTCTCGCAGATGTCCTTGGGGATGAGCTTCAGGACGTTGGGATCGATCTCGATCTCGGCCAGGTTGATCGCCGGCAGGCTGTACTGCCGCGCCACCATCTGGGTGAGCACGTTGTCGGGGACCAGGCCCATCTTGGCCAGGGTCGAACCCAGGCGCTTGCCCGACCGCTTGGCCTCTTCTTGGGCCTGCTGGAGCTGCTGGAGCGACAGCACCTTCTCGCGGACCAGCAGCTCTCCGATACGACTCATGGGTCCCCCCGAGGGTAGCCGGCCCCTCGTTCGATCGTCAAACCCGGCGTGGGCTGATGTAGGCCGGCGTGATCGAAGCACGCCGTCGAGCGATCGGCTGCGAGGATCCGAGCCGCCGCGCGTCGGAACGCCATGAGCCAACGCGAAGCCCGCGAACTCGCCCTCCTGCGCCATCAACTGCGCGAACATCTGCTCGCCCAGGATGCCCGGGCGGCGGCCGCGCCGCTGTCGCGGCTCCTCGAGGTCGCCCACGGCGACCGCGAGCTTGCGGCCGAGTACGAGCGCTGGGCGTTCCGCTTCGAGCTCTTGGCGGCCTGAGGG
The DNA here is from genome assembly GCA_018057825.1 of Kofleriaceae bacterium. Lineage (GTDB taxonomy): Bacteria > Myxococcota_A > Polyangia > Haliangiales > Haliangiaceae > UBA2376. The sequence continues at coordinate 108,800 of JAGPCY010000022.1, read as the reverse complement.
AGGAGGCCGAGGCCTGAGCGAGGCGGAGGCCGAGACCGAGACCGAGACCGAGGCCGAGGCCGAGACCGAGGCCGAGACCGAGGCAGAGGCCGAGGCCAAGACCGAGACCGAGGCAGAGGCCGAGACCGAGACCGAGACCGAGGCCGAGGCCTGAGCGAGGCGGAGGCCGAGACCGAGACCGAGACCGAGACCGAGACCGAGACCGAGACCGAGGCCGAGGCCGAGACCGAGACCGAGACCGAGACCGAGACCGAGGCCGAGGCCGAGACCGAGACCGAGGCCGAGACCGAGACCGAGACCGAGGCCGAGGCCTCTAGCTCGAGGGCCCACCGCAGGCGTCGGCCACGCCGGCCTCGCAGGCGAGCTGACCGGCCACGGCCGCAAGAGCTGGATCCGGGCCGGCGTAGCGCCGCGCGACCTCACCGCACGCCAAGGCGCCGCCGCGCTGGCACGCGGCGATGAGATAGGCGTCGCCGATCGGCGTGCCGTCGGCGTCGATCGCCATCATCGCGCACGCGTCGGCCGAGCCTCGGGCGCACAGCGGGGCGAGGCGCTCGCGGTCGCCCCGCGCCGCGGCGGCGCATCGGCCGACGTCGACCGCGCAGTCGAGGGGCGCGGTGGCGGCGCTGGCCGCGCACCCCGCCTCGACCCCGAGCCGACACGCGGCGGCGTAGACGAAGACCGCGCCGGCGGCGTAGGGCGGCTGGCGATCGAGTCGCTCGGCGACGGCGAAGCACGCGGCGCCGTCGCCCGCGGCGCACGCGTCGACCGGCGGTTGCAGGGCGTCGCACAGCGCCGCGTGGCCGAGCGCGCAGGTCGGCGTGGTCAGGCCGGCGACGAGCGCCAGGAGAGTCTGCGCTTCCGCCGAGATCGCCGCCGGCGTCGCGCCCGGCGACCACTCCAGCCGCGGCGGCGCGACGAAGCGACCCGCCGTCGGCGGCCGCGCGCGCCACAGCGGTTCCTCGACGAGCCGCCCGGTCGCCGCGACCGTCGCGACGGTCGCGCCCGCAAGCGCGACCGCGAGGACTCGACCACGGATCCGATACGAACGAGCTGGCAAGAGGGGCTGGTTGGGCATGCCCCTCTCCACATCAAGCGGAGGGCCAACCGCGTGCTCGCACTCCGCCCGCGCATCGTCGCGGACTTACCAGCCCCTCCGCGCCACCCTGGCAACCTCAGCCGGCCGTACGTGCCACTCCGACCGCCAGCACCGCCGGCATTCAAACCGTTCTCTGCTCTCGCGCATGTTTGGCCTCCCGCGATCCGGACGTTATGGGAGGGGCCCGAAGGTCATCGCTCGGCCCCGCTGAACGATCTCGCGCCTCGCTGAACCGCATCACCTTGCGCCGAAAACACCGGCGCCCGCGCAGATGGCGGGCGCTCGCGGTCAGGTCGGATCGTTTCGGGTGGGGGCCCCAGCGAATGCTGGGGGAGGGTCTTTTCGAAAGACCCTCAAGAATTATCGATTCTGCATCTGCTCGCGGATGATCGCCTCGGCGAGCTCCGGCACGACCTCCCAGACCACCCGCTCGACGACCTCGGCCGACAGCCGGACCAGCGCGGTCAGCTCGGCCGAGCCCGGCGACAGACCCGACAGCTCGGCGAGCCGCTCGCCCATCTTGGCGAGGGTCCGATCGACCAGCGCCGAGCGCTTGGTCGGGATGCCGCTCACCATCGGCGCGCGGCTGGTCGAGAACTGCGCGACCGGCGCCACGCCACGCATGGTCGGCGCGGCCTGGGCGGCCGGCGCAGCTTGGGCGACCGGCGCTGGGGCAGCCACAGCCTGGGCGACCGGGGCCTGAGCGACGGGCGCCTGGGCAACCGGAGCCTGGGCGACCGGGGCGGGCGGCGCAGCGACCGGCGGCACCACCGCGACCGGGCCGGTGCCACCCGGGCCGGGCATCTTGATCGTCGGCATGCCCATGATCGTCGCCGACCGGGGCGGAGCGACCTTGGGCTGCGCGGCTGCGGCCGCGATCTGAGCCGCGGGGTTCACAGCCGGCCCAACCGGCGGGACAGCCAGCGGAGTCATCGCCGCAGCCGGCGGCGGGATCTGCGCGACCGGAGGCGCGGCCGGCGCCGGCGCAGCCATCGGAGCCGGCGCGGCGATCGCCGGCGCGGCGGCCTTGGCACCACCCGCGATCTTGGCGACGCCGGTGGCGGCGACCTTGTCGAGGATCTCGGTGACCTTGTCCAGCATCACCTGGGTGTCCCAGGGCTTCGTCAGGCTGCCGTCGGCGCCGACCTGGGCCCCCTTGGCGCCGTCGAAGGGCGCCGAGTTGCCGCACAGGATCACGACCGGGATGTCAGCCGTCGCCGGATCGGCCTTCAGGGCTTGGCACAGCTCGTAGCCGGTCTTGCCCGGCATCACGGCGTCGGCGAGCACCAGCACCGGGCGCTGGGCCTTGACCTTCTCGATCGCCTCGTCGGCGCTGCGCGCCCCGAGGTAGCCGTACTCGGTCGTGCGGAAGGTGATCTCGGCCACCGTCTGCATGGTGACGCTGTCATCGGCGCAGAGAATGACCTTGCTCATCGATGCCGTTCCTCCAGGCCAGGGCGGGCGCAACGCGCGCGGACAGCCCCAGGGTGATCCGGTTGGTAACACACTCCCCGCGCCGGGGTCAAATCGGAGCACCGCGAATCCGCTAGGTTTTTCGTCGACGCTTGGGGCATCTGGGCTAGATTCCCGCCGCCATGCCCCTGCCCGCCAATCCCTGCGCCGCCGAGCTGGCGCACGCGATCGCCGCTACCCTCGGCGTCCCCGCCGAAGACGTGAAGATCGACCCGCCGCCTCGACCCGAGCTCGGCGACTTCGCGGTCCCCTGCTTCGCCCTCGCCAAGCTGACCAAGGAGGCCCCGCCGGCCGTCGCCGCGCGCCTGGCTCGCGACCTGCCGCGCGCCGGCCTGGTGATCGACGCGACCGCCGCCGGCCCCTTTGTCAACGTGCGGATCGATCGCGCGGCCGCGTTCGCGATCGCGATCGACGGCGCGTGCGAGCGGCGCCGGCTGGTGCCCGATCTCGGCGGTGGCGCCGTGGTGTGCATCGACTACTCGTCGCCCAACATCTCGAAGCACCTGGCCTACCACCACATCCGCTCGACCATGCTCGGCCACGCCCTGGTGCAGCTCCACCAGGCGCTCGGCTACCGCGTCGTCCGCATCAACCACCTGGGCGACTGGGGCACCACCCACGGCATGCTGCTGGCAGCCCACGAGCGCTGGGGCCACGAGTATCCGACCATCGACGTCACCGCGCTCAACGAGCTGTACGTCCGGTTCCGCGCCGCGATGAAGGAGGAGCCCGGCCTCGACGCCGTGGCCCGGGCCTGGTTCAGGCGCCTCGAGGACGGCGAGCCGGCGGCCCGCGCCCGCTGGCAGCAGTTCCGCGACGTCTCGCTGGCCGAGTTCGAGGCGGTCTACCGCGTCCTCGGCGTGGCCTTCGACGACGCCAACGGCGAGTCGTTCTACGAAGACAAGATGCCCGAGATCCTCGAGCTGTGCGCCGCGCGCGGGCTGTCGACGGTGAGCGAGGGCGCGCTGGTGATCGAGCTGCCGGGCGAGAAGACGCCGCTCCTGCTCAAGACCCAGGACGGCACGACCCTGTACGCGACCCGCGATCTGGCCGCGGCGCTGTACCGCCAGCGCACCTACCACTTCGCCCGGTCGCTCTACGTCGTCGATCGCGGGCAGAGCCTGCACTTCAAGCAGCTCTTCGCCGCCCTCGGCTTGCTCGGCTTCGACTGGGCCGGGCGCTGCCAGCACGTGCCGTTCGGCCTGGTCCGGTTCGGCGGTCGCAAGACCTCGACCCGGGGCGCGGTCGGCGGCGAGGGCCGGTTCCTGTTGACCGACGTGATCACCGAGGCCGCCGAGCGCGTCCGCCCGACGATCGCCGCCAACCACCCCGACCTGCCGGCCACCGAGGTCGACGCCACCGCGCAGACCGTCGGCGTCGGCGCGGTGGTGTTCGCCAACGTGCTGCCCCAGCGCGATCGCGACGTCGACTTCGACTGGGACAAGGTGGTCTCGATCGCCGGCGACTCCGGCCCGTACCTCCACTACACCCTGGCGCGGTGCTGGAGCATCGAGCGCAAGGCCGGCGAGGTGGTCGACGGCGCGGCCGAGCTCGCGCGCCTGACCCACGACGCCGAGTGGGCGGTGGCCCGTCGGCTCCTCGACTTCGGCGATCACGTCGCGCGCGCCGCCGCCGGGTGTGAGCCCCACGTGGTCGCGCACTACCTGCTCGAGCTGGCCGGCGACTTCTCGCGCTGGTACACGCTGGGCAACGGCGACGCCGCGCTGCGCGTCCTGTGCGAGGATCGGGAGACCCGTCGCGCGCGGCTGGCCCTGGTCCACGCGGTCAAGCGCGCCCTGACCCGCGGCTTGTCCCTCCTCGGCCTGGCCGAGGTCACCCGGATGTGATCGCGGGTTCGGGTTCGGGTTCGGGTTCGGGTTCGGTCTCGGCCTCGGACTCGGACTCGGTCTCGGACTCGGACTCGGACTCGGTCTCGGACTCGGTCTCGGACTCGGACTCGGTCTCGGCCTCGGTCTCGGTCTCCGCCTCGGTCTCGGTCTCCGCCTCGGCCTCCGCCTCGGTCTCCGTCTCCGCCTCCGCTCCCCGCCTACCCCGGTCCCTCCACCGCATACCCTCCGATCCTCTCCGCCAATCGATCCGCAAGCGGCCCGTGGCCCGCCGCCAGCGCCGCATGGATCGTCACAGCCTCGGCGCGATACCCCGCGCGCTTGGCCGCGGTCCAGTGCGGCGGCGCGGGGGCGAGGTTGGTGATGCGATCGGCCAGCTTGACCGCCCACACCTCGCGCCGACACGCGCGGATCCTCGCCAGGCTGTCGTCGAGCTGCGTGGCCTTGGGCAGCGCCGGATCCTTCGACAGCGCCGCCACCCCGGCGGCGACCTCAGCGCCGAAGCGCGCCGCGACCTCGGCCACCGTGGTCGGCGTATCCTCGACGACGTCGTGGAGGAGCGCGCAGGTGAGCGCCAGCTCGGGATCCTCGAGCGGCGCGACGCCGTGGCCCCACAGCACCTCGGCGGCGACCGACACCACGTGGACGAGATACGGTCGCTCGCTGCCGGGCACGCGCTGTCCGGCGTGACGGTCGGCGGCGAACGTGAGGGCGGCAACGTAGCGCTCCGACGACCACATGACCCGAGCGTGCCACGCCGCGGCGCTCACCGCGGCGCGACCTCGGCCCAGGCCACGCCGCGCAGGTCGCCCTGGGCGTAGCCGGTCGCGCGGTCGTCGGGATAACGCGCGGCCAGCGCAGCCTTGACCTCGGGCGACAGCTCGGCGCCGTGGCAGGTCACGCACGGCGGACCGATCACCAGCGGCTCGGCGTAGCGGGTCGTGCCGTCGGGGCCGGTGGCGGTCCAGCTCGCGCCCTCGAGGGCGGCGCCGGCCGCGACCTTGGCCTCGAAGCTGGCCAGGGCCTCGGCCTGCCAGCCGACCGCGGCGTTGGCGGGATTGCGCGGCTTGTCGGTCGCGCGCCCGACGGTCAGGCCGTCGACCGACGCCGCCTTGGCCAAGGACGGCGCGGCGGTCGCGCAGGCCTCGATCGCCGCCGGCAGGCCGTCGCGCTTGGCGGCGGTCAACGCGGCCAGAAGCTCTCGCTTGTAGCCGGCCACGGCGACCTTCGCGCGCTCGACCGGAGCCGCCGGGGCGACCGGCGCCACCGGCGCGGCGACCGTCTGGCTCGACGACGGCGGAGGAGGCTCACGCGTCGGTTCGCGGGAACAGGCGGCGACGAGGCCGAGGATCCAGAGCGTGCGCATGGATCGATCTACCCCGCGGGCCCGTCCGGGGCCACGGCGGGCGGCGGGCTGCGCCAGATCGCCGCAGCGCGAGGAAACCAGCGCCGCGCGTTGCCCGCGGTCAGCGCTGCGATCGCGGCCGGGGTCGCGCCGCGCGCGGCGGCCAGGCCCTCGATCACCTCCGGTAGAAACGCCGGCTCGTTGCGGCCGCCGCGGCGCGACGTGGGCGTCTGATCCGGGGCGTCGGTCTCGGCCAGGAGCTGCAGCGCGGGCACGACCGCCGCCGCGCGCTTGGGCTTGCGCGCGCCCGTCCATCCGACCGGTCCGGCGAACGACAGGGCCAGGTTGAGCTCGGCGTAGATCGGCACCAGCTCCGGCGAGCCCGAGAAGCTGTGGACCACGCCGCCGACCTGATCGACGCGCTCGGCCCGCAGGATCGCTGGCGCGATGTCGTGGGCGCCGACGAGGTGGAGGATGACCGGCAGCCCGAGGGCCCGCGCCGCGCGCAGGTGGGCGCGCAAGATCGCGACCTGACGCTCGCGCGCGCCGGTCCCGCGGTCGAGGCCACATTCGCCGATCGCCACGACCTGCGCCGTGGTCGCGGCGGCGATGGCCTCGGTCAGCGCGTCGGCGATCGCGTCCTCGTCGGCGGTCAGCTCTGGCACGACCTGGGGATGGATGCCGAGGGCCACCGCCAGCGGCGCGTCGGGGTGCTGCCCCGGCAGCGCGGTCAGCGCCGCCCACGTCGCCGGGCGGATCGCCGGGATCAACATCCCGACCACGCCAGCCGCCGCCGCCCGGGCCAGGACCGCCGCGCGATCGTCGGCGAAGGCGGCGACGTCGAGGTGGCAGTGGGTGTCGATCACCACGGCAATCATACGTGGGCGATCGCGAAAAAAGCGCGCGCGCCGGGCCCCGCCGGCGCAGCGGTTGCGCTCGCCGTCGCGTCGCCCCCGACGACCGCGACCGGATCGCCTCAGCCGCCGGTGGTATCGGCGACCACCAGATCGTCGCGCAGCACCGCGGGATGAAGGAAGGTCCGCTCCTCGGCGTCCATGTGGGCCTCGATCTCCTCGGCGAAGTCGTCGAGGCCGGCCGTGACCTGGTCCGCGGGCCGGTCGAGGAACGAGACGAAGGCGAAGTGCTCCTCGACGTGCTCGCCCAGCATCCGCGCGATCCGGACCTCGCCGTAGCTGTCGGTGTCGCGCAGGAGCGGTCCGAGCCAGGTCTCCTCGAGCTGGTTGTGCTCGACGAAGCCGGCCTTGAGCGCGCGCACGAAGCCGGTGAGCTCGGCGGCCCCTGCGGTGCCAGCGCGCACCCGGGCCGCGACCTCACACGCGGCGCGGAGCTGACGCCGCAAAGCGTCGTGTTGCTGCAGCAAGCGCTGACGGGCGACGCTTGGGTCCATGCCGCTCATGATCATCGACCGAAGCAAGCCGCGGGCCGGTTTGCCGCCGGTCGGGTTGCGCCGGCCACCGGGGGTCCGCCACACTTGCCCCCCATGGCGCTCACGTCGCTGTTCTTCGCGCCGCCGATCCGGCGCCTGACCGAGCCGACCGAGCTCGACTACGACCTGCTCGAGACCGCCGCCGGGCTGGCCGACGACGGCCAGGCCGAGGCTGCGGTGCGCCAGGTCTTCGCGCACCTGTTCCCGGGCGCCGAGGTCGGCGATCTCACCTCGGCCCCCTTCACCTTCGTCCAGGGCTCGTCGCGGGTCACCGCCCAGCTCGCCGACGGCTATCTGACGATCACGGTCCCGCTGGTGACCTTGACCGCCGAAGGCAACCCGGTGGCCGCGCTGCGCTACCTCCTGACCGCGATCAGCGGCTCGGGGCAGCTCTACCAGCCGCGCCTGCGCGGCGACGACGTCCACCTGGAGTTCCGCGACAAGCTGTCGCGGATGCACCCGGCCAAGGTGCTCGAGGTGCTGCGCCGGATGCCAGTCGAGGCCGACCGCTGCGACGACTGGTTGATCGGTCAGTTCGGCGCGCGGGCCCTGGGTCGCGCCGAGATCGAGGCGATCACCGACGATGAAGCCGCCCGCGCCGAGGCGCTGTGGCGCCGGCACTGGGACGAGATCGACGAGCTGGTCCGCGAGTCGCAGCGCAAGCGCTCCAAGTTCTTCCTGAACGAGGTCACCGCGCTGGCGCTGTTCCGCTTGCAGTTCGCCCTGCCGCTGTGCGGGTTCCTCGGCGCGCGCCTGTCCGAGAGCGCCGCGACCTGGAACGACGGCAACCAGGACCCGAGCAAGCGCGAGGCGGCGCTGACCCGCACGATCAAGGAGATGCGAGCGGTGACCGCGGCCGAGCTGCGCGCCAACCTGGGCCACGCCGGCTACGCGCTGTCACCGCTGTCGACCGGCGAGCCGACCACCCTGCGCGGCTACTTCGGCAGCGGCGACTACATCGACGCGATCGACAAGTACCGCACCTCCGGCAAGTCCTTCGAGGCGGCGCTGGCGCTGACCGCCAGCACGACCTACCTCCTGGCTCGCTACGCCTGGCCGACCGCGGTCGCGCAGGCGCTGATGGCGGTCTTGGCCGCGGCCGACGGCAAGCCGTGGCGCGACGCGGCCACCGTCCTGTGGGAGGGCCTGAAGGCGGTGACCGAGGAGTTCGGCGCCGAGGACGACGGTGACTCGACCGGCCCCGACGAGGGCGGCGCGATCGATCAGACCGTCGACGACAGCGACCCGACCGACGAGACCGACGACGACGACGACGACCGGGAGCCCACGCCATGACCTTCGACATCACCGAGCTCGGCGTCTATCAGGTCTTCACCGGCGGTGGGACCGGCACCGGCTTCCTGATCGCGCCCACGATCCTGGTCACCAACGCCCACGTCGTCGCGCCCTACCGTCAGGTCGCGGTCGAGCTGCGCGATCGGCGGCGGGTGCTCGGCGAGGTCCGCCGGATCGCGCCCGAGCGCGACCTGGCGATCGTCGAGCTGACCGCGCCGGTGGCCGGCCAGATCCTGTCGATCGCCGGCAGCGGCGAGCTCAAGCCCAACCAGCCGATCAGCATCGTCGGCTTCCCGGTCGGCCTGCCGCTGTCGATCACCGACGGCGTGGTGTCGAACCCGCGCCAGCTCCTCGACGGCCAGCACTTCGTCCAGACCGACGCCGCGATCAACCCGGGCAACTCCGGCGGGCCGATGCTCGACGCCACCCGCCACATCGTCGCGGTCACGACCTGCAAGCTGCGCGCGGCCGAGAACGTCGGCTTCGGCATCCCCGGCGCTGACGCCCAGGCCTTCATCGATGGTTTCCACGCCCAGGCCGCGCCCTTCGGCGTGCTGTGCCCGGCGTGCGACGCGCTCCTCGAGTCGGCCCGCCGCTACTGCGATCACTGCGGCACCGACCTCGAGGAGCTCGATCTCACGACCTACTTCGATCCGCCGGCGCCTCACCCGATGGTCGAGTTCGTCGAGGACGCCCTGGCCCGGGCTGGGGTCGATCCCATCCTGGCCCGCCACGGCGCCCACAACTGGTCGTTCTACAGCGGCTCGGCGCCGATCGAGATCTGGAGCTGCTGCTCCGAGCACCTGTGCTTCGCCTCGCCGCTGGCCAAGCCGGGCAAGCAGCGCTTGGGCGAGCTGTTCCGCTACCTCTTGTCGGCCGAGCACGCGCCGCTGGCCTTCGATCTCGACGACAACATCATCCGCCTGCACCTGACCTTCCACGCCAGCGACGTGTTCGCGCGCGCCGATCGCGCCGAGCTGGCCGGCTGGATCGCCGACTTCGTGGCCGCCGCCGATCGCTTCGACAACCAGCTCGCCGCCGACTTCGGCTGCGAGCCGGCGCCGGCCACCCAGCTCACGTTCTGGAAAGAACAAGCGCGGACCTGAGCGCGCGACGTCGCGCGCCGCGTCTTCGGTGAGGCGGCGACCGGGGCTGACCGCTACCGACCGTCGCCGAACGGGTGACAGGTCGCGCAGGTCTTGGCCCGCGGCTCGTGGTTCTGCTGGGCCTGGTGGCAGGTGAGGCAGGTCGCGCGGTCGGAGTGCGGCGCCGGATCGTGACCGCCGCGGTGACAACCATCGCAGCGATCGTGGCCGGTCGAGGCGTGGAGCCCAGGCAAGAGCGGCCGCTCGTGGCAGGTCTCGCAGCGCGGCGGGGTGGCCACGCCGCCCGGACCGTGGGGCCGGTGGCAGGTCGCGCACGCGACCTTCGGCCCGTGACCGGTGGTGGCCGGGCTGGGGTGGCAGCTCGCGCAGGTCGCGGCGCGCGCCAGCATCGCGCCGGTGTGCTGATCGTGGCAGCGCTGGCAGTCGGTGTGCCCGCGCGGCGCGCTCGCGGCCTCGGCCTCGTGGCAGGCGGCGCAGGTCGGCGTCGGCGCGCCCGGGGCGTGGCGCGGCTCGCGGTGACAGCTCGCGCACGCGGCGTGGCCGCCGGTCACGGTGGTGACGATCGCGCGGTGACAGCTCCCGCATGCCGCCACCGGCGCCGCCGGCGCGTGGCCGGCCTGGGTGTGGCACCCGACGCAGTCGGCGTGGCCCGAGCCGGCGGCGCTCGCCACCAGGCCGGCGTGGCAGCTCGCGCACGCCCGGGCGTCGAGGACGGGCTTGCCGCCGTGGGGGGTGTGGCAGTCGCGGCAGGCCGCGGTGCCGTGGCGGTTGACGTCGTCGTGGCAGCGCTCGCACGGCGCCGCGAGCGCAGCGCCGCCGGCGTGCGGCGGGTGGCAGCCGGCGCAGCGATCGCCGTCGGCCGGCGCCGGGTGCGCGACCTTGGCGGCCTCGCCGCCGTGGCAGCTCGCGCACGGACGCGGCGCGGCCTCGTGGGGGACGTGGCAGCTCACGCACGCGCCGTGGGCCTTGGCCGCGAGCACCGGCTGGGCCTGGTGACAGTCGGCGCACGGCTTGACCGCGGCGGCGGTGAACTGGTGCGGCGCGTGGCAGCCGGTGCAGCGCTCGTGGCCGCGGGTGATCGCGGTGGTCGGGATGCGCGGCTCTTTCTCGGCGTGGCAGGAGGCGCACTTGCCGTCGGCCTCCTTGGCGCGCTCGTGGGTGCGGTGACAGTCGAGGCAGTCGGTCGGTCCGGCGCGGTCGCCGTGGCTCATCGCCGTCGACGCGTGACAGTCGCGACAGGTGCGCGCCACCAAGGACGGCGTCTCGTGGGGTCGATGGCAGTCGCTGCACCGGGCGCCGGCGTGGACGCCGATCGCGCCGGTGTGATCGCCCTGGGCATCGCCGTGGCAGCGGATGCAGGCGTTGGGACGCTCGGCCAGATCGCGATCGAAGCCGTGGCAGTCCTGGCACCCCGGGACCTTCGCGGTCGGGGTCGCGCCGGTCGGGGTCGCGCCGGTCGGGGTCGCGCCGGTCGGGGTCGCGCCGGTCGGGGTCGCCGCCGTCGCCGCCGGGTGGATCGTCGCGACCTTGTCGGCGTGGCACTTGCTGCACAGCGCCGGGTCCTCTGGCTTGGCGAAGCTGGCGTCGCCGTGGCAGTCACGGCACGGCACCTTGGCCCGCTCGACGTGGACCCGGTGGCCGAAGCTATCCTTCACGAACTTCCAGGCGTCGGGCACGCCGTCGGGCTCGGCCGAGCTGCCGCACGCGGCGAGCGCGAGCATCGCGAGGGCGACGAGCCACCTCACAGCGCGGCTCCGGTGTGGCACAGCCGGCACGGCAGATCGGTCAGCGGCCGCGGGCTCGACCACCCGGGCGGATGGGGATCGCCGCCCGGACCGCCGACGCGGTGGCAGCTCACGCACAGCGCTTCGCCGGCGCCGCCGTGGCAGCTCGCGCACGCCACCGGGTCACGCCGCGCGGCGCGACCGTGTTCATTGCCGGCCAGGCCGAGGCCGACCCACCCCGGCGGGTGCGGGCTGGCGCCGGTCGACGCGACCCCGCGGTCCTGGTGACAGTCGAGGCAACGATCGGGCTGGTGGCACGAGGTGCACGCCGACGGGGCGACCCGAGCGTCCTCGCCGTGGCGGTTGATGAAGCCCGGCCGGTGGACCGAGGTCGACATCGGATCGGACGGGCGCAGGCGCGCGGCGATCGTCGGCGCGGTCACGCCGTGGCACGACGCGCAGAATGGCTCGCGGTGGCAGCTCGAGCACAGATCGGCGGCGGCCGCGGCCGCCGGACCGTGGCGGGTCGCGAAGTCGTCGTCGTGGACCAGGTGCGAGGTCGGGGCGACGCCCTCCTCGACCAGATCGACGTGGCAGGCCGCGCAGTCGCGGACCTCGCGGGCGCGATCGTGGGCGTGGCAGCTCCAGCACACCGCCATCGCCGGGCGCAGCGGGCCATCGCTGGCCGCGACCTCGACGTGGCAGCGCGCGCAGTTGCCGACCGCCGCCACCAGATGGCTGGCGTGGGAGAACTTGAGGTGAGCGCGCGCCTCGCCGGCGCCGGCCAGCACCATCGGATCGCGGTGGCACCCGGCGCACGGCCGCGGATCGTGCGGCTGCGCGTGACAGCCGGCGGTGGTGCAGGTGGCGTCGTCGGGCGGGTGGAGCGGTCCGACGTCGCCGGCCTCGGTGATGCCGGGGTGGCACTGCACGCACGACACGCCCTTCACGACGTGGGCGCGGTGCGGGAAGGTCCGGCTGCGCTCGCGGCGCAGGCCGAGCACGCCTGCGCACGCGGCGATCGCGACCGCGACCACGGCGATGACGATCGGCCGCCTCATCGGAGCTCCCAGCGCCGCCCGAGCTGGGCCAGCACGTCGACCCGCGCGCGATCGGTCGGCGACGAGGTCGCCTCGATCGCCAGCGCGGCGTCCCAGCCATCGGCGGTCCAGCCCAGCGCCGCCATCGCCCACGGCCACAGCGTGCCGCGACCGCGATCGACGTCGGGGCGCACCAGCTCGGCCTCGAGGGCCGCCGACCATCGCCCGACCGGCACGCGCCCGGCGACCCGGGCCCCGGTCCAGCCGCCGTCGATCGCCCCGGCGCGCCGGGCCTCGAACACGATCGCGCCGCGGCCGCGGTCATCGAGCCGGAGCGTCGCGCGGGCGAAGGCGTCGGCGGCGACCTCGTCGGACACCGCGCGCACGCCGAGATCGGCGACGACGTCGAGGCGCGGCGCGGCCCGCCAGCGCAGCCCGGCGCCGGCGCGATCCGAGGCGACCTCGCCGAGCACCGTGAACAAGCTGGTCGCCGGCAACAGGTGCGTCGGCGACCGATGCTCGAGGGACAGCTCACCGCGCACCGCCCGCCATCGCGCCAGCGCCACCACCCGCAGATCGGCGAGCGCCGGATCGATCAGATCGACCGCGGCTCGCGCCGCCGCGTCGTAGCGGCCGCGACTCCACGCCGCGTCGAGCCCGAGCTCGCGGGTGGCCAGCCGGCCGGCCTCGCGGCGCTCGAGCGCGGCGACCCCGAGGGCCCCCGCGTCACCCAGGCGCCGCGCTACCCGCCCGCCGATCAGCCAGTCCCAGGCCTGCGCCCCGAGCCGCGGCACCACCGGCACGCCGCCGACCACCTCGACGTCGAGGCGCCGCGGCAACCGCACCCGCCCAGCCACGCCATCGACGTGGACCGGCCGCAGGCCACCGACGGTGGCGACCAGGCGACCGATGCGCGCCTCGGCGCGCCGATCCTCGCGCCGCGCCACCACCGCCATGACCAGCGCATCGCCGGTGGCGCCGTCGTGGGTCGCGCCCATCCACACCAGGGCCTCGGCGGTCACCGGCCCCGACACCGCGCCGTCGCCGCTGAGCACCAGGAGGCCAACCGGAGACTGCGTCGTCGCGAGCGCGTCGCCGCGCAGCCGCAGCGGATCGGCGTGGGCGCCGGCCGCGGCGCACGCGACCAGGCCGACCGCGGTCGCCCACCGCCGGGTCACGACGACTCCGACGGCGGTGACGCCTCGGCGGGCGGCGCCGCGGTCTTGGCCGCCTCGGCCTCGCGGGCCAACCGGCGGATGCGCCGCAGGTCGGCGAACACGACCCAGCCGTACAGCCCGAACGCCAGCGTGCCGATGCCCTGCCCGACCGACATCGCCAGCATCACCGGCAACGGCGTCGGTTGCAGCACCGACCACACCATCAGCGCGAGCGCGAGGAGCGTCAGGAGCGCCGAGACGCGCAGCCAGCGGGTCATTTTGGATCCTTGCTCCACGGGTGCGCCGGCCCGTGGCAGCCCTCGCCCACGCAGCCGACCTTGCCCTGGGCCAGGTCGTCGGCCAGCGCCGCGTGATCGGGCACCGCCTTCCAGCCCGGCGCGGTCGTGGTGTGGCAGCGGCGACAGGTCGAGCTCGGGAAGGTGCCCCGCAGGCGGATGCTCTTGCGCGCCTCGGCCAGCGACATCGACCGGTAGGTCAAGAGGTAGTGATAGACGTGCCGCAGGCCGGAGCCCTTGGTCACGATCGTGCCGAACATGCCGTAGTCGGCGTGGCAGGTGTAACAGCTCTCGCGGCCGAAGGTCTGGTTGCGCGAGTGGATCGCGGCCAAGGACGTCGACGCCGGATCCTCGACGTCGCGCTGGTACGGCGTCATGACGTGGCACGAGCCGCAGAACTCGCGCCGCTTGGTCGCCTCGAAGCCGGCGTAGTTGCCCGACCCGGCGGTCGCCAGCGGGAACGCGCCGATGCCGAGCAAGAGCGCCAGCTTGGTCGCCCGGTTGAGCGGCGGCCGCGCGATCAGGTACCAGACCAGGATCGCGGCGGCGATCGCCGCCCCGGCCAGCGCGACCCATCCAAACACGTCAAGGTGCATCGACCTCTCCATCGAGGTGGTGGCTGGTGGGGCCGGTCGGCCCGTCGACCACGAGGATGTTGCCGAAGGCGTCGACCGTCGACGGATGGCAACCGGCGCACGCCGTCAGCGCCATCGTCGGCTGGTGGGGCGGGCTGACCGGCGGCACGCCGTGGCAGGTGCCACACGCGACCTCGCCGGTGCGGGTCCAGGTCGGACGCGCCGGGCCATGACACCACGCGGTGCCGCAGGTCGCGGTCGCCCGATCCCAGCCGAGCCCGGCCGCGACCTCGGCGGGCGCGGCGGTGTCGAGGTGGCCGGGCGAGGTGGTCTCGGCCGGCACCGCGTGGCAGGTCGCGCACGCGATCGGCGCGCTCAGCCGGCGCGGCGCGGTGACGTGGGCGGTGTGCGCCCCGACGCCGATCGCGGTCGAGAACGTGCTGCCGTCGAGGCCGCGAGGCGGCGCCGGCGTGGCGCCGCCGTGACAGCCGGTGCAGCCGGGGTCGGTCACGCCGACGTCGATCGTGCCGTCGAGGTGACGGCCCTCGGCGTGGCAGGTCGTGCAGCTCGACCAGGCGTGATCGGGCGGCGGCGCACCGTGGCAGTCGCCGCAGGTCGCCGAGCCCGGCCCGGGGTCGACCCAGCGCGGCCGGGTCTTGGCCCCGCCGCCACCGAGGACATCGCCGTGGCAGTAGACCTGCGCGCAGGTCCCGGTCGCGCCGTCGAAGCTCGGCGGCCCGGTGCGCTCGCCCGGCCGCGGCGTGGTCGCCGCCAGGGCGGTCATCGCCACCTCGGCCGGCGGGGGATCGGCGGCGCCGCCCCGGCGGACGTGGCCGTCGCTGTCCCACCGGGTCGGGACCGCGTGGCACTCGGCGCAGCCGAGCCCGACCACGCCGTGGCGCGCGTGGGCGCCGGTGCTCGGCCCGTCGGCGCCGTGGCACGTGGCGCAGTCATCGGGGCCGGCTTCATGGCAGGTCCGGCAGGTCGGCGCGGCGCTGGTGCCGGCGAAGTCGGCGCCGTGGCAGCTCGCGCACAACCCGAGGTCCCAGCCCGCCGCCGCCAGCTCGCGGCCGTGAAAATCCTCGGCCGCGGGATCGAGGACCCCGCAGCCGTGGACGCCCAGGCAGTCGTCGACGGTACGGGGCCGCTCGTCGGCGCAACCGCCGAGCGCGAGCCCCGCCACCATGGCGACCACCCACCTCACTGCGCGTGCACCACCGCGACGTCGTAGGTCTTGCCCGCGCCGTGGCACGTCGTGCACGCCTCGACGCCGAACATCGTCGTGTTGAGCTGGGCGTGGGCGGTCACGTACGGCGCGTCGTGGCAGCTCGTGCACACCGAGGTCTCAGGCGCCAGCCGGAAGGTCTGGGTGACGTTCCAGAACGGCGAGGTGCAGTAGCCGTCGGCGTCGGCCGCCGGATCCTCGGTGCAGGTGATCTCCTGGAGGATGCTCTGGGCGCGGCCCTCGGCCGCCGGCAAGGTCCAGGTCCCGGGCAGGTGGCAGGCGCTACACTCGGCGCGCGACCGCGGGTAGCGGACCTCGGCGAAGTTGACCTGGGTGCCCTGCGGGTTGGCCACCGTCGGCGTCGGGTTGGCGCCGAGGATGTACGGCTGGCTCAGCTCCTCGCCCATGTGGATCTTGTGGATCATCACGCGGAAGTCGACGCTCTCGGCCAGGACCTGGCTGCCCTCGGCGCGCGCGATGCGGTCGGCGTTGGCGTTCTCCGGGTTGTGGCAGGTCACGCAGTAGGCCGCGCCGCGACGGTTGCCGCCGTGGAAGCGCAGGTCGTCGTGGCAGGCGTTGCACTTGGCCGGGTCGATGATCTGGCGGCGCGCGACCACCGGCGAGCCGTCGACCGAGAACGCGAAGCTCGGCGACACCGTCGGGTAGCGCGGGTCGGCGGCGTTGACCGCAGACTCGATCGCGACGGTGAAGCTGCCGGTGGCGTCGGCCGGGATGACGACGGTGGCGGGGAACGTATAGCTGAACCGACCGGCGGCGGCGTCGACCGCGGTCAACGTGCCGGTGGCGCCGCTGCCCTGGACCGTGACCTGGGCCCACGGGTTGGTCGAGGTGCCGACCGTCCAGTACCGGGTGTAGTCGGTGTTGGGGCCGACGATCAGCGCGCGCAGGCTGGCCAGCGGCGCGGTCTGGATGTTGCGGGCCACGCCGTCGTAGCGGACCTGGAACGTGAACGTGATCGGCTGGCCGGGGGTCACCGGGGCGACCGACTCGATCGTGATCGCCAGCTCGTGGCTACGGTCGAAGGACACGTCGGCGTGGGCCGGGACGATCGGGGCGATCGAGCCGTTGGCCGGGTGGCAGACGTTGCACGGCGCGCCCGGGGGCTGGGCGCCGCCGCTGTGCAGGACCTGACCGCCGGGCGGCGGGTCGACGAAAGAGATGTTGTCGTGGCACGACCGGCAGGTCTCGGCCGACGGCGCGGTCTGCCAGTTGCCGCCCTGGGGCGCGCCGCCGTGGCAGCTATCGCAGCGCTTGATCGAGTGCGGGAACGCGACCGTCGAGAAGTCGTGGACCGTGCCGCCGAAGCCGATGATCCGGTACGGCGTCCCGGCGATCACCGACGGCAGGTCCTTGCCGGCGTGGATCTTGTGCAGCATCACGCCGAAGTCGACGGTGTTGCCGGTGTCGGCGTCGGTGGTCTGCGAGGTGTGGCACATCTCGCATTGATCGACCGCGGTGTAGCGGCCGCCGTGGGCGGAGAAGGTGCCGTGGCACGAAGCGCAGTTGGCCTGGGTGACGACCGAGCGCTCGGCGATCGCGCCGCCGTCGGGCCGGATCGAGAAGGTCGCGCGGTCGAACGCGGCGGCGCCGTCTTGGGTCCGCGACGCGACCGCCATCACCGTCTGCGTGCGCGCGGCGTCGAAGCCGGTCAGCGGCGCCGCGAAGGTGTAGCGGTAGGTGCCGGCGGTGACGTCGACGACCTCGTAGGTGCCGTTGTTCTCGGTCCACGCCTGAGTCGCGGTGACCCCACCGGGGCCGGTCGCGGTCCGCGTCGTGTACGAGACGTACGGGGTCGGCGCGCCGGTGCCGTCGACGCCGAGCTGGCCGAGGACGAAGGCCATCGTGACCGGGCCGGGGGTCAAGCGACCGGCGCGATCGAGGGGTACGCCGGCGCCGTCGCGCAGCCGGAAGGACACCCGCGCCATCGTGGCGCTGACCTCGAGGCCGGTGACCTCGACGTCGACGCCTGGCCCGGCGAACCACGGTGATTGACCGTCGTCGCCCGGCGGTCCAGCGGGGCCAGGGTCTCCGGCGACGCCGTCGTCACCTGGATCACCGGCTGGCCCCGTGTCACCCGTGTCACCCCGCGGCCCCGCGGGTCCCTCACAAGCCGCAACCACCAATAACACCGACAGGAATTTGAGCGCTCGCATGGCAGCTCGCGCCATTACAAACGCCGTGCCGCCGCAACCATCTGAAACAACTTCGTTCCAGTGTCCTGAAAACCGTTGCACACGCAATTCCTGCGAGGGCTCTTCGAGCGACGGCAAGCGCTGCGGGTTTTGCGCGTCCGCCCGCGCACAGTTTCCAGCCCGCCTGGCCGCGGTCACCGCGCGGTCAGCAGCATCGCGGTCCGCGGCGGCAGCCCCGACGGGACGGTGACGCGGGTTCCGGACAAGAGCTCGTCGTAGTCGCCGGGGGGCACGCCGACCAGGGAGGCCGCCGTATCCCCGCGGTTCAGGCTGACGATCACCCGATTTCCGGCCGTCTCCATCGCGTAGGTCAAGACGTCCCCGGTCGCGCCGAGGACGGTGCGGGTGCCCCGGCGTAGGGCTGGGTGCGTGGACCTCACCTGCGCCAGGCGAGCCAGTCGGTCGCGCAAGGCCTGCTGGTCGGCGGTGTAGCCCGTCCACGGCATCATGCGGCGGTTGTCGGGATCGCCCGCACCTGGCAGCCCGAACTCGTCACCGTAATAGAGAAGCGGCACCCCGGGCGAGGTGAACAGGAGCGCGTAGGCCACCGCCAGGCGCTCGAACGGGCGCGGCGAGGTCGGCAGACCGGGCTGCCCGGCCCACGCCTGGGCCTTGCCGTCGTCCCAGTCGCCGTAACGGGGCACGTCCTCCGCCAGGTGGATCACCCGCGGCACGTCGTGGTTGCCGAGGAACGTCGACATCACGGCGCCCGGCCCGTAGAAGCGGTCGTTGTCGACCAGCCAGCCGCCGAGGTCGGCCATCGAGCCCTGGCGGCGCAGCACCGTCGACAGCACCTGCGCGCGCAGCGGGAAGTCGAACTGCCCGTCGAGCTTGGTGGCCGGATCGACGTAGGCCCGGATCAACCCGCGGTCGCCGGTGAAGGTCTCGCCGACCAGGTAGAAGCGCTGGTCCCACTCGACCTCGCCGTCGAGGCGGGCCCGCAGCTCGGTGAGCCACGCGTCCTCGATGTGCTTGACCGCGTCGAGGCGATAGCCGTCGGCGCCCAGGCGCTGGGCCCAGGCGATCGCGTTGGCGACCGAGTAGCGGCGCGCGCCGGCGTTGCGGAAATCGAAGTCGGGGAGGTACGACGTGAACCAGCAGCGCTTGCGCTCGGCGGGCTCGTCCCAGCTACAGCCAGCGCCGCACACGCAGTCGCCGCCGCGGCCGTTGTCGTTGGGCCAGAACCAGTCGCGGTGCGCGGCGTAGAGCGGGCTCTCGGCGTGGACGTGGTTCATCGCGTAGTCGAGGATCACGTCGAGGCCGTGGGCGTGGGCCGCGGCGATCACCGCGGCCAGGTCCGCCTCGGTGCCGATCCGGGACTCGATCGACTCGAGGTCCCGCGGCCAGTAGCCGTGGTAGCCGGAGTAGTCGTGGCCGTCGCTGCCGCGGCCACGGCCGTCGGCGTTGTCGAGCGGCGAGGTCAGCCACAGCGCGGTCACGCCGAGGGCGGTGAAGTAGCCCGCCTCGATCTTCTGGCGCAGGCCGATCAGATCGCCGCCGCGGTAGTCCGCGGCCGGCTCGACGCCGATCGGCGCGTCGTTGGCCGGGCTGCCGTTGGCGAACCGATCGATCATCACGAAGTAGAGGATCGCGTCGCGCCAGTCGCGGACCGGCCGGCCCGGGCAGTGATCGCAGTCGACCCGGACCACCGAGTTCACGCCGCCGAAGCCATCGGGCGTGGTGCGCGGGTTGGCCGGATCGGCGCGCCAGGTGCCGTCGACGACCAGCTTGTAGACCACCACCTGCTGGTCGCGGACCGGCAGGGTCGCTGACCACACCTCGCCGACCTGGGTCATGGGCACGCCGACGGTCCAGCCGTCCGGCGCGAAGTCGCCGCGGACGACCACCGACGTGGCCGCGCCGCGGAACGTGATCGTCGTCGTGCAGGTCGGGATCGGCTGGCTGCACACCGGCTGCGGCGGGCCGTCGATCGCGGCGTCGCCGGGCGGGCCCGACGCGTCGAGCGCGGCGTCGTCGGTCAGCCGCGCGTCGCCACCGGCATCGCCGGCCTCGCCGCCGGGCGCCTGGCTCGCCGGACAACCGACCATCGCGGCGGACACCGCGAGCATTGCGAGGGCGCGCATGGAGCCGCGGTCATCAAGGCCCATGCCAGGACGCGGCGAACCGACGTTTGGGGCCCTTGCCCCCGGGGACGCCGGCGCCGACGCACCGCCGCGGTCGCGATCGTTGCCAATCGCAACGCGGGCCGTGGCAGGCTGGCCCGGTCGTGCCGCGCTTCCCGTTAGATCGACGGTCCCCTCGGGCGGCACGGATCGTGCTGCCCGCCGGCCCGATGTCCCCGCGCTTCGCCTCCTTGCTCGCGCTGGTCGGCCTGACCGCGACCGCCGCCGCCCAGCCGGCGCCGATCGACGTGCCGCCGCCGCCAGCCGAGCCCGCGGCCGACCGAGCCCCGGAGCCGGCCAGCGCCGAGGACCTGGCCGCCCTGGCCGCGCGCCTCGAGGCCCTCGAGGCCGAGCTGGCCCGGGCCCGCGCCGCCGCGCCGACGCCGACGCCGACGCCGACGCCGGCCGCCGCGCCGGCGACCGCGCAGGTCCCGGTCGCGGTCGACGACGGCCTGGGCTTCCGCTTCGGATCCTACGGCCGGGTCGTCACCGGCTCCGACCTGCGCGGCGGCCGCGCCGACCCGGTCCACGTCGTCGCCCACGGCCCGCGTATCGTCGAGCCGAGCTACCTCGAGCTCGACTTCGCCTACGGCACCGGCTTCGCGCGGTTCCCGGGCCGGATGAAGGTCGTCACCACCCTGGCCTTCGACGAGCAGCTCTTCCACGAGACCGGCACGTTCACCGCCGGCCCGGCGCTGCGCAACCTCTACGCCGAGGCCATCCTCGGCGACTTCTCGGCGTGGATCGGCTCGCGCATGCTGCGCGGCGACGATCTGTACCTGTTCGACTACTGGCCTCTCGACGACCTCAACACCGTCGGCGCCGGGGTCGCGGCCACCGTCAAGCGCTTCGAGGTCTCGGCCCACGTCGGCCTGAACCGGCTCCTCGATCCGTTCCAGTACCAGGAGCGCGACGTCGCCGCGCCCGAGCTGGGCGCGACCACCGTGGTCCAGCTCAACCGCCAGCGCACGATCGTCAGCGGCCGCCTCGGCTACACCCAGGCCGCGGCCCCGACCGAGCTGTCGTGGCGGGCTCGGCTCTACGGCGAGGTCCACGGCCTGCCGTCGGGGATCCGGCGGCGCGACGACGCCACCCTCGAGGCCCTGCCCCGCGACTGGGGCCTGACGATCGGCGCCGAGCTGTCGGCCTGGGGCCTGGCCCCGGCCGAGCGCGGCTACCGGCGCCACGCCAACCTGTTCGCCCGCTACAGCGCCGGCCTGGCCGCCTTCGACGAGCTCGCCGCGCCGACCTCCTTCGACACCGAGCTGCGCACCTTCCCGCGGGCCAGCGAGCTGGTGTTCGGCCTGGGCGCCAACTGGGACGATCGCTTCGGCCACGTCACCGCCGCCGCCTACGCCCGCCGCTTCGTCGACGCCGACCGCGACACCCGCGATCGCGACGACGGCTGGGAGTACGCGATCGACGTCCGCCCGACCGCGCGCCTGCATCGCAGCGGCCTGGGCGCCGCCCTCGACCTGGCCTACGAGGCGCGCTTCCCCCGCGGCCTCCAGCCGACCACCCAGCAGGCCGCCGACGCCGCGATCGCCTCGATCGCGCCGATGCTCACCTTCACCCCGACCGGGCCATCGGCCTTCGATCGCCCGGAGCTACGGCTCTACTACCGAGCCGCGCATCAGAACGACGGGGCCCGGGCCCTGTACGCCACCGGCGATCCGCGCGCGGTGGCCTGGACCCACTTCCTGGGCGTGGCCGCCGAGTGGTGGTGGAACTCCAACTCGTACCGCTAGCCGCGAGGTCGCCATGAAGCTCCCTGCCCTCCTCAGCCTGGCCGCCCTCGCCGCGTGTGGCGCCAGCGATCTCACCCACCCGACCGATCTGCCGCACCGGCCCAACACCGACGTCGACTGGCGCGATCAGGTCATCTACCAGATCATGGTCGACCGCTTCGCCAACGGCGACCCCAACAACGATCACAACGTCGCGCCCAGCGTGCCGGCCCGCTACCACGGCGGCGACTGGCAGGGCGTGATCGATCAGCTCGACTACCTCGAGGAGCTGGGCGTGACCGCGCTGTGGATCTCGCCGGTGGTCGGCAACACCGAGGAGGACGCCGGGTTCGCCAGCTACCACGGCTACTGGACCCAGGACTTCCTGCGGCCCAACCCGCACTTCGGCGATCTGTACAAGCTGCGCGAGATGGTCGACGCCGCCCACGCCCGCGGCATGCTGGTCATCCTCGACGTCGTCACCAACCACGTCGGCCAGCTCTTCTTCTACGACATCAACGGCAACGGCCAGCCCGACGACTGGATCTCCGGCGGCGGCCTGTCCCACACCTGCGTCCAGATCTGCAGCAACCCGTCGACCGCCAGCCAGTGCTCGCCCGACGAGCTGGTCTACTGCGACAAGGGCAAGGACTACCTTGAGCGCATCATCGAGTGGGACCCCGAGTACGATCCGCGCGGCGTCCAGGGCTGGACCTCGCTGGGCTTCTCGGGCCCGGCCACCGTGCGCTTCACCGACTGGCCCGAGCAGAACCGCGTGCCGCCGCCGCGGCCGCCGAGCTGGTTCGGCTGGCCGTCGGACAAGCCGTGGTTCGACGACCCGTCTTGGTACAACCGCAAGGGCCGGGTCTACGTCTGGTGGCACGAGCGCGACTACTCGCGCGACTTCGTGCGCGAGCAGGAGACCACCGGCGACTTCCCGGGCGGCCTGAAGGACCTCGACACCGACAACCCCGACGTCGCCGACGCCCTGGCCCGGGTCTTCGAGTACTGGATCGAGGCCGCCGACTTCGACGGCTTCCGCATCGACACGATCAAGCACATCGATCGTCCGGAGATCGCGCCCAACCGCCGCGGCTTCTGGGGCGTGTTCGCCGATCGCATGCGGGCCAAGGCGGCGTCGCTCGGCAAGTCCAACTTCTTCCTGTTCGGCGAGGCCTTCGACGGCAACGACGAGCTGATCGGCGCCTACACTCACGGCGGCGTCGACGGCGACGGCCGGTTCGGGCGCTTCGACTCGGTGTTCTACTTCTCGCAGAAGTACCGGGTCATCGACGCGGTCTTCAAGCAGGGCCAGCCGACCGCCAACATCGAGTGCATGTACAACAGCCGGATCGGCCGCAACCCCGGCGATAGCTGGTGCCAGGGCCAGGGCTACCCGGCCGGGCCGACCTTTGGCCCCGAGGCCCACGCGCCGTCGGCGGCCGGCGGCATCGGCCTGGCGCCCCAGCAGGTGCCGGTCAACTTCCTCGACAACCACGACCTGCCGCGGTTCCTGTTCGACGCCACCGCCGAGCAGCTCCGCATCTCCTTGGCCTACCTGTTCACCTGGGACGGCATCCCGTGCGTCTACTACGGCACCGAGCAGGCCTTCGCCGGCGGCGTCGATCCGGCCAACCGCGAGGACCTGTGGCGCGGCAACCCGGCGCTCGGGTACCCGGCCTACGACACGCAGAACCCGGCCTTCGCCCAGGTCCGCGACTGGATCGCGCTGCGCAAGGCCCGGGCGGCGCTGCGCCGCGGCGACGTGCAGATCAAGTGGAGCGTGCGGGCCGCCGGGGCGCGGCGCGACGCCGGCATCTTCGCCTTCGAGCGCGCCACCGCCGACGACAAGGTCGTGGTGGTGCTGAACGCCTCGACCCAGACCAGCGAGAGCTGCGCGCCGGCCGCCGACGGCGGGAGCTGCATGGTCACGAGCTTCGCCCCGGGCACGGTCCTGCGCGACCTGGCCCCCGGCAGCGACGGCGCGACCTTCACGGTCGGCGCTGGCGGCAGCCTGGCGGTGACGGTCCCGGGGCAACAGGCCCGGGTCCTGGCCCCGTGATCTCGCCCCCACGGCCGGTGCTATCTCGATCGTGAGCGCCGCGCCGGCGGCGACCGCCGCTACAATGCGGCATGCGCTCGCGCCTGCTCGCTGCCACGTTGTTCGCGCTCGTCGCCTGCGGTGACGACGGGCCGCCCGGGACCCCGCGCCCCTACGACGACATCCCGGCCACCCGGACCCTGTCGATCCCCGGCCTGACCGCGCCGGTCGACATCGTCCGCGATCGCCACGGCATCCCGCACATCTACGCGGTCACCGAGGCCGACGCCTACGCCGCCAACGGCTACATCGTCGCCTCGGATCGCTGGCTCCAGCTCGATCTCTTGCGCCACGTCGCCAACGGCCGGGTCGCCGAGCTGTTCGGCGCGCTGGCCCCGTCGCAGATCGACAACGATCTGATCATGCGCATGCACCGCTTCGAGGCCCGGGCCGCGGCCCAGGTCGCCGCGCTGCGCGCCGATCCATCGCCCGAGGCGGTGGCCACGGTCGTGTCGCTCGATCGCTTCGCCGCCGGGGTCAACGCGTACCTCGACGACCTGCGCACCGGCAAGATCTCGATCGATCCGGTCCAGGCGTCGTTCATCGCGCCCGAGGTGATCGCGCCGTGGCGCGCCGAGGACTCGGTGGTGATCGGCCTGCTCCAGGCCTGGTCATTGTCCTTCGACGACTTCGAGCTCGATCTCACCGCCTATCGCCAAGCCGGCGAGCGCGGCTTCGCGCAGTCGGCCGATCCGGCGCGCCAGGCCCTGGCCCGGGCCTTCGACGATCTGTTCCCGCTCGAGCAGCTCGACCACGCCTCGACGATCGCGGGCTGGCCCGACGGCTCCACCCAGGCCCGGGTCGCCCCGCGGACGGCGGCCGCGCCGATGGTGCCGCCCGACCTCCTGGCCCGCGCTCGCGCGGTGGCCCGGCCCATCGACGTCTTCGGCATGTCGTTCCGCCAGCCCGAGGACGGCTCGAACAACTGGGTGGTCGGCCCAAGCCTGGCCGGCGGCGCCGCCCTGGTCGCCAACGATCCCCACCTCCAGCTCTCGAACCCGCCGGTCTTCCACTACGTCCACCTGACCGTGCCCGACGCCCTCGACGTCGCCGGCATCTCGCTGTCGGGGGTGCCCGGCGTCGTGCTCGGCCACACCCAGACCCTGGCCTGGGGCTCGACCACCTCGAACCACGACGTCACCGACTTCTTCCTCGAGGACATCCACCCGTGCCCGGGCGGCGGCGGCGGCGAGTGCGTGACCTACCAGGGCGCCGAGGTGCCGCTGACCTCGTTCACCGAGGAGATCAAGGTCGGCGCGCTGGGCACGATCACCGAGACCTTCACCGCGGTCTATCAGGTGGTGCCGCACCACGGCCCGATCCTGCCCAACATCGTCGACCATCGGGTCACGCCGCGGCCGCCCGGCCCGGCGATCTCGGTCAAGTACACCGGCCATCAGCCGACCCGCGAGACCCTGGCGCTGGCCCGGCTCAACCGCGCCACCGACGTCGCCAGCGGCTTCGCGGCGCTCGACGTCTTCGATCACGGCTCGCAGAACTGGGTCATGGCCGACGCCGCTGGCCGGATCGGCTGGACGACCTCGGCGCGGATGCCGATCCGCTCGCCGGGGTGCCGGACCTGGACGCCGACCACCGGCGCCGGGACCGCGCCGTTCTTCGTCCTGCCCGGCGATGGGAGCTGCACCTGGACCGGCGAGGTCGATCCGCGGTTCGTGCCCCACGCGATCGATCCGGCCTCGGGCTACCTGGCCACCGCCAACGCCGATCCGATCGGCGAGACCTTCGACGGCGATCCGCTCAACGGCCCACACTACGCCGGCTTCGACTACGGCCCCGGCTTCCGCCAGGGTCGGATCACCCGCCGCCTCGAGGCGCTGAAGGCCAGCGGCCGGGCCATGACCGTGGCCGACATGCAGTCGATCCAGGGCGACACGTACTCCAACGCCGGCGATCGCCTGCGGCCGTTCATCGTCGCCGCGGTCGATCGCCTGGTCGCCGAGCGGACCACCCCGGGCACCCATCCGGACCTGACCGCGCTGGCCGGCACGCTCGACGCCGCGCGGGTCGCCCGCCTGGTGGCGGCCCGCGATCGCCTCGGGGCCTGGACCTTCGCCACCCACCCGGGCGGCGACGGCGCGACCGCCGCCGAGCGCGACGACGCGGTGGCGACGACGATCTTCAACTTCTGGCAGATCGAGTTCTACCGCGCCGCCTTCGGCGATGAGCTCGGGGTCCTGGGCGCCGCGCCCAACCGGCAGTACACGATCAGCGCCGCGGTCAACGCCCTCGAGCACCCCGAGCGCCTGCGCACCGGCACCGCGCCCGGCTTCCCGACCAGCGCGCGGCTGTGCGACAGCTTCGCCACCCCGGCGGTCGAGACCTGCACCTACCAGATCGTGGTCGCCCTCGACGCCGCCCTCGAGCAGGGCGTGACCCGGCTGGGCGCCGACCCCGCGACCTGGGACTGGGGCCGGCTCCACGTCGCCCGCGCGCCGGCGCTGGTGCCCGCCGCCGCCCTCGATCTGCCCGGCACCGGCCGCACCTATCCGCGTCCGGGCGACAGCCACGCGGTCGACGCGTCGAACCCGGCGATCGGCAGCTACAGCTTCGCCTACCAGCACGGCCCGGCGATGCGGACCGTGATGAAGGTCGAGGCCGGCAAGCCGATCGAGCAAGAGTGGGCCTTGCCGGGCGGCCAGATCTTCGACACGCGGAGCCCACACTTCCGCGACCAGATGGACGAGTACTGGACCAAGAACCGCTACGTCGCGGTGCCCTTCGCGACCCCCGACATCATCGTCAACGCCGAGGATCGCTGGGTCGCGCAGCCGTAGCGCACCGTCGCGGAGCGCGGCGGCGGGGCGCGATCACTCGGGGGGCAGGAGCACGGTGTCGATCACGTGGATGACGCCGTTGGTCGCCATCACGTCGGCGGTGACCACGGTGGCGTTGTTGATCTTGACGCCGCTCGTGGTGTCGATCGCCAGGGTCGGGCCGGCCACCGTCGTGGCCTCCTTCAGGCCGGCCACCGCGTCGGAGGTCACCTTGCCGGCGACGACGTGGTAGGTCAGCACGCGGGTCAGCTTGTCCTTGTCGGCCAGGAGCGCCTCGACGGTGCCGGGGGGCAGCTTGGCGAAGGCCTCGTCGGTCGGGGCGAACACCGTGAACGGCCCCTCGCCCTTCAGGGTCTCGACCAGGCCGGCGGCCTTGACCGCGGCGACCAGGGTCGTGAACGAGCCCGCGGCGACCGCGGTGTCGACGATGTCGGCGGTGGCGGCCGGCGTGGCGGACGCCGGGGTCTCGGTCGGCTTGGACGAGCCGCCGCAGGCGGCCAGGGACAGGAGGAACGCAGCGAGGAGTCGATTCATGGCTAGGGTCCTTTCGCGCGCTGAGACGCAGGCCCTCGCGATCGGTTTCGCCGCGCGACGCCGAGCGAGCGTCACCCCGGCGCGACGCTACACTGCGTCGATGCGTTACCTGCACACGATGATCCGCGTCCGCGACCTGCCCGCCGCGCTCCGGTTCTTCTGCGACGGTCTGGGCCTGCGCGAGGTCCGCCGCCGCGACCACGAGGCCGGCCGGTTCACGCTGGTGTTTCTGACCGTCGGGTCCGACGACGACGGCCCTCAGGTCGAGCTGACCCACAACTGGGATCACGACACCGCCTACACCGTGGGGCGCAACTTCGGCCACCTCGCCTACGAGGTCGACGACGTGTACGCGGCGTGCCAGCGCCTGATCGACCTCGGCTACACCATCAGCCGACCGCCGCGCGACGGCCGCATGGCCTTCGTCCGCTCGCCCGATCTGATCTCGGTGGAGCTCCTCCAGCGCGGGGCCGCCCTGGCCCCGGCCGAGCCCTGGACGTCGATGCCCAACGTCGGCGAGTGGTGATCCTCGCAGGCTTGACGCGTCGCAGCGCGGCGGGTGCGACGATCCTCGACGGCGCGGCCATTGACTCGCGGCGCGCGGCGGCCGGATAGTGCGCGGCACATGCGCATCGGCGTCCCCAAGGAAATCAAGACCCAAGAGTTCCGCGTCGGCATGACCCCGGCTGGCGTGGCGATCCTCACCGGCCGTGGTCACACCGTCCTGGTCGAGCAAGGCGCCGGCCTGGGCTCGTCGATCCCCGACGACCACTACGTCAAGGCCGGGGCCACGATCGTCGCCACCCGCGACGAGGTGTGGGGCGAGGCGGACATGGTGGTGAAGGTCAAGGAGCCGATCGCGCCCGAGTATCCGCTCATGCGGAAGGGCCAGATCCTCTTCACGTACCTCCACCTCGCCGCGGCCCAGGAGCTCGGCCACGAGATGCTCAAGCGCGGCGTCGACGGCGTCGCCTACGAGACGATCGAGCCGACCCCGGGCGACCTGCCGCTGCTCACGCCGATGAGCGCGGTGGCTGGCCGCATGGCGGTCCAGGCCGGCGCGACCTACCTCGAGCGCGAGCGCGGTGGCAAGGGCGTGCTGCTCGGCGGCGTGCCCGGCGTGCGCCGCGGCCGCGTGACGATCATCGGCGCCGGCGTGGTCGGCTCCAACGCCGCCAAGATCGCGGTCGGCCTGGGCGCCAACGTCACGGTGCTCGACGTCAACCTGAAGACCCTGGCCTACCTCGACGACATCTACATGGGCCGGGTCTCGACCCAGTACTCCGACCCGATGGCGATCGAGCGCGCCGTGCTCGAGAGCGATCTGGTGATCGGCGCGGTGCTCCTGCCGGGCGCGCGCGCGCCGCGCCTGGTGACCGAGGCCCACGTGAAGGCGATGGAGCCGGGCTCGGTGATCGTCGACGTGTCGATCGATCAGGGCGGCTGCGTCGAGACCGCGCGGGTGACCTACCACGACAAGCCGACCTACGTGGTCCACGACGTGATCCACTACGGCGTGGCCAACATGCCGGGCGCGGTGCCGCGGACCTCGACCTACGCGCTCACCAACGCGACCATGCGCTACGCGGTCAAGCTCGCCGATCGCGGCCTCGAGGGCGCGATCAAGGACGACCCGGTCTTCATCAGCGGCCTCAACACCTACCGCGGCACGGTCCCGCACAAGGCGGTCGCCGAGGCCCTGGGTGTGGCCCACACGCCGTATCAGGCGTAGTCACGCGACGCGCCCGGGGCGGGCGCGAGGCGGGGGGCGAAACCGAGGCGCGGAGCGATCAGCGACGGTCGAGGCAGGCCTCGACCGCGGCAGCCGCCTGGCGCACCGCCGCGCCGTGACGCCCGCGCGAGCGGCAGTGGCCCTCGTCGGCGGCGAGGCGCGCGGCCTGGCGCGCGCTGGCGTAGGCGGCCAGCTCGGCGGCGCAGCGATCCTCGGTGGCGGCGACCGCCGGGGCCGGCGCCGCAGACGGCGGGGCGCGCCGAGCCTCCGGGCACGGACGCGCGATCACGGCAGCGGCGAGCCCGGCCAGGGCCAGGGCGGCGAACCACCCGAGGCGCCCGAACCGGCGCGGCGAGACGACGGCGAAGTTGGCGGCCATAGCGTGAGTTTAGCGCGGCCACCGCGAGGCGCCAGGGCGATCTGAAGTGCTCGCGATCCGCACGCACCGGGAATGTCCCCCCGGGCGGGTCGGGTACAGTAGGCGAGCGCTCTCGATGTTGGCCAAGAAGTCCACCGCGCGCACCGAGTTCGAGGCGAACGCCCTGCCGCACCTCGACGCCCTCTACGGGGCGGCCTTCCGCCTGACCCGCAACCAGCGCGACGCCGAGGATCTGGTCCAGGACGTGCTGTTGCGCGCCTACCGGTTCTGGGCGTCGTTCGAGCGCAACTCCAACTGTAAGGCCTGGCTCCTCAAGATCCTGACCAACACGTTCATCAACGAGTACCAGCGCAAGCGCCGGCAGCGCGAGGTCCTCGACGCCGCGACCGCGGAGCAGACCACGGTCGACGGCGTCCTCCACCACGAGGCGGCCCACCGCCAGCAGAGCCCCGAACGAGTGCTGATCGAGCGCTCGGTGTCCGACGACGTCCAGCGCGCGCTCGAGGATCTGCCCGCCGACTTCCGCACCGCGGTCGTGCTGTGCGACGTCGAGGGGCTGTCCTACAAGGAGGTCGCCGAGGCCATGGACTGCCCGGTCGGTACGGTGATGAGCCGGCTGTACCGGGGCCGCCGCCTCCTCGAGGCCCGCCTCCGTCCCTTCGCGGTCTCCGAGGGCTACGTCAAGGACGTCGCCCCCCAGGCCGCTCCACCCGCGGCAGGATCGCCGGCCCCTGCGCCGATCGACCTCGCCGCCTACCGACGCAAGAAAACCTGACCATGCTCAAGCTGTGCGACGACATCGACACGCTGGCGATGATGCTGTGCGACGGCGAGCTGGCCGCCCAGGAGCAGCGTGACGTCGAGCTGCACCTGCTCGAGTGCTCGGCCTGCCGCGCGCACGTCGACCGCGAGCGGGTAGTGCTGGGCGAGCTGCGCCAGCGCCTGGCCCCGCCGCCGGCGCCGGCGCTCTTGCGCGCCCGGATCGGCCGGGCGCTCGACGAGGTCGATCGGGCGCGGCGGCCGACCTGGCGGAGCTGGGCGCT
This sequence comes from Kofleriaceae bacterium, assembly GCA_018057825.1. GTDB lineage: Bacteria > Myxococcota_A > Polyangia > Haliangiales > Haliangiaceae > UBA2376. The sequence goes on along the minus strand of JAGPCY010000022.1, from coordinate 78,523 downwards.
GCCGGCGGCCGCCGCGACGGCCGCGGCCGCGGCCCTGGCGGTGTTCGTCCTCGGCGGCGACGGCGACCGACCGGCCACGGCGACCGACCGGCCGCGGAAGGTGGCGGCGACCGACGACCCGCGGACCGCTCCGGTCTCGTCGGGCCGCGGGTTCGGCGATGGCGGCTCGATGAGCGACGTGGTGTTCCGCCTGGCCGGCAGCGAGTCCTACGGGCCCGACGCCGCCGCGCTCCACTACGACGTCTACGCGCCCGACGGCCGCCGCTTCGACCTGCGGGTCGTGCTCCACGGCGCCGACGCCCTCGAGGTCGATCCCAGCGCGCGCCGGATCGTCGGCGGCTACGAGGTCTGGGATGGCGCGGTGGCCGAGGCCGGCCTGGTGGTCCGCGACGGCGCCCGCGCGGTGCGGATGTCGTCGACGACCATGACCGTGGCCGATCTGAAGCTCCTGATCGGCGGCACGCCGATCGTCGCGCGCATCGGCGCCGAGGACCCGCGACGCTGACGCGGTGGCGGCGCGCCGGCGCGATGTAGGCCCAGCGGCGCCACGGGTTTCGGCGAGCCGACCGCGCGCGGCGAAGCGCGAGCGGATACAATTTTTTCGCCGATGAGCCAGCGCACGATCCTCCTGATCGACCCCGATCGCGACTTCCACAACCTGCTGGTGCGCGAGCTGGGGCCGTACGGGTTCGCGATCGTGGTCGACACCTCGGCTGATCCGCTAGCGCAGGTCGGCAAGCTGGCCGCGACCGCGCTGGTGATCGCGGTCGACGAACCCGACAAGCGCGGCTACGCGACGTTCAACAAGGCCAAGAAGGGTGTGGCGGCCCAGCTCCCCGTGGTGCTGGTCACCAGCACCGTGCCAGCCGACGCCTTCGCCGCCCACCGCAAGCTCAAGGTCCGCGCCGACGAGTACCTAGACAAGCGCGACCTGTCGACCGCCGAGCTGCTGGGCAAGTTCGACAACCTGATCGGCCTCGGCGATCTCTCGAGTGATGGCGAGCTGGCGATCCCGGTCGAGGTCGACGAGGTCGCGATCGATGACGAGGTCCTGGTCGACGAGCTGGAGTCGGGATCCCTGGACCTGAGCGACAGCGAGGAGTTCAACGAGGGCCAGCACACCCAGCACGCCGCGGCCACCTTCGACGACTCGATCGACGCCGAGACCGACGCCGCGTTCGCGATGCTCACCGACTCGATGCCCCTCGAGGACGCCCAGGCCGCCCTGGCCGCGGCCGCGCCGCGGGCCGCAGCCCGAGACGACCTGACGACCGAGCCGCCCCCGTTCGGCGCCGACGACGCCTTCGTCGAGCTCGAGCCTCTGGTCCTCTCCGACGCGGCGATCGCCCTGCCCGACGCGCCGCCCGCGCCCGCAGAGCTTCCGCCGATCGCGGCCCCACCCCCGGCGGCCCCACCCCCGGCGGCTCCGACCGCCGCCGCGCCGCCGCCCGCGCCCCGTCGACGGGGCCTGACCGGCGCGCCGCCGCCTCCTCCGCCGCCGGCTCTGCGCCCCGTCGAGCCGCCGCCGGAGCCACGGCCCCTGCCCGAGCCCGAGTTCCTGGCGGTCCCGCCACCGCCAGCGCCGGTCGAGGTCGCGCCACCCGCGCCGGTCGAGTTCGCGCCGCCAGCGCCGGTCGAGTTCGCGCCGTCCACCGTCGACCTGGCCCCGCTCGAGGCCCCGGCGCCGCTCGAGGCGCTGGCCTCGCCGCCGGAGCCCGCGGCGTCGTCTGCGCCGATCGCGCCGGTCGCACCGACGGCGCCGCCCCCGCCGGCGGCGCTGATCCCGCCGGCGAGCGAGCCCGTGGCCGCGGCCGAGCCGACGCCGCCGCGGCCCCTGGTCGGCGAGCCGCGCCGGCGCGGTAGCGCGACCGCGACCCCACCGCCCGCCGCCGACGCCACCGTCGATCTCGGCCTCGACGAGCTGGCGGCCCGAGCCGACGCCGAGCAGTCGGGCCTCCACGATCGCCGAAGCCTGCAAAAGCTCCACGAGCTCGAGCGCGACAACCAGCGGCTGCGGGCCGAGCTCGACAAGGCGCGGGCCGGGAGCGCGGAGCCGGCCAAGCCGGTCAGCCGCGAGCGCGAGTTCCTGAACCTGCGCGAGATGCTGTCGGGCAAGGACAAGGAGCTCCTGGCCCTGCGCGACGAGCTGTCGCACAAGGAGCGCGAGCTGCTCGACGCCCGCGAGAAGACCCGGCAGCTCCAGCACGCCAAGGCCGCCGTCGACAACAAGAACCTCGAGCTCGAGTCGCGCCTGCTCGGCGATCACGAGCGGGTCGAGGCCGCCGAGCAGAGCACGGCCGAGGCGCGCAGCCGGATCGCCGCCCTCGAGGCGCGCCTGACCAAGCTCGGGCACGACCACGAGGCGCTGCGCGCCCAGCACGGCGAGGCCACCGCGGCGCGCCGCGAGACCGAGGCCCAGCTCGCCCAGCTCACGTCGAGCCATCAGGCGACGCTGACCAAGCTCGAGCGCGACCACGCCGCGGCCCGCGAGCGGGCCCGCGCCGAGGCCGAGGCCACCCTCGCCGCCACCCGCGCCGAGGCTGAGGCCGCCCTCGCCGCCACCCGCGCTGAGACCGAGGCCGCCCTCGCCGCCACCCGCGCCGAGGCCGAGGCCACCCTCGCCGCCACCCGCGCCGAGGCCGAGGCCGCGACCGCGCGCGCGACCGCTGAGCTCGAGGCCGAGCTGGTCAGCCGCCACGGCGGGGCCCTGGCGTCCGCGACCGCCGAGCACGAGGCCCGCGTCGCCGCGCTGGCCCACGACCACGCCGCCGCCCTCGACGCCGCGGTCACCGCCGAGCGCCAGCGCGGCGCCGAGGTCCTGGCCGAGGTCCGCCGCGACCATGACGCGGCCCTGGCCCGGTCGGCCGCCGAGCGCGCCGAGGAGCTGTCGGCGGCGCTGGCCCAGCGCGAAGAGGCGCTGCGCGAGGCCGAGGCCCGCCACCTGGCGGCCCTCGATCAGGTCGCCCGCGAGCGCGCCGAGGCGGTCGCCGCCGCCGAGGCCGAGGCCCGTCGCCAGGTCGCGGCCCGCGCCGACGAGGCTCGCCGCGAGCTCGACGAGCTGCGCGGGCTCCACGAGCGCGCGGTGGCCCGGCTGGCCGCCGAACACCAGGCCGCGCTCGAGGAGGTCAAGGCCGAGGCCGAGTCGGTGCGCGGCGATCACGTGGCCCGCCTGCGCGGCGAGCACGAGGCGGCGCTGGCCGCGCTCGGCGCCGAGCACGCCGGCGCCCTGGCCGCGGCGCGCGATCACCACGAGGAGTCCCTGGCCGCGGTCCGCGCCGAGCACGCCGCGGCCCTGGCCGCGGCCCTGCGCACCCTCGAGGATCGCCTGATCGCCGAGCAGCACGCCCTCGAGGTCCGCCTGGTCGGCGAGCGCGACGCCGCGGCCGCGGCCCACGCCCGCGCGGTCAGCGAGCTGACCGCTGGCCGCGACGCGGTCGCCTCCGAGCTGGCCACCGCCGCAGCCGCCCGCGATCAGCTCGCCGGCGAGCTCGATGCGGTCCGCGGTCAGCTCGCCGCCGTGACGATGGCCCGCGACGACCTCGACCGCGAGCGCGGCGAGCTCGAGCGCGGGCTGGTCTCGGCCCGCTCGCAGCTCAAGCGCACCGAGGACGAGCTGGCGGTGGCGCGGGGCGCGATCGCCGAGCGCGATCGGGCCCTGATCGAGCACCAGGCGGCGGTCGCGGCGCGCGACGAGCGCATCGCCGCGCTGACCGGCCAGCAGGACGAGCTCGAGCGCGAGAACGCCGCCTACCAGGAGCAGGTGCTGAAGGCCTACCAGCGGATCAAGACCGACGAGGCGACCGTCTTGCGCGCCAAGAAGGCGCTGGCGATCGCCCTGACCGCGCTCGACGAGCCCAAGCCGGCGTGACGGCGGCGCGGCGCGCGCCCCGCGCCGCCTCAGCCGACGTCGTCGTAGATCGCGCCGACCTTGCGCGCGATGAACAGCTCGATCAGCGCCGGATCGAACATCGTGCCGGCGTTCTTGCGCAGCAGGCGCTCGCACTCGGGCAGCGGTAGGCCGGCCTTGTAGGGGCGATCGGTCGCCATCGCGTCGTAGGCGTCGGCGATCGCGACCAGCCGCGCCGCCAGCGGGATCTCCTCGCCGCGCATGCGATCGGGATAGCCGGTGCCGTCCCAGCGCTCGTGGTGGTTGCGCACCGCCGCCATGATCGGATGCAGCATCTCGATCCGCCGCGCGATCTCGTAGCCCTTCACCGGGTGCTCGCGCATGTGGGCCCATTCGGCCTCGTCGAGGGGCCCGGGCTTGAGCAGGACCGCGTCGCGGATGCCGATCTTGCCGATGTCGTGCAGGAACGCCCCGAACTCGAGGGTCTCGAGGCCATCGGCCGGATAGCCAGCCTCCTTGGCCAGGATGAGGGCGTAGGCCGCGACCCGACCGCAGTGCCCCTTGGTGTAGGGATCCTTGGCCTCGATCGCCTCGGCGAGGCCGAACAGCGCCTGGCGGTGGGCCTGCTTCAACTTGGCGTAGCTGTCCTCGAGCTCCTTGGTCCGCTCCTTGACCACCACGTCGAGGAGCGTGCCGCGGCGCTTGAGGCGCTCGTGCTCGGCGCCCAGCCGCCGGACCAGGGCCCGCTGCTCCTCGACCAGGGCCAGGAGCTTGACCGCCTCGCCGATCAGCGCGGTCAGATGGGTGCGCTGACCGGCCCGGGCCACGAACCGCACGATCGCCGGCGCGTGGGCCGGGCGTTGCTCGAGCTCGAGCCCGACCGATGGCGCGTCGGCCAGGAGCACCCGCAGGGCGTCGGGCGCGACCGCGACCGTGGCGTCGAGGAAGGCGATGCCATCGAGGTCGGGCGGGTTGTGGCCGGCGACCACGACGTGAGGCGGCGCCGCGCGCAGCCGCCGGGTGGCCTCGGTGGCCGACGCGGTGGTGTCGACCGCGAGGTCGAGGTGCCCGAGCAGCTCGGTCAGCTCCGCCGCGGCGGCGCGATCGGCATGCACGACGAGCGCGCGGAACCTCGGCACCCCTCGAGTATACGCCGCGCCGCCGAACGCCGCCCCGTTCGACGCCATCGACCTCGACGGTACGCGCCGCGACAATCCCCAGGCCTGCCGTATAGTCGGCCGGCATGTCCGCTGACGTCACCGGCAACCTGGCCGGTCTCAAGCCCAGCCAGCTCGCCGCCCTCGAGCGCCTGTACCGCCGGCGGGTCGCGCCCACCGAGGTGGTGTCGCCCGAGCTGGCCACCGCGCTGGCCGAGCTGTCGGCCGAGCTGCACCGCCAGGTCGGCGTGCTGATCGACCGCCGCGGCACGCTCACCCACGTCTTCGTCGGCGATGCCTCGAAGCTGGTGGTCCCCGACCTCGGCCGCGGCCGCGCCGCCACCGGCCGGTTCCGCGGCCTGCGCCTGATCCACACCCACCTGCGCGGCGAGCCCCTGACCCGCGACGACCTGACCGACCTGGCCCTGCTCCGGCTCGATCTGATCGCCGCCATCGGCGTCGAGGCCGGCGGTCGGGCCGGGCGGTTGTACGCCGGTCACCTCCTGCCCGACGGGCCGGCCGATCGGCCGTGGCGCGAGCTGCCGGCCGAGCCGGTCCACGCCCAGCGCACCGACTTCGCCGAGCTGATCGCCGGCCTCGAGAGCGCCTATGGCAAGGCGCCGCGCCGGGCCGCCGCCGCCGGGGCCGAGCGCGCCCTGGTGGTCCACGTCGCGATCGGTCGGGTCGCCGACTCCGAGGCGCGGATCGCCGAGCTGCGCGAGCTGTGTCGGACCGCCGGCGTCGAGGTCGCCGATCTGATGGTGCAGCGCCGGCCGGCCGCCGATCCGCGGTTCCTGGTCGGTCGCGGCAAGCTCGACGAGATCCTGCTGCGGGCGATGCAGCTCGGCGTCGAGCTGGTGGTGTTCGATCACGACCTGTCGCCCGGTCAGGCCCGGGCCATCACCGACGCCACCGAGCTGCGGGTGATCGATCGGACCATGCTCATCCTCGACATCTTCGCCCAGCACGCCGAGAGCGCCGACGGCAAGCTCCAGGTCGAGCTGGCGCAGCTCCGCTACACCCTGCCGCGGCTGATCGAGAAGAACACGATGATGTCGCGCCTGACCGGCGGCATCGGCGGCCGCGGCCCCGGCGAGACCAAGCTCGAGATCTCGCGCCGGCGCGCCCGCGAGCGGATCCACCTGCTCGAGCGCAAGCTCGAGGCGCTGGCCGGCGATCGCCGCCTGCGCCGACAGCGCCGGGTCGGCCGCGGCGTGCCGATCGTGGCGGTGTGCGGCTACACCAACGCCGGCAAGTCGACCTTGCTGAACGCCTTGACCGACGGCGCGACCCGGGCCGAGGACAAGCTGTTCGCCACCCTCGATCCGGTCAGCCGCCGGCTGCGGTTCCCCGACGAGCGCGAGGTGATCTTCACCGACACCGTCGGCTTCATCCGCGATCTCCCGCGCGACCTGCGGGCCGCCTTCACCGCGACCCTCGAGGAGATGGCCGACGCCGATCTCTTGATCCAGGTGGTCGACGCCAGCGACGGCGATCGCGATCAACACGTCGCCGCCGTCGACGGCATCCTCACCGAGCTCGACCTGGCGAAGAAGCCGCGCCTGGTGGTGTGGAACAAGGCCGATCGCCTCGGCCCGGCCGACGCCGACTTCCTGGCCGATCACGGCGGCGGCTTCGTGGTCTCGGCCCTCGATCGCGAGACCTTCGGGCCGCTGCTCCTGGCGGTCGAACGCGAGCTGTGGCGCGAGGGCAAGGCCACCGATCTGCGGGCCCGCGCCGGCTGAGCCCCCGGCGACGCGGCGGCCCGCGGTCCGGCGTCCGCGGGCCTCGGGTCAGCGCGCGAGCGGCAGGGCGTCCAGGTTGCCGTCGGGCTTGAGCCACAGCAGGCCACCGACCCGGTCGTCGTCCCACGGGACGTGGATCGGCTCGGCGTCGGAGGCCGTGGCCTCGCGGTAGCTGTCCTCGTCCCAGCCGACCGCGGCCTGGGCGCGGATCTCGATCACCCGCTTGGCGCCGCCGGTGCGCTTGCTCCACGGCTTGCCGGCCACGACCTTCCAGGTGCTGACCAGGCGCCGGCCATCGCGCTCGCGGCCGATCTCGAAGTTGCCGATCGGCGCGAGCTGGCCGCCCTGCGCCGTCCACAGCGTGACCAGATCGCGGACGCCATCGCCGCTGCGCTGACGCAGGCGCGCCGCGATCACCTGCGAGCCGTCGCCGCGCAGGTCGACGAGCTCGACCTTGATCACGTCGGTCGGCCGGCGGACCGGCAGCGCGACGAACGCGAACTGATCGGTCAAGAGCGCGAGCCGATCGCCGGCCGCCACCACCCGCTCGCGCCCGGGCCGGGTCGGGTCGACGTCGGCCTGCTGATCGAGGGTGACGTCGCCCGCGCCGACCCCGGCGGCGGCCAGGAAGCTGGCCAGGGCGTCGGCCTTGCCGGCGAACCCGAGCTCGCCGGTCCAGGCCACGGTCCGCTCGTGGACCTTGCCCTTCGGGATATCGCCGTCGGCGAGCGTGACCGCGAGCGGCAGGGCCGCGATCCCCGAGCCGTGGCCGGGCAGCTTGGCCAGGGGGATCGCCAGCTCGACCGCCCAGCCGCGCTCGGTCAGCGAATCCTCGATGGCCAACCAGCGCGGCGCCGCCTTGCCGGCCAGGGTCCGGCGCGGCGCGTGCTTGTCGACCCCGGGCCAGAGCGCCAGCCGCAGCGGCTTGCCGACGCCCACCGTCAGGTCCAGGCGATCGTCGGCGGCGCTGCCCCGGGTGACCCGGTCGTCGCGAACCTCGACCGCCAACCAGACCACCGCGCCGGTGACCAGGCAGCGCACGTCGAAGCTGGCCTCGGCCTCGGTGCCGGTCCGCGCCGGCGTCACGCCGCGCCAGTCGTCGACCAGGCCGTCGACGTCGATCACGTCGTCCTCGGCCGGCTCACACCGGACCGACGGTCCGGCGGCGGCGGCCCCCGGGGCGGCCAGGAGGACTACCAGGGCCAGGGTCACCAGGGCCGAGACCGAGCGCATCGCCATGACCTTACGACAAGACGCGCGAGCCGCGGTTCCATTCACCCGTGGTATAGACCGTCGGCCATGTTCGAGACTCTCTCCAAAGGCTTCCGCGCCGCCAAGCAGCGCCTGACCGGCAAGGCCGAACTCGACGACGCCATCATCGACGAGGCCCTCCGCGACGTCCGGCTATCGCTCCTCGAGGGCGACGTCGAGTTCCGGGTCGTCAAGCGGTTCATGGAGCGCGTCCGCGAGGCCGCCCGCGGCGAGCAGGTCAAGCTCAAGGCCAAGAGCGAGGAGTACGGGGTCCAGCGGATCACGCCCGAGCAGGCCTTCATCAAGATCTGCCAGGACGAGCTGACCAAGATGATGGGGCCGGTCGACACCGACCTCACGTGGGCCAAGAAGGGCGCCACCGGCATCATGATGGTCGGCCTCCAGGGCTCGGGCAAGACCACCTCGTGCGGCAAGCTGGCTCGCCACCTCGAGAAGGTCCACGGCAAGAAGGTGTGCCTGGTGGCGGCCGACGTCTATCGTCCAGCCGCCGTCGATCAGCTAAAGACCCTCGGCGCCAAGCTCGGCCGCCCGGTGTTCTCGATCCCGGGCGCCGACCCGGTCACGATCTGTCGCGAGGCCGTCGAGTTCGCCGCCAAGCAGGGCTGCGACACGATCATCTTCGACACCGCCGGCCGGCTCGCGATCGACGAGCCGCTGATGCAGGAGCTCGAGGACATCGACAAGGCGGTCCAGCCGGCCAACATCTTCTTGGTCCTCGACTCGATGACCGGCCAGGACGCGGTCAACGTCGCCGACACGTTCAACAAGCGGTTGAACCTCGACGGCGTGATCATGACCAAGCTCGACGGCGACGCCCGCGGCGGCGCCGCCCTGTCGGTCAAGGAGATCACCGGCAAGCCGATCAAGTTCCTCGGCATGGGTGAGTCCCTCGACAAGCTCGAGGAGTTCCGGCCCGAGGGCCTGGCGTCGCGCATCCTCGGCATGGGCGACATCGTCGGCCTGGTCAAGGACTTCGAGCAGGTGGTGGACGCGGAGAAGGCCGAAGAAGACGCGATGCGGATGTTGAAGGGGAAGTTCGACATGCAGGACTTCCTCGAGCAGATCCGCATGATCCAGAAGATGGGGTCGCTGAAGGACCTGTTCGACAAGCTGCCGTTCTTCGGCGGCCAGATGCCGGACGGCGTCAACCTCGACGACAAGGAGCTGGTGAAGATCGAGGCGATGATCAGCTCGATGACGCTCGAGGAGCGCACCACGCCCGAGGTCTTCGTGACCACGTCGTGGGAGGAGTTCACCGCCTCGGCCGGCCACAAGGCCAAGCGTCGGCGCGCCGACTTTCACCCCGGCCGGGTCCGCCGCATCTCGAAGGGCTCGGGCCGCGCCGAGTCCGAGGTGAAGGAGCTGCTGCAGAAGTTCGCGACGATGCGGCAGATGATGGTGCAGCTCGGGGCCTCGACCGGCCTCATGGGCAAGATCCCGGGCATGAAGCAGTTCAGCCAGATGAAGCGCCTGGCCAACATGGACCTGGGCGCGATCATGGGCGCCGAGGGCGGCATGCCGGCCGGGATGCCCGGACTGCCCGGTGGCGGGCTCCTGGGCGCCGCGCCCGGCGGCCAGGTCCCCGGGGCCCCCAAGGGCTACACCGCGCCGGGCACCAAGAACGTCCCGGGCCAGATGCGCCTGGCCGACAAGCGCGACAAGCGCGACAAGCGCAAGGCCGAGAAGGCCGCGCGCAAGAAGAGCCGCAAGTAGCGGCGCGCGCGCCCGAGCGCCGTCAGATCGCGATCGCGTCGATCGGCGCGCCGAGGTGGACCTCGACGGCGGCGCGGACGCCAACCACGTCGCCGGCGATCTCGAACGGCGCGGGCTCGTCGACCGCGAGCCGGACCGCGTCGCACGCGAAGTCGTGGACCCGCGGGCTGGTGTAGCGGCCGGCGAAGGCCGCCGGCGCGGAGGTGATCATCTCGGCCAGCCCCGGGTCACCGGCGCGGAGGTGAAAGCGATCCGCGCGTCGCTCGGCGTGGACGAACATGCGCAGGCCAAAGCCGAAGTACGGGATCGTCGCGCACGCCGCCAGCGTGCAGGCGCCGCGCCACAAGGTCGGGCCGATCACCGGCGTAGCCGTGCCGTCGGCGGCCCAGCGCTCGGCCGGCGCGCCCAGGTTGGTGATCGCGACCTCGGCCCGGCGTCCGCCGAGCACCGCCGGCAGCGATCGCAGCGGCACCGACGCGGCGTAGCGCGCCCACGGCGGCAGCCCGCCAGCGCCGCGCGCCGCCAGCCAGCGCCCGACCCGCTCGGCGTCGGCCACCAGGGTCGCGTCGACGCCGAAGCCGCAGAACGGCGCGCGCACGCCCTCGACCGCCAGGAGCGGCAGTCGCCGCGGCCGCGCCACCGCCGCCGCCGCGAGTCGGGCCGGCAGCGCCTCGAGGCCGGGGCGCCCGCCCAGGGCTCGCGCCACGGCGTTGCCCGAGCCGGCGGCCAGGACGCCGATCGTCGGCACCGCGACCCCGGCCGCCGCGCACGCCGCGGTCACCGCCGCCAGGCCGCGCACGAAGCTACCGTCGCCGCCGACCAGCACGACCAGGGTCGGCGCGGTCGAGATCACCGCGCCGGCCGCGACCTCGAGCTCGGCCAAGGACGCCGTCGCGACCAGCGGACCGGTCGGCACCGCCCGCGCCAGCGCGTCGAGGGTCGCGGCGCCGACCCGACCGGCTCGACGATTGACGATCGCAGCGATCCGGGGCGTCACGCCGTCAGCATGCCCGGCCGGCGGGGGCGCCGCCAGGCCGCGCGGTCAGCGTCGCGATCGGGCCGCGACCACCTCGAAGGTCGCGAGCGGCCGCGGCGCGCCGTTGATCAAGAGCTCGACGCGATGCGTCCCGGGCTGCGGCGTGCGGGTGGTATGGACCGCGAGCGACACGCGCTTGCTCAGCTCGGCCTCGCCGCCGGGCGGCAAGGACAGCCGCGTCAGCTTGAAGACCTTGGGCGAGGTCGCGCCGCGGGCCTTGACGAAGTGGACCCGCAGATCGACCAGGAGGTCCTGGGCCCGCCGCGCCGTGCTGCGCAGCGTGAAGCTGATCGCGACCGTCTCGCCGATCGCGACCCGCGCCGGCTCGCAGCGCGCCGCGCTCACCTCGACCGCCGGCGCGCGACCGTAGCCGAGCAAGGCCAGCGCCGCCGGCTCGCCGCGCTTGACCGCCCCGCGCAGCGCGTGCTCGATCAAGGCCCGCCGCTCGTCGGAGGCGCCGTCGAGCCAGGCGCCCGCGATCGCGATCAGCCGCGCCGGGTGCAGGCGGCCGAGGTCGTTCAGGTGGTTGGCCACGCTGCGCCGGACCACCGGCGCCGGGTCGTCCTTCAGTAGCTCGACGAGCTCGAGGGCCGGCCCGGGATCGCGATCGAGCCACGGCACCCGCGTGCCCCACGGCAAGCGCAGCCGCGTCCCCTCCGACACCAGACGACGGACGTGAGGATCGGGATCGGTCGCCCACCGCCGCATCGCCGCCAGGGTCTCGGCCGGCGCCGCCACCAGGAACGCGCGGATGCTGAACTCGGCGGTGAAGCGCCGGGTCAACTCGCGCTGGGCGTCGAGCGACAGCGCGACGTGGTCGAGGCCGCGCTCGGCGACGAACAGGGTGTGCGGCAGGTAGAAGAACGGCGCCATACCGGCGCCCTCGAGCTCGTCGCTGGCGTGGGGCGGACCGAGGGACCGCAGGATCACCGCGAGGGCGTCGGGATACGCCGCCGGCAGGTGCGCCGCCATCGCCCGCGCGAACTGCCGCGCGCGATCGAGCAGCTCCAGCTCGTCGAGGTCGGCGGTGGCGTCCTGGACGAAGGCGGCCACCGACAGGCGACCGTGGTGCGGGCGCAGCGAGCGCGCCAGGCGCTCGGCCAGCGCCGGCGAGAAGAAGTCCTTGAGCGGCTCGGCCATCGCGACGCTCGCCTACCACACCGCCGCGGTCACAGGATCGGCGGCGGCGGCACGAAGCCCTGGACGACGTAGACGCGATCGGTGCCGAGGCCCCACGACAAGAACAGGTAGTCGCCGGTCACCGGCTCGAAGTACGCGCCCCACGGCCGCGGGAACGCGCGCATGAACTCGCGCCGGGTCGACACGATCGGATCGCCCTGGGCGTCGGCGTCGTAGACCGCGACCCGATCGTCGGCCGTCCCCGACTGCCGCCACTCGGCGACGATGATCGCCTGGGTGGCGAAGCCCGGCGAGCCGGCCGGCACGTAGGCGAAGCCGCCCGGGTTGTTGGGCAAGGTCTGGGTCTGGGTGACGCTGGTCAACGTCCACAGCGGCCCCGGCGTCGCCGCGGCGTGGACCCAGGCGCCGACCGGCCAGGTCACCAGGCGGAGCTGCCCGGCGGCGGCCAGGCCGGGCGGGACCAACCCGATCCCACCGGGCCCCTGATCGCCGGTGGCGGGCAAGCCGATCGTGCGCAGGTCGGTGGTCGCGGCCGGCGCGCTGGCCCCGGCCGGGAGCTGCGACACGTTGAACCGCGGCCACTCGGTGTAGATCAGCAGATCGCTGCGCAGGTAGACCAGGTTGGCGTCGACGTAGGGCGTGGCCGCGACCTGGGTCGCGGTGCCGCGCCAGCCGATGATGTGCCCACACGCGTCGCGCTCGACCTCGATCTCGTAGATCGCGCCCTCGGGACGCTCGGAGGCGCCGGCGATCCACAACCGCGACGGATCGCCGGCCTTCACCACCGCGCCGCCGAGCGGGTTCGGCACCCCCGGCACCGGGCCGAGATCGTAGACCGTGTACAGCGTGTCGAAGGGCGGCGCGAGCTCGACCTCCGGGCCGGCCGCCACCGGTGGCGGTGGACACTCGACGTCGGCGTCGCCGCCCGAGCCAGGGCTGTCGGGCCGCGCGTCCCCGACGCTGGCGTCACCGCCGTCGTCGTCATCGCCGCTCGCCGCGGGGCCACAGCCGATCGCGGCCAGCAACACGATCGCGATCGGGCTCGGCCGCATGAACGTCATCGTAGCAGTCCTCACGGGACCGCGGTCAACGCGAGGTCGACGCCACGCTCGAGGGTCACGCGCACGGTCGTGCCGGGCGGCACCAAGACCAGCGACCAGGCCACCGCGATCCGGCCGGTGACCGGGACACCGTCGATGACCACGAGCCGATCGCCGACCCGCAGCCCGGCCGCGGCCGCTGGCGAGTCGGGCTCGACCGCGATCGCCTCGAGGCGGGCCTGCCGCGGATCGTCGACCTCGGACGGCCGCCAGGTCACGCCGACCGTACCGGCGCGCTGTCCGCGCGGCACCCGCGATCGCGGCACCTCGATGTCGCCGACCGCGACGTCCCCCGCGCCGGTCACGTCGACGAACGCGCTGGCGTTGCGATAGGGGCCGCCGGCCGTGCCGTAGACGAACAGCTCGACCACGCCGCGAGGCACGCGCGGGACGAAGAAGCGACCATCGGCGCCGCTGGGTTCACTCGACACCGTGGCGCCGGGCAGCCCCTCGATCGCGCTGGCCATCACGATCAGGCCAGCGATCGGCGCGCCCGTGCCGAGCTCGATCACGCGCCCGCTGGCGCCGGGCGTCGACACCAGGGCGATCGCCACGGTGGCGGTCGCGCCGGGGACGACCTCGACGGTCGCCGTGCCGACCTGGGACGGAGTGTCGACGCTCAGGCGGTACCGACCCGCCGGCAGATCGGGCAGTCGGAAGGCATCGGTGGCGAGGAAGGTCTCGGTGTCCCAGCTGTCCTCACCGACCACGGCGTAGGTCACGGTGAACCAGGCCGGCGGCGGCCCGGCCGGCTCGGTGGTCACCGTGCCGACGATCGCGCCCGACAGCTCGAGGACGATCGCCAGCTCGGCGCCGACCTCGACGCCCGACAGCTCGGCCGCGCCGCCGCCGGGACGCTGGACGAACAGGTCGTAGCGCCCGGGCGCCAGGCCGCCGATCGAGAACCGGCCGTCGACCGAGGTCAACACCGGGCGGCCGCCGAGGCCGGCCTTGGCGCGGTTGCCGGCGGTCCCGAAGAGCCCACCGTCGAGGCCCGACCCCGGGGCCGCCGCGACCCAGGCGTCACCGACCGGGGCGCCTTGGTCATCGACCACCCGCCCCGTGATCTGGCCGCTCCCGACCGCCACGACCAGCGCGACGGTCGCGACCGCGCCGACCGCCACCGTCGCGCGCGCCTGGGCCCGTGGCCCGGGACCGGTGCCACCAAACATCTCGTCGATCCCATCCTCGGCGACCACGCTCCACGCCCCCACCGCCACGTCGACCAGGCGGAACGCGCCATCGTGGGTGGTGTGCGTCTCGACGCGCGCGCCGCTGTCGTGATGGGCGTACACGACGTGATTGGCGCGCGGCCGACCGTCGGCGTCGACCACGGTGCCGCGGATCTCGCCACCGGCGGTGAGCGTCAGATCGACGACGCGCTCCTCGGTCTCAGATAGCTCGACCTCGATCGGCGTCGCGCCGGCGAACCCGGGCGCGGACGCGGTGACCTGGATCGACCCCGGCTCGAGGCCGATCACGACGTAGCGGCCATCGCGATCGACGTTCACGACGCGCGGCGGCCGCATCCCGGGCTCGACCGAGACCGTCGCGTCGGACACCGCGCTGCCATCGCTGGCCGTCACGCGCCCGCGGATCGTGGCGCCCGGCGCGACCGTCCAGCGCGCCGTCACGGTCTCGCGACCGACCACCACCACGATCGGCTGCTCGATCGCTCGCCCGGTGCGGCAAGCGACGCCGACCGTGTACGCCCCCGCCGGCACGCCGAACAGCTCGACCCGGCCTTCGCCATCGGCCACTGCGTTGCGGACGATCGCGTCGAGGGGACCGGTGAGCGAGACCTCGGCCGCCGGGCATGGCGTCGGCGTCGCCCCCTCGATCATCACCTGGCCGACCACCGCGCCGGTCGGCACGAGCGTGATGTGGACGTCGTCGACCGTGTGACCGAAGGCGAGGACCACGTCGTGGCTGGCGAGCCCGAGGCCGTCGGCGCTCACCGCACGCGGGCGGTAGCGCCCGGGCGCGACCGGCGCCAATCGAAACCGGCCCGCGCCGTCGCTGTGCGCCTGCGGACCATCGCCGCCGAGCTCGCTCAGGTCGACCAGCGCGCCCACCACCGGCCGCTGCTCGCGGTCGACCACCAGGCCCTCGATCGCCGACGCCGGCGTCAAGGTCACCACCAGCTCGCTCGTCGGCGCCACCGTGTCGAGGCTGCCGTCGGCGTAGCCGTCGGCGCGGGCCCGGACCACGACCTCGCCAGGCGCCGCCGCCAGGGTGAAGCGCCCATCGCCATCGGTGACCGCGAACCCACCGGTGGTGCGCAGGTGGAAGCGGCCGCCCCGCCCGCGGTCGCGGCGGGTCGCGGCGACCGCCGCGCCGACCACCGGCCCACCGCCGACGTCGAGCACCCGGCCCGAGATCAGCGCCGCCGGTCGCGCCAGGATCAGATCGACGCCGTCGCGCCGCGCGCCCGATGCCAGCGCCAGGGCGACCTCACCGTCGGGCCCGCGCCACCGCACCGGAGCCAGGCCGGGCGCCGACGCGTGCACGGCATACGTCCCCGGCACCAGCGCATCGAGCTGGTACCGACCGCCGGTCGCCGTGTCCACGCACCGCACGGCCCGCCGCGTCACCTCGTCGAGGCCCGGCCCGTCGGCGGTCACGCACACGGTCGCGCCGACCACCGGAGCGCCCGCGCGATCCCGCACCTGTCCCGCCAGGCCCGCGGTCGGCGCCGCGCGCGGATCGCCTCCGGGCGGCAGTCGCTCGTCGACCGCATCGACCGGCGCGCCCGCACGGCGCGGCCCTGACCGTTCCCCCCGCCACCACGCCAGCGCGGCGATCACCAGGGCCAGGACCAGGAGCGGTGCGATCCAGCGACGGCGCGACATCCGACGATGCTAGCGAGCCGCCCCCGCCGATCGCCCCGGTCGCCGTGACTTCGTCTGCCCCCGCACCTGGCCCGACCGATCGCGCACCAGCGCGCGCAGCTCCCTCAGGGGATGACGTAGGGATCGACCGGCGTGCCCGCGGCCGGCGCGGTGAACGCGGCGTTGCCGAGCGAGTCGGGGTCGGCGGTCACGAAGAAGTCGGCCGGCACGTTGCCGCGGATGAGCGGCGGCGGCTGCATCGGCTGCCGCCGCGGATCGTCGACCGCCGGGCGCGCGACCCCACCGACGCCACCGGTGTCGAGGGCGAGGGCCGCGGGGCTGAGCGACGGCGGCGCGAGCCCATCGTCGACGTGGCAGCTCAGGCAGAAGGCGTTGGTGCTCGAGTCCGGGCGCGGGCTGCCCGCGGCCAGCGGCCCCTCGGGGAAGTTGACCTCGTCGCGGATCGAGGTCGCGCCGGCGGGCAGGTGGCGAAGCAGCGCGCGCTCGGGGTTCTGGTAGTCGTGAAAGCAAGCGAACTTGGTGCCGGCGGGCGCGCCCAGGAGCGTGCGCAACGCGCCGTGGGTCGTGTACTTCCCCGCGATCGCGTCCCACGTCGGGTCGGCGCCCGCGGTGAGCTGCACCAGCGTCCCGTGGCCGAGGTTGCACAGGTGCTCCGGCGTCAGCGCCCGCGCGAACACCTTGACGTCGTCGATCCACGCCACCAGCTCCTCACAGGTCTCGGTGGCCGGACACGCCCGCAGCCCCGCCGGGCCCAGCTCGCCGCCGATGTGGAACAGGCCGGCGGTCGCCGGCACGGCGTCCCACATCTGCCGGTTGTTGGCCAGGATCGTCGAGCGGTACTTGTAGCCGTCGCGGTACAGGTCGATGGCATTGCCGTCGGCCGTGATCACCCAGGCCAGGTGATTCCACGCGCCGGCGACCAGCGGATGCCCGGCCATCGACACCGTCACCGCGAAGCCGTTGCGCTTGTAGCGCACCTTGTCGAGCCCGATCAGATCGACCGCCGTCCCATCGGGCAGCGTGAACAGCGCCCGGGTCGCGCCGTCGTTTTCGAAGCGCGGGTCGAGCAGGATCGACACCGTCCGCTCGGACGGCCCGGCCACCTGGGTTGGCATCGCGTACGTGAGCACCGAGCCATTGCCGGCCAGCCACAGCCCCTTACCGACCAACCCGCCCATCGCGATCGGCTCGATGCGCAGGTTGCCGCCGATCACGCCAGTCGGCGGCGTCGCCCACCGCGACGCGATCGGCGTGGCGGCGTTCTCGAGCTCGGCCTCGGTGGTGAAGTAGGCCTCGCGCATCGCGGTCTGCGTGAAGCCGTCGTAGTAGGTCGGCTGGTTGGTCGACGACGCCGGGGTCGGCCCGGTCCACGCCGGCTGCTTGCGGGTCGCGGCGTTGCCGGTCGAGATCACGATCGCGTCGGCGTCGAGGTAGTCATCGAAGGCCAGCTCGGCGGTGGCCTTGCCGGTGTTGATCGTCCACACCACGTCGCGCACCGTCGCCGGCCGCGCGTCCTGGTCGTGATTGAACAGGTTCTCCAGCGAGTCGAGGATCTGCGAGTTGTCGACCGCGCCGGCCGGCACCGCGCCGCCGTTGGCGCGCCCCATCCCGACCCGCCACGACACCGGAGCGCCGCCCCCGGTGTACAGCTCAAGCATCCGTTGCTCGCCGTCGGTCCGCCCGAGTCCATAGTCGGTGTTGTTGACCAGGCTGTCGAGCATGACGGTCTTGCCGCGGCTCCACAGCCCGGCGAAGGCGAAGCCCCGGAACTGCTCGGCGTTCTCGAAGTCGGCCAGGTCGCCGACGGTCGGCGGATCGGTGCAGCCGGCCACCACGCACCCGGTCGGGTAGCGACGATCGACCACGCCGGGGTTGTACGGGTCCTCGTACCAGAGCTGCGACGAGATCAGCGTGAAGAACAGGTTGTCGCCGTCGCGATCGATCCACGGGTACGAACCGCCGAGGTCCTCGCCGTCGGCGTAGGTGGCGCCGGTGGCGTCGCGCAGCGGATAGACCGCGAAGCCGTAGCGGTCGGGCATCGCGTTGGCCACGTCGTGGTGGGCGTGGGACACCGGATGCCACTGGTCCCAGGCCGCGACATCGCACGGCGGCGCCTCGGGGTCCGACACCAGGTAGACCAGATCGTAGATCGTGTTCGGGACGCCGGTCACCGGGTTGGTGGTCACCACGTCGCCCAGGCGCATCACCAGGAGGCGACCGTCGGCGGTCACCATCGGCTCGAGGCCGAAGTCACCGACGAGCGGCGGCCCGGCCGCGACCGCCGGCGCGCCGGGCGGGTTCAGGTCGACGGTGATCGCCGCGGCCAGGGTCTTGGGCGAGGTCACCTTCACGCGGATCGGCTTGCCGTGGAGCTGCACGAAGCCCGGCGCCTGCCGGTAGGTCGACACCACCGTCAGGTCGTAGCAGTCGGCGCTGGCGTCATCGGCGCACGGGTACGGGTTCTCGACCGGATCGGCCACCGGCCACGCATCGCAGATCGTGCGGTGGTCGGTGGTGTCGAGGGGGCCGGTGCCGTTGGGTGCGTACGCGCCGGCGTAGAAGCTGGCGTTGGCGAGCGAGGCGCTGCTCGCGAGGAGCCCGCGAACGCCGGGCGCCGCCTCGTTCCACGGCGTGGCCAGGGTCTCGGGAGCGTACAGCCCGAACTTCACCGCGCCGCCGACCTTCTTCAGGCTGAGCGCGACCCGCCCGTCGACGCTGGTCCGGTACGGCGGGATGGCCGGGTAGACGAAGGCGTTGCCCTCCATCAGGTGGACGTCGCGGGTGACCGCGGGCACCTCCGGCACCGGTGCGAACACCAGCGCGTGATCGGATTCGGTGACACTGGGCTCGGCCCCGCAGGCCGCGACCAGCAAGAACCATGGCGCGATGCGTTTCATAGGAGCCCACCCTGGAGCACGGGCTGTGCCGCAGACGGACGGCCACGAGCGCCGTTTTGGGCCGCATCCCGGGATCTCGAGGTCCCGTGGGGGCCCGCTCGGGTGGGACCTCGAGCGACCGGCGCCGCTACCGCAGCCGCTCGAGGCGCCCCTTGCGCTTGGCCAGGTTCTGGTAGTCCCACTGGATCGTGCGGCACTTGCCGAGCCAGCGCCGGAGCGCGACCCGATCGAGGTCGCCCATCGCGGTGAGCCGCGCCTCGGCCGCGCGGAACGAGCCCTCGGGCACGAGCGCCGGTTCTTCAAAGGACTGGCCGCTCCAGAACAGGAGCCGCAGCCAGCCCTTCAGCCGGACGTAGCCGACCACGGGGTTGCCATCGAGGAACCACACCGGATGGCGGTGCCAGACCTTGCCCGTAGCGTCCGGAAGCGCAGCCGCGATCTCGGTGGCCAGGACCTCGCATAGCGCGCGGTCGGCGGGCGCCAACCCGCGATGGTACGCGGCGATGTCAGCCGGGATCGGCGGAGCCGCGGCCGCCTTCGCCGCCGACACCTTTGCCGCCGACACCTTCGCCGCCGACACCTTCGCCGCCGACACCTTCGCCGCCGGCGCCTTCGCCGCCGACACCTTCGCCGCCGACACCTTCGCCGCCGACACCTTCGCCGCCGGCGCCTTCGCCGCCGACACCTTCGCCGACGACACCTTCGCCGCGGCCGGTTTCGGCTCCTCACTGCCGCGCAAGATCCGGGTCATGGCCCGGCCCTTGGCGAGCTCATCGATCAGCTTGTCGAGGTAGCGGATGTTGCGCATCAGCGGGTCCGCGACCTCCTCGACGCGAACCCCACACACCACGCCGGTGATGAGCCCGACCTGGGGATTCATCCGCGGCGCCTTCGCGAAGAAGGTCGCGAAGTCCACCTTGCGGTCGAGCGCCTGGCGCAACGCCGCGCCGCGGTACCCAGTCAGCCACTCAATGATCGCATCGACCTCGGCCTGGGTGCGCCCCTTGCGCTCCGCCTTCTGCACGTACAGCGGATAGACCGCAGCAAACGCGGTCGAGAAGATTCGAGGACTCGGGTCGGGGCGCGCGCTCGGCATTGCCGCCACGCTACCAGGCCGTTCGCGTCCCCGACACCAACCCCGCGCCGTGGCCCTGGGCCCGCACCCGGCTCGGCCTCGGTCTCGGTCTCCGCCTCGGTCTCGGCCTCGGTCTCGGCCCCCGCCTCCGCCTCTGCCTCGGTCTCCGCCTCGGTCTCGGTCTCGGCCTCGGTCTCGGTCTCGGCCTCCGCCTCGGTCTCGGTCTCCGCCTCGGTCTCCGCCTCCGCCCCGGTCTCCGCTCCGCTCCGCCACCGCCTCCGCCTCGGCCTCCGCCTACGCCTACGCCCCGAAGCCTTCAACGCCTCAGCCGAGCCCACACCGTGTGCGGCGACGCCCCGCCGGCGCGCACCATGCGGATCCACAGGAGCGTGAGGTGCTCGAGGTGGAGCGCCTGAGACAGCCCCCCGACGTCCACCGGCTCCCAGCCCAGCGCCGCGATCAGCGCGGCCACCGTGGCCTTGGCCGCGGCGTCGTCGCCGCAGAACATCATCGCCGGCGCCGCGCCGGCCCCCGGGAACGACGGCTCGGCCAGGTTCTCGTAGCCGTAGATGCTGAAGGCCTTGACCACGCGCGCCGCGGGCGCCAGGCCCTGGATCATCGCTGAGCCGGACTGCTGACTGCCGAGCCCATGGGACAGCCCAGGCCCGACCGGGTTGGTGCAATCGATCACCACCTTGCCAGCCAGGGCCGCCGCCAGCGGTGGCACGACCTGGGCGACCGCGGCGAACGGCGTCGCGAGCACGACCAGCTCCGCGCCGGCCACCGCGTCGGTGGTCGACGCCACCGCGACCGTCGGATCGCCGGGCAGCCGCGGCGGCTCGGCGTCGGGGTCGCGGACCGCCAGGGTGACCTCGTGGCCGCGTCGCGCGAGGGCCGCCGCCAGGGCACCGCCGACGTTGCCATGTCCGATGAACGCGAGCTTCATGTTGTCCTCGGGTCGTGGGCCATCGGCGTCATGCCGGCGGCGATGGATCGAACCTACGCCCTCCGACGACCCGCAGCATCCCCGCCGGGTGCAACTCGACCTTGCACGGCGTGCAACCCTCGCCGCGGCGTGCCGCCCCGGCCGCCGCCGTCAGGGCCCGCTCGGCGCCGACGCCGACCACCAGCCATCGACGCCCTCGATCACGCTCTCCATCACGCCGTACGCTGTCGCGCCGTCAGGTCGCCAGCCCCCGTCGTTTCGCGCCCTCAGCGCGGCAGCGCGGTCTTGCTGAAGCGCCTGGAGCCGCAACGCACCACGGCGCTCGCCGCCGCGAAGAACGCCCGTCGGCGCCCTCGCCCGCCCTTGCACGCCGTGCAATCGACACTTGCCTTCCATTGCATTGCCTGCATCTCGCAACGGCGCCACCTTGGCCCTCGTTCACCACACCGCCACCTTGAGGAGCGAGCGCCATGAGCCTCCGAGACCCGAACGTCACCGACCAGAAGTCCCCGAAGCGCGTCGCGATCGTGATCGCGAACCCGACCACCTCGACCACCACCGGCTGGCCGGTCGGGTTCTGGTGGTCCGAGCTGACCCACCCCTACTACGCCTTCCACGAGGCCGGCTACGAGGTCGAGATCTTCAGCCCGGCCGGCGGGCGCTGCGAGGCCGACGGGATGTCCGACCCGCGCGACGCCAGCGGCTACTCGGCCTCGGATCTCATCAGCATGGGCTTCATCCACACGCCGGCGCTGGCCGCGCTGGTCGAGCAGACCCGGCCGGTCGCCGAGATCGACGTCGCGCGCTTCGACGCCATCGTCGTCGCTGGCGGTCAGGCGCCGATGTTCTCGTTCGCCCAGGCCCACGACCTGCAGCGGACCTTCACCGCGTTCTACGAGGCCGGCAAGATCGCGGCGGCGCTGTGCCACGGCGTCGCCGTCCTCCGCTACGCCACGCTATCGAGCGGCGAGCCCCTCGCCAAGGGCAAGACCGTCACCGGCTTCGCCAACGTCGAGGAGGACTTCGCCGACGAGGCGGTCTGGGCCATGGGCGCCCTGCCCCGCGACCGGCACCTCATGCCCTGGCGCATCGAGGACGAGCTCAAGCGGCTGGGCGCGAACTACGTCCAGGCCGGGCGGTGGCGCGGCTACGCGGTGCGCGACGGCAACCTGATCACCGGGCAACAAAACTTCTCCGGGACCGAGACGGCGCAGCTCGTCATCGAGGCCCTGGGCCGCTGAACCAGGACGTCCGCCGATGACCGCGACCAACCTCCCCTCGGACCCGGGGGCCACGATGACCGACCTCACCGGCACCTGCCACTGCGGCCGCGTGCGCGTGGCCATGCCGGCGGCCAGCGCCGGCGTCGTGGTCTGTCACTGCGCCGACTGCCAGAAGCTGCACGGCAACTCCTTCGCGCTGTTCGCCGCCGAGCGGACCGACGTGCGCTGGGATGGCGAAGAGCACATCCGCTGGTACCACTCGTCGCCGGCCAACCAGCGCAGCTTCTGTGGGCACTGCGGGAGCCGGCTGGCGAAGCGCCCGGTGGCGGGGACACGGATCATGGTGTCGGCGGGCCTGTTCGATCTGACGCTGCCCCGCCCGGCCGTGAAGCACCTATGGCGCGAGCACAAGCCGGCCTGGGTCGAGGCGCCGCGGGTCGGACCGCTGGGCGCCGCCGAGTTCGTCGAGCTGGCGCTGGCCGAGCCGATCGCCACCGAGGCCGCCCAGTACGGCTACGCGCTGCGCGCCGCATCGGGCAACCGCCACCCGCCCGGCGTGATCGCGCTGACCTGGATCACGGCCGCGGACCCGACCGAGCGCGAGCGCATCCGCGCCCACTCGCGGCAAAACGTCGAGGACTTCGTCGCCGAGCCCGGCTTCATCTCGATCGTCACCGGCTTCACCGGCCTGCGCGGCTTCACCGTCACCGCTTGGGAGGACGAGGCCGCGATGAAGCGCGCGCTCGGCAAGCACCACGCGACGGCGATGCGCGAGCTCTTCACCGAGCGCTTCGTCGCGTCGGTGTGGACCAGCGTGTGGACCCCGACGCGGCTGAACCGCCTGTGGGTGCGCTGTCCCGCCTGCGGCTCGCTCGAGGACGTGACCGATGACCACCGGACCTGCGGCTCGTGCGCGGCGCCGCTCCCCGAGCGGCCGGCGTACTGGTGACGCGCGGCCGGACCGCGCCCACGCTCACGCCAGCGGGACGATCAGATCGGTGACCGCGTCGCGCGCGGCGACCTCGGGAAACAGCGCGATCCGCTGGAGCACCAGGTCGTCGCCGCGCACCACAAACCCCGCGGCTGGCAACCAGTCGAGGATGAGCCAGCGCGCCCGCGCCTGCAGCCCCTCGTCGAGGCCGCGGTGGCGCAGGACCGCGCAGCGTCCCCCCGGGAGCCGTCCGACGAACATGCCGGGCTCGAGGGCGACGGCGCGGTCGGTGCCGACGCAGAACGACAGGCCAGGACGCCCCCGGTGCACGACGTTGTAGGTCGGGCTGGTTCGCGGCGAGAGCCGCTCGCGCCGACGCCACGCGATGAACCGCTGGGCCGCGGCCAACCACGGGCCGCGCTCGGGGCAATGATGCAGGCCGATCACCCGGAGCGCCGGCCGGTGGACCACCTCGACGTCGGCCGGCCCGAGCCGCGGCGGGAGGTGGCGGTGGCGCACCTCGGCGAGGGGGCGGACGCGCTCGGTCCAGGTCCGCCAGTCAGGGGCGCGCCGGAACGCCGAGGGGGTCTGCCCGACCAGGCGCTTCCACGCCCGCCCGAACGCCTCGTGGCTGGCGAAGCCGCTGGCCAGGGCGATGGCGACGATCGGCTCGTCGGGTTGGAACGCCAGGCGAAACGCCGCCCGCTGGAGGCGGACCAGCTCGACGTAGGCGCGGACCCCGAGCCCGAAGGCCTGGGCGAACGCGCGGTGGAAGTGGAAGCGCGACAGCCCCGCGACCGCGGAGAGGGTCGCCCCATCGAGGTCGTCCTCGAGGTGATCCTCGATGAACGCCAGGGCGCGCACCAGACCAGACACCCGCCGGTGATAGCAATTCCGGTCGAGTCGCACCAGGCGCCGAGCGCTACCGTCGGCGTCATGACCCACGGCTTCGTCCACTGGACCTTGCGGACCCTCGACCTCGACCGCGCGCGAGGATTCTACGGCGATCTCCTCGACGACGGGGTCCCCGACGTGGCGGTCTTGCCAGCCGCCGCCCACGCCCGCGGCGCCCGCCCCCACTGGCTCGGACACCTGGCCACCGCCGACGTCGCGACCACGACCGCCGCCTTCGTCGCCCGCGGCGCGATCCCGCTCGGCGGTGGCGCCCTCCTGCGCGACCCCGGTGGCGCGATCCTGGCGCTCACGCCCCCGCGCCCGCCGTCGCGCCGCGACGTCGTCTGGCAGCAGCTCTTCACCCCCGATCCCGCGCGGGCCCAGGCCGACTACGGCGCGCTCTCGGCGATGACGCTCCACGGCCAGCGCGAGCTCCCGCCTCACGGCGTGTTCACCACGTTCGCCTGGGCCGACGGCCCGCCGGTCGGCTCGATCGGCGACACCACCGGCCGCCCCCACCTCCACCCGCAATGGCTGTTCTATTTTCGCGCGACCGACCTCGACCACACGGTCGCGCGCATCCGCGCCCGCGGTGGCGCGGTGCTGGACATCACGACCCTGCCCGACGGCCGTCGGGCCACCGCCTGCGAGGACGACCAGGGCGGCGCCTTCGCGATCATGTCGCCGTAGGCCAGGCTTGAACGCATCCTAGATCGCGGCATGCTCACCGCCTGGCCCTCCGAGCCTCGCGCCATGACCCACCCGACCTACGATCAGGCCTTCTGGGAACAGCTCTGGACCAAGACGCTGCGCGACCAGGCCCCGCGGGTCGCGGCCCGCGCACCGAACGCCCAGCTCGGCAGCGCCGTCGCCTAGGGCCCACGAATGAACAAGTCGGTCGAAGATCGCGGTCGAGGCGCCCGGATGGCAAGGCGCGAGGAGCGGCGCACACTCTCGGTGTGAAACCGACGAGCAACGCCGCCAGCCGGGATGGATCGGCCGCGAGATCGGCTGAGTTGTTCTTTCGCGGGCCCTTTAGGCCCGCGGTCGCGGGACGTACCACCGGGACCACCGGGATCGAGGGTGATCTCGTGACCTGGACCGCGCCTGTCCGCCACTTCGACCTCACGGCTTGTGGCATGTAACGACCGTCGATGCCGCTCGTGTACCTACCCGACGTCGAGTCGCTCTTCCTCTGGGGCAGCGAACCGGCGCCGCGCGCCGTACCGACGCTCGGCCAGGCCGGCGAGCCCTGGTCTGCGACCCTCGTCTCCGCCGACGGTGTCCGCGATACGACCGGCGTCAAGCTCCCGCTGCTCGAGACCATGGCCACGCTCGCGATCGTGCCGGCCGCCGACGTCGAGAGCCTGCCGCCGTCGGTGGCGACGTGGGTCCTGGCCAGCAAGCTCGCGATGGAGCTGGTCGCTCGCGAGCGCGTGGTGCCGACGATCTCGCGACGTGGCGGACGCATCGAGGCGCGCTGGGCCGCAGCTCTCGCCGGGAGCGAGGACGCGGCGAAGGTCGCGGCGATCGCCGCCAGTATGCCCCCGGCGGCCCACGCGGTCCCCGCCGCCGGCGATCGCTCGGGCGCGGTGTGGGCGCCAGACGCGCTCGTGCGCGCGTACCTCGACGCCGTCGTCGACGCGCTGGTGCGGACCGCCGCGGGCGGACCATCGCCGGGCGGCTCGCCTGGCCCAGGCCGCGCCCCACGACCGCGGGCGGCGCGCGCGGCGCACGCCGATCCCTGGGCGACGCGCTGGCGCTCGGCGCTCGGCGGCGATCAGCGCAGCTTCGAGACCGACGGGTTCGCGGAGCGCTCCGTCGTCGACGAGCTGGCGCGCTGGAGCGAGCCCGCCCTCGGCGCCCGGGACCGCCTCCGCGCGTGCTTTCGTCTCGAGCTGCCCGCCGACGACGGCGCGCCGTTCGTGCTGCGCTTCCTCCTGCAATCCCCCGACGATCCCAGCCTGCTGGTCCCGGCCGCCGACGTCTGGAAGACGCAGGGACGCAGCCTCGAGAAGCTCGGGCGCGCGTTTCGCGATCCGCAGGAGTCTCTGATCGAGGCGCTCGGGCGGGCCGCGCGGCTCTTCCCCGCGCTGGCCGGCTCCCTCGAGGAAGCCCGCCCCGAGGCGGTCGAGCTCGATCCGGCCGCGGCGTGGAGGTTCCTCGGCGACGGCGCGGCCGCGCTGGCCGAGGCCGGCTTCGGCGTCATCGTGCCCGGCGAGCTCACGGCCGCCGGCCAGCGGCGGCTCCGGCTCCGCATGCGGGTCGGTGGCCCCAGCACCAAGGTCGCCGGAGTGGTCACCGGCGCGGCCGGGCTCTCGCTCGGCGACCTCCTCGCCGTCGACTGGGAGGCGATCATCGGCGACGAGCCCCTGACGCCCATCGAACTTGCCGCCCTCGCCAAGCACAAGGCGCCGCTCGTCCAGTTTCGCGGCGCGTGGGTCGCGATCGATCCGCGCGACCTGGGCGACATCCAGTACCGCCTGGCCGCTGGGTCGTCGAAGCTGACGGCGCGCGAGGCCCTCCAGGCCGTGCTCGCGGGCGAGGTGCGGCAGGACGGGCTGGCGATCGCCGTCACCGCCTCGGGCGTCGTGGCCGAGCTGGTGGAGCGCCTGCGAACCGGAGGCGCCAAGGAGCTCGCCGCACCTCGTTCCCTCCTGGCGACGCTTCGCCCCTATCAGGAGCGCGGGCTCAACTGGCTCGTCACCATGGGCGCGCTGGGTCTCGGCGCGTGCCTCGCCGACGACATGGGCCTCGGCAAGACGATGCAGTTCCTCGCGTTCCTCCTGCGGCGCCAAGAAGAGGCCCCGCGCGACGCGCGACCGGCGTTGCTCGTCGCTCCGACCTCGGTGGTCGGCAACTGGGAACGCGAGGCCGCGCGCTTCGCGCCGTCCCTCGACGTGATCCGTCACTACGGCGCCGCGCGGGCCAGGTCTGCGACCGACCTCCCGAACCGGCCCGGCACGCTGGTCGTCACGACCTACGGCCTCCTCCGCCGCGACGCCGAGCTGTTGGCCGGAGTCGACTGGGCCGTCGCCGCCCTCGACGAAGCCCAGAACATCAAGAACGCGTCCTCGGCGACCGCCCGCGCCGCCCGCGCCTTGCGCGCGCCCCATCGCTTCGCGCTGACCGGCACGCCGGTCGAGAACCGCCTCGCCGAGCTGTGGTCGATCCTCGAGTTCGCGAACCCGGGCCTGCTCGGCCCCCTCGAGGCGTTTCGCCGCGACTTCGCGCTTCCCATCGAGCGCTACGGCGACGACGCCGCCGCGGCGCGCCTCCGCCGGATCGTCGGGCCGTTCATCCTGCGCCGCACGAAGAGCGACCCGACCATCATCGCGGACCTGCCCCCGAAGCACGAGATGAAGGTCGTGTGCACGCTCACCCGCGAGCAGGCGACCCTCTACCAGGCGGTCGTCAACGAAGAGCTGCGGCGCATCGAGTCCGCGGACGGCATCGAGCGCCGCGGGCGCGTCCTCGCGCTGCTCACGTTCACCAAGCAGATCTGCAATCATCCGGCGCAGTACCTCGGTGAGACAGGCCCGCTCCCCAGGCGGTCGGGCAAGCTCGCGCGCACGACCGAGATGCTCGAGGAGGCCGTGGCCGCGGGTGACAAGGCGCTGGTGTTCACCCAGTTCCGCGAGATGGGCGACAAGCTCGTCGACCACCTCCGCGCCAACCTCGGCTGTGAGGTCGTGTTCCTTCACGGTGGCACGCCAAAGAAGGCGCGCGACGAGATGGTCCGACGCTTCCAGGACGAGCCGCGCGGCCCACGCATCTTCGTGCTGTCCATCAAGGCCGGCGGCACGGGCCTCAATCTCACGGCGGCCAACCACGTCTTCCACTTCGACCGCTGGTGGAACCCCGCCGTCGAAGACCAGGCCACCGACCGCGCGTACCGCATCGGCCAGCGGCGCGCGGTCCAGGTCCACAAGCTGGTCTGCGCCGGCACCGTCGAGGAGAAGATCGACCGCCTGCTCGACCAGAAGCGCGACCTCGCCGCGAAGGTCGTCGGCGCCGGCGAGCAGTGGATCACCGAGCTCGACGGCGGCGAGCTGCGCGCCCTCTTCGCGCTGTCCGAGGGCGCCGTGGCGGACGGGGAGGAGGACGACGACGAACGCGTATCCCCACCGGTGAGACCGCGCGCGAAGCCCCGCTCGGCGCGCGTCCGCGGCGAGGTGCGCCCGTGAGCCGCTTCGGCTGGTACCGGTCCGCGCCGAAGAAGCCACCGCCGGCGCGTGGCATCCGCATCGAGAAGCCCGGCACCACGTGGTGGGGCCAGCGCTGGATCGAGGCGCTCGAGGACGTCCTGGGCGGTGACGCCGGGCGGCTCGCGCGCGGGCGGACCTACGCACGCGCCGGGCGCACGCACGACCTGATCGTCAAGGGCGGCAAGGTCAAGGCCAAGGTCACGGGCTCGCGACCCTCCCCGTACCAGATCACGATCGAGCTCACCGAGCTGAGCGCCACGGCCTGGAAGCAGGCGATCGACGGCCTGGCCACGAAGGCGCAGTTCTCGGCCGATCTGCTCGCCGGGCAGATGCCGCAGGCCATCGACGAGGTCTTCGTGGCGGCCGGCGTGAGCCTGTTCCCCAAGCAACGCGCTGACCTGAGGACGAGCTGCTCGTGCCCGGACTGGGGCGACCCCTGCAAGCACGTCGCGGCCACGCACTACGTGCTCGGCGACGCGCTCGACCGCGATCCGTTCCTGCTCTTCGAGCTGCGCGGGCGGACCAAGGACCAGGTCCTCGACGCCCTCCGCGCTGCGCGGGGCGGCGCCGACGCGACTGCAGGGAAGCCGGCCGGCAAGGGCAAGGCCAAGGCCAAGGCCGCGGCGAAGGCGACGGCCAAGAGGGTCACCAGGGCCACGTCGACGGCCGAGACCACGGCCACGGCCGTGGACCCGACGATCGACGTCCCGACCGTGACCCTCGGCAAGCTGACGCCCGGTGAGTACGAGCGACCCCGCGGGCCGCTCCCGACCTTGCACTTCCGCTTCGACGAGCCGGTCACGCACGGCGCCGTGCTGCGGCAACTCGGAGCGCCGACGGCCTGGCAGAGCGAGGCCAGTCCGGCCGACGTCCTCGCGCCCCTCGTGCGCGCTGCCGCCGAAGCGGCGCGTCGCATCGCGATGGCCGAGCCGAGCGCCCCTGGCGAGCCACCGCCGCCACCGCCGTCTCCGCCACCACCGCCGCCACCGCCGTCACCGCCGTCACCGCCGTCACCGCCGTCACCGCCGTCACCGAGGGGCCGCGCCGCGCGCACCGGCGTCGCTCGAAAGGCCGCCCCTCGACGACGGGGCGCGGAGTAGCCGTCCGCGAAGGACCAACCCGGCCGACCGCGCCGCCTACCCAGCGCCGCCGGGCGGGACCGCCGCTCAACCTTCGGCGGCTTGCCCCCGCGCTCCCTGCGCCTCGCCCACGTGGAGGAGACGGTAGTCCTGCGCCGTCTGCCACGCCGTGGCGAACGAGCACGACGCCTTCCGCGCGACGGCGGCGATGGAGAGGTCGGGCGCGCGCTCCAGCGCGGTCCACACATCGGCCCGAAACGACGGGCCCATGAGCACGCGGTTCCGGTACCCGAGGTGTCGTCGCACCAGCACCTCCGGCGCAAGCACATCCTCCCGGCGATCGCGGAGGGTGCCTCGTGGCACGCGCAGGTTCGACCCGGCGAAGCGCTCATCCTCACCGCGCCGCTGGATCTGGAACGCGGTTCCCGTCGGCAGCAACTCGATCGGCGGTCCTCGATAGGCCCCGCGGAGCCGGGCGAGACGACGATCCCTGTGGAGCCACCTCGCGACCGCCGCCCAGTACGCGCGGACGCGCTCGGACGGCTGGACCGCGACGAGGCGCACCAGCCGGTCCACATTCACGTGCGCATGATGCACGCCGAGCCACGTGGTCAAAACGGCGAGCACGCGGAGGTCCGCGTCGTCCATGCCGACGACCGAGGCGTGCACGAGGGTGCTCTCGATGTCGGCGTCGGCTTCGCCCTGCGCGGCGAAGTTCATCCCGATACCCACCATGCGCGCCGTCAGCGCGTCGGCCGTGGGCGTCAGCTCCGGAGAGTTTGCGCGCCTAAACGCCATGGCCGAGCCTCCGCGCGAGGTCAGAGACCGTCGCGCGCACATGACCAGGCCACTGCTCGTTGCCGTCTTGCAACACAAGCCACGGGATGCACTCGACCAGCTCCGCCGCAGTCGGCGCGAGCGCGATGCAGTCCGGCAGATCGGTGCCGCGGTCGCAGAGCGCGAACAGCTTGCTCTTCAGGAGGTCGGGCCTGCCGAGCGTGCTGAGCTGGAGGACTTGTCCCAAAAAAGATGCGCTCCACCCGCTCGCGCCATCCGGCGGGTAGGACGTCACCGAGCTGTGACGGACCGTTGTTCAACCCGTCGTCGAGCAGGTCGACTCCGGCGTCCCGCTGAGCCTTCGCGAAGTCACGCGCAGCAGAGGCGATGGCCGGCGGCAGCTCTGGCACGAGGATGTCGAAGTCACGCGTCGGCCGCTGGATGACCCCCATGAGCCCGAGCGCCGAGCCGCCGATGACGACGCCCTTGAAGCGCAGGCCAAGGCCCACGAGATGGCGATCGAAGGCTTCGATGGTGGGTCGAGGCAGCATGGGCTTCGCGGTATCGGTTATTCCGATACCACTCTAGGCCTTGCCGTCCCCGTTCGTCAAGTGTTCGCTTCTCGCTCACCGCTAACCGCTCGTCGGGCGCCGGCCCGGGCTCTGCCCGATCGAAGGCGAACCGGGTCGTGCGCGCGGACGGCCGGGTCGCCATCGTCGCGGCGAAGTCGCGCACCGCCCGCCGCCGCGCCGCCCGCGCTCACGACGCCGCCGCCTGCAGCCGCGCCGCGAAGAACGCGAGGATCTCGTCGCGGGCCGCGAGCGTCGGCTGCCCGGCCTGATCGATCAGGTGCGCGGTCACGACGCTGTGGGGACAGCCCACCACCTGCGCGAAGAATGGCGGCGGCGCCGGGTGCGCGGCGGCGTCTGGCACGACCGTCGCTACGAAGCGCGGCCCGAGGGCCTCGGCGTAGGCCGCGAAGCGTCGCGCCGTGCAGAAGCGGTCGCCGGCGAAGCGGTAGGCGCGCACCGTCAGGTCCTCGCCCTCGAGCCGCGCGCGCACCTGCGCTAGCTCGTCGGGCGCGATCTCGAGCCCCGCCGGATCGTCCATCGGCAGCGACGGCTGGCACAGGACCGGCGCGCGCACCGCCGGCTCGAGCATCATGCTGAGCGCGAAGTTGCCCGTGAAGCACATGCCGATCGCCCCGACCCCGGGCCCGCCACACTCGCGGTGGGCGACCCGCGCGAGCCCGCGCAGCCAGCTCGTCACCGGGCTCGACTGACCGCCGCCGAGGGCTCGAAACTCCTGGGCCACGCAGGCGCGCCGCAGCACCGCCAGGCCCGAGGCGGCCTCGGGATAGGCGCCATCGCGCCCGAACAAGGACGGCAGGAAGACCGTGAAGCCGGCGGCGCGCACCCAGCGGGCGAAGCGCAGGAGGTCCGGACTGATGCCCGGCATCTCGGCCATGACGATCACCGCGGGCCCATCGCCCGCGACGTAGACCGCGCGCTCGACGCCGTCGATGGCGATCGCGCGGCGGGTGAAGTCGTCCAGCTCGTCGGGCATGGCGCGACGATGGCCGAGGCGAGCGATCGCCGCGAGTGGCCGCCTTGCCACGTTTCGGTCTAATCTTGCCATCGTGATCTTCCACCTCGCCGTCGCCCCCCCTCGGCGCGCGCGCCGCGCGGTGCGCGTGGTCTCCGGCGACGGCGCCCCCGTGACCTCGGCCCGCCCCCCCACGATCCCGGTCGACGTCCCGCCCCCGAGCTCGCCTATTCGGAGACCAGCAGAGCCTGCTGCTCGATCACGAAGGCGATCGCCAGCTCCTCGAGCGTCGCGCCTCCGACCGTGGCAGTCCACGCGCCGTGGCCGACGCCCTCCAGCGGATGGAAGGCGTAGGCGACGCCGGTCGCGACATACGCCGCCCGCAGCGCCTCGGCCTCGGTGAAAGGCACCGTCGCGTCGGCGGTGCCGTGCACGATGCTCACCGGGGCGTCGCCATCGTCGAAGCGCGACCGACCATCCAGGGCCTCGAGGATCCGCAGGTGCTCGAGACCGCCCCAGTGATCGATGACCGTCCGCACCCGCGCGGGTTGATCGAGGTGGGTGCTGGCCAGGGTCGGGTCTTCGCTCGCCGACACCTCATCGCGAAAGTCCTGCGGATCGGTCACGCCGAGGACGATCGCCAGGTAGGAACCGGCCGAGCCGCCCATCGCCGTCACGTAGTCGGTGTTGAGCTGGTAGGTCGACGCGTTGGCGTAGAGCCAGCGCACCGCGGCCTTGGCGTCCCGCGCCGCGGGGTAGAGCGCGGCGGCCTGCCCCTGGCTCGACGGGGGCACCTGATCCTCGAGATACTGCACCCACCGGGCCGGGAGCGTGCCGCGGTCCCCCGTCAGCCGGTAGTCGATCGAGATACACACCCAGCCGCGCGCGGTGAAGTACTCCGCGAAGGAGCGCAGCTCGGCTTGCGTGCGCGAGCCGCCCGAGAAGCCTCCGCCGTGGATGATGACGAGCGCCGGTCGTCCGGCCGGCGCGCCTTGGGGCTCGAACAGGTCGAGCTGTAGATCGATCGGGCTGGTCGTGCCGCCGCCCCACGCGCTGTGCCGCATCCCCTGACCGTAAACGTGGGTCGAGGACAGCACCGGGTAGGTCGCGGTGCGGCGGACCACCGGCACCGCTCCGGCGGCGTCCGCATCGGATGGGCCGGCGTCGTCGCCGGCCGGGACCTCGGCGCCATCGCAGCCCACGAGCACCGCGACGACCGCGGCGAGCCACCAGCGCCGGCCTCGGCGAGCGCAGCCTGACCAACCTGGAGGCGTCATCCCCTAAGTGTAGTGGGAACCCGCGCCGAGGGCGATCTCAGGCTTGCAGCGCGTGCAACGGTTCCTTCACTTCGATCGCGTTGTCTGCCTGCTCGATCGACGCAATGGTGCTGGGCGCGCGGACCCACGCGCCCGACCGACTGGTGACGCCATGACGACCGCTCCCCCGCCCCCCGTTCCGGCTCCAGACCCCGTCACCGTCGTCGTGTCACGACGTGTGCGACCCGGCTCGGAGCAGGCGTACGAGGCCTGGCTCGAGCGCCTCATCGACGGCGCGAGGCACCTCCCCGGGTTTCTCGGCGCCCGGGTGCAGCGCGGGCCCGCCGAGGAGCCCCCGGTCTACACGAGCGTCTTCCGCTTCGACAGCGTCGAGCATCTGCGAGCCTTCGAGGCCAGTGACCTCCGCCGCCGCGCCCTCGTGGACGTAACCGACCTGGTCGAGGCCGACGCGGTGTGGAGCCGCCTGACCGGCCTCGAGCTGTGGTTCACGCCCCCGGCCGGAACCGTGGTTCCCCAGCCGTCGCGGTGGCGCATGGCCCTCGTGATGATCGCGGTCGTCTACGCCCTCGTGCTCTCGATCGGCCAGCTCGTCGGCCTGACCCTCGCCGCCGCCCCGCAGCCCGTGCGCCTGCTGCTCACGATCGTCCTCGAGGTCGTGCTCTTGACGTACCTGATCATGCCACGCCTCACGCGCTGGCTGGCGCGATGGATCTACCCTGGCAGGCAGACCACCTGAACGAGTGTCGACGCCACCTCGCGTGGCCGATGCTGCGAGTCAGCCGATCGCGCCGAGCGCGTCCCGGGCATGATCGACCGGAGCGAGGCCTGCGCGGACGCCCCGGCGACGGTTCGGGCCTCCCGCCTCCTTCGCGCACCCACGCCGCCGCCCGGCCCACCGTGCCGGACACCGGCCAGCCTCGATTGGCAGTACCGACACGTTTCGGTCTACGCTTGCCAGCATGATCGTCCACCTCGTCGTCGACGGCGTGATGGAGGGCGCCCTGGGGCTCGGCCTCGACGTCATCGACACCGCGGCCCGTCTGGCGCGCGCCGGCCGGGCCGGCCGCGGGCTTGGTGCGCGGACCCTGACCCAGCGCGTGGTATCCCCCGACGGTCGACCGGTGCGGTCGGTCCAGGGCCGGGCCATCGCGGTCGAGGGCGCCTTCGACCTGCGCACCCTCAAGCGCAACGACGTGCTGGTGCTGCCCGGCATCTTCGCGACCCGCGATGAAGCCATCGAGCGCCTGCTCGCGCGCCCCGAGGTCCGCCGCGTCGTCGCCGCGCTGCCGCGTGCGGCCGGCCGCGGCGCGGTGGTCGCGGCCTCGTGCTCGGCGACCTTTCTGGTCGCGGCCGCCGGGCTCCTCGAGCGCCGGACCGCGACCACCACCTGGTGGCTCCTGCCGTCCTTCGCCCGCCGTCATCCCGCCGTGACCCTGCGCGCCGACCGCATGGTCGTCGACGGCGGCGGCGTCCTCACCGCCGGCTCGGCCTTCGCCCACGCCGACCTGATGCTCGCGGTCGTGGCCCGGGTCGCTGGCCCCGCGCTGGCCGACCTGGTCGCGCGCTACCTCGTCCTCGACGCGCGACCATCGCAGTCGCAGTACATGGTCCTCGCCCACCTGCAGAGCCTCGACCCCTTGCTCGGCGCTCTCGAGGCCTTCATCACCGCCAACCTCACGCGCCAGGTTACCCTCGCCGACCTGGGCCGGGCGGTGGGCGTGTCGCCGCGCACCCTCGCGCGCCGGGTCGAGCTCGGCCTCGGCCTCACGCCGCAGCGCTTCGTTCAGCGCCTCCGCGTCGCCCACGCCGCCCACCTGCTCGAGACCACGCGGCTGTCCATCGACGAGATCGCCGC
Organism: Kofleriaceae bacterium; assembly: GCA_018057825.1. Taxonomy (GTDB): domain Bacteria; phylum Myxococcota_A; class Polyangia; order Haliangiales; family Haliangiaceae; genus UBA2376. The sequence continues at coordinate 43,954 of JAGPCY010000022.1, read as the reverse complement.
CCGCGTCGGCTACGCCGATCCGGCCGCGTTTCGTCGCGCCTTCCACCGCCACGTCGGCACCGCCCCCGGCGCCCACCGCCGCCACGACCACCCGGGGCGCCACCCCAACCTGGACTAGCGCTCGGCCTCGGCCTCCGCCTCGGTCTCGGTCTCCGTCTCGGCCTCGGTCTCCGTCTCGGTCTCGGTCTCGGTCTCGGCCTCGGTCTCGGTCTCGGTCTCCGGCCTCCGCCTCGGTCTCGGTCTCGGTCTCGGCCTCGGTCTCGGTCTCCGCCTCGGTCTCGGTCTCGGGCAGTGGCCGTCCGGCCGTGTAACCAACTGACCTTGCTCCGTCGATGCTGCCGGCTGCCCCCGGCCCTGCGCTCGCTAGTAACGGTGCCTTGACTAGCGCCCCCAGCTAGTAAAGCACTCGTTCCTAGCTCGCCACCCTCGTAACGTCGGCCTTACCAGCCCTCGGACCCGGTCAAGCGGGCGTTCCCCCCTACCCGGACGATGCCGAAGCGAACCACCGGACGATACGAGCGGACCACCGTGGGCGGGGAGCAGGTCGCGGCCTTCCTCCCGCACGCCCTGCCGCCGGCGGCGCCGCCGCCGCTCGTCGTCGACACCGCCGTCACCGCCCGCCTCCGTACCGCTGAGCAAGCCCTGGTTCGCCTCGAGCTGGCCGGGGAGATGGTGCCGTCGCTCGACTGGTTCATCTACGCGTTCGTGCGCAAGGAGGCCGTGGTGTCGTCGCAGATCGAGGGCACGCAGGCGACCCTCGTCGACCTGCTCACGTTCGAGGCCCAGGACAGTGCCGAGCCGCGGGCTGCGCCCAGCGCCGACGTCGAGGAGGTGTGCAACTACCTCGACGCGCTCGCCCACGCGCGTGCGCAGCTCGCGGATCCGCGGGGCTTGCCCCTGTCGATGCGACTCCTGAACGAGACCCACGCCCGACTGATGCGCGGCGTGCGTGGCGCCGAGAAGCTTCCCAGCGAGGTGCGTCGCAGCCTGAACTGGATCGGCGGGAGTCGCCCCGGCAACGCCGCGTACGTGCCACCACCTCCGCACGCGCTCGGCGAGGTGCTCGGCGCGTTCGAGAAGTACCTCCACGCAGACGACGCCCTACCACCGCTCGTGCGTGCGGCGCTCCTGCACGTGCAGTTCGAGACCATCCACCCTTACCTCGACGGCAACGGTCGCATCGGCCGCTTGCTCGTGACGCTATTCCTCGAGCACTGGAAGCTCTTGACCAAGCCGCTCCTCTACCTGAGCCTGTTCTTCAAGCGGCATCGTGAGGACTACTACCGCCGGCTCAACGCCGTCCGCAGCGACGGCGACTGGGAGGGCTGGCTCGACTTCTTCCTCGACGGCGTCGCGACGATCGCCGACGAGGCGGTCGCCTCCGCGCGAGAGCTGTTCGCGCTGGTCGCCGCAGATCGCACGCGGGTGCTCGCCCACGCGGGGATGTCGGTCGTCGCGCTGCGGCTCTTCGAGTTCTTGCCGCGCCAGCCGATCGTCACCGTCGCGTCGGTGATGAAGCTCGTGGCGACCACCAAGCCCACCGCGGGCCGGGCGATCGAGCTGCTCGTCGCGGCCGGCGTTCTCGTCGAGACCACCGGCAAGAAGCGCGACCGCTCCTTCGTGTACCGGGGCTACCTCGATCGACTCCGGGTCGGCACCGAGCTCGGTGGCGCGTAGCTCCCCGATCGCCCACGACCTCGCCGTCGAGCGGCGCCCTCGCCGCCGCGCCCCGCCCCTCCGGTCCCTCTTGTTTATAACCCACGCGTCGGTTATTTTCGTTGAGCCACGACCGCGAGGCCCCTATGGTCCCCACCGACGCCGACGCCGCCGACCTCCACGCCCTCGCCGCCCGCCACGGGCTCCGGCTCACCGGCCCGTTGTCCATCAACGAGCTCGGCCTCGACTACCGGATCGTGATCGCCGCGGTCGACGATGGGCCCCGCTGGGTGCTGCGCATCCCGCGGCGCGCCGACGTCAGCGCCAAGATCGAGCGCGAGGCGCGGGCGCTCGCCATGCTGCGGTCGCGCCTGCCCTTCGCCGTGCCGGACTGGCGCATCGCCAGCCCCGAGCTGATCGCCTATCCCATGCTCGAGGACCCGACCGCGATCTCGGTCCAGCCGGGCACCACGACGCCGGAGTGGGCGGTGCCGCAGGACTCGGCGATCTTCGCGGACAGTCTGGCCGCCGCGATCGCCGCCCTCCACACCGTGCCGGTCGACGCGGCGATCGACGCCGGCATGCGGGTCCGCACACCCGCGCAGGCTCGCCAGCAGGTGGCAGACGACCTCGACCGGGTCCGCCGCGAGCTCGCCGTGCACGAGCAGCGCCTCGCCCGGTGGCAGCGCTGGCTCGACGACGACGCGTCGTGGCCGGACTTCTGCGCGGTCGTCCACGGCGATCTGTACGTCGGCCACGTGCTCGTCGATCGCGCCGAGCGCGTCACCGGCATGATCGACTGGAGCGAGGCCCGCGTGGACGATCCTTCGATCGATCTGACCTCCCACCTCATGGTCTTCGGCGAGGTCGGGCTGACCAAGCTCCTCGATGCCTACGCGGCCGCGGGCGGCCGGCGCTGGCCGCGGATCGCCGACCACACCGCCGAGCGCCTGGCCGCGTGGCCGGTGACCTATGCGCTCTTCGGCCTCGAGTCGGGGGACGCGACCCACCTCGCCGCCGCCCAGGCGCAGCTCGCGACCCCAGCGTGAACCGCCGACGCGGGTGAACGCGGGCCGCGGCCCACACCGCCCCACCGAAGCCGACCGCCAATGCCCCGCCCCAAGCTCCGCTCCGACGACGAGATCCTCGACGCTGCTGTCGCCGTGCTGCGGGATCGCGGCCCTCTGGCCTTCACCCTCAGCGACGTCGCGGCCGCCGTGGGCCTGTCGCGCGCGGCGCTGATCCAGCGCTTCACCAACCGCGACACCCTCCTCGTGCGGATGATGAGGCGCAGCATCGCGCAGGCGCGGGTCCATCTCGACGCCATCCCCATCGGCCCGGGACCGCAGGGCCTATGGACCTTCCTGCAGTCGCTCCTCCGGAGCATGAACACCCGGTACGACTTCTCGGTGAACTTCCTCATCACCTGGTACGAGCTCCAGGTGCCCGAGCTCCGCGCTCTCGCCCGCCAGCGGACCCGCGCCGTTATCGCCGAGCTCGATCGACGCCTGCCCGGCGACGCCCCCGCCGGCGCCGCCCCGCTCCTCCACGCCGTCATCGCCGGCGCCGCCACCCAGTGGACCACCGAGCCGCGCGGCACCCTCGCCGACTACGTCCTGGCGCAACTCGCCGCCACGCTGCGCCTGATGTTCCCCTCGCACCCGACGCCCTTCGCGCTCCCGCGCCGACGCCGCCCGGCCCCGCGGCGATGACGCCGGGCGGAGCGCTCCCGGGAGCGACGGGTTCCGGTCCACGCCGCGGTCAGTGCTCTACCGCCGAGCAGATCTCGACGAGGAACCCGTTGAGGTCCCGCACGTAGGAGATCGTCTGTCCCCAGGGCTTGCCGACCGGCGCGAGCACCGCTGTCGCACCATTCGCGATCGCCTGCGCGAAGGCCGCCTGCACGTCGTCGACGACGAACGCCACCTCCGCGCCCGCCGCCTTCGAAGCACCCCGGTTCGGCTCGAACCAGCCTTGGCTCGTCGTCGCTACCTCGTCCGCGAACGCCAGCGCGGTCGCGCCGGTCTCCATCTCGCCGTACGTGCCGGACTCGTGGAGGAAGCGTTGCGCGAGGCCGAAGGCGCGCTCGTAGAAGGCCATCGCGCGGGGGACGTCAGGGACGTAGATGATCACGTATCCAAGCGTCGGGGACTGCTTCGTGTTCGTCGCGTTCATGGGGGACTCCATCGGGAAGCTCGCGTCCCGATGGACTACCGGCTAGGCGCGGTCAGGTCTTGAAGAATTCCGACCGGGCGCAGCGCTCGAGGCGTCACGCCGAGCAGCTCCCGAACTTCCCGCGCCAGGTGGGCCTGGTCGGCGTAGCCGAGCTCGGCCGCGATCATGGCCAGCGGTCCTCCCCCGCGAATCGCCTCGCGCGCAGCCCACACCCGCTCGATCCGGAGAAACGCCTTCGGGCTGAGGCCGAGCCACCGGCGGCACGCCCGCTGGAGCTCCCGTTCGCGCGCGGCCGATATTCCCGTCAGCCGCATCGCGCCCGTCGAGGCGCGCGCCTCTAGGACGAAGTCCGCGACGACGCCCGGCTGCCTCGGGTGGGCCTCGACGGCATTGGCCACCAGCTCCTCGAGGTCCTGGGGAGACTCCACCGAGAGTCGCTCGGCAGCTCGCACGAGGTCGGGACGTTCCACCAGGGCCGCGCCAAATCCGGGCCGGAGACGCACGCCGACGTGACGGTCACCGACCTCCACCAGCGCGTGGTGAGCCCGGGCCGCCGGCGTGTACACGAACGCCGTCGTCGGTCCGCAGCGCCTCGCTCGCACGATGAGGTCGAAGCAACCATCGGCCGCGACGAGCGTGGCCCCCGGGGCCGCGGCCGCGCTGGCCCACACGGCCGCGATCGCGGCGTGGCGCCCTGGCTGCTCCTGGTATGCGGCCTCCGTCGCGCTCATCGCCACCACTATCCTCCGAGCACGGGCGCAAGACCAGGGTCGTCCCTCTTCACCGCCCGGGTGTTGAGCCCTGCCCCGAGCAACGCGTCAACGAGCCCTGGTGATCACCTTCCACCGGGCTGGCCGCGCGTCACTTCGAGAGCTCGACGATCGCCTGCCAGAGGCCGATGGCCGAGACGCCGGCGTAGCCGCTCTCCTGACCGTCGTTGCACTCGACGACGAGCCAGGTGCCGGTGACGTCCTGAGCGAGGTCGACCACCAGAAACGGAACGTTCACCCGACGCGCCGCCTCGGCGGCCAGCGCGAGCGCGGCCTGTCGCTCGGCACTGGTCGCTTCGTAGGCCCTGCCCTCCCACCAGTACCGCCCAAACCCGACCAGCTCGCCGTGCCACCAGAAGGTCCTGAACTCGAACGAGCTGGGAATCCGATCGGCGACCGCGGCCTCCTCGACTGGCCGCAGCGGCACGAAACGACGGCACACGAGGTCCTGCCAGCACAGGATCGGGTCGCGTGCGTACGCCTCGAGCGCGCGCGCGTACGCCTCGGCCCCGTCGATGATGGCCAGGCTCTTCTTGTGGCGACTCGTCTGACGGCCGCCCTTCATGAAGATCGGCCACCCGAGCTCCCGCTCGATCAGCGCGGCGCTGGGCGGCTGCGAGAACCAGAGGCTCTTGGGCGTCAGCCCTTCCAGGCACGGATACCAGCGCGGCAGCTCCGAGGCTCGGCGGTGCTCGTCGGGGGTGTGGATGAGCCGAACCCCCTGCTCGGCCCAGCGCCGGTAGTACTCATCGTAGTCCGGGATCGCCCCCACTCGCGCGACCGCGGTCAGGCTCGCGGGGGGCTGAAACGGTCGACGACAGGCGAGCAGACGATCGAAGGGGAAGTCGTAGACCGCCTTGCCCGTCGGCATGGCCAGCACCCACACCGCGTCCTCGACCAGCAACAGATCTTCGCTCGCCACGGCGACCTCACTCCTCCCCGAGGTATCGACCGATCACTCGATGGCAGTCGTCGAGATAGGCACGAACGACGCGCGACGACTGCGGCTGCCGCTGGTAGAGCAAGCTCACCTGTTGCTCTACGGGTTCCGCCGGGACGTCGCGATGCGCTCGAGCTCGGCCGCGACCGCCAGCTTGTCGAGGCGCCCCTCCGCGACGCCCATCGTCAGCGCGTAGAAGGCGTCGGAGTCGTGCTCGAGCGTCACGCCGTTCACCGCGAGGAAGACCTGCCCCGACAGCAACCCGGCCCGCTTGTTGCCATCGACGAAGGGATGGTTCGACACCAGGTAGAACAGGTACGCGGCCGCCATCGCGAACAGACCGTCGTTCGCGTACGTGCCGCCGAACGACGCCTCCGGCTGGGCCACCGCGGACTCCAGCAAGCCGCGGTCGCGCAGCCCGTCGCCACCACCAAAGCGCTCGAGCTGGCGCTGGTGCAGCGCGAGCACGACATCCACCGTGAGGAACTCGATCTCGGCGGGCATCTGGCTCATTGCGCCAGCTTCCGGTAGGTCTCCGCGTGCGCGTCCATCAGCCGGTCGGCCGCCGCCAGGGCGCGGTCCATGAGCGGCGCGCGCGTCATCGGTCGCACGATCAGCGACTCCCCATCCGTCGTGACCTCGAGCGGCGTGTCCTCGGTGATACCGAGGCGCTCGAGCGTAGAGCGCTCGAGCTCGATACCCACACCCTCGCCGACCCGAGTGAGCTTCTTGACCGTCATGGGCACCTCGTCCGCACGCGCGGAGCCAGTTACGTATATCGCCCGCGGCTCCGCATGGCCAGCGCGCGGTCTCGGCCTCGCTCTCGGTCTCGGTCTCGGCCTCGCTCTCGGTCTCGGTCTCGGTCTCCATCTCGGCCTCGGCCTCGGCCTCGGCCTCGGTCTCGGTCTCGGTCTCGCCTCGGCCTCGGTCTCGGCCTCGGTCTCGGTCTCGCCTCGCCGCACACGCCTCCGCGCCCTCACTCCTCCCCGAGGTAGCGCCCGACCACTCGATGGCAGTAGTCGAGATACGCACGAACAACGCGCGACGACTGCGGCTGCCGCTGATAGAGCAAGCTCACCTGCTGCTCGGGAAACGGGTGGTCCGGCAAGAGCGCCACCAGGCGCCCGTCGCGCAGCGCCTCGGCCGCGAGGAACGGCGGCAGCTCGGTGACGAGGTCGCCGTGGAGCGCCCGCCAGCGCAGGTGCAGGTAGTCGTTCACCGCCAGGACCGGCCGCGGTTCGATCGTTCGCTCGCCGAGGCGCCACAGGCGATGCGCGCTGGCGTCGCGCACCCAGATGCCGGCCGGTAGCCGCAGCAGCGCGTCGGGGCTGGTGGGCAGGCCGAAGCGCTCGATCAGCGCCGGGCTCGCGACCAGGACGTGGCGGTACCGCAAGAGCCGCTTGGCCACCAGGCTCTCGTGCACCACCGGCCCGACCCGAAGCGCGACGTCGATGCCCTCCAGGCTCAGGTCGACGGCGCGCTCGGTGGTGTGGACCACCACCTGGATGTCGGGGTGCTCGCGCTGAAAGGCGGCGACCAGCTCCCACCACGGCTCGAAGGACGGCGGCAGCGACAACCGGAGCCGCCCCTTGAGCACGTGGCGATGGCTCGTCACCGCCAGCTCGCCCTCCTGCAGGGCGTCGATGCCGCGGCCCGCGTGCTCGTACAGTTGCATGCCAGCATCGGTGAGCTTCGTGCCGCGCGCGCTGCGCTCGAGGAGCTGCACGCCGAGCGCCTCTTCGAGCTGACGCACGTTGCGGCTCAGGGTCGCGAGCGGGACCCGCGTCTTGGCCGCCGCGGCCGAGAGGCTCCCCGCTCGGACCACCGCCACGAAGAGCTGGGCCGCCCTCAGGTCCACGAGGCTCCTTCCATTTCTGGAAGGCATCTTGCCACATCGCGCTCTGCCACGCCATCTGCGGAAGGCTCACTGTTGGCGCACCCGCGGCCCCGCCGCCGGCCCAAGGAGCAGCGCCATGACCATCCCCGACCTGATCAAGAGCTACGAGACCGCGCTCAACGCGAACCACCTCGAGGCCATCCTCGCCCTGTACGGCAGCGAGCCGGTCTTCATGCCCCAGCACGCGCCCGCCCTCGTCGGCCGTGACGCCGTGCGCGCCGGGTATCAGCAGGTGTTCGACACCCTCAAGCTGCACATCGCGTTCACCATCCACGAGCTCGTCGAGACCGGCGACTGGGCCTGGGCGCGCACCAGCTCCGCCGGCCGCACCCGCATCCTCGCCGCCGACCTCGAGGTCACCGAGGGCAACAACGAGCTGTTCGTGTTTCGCCGCGAGGGCGGCGAGTGGCGCATCCACCGCTACCTGTTCGCCACCAATCAACCCCGCCCGTGAGCCTCCACATGAACGCTCGCCCGGCCCTTCGCGCCACCCTCGCGGCCGCCTGGCTCGGCGGGTGGCTCCTCACCTCGGGGTGCGGCGCCCGCCCCCAACCCGCCTCGACCACCGCCAACGCCGACACCGGCCCCCAGCCCGACCCGCAAGCCGCCGCCGCCCTCCGCGCCGTGATCCAGGCGTATGAGGCCGCCCTCAACGCCAACGACCTGGAGGCCATCCTCGGCCTCTACGGTCGCGAGCCGGTGTTCATGCCCCAGCACGCGCCCGCCCTCGTCGGCCGCGACGCCGTCCGCGCCGGCTACCAGGCCGTCTTCGCGACCATCAAGCTCGACCTTCGCTTCGAGCTCCACGACCTCACCCAGGCCGGCGACTGGGCCTGGGCGCGCACCAGCTCCGCCGGCCGCACCCGCATCCTCGCCGCCGACCTCGAGGTCACCGAGGGCAACAACGAGCTGTTCGTGTTTCGCCGCGAGGACGGCGCGTGGCGTATCCACCGCTACCTGTTCGCCACCAACCAACCCCGCTCGTGAGGACCGAAGAGGCCAGGCCTCTCCTGCGAACAGACCGAGGTCCCTGCCCGCGAGCGGCCGGCCGCGATCCTTGCTCGCCCCCGGCGCAACGGCGAGCGCCGCCGTCGTGGGCGGAGTTCGCGTCGGCGAGCCTCGGACCTCCTGCGCGACGTGCCGCTGACCATCCCCGCGGACCACCAAGGAGACTGTTCCTGAGATGACCAGCGACGCGCAGTAGCGTCGCGGCCAGCGGGGCTGCCCCTCCCCTTCGTTCATGGTTGGACCAATCATCGGCACGCACCGACAGATCACGGTCGCGAGGAGAGCCGGCATGCCGGCGGACCGAGTGTAAGCTCAGCCGCTTGCCGAGCCCTGGTCGGCATCCGCCGCCCACCGACGTGCACCAACCGAATCGACCGTGACGACCCTTTTCCACGCCAAGTACTGGGCGCACAGCCTTCGCCTCGCGCGCCACGACGGCGTGGACGCCATCTCGCGATCGATCGGCAACGCGCGCGTGGACCTCAACCCGCACCAGGTAGACGCCGCGCTGTTCGCCCTGCGCTCGCCCTACTCGAAGGGAGTGCTGCTCGCGGACGAGGTCGGCCTCGGCAAGACCATCGAGGCCTCGCTGATCCTCGCGCAGAAGTGGGCTGAGCGCCGACGCCGCATCCTGCTCATCGTTCCTGCGACCTTGCGCAAGCAGTGGCAGGTCGAGCTCGAGGACAAGTTCTTCCTGCCCTCGCTCATCCTCGAAGCGCGCGCGGCGAACGCCCTCGCCAAGAAGGGCATCACCAACCCGTTCGAGGTCGACGACAAGATCGTCATCGCCTCGTACCAGTTCGTCTTCGCCAAGCGTGATCTCGTCCGCCGAGTGAACTGGGACCTCGTGGTCGTCGACGAGGCGCACCGCCTCCGCAGCATCTACAAGGACACCAAGACCGCCGTGGGCATCGTCGACGCGATCCGGCCCGCGCGGAAGATGCTGCTCACCGCAACGCCGCTCCAGAACTCTCTGCTCGAGCTCTACGGCCTCGTGGGCATCCTCGACACGGAGCTGTTCGGCAGCCAGGAGGCGTTTCAGGCGCAGTTTCTCGCGACCGAGAACATCGAGAAGCGCGATGCCGATCTCCGCGAGCGGCTCCTGCACGTCTGCAAGCGCACGCTGCGCAGGCAGGTACTCGAGTACATCCCCTTCACCAACCGCTTCACACACACCGCCGACTTCATCCCGTCGAAGGCAGAGGAGCAGCTCTACGAAGAGGTCTCGGCCTACCTGCAGCGCGAGGTGCTCGTCGCCCTCCCAAACGCTCGCCGCAAGCTGATTACGCTCATCATGCGCAAGCTGCTCGCGTCGTCGTCCGCCGCCATTGGCGCGACGCTCGCGAAATTCGTCGAGCGGCTCTCGGACCAGCAGAAACTCCCGCTACCCGTTGAGGAGTCGCTCGCGCAGGACTTCGAGTCGTTGGCCGAGATCGATGAGGAGTGGACCGGCGACGAGAGCGCCGCGACACCCGAGCCTGCCGCTCCCGAGGTGAGCCCGGAGGCGAAGGGCGAGCTCGCCGACCTCCAGCGGTTCGTGCAGCTCGCGCAATCGGTCGAGCGCGACTCGAAGGCGACGAAGCTCGTCGAGGTGCTGCCGACCGCGTTCAGGCTCGCGCAGGAGAAGGGTGCCGCGAAGAAAGCCGTCCTCTTCACCGAGTCGGTGAAGACGCAGGAGCACCTCTTCAAGCTGCTCTCAGACAGCGGCTACGCCGGCCAGATCGTGCTGATGAACGGCTCGAACAACGACGAGACTTCCAAGCGCATCTACGCCGAGTGGAAGGCGCGCAACGCGCACCGCTGGGAAGACGTGTCGTCGGGCTCGAAGAGCGCCGACATGAAGGCGGCCATCGTCGATGAGTTCCGTGAGCGCGGCACGCTGCTGCTGGCCACCGAGTCGGCCGCCGAGGGCGTGAACCTCCAGTTCTGCTCCATCGTCATCAACTACGACCTGCCTTGGAACCCGCAGCGCATCGAGCAGCGCATCGGCCGGTGCCACCGCTACGGGCAGAAGACCGACGTCCTCGTCGTGAACTTCCTCAACCGGAAGAACGAGGCCGACAAGCGCGTGTTCGAGCTGCTTGACCAGAAGTTCAACCTGTTCAAGGGCGTCTTCGGTGCGAGCGACGACGTGCTCGGCGCGGTCGAGAGCGGCGTCGACTTGGAGATGCGGATCGCGTCTATCTACCAGAGCTGCCGAACGCAGCAGCAGATCAAGGAGGCCTTCGATGCCCTCCAGCTCGAGCTCGACGACAAGATCAAGGCGGGCCTCGACACCGCGCGCCGCGCCTTCCTCGAGAACTTTGACGCCGAGGTCCACGACCGTCTGCGCGTCCACAAGGACCAGGCGAAGGTCGCTCTCGACCAGCAGCAGCGCATGCTCCTCGACCTCGCGAAGTTTGGCCTCGGCGGCCGCGCCACCTTCGACGAGAGCGAACCGCGTTTTCAAGTGAAGCCCGAGGGTGCGGGTGACGCGCAGCGCTTCCATCTGGAATGGCAGCGCGCCGAGGCGCTGGGCGACGCGTTCTTCCGCCTCGACCACTCGCTCGCACAGGACCTGATCGAGAAGGCCGCGAAGACGGCGACCGACGCCGCCGAGGTGGTGTTCGACTACGAGCCCCACGCGAGCGCGCTGGAGCGGTACCTGGGCACGTCGGGTTGGCTCGAGGTCAGCAAGCTCACCGCCGAGGCGGTGGGGCGCGCCGAAGAGTTCCTGCTCGTCGCGGCTTGCGACGCCGAGGGCAAGCACATCACGCCCGACGTCGCGACCAAGTTCTTTTCGCTGAGCGGGCGCGTTACGGGCGGGGCCTCGGGCTCGGCGCCGACGGTCCTGAGCGAGATCCGCGACGAGCTGCGCGGTTTCCGCCTCGAAGACCTCCAGTCGCGCAACGAGGAGTTCTTCCGCGAGGAGGAGGAAAAGCTCGATCGCTGGGCCGAGGACGTGAAATTCGGGCTCGAGCGCGAGCTGCGGGAACTCGACACGCTCATCAAGTCGGCAAAGAAGACGTCGAAGTCGGCGGTCGCCCTCGCCGAGAAGCTCGAAGCGCAGAAGCAGATCAAGACGCTGGAGGCCAAGCGGAACACCAAGCGCCGCCAGCTCTTCGACGCGCAGGACGACGTCGACAAGAAGCGCGCGGAGCTGATCGAGGAGATCGAGCGCCAGCTCCAGACGAAGACCAGCATCGAGCCGGTCTTCACGCTGCGCTGGACGCTGAGCGACCGCGCCGGGACGACCGCATGACGATGCCAGGGAAGAAGCAATGACGAACCGACTGAAACGACTGGAGCTGACCTGGATCGGCAAGGAGGACCGGCCCCGTCTGGAGCCGCGCATCCTCCTCGAAGACGAAGAGCTGTCCTTCGCGAAGCGCGTGTCGAGCGAGGACATCTTCGACAACCGCCTCATCCATGGCGACAACCTGCTCGCGCTCAAGGCGCTGGAGCAGGAGTTCACCGGCAGGGTGAAGTGCATCTACATCGACCCGCCGTACAACACGGAGAACGCGTTCGAGCACTACGATGACGGCCTTGAGCACTCGATCTGGCTCTCGCTGATGCGTGATCGACTTGAACTGCTGCGGAGCCTCCTTCACCCGACGGACGGTTCTCTGTGGGTTTCGATCGACGACTCTGAAGCTCCGTACCTCCGCGTTCTCTTGGATGAAGTGTTCGGTCGGACTTCGTTCATCGCGTCGAACGTTTGGCAGAAGCGCTACTCACGCGAGAACCGTGAGGCGATCGGCGACGTCCACGAGTACATCCTCACGTACGCAATGAATCCTCAGCGGTTCAAGGCGATCAGGAACAAGGTCCCCCCGACTCCCGAGCAGACGAAGGTCTATCGCAACCCGAACAAGGACCCTCGCGGGCCGTGGCGACCGATCCCGATGACCGCGCAGGAGGGGCATGCGACGAAGGAGCAGTTCTACGAGATCGTCTCCCCGTCCGGCGCGGTGTTCACGCCCCCCAAGGGGCGTTGCTGGGGGCTCGCCAAGGCGACGTTTGAGAAGCTTCGCGCCGAGGGGCGCATCTACTTCGGCAAGAACGGTGACTCGCAGCCCAACGTCATTCGCTACCTCAGCGAGGTCGAAGGCTACGTGCCGTGGACCTGGTGGCCCCACGAAGAAGTGGGGCACACCGACGAGTCGAAGAAAGAGATTCATGCGCTGTTCGGGAAGACCGATGCCTTCGACACCCCGAAGCCAGAACGGCTCATCGAGCGCATCCTGACGATCGCAACGAACCCGGGTGACCTCGTCCTCGACTCGTTCTTGGGTTCCGGCACGACGGCTGCCGTCGCTCACAAGATGGGGCGGCGCTGGATCGGCGTTGAACTCGGTGAGCACGCCAACACGCTGTGCGCCACGCGCATGAGGAAGGTCATCGAGGGAAGCGATCCCGGAGGCATCACCGAGGCCGTCGATTGGAAGGGCGGTGGCGGCTTCCGCTTCTACAAGCTCGCGCCTTCGCTTCTCGAGAAGGACAAGTGGGGCAACTGGATCGTCAGCAAGCAGTACAAGCCCGAGATGCTCGCCGAAGCGATGTGCAAGCTTGAAGGCTTCCGTTACGCGCCGGACCGCGAGGTCTTCTGGAACCACGGGCACTCGACCGAGCGTGACTTCATCTACGTCACCACGCAGAACCTGAGCCCTGACCAGCTCCGCTTCATCAGCGAACAGGTCGGGCCCGAGCGCACGCTCCTCATCTGCTGCGGTGCTTTCCGGGGCAAGCCAAACTTCCCGAACCTCACGGTGAAGAAGATCCCGCAGGCCGTGCTAGCGCACTGCGAGTGGGGCCGTGACGACTACAGCCTCAACGTCAGCGAGCAGGCGCCGGTCGTCGCCGTCGAAGAGGCGAAGGCCGAGGCGTCGTCCGGCAATGGCACGAAGGCCAAGGCCGGCGGGCGCCGCAAGAAGGCCACGCCGGTGCAAGCACTCCCGCTGTTCGCCGGGATCACCGAGCCCACCAACAAGCCGGGCGGGAGCAAGCGATGACCAGCCGCCACGTCAACAGCATCACCGGACGTCTCTCTCTTCGTTCCCCGCAGCGCAGGTCTCTCGAGATCCTCGACCGCGTCATGGAGATCGCGCGCCCCCACAAGAGCGGTGATCTCAAGGCCGCGCTCGACATTATCCGCTCCGAGTTCCCGTCGGTGGAGGACTTCGAGCACGAGTTCGCGAGCCTGTGCTTCGCCCTCGCTACCGGCGTCGGCAAGACGCGGCTCATGGGCGCGTTCATCACATACCTGCATCTCGAGTACGGCATCCGGCACTTCTTCGTGCTGGCGCCGAACCTGACCATCTACAACAAGCTCCTCGCCGACTTCACGCCGAACACCCCGAAGTACGTATTCCAGGGGATCGCTGAGTTCGCGGTGAAGGCACCCACGCTGGTGACGGGCGAGAACTTCGAACAGAAGCCGCAGGTCCTCGACCTGTTCGAGCGCGACGACGTCGTGGTCAACATATTCAACATCTCAAAGTTCAACGAGAAGGCGAAGGGCACCGACGAGGAAGGCAAGAAGACGCTGAAGGTGCGGCGGCTTTCGGAGTTCCTTGGCCAGTCGTACTTCGACTACCTCGCCGGCCTCGATGACCTCGTTCTCATCATGGACGAGGCACATCGCTACCGCGCCGACACGAGCGCGAAGTCGATCGAGGAGCTGAAGCCCGTGCTCGGACTTGAGCTCACGGCGACGCCGCAAATCGAGTCGGCTAGCAAGTCGACGCGCTTCAAGAACGTGATCTACGACTACCCGCTCGCGAAAGCGATGCAGGACGGCTACGTGAAGGAGCCCGCTGTCGCGACGCGCGCGAACTTCAACCCGAAGTCCATGAGCAAGGACGCGCTCGAGCTGCTCAAGCTCGAAGACGGCGTACGCGTTCACGAGTCGGCGAAGGTGGACCTCGACGTCTACGCGCAGCAGAGCGGTGTACGGAAGGTCAAGCCGTTCATGCTGGTCATCGCGGAGAACACCGACCACGCGAGCGAGCTCGTGAAGCTCATCGAAGGCGAGTCGTTCTTCGAAGGTCGCTACAAGGGGCGAGTCATCCAGGTCCACTCCGGCCAGAGAGGTGCGGAAAAGGATGAGAACGTCGAGAAGTTGCTCTCGGTCGAGCGCACGGACTCGGAGACGGAGATCGTCGTCCACGTCAACATGCTCAAGGAGGGCTGGGACGTCACCAACCTCTACACCATCGTCCCTCTTCGCACGGCCGACTCGCGCACGCTGGTCGAGCAGTCGATCGGCCGCGGTCTGCGCCTCCCGTACGGCAAGCGCACTGGCGTTGCCGCCGTCGACCGCCTGACCATCGTCGCGCATGACCGCTTCCAGGACATCGTCGATGAAGCCAAGAAGGGCGGCTACTCGTTCAGCACGGTGAACATCGGCACCGACGTCGACGAGACGCCGAAGCAGACCGTCGTGGTCGCTCCCTCGTTCGAGACCGCCCTGGGCATCACTCAGCCGGCTCCCGAACCGACGCCGGGCCCTACTGCGCCAAGCCCCGGCGTGAAACCCGCAGCACCGACTCCCGCGACGCCGCCGAAGTTCACGAAGCCCGAGGAGGTCGCAGCGGCGAAGGCCACCATCGAGGCCATCGCGAAGGTGGTGCGCGATCCGCAGCTCGCGCCGACGCCCAACGCGCTGCAGAGCGACGAGGTGCAGAAGAAGCTCGTCGAGTTCGTGAAGGACAAACTCTCGGGCGGCCAGCTCACGATGTACCCGGACATCGGCAAGCTGACCGACGCCCAGCTCGTGCTGGTCGTGCGCGAGGCGACCGCCGTGTACAACGCGCTTACCATCGCCATCCCGCGCGTCATCGTGCTGCCCAAGGGCGTGGTCCGGGCGGGCTTCCGAGACTTCACTCTGAATCTTTCGTCGTTCCGGCTCCAGCCGGTGTCGCACGAGATCTTGATCCGGCACCTGGAGAGCGGCAGCGAGCACGTCATCGGGGCACTCGCCGGCGGCGTGGACGAAGAGCGCCTTGAGAACTTCGTCGTGCGCAGCCTCATCGACTTCGACGACGTGAGCTACGACGAGCAGGCCGACCTGCTCTACAAGCTCGCGGGCGATGTCATCGCGCACCTGCGGTCGTACCTCAAGGACGACGACGAGGTCCGCAACGTCCTCATCTTCCACGCGAGGCGGATCGCCGACCTCGTCCACACCCAGATGCAGCCGCACGCGTGGGAAGAGGCGTCGTCGTACGAGGCTGTGGTGAGCCAGGGCTTCTCGGACGTGCGCGCGCAAGCCTTCGCTGCGCCTGCGGGCGAGATCGTGCGCCAGTACGACACGCCGATCGACAACAAGATCGACATCCGCAAGATGCTCTTCGGGGGCTTCAAGAAGTGCCTCTACCCGACGCAGAAGTTCGACTCGGACACAGAGCGCCGCTTCACCGTCGTCATCGAGAAGGACAAGGCCGTCATCAAGTGGTTCAAGCCCGGCAAGGGAGTCTTCCAGATCCGCTACTCGAACGACGCCGACTACGAGCCCGACTTCGTCGTCGAGACCGAGACCGAGAAGCTGATCTGCGAGCCCAAGGGCGCCGACCGCATGCAGGACCCGGTCGTCCTCGCCAAGGCGCGGGCGGCGGCCACCTGGTGCGAGCACGCGACGGAGCACGAGAAGGCGAACCAAGGCAAGGCGTGGCGCTACCTTCTCATCCCGCACGATGCCATCGCCGACAACATGACCCTCGACGGGCTGGCCAAGCAGTTCACGTTCGTCGCGCCCGAGGAGGGGAAGTAGCCGCATGAAGCCGAGCAAGCTCTCCCTCGTCGAGATGTTCGAGAAGCAGCGGCGGTACGTCGTGCCGCTTTTCCAGCGTCCCTACGTGTGGGAGCAGGACGAGCAGTGGGAGCCGCTCTGGCAAGACATCACCGGGCGTGCCGAGGCCATCCTCGATCGCGATGCGCGTGGCTCACGAAGCGACCGCATCGAGAACCACTTCCTCGGCGCGGTGGTCCTCAACCAGATCAAGGTCTATGGGCGTCAGGTCGACACCGTTGAGGTCATCGACGGGCAGCAGCGCCTGACAACGCTGCAGCTCCTGCTCGCCGCGTTCCGCGACATCGTGAAAGGCACGCAGGAGACGCGCCTTCACGACGACCTCATCCGCCTCACCGAGAACGGCGGTGTGCGCGATTCGGAGATCGAGCGCTTCAAGGTGTGGCCGACGAACGCCGACCGGACCGACTTCGAGGCGGCCCTAGTGGCGGGCTCGGTTCAAGACCTCGAAGGCAAGTACCCGCTCCAGCGTCGAAAGTACGCCCGCAAGTACGATCCGCGTCCGCGCCTGGTCGAGACCTACCTCTTCTTCGCCCGTCGGATTCACGAGTTCTGCTCGGTGCTACCCGAGGGAGTGCTGGATGACGACGAGACGCCCGCGCAGGCGACGTTCTCGGCGGACCGGGCCTACGCGCTTTTCGAGGCGCTCAAGCGTCACATCCAGCTCGTCGTCATCGAGCTCGAAGACGACGACGACCCGCAGGTCATCTTCGAGACGCTCAACGCGCGCGGCGTACCTTTGTTGCCATCGGATCTCATACGCAACTTCGTCTTCCTACGCGCCACGCAGCAGGGTGAGAACGCCGAGGAGCTCTACAGTACGCTCTGGAAGGAATACGATGAGCGGCCCGCCGAAGCCGATGCCGGCAAGAACGAACGCTTCTGGAAGCAGATGGAGCGCCAGGGCCGTGTGAAGCGAACGCGCCTCGATCTCTTCATGCACCACTACGTGCAGTACCGCTCAGCGCAGGACCTGTCGATCGGGCACCTGTTTCAGGCCTTCCGCTCCTGGTGGGAGTCGGCCGACAATCGCAACGTCGCAGGCGAGCTGAAAGAGCTGCGGCGGCACAGCGACGTCTTCGCGAACGTGCTCGTGCCGGACGGTGATGGCCGTACCGCGCTCTTCGCGAAGCGGTTGCAGGCTCTCGACACGAGCACGGTGTACCCGGTGCTGCTCCTGCTCCTCGTCGGCGGCAAGGATCGCGTGGTCGCTGGTGACCTCGACGGCATCGTGACCGACCTCGAGTCGTACCTGGTCCGTCGCATGGTCTGCGACCTCGGCACGAAGAACTACAACCGCTTCTTCCTCTCGATGCTCCAGAAGCTACGCGGCTCGACGGACCCCATCTCGCGCACGACAATTCAGCAGATGCTGCTCGCGCCGGACGGCTCGGCGGGCGAGTGGCCCGACGACAAGAAGTTCGCCAAGGCATGGCTAGAAAGGCCCCTGTACGAGACGCTGAAGCCGATGCGCTGCTCGATGATCCTCGAAGCGGTCGACCGCGCGATGCGGACCTCGAAGCAGGAGACGGTGACCATCAACGGCAGGCTCACGGTAGAACACGTGCTTCCCCAACAGTGGGCACCGCCGGCGTGGCCTGAGCCGCCCGCCGATGCTGGTAACGACGACGAGACCGCCATAGAGCGCCGGGGGCGCCTGCTGCACTCACTCGGCAACCTCACGCTCCTCACGCAGGAGCTGAACTCGTCGGTGAGCAACGGCCCGTTCACGGCCAAGCGCCCCGAGATCGCCAAGCAGAGCGTCCTTCGGCTGAACACCTACTTCCAGGACGCGACCACCTGGGACGAGGCCGAGATCGCGAAGCGGGGCGACAAGCTGCTGGAGCACGCCAAGCGCATCTGGCCTCGTCCGCCGCCGACTCCATGAAGCTGAAGCAGCTCGCCACGCAGTCGAATTTGGAGCTGGCGTGGCGGCGCATCACCACCGGCGGCAACCATCAGTACAAGCGCTACTTCCGCCCGCTGTACGTGGCCTACGAGGTCGCCCTCGACGCGAACCTCGCCGACCTGCGGAAACGCCTCGAGGGCGGCTCGTTCACCCCACGCCAACCGGAGCGCGTCTACCGTAACACCTCGCGCTACCCCGTCCTGACGGCGGCGTGAGCGCGTGCTCGCGTCGAGCGATGCAAGACCAAGAGCTGCGAGACCTCCGACGAGAACTGACGACGATCGAGCGCGGCCGCGGGCGGCACTACCCGCCGGCGCTGCGGGCACGGATCACGAGCTGGGCGCGCCGCCGGCTGGCGAGCGGCGACAGCGTGAACGCGGTGGCGCGCGAGGTCGCACTGCACGCGACGACGCTCGCGGCGTGGTTGAGCGCGAGCGCGACTCCCGCGAAGTCGGCTGCGCTGGTGCCAGTGGAGGTCGTCGTGGTGCCGGACCGCGTGCCGCCGACGAAGGCCACGCAGGTGGTGTTGGTGTCGCCGAGCGGCTACCGGGTCGAAGGCCTGACGCTCGAGGACGCGCTGCGGGCGCTGACGAGGCTGCGGTGATCCTGGCGACGAGTCGCCGGGTGCGGGTGTTCGCGTTCCCGCGGCCGGCGGATCTGCGGAAGGGGTACGACGGGCTCTACGGGCTCGTGACGACGACGATGGGCGGCGACGTGCTGTCGGGCGACCTGTTCCTGTTCGTGAACCGGCGCCGCGACACGTGCAAGGTGCTGGTGTGGGACGGGACCGGGCTGTGCATCTTCCAGAAGCGGCTCGAGCGCGGGCGGTTCGCCGCGCTCTGGCGCGACGACGCGCAGACGGTGCGGCTGACGGCGAGCGAGCTCGGGCTATTCATCGAGGGCTGCACGCTGATCGGCATGCAGACGCTCTCGCCCGACGAAATCGTGCCGCGCCCTCTTGCGGAGCGCGCGGCGATTTGATCATAGAGAAGAGGTGGGCCTCGACGATCTACTCGAACGCGAGTCGGACATCGAGGAGCTGCGGCGGGTGGCGATGGCGTTGCACGCGCAGCTGCAGCACACGATCCGCCAGCTGCAGCGCAAGTGCAACCAGTTGGCGTTCTACACCGGCAACAAGGAAGAGCTGCAGCAGACGCTGGCGCTGATCGAGCAGCTGACCGGCCAGGCCAAGGCCGCCGAGGAGGCCGCGAAGCACCCGCGCCCGAAGGCGGCGCCGAAGCCACGCGGCAAGAGCGGGACGACGCCGCAGCCGGACCTGCCGCACGTCCCGCTCACGTGCGCGCTCGACGACGCCGACCGGCAGTGCCCGAGCTGTGGCGGCGCGCTGAAGCCGATGGGCGACCAGGCCGAGACCTCGGAGATGATCGACGTCGTCGAGGTCAGCTACCGCATCGTCGACGTGCGCCAGCCGAAGTACGTCTGCGCCTGCGGCGGCTGCGTCGAGACCGCGCCGGGCCCCGCGCGCGCGCTGCCTGGCAGTCGCTACTCGCTGGCGTTCGCGATCAAGGCCGTCATCGACAAGTACCTCGACCACATCCCGCTCGAACGGCAGGTGCGCATCCTCGCGCGCCACCACCTCGTGGTCACGTCGCAGACCCTGTGGGACATGGTCTGTGCGATCGCCAAGCGCCTCGCGCGCGTCGACGCTGCGCTCTACGACCACACGCTCGCGCAGCCGGTGATGGGCCTCGATCAGACCGGCTGGCCGCGGCTCGAGCACGACGCCAAGAAGCCGTGGCAGATGTGGTGCCTGACGACGCCGGGCGTCGTCGTGCACCGCATCCGCGACGACAAGAGCGCCGCGACGTTCGGCGCGCTCGTCGGCACGTACCGGGGGACGATCGTCTGCGACGCGCTCGCCACACACGCTGCCGGCGCGCGCGAGGGCCCGGGCATCACGCTCGCCGGCTGCTGGGCGCACGTCTACCGCAAGTTCGAGGAGGCGCTGCCCGATCATCCCGAGGCCGAACCGGCACTCCAGTGGATCGGTGCGCTCTACGAGATCGATCGCCGCGCCGACGGCGACCTCGCGCGCGTCGCCGAGCTGCAGCGCGCCGAGGCGCCGGCGATCCTCGACGCGTTCAAGAACTGGCTCTGGCACCAGGCCACGCTCAAGACCCTCTCGATCGGCAAGGCCGCCGCCTACGCCGTCGCAAACTGGCCGCGCCTCACGCGCTTCGTCGACGACGCACGCATCCCGCTCGACAACAACGCCACCGAGCGCGCCATTCGCGGCCCCGTCGTCGGGCGCAAGAACCACTACGGCTCGAAGTCGCGGCTCGGCACGCAGGTCGCGGCAGCGCTCTACACGATCCTCGAGACCGCCAAGCTGCATCGCCTCGATCCGGCCCAGTACCTCGCTGCCGCCGTGATCGCTGCTGACCGCGGCGAGACGCTGCTGCCCTGGGACTTCGCCGCCGCGACCACCGCGGCCACCGCCGAGAGCGCCGCCCCGGCGGCGCCCGCGGCCACGCAGCCCTGACCCGAAAGGCGCGGACGAGTACCACCGCCCCTCGCGCGCCTCAACACGGGGTAGCGCGAGGACTTACGAAGCACCATCGCAAGTGACGGCCCCGCACCGTGGGCTGTCGACCCGGCGCGGGTCGTACTGCAGGTACCGCTTCATGCCCGCCATCTCGAGGTGCCGCAAATTGGCGCCCCTTGAGCGCGTCGTACCCGGCGCAGTTCTGACCGCAGCCCGAGCACCGCGGTGGTCACCCACCAAACCAAGAGGATGCGCGCGTTCGCGGCGGCCTGGCCTGGCCCTGTCTTCGTGCAAGTTAGCTTGCACAAAGTGGCCTGGCACCGCCAGCTCGCCCTGCTCGAGGTTCTCACCGGCGTCCCACCCGGCCGGCCTGTTGACTGCGTTCTTCCGGGCGCCGCGCTGGGCGAGCACGCTGTCGCTCACCACCTTGTGCAGGCGTCGCGGCACGGTGCGCGGCGGACGAGCCGCGGCGTGAGGGGGGGCGCGCCACGGCTGCGGAGGAAGCTGTCCGGCAGAAGCCGCTCCCGGACCTGCTCGTCCGTCGGCGGGGCGAAGCGGCGTCGGTGGCGAGCACGGGTCACAGCCGGAGCGCCCGGCCGAGGATCGTCGCGACGAAGCCGCCGGGCCGCTCGGAGGCGACCATCTGGCGAATGAGCTCTTTGACCTCGGCGGTGCGGCCGTGACGCTCGGTCGCGGCCAGGGTCGCGCGGTAGGCGCCGAGCACGTCGGCGCCGGTGAGGTCGTAGCCGTAGCCCTCGATGAGCCAGTAGAGGGAGAGCAGGCCGGCGCCGATCGCGAAGGCCGGCTCCGATTCACCGAAGTCGCGCGCGGCCCGCGCGAGGGTCTTCGGGTCGCACGGCGTGCGGCGCGCGAGGGCGAGCGCCTCGTCGTAGAGGCCGGCGTCCTTGGCCGCCGCGAACCACTTGCCCTCGTCGCCCGGCGTGGTCGTCGCGAGGTCGGCGAGGATCTCGCTCGCGGGTTTGCGCGGGTACTTCTTCGCGACGGCGCGGAAGGTCGCGAGGTAGGTACCGCGCTGGTTCGCGCGCATGGCGTAGCGGGCGTAGGCCTCGTCCACCAGGCCCGCGGCCAGGAGGAGTTCCTCGCACACCGCGTCGATCTCATGGTCGCTCGCCCATGGGCGTCGGCAGGCCTCGGCGTAGCGAAGGGCCTCGGCCAGCTTGCCGCTCGCCGCCAGCGCGCGCGCGGCCCACTGCTTGTACGGCCAGATCACGTCGACGCTCAGGAGGTCGACGAGCTCGTCGAAGCGCTCGGCGCGGTAGAGCGCGCTCAGGCACGCCGAGGTCCCGTGGAAGTGAACGCGCGGGAGCTTGTCCGGGCGGAGCGCCGTGCGGGTGCGGCCGACGAGCTGGTCCGCCCAGGCAGACGCGACCTCTTTCGACGCACACAGCTCGCCCCAGTGGTCGGCGAGCCCCTCGAGGTACGGGATCTGATCGTCCCGCTGGGCCTCGAACAGCCGCTCGAGCCAGGCGTCGCGCGTCGTCGCGTCCACGGATGCGCCGGCGATGAGCGGCACCAGCTCGGCGATGGCGTTGCCAACCGCGGTGCCGATCGACCCCGACGAGCTGTCCACCTGTTCGAGCGCGGGCGACACCCGCTCGAGGAAGGCGATGGCCCCCTCGGCGGCGAGGACCGGGTCCTTCTTCGCGACCTTCTTGATCTCGGCGACCGCCTGTCTGATGCGCGTGATGGCGGGCTGCGATTTCCGGCCAAACGCGTGGCGGCGAAAGCGCGCCTTGAACTCCCACGTGTGGGGCTCGGCACCGGGCTCTTTGCGCTTCGCGGTCATGGCTCCCTCAACGCTCGGTCGAGCTTGGCCCGGAGCTTCGCGGCGCGAACAGGAGCGACGCGATCTGCTGCTCCAGCTCCCGGGTCGACCAGCTCTCGCGCGCGGCCTCGAGCTCGTAGAACGCGCGCGCCGTCGGGTTCGCGACCCGCATGAGGAGCAGGTCGTGCGTCCAGCCGAGGTGCGGAGGAAAGGGCGCTGGGCCGGCGGCCGATTTGGTCGTCGGTGAAGCTCTGCGCGATTCGCTAGGCGCTGCCGAGCGAATCTTCGACGCCGCCGAAACGCTAGGCAGCGCGGCTGCCCGAATCTTCTCGGGCTTTGATTTGGACAGCGCTGCTGTCCGTTTCGCCGGCCCACCCAGCTCGGTCGGTAGCGCGGAGCCTTCGGGGTAGGTGACCGAGCGCGCGACGTGGCCGCGCGCCGCCTCGATGAGGTCGACGACCCGGGCGAAGAGCGCGTCCTCGTGGCTCGGGTCGGTGGACCTCGTCACCGCGCCGGCCTGCTTGCGCTGGGTCTTCTTCACGGTGCCACCCCCAACTGCGTCGTCGTGTTGTTCGGGTTGACCCGAGGGAGGTCACCGCGCTCGAGCCCCGAGACCGGTGCGCGAGGAGGGAGAAGGGCTCCGCAAGCCGAGCCCCGTGCGAACGCTCTCCGGGTGAGCAGCCGGGACAGATTCGCTGATTCGCACCGTCCCAGAAAACCGTTCGCAGTGCGAACCCAGCAGGTTGAGCGCGGCGGTCTGGGACGGCTTCGCAGATTCGCAGCGTCCCGCCACGACTGCGGGGGCCGCCCGTAGCGTGCCCGGGTCGGGTCCACCACGGCCACCAGGACCCTCAGCCAGATCCCAAGAAACCTCCCCGGCCGCGTCACGGGCTTCTCGGACGCCGCCGCCAAGCGCCACCAGGGCGCCCAGGTTCGCGCGTGGCGCGCCGTTCGGGCCGCCTCGGGCCTTGGCGGCGGGCTCGGGACAAAGGGCGCCCGTTCGCGCCGTCCGCGAAGCTGGGGCGCGAGGGTGGGCGGCGTCCATGGTCAGGCTGCCTTGGCCGGCGGGGCGTCGTCGGTGAGCGCGTAGCCCCGGAGCAGTCCGTGGGCGTACTCGCGGCGCTGAAGCTTCCGCCGTCGGACCGTGTCGAGGTCGATGACCTCGGCGAGCGGCGCGTCCTTCGAGTGCTCCTCCGGCGTGCGCCCGCCGATGCCCTGGTGTGGGCGCTCGGTGTTTGCGTAGCGCCGGTACTCGTCGAGGAAGAACTGCAGCTCCTTCGCGTCGGCCACGCGGATGTGCCGGAGCATCTCGCGGCGGATGGAGCCGATGGCGCGCTCGGCGTAGCAGTTCATCGAGGGCAGCCCGACCGGCGTGAGCTCGTTCTCGATCTCCAGCACGCGCATCTGGCGCTCGAACTGCCCCATGAAGTGCGCACCATGGTCATGGACCACGGCCTTCGGCGTGCGCTTCTCGCGAGCGCAGGCCTCGTTGAACATGCGGATGGTCCACACCGAGTCGACGTCCCAGCCGTCGTGGACGCGCAGGTCGATCAGCTCGCGCGTGTGAACGTCGATGATGAGGAGCGCCTGCAGCCACACGCCCTTGGCCGTCTGCACCGCGAAGTAGTCGAGCGCCCAGAGCGCGTCCTTCGCCGCCGATGTCACGCGCTCGAAGTCGAGCTTCCTCCCCGGCCGGGGGGAGAACCCGTTCTCCTTGAGGATCCGTGAGACGGTGGGCTCGCTCACGCGGATGCCCATGCGCCGCAGTTCCTCGCGAATGCGCCGGCAGCCCCACGCCGGGTTCTCGCGCTTCAACGTGACGATCAGCTCGACGACCTTCGCCTCGAGCGGTGGGCGCCCGCCCTCGTTGTGGCGTCGGCGATGGCGGAAGGCCGTCGCCCAGCGCTTGATGGTGCGCAGCGACGCCGAAAGGAAGTAGCGCTGGAATGGCTCGTCGCCGCGCGTGAGGAAGTACGCGAACACCTGCGCGGCGCGCGTGGCCATCGGCGTCGGCGCGGGCTTGGTGCGCTGGGCCAGCTCGGCTTCGAGGGCGTCGAGCTGCGCCTTGAGCGCGATGTTCTCGCGGTAGAGACGCATCGCCTCGGGCACCGTCGTATTGCGCGGGAGGCGCGAGACGCGGTCCACCGTCGAGAGGAGCACGTGGTAGTAGCTGAACTCGACGGCGCGGAGCGTGAGCGCTGCGGCGCGCGTGATGCGGTCGAGGATGCTCATGCTGGTCACGTCCGCCTGGCCAACTGGGCCTTCACCGCCCGGTCGTAGGCTTCGAGGAGGAGCTTCAAGTCACTGACAAGGTCGCTCGTCGGCGGGACGCTTCCGGCCTCGTAGAGCCGGTGCGCGACGGTGCCGTGTTGGTAGTCCTTCCCGAGAGCATGTTCCGTGTGAAGGTCGATCTCGTTCGTGAGCGTGAACCCGGCCTCTCCAAGCTCGGTCGCGTAGCGACGAAGCTCCTCCGAGCGCTGGCGGATAGTGGATCGCCCGGCTTCCGCACCGAGCCGCTCCTTCGTCCGCGTGATACCCTGGTTGAGCGTCGCGTAGACGCCCGACATGTCCTCCCGGAAGAGGTAGATAACGTAGACGCCATCGCTCGTGGCTTTGGCGACGCGGTCGTCGAGCAGCGCCAGCCACGGGATGCGGGCCCACGCGCCCTGGCCGAACGACCACCGCACGTTCACATTGGGCCGCTCGCGAACGATGGGCGTTGCCTCGAGGTCAGCGCGAAGGCGCTTCGCGTGCGCCCAGAGCGGATGGCTCGAGTCCAGGCGTTCCTCGGTTCGCGCGCGCCGGTAGCGGTCCAGAATTCCGTCGAGGCCCGCGCGGAACCAGTCGCCGTGGGGCGCGCTCATCGTCGAGGCCGCCATCGCGTCAGCCCATGCCCATTGCGAGGATCGCTGCGCGCGTCGGTGAGTCGTAGAACTGCCACTGGATCGCCGTGAGAATCGCGTCGGGTACCTCGGCGAGGTCGCGCTTGTTCTCGCTCGGGATGAGGATGCGCTTGGCGCCGGCTTCCACCGCCGCCTGCATTCGCTCGGGCAACGCGGAGACCTTGAGCAACATGCCCTGCACGCTCATCTCGCCGAGCACCACGGTGCGGTCGAGGATCGGCTTGCCGAGCAGCGCGGACACCATCGACAGGAAGAAGGCGACGGCCGTCTCCGATCCCTCCTTGGCCTGGTTCAGGTTGATGGCCTGCACAGTGAAGTCGTAGGCCTTCAAGTCCTGGTCGATGCCGAGGTTCTTCAGATTCGCCTTGAGGTAGGCGTCGGCCGTCTTGATCGCCTCCTTCATCTTGCTCGACAAGTTCCCGAGCGGGACGATGCGCCCCGAGCCTCGGTTCATCTGCGTCTGCAGCAAGAACATCGCGAGGCGGTTGTCCGCCGCGTCGGTGCCGATCGTGTAGACGCTCCCCGGAGGCAGCCCGCCCTCGGCGATGATGCTGCCGCTCCCCATCTCCGCGACGGGGACGAACGTCTCCTGGCCGCTCTGGAGATCGATATACGAGAACGTGGTGTCCCAGTACTCGAGGCCGCCCATCTTCTTGAGCTGCTCCTTGACCCGGCGACGCCCCTCCATCGCGTAGGCGAGGTACTCCTCGACCTCGGCCTTGGTAACCTCGCCATCGGGATGCAGCAGCTTGATGAGTCCCGAGACCGTTTTGCGAACGGCCTTCTGATCGCGGCCTCCGAGGTGCTGCCCGAAGCGGAAGTAGCGCTCGGCGACGTCACCGTAGCTGCGCTTGCGCACCTCGCGGAAGACCTCCGCGAGGTAGTCGGTCACGAGTCCGAAGTGGTTGGTGTACGCGGCGTCCGACGTCTTCTGAAACTCCCAGCCCGGAATGTACGCGTGGATGCGGTCGTAGAACGCCGTGTCCATCTCCTTGGGCATCGGATAGAAGAGGTTCGACGTGCGGATGATGGTCTCGATGTCGCCGTCGATGTTGCCGACGAAGACCACCGAGCCCTCGGCCGTGATGACGTCGCTGCCTCGGCTGAAGGCGCCATCCTCCATGTAGCCCTTCATGATGTTCAGGCCGTTCTTGTCCGTGAACTTGATGCCAGCCGCTTCGTCGAACGCGACAACGTCCCAGAGCGCTACGAGCCCGCGCTGCCCCGAGCTCAGGTTCACGAACATCTGCGCCGTCGTGGTCTGCCCGCCCGAGACGAGGTGGCAGTACGGACTGAGCTGCTGGTAGACGAAGCTCTTGCCCGTGCCTCGTGGCCCGAGCTCGACCGAGTTGTAGTTGCGCTCGACGAGCGGAACGAGCCGTTGGAGGTAGTGAAGCTTCCGACGCTTTGTGTAGTACGGGTGGTTCGGCTCGTAGCCCATCGACCGCATCAGCAGGTCGAGCCACTGATCGCGCGTGAATCGCTTTCGCCCCTCGATGAAGCGCTCGATGTTGCGCGTCGAGAGTTGGATGGGGCGGATGCTCTCCACGAAGAAGGGGCGGTTCTGTCCCTTGAAAACGTAGGCGTCGTCGTAGCGCAGCTTGATCTCGGCCCACACACCGCCCATCAGCAAGCGGTCGTGCTCGCGCACCTGGCTCTCTTCGACGTTGATGAAGTCGAGGTCGAGGTTCGAGAGGCGCGCCCAGTACTTGTCGTGGGTCTCGACGAGTCGAACCGAGATCTTGTCGATGATCTCGTAGGTGTTGTGCTGCTTGATCGCCGACTTCACCGCCTCCCGCTCGTCGGGCTTCACGTACTTGCTGCTCAGGGTCTCGCGCACGAACTCGAGGCCCTCGCGGATGGCCTCCTCGTCGGTCGAGGCGCAATACTTCCCGAGCAGGAATTCGATCACGAACGCGGGTACGCCGAACGCGCTCCGCATGCGGCGAAGCAGGTCCTTGCGCACGACCAGGCCCGGGAACGCTTCGTTCGCCAGTCGGTCCAAGTCGTCGAGTTCAATTCCGTTGCTCATGAGGCCTCACATGTCTCTTCCGACGGTCAGCTTGATGCCGCCCGGCGGGAACTGTTCGGTGGTCTCGACGTCGCGGATGTCGAGCTCGAGCAGCTCCCCCTTCTGAAAGCTCTGTGCCGTGTGGAAGAAGAGCGTCACGCTCTGCTCCTTGTCCTTCGGCTCGATACGGATCTCCTTCGCTTTGCTGGCCAGCACGGTCGTCGCGGTACCATCCGCAGCCCGGCGAAGCACCTCAAGTGAAAGCGTCCGGCCCGATTCCGAGAAGATCGGCAACTGTGCATCCTTCTGCGCGGGTGACGCAGCGACACGCACGGTGACCTTCACCGCCGGGCGCTGCAGCTCAAACGTCGGCAGCACGATCTCGATCGCGACACGTTTGCCTTGCGGCGCGTGGCCTCGCGAGACGAGGTGCGGGATGATCAGCTCCTGAAGCGCTGCGCCGCCGTGGGAGAACGACTTCTCGGCCTTGAAGAAGGCGAGCCCCGGCGGCACCGCGACGCGGTACTCTGACGACCACGCGAAGGGCAACGTCACGAGCGGGAGGTCGGCGCTCGCGGGCACGAGGGCGTAGCGTTCCTTCAGGACGTGGCACCACGACTTGTCGCAGTTGACCTCGGCCGGGAGCTTCTGCTCGTCCAGCAGAATGAACCCGTGGTCGGTGATGATGTGCACCCCGGTGTAGCCCCAGCGATGCAGCTTGCGCACGAGCCGCGCGAGCCGCTCGATCTCGAGGTGGACGTGGCGAATGAGCGCTTCTGCCTGGCCGTGGCCGATGCTGTCGACCTCCTCGTGCCCGTAGACGACCAGCAAGTCACCCGCGTCGGGGGGCGACGATGACGACTCGACCTCGGAGATGTCACGGCAGTCGGCGCCGAACTCGGTCAGAAACGCCAAGCGCGCCGCGCGTGCTGCGAAGTCCTTCCCGCCGACCTTCGGGTGCAGCGAGTTCTGCTTCAGCTCGACGTCCACCGTCGTGCCCGAGAGCGGCAGCATCGCCGTCATGCCGACCGGCGTCACCGTTGGGAGCACCGCGAGCATCGGCGTGGCCTCGACGTTCTGCCCGCGGAGGCGCTCGCCGATCGCGACAGCACAGTCGTAGCGAAGCGCATCGACGATGACCACGGCGCGCCGCCCGTGCGCCTTCCATACCGACTTCTCGAGCTGCTGCGTGACGCCGGGAAGCCCGAGATCGTCGAGGCTCTTCGTCTCTGCGACCTGCTTGAAGAACGCCTCGTTCAGCGTGTTGGTGTATGCAGCGTAGGCGCGGTCCGCGACCTTCGCGACGGCGGGCAGCCCCGCCTCCTCGGCGGCGTAGCGGATCTCCAAGTGGGCGCCGTCGATCTCTCGCGCGTGCTTCACGAAGAGGGCGACGTGCGCGCGTGCTTCGCTCGCTGCGCCCACGTCCTTGCGCGCGTTCGCGCAGGCGGTGACCAGCACGTCGAGATCACGTAGGAGCTGCCAGTGGCCGATCTCCTGGTCGCGCGCCTTGAGGAACTCGGCCTGCTCGGCGAGCACGGTGCGGGTGTTCGTGAAGAACGTCTCGGTGGTCGAGTCCTTCGCTGACGCGGCCTCGAACTCCTTCCAGGTACGGCGCCAGCGCTGCCAGACGAGGTGCGGGAACGCGACGGACCGTCCCGCAGGATGGCTCTCAGCCCACGCCGTGAGGTCGACGTCCTGCTCGGCCTCCTCGACGCGGCGGTCCCACGCGGGGCGGTACTCGGCGTCACGCAGCCAGCGATGCACGAGCGCGACGTGGTGTTGGCGCAGGGCTAGCGGCGGGAGCTTGCCCTTGAGCGGGAAGTCGGCGGGCTCGCCGTAGCCAAGGAAGGTCTCGGTGAGCGCCACGGTCGTGACGAAGTCGCGGGCCCAATCGGATGGCGCGCGGCCGGGTGCCTCGAAGCCGTACCGCTCCTTCACCATCGCCACGAGCTCCAGGTCGAGCCCCTTCTCGTGGAGCGTCGCCCAAGCGGCGTCGGGGTCGGCGGCCAGCTCGAAGAGGCTCTGGTCGACGTCGCCGATGAGGCGCGACTGCGCGACGTCGGGCGTGAGCGTCGTCTCCCAGAACACGGGCGGACGGTCGACGAACTTGGCGCTGTACTTCGCGAGCAGCGAATCGCGCCCGCCCTCGTAGAGGCGTCGCTGGTCCGAGAGGCCGTCGGGCAGCACGACGCCCGCTTGTTTCAGGAAGCTGAAGAGCGTCGGCTTCTTGCCGCCGATGCGGAAAAAGACTCCAACGGCGCGGAACTCGTCGAGTAGGTCGAGGCACACGTCGTCGTCGCGGTCCGTGGCGTCGAGGCGCTCCTCGGGCAGCGGGACGTAGACGACGAAGCGCAGCTTCGCCCGCTCGCCCGGGCTCGCTGCTTCGAGCCGCTGATGCACCTGGTGCTTGAGCCAGATCTGCCCATGGCGCTGCGCCTTGTCGTAGGCCAGCAGCACGAAGGGCGGCTTGGTGCGCGAGGCGACGTGCGCTTCGAGCAGGGGCAAGAGCCTTCCGAACTCGCTGCGCTCGTCGAACCACATGCACACGCGGGCTCGCTTCTCGTGCTGGAAGCGCTGTTCGAGCTGGCTGACCAGAGCTTCGAGGATCATCCCGCAACCCCCGAGACGCGCAGGATTCCCGCCCGATCGAGCGGCGCGATGTTGACCTTCACGCCGTCGTCTAGATCGGGGTTCCAGCCCTTGGGGCGCTTCGCGGGCTCCTTCCACGGCGTTAGGATGCGGAAGTCGCGGTCGCCGCCCTCGGCGCCTTCGTGGTGGCCTTCCTGGAGGAGCTGCAGCTTCTTGTCGAGCGCCTGCACCTCTTCGAGCTTGGCTTGCAGCTCGACGCGGTCGTCGGCGCGCCCGGCCTTGTCGGCGAGGCCGGCGTCGCGGCGCAACTCCTCGATGGTGTCGCGCACGTAGCTCGCGCGGAGCTTCTGCATGCGGTTCTTGTCGAAGCGGTGGTAGTGGACGAGCGCGCCGAACGCGAAGGGCGAGGTCCCCTGCGCTGAAGCGATGTGCCAGTAGATAGGGCGGTTCTTGTAGAGCCCGGCGTGGTATTCGAAGTACGCGTTGGCCAACCAGTCATCGAGGCTCCCGCACTTGCGGTAGCCCTTCACGCTGCGCTTCAGCTCGTTGACGATCTCGACCTCAAGCTGGCTCTCGTCGCGCCCGGGGAAGATCGTTGCCAGCTCCTGCCGGACACGCTCGGGGAGCGGCGTCTCGCCAGTGGAGCGGTTGAAGGGCACGATGCCGTCGTCGTCCGCGTCGATGACGCGCTTCACCGCGAACGAGAGCAGGCGCCAGACATGCTCCATCCGCTTCTGCTCGGACGTCTTCCCCTCCATCTGCGGCCAGATCGCTTCCGTGGGGCGCTGACCAAGCAGGTCCTCAATAGTCGCCCGGCTTGTCGGTCCAATGTCAAAGAGGCGGAACACCGCGGCATTCAGCTCTGAGAAGCTGATGCGGAGCTTCGTGTCCAGCTCGCCCTCGTTCTCAGTGAGCGAAGATAGTCTTTCTTCCAGTGTCGCTCCAGACGCATTGGCAAGCCAAGGGCGCCTGAAAGTGGACGATATCTCGTTTCCTTGATCCCACTCCGCCTTCAGATTGTGCATCTCGCGCGCAGGAGAGCCTATCTCGTTGCGCGCCGCCTCGCTCGGCGCGGGCACGGGAACTCGTCCGACGTACTCTGCGCCCCATGAGCGTGATGAGAAACAGTCGAGAAACGCCTGGGTAAGGTCCGCGTTTAGAAGCCCAAGAAGAAAGTCTGTATCTTCGGATCGCTTGGGGAACGCAGATGGACCGGCAACGTTGAAGATTGCGCCGGGGGGGAGAATGCGAGCGTTCATCCCCTTGACCGTCTTCTCAACCCAGGTAATGCCAGGGCGAAAGTAGTATTCTTCGCACTTTATGGTGCGAGATGCGCTTCCGTACCTCTCGGCGGCAATCTTCTTAATCTCGCGGCCCTCGTCGGTCCAGTCGAAGCGCAGATATATGTCGGAGTAGAAGCGCGAGAAGTCGCCTCCTTTTGCATACGGCACCCAGTTTCGCTGGCACGGGAATCCACATTCCCAACGTACACGAACGAAACGATCGGAGTCCGTCGAGATAAGGCCCTGTCGGGCATCAGCGAAGGCCGGATCAAGAGCAGCATGCTGGCGAAAGTGAGGGGCGAGAATGCCTACCCACTTGTACGCAAGAGAAGCCCCGCTTAGCGCGGAAAAGTCGGCTCGCCGGATGTCTATGCGAGCAGACTGGTTGCGTCTCTGAAGCACCTCTACAAACGCCTTGTGTCTAGCCTCGGGGCGCCCCGCTTGGGCCCGAAATTCCTTGAGTCCGATGAACGCAGCCTGCTCCGCCTCAGTGACCACGTAGTACGCTCGGTCGGCCTGCGCCGGGCTGGTTTCGATGCCCTCGCGGGCCTGTGTGGCCTGGATCGTCGAGACCATCAGCTTTCGACGAAGGTCGGCATCCGCGAGGATGGCCTTCACGTTCATGCGCCTACTGGCCATCGCGGGCCTCCCATCGTGCTTGCGCGGCCTGTTGCCACTCGGCGATGAGCGTCGCGAGCGACTGGTAGTTCCTGTGGACGCGAACGTCCTCGCACGCCGCGTAGTACCGAGCCTCGTCGGCCCGCCGGTCGTAGACGTCGAGCGGCAGCATGTCGTTCTGCATCAACAGAAGGTTCCCGATGATGAACGCTGTGCGTCCATTTCCCTCGCGAAATGGATGCAATGCGATGAGTTCGCCCATCACCTGAGCGACGAACTCGAAGACATTGTCGTCGTCGTCCGAGACGAAGGGGGAGCGAGAGAAAATATCACGCTCCATGACGGCCATCTGCGGCTCGATGCCCCCAGGCGGCAGCGGCCACTTCGTCGGCCCGTCACCTTTGTGCAGCGATACGGTGCGCCACTGACCCGCGAAGGGGTAAATGGCGCCCATCAGCTCGGCGTGAACCTGCTGGATGACGGTGGTGGTCAACGCGACCGGCTCGGAGCGATCGAGGTACGACGCCACCAGCTCCATCGCGCGCGCGACGCCTTCGTCCTCGCGGCGGTGAATCTCCTCGCGGTCGAGGCAGCCGGCAAAGTTCAGGAGGATGCCGTTACCACTCTCGATCCAGTCCCACTCGCGCTCGTAGTTTTGCCAAGGGATGGGGACGACGCGGGGGGACGTGGGCGGGGCGGCTGCCGCCAACTCGTCGACGCGCTCTTTCGTCAGCTTGCGATGCTTGGCCGGGACCGTGTAGAACGCACCAGGCTCGCTCGCCTGGTAGAAGTCGGACTTGGACTTCCCGCCCCCGCTTTTGAAGCGGAAGCCGAAGTCCTTCTCGGACCATCGCCAGTGCACGCGGCTCATCGCACGCCTCCGTGAATGACGAGGGCGGCCGCCTCGACGGTGGCGTCGTCGAGGATGCCGAACCCGAGGTCGAGCATCATGACCAGCGGGTTGCGTTTGAGCAGGATCTCCGTGCGCAGCTTCTCGAACGTCGTGAGGTTCACGAACGTCGCCGACACCAGCGCGCCGACGTAGCCCTCCGGCTCGGTGAGCTGGGTGCCACGGTCGATGAACGCGGCGTAGATGTCGTTTGAGGTCAGCGGGTACGCGGCCTTCACAAACTCCTTCACCTTCGGCACGAACGAGCCGTAGGGCGGGTTCATCACGGCGACGTCGTAGTGGCGCCCGAGCATCTGGAGGAGCTTGAGGCCGCGGGCGGTGTCCTCGGCGAAGAGACGCTCGGCGGGGTCGGTCGCCGTCTGCGCTGCGGCTTCCTCGATGGCCACGAGCAGCTCCTGCTGGAGCTGCGCAGCCTCGTTCTCGAGCACCTTGCGTTCGAGCTCGAGCTGCCTGGCCTTCGCCCGATCGCCGTCGGTGACGACGGTGCCAAGCTCCAATTGGGCGGTCGTCTTACGCTTGATGAGCTTCGTCAGCCCCTTGTCCTTCGCCTGCGCATCGACCCAATCGTCGAGCACCTGGCCGACGCCCTCGCGCACCTGCACGAGGCTGCCCAGCTCACCGACGTGCTGGAGGTTGTCCCACAGCGTCTTGAACAGGCGCTCGCGCAGCTCAGGCGAGCCGAGCTTTGAGCCGACGTGGTCGACGAGCTGCTTGAGGCGCTCGGCGCCGAGGTTGACGGCGTTTGCGACCACGAGGTTGCTGCGCCGCACCTTTACATCGAGCGGCGAGAAGCCGTGCTGAAGGGCAGCCTCCTTCGCGGTCAACATCAGCGACAGCGACGCGATCTGGATGGCGCGCGGGTCGATGTCGATGCCGAACAGGTTCCGCTCCAGAATCGTCGCGGGGATCGCTCGCGGGTCCTTCACCGAGGGCTCGGCGGGCCAGCCCGGCTTGCCCGCGTGGTCGATCTCGTCGAGGTACATGCGGTGGAAGAGGCCTAAGGCGTACTGGCCGAAGTGCATCGTGCCGCACGCGGGATCGATGAGCGTGATGTCAATGGCGCGCTTCCACTCCTCGACTTGGCCATCGTCGGTCAGCCGCGTGTAGCGGATGCGTTCGCCCGTGCGCGGCACGAGGTAGTCCGCGACCGCCGCGTCGCTTGTGCGCTGCCCCGGCAGCGGCGGCGCCGCCTTCGCGGCCAACGACGAGTCCGGGTGCATCTGCAGCCACAGGCGGCCGAGCGTGTTGTCGACGAGCGCCTTCACCACCCACGACGGCGTGTAGAACTGGTTGATGACGGCCAGCTCATACGACGAGCGAGGCGTGCCCTTGTTCTCGTCGCGAACGCGCTTCTTCTCGTCGCGGTTGAAGAACTGGTAGACCCAGCCGAGGAAGTCCTGCGCGCGGTAGGCGTCCGCAGGTAGGTCCTCGTTGATCATCTTGAGGACGCCGGTCAGTGCGGCGTGCGTCGGCCACACGCTCGCGTACTCGTGGTCGGGATCGAAGAGGACGCGGATCTCGCTCGTGATGTGGCGAAACGCCGACGTGAGCCCCTCGCGCAGAAGCGCTTCCTCGGCGTCGTCTTCGTACTTGTAGCGGCTGCCCCCGGCCGCGCGGAAGTCGCGGAGGTAGCGCGAGCGCGCTTGGCCGGGCACCGGCGTGATGACCTCCGTCTCCTCGGGCGAGGCGTTCGCGTCGCCCGGCGGCGGCAAATAGAGCAGCTTGCGCGCCTCCATCGCCTTGAGGCCCACGAGGCGGTTGAGCAGCGTGTAGGTCAGCTCGCGGACGACGTTGTCGTAGCCGCGCTCGGGTGTCCCTTCGGACAGCGACTCGCGGGCGACGAGCGCCTCGGCCCGATGGCGAACGGCCACGGATTCAGAGGGCAGGCTCATCTTGTCGAGCGGGACGTGCTTGCCGTTCCTGCGAAGGCCGAGCCGCTCGAGCTGCGCGCCGAACTCGTCCTCGAGTGCCCTGCGGACCTTGGGCACCCACGACTTGACCGCCTCTTTGAGGCGGTCCGAGAGCGCCTGGGCCGATGCAGGGACGGGTTCGTTCTGGTCGCTCGGGGTCACTTCACCACCACCGTAAAGCCCTCACGCACGCGGGCCTTGAGCTCTTTGGATATGGAATCGAGCGCGTTGTCGACGTCGGTTTCGGTCGCGAAGCGCTTGCCGACGAGGACGGAGGCCGGGCGCCACTCGAACACTCTCTCGCCCGGTGGAGGAGGAGGCGGCGGCGGAAGCACCAGCGCGGCCAGCTCGGACTCCACCTGCGAGCGGTACACAGGGAGCGCCACGAGCGCCTGCTCCAGGGT
The DNA here is from genome assembly GCA_018057825.1 of Kofleriaceae bacterium. Taxonomy (GTDB): domain Bacteria; phylum Myxococcota_A; class Polyangia; order Haliangiales; family Haliangiaceae; genus UBA2376. Next base: position 8,887 of record JAGPCY010000022.1, on the reverse strand, counting down.
CGTCAGGCTCCGCTTGCCGGCGGCGTCGAGCAGTGACTCCACGGACGAAAGCGAGAGCGATGGATAGTGACAGACCCGCCCCGTGCCGAACACCTTGGTGACGACGGCTTCGCGCTGGCCCGCGGGCGCGTTCTTGTAGGCATCGCCGGCGTGGATGGCGGCGATGGCCGCCTCGGCCGCGTGCCGGACCTCGTCGTAGCTCTGCACGAACGCATCGCGGTACGCCGCAAAGGCCGTGTCGAACGCGGAGCGGTAGTCCGACCAGCGCGCGACGACCGCCTTGTCGTCCACGATGGCCGCGAGGTCCTTCGCCGCCTGATCGAACGGCGCGCGCTTCGGATGCGCTTCGGGCAGCGGGTGGTCGGTCGCGAGCGCCAGCAGCCGACGCGACAGGTCGAAGTCCTTGTGCCGGTTCGCGTCGAGGAAGTGCCGCAGCGCCTCGACGGACTGGTGGAGCGTCTTCCACACGTCTTCCTTCGCGAGGAAGGCGGTGACCACGGCCGTCGGGTCCTTGGCCGTGGTGGGCTCGATGAGCGCGCTCGCCGCACCGAGGATGGTCTCGGGCACGGGCAGGCCCTGCTGCGCCCGAATGCGCGCGTCGTCGATGCGGGACTTGAGCGCGAGCCCGAGGGTCCGCACGGCAGCGGCGATGGCGTTGCCGGACTCCGGCGTGCCGGTCACGCCCATCGCGATGAGCGCCTTGCTCGCCTTTTTGATCTGGTCGACCGAGAGGCTCGTCTCCGCGATGCGGAACGTGGCCTTCTTGAACGAGGTGATCTTCGAGAAAACCTCGTCGGCGCCCTTGTAGTCGTACAGCGCCGATGGTCCCGAAGCGGTCTGCTGCTCGAGGTAGACGGCGCCCGCGCGGAAGCAGGCCGCTAGGAGCAGACGAACCAGCTCGTCGGGCCAGCCGAACGGCGCGCGCGAGAAGCCCTTGAAGCCCTTGTCGTCCTTAGCATCGAGGAGGCGCGCGCCTTCGGCGTCGGCGTCCTCGTCGCGAAGGTCGGTCAGCACTTCGAGCACCTGCGCCACGAGCGCCGATTCACGCTGCAGGCTCCCCTGCGTGTCGAAGAGCTGCAGGTCGGGCGCGACCTTGTGCAGCTCCGACGTCGTCGGACTGAGCAGCGCCTTGAGGTTCTTGGCGAACTCGAAGGAGCGATCCGCGATGGCGAAGCGCGGGTACACGTTCGGGATGACCGACGAGAGCGCGCTCTTGATCGGCTCTTTCAGGTCGGAGATGCCTTCGAGGCTGATCTCCTGGCCGCCGTGGAACAGCGTGCCCGTGACGAACGCGCGCTCGAGGTCCTTCACCAGCGCGCTCCGCAGTTCGTCGCGCTCCTTGCGCTTCTCGGAGAGCGCGTCCTGTGTGTCCGAGGAGCTGTCCTCGGTGAAGCGCTTGTCGCCAGTGACCTTGACCAGCGCCTCGTAGCGCTTGAAGCGGGACTCGAGGTTGTCGGGCGCGTCTGCCACCCACCACACCGTCTTCCCCTTCGCGCCGGAGGCCTGGTTCTGGCGGCGCACCTCGTCGAGGTCGGTCTTGCGTCCCGGTGCGAGCGGGCTCGTGAACACGACCTCCAACTCGGGGCCGGTCTCGACCGCTTCGCCGTCGAGATGCACACCGAACGAGAACGGGACCTTCGTGGTGCCGTGGGTCACGGCGAAGTTCGCCAGCTTCTTTCGCGTGACGACCTCGTCCTTGCAGAGCTGCTGCGCGGTGCGCCGCACCGCCGCGATGCTGATGCTCTTTGTGCCGCCGGGGCGAACCATCTCCTGGATGGCCTGCTCGATCGTGCGCTCGCGCTCGTTGAGGAACTTCCACTCGCCGGTCGCCTCGTCGCGGGCGACGTAGCCTGCCTCCTGAAGCGAGGTGAGCGTCGCTTCGACCTGGCCGCGAAGCGGGGCGATCTCAGTGGTGAGGTCGCGCACCAGGAGCTTCGCGAGGGTCTCGGGAACACGCGGCACCCACGTGATGCGCTGGAGGAGCCAGAGCACCTTGAGGACGCGCGACGACTCGACGGGCATGTTGGGGACACGCTCGTCCGACTCGTAGATCGAGCGCACGCCCGATGCGCCGAGATACTCCTGCGAGAGCAGGTCGTTCTCGACGGCGTCGAAGACCTGGTCGAAGCTGACGACGACACCGAGGGGCTTGTCGGCGAGGTCCTGGAGGGCCTCCATGACCACGGCGATCATCGAGCGAACGCCGCCCGAGATTCGGAAGCCCGAGAGCGCCTCGAAGATGTCCTGCGCCAGGCGAACCTGGTGAGGCAGGAACGGATAGGCGTCGATGAACGATCGCTCTGTGACGCTCGCGAGGCGGCGGCTCGCCTTGATGTCCGCGAGGTCGGCGATGTGGCCTTCGTGCGTCGCGTAGATCGCCTTGAGCCCGCTCTCCTCGGACGGGTGCTTCTTGAGGATGCGCTCCGAGACGACCTTGTTGATCTCGTCCGAGATGAGGTGGGGCTTGAGCTCGAAGCGGGCGTTGAGACGGCCGACGAGGGTCGGCTGGAAGTTCGTGCGGTCGACGACCTTCTCGAGGTCCTGCTGGCTGGTGACCACGAGCCAGACCTTGCCCTTGCCCTTGTTGCCGATCATCTCGGCGAGGCTATTCAGCTCGCCGATCTTCTCGTTCGAGTCACCGATGAAGGTGCCCATCTCGTCGATGACGAACACGAGGTGCTGCGACTTGTTGCCGGTCGGCTTCTGCGCGTCGACCCACGCGACGAGTTCGTCGGCGATGCCTTCCGCCGTGAGCTTCTCGTGGCGGAAGGCGTCGTCGAGCGCCTTCTTCGCCGAGTCCTCGTCCGGGTACTCCTTCGGATCGATCTTCGGCAGCACCTTCGACAGCCGACGACGAACGGTCATCAGGTCTTCGCGGCCTTGCTCGCTGCGCCACGGCACGCCGTGCAGCGACTCGAACGTCTCCGCGAGCTTGTCGAGAAGCCCCCGCTGGTGCAGGCGACGCTCGATGCGCGCGACGACGAAGTTCTCGCCGAAGCCGATTTCTCGATAGAACTCGGAGAGGAGGATCTCGCCGACGGAGTTCGGGTTCGTCAGGGACTGGCGGCTCTTGATCTCGAACGCAATGGTGCGGACCTGCGTGTTCAGCTTGATCTCACCGAGCCGCAGGCGGACGTCCTTGCCGCGCTGGCTGTCCGAGAGGTGCTTCACGAAGGCGTCGATGCAGCGCTCTCCGTCGGTGCCCAGCTCGTCGTTCTGGAGCAGGTAGCCGAGCACCTTGGCGAAGTGCGACTTGCCGGAGCCGAAGAAGCCAGACACCCACATGCCAACCACGTCACGCGAAGCACCGCCACGTCGGAGCGTCTCGCTGACTTGGGTGAACGTGTCGACGATGCGCTTCAGCTCGTCCTCGATCTTGTCGGTGACGACGTACTCGCGAACCTCGTTCGCGAGCGCCGAGCGGTCGAACACCTTGACGACGCCCTCGACCTTCACACCGATGTCGCGCTTGATGACTTCTCGAACGGTGGTCATGTGCTGGCTCTCCCGGGCGTCGTCGTCTTGCCCCAACGCGCGAACAGCTTGACGGCCAGGTAGTTGGCGCCGTCAGCCTGGTTCATGAAGTGAAGCTTCCCGCCACGTTCCTCACCGGGGAAGCCGAGGACAATGCGGGCTTCGAGGTCGCGCAGGCCCTTGAGGACCTCGCCGTAGCGAACGACGGGATGCAAGGCGACGGTCGCGTACACGAGGACGTTGCCGCCCGGGACGTTGGAGGCCTCCTCCGTCAGACGCGCTTGGAGAGCTGCCTCGGCCCGCTTGGAGAGGCCCTGCTTCATCCAGCGGTAGTCCTCGAATTCGTCCTCCTGGAGCGACTCGATCTGCTCGTCGCTCAGGCCGGAGAACAGGAACCCAGAGAGGTCGAGAAGCCGGTGGGGGATGTTCTTCGCGTCCAGCTCGGGCACGAAGGTGTCGAGCAGGTGCTCCCGGAAGTCGAGCTCGCGATCGGGCGGGTAGATGAGCAGCACGGAGCTGTCGGTCTTCACGCCTCGGTCGTGCCGGAGCGGCGTCTTGAGCAGGTCAATGAGCGCGGTGAACATGCTGTCCATCAGGTGCCACGCACGTCGAGCTCGACGACGTCTCCCTGCATGCGAAAGCGCAGCGCGCCCACGCGGTTCATCTCGCTCAGCGCATCGATGACCTCGGTCGTGTCGAGGCAGAGCAGCCTGAAGGCGGGCGATTGCACGATGTCGAGAGGCGCTACACCTGCAAGACGCAGCAGCCGAACGAGAAGGCGTACCGGCGCACCGTAGAGAGCGGGCCGGAGCGAGGTCTTGCGAATCGTGCCGCGTGCGAGACCGAAGTCGCGGATGCTCGCCGTGTACTTCTGAGCCACGGCTGTGCGCGTCTCATCGGACCACGCGCGAGCCTCGGGATGGGCGCGGTAAGCGCGCTCGACGAACGCGAGAACGTCAGCGAGTCGCAGCTCTGCGGGCGCGCGACGAAGAAGCGCATAGAGCAGATCAACACCGAGATCCGTGACGAGGCGATCGTTGAGCGCGAAGAACACGTAGGCCGTGAGGCTGCGCTCGGGCTCCGAGGTGCAGCGCGTCCACTCGGTCCAAAAGGCAGCGAAGAGCGGGTCCTCTGCGTCGAGCCGGTACCGTGCTTTCAGCTCCTTCCAGAGCTTCTCGCGAGCCGCCTTAGACGGCTTCGCGAGGCGGTTCTCGTCGACCACTCGGCGCCGGTATTCGGCGGACGAAAGCGCCTTGGTTTCACCGTCGAGAAGCTGGTGGAGCTCGGTGAACAGCGCCGAGCGTGCCGAGAGCCTCGACGAGTACGGTGCAGCGGGATCCAGACCCGCGACGATTGCCGGCCGGTGAGTACCGTTGGTCTTTGACTGTGTGGGGCGCGCCGTCACCGTCCCTCCTTGCCGCCAGGATCGACGTCCTGACGATCTGCTGCCCCCCCGGACTTCACCCAGCCGTCGACCTCGTCGCGCTTGAACTTCCAGAGGCGACCCACCCGATGGGCTGGCATGGCCTTCGCGCTGATCCACGTGTAGACCGTGTCCTTGCTGACCCCCAAGTACTCCGAGATTTCGTCGACTGAGAGCCATCGGTCATCCATGCGTCACCTGGTTCAAGGCCGGGCGGTCGAGTGGCGCACGGTATCAGAGGACGACGCCAGGTTCAATCGGGTTTGGTCGGGTCTCGCCGGAGCCACCGCGCGGTCGTGGACGAGCCGATGCGCCCACGTCGCCACCCGCGAGGTGCCGCCGCCATCGTGGAGTCCCGTCACCCCCCGCGTTCAGAACAGCCCGAGCTGCTTCTCCTCGGGGATAGGGAGGACGCCGATGATGACCCACGGGTTCACGGCCACCTGGTGCCATTGCTGGGTGGTGCCGAGGAAAAGGTGCAGGTCCTTCTTCAGGAACTCGTCCATGTACTTCTGACGGACCTTCGCGATGGCCTTCGACTCGTCGCCGTCCACCGAGCGTAGGCAGTTCCAGTAGAGGGCGCCGATCTCCCAGTCGAGGATCTGCTGCTCGCTCTTCTTCCCGGCGGCGTCCTCGAACCTGTACGAGAACTTGTAGGGTAGCTTCGGGATCACCCTGAAGGTCTCTCGCCAAGTGTTGTCCTCGAACAGCTCATGCTGTCGCGAGGCCTCGCGCATCTCCTTGACCTTGTTGATGTCCCACTCGCGCTCGTCCTCTTCGACGACGAACGCCAGGATGCGGGCGGGCTTGAATACGGCGAGCGAGATCTGATTCGCCTTCGCGCCCGCGATCAGCTCCTCGAGGTTGTCGTAGACGCGGGCCTTCTTCAGCAGGATGTCGCGACGCTCACGCCAGTTGTGGTCCGTGCTCATCTCGCCGACGGGCACGAGCTCGCGCTGATCCACGGGGCGAAAAGTCTCCGGGCGGACGTCCACGGTGTTGCGTTGGAGGCGGCACTCGACCCAGTCGTACTTGCTGTACTGCTGCTTCTCATCGAGACGTCGGAACGGGACGGGATAGATGCGCACCCACGTTCCGTCTTCGCGCACGCCCGCCGTGCAGACCGTCTCGCCGTACTTACGAGAGAGCGTGGGGTACGTCTTGACGGTGATGAGAACGCGCTGCTTCTCCATCGTGCCCCCACATTCTCACAAGTGCTTGGCGGTGAGTTCCTTGCTGCTCTTGCCCTCGAGCGCTTCAGCGACGCAGTGGCGGTGGCACTGGTTCGGCTGGTGCTCGTAGCAGGTGAGCGTCACGCGCTCGCCTGCATCAATCCAGGCCTGGATCTTCTTCAGCGCCGCTCCCTGTTTCGGGAGCCACGTGCGCTCGTAGTCGGCAAAGAGCGCGTCGTAGTCAGCCTGCGTGTCGAGAGACTGCCGCTGCTCTGATGCGATTCCGAGCTCGGGCAGATGCTCGTAGCGGATGCCGACCCCCTCGCACCCGCGAGCGAGCGTGTTCTTCGAGAAGCCGTACTTCCGGCTGATTGGGTTCCGGCGCACGTCGCAGAGGATTGTGACGCCGCTCTTGAGCAGGACGGTCAGGTAGCTCTCGAGCGTGTGGCCCTCGTAGCCGATGGTGCTCAGCGCAGCGCCGGTCGACTTGGCGCGGACCGCCTTGATGCGCGCGAGCGCCGCGTCGTCGCCCTTGAGGACCCGCTCGGCGATCTCGCTGCGGGTCGCGAAGAACGGGAAGCGCCGGTACGTGTCCGCAACCAGCGCGTCCCCGTGCAGACCACGGTGCCGCTTCGCGAAGGCCGCGAGCTGCATGTCCATCGTGCGCCCGATGATCTTCCGCCCCTCGGCGGTGATCTGCCAGCCGTCCTCATCCTCCAGGAGCCCACGCTCGATGAGCTTCCGACGATCTGCGTAGGACGTGAACGAGAACGCGCCGAACTTGTACGGGACGAAGTCGTAGGGCGCCTCTCCTGTGGACGCCTCCTGGCAGTACAAGAACAGCAGCTTCTGGAAGTCGAGCATGCCTGACGTGCCGCCCAGCGCATCAAGGAGCTGCAGTAGCTGGCGCTGCCGCGAGAACAGCATCGGCGTCGTGCGCGTGGAGGTGCGGGCGGTCGTGGCGGTCATTTCGTCTTCCTCGTCGTCGTTCGCCGCACCGGCTTGGCCCGCGTACGCGCTTCGCTTGCTCCACCGGCGCGCACCCAGTCGTCAACCTCCGAGAGCTTGAACTTCCAGAGCTTCCCGACCCGATGGGCAGGCAGCCCCTTCGCGTCGATCCAGCGGTACACCGAGTCCTTGGCGACGCCGATGTGAGCCGCCACGGCGTCGACAGACACCCAAGGCTCAGCGCTCGTCATCGGTGCCACGGCTCGCATGCGCCCAGAATCTATCAAGATCCAGGCGATCGGACAACATCCGATGTGAGTCGTTCACAGTCGTTCAGAGCCAACGATGCGCGCCCACGCCGCCCGCTGCTCGGCCCACGTCCCGGCGTGAGCCACGTCCCGGAGCGTCCGCTCGGCCATCGGCTCGGCGCCGTCCACGGCCTCGAGGGCCAGCACCTGCTCCTGGAGGTCGGCGGCCAGCATGAGCAGGTCGAAGAGCTGCGTGACCCGGGCGCGCGTGAGCCCCAGCTTGCGCGCCAGGGCGGCCTGGTCGGCCACGAGCCCGCGCTCGATGGCGGCCTGCAGGTGGTGCGCGAGCGCGAGCTGCCGGGCGACCTTGGCGGGGCGTCGCACGGGCTCGGCCCTATCGGGCGGCGGCGTCGGGGTGAGCTCCACGCTGCGGCTCCGGCGCCAGAAGATCGGCTCCTCGATCACCCGGTAGTCGCTCGGCGTGTTCTTCCTCGCGCTCTCGTCGCTGGTCTGCCGGTCGCTCACGCTGCCTCCTTCGTGCCCGCGGCGGCGCCGAAGTCGATCAGCTCGACCCGGCACGTGCCCTTGTCCTCGTCGACCACCACCTTGTCGATGAGCGCGCGCAGGAAGCGGCCCTGGTTGTCGGGCGACATGTTCACCCAGACCTTGGCGAAGTCGCGGAGCGCGGCGACGAACCAGGCGTGGTCCTTCCTGGCGATCTCCAGCTCGGCGGCGTCGCGCTCGAGGTCGCGGAGCTGCTGCTCGCACGCGGCGAGGCGGTCAGCCTCGACTCCGAGCTTCTGCTCGACGAGCTCGCGGGCACGCCCGTCGAGGCGCACCAGCTCCTCGGTGAGCCTTGAGGCGGTCGCCGAAGACTCGGCGATCTTCGTCGCCAGCTCCGCGCGCAGCTTGCCGAAGTCCTCGCCCTTGCCGGCGGTGAGTGTCTCGAGGTGCTTCGCGACGCGCTCGGCCAGCGAGCCGTCGGCGGTCGCGCTCGAGATGCGCGCGACGACGAACTCCTCGAGCGCCGCGGCGGGCAGCGGCCGTCCGGCACACTGGTCCTTGCCGTACTTCTCGCGCCGCGAACACCGGTAGTACCTGTGCGTCTTCCCGGTGGAGGGCTTCGTCGTCGAGCCCGGGCACATCATCTCGCCGCAGAGCGCGCAGCGCACGAGGCTCCGCAGGACGTAGTCGGGGTTCGTGCCGGTCCAACGCACCACGCGGCTCGTGCCCGCGAGGATGGCCTGCGCGGCGCGGTAGGTGGACTCCTCGACGAGCGGCGGGTGCTCGCCGGGATGCAGCTCCTCGCCGTACATCATGAAGCCCGCGTAGATCGGGCTCTTGAGGATGCGGCCGATGCCCTCCTTCGACCACGCGAGCTTCTTGGTGACCTTGGAGCCGCGCGGCAGGAGCATCCGCTCGTTCAGCAGGTGCGCCACCTTCGCCTGCTGGCGGTGCATCAGGAACAGGTCGAAGGCCTCGCGGACGACGCGCGCCTCGAGCTCGTTGACGAGGAGCTTCTTGTCCTTCACCGAGTAGCCGTAGGGCACGGGCCCGCCCGTCCACTTCCCCTTGCGACGGGCGCCGGCGATCTTGTCGCGGGTGCGCTCGCTGATCATCTC
>JAGPCY010000054.1 GCA_018057825.1 Kofleriaceae bacterium | reverse complement strand
CGGCCTCGGTCTCGGCCTCGGTCTCGGTCTCGGTCTCGGTCTCGGTCTCGGTCTCGGTCTCGGTCTCGGTCTCGGTCTCGGTCTCGGTCTCGGTCTCGGTCTCGGTCTCGGTCTCGGTCTCGGTCTCGGCCTCGGTCTCCGCCTCCACCTCCGCCCTCCCCACCGGCGAGATCACCCCGGCGCCCCCGCGGCCGTCGCTTCTGGTACATACGCCCCGCGCTGGCACAAACCGGCGCCGCTGTGCGTTCTACCGCCGTGCGTCACCCCCGCCCGCTCGTCGCCGAGGTCCCGATGTTTCGCAAGCCTGACACCAAGATCCACTTCGTCGGCATCGGCGGCATGGGCATGTGTGGCCTGGCCGAGGTGCTGGCCAACATGGGCTACAAGGTCTCGGGCTCGGATCAGAACGACACCGAGATCACGCGTCACCTGGGGGCGATCGGCTGCGCGGTGCGGCAGGGCCACCGCGCCGATCACCTCGGCGAGGCCGACGTGGTGGTCGTGTCGTCGGCGATCAAGGGCTACAACCCCGAGGTCGAGGCCGCGCGCGCGCGCCAGATCCCGGTCATCCCGCGCGCCGAGATGCTCGGCGAGCTGATGCGCATGAAGTTCGGCATCGCGGTCGCCGGCGCCCACGGCAAGACCACCTCGACGACGATGATGCACACGGTGATGATGGCGGCCGGCCACGATCCGACCGCGGTCATCGGCGGCCGCGTCAACTCGCTCGGCCTGGCCAACGCGCGCTGGGGCAAGAGCGACTACCTGGTGGCCGAGGCCGACGAGAGCGACGGCTCGTTCCTGACGCTGTCGCCGACCCTGGCGATCGTCACCAACATCGACGCCGAGCACCTCGATCACTACGGCACGTTCGACAACGTCAAGAAGGCCTTCGCGGCGTTCTGCAACCGGGTGCCGTTCTTCGGCATGAGCGCGCTGTGTCTCGACAACCCCGGCGTGCAAGAGGTGCTGCCGCAGCTCACCAAGCGGTTCACCACCTTCGGCGTGTCGGCCCAGGCCACCTACCGCGCGCGCAACATCCGCCACGACGGGCTGGTCACCCGGTTCGTCGCGTGGCGGCGCGCCGACGAGCTGGGCGAGGTGGTGTTGCCCATGCCCGGCCACCACAACGTGCTGAACGCCCTCGGCGTCCTGTGCATCAGCGACTTCCTCGAGATCCCGTTCTCGACCTACGTCGCCGCGCTCGGAAAGTTCGAGGGCATCCAGCGTCGGTTCACGGTCCGCGGCGAGGTCGGGGGCATCACCGTCGTCGACGACTTCGGCCATCACCCAGTCGAGGTCCGCGCCACGCTGTCCGGGGCTCGGGCGTCGTTCGCCGGCCGCCGCATCGTCGCCGCGTTCCAGCCCCACCGCTTCACCCGCACCCGCGATCAGTTCGCCGAGTTCGCCCGCAGCTTCTACGACGCCGACAAGGTCGTGGTGTGCGACGTGTTCGCCGCCGGCGAGAAGCCGATCGACGGCGTGTCGTCGGAGGCGCTGGTCAAGGCGATCCAGGAGGCCGGCCACAAGGACGTCACCTACGTCGCGCGCCGCGAGGACGTGGCGCCGTGGTTGGCCGAGCAGGCCAAGGGCGGCGACCTGCTGATCACCCTGGGCGCCGGCAACATCCAGCTCTCGTGCAACGAGGTCATCGACCTGCTCGAGAAGACCCGCGGGCCGGCGACCAAGAAGAACCCGGTCCGGATCTGAGCCCGGCCGGCGCGATGGCGGACGACGACCTCCTGATCGGCGACGACGAGCCGGATGACCGGCTGGCCACCGCCGAGCCCAACCCGCGGTCGATCCTCGACGGCGCCGCGCGCGCCGCCCTGGTCGAGGTCCTGGGCGACGACGTCGGTTTCGACGAGCCGATGCGCCGGCACACCACCGCGCGGATCGGCGGCCCGGCCGACGCCTTCGCGCGGCCGTCGACCCCGGCGCGGCTGGCGGCGCTCCTGGCGTGGTGCGCGGCGCGCGGGGTGCCGGTCACCGTGGTCGGCGGCGGCTCGAACCTCCTGGTCCGCGACGCCGGCATCCGCGGCGTCGTGCTCAACACCGGCCGGCTGCGTGGCCTGACCCTGACCTCGCCGACCACGATCGAGGTCGAGGCCGGCACGCCGACGTCGAAGCTGCTCCAGCTCGCGCTCAAGCACGACCTCGGCGGGCTGGAGTTCCTCGGCGGCGTGCCAGGGTCGGTCGGCGGCGGCCTGATCATGAACGCCGGCACCTACCTGGGCGAGTTCACCAGCGTCGTGACCTGGGTCGAGAGCGTGCGGCTGGCCGACGCCACGCCGGTGCGGCGCGATCACGCGGCCTGCGGCTTCCGCTACCGGGCCAGCGACCTGCCGCCCGACGAGCTGGTGGTGCGCGCCGGGCTGACCCTGCGGCCGCGGCCCCGGGCCGAGGCCGACGCCGAGATCCGCGAGCTGCGGGCCCGCCGCGCCGCCCGCGAGCCCAAGAAGGTCGCGTCCAACGGCTCGACGTTCAAGAACCCGCCGGGGCAGTTCGCCGGGCGGCTGATCGAGAGCGCCGGCTGCAAGGGCTGGCAGGTCGGCGACGCGGTGTGCTCGCCGGTCCACGCCAACTGGCTGGTGTCGAGCGGGCGCGCGACCTGCGCCGACATGTTGACCTTGATCGATCGCGTGCGCGACCGCGTGCGCGAGGTCCACGGGCTCACCCTCGAGCTCGAGGTGAAGATCCTCGGAGAAGTTCTATGATCGAAGCCTATCGTCACAAGCGCATCGGGGTGGTCCTGGGCGGGCTGTCGTCGGAGCGCGACGTCTCGCTCAAGACCGGCGCCGGCGTCCACGCCGCGCTCGTCGAGGCCGGCTACCAGGCCATCGCGATCGACTGGACCACCGGCACGTCGCTGCCGGCGCTCCTGGCCGAGCACCGGATCGACGTCGTGTGGAACGCGCTCCACGGCACCTTCGGCGAGGACGGCGCGGTCCAGGGCCTGTGCGCGTGCCTGGGCGTGCCGTGTACCGGCTCGGGCGTGCTGGCCAGCGCGCTGGCGATGGACAAGGTCGCGTCCAAGCGGATCTTCGAGAGCCACGGCATCCCGACCCCGCGCTGGCGGCTCTTGCCCGGGCGCGGCGACGGCCCCGACGACGGCAGCGACGGGCCCGCGGCGCTGGCCGACTTCGGCTACCCGCTGGTGGTCAAGCCGGCCGACGAGGGCAGCTCGGTCGGGGTGTCGGTCGTCGACGACGTCGGCGGGTGCGCCGCGGCGGTGGCCCTGGCCCGTCGCCACCACGGCCCGGTCCTGGTCGAGGAGTACATCGCCGGCACCGAGGTGTTCGTCGGCATCCTCGACGGTGAGGTCCTGGGCTCGGTCGAGGTCCGGCCGGCGACCCGGTTCTACGACTACGAGGCCAAGTACCTGCGCAACGACACCCAGTACCTCCTGCCGCCCGAGGTGCCGGCCGAGGTGCTGGCGCGGTGCGAGGCCCACGCCCTCCACGCCTACAAGGCCCTCGGGTGCAGCGGCCACGCCCGCCCCGATTTGCGGATCGATCGCGACGGACGGGCCTTCGTCCTCGAGGTCAACACCCTGCCGGGGATGACCGCGACCAGCCTCCTGCCGAAGATCGCCAAGCGCGCCGGCCTGTCGTACGCGACGCTGTGCGAGCGCATCCTCGCCGGCGCCCGCTGAGCACGCCCCGCCGGGAGCGCAACCGGCCGCCGCGGGGGTAGTATCCCGGCATGTCGCAGCCGGGCGATCCCCGCGATCCTCGTCGAGGTCCGCCGCCGCCGTTCGGGTCGCCAGTCCAGCCCGCGGCGGCGCCGTCGGCCGCGCCACCCGGGCCGCCGCCCGCAGGGCCCGCGCCGGTCGCGCCCGGTGCGCCGGGTGCGCCGCCGGGTGCGCCGCCGGGGTTTCAGCCCGGGCGGTATCCCTACGCCGCTCCACCGGGGCAGCCACCGAAGCCGGCTTATCCGGCGCAGCCGGGCTATCCGCCGCAGCCGGGCTATCCGCCGCAGCCGGGCCAGGCCTATCCGCCGCAGCCCGGTCAGGCCTATCCGCCACAGCCGGGCCCGCCGCAGCCCGGCTATCCGCCGCAGCCCGGCCAGGCCTACCCGCCGCAGCCTGGCTACGCCTACCCGCCGCAGCCCGGCTATCCGGCCCAGCCCGGCTATCCGGCCCAGCCCTACCCGTATCCGCACCCCGGCGCGCCGGGGCAGGGACCGCTGCCCGCCGCCTACGCGCCCGCGGCCGCGCGCCCCCCCAGCGTCCCAGGCGACGGCTTCTTCTCGTTCCTCAAGCTGTCGGTCCTGCGCGCCATCCGCCTGCGCATCGAGCCCCACGAGGTCCTGCCGCGTGAGCGCGCGGCCCTGACCGCCGCCGGCGTCACCGAGCCGAGCTTCCAGGCCTTCCTCGCCTGGCGCCGCTCGATCATCTTCGTGGTCGCCACGCTCTTGGTGCCGCTCATCGGGCTGCGCGCCCTCGAGATCTACGGCGATGACGACAGCGGCCTGCCGGCGACGGTGGTCGACACCTTCCGCAGCCTGCAGACCATCCCGCTGGTCGCCGAGATCGCGTTCTGCGCGCTCCTGTGGCTCCAGCTCGGCAAGTGGACCAACTGGCGGCGCCACCGCCGGGTGATCGCCTGGGCCTGGGTCGCGTTCTTCGTCGCGCCGTTCGTCGTCTACCTGTATCCGATGCGCAGCCTGGTCGCCGATCAGCTCGGCGAGCTGCCGCCCGAGCAGGCCAAGGGCCTGGCGATCCTGTTCGGCCTCGGCTTCTCGCTGCAGGCGATGTTCACCCTGGCGCCCAAGGCGGTGTCGCTCATCCCCGGCCTGGTCCGGGCTGCCACCGTGACCAAGCTCCTGTTTCCGGGCTCGGCCGCGCCCGGCTGGCTGATCGTCCTTGGCGCGCCGATCTACGCGATGTTCATCTACGTCGTCCTGATCGTGCCGTACCAGATCACCGGCTCGGGCTACTTCGTCGCCGCGGTGGTCGCGATCATCGTCGCCGAGGTGCTCCTGGGGCGCGGCGGCTACCAGCTCGCGCGACCGCTGACGCGCCCCGAGGCCATCGCCGCGGTCCGGCGGACCCGGACCTCGTACTTCATCGCCCTCGGCCTGTCGGTGGCGTTCATGGTCGCGGCCCTGGGCGAGCTGGTCGCGCAGTTCGACTGGAGCCTGCTCAACCTGGTGAACGTGGTCCTGTCCTTCGTCGCCAACGTGTGGATCCTCACGGTCGTCACCACCGACGTGTTGATCGCCGCTCTCGACCGGGCCCGGGGCCTGACCTCGGGGACGACCGCGCTGGCCGACGAGTTCAACCATCAGCTCGGGGTGTTCATCGGCCAGAAGACCGTGGCGATGACCGCGGTCGCGCCGCCGCCCGGGGTCGACGCGCCGCCGTGACCGCGATGCCGTATAGTGCCGCCGTGCTCGAGGCCTCGATCGAGATCGCCTGCTCGCCTGACCGCGCCTGGCGCCTCCTGGCCGACATCCTGGCCACGCCCGACTGGGTGCCCGGCATCGCCGAGGCCAAGGTCGTCGAGGGCCCGGCGACCCGGCCGGCGATCGTGCAGTTCACCTCGATGCCGTCGACCGGCAGCCTGTCGTACCGCCTGCGCTACACCTACGACGACGACACCCGGACCCTGGGCTGGTCGCCGGCCGGCACCGACGATGCGCGTGGCCTCGAGGGCACCGCCCGCATCGAGGCCAAGGACGACGGCGCCTGCATCCTCCACTACCAGCTCGCCACCTGGGCCGGCCGCACCGTGCCGCGCTGGGCCCAGGCCGCCCTCGAGGGCGACACCGCCCAGCGCACCGTCGCCGCCTTCCGCCGCCACCTGCTGGGGTGAGCGTGATCGGCGGCGTTGAGCGTGACGCCGCGGGGCCGGGGCCGACGTGACCACGGCGGACGCTGCGTTCCTGGCCGAGGCGGCGGCGCTGGCGTCGTGGATCGCTCGCAGCTTCCCCGACGGGCCCCCTGACGGCGGCGAGTGGGAGTGCGACTACGATGGCTGGCCGGCGCTGTATCAGGCCTTCGCCGCGCTGGTCGCCGCCGCGCCCGCGCCGACGTGGTCGCCCGCGCTCGTGGCCACCGTCCTCGAGGTGCTGGCCCGCGACAACGAGTGCCAGCAGCTCGCGCGCACGGTCCCCCGCGACGCCGCGGTCGGGTTGGCGCGCGCGGCTCGGGCTGGCGGCCCGGCGGAGGCCCGCTGGCAGCTCGCCGTCGAGCTGGCCGACCCGGCCATCGACAGCGCGGCTGCGGTCGCCGAGCTCGCGCACCTCGCCGACGACCCCGACGAGTACGTGCGTCGGCGCGCCGTGCAGAGCCTGGCCCGGCGCGGCGCCCCGGTCGCCGAGGCCCTCGCCGTGCGCGAGTGGACCACCGCGTCCCCCGCGCTGCCGTGGACCCGCATGAACGCGCTGTGGTGCCTGCATCATCTCGGCTCCCCCGCGCTGGCCGCGCTCCTGACCGAGGCCGATCGCGATCCCGACCCGCTCGTGCGCGACTACGCCACCCGCGTCCGCGCCGGCACCGCGCGGTGAGGTCCGCCGACGACCGCGCGCCGCCGCGTTACGTCCACGTCTCGCGACGACCTGTAGTCCGTTCGCTGCGCTTGACGTGGCCGAGCGACCAGGTCCCGTTCGGGCTGTGGCCCTGGTATCCTGCCGCCGTGTCGCGGGTGGCCCACGGATGAAGCCCGGTGAGCTGTTCGCGGGCCGATATCGGGTCGGGACCGTGCTCGGTCGCGGTGGGATGGGCACGGTCTACGAGGTCGAGGACACCCTGCTGGGACGGGCGCGTGCGCTGAAGGTGCTGCACGGACACTTCGTCGAGCAGGCCGAGCTTCGCGAGCGCTTCGCGCTCGAGGCCCGCCTGGGCGGGCGGATCGACAGCCCCTATCTGGTCGACGTCGTCGACGCCGGGGTCGAGGCCGAGCGTGGTCACCCGTACCTGGTGATGGAGCGCCTGGTGGGCGAGAGCCTGGCGCAACGCACGGCGCGCCTGGGGCCGCGCCCGGCACCCGAGGTCGTCGACCACCTCGGTCAGCTCGCGCTCGCGCTCGATCGCATGCACGCGGCAGGCGTGGTCCACCGCGATCTCAAGCCGGCGAACCTGTTCCTCCACGCCCGAGCAGGTGAGGCCTCGCGCCTCAAGGTGCTGGACCTGGGGATCGCCAAGGTGCTCGGCCCGGGCGCGGGCGACACCACCGGGGTCGCCGGGACGCCTGCCTTCATGGCGCCCGAGCAGCTTCGGGGCCGAGGGGTCACGGCGGCCACCGATCGCCACGCGCTCGGGCTCATCGCCTACGCGCTCTTGGTCGGGCGCGGCTATTGGATCGAGGCGGAGGACCTCGACCCGATCGCCTTCGGACTGCGGATCGTCGACGGGCCGCGTGAGCCAGCCACGGTGCGAGCCCGCGCCCTCGGGGTCGAGCTCCCGCCGGGCTTCGACCGCTGGTTCGCGCGCGCGACCGCGTCTGATCCAGGGCGGCGGTTCCCGTCATCGGTCGCCGCGATCCACGCCTTGGCGGTGGCCCTCGGCACCGCCGCGCCGCCGTGCTTGGCCGAGGTCACGGGCGCCGACGACGGGCCTCCGCCCGACGAGGTCGCCGCCCCCACCGCGCCGCGCGACGGTCGCACCGAGGCGGCCACGCCGGCGAGGGTGACCCGGCGCGCGCGCGGGTGGGCGGCGCTCCGTCGGTGGCGACGGATCGGCTGGCTGGTCGCGGTCGTCGGTGTCGTCGGCGCGGGGGCGATCGCCCTCGGCCGCGGCCGCGGCGGCGCCGCCGGGTCGAGGTCGCCGTTGGCGCGGCCCGAGGCGGTGCTCGCCTGCCCGATCCTCGCGGTCGACGTGCCGGAGCGCGACGGCTGGCTCGGCGCTGCGGCGGCGTCGCTGGTCTGCGAGCGCGCGCGGGTGATCCTCGGCGGTCAGCCGGCTCGGACCCGGCTGCCGGCCGAGCTGCTCGGCCTGCCACCGGCCCCCGCCGAGGACTTCCCCGTCGAACCGTTCGCCGGCGTCGCGGCCCGCCAGCGCTCGCTGGGAGCGGCGCGTCGCCAGGCGGCCTACCTCGACGGCAAGGTGCAGGCCACCGCCGGCGGTTTTCGCGTCGAGCTCGCGCTCTACGGCCCGCGCGGTGCGCTCGGAGCGCCGTCGCAGGGGGAGGGCGTCGCGCTGATCGACGCGGTGCGCGCGGCGATGGCGCCGATGATCGCGACGGGCGCGCTGCCGTGGGCGGCGGTCGCCGACCCCACGATCGCCGACTACGTCGGCGCCGCCGGCCTGCCGACTCAGCTCGAGCTGCTCGATCTCACCCTCGGCTTCGCCCAGAACGCCGGCCAGGTCGGCCGGGCGTGCGCGGCGTTCCTCGCCGAGCCTCGCGTCTCGACATTGCGCCTCGACTTCGCGCGCCACGAGTGCGCCTACACGCTCGGCTATCGCATCCCCCCCGTGGTGTTGCCCGCGGCGGTCGCCACCGATGGCGAACGCGCGCTCCGCGCCCGGATCGAGCACATGGTGCATCGCCGCGACGACGTGTCCGCCCGCGACGCCCTGACGACCGCGTACGCGCTGGCGACGACGAGCTGGGCGCGGTCGACGATCGCGACGACGCTGTCGTGTCTGTGGGAGACCGAGGACGTCGAGCGCGCGACCTCGTGGTCGCTCCTCGCCATCGAGGCCGAGCCCAAGAACCCAATCGGCGAATGGTGCGCGCCGTGGGAGCAGCTCACGGCCGTCACCGCCGGGGGCGCGCGGCAAGGCCAGGTGGCGATCGCGGGGCAGGGCTGGCGGCCCTGGCATCCATACCACTGGTGGTTGGCGACCGGCCCGGTCGGTGGTGGCGCCGAGCGGGCCTACCTGCTCGCGCCGTTCAACACCGTCGTGGCGACCGCCTGGTACGACGCCTTGCTCGCCGCCGGTCGGTTGGGCGACGCCCACCGGGTCGCGGCGCGGCTGGCGACCGGTGAGGCGCCGGTCCAGCGCCTCCAGGCCGCGATCTTCGCGGCCAGACTCGACGTCGCCGAGGCCCGCTTCGTCGAGGCGCTCGCTCGCCTGGCCGAGCAGGTGCCCTCACGGCCCGACGACGCCGGCTGGACCCACGACCTGCGCCTGGTCGCCGCCGTGGAGGCGATGCAGCTCGCGGTGCTCCTCGACGATCGACCGCGGAGGCGCCAGGTGGTCGCCGCGGTGCTGGCCGGGCCTTCGTCGAGTCAGGTGCCCGTGGACGTCGCCGGCTTTCGCAACCTAGCGGCGGTGTGCGCGTACGCCGACGACGACCAGCGCGAGCGATGCTTCGCGCTCTTGCCCGGCGAGTGGGTGCGGCCCGCCCAGCCCACGCCGCTGTCGGCGCTGGTCGACGGGGCCCGGGCCTTCGCGGCGCGCGACCTGCGGGGCGCGGTCCGGGCGTGGCGCACGATCGCGGCCACTGAGGACCAAGGCGTCGGGCTGCTGGCGCAGGCGATGGTGGAGGCGTTCGCGGCGGCCGACGAGCCGGCGTTCATCGACCTGGTCGTGAGCAAGGCCCCGCGGTGGGCTGGCGCCAGCGCGGCGATGGCCCGGGCGGCGCTTGCGGCCGCCGATCGTGGCGACCGCATCGCGGCGCGCGCGTTGGCCGGTGAGGTCGTGGACGCGTGGAAGCTGTCGTCGACCGAGTTCCCGCTGCTGACCGAGCTGCGGCGGCTGGCCCGGTGAGGTGCAACGGTGACGTCACAGCGCAACCCGAGCGCAACGCCGCGCGCGGTCGAGCCCCGTCCCCCAAGGTCTGGCGCGGGTGGCGGCACGCGATGGGCCTGGCACGCCGCGTGCTGATGGCTCAGGCGGCTCAGATAGAAAGGTCCGTCATGTCGTCCCGTCTCGCCCCTGCCTCCGCCGCGGCTTCCCGCTGCCACCCGATTGGCGGAGTCGCAACCTTCGTCGCCGTCGCGCTGGTCGCGTGTCATCGCTCGCCGCCACCGCCGCCGTCGCCGCCGCCCGCACCGGGGATCTGCGCGGCGGGCCCGGTCTCGAACAGCCTGCCGATGAACAGCCTGCCGATGAATAGCCTGCCGATGAATGGCCTCGACTACCAGACGTTGCAGAGCACCCAGGCGCTCTTCCAAGCGCTGGTCACCCATCCGCTCACGCCGACCTTGTTCGCCGAGCCGAGCCGGGCGTCGCTCCTGGCCGGCGATCACGCCGTCGATCTGACCGAGTACATCGCGCGCTGCGCCCTCGACCCGTGCGAGTGGATCGACGCGCCACCCGACCTACCGGCCGATCAGGCCACGCGGCTGGTCGACAAGGCGGTCCTCACCGGCGTCGCCGCGGACCAGGGCACCAAGGTCTTCGTCGGCGAGCTCGGGTTGTGCAGCGAGCGCCACGCCCGCTTGACCCGGCGCGCGGCGGTCCCAGCGTTTCGCTGGACCACGGCCGCGCCGGCGACCTCGGCCCCCGACGGCTGGCAGGTCGTGGCCGGCGGCGAGGGCGAGGCCTGCCTCCAGCGGGTGTCGGCATGTCTCCTCGCCCGCACCAACGCGGTCGACGCCCGGGTCCAGATCTCCTTGCGCGGCGACGGCACCGACCTCGCCGATCGGGTGCCGGTCAACACGATGTTCCGCGAGGACCGCGGCACGCCGATCGTCAGCTTCGCGCCGTGTGCGACCGCGCCGGGCGGCGACCCGCGACGAAACTGCGATTGGCAGCCGCACTACGTCGGCCGCTGCACCGCCGGTCGCCGTGTGACTCTCGAGGTCGCGACGCCGCGCCGGATCGAGCTCCGCGTCTGCGCCGGCGTCTACGGCTGCGATAGCGCGGCGAGTCCACGCACGCAGCTCGCCGGCCCGAACCCGCCGTTCTACGCCGGCGGGGTCATCCCGCACGACGGCGATCGTTCGTTCGACTGCCCGAACAACGGCCCCGCGGTCGAAGGCCAGGCCACCGGCTACTTCGCCGTGATGTACCGCGCCCGCGATGGCCGCGCCCTCGACCCCGCCGAGCTGGCGGTGCGCCTGCGCGAGGTCGCGGCCCCGTCCGCGGGCGGCACGGCGCTCGCCGCGTACCCGGCAACCGAGGCCGAGGTGTTCACGTACCGCGAGGGCTCGTTCTACGGAAACCTGTTCGTGCCGATGCCTCCGCCACCCGATGGAGCTGAGATCTTCACGCCCGAGGGCGACGCCAAGGCGCTCTTCGACTCGCAGTTCGCGTGCTACTCCGACGTGTGGTCCGCGGACAACGCGATGCTCAGTCATCGCTTGTGCGCCGGTCCGGTGGCCGCGCTCCCCGAGGGCTGCTTCGGCAATCCCCCGGGCGCGTGTGACCCTACCGTCGCCGCGGCGCCGCGGGCGTGTGTCGCTGGACGGCCCTGTCTGCCGGCTGCGGCCCGGACGGTGCCCGGGCAATGTAGCGTCGGCAGCGATCGGTCGACCGCCGCGGTCTGCCGCAGTCGGATCGGGTCCGCGTTGCCGGCGACCTTGCCCGCGCGCACCCAGGACTGGCAGTACCCGCTCACGACCTACCTGAATCATCCCTGCGACCTGTTCGCTGACCGCGAGACCTGTCTGCGCAACCTCGCCGAACCGCCGCCCGGTCCGATCCCGTAGTCGTCTCCGAACCTAACGC
Organism: Kofleriaceae bacterium; assembly: GCA_018057825.1. Classification (GTDB taxonomy): domain Bacteria; phylum Myxococcota_A; class Polyangia; order Haliangiales; family Haliangiaceae; genus UBA2376. Next base: position 37,604 of record JAGPCY010000054.1, on the reverse strand, counting down.
TGCTGTCGCCGCGCTCGATCGTCGTCGATCGCGCCGCGACCACCTCGACATCGAACCGATCGCGCGCCGCCGCGCGCGGCGCTCCTGCTCCGCCGGCGCCCGGGCGCGTCTGGCCACGGCTCTGTCCGCGGTCACGCCCGGCGTCCGCCCCACCCTAGCCCGAGGAATCCGATGAGCGACAAGAACCAAGAAGCCGTGTCTGCCGATGCGTCCACGTTCACCACCACCGCCGCGCGGCGCTTGACCCGTCCGTCGGCGGGCTGGGAGTGGGGCGACGATCTCTGTCCGCCGTGGTGGCCGCGCCGGCGCTGGCCGTGGGCGATCCTCGGCGGTGAGAGCCCGATCGAGCTCCTGGCTGCCGATCGCAGCTATCAGGCGTTGACCCTGTGGGCGCAGTCCTTCGGGTGGTCCGATGGCCGCATGGCGCGGGAGGTCCGCGCGGTGGCGCTCGGTCACCTGCGCGACGCCGCGCCGGTCCTCGCCCGCGGCGCGCGCTTCCGCTGGGACGTCGATCCGTGCCCCGAGTGGCCGTGGCGGCGACCGTGGCCGCCGCGGGCGGATGGGCTCGATCCGCTGACGCCGGCCGTCGCCGACCCGGCCTGGGGCCGGGACCTGCTGTCGAACCCGATGCCGGGGCGCGCCGCCGGCTTGCTCGACGTCCTGGGCACGCTCCAGGCCTACAACGTGGCTGCCCGCATCGTCGATCCCGAGGTGCGCGGTGCGCTGACGGTCGCGATCGGCACTCGCCTAGTGGCCCAGATCGACGCGCTCACCGACGCCCTCGGCTGAGCGTAGGTCGTCGACCCGAACCCGGATGGCGCCCGGTTCATGACCGTGCGCATCGCCAACTGCATCGCGCCGCGTGCTCGGCGCTCGAGGAGAACACCATGGAATACCTGTTGACCGGCTTCTCGCCGGCCGTCGATGCCTTCGCGTTCAGCAACAGCAACTGGTCGATCGACGAGGATGAGGCCGAGGCTATCCTCGAGGTCGTCAAGCAGGCGGCGCTGGCGTCACTGGGCTTCCGCCTGCCGCTCGTCGATGCCCTGTTCGATGGGCTCTTGCTGGCCGGCCCGTTCCTCGCCATCCCCCAGGTCCGCGATCGCCTGGTGGAATGGCTGGCCGGCTACACCAAGCTGGATGCCGCGAGGCCGGCGTTTTGCTGTGGCATGTGCTTCTGCGCCCTCGACGCGTATCACGCGCGGCAACCGAGCACCCGCGGGAGTCCCGGCCGAATCCCGACGCGGCACGGCACGCCCGAGGAGGCGGCGGTGCGCAAGAACCTGCTGCAGCGCCACCTCGCGGCCTGGAAGGCCGGCGCGGCGTGGACCGCGATCGAGACCAAGCTGGTACAGCGGACGCGGTCGGTCAACGCGGTGCGCCGACGCTCGGCGCGGGAGGTCGTGCGTCTGGTCACGGCTCTGCGCAACGACGTTCCCACACCGATCCTGATCCACCAGGATGGTGACGACCCGTTCTCGAGCCATTGTCTGGTCGCCTACGGCGCCGTGGTGCATCCGCTCGCGGCCGGCTCGCAGGTCATCGAACTCTACGTCTACGATCCCAACCAGCCGATCACCGCGGTCGGCGGTGTTCCCGGGGACGTCGGCACCTGGACCTCGGAGGTGACGCTGACCGTGGTGCTCGACGGCGGCCTGGCAGCTCCGACGTCGGTCCAGGGACTGGAGCTGTCGGGCAGTTCCTGGAAGCTGGTCGGGTTGTCGCTGACGCCGTACGCCGCGGCCGCGCCATCGCCGGCCGTGGTCGAGGTGTCGGCGGTGGCGTCGCGGGCGCGTCGTGACGTCACGGTTGGGTTTCAGCTCGGCAACCGCGGCATCGGTGAGGTCGGTCCCTTCGTGATCCGCGGTCGCGCCACGACGGTCGTGGCGGGACCCGGGCGGCGTGGAGATTGGCCGGAGGTGACCATCCGAGAGCCCCAGATCGGCGGCGGCCGTCGCACGACCGATGAGCCGACCACGACCTCGGTTACGACCACGGTGCGCGTGCCGCCGAGCTCGATCGTGAAGGACCGCACGCCGAACCCGTCGGTGGTGGTGCCGCCCGGCGGCTCGGTGCGGGGCGAGGTCACCTTCACGGGGGTCCCCGACGTGATCCGGGTCGTGCCGGTCCTGGACTTCGGCTGGCAGTCCCGGGTCGCGGCGCTCCGCGATCCGAGTGGGCAGTGGCGTCGGGTCTACGAGCGTCGCCCGCCCGGGGCTGGGGTGCTCGTGAAGCCGGCGCAACCCGGGTGAGCGCCGTCGGCGCCATCGTCGGGCTACTCGCGAAAGCGGTCGGGATCGAGGTCGTGGCGCTTGAGCCAGCGGTGGATCTGCATGCGCGCCTTGCCGAGGTCGCGGGCGATCGCGGCGACGTTGCCGCGATGGACGCGCAGGCGCTCGATCAGATCCTCGCGCGAGCCCAGCTCGGCCGCCCTGGCGTTGCCCGGCGGGACAACGGCGGTCACCGACGGCGGCAGGTGCTGGGCCTCGATCATCCCGTCCGGTCGGCGCTCGCGAAGCGCGTGGGCCAGCGCGTGCTCGAGCTCGCGGATGTTGGCTGGCCAGGCGTGGGTGAGCAGCGCTCGCAACGCTGAGATGTGCATGGTGACGGACCCTGCGGTCGCCCCGCGTCGCGTGAGCAAGGCCGCGAGCAAGAGGCCGAGGTCTTCTCGGCGCGCCCGCAGCGGTCGCAAGGTGGCGCGGAAGCCAGATAGGCGCGCGAGGAGATCGCGCCGGAAGCCATCGCGGGTGGCCAGGGCGTCGAGGGGTTGGTGGGTCGCTGCGATCACCCTCAGATCGACCGCGATCGGCCGGGTCGCGGCGATCGGTGTCACCTCGCGCTCCTGCAGGACCCGGAGGAGGATGGCCTGGTCACCGATCGGTAGGTCGCCGATCTCGTCGAGAAACAGGGTGCCACCATCGGCGGCGCGGACCAGGCCCGGATGATCGGCGGAGGCGCCGGGAAACGCGCCGCGCTTCCAGCCGAACAGCTCGGCGGCCACCCGCTCGCGCGGCAGCCCACCGCAGTTGATCGCGATCAGGTCGCCGCGGCGCCCCGACAGCTCGTGGAGCGCGCGCGCGACGACCTCCTTGCCGGTCCCGGTCTCGCCCTCGAGCAACACCGTCACGCCGGTCGTGGCCGCGGCGCGGAGCTGTTCGAGCTCGCGCTGGACCGCGGGCAAGAGCGAGGTCAGGCCGGTCGGCGTCGGCGGCGCGCTGACGAGCAACCCGCCGCCGGTGGGTTCGACGCCATCGCGGAAGCAGCAGATGGTCTGGCCGACCTCGATGACATCGCCGTCTGCCAGCGCCGCCCGCTCGACCTTGAGGCCGTTGACGTAGGTGCCGTTGCGTGAGCTCCGGTCCTCGATCAACCAACGCCCTTGGACCCAGCTCAGGCGGGCGTGGCGCGAGGAGATGCGAGGATCGGCGAGTGCGAGCTCGAGGTGTCGCGGCGTCCGGCCGCGTCGGCTCAGCTCACGGTGGGCTCCGCGCACGACCTGGACCTCGTCGGCGTCGGCGAGCCCGAGGCGCGCCGGGGCGGCCCACAGGTCGTGGCCCTGGGCGACCAGGAACAGGCAGGCGCCGCGCTCCGGCGTCCGCGTCGCCCTGGGGGCGGTCGCCGGCGCGGTGTCACCAGGCTCGGCCGCAGCAACCACCGCCGCAGGATACCGGGGCCGTGAGGGGCCCGGCAAGGCGTCCCCGGTGCTCGGTCCGTCCGCGCTATCGTCGCGCGGCATGGAAGCCAACGACCTCGGCCTGTTGGTCGCCCTCGACGCGCTGTTGCAGGAGGGCTCGGTCACGCTGGCGGCGCGGCGGGTGGGGTTGTCGACGCCGGCGATGAGCCACGCGCTGGCCCGGATCCGGGTTCGGCTCGAGGATCCGATCTTGGTGCGCGCGGGGCGCGGCATGGTGTTGACCCCGCGGGCCGAGGCGCTGCGCGCGCAGGTCCACTCGGCGGTGGCCGAGGCGCGCGCGGCGCTGGCGCCGGCGCGGCCCTTCGTGGCGCGCGAGCTGGCGCGCGGGTTCGTCCTCCGGGCCTCGGACTACGTGCTGACGGTGCTGGGGCTGGCCCTCGATCGCCGCCTGGCGGCCGACGCGCCTGGCCTCGATCTGCGGGTCGTGCCCAATGGCCCCGACGATCCGGCGGCCTTGCGCGACGGCGCGGCCGACCTGGCGGTCGGGATCTACGGCGAGCTGCCGCCCGAGCTGCGCACGCGGCCGCTCCTCACCGATCGCTTCGTCGCGGTGGTGCGGCGCGATCACCCTCGGCTCGGCAAGCGCCTGACCCTCGACGCCTACCTGGCCGAGGCGCACCTGCAGGTCGCGCCGCGCGGTCAGCCCGGCGGCCACGTCGACGACGTCCTCGCGGCGCGGGGGCGGACCCGCCGGGTCGCGCGCGCGGTCCCGTACTTCGTGACCGCCCTCGAGCTGGCCGCGCAGACCGACTACATCCTCACGATCTCCGAGCGGATCGCCGGTCGCCTCGCGGCGCGCCTCGGCCTGCGCGTGATCGAGCTGCCGTTCACGGTCCGGCCCTACGGCCTCAGCCTGGTGTGGCACCCGCGGTTCGACGGCGACGCCGGGCATCGCTTCCTGCGCGAGGCCCTGGTGGCGACGGCGCGCGCGGTCGCGGGCGACACGCACCCCGACGCCCAGACGCGCCTCGACCGGGCGCCGCGCGGTCGGCGGCGGCGCGCCGGGACGCGCTGACCGGCCTGGATCGGCGCGACGCCTCGCTTGCACGGCGTGCAACCCGGCGCCGTCATCCTCTCGCGCACCGCGAACCTCCCTCGGCGCCGGTGCCGCGCTGCGGCATCGACGCGCCATCGTGGCGCAGCCACCGCCCGCGGCCGCGCGCTTGTGCCGGCCCGGCGATCTGACGACACTCGCCGGCGATGGCTCGCACCCCCACCGCGTACTGGGACTACATCCGCGTCGAGGAGCTCCTGGCGCTCCAGGGCGGCCTGGCCGGCGACGCCGCCGCGCTGACCAACGACGAGGTCATGTTCATCACGATCCACCAGATCGACGAGCTGTGGATGCGGCTGGTCCTGCGCGAGCTGATCGCGGCGCGCGATCTGTTCGTCAAGGTGCCGGTGCCCGAGCAGGCGCTGGCGTCGGCGGTCCGCGGCATCGATCGCATGACCGAGATCCTCGGCCTGATCGCCGGCCACTTCGCGCTGATGGAGACCATGACCACGCGCGACTACCTGGCGTTCCGCGACAAGCTGAACCCGGCCAGCGGCTTTCAGTCGGCCCAGCTCCGCGAGATCGAGATCCTGGCCGGCCTGCCCGAGGACGAGCGCATCCCGCTCGGCCACGAGAAGAGCTACATGCAGATGCTGCGCAACCCCGACGGCTCGTCGACCTCGGCGTCGCGCCGGGTCGAGCTCCGGCTGGCCGATACCCCGACCTTGGTCGACGCCACGAGCGAATGGCTGTACCGCACCCCGATCATGGGCTCGGTGCCCGGCCAGCCCGACGACGACGAGCGGGTCCGCGGCTTCATCGACGCCTACGGTGCGGCCCACGCCCGCTCGGCCCACGCCGCCCTGGCCCTGGCGCGCGAGGCCTCGCTCAACCCGACCGATCGGGCGCGCCTCGACGAGCGCTACCAGCGCGAGATCGACGGCGCCCGCGCCTTCCTCCTGGCCCACGACGTCGCCGACGACCAGCGGCCGCGGCGGTCGCGCATCCGCGCCGCGCTGGTGTTCATCGAGAGCTATCGCGAGCTGCCGCTCCTGGCCTGGCCGCGGGCGGTGATCGACAGCCTGGTGGCGTTCGAGCAGGCCTTCGTGATCTTCCGCCAGCGCCACGCCCGCATGGTCGAGCGGGTGATCGGTCGCCGCACCGGCACCGGCGGCTCGGCCGGCGTCGAGTACCTCGATCAGACCGCGCTGCGCTACCGGATCTTCCGCGACGTCTGGGCGGTGCGCACGCTCCTGGTCCAGCAAGCCGAGCTGCCGCCCCTCGAACATCCCGAGGCCTACGGCTTCGCCAACGGGAGCGGCCGATGAAGATCGCGTGCCTCGGCGGCGGCCCGGCCGGGCTGTTCTTCGCGATCCTGATGAAGCAGGCCGACCCCGGCCACCAGATCACGGTCTACGAGCGCAACCGGCCCGACGACACCTTCGGCTGGGGCGTGGTGTTCTCCGACCAGACCATGGCCGGGTTCCGCCGTCACGCGCCCGAGGTGGTCGATCAGATCGAGCGGGCGTTCCGCCACTGGGACGACATCGACACCTACTTCCGCGGCGACAAGATCACCTCGCGCGGCCACGGCTTCGCCGGGATCGCCCGCAAGAAGCTCCTGCAGATCCTCCAGGATCGCGCCGCCGCGCTCGGCGTCGAGCTGATCTACGAGGCCGACATCACCGATCCCGACGCCTACGCCGCCACCCATGATCTGGTGATCGGCGCCGACGGGGTGCACTCGGTCACCCGCAAGCGCCACGAGGCCCACTTCAACCCGCGGATCGCGGTCGGCGACTGCCGGTTCATCTGGCTCGGGACCCGGCGCAAGCTCGACGCCTTCACCTTCGCGTTCCGCGAGCACGCCGGCGGTTGGTGGAACCTCCACGCCTACCGCTTCGACGACGAGTGGTCGACCTTCATCGTCGAGACGCCCGAGGCGGTGTGGCGGCGCGCCGGCGGTGACGACCTCGGCCCCGAGCGGTCGATCGCGCTGTGCGAGGAGCTGTTCGCCGAGCTGCTCGACGGCGAGCGCCTGGTGTCCAACGCCCGCCACCTGCGCGGCGCCGCGGTGTGGCTCAAGTTCAACCGGGTGCTGTGCGAGCGCTGGTACAAGGACAACATCGTCCTCATCGGCGACGCCGCCCACACCGCGCACTTCTCGATCGGCTCGGGCACCAAGCTGGCCATGGAGGACGCGATCGCCCTGGCCGCGGTGCTGCACTCGACCGACGGTGACGTCGCCACCCGACTCGGTCGCTACCAGGCCGAGCGCGAGGTCGAGGCGCTCAAGCTGCAATCGGCGGCGCGCAACCGCATGACCTGGTTCGAGCACGTCGAGCGCTACGTCACGCTGCCGCCGCAGCAGTTCGTGTTCTCGCTCTTGACCGGCAGCCAGCGGGTCGGTCACGCCAACCAGCGCCTGCGCGATCCGGCCTACGTCGACGGCGTCGAGCGCGCGCTGGCGGTCGCCAGCGGCCTGCCGGATCGACCGGTGCCGCCGATGTTCACGCCGTTCGCGGTGCGCGACCTGCGGCTGGCCAACCGGGTCGCGGTGTCGCCGATGTGCATGTACTCGGCGACCGAGGGCTGCCCCGACGACTTCCACCTGGTGCACTACGGCAGCCGGGCCACCGGCGGCGCCGGCCTGATCTTCACCGAGATGACCGCGGTCGCGGCCGACGCCCGCATCACCCCGGGCTGCGCCGGCCTGTACCGCGACGATCACGAGGCGGCCTGGACCCGCATCGTCGACTACGTCCATCGCGCTGGCCCGGCCAAGCTGGCGCTCCAGCTCGGTCACGCCGGGCGCAAGGGCGCCACCAAGCTGGCGTGGGAGGGCGCCGATCAGCCCTTGCCCACCGGCGGCTGGCCGCTCTACGCGCCGTCGCCGCTGCCGTACCTGCCGGGCGTGTCGGCGGTGCCGCGGGCCATGACCCGGGCCGATCTCGACGCGGTCATCGCCGATCACGTCGCGGCCGCCGAGCGCGCCGCCCGCTGCGGCTTCGATCTGCTCGAGCTGCACTGCGCCCACGGCTACCTCCTGTCGTCGTTCCTGTCGCCGCTCACCAACCAGCGCGACGACGACTACGGCGGCGATCTCGAGCGCCGGTGCCGATTTCCCCTCGAGGTCTTCGCTGCAGTGCGCGCGGTGTGGCCGGCCGAGCGGCCGATGTCGGTGCGGTTGTCGGCCCATGACTGGGCGCCCGGCGGCACCACCGGCGACGACGCGGTCGAGATCGCCCGGCGGTTCCAGGCCGCCGGGGTCGACCTGGTCCACGTGTCGTCGGGCCAGGTGGTCAAGCACGAGCAGCCGGTCTACGGCCGGATGTTCCAGGTGCCGCTGTCGGATCAGATCCGCAACACCCTGGGCGTGCCGACCATCGCGGTCGGCAACATCTTCGAGGCCGATCACGTCAACACGATCATCGCCGCCGGTCGCGCCGACCTGTGCGCCCTGGCGCGACCGCACCTGGCCGACCCGTACTGGACGCTCCACGCCGCCGCCGAGCAGGGCTACGCCGACGTGGTCTGGCCGGTGCAGTACGGCGCCGGGCGGGCCCAGCTCGAGCGCAACCTGGCGCGCGCCACCCCGCTCGCGCAGAACGCCTGAGCGCGCTGGACAGGCGCGGTCGACCATCGACCGCCGGGCCGGCGCTTGATACGCTGGGCTCCTTGTCGACCCGTCGCACCAGCAAGTCGCTGCCGCCGACGCGGGAGCCGATCCACCGCGTCCTCGCCACCGACGAGCTGTGGGTGGCGTACCAGCCGGTGGTCGACCTGCGGACCCGACGGGCGTTCGCCTACGAGGCGCTGGCGCGCACCACCGCGCCGGAGTTCGATGGCCCGCTGTCGTTGTTCGCGTCGGCGGCCCGCTACGGCCTGACCGGTGAGCTCGGCCGCCCCCTGCGCCAGCTCGCGGTCGACGGCTGCCCCGACTACCCGCTGTTCATCAACGTCAACCCGGCCGAGCTCAACGAGCGCTGGGTGGTGCAGCCCGACGATCCGATCTTCCGTCACTCCGAGGACGTCTACCTCGAGATCACCGAGGGCGTGCCGCTGTCGCACTTCGCGCTGTGCCAGAACATGCTGGCCGAGGTCCGCGGCCGCGGCGTGCACCTAGTGGTCGACGACCTCGGCGCCGGCTACTCCAACCTCAAGTACATCGCCGATCTCCATCCGCGGATCGTCAAGCTCGACCGCGATCTGATCGCCGGCCTGACGATCGGCACCCGGCTGTTCACGCTGGTCGCCGGCATCGTCCGGCTGTGCACCGACCTGAACGCCCGGGTCGTCGCCGAAGGGATCGAGACCGAGACCGAGCTGGCCGCGGTGATCGCGGCCGGGGCCCGGTTCGGGCAGGGCTTCCTCCTGGCCCGGCCCGAGGCGCCGCCGCCGCCGGTGACCTGGCCGCCGTCCGTCGAGCCGCGCGGCCGCAACACCGTCCGCGGCCTCACGCCGCTGCGCTGACTGGTGCTACCGTGGGCGAGGTGTCTTCTCCGCCTGGACCACCGGTCGCGCCGACCGACGCCCTGACCGAGCTGGCCCGGGTCTGGCGCCGCTACGAGGGCGATCCCGACGGCGCGCTCCGCGCGATCACCGAGACCGCGTGCGTGGCCCTCGGCGTGGCCCGGGCCAGCGTCTGGCTCCTCGACGACGATCATCGGACCCTGCGGTGCGCCGATCTCTACGAGCGCGACGCCGGCCGCCACAGCGCCGGCACCGCCCTGGCCGCTGCCACCTACCCGGCGTACTTCGCGGCCCTGGCCAGCGAGGAGCCGATCGCGGCCGACGACGCCCACGCCGATCCGCGCACCGCCGAGTTCTCGCCCGGCTATCTGGCGCCGCTCGGGATCGGGGCGATGCTCGATGCGCCGCTGCGCACCGGCGGACGGCTGGTCGGCGTGGTCTGTCACGAGCACGTCGGCCCGGCCCGGGCCTGGACCGCGGCCGAGCAGCGCGACGCCGCGTTCCTCGCCAGCCTGGCGTCGTTGGCCCTCGAGCTGGCCGAGCGCTCGCGGCGCGAGGCCCTGTTGGCCGCGACCCTCGAGTCGACCGGCGAGGGCATCGTCGCGATCGACGGCAATCACGTCGTCGCCTTCAACCGCCGGTTCCTCGAGATGTGGGGCTTCCCGACGCCGCCGCGCGATCTGGCCGGGCTGCGCGCGCACCTGGCCGACCGCACCGATCGCCTCGATCGCCTGCTGGCCGACGCCACCGACGTCCTGGCCGAGGCCGACGCCGACACCGTCGACGTCATCGCCCTCACCGACGGGCGGGTGTTCGAGCGGACCGGTCGGCCGCAGCGCATGCGCGGCGCGATCGTCGGCCGGGTGTGGAGCTTCCGCGACATCACCGCGCAGCGTCGGGCCGAGGCCGCGCTGCGGGCCAGCGAGGCCAACCTGCGCGACCTGGCGATCAAGGACGGCCTGACCGGGTTGTTCAACCGTCGCCACATCCTCGAGGAGCTCGAGCTGGCGGTGGTGTCCGCGGTCGCCGCGGGCCAGCGGCTGGCGGTGGCGCTCCTCGACGTCGACTTCTTCAAGCAGATCAACGACAGCCACGGTCACCCGACCGGCGACGCGGTGCTGCGCGACCTGGCGCGGGTCCTGGGCGAGCGCCTGCGCGGCTCCGATCTCGTCGGGCGCTACGGCGGCGAGGAGTTCGTCGTCGTGATGCGCGGCGCCGGCGCGACCGCCGCGGTCGCGGTCCTCGAGGCGGTGCGCGCGCGCCTGGCCGAGCGGAGCCTGTCGCCCGACCTGCCTCGCTACACCTTCTCGGCGGGCGTCGCGACCTGTCCCGCGGACGGCGCGACCACGACCGAGCTGATCGCGGTGGCCGATCAGCGCCTCTACACCGCCAAGCGAGCCGGGCGCGACCGCGTGGTCAGCGCGCCGGCGTGATCCTCACGGGACGGCGGCGGCGTGGACGCCGTTGTCCGTGAACAGCGGCACCAGCATCCAGCCGCGCTTGCTGTCGTAGCCGAGGTCGGCCGGGGCCTTCAGGTTCTCGGCGATCGCCTTCCACTCGCCACCCGGCTTGCCGCGGTAGACCGCGCTGCCCTCCCACGACGTCACCAGCAGGTCGCCGCCGGGCAGGGCGACGATGCCGTCGAGCTGACCCTTGGGCAGCTTCTGGCCGGGCTGCTTGGCCCCGGCGGGATCGATCGCGTACAGCTCGCCCGAGCCGAAGGTCGCGACCCAGATCGTGCCGTCGGCGGTGACGTGGACGCCGTTGGGGCTGCCCAGGGCCTTGTCCTTGATCACCGGCGTGACCTTGCCGTCGGCGGCGATCCGGTAGATCGCGTCGGCGCCGGTCGAGGCGAAGGTCTTGTCGACCCCGGTGTCGGACACGACGATCGAGCCATCGGGCGCGGCGGCGACGTCGTTCAGGAACGCCGCGCCGTCGAGCTTGACCTCGCCGGCCGGCTTGCCGGTCGCGAGATCGAACTTGCGGACGTGATCGATGTCGGCGACCCACAGCGTGCCGCCGACGATCGCCATGCCCTTGGGGGCGTTCAGGGTGACGTCGGCGGCGGCGCCGTCGATCCACTTGCCGGCCACCGCCTTGCCGTCGGGGCCGAGCACGGCGATGAAGCCGTTGTCGTCGACGTCGAGGGGGGCGCCGTTGATGTTGGCCACCAGGTAGCGGTCGTTGGCGGCGTCGTACAAGACCGACTCCGGCGTGGCCAGGCCGTCCGCGACGTGGGGCGGGGCCGGCGGCGTCGGCGCGACCGCCGAGCCCGAGCCAGCGGCGGCCGAGCCCGAGCCCGCGGCGGCGGAGCCCGAGCCCGCGGCGGCGGAGCCCGAGCCTGCGGCGGCGGAGCCCGAGCCAGCGGCGGGGGCCGGTTCCGACTTCTTCTTGCAGCCGGCGGTCAGGGCCGCGGCCAGGGTGAGGGCGAGTCCGAGGGTGCGCGTCATGGCCGCGCACTCTACTACGGCGCGCGCGGCTCGCCGATCGTCGGCCGGGCCGGGGCCGGGCGGGGCGGGGCGGTCGGGCTGGCCGGGCGGCGGCCGGCGCCGAGGAAGCCGAAGGCCGCGCCGGCGGCGCCGCCCAGGAGGTGCGCCATCTGCGAGACCTGATCGTCCTGGAACGCGCCGACCACCTCGCGGCCCAGGTACAGGACCGCGACGGCGATGAAGGTGAGCGGGATCTCGCCCGACCGAATGTTGGCCATCGACGCCAGGATCACGAACATGAAGACGATGCCGCTGGCCCCGACCAGGAAGGTATCGGTGAACGCGACGTTGACCAGGCCGGTCACCAGCGCGGTGATCGCGATCATCCCGAGGATCGCTGGCGAGCCGTGGCGCTCTTCGAGGATCGGGCCGATGAGCAGGATGATCGAGAAGTTGCCGAGCAGGTGATTCCAGTCGGCGTGGCCGAGGACGTGGGAGAACAGGCCGAGGTAGCCGCGCCAGTCGTGGAACTCCGGCCAGGCCGCGAAGTACTGGAGCTGGGTCTCGCGCCCGAAGGCGAGCTGGACGATCGCTGAGGCCAGCGCGAAGGTCAGGATGACCGGCGCGTTGTAGGTGATGCGCAGCTTGGCCATGGGGTCAGGCTAGCACGCGTGGCGGCGACGGCCGGCGTGCTACAACGTCGACGGTCTTCGTCGCGCCATGCTGTTCGCCGCCAGCCAGACCGCGTTCGCCGGCGCCCACCTGCGCTCGACCTTGTGCTTCGACCGGCGGCTGCGGCTCCACGTGGTCGGCAAGGAGCGGCTGCTGTTCGACTCGCGCTACGCGCCGCCGTGTCCGGTGGCGCGCGACGTGGTGTCGCTGTACCTGGTGCTCTCCGGCACGATGGCGACCGCGTTCGGGACCTGGACCGGCCCGGCGGCCTGGGTCCTGGCCGAGACCGAGCTCGAGCGCGTCGTGGCCGGCGTGCCGTGGTTTCGGTGCGGCGGGGAGCGCTCGCTCACCGTCGAGATGCGCGTGGCGCGCGCGGCGGTGCGCGCGCCGGTCGGCCTGGCCGCGGGGCCGCGCGCGCTCGGCGGGGCGACCGTGGCCGCGGTCGAGACCCTGGCCGGGTTTCAGGCCGACACCGACCCGGCGCTCGCGCTGGCCGCGGTCCACGCGGTCCAGGCTGCGCTGCTCGCCGACGGCATCCTGGTCGCGCCGGTCGCGCTGACCGAGGTCGAGGCGCCGTCGATGGTGCGGCTGTGGCAAGCGCTGACGCCGGCCTACGACGCCTACGCCACCGGCATCACGATCGATCAGGTGGCGGCGGCCAGCGGGCGCTCGAGTCGCCAGGTCCGACGCGAGCTCAAGCAGCTCGCGATCGACTTCGATCTGTTCGGCGGGAACTTCCGCCACATCACGCGCATCCTGCGGCTGCGCGCGGCGCTCCTGCTCCTGAGCGCGCCCGACGCCAGCGTCGCCGAGGTCGCCGAGCGGGTCGGCTACGGCAGCCCGGTGGCGATGGCGCGGGCGTTCCGCGACGCCGCGCTGCCGCCGCCGAGTGACGTCCGCGCCCTGGTCCGGTTCGCCGGTTAGCTCCGATCGGTCTCGGTCTCGGCCTCGGCCTCGGCCTCGGCCTCGGTCTCGGTCTCGGTCTCGGCCTCGGCCTCGGTATCGGTCTCGGCCTCGGCCTCGGTCTCAGCCTCGGTCTCGGTCTCGGTCTCGGTCTCGGTCTCGGTCTCGGCCTCGGTCTACGGGCTACAGGTCCGCGCGCCGAGGTCGCTGTAGACGTTGGTCCCGAGCGAGGTCCACTCTGCGCTCGGGACGAACGGATCGTTGCCGATCGCGTCGCCGCTCGACACCGCGCAGCGCCGGCGCAGGGTCTGATCGATCGTCGTCACCGGCGGCAGCCCCCAGGCCGTGCCGGGGTCGACGCCGATCTGCCCGAACACGTCGAGGGTCGCGCCATCGCAGACCAGCTCGATCGTGTCATCGCCGTTCCAGTTGGCGACCGCGCTCGAGGTCACGTCGCATTGCGCTAGCACCGCAGCGTCGGACGACGGATGGCAAACCACCAGCACGTCGCCGGCGGCGATCGTCTGGGTCAGGACCAAGGTCTGGCTCACCGTCGGGCTGCCGTTGGTGTACAGCCGCAACGCGCAGCCGGTCAGCGGTCGCGCGGTCGCGGTCGGGTTGGCGATCTCGAGGGCCTTGTTGAAGCCGACCGAGCCCTCGACGTACTCGCTGAAGAACAGGTTCTCGATCCGGCAGCTCGCCGAGCAGCCGTCGAAGCTCACCCGGTTGCCGTCGTCGCAGGCCTCGCCGGTGTGGAGCACCCCGTCGCCACACGGCACCGCCGCGTACTCGCACACCCGCCCGACGACGAACCCGGTGGCCGCGCAGTTGGTGTCGTTCCAGCGCCCGAGGGCGTCGAAGACGTGCAGGCACTCGCCGGTCCCGCCTAGGCCGGCGTCGTCGTCGGGCTGGTCCGGCGCCCACGCGGTGAAGCCCCAGGGCTCGCCGGTCTGCCACGCGAACACGGCGTCGGTGTCGTTGGCGTCGTCGACCGCGCCCAGCCACGGGTTCTGGGTGTCGTTGGCGACCGCGGCCACCAGGGCCTGCTCGCCGGCGCTGGTGATCGTCGCCAGGTGGCCACCGCCGGCGACACACGCCGCGGCCGCGGCCGCCGCGCTGGTCAGCTCGTCGTCGACGCCGACGTAGCAAGCGCCGGTCGTCGGCTCGACCGCGAAGCGATCGCCGGCCGGGTCGCGGGTCGGGTCGCACGGCGGCGCGGCCACGCACGCGGTGGTGCAGCCGTCGGTTTCGATCGGATTGCCGTCGTCGCACGGCTCGCCGCCGACCACCTGGCCATCGCCGCAGAGCTCGTCGCATCCGCTGGGCAGGCCGCTGCAGGTCCAGCCGCTCTCGACCGCGCACGTCGCCGAGCAACCGTCGCCGCCGACCGCGCCATCGTCATCGCAGGTCTCGGGGAGCTCGATCACTCCGTCGCCGCACACCGGGACGTTGGTGATCGTGATCGCGATCGTCGCGGGCGCCGAGGTCAACGCCGCATCGCTGGCGGTGAACGTGAAGCTGGCGGCGCCGTCGTAGTTGATCGGCGGGGTGTAGACCACGGTCGCGGTGGTCGGCCCGGTCGCGGTCACCGGTCCGAGCGTGCCTACGGTCGCCGCGCCGACCGCGAAGGTCAACGCGTCCAGGTCGAGGTCGGCGCCGGTCAGGGTCACCGTGACCGGCGTGTTCTCGGCGGTGGTCGCGGTGCCAGCGGTCGCGGTGGGGCGATCGTTGACCGGGGTGATCGTGATCGCGACGGCGCCGGTGGCGGTCAGCGCGCCGTCGGACACCGTGTAGGTGAAGTCGGCCGCGCCGACCCGGTCGGGGGCGGGCGTGAACGTCACGACGCCACCGGCCAGCGCCACCGCGCCGCCGGTGGCGCCGCCGACCGCGGTCACCGTCAGCGCCGGTCCGTCGACGTCGGTGTCGTTGGCGGTCAAGGTCGCGGTCGGGATCGCGATCGCCGTGTCCTCGGCGGTGGTCGCGACGTCGGCGACCGCGACCGGCGCGTCGTTGACCGGCGTGACCGTGATCGCGACCCGGCCGACGTCGGTGAGCGCGCCGTCGGACACCGTGTACTCGAAGCTGGCCGGGCCGACGTAGTCGGGCTCGGGCGTGAAGGTCACGGCGCCACCCGCGAGCGCGACCACGCCGCGCACCGCGGCGCCGACCGCGGTCACGGTCAGGGCCGGGCCGTCGACGTCGGCGTCGTTGGCGGTCAAGACGGCGCCGGCCACGACCAGCGGCGTGTCTTCGGCGATCACCGCGCTGTCGTCGCCGGCCACCGGGGCGTCGGGCACCGCGGCGACCGTGAGCGTCACTCGCGCGCTGGCGGTCAGGCCGCCGTCGGACACCGTGTAGTCGAAGCCGGCCACGCCGGTCAGGTTGGGCGCCGGGGTGAAGGTCGCGACGCCGCCGGCCAGGGTCACCGTCCCGCCGAGCGGGTTGGCGACCGCGGTCACGGTCAGCGCGTCACCGTCGGGATCGAGGTCGTTGCTGGTGAGCTGGGCCGTCGGGATCGTGCGCGCGGTGTCCTCGGTGGCGTCGAAGGCGTCGGCGACCGGCCGCGGCGCGTCGGCGGTCGGCGTGACCGTGACGGCCACGGTGCCGACGTCGGTGTCGGCGCCATCGGACACCGTGTACGTGAACGACGCCGGGCCGTGATAGTCGGCGGTCGGCGTGAAGGTCACGACGCCTGCCGCCAGCGCGACCGTGCCGTTGACCGCCGCGCCGACCGCCGTGACCCCGAGGGTCTGGCCCTCGAGGTCGGTGTCGTTGCCGACCAGCGCGGCCGCGGTGATGGTCAGCGCGAGGTCCTCGGGAGTCGTGGCGACATCGTCGCTCGCGACCGGCGCGTCGTTGACCTCGTCGACCATGAGCAGCACAGTGGCGGTCGCGGTCAGGGCGCCGTCGCTCACGGTGTAGCGGAGCGCCTCCACGCCTTCGTAGCTGGGCGCTGGCGTGTAGTGAATCGCATCGCCGATCAGCGCCACCGTGCCGTTGCGCGCGTCAGCCACCGCGGTGATCGTCAAGGTGTCGCCGTCGACGTCGGTGTCGTTGGCCAGGACCGTCGCGGCCGGCACGATCGTGGTGGTGTCCTCGCGGCCGGCCACCAGGTCGTTCTCGGCCACCGGCGCATCGTTGACCTGGGTCACGTCGATCGCGATGGTCGCAGTCGCCAGGGTCTCGCCGTCCAGCACCGTGATCGTCACGGTGTCGATGCCGGCGAAGTCGAGCTCAGGCGTGTACGTGAACGACGGACCATCGCCGACCACCGTGCCGTGGGGGGAGGTGCCGTAGCGGAACTCGAGGCGATCGCCGTCGGGATCGGTGGCCGTGAAGGTGCCCGTGACCGGGGTCTCTTCCGGTGTGGTCACCGGGCTGCCGGTCACGGTCGGCGGGCGGTTGGGGCCCTCGCCGGGGCCACAGCCGGCGCCCGCGCCCGCAGCGACGATCAGCAGCGCGACAAGGCGCGTCCTCATCCCGTCATCGTAGCAGGGGCCCGCCGGCGCCTGCGTCGCCCGTATCACGGTGCGGTCACGATCGCGTGGAGACGCAAACGGACACGCGACGTGCGTTCATGCAACAAGTGTGGCGTCTGACGCAACTCGTGACCGACCGCGCCCCAGCGTTCTCGCGCTCCTACGGGGGCGCGACGGTGGCCCGCGCCTTGCCTAATGGTCGGCCATCATGACGACTCGCCTCCTGCCCGCGCTCCTCGCCGTCCTCCTCGCCTCGACCGCCGCCTGCGTCGAGGCTCCCGCCGAGGGCGTCGCTGAGCCCGCCGCGCTGTCGTGGTCCGACACCTCGAGCCGCGCCTCGTTCTCGCTATGGAAGAGCAGCGACAGCCAGTTCCGCTTCCGCCTGGTCGACGCCGACGGCGTCATCCTCCTCACCTCCGAGGGCTACACCGCCCGCACCGGCGCGCTCACCGGCCTGGTGTCGGTCCTGGCCAACGGCGGCGAGCTGGCGCGCTACCAGCTCCGCACCAGCGCCACCGGCGGCCACTTCGTGCTCCGGGCCGGCAACGGCGAGATCATCGCCACCGGCACCAACCAGGGCTCGCTCGACGAGGCCGAGGCCGCGGCGCTGGCCGCGCGCGACGCCATCGCCGGCTACCGCGCGACCTGGGACGCCGCCACCGGCCGCCGCTTCGCGCTGCACCTCGACAACGGCGGCAAGCACTACTGGAACCTCCACGCCGGCAACGGCGAGATCGTCCTGCGCTCGCAGCGCTACGACAGCGAGGCCGCGGCGCTAAACGGCATGTTCTCGGTGGTCGACCACGGCACCTCCGCCGCGCGCTACCAGGTGCTGCCGGCCAACGGCGGCGGCTACTACCTGAACCTCACCGCGAGCAACGGCCAGGTCATCGGCACCAGCGAGGTCTACGCGACCAAGTCCAACGCCGAGCGCGCCCGGGACGCGATCATCGCGCTCCTGCCGACCATCGTCCTCCTGTGATCGTCACTCGGCGGCGCGGCGCAGGGTCACGCCGCGGCGACGCAAGAGCCGGTACAGCGTGACCGGATCGACCCCGGCGGCGGCGGCGGCGGCCCGGACCTGGCCGCGATGCTCGGCCAACAGCTCGATCAGGTAGCGGCGCTCGAGGGGCGCGAGCCACTGCTCGCGGAGCGCCGCCAGCTTGGGGCGAGCGGGGCGGGTCGGGCGCTTGGCCGTCGCCGCCGGCTGGAAGGGCCGCG
Organism: Kofleriaceae bacterium; assembly: GCA_018057825.1. Lineage (GTDB taxonomy): Bacteria > Myxococcota_A > Polyangia > Haliangiales > Haliangiaceae > UBA2376. The sequence continues at coordinate 19,739 of JAGPCY010000054.1, read as the reverse complement.
GCAGATCGCCGGCCGCCAGCTCCGGGCCGGTGCACAGGATCACGGCGTGCTCGATGGCGTTGCGCAGCTCGCGGACGTTGCCCGGGTAGTCGTAGGCGGCCAGCCGGGCGACCGCGGCCGAGCTGAGCCGGGGCGCCGGCTTGCCGTGGCGGGCGGCGGCCTCCTCGACGAACACCGAGGCCAGGACCTCGAGGTGCTCCTTGTAGCGGCGCAGCGGCGGCAGCTCGAGGGGCATGACCCCGAGCCGGTAGTAGAGGTCGTCGCGGAACCGGCCATCGGCGACCATGGCCTCGAGGTCGCGGTTGGTCGCGCACACCAGGCGGACGTCGACCTTGTGCGGCGCGGCGTTGGACCCCAGCGGCAAGACCTCGCCCTGCTCGACCGCGCGCAGGACCTTGGCCTGAAGCGCCACCGGCAGCTCGCCGACCTCGTCGAGGAACAGCGTGCCGCGGTCGGCCTTCTGGAACTCGCCGATCTTCTCGAAGCTGGCGCCGGTGAACGCGCCGCGGACGTGGCCGAACAAGATGCTCTCGAGCAAGGTCTCGGGGATCGCCGCGCAGTTGACGGTGACGAAGGGCCGATCGGCGCGCTTGCTGGCGCCGTGGATCGCCCGCGCCACCAGATCCTTGCCGGTGCCGCTCTCGCCGCGGATGAGGATCGGCGCCGCGGTCGGCGACGCCAGCTCGATGCGCCGCTCGACCTCGCGCCACTCCGGCGACAGCCCGCCGATCAGAAACGGCCGACCGGTCTCCTCGCGGCTCTGGCGATCGGCGGCGACGCGGCGCACGAAGCGGGCCGCAGCCTCGGCGACCTCGGTCAACGCGCGCAGCGCCTCGGCGCCCAGGGGCTCGCCTCGACTGGCCACCGTGATCACGCCGATCGGCTTCTGCTGCCAGCGGATCGGCGCTGCCGCGATCGCGCGGACGTCGAGCAGGTAGCGGGTGTAGTGCGGATCGGTCGCGCTGTCCTTGCACAGGTACGGCAGGTCGCGCTCGAAGGCCCAGCCGGCGATGCCCGGGCGATCGTCGGCGCGGATCACCCGATCGGGCAACGTCACCACCAGCCCCTCGACCACGTGGTGCGACAGCACCAGACCGCGCGCCTTCTTGTCGTGGACGGACAGCGCCCCGATCGTCGTCGCTGTCGCCGCCAGCGCCGCCGCCACCACCTCGCGCTCGATCGCCTCCGGCCGGGCCTCGGCCAGGGCGCGCTCGAGCAGGGCCACGTCCACCCGCCGACGCTACCACGCGGGCCAGGCCGGCCGCCGAGGCCGGTACCCGGGCGCTCGCGCCGCGCACTGCGTTGCGATCGGCAACGCCGGCGGCCGGGGCTGGCGGCCAAGCGTGCGATCTCGCTCGCCCGCAGGCGCGCACGGCGTATGCTTGGACCTGGCCCCGATGTCGCCGCGCCGCTTCGCGTTCGCCGCCCTGCTCGCTCTCGTCGCGGCCTGTCCGGCCACCAGCGAGCCGGATATCGACGAGCCGTGTCAGCCCGGGGACGAGGCCTGCCCGCGTGTGTGCGACCGGTTCCAGCCGGTCGGCGCCTTCGAGCTGTGCGCCCAGACCTCGGACGCCGGCTACGAGGTCGTGGCCCGCTACGTCGGCGATGGCGACCTGGCCCCGGCGCAGTCGGAGCTGCGGGTGGCGGGGGTGGCCCAGGACGCGGCGGCGGTCTACGACCCGGCGACCCGGAGCTTCACGCTCAAGGCCGCGGACCTCGCGCCCGGCAAGTACAGCGTGCTCTTGCGCGCGCGCACCACCGGCGGCGCTCGGGTCCGGCCGCTGTTCGTGCCGATGTGGATCGGCGCCGGCGGCTACGCCGACTGGTCGTGGAAGGACGCCAACGTCTACCAGGTCCTGACCGATCGCTTCCTCGACGGCGATCCCACGAACAACCTGAACAACGCGGTCGGCGATCTGGCCCGCGTCGATGACGCCCGCAGCCGGTGGCAAGGCGGCGACTTCGCCGGCATCACCGCGAAGATCCGCGACGGCTACTTCGACGAGCTGGGCGTCAACGCGCTGTGGATCAGCTCGCCGATCATCAACTCGCACAACTCGCAGCCGTCGGTCGGCCTGAGCGATCCGCGGCGGTTCGCCAGCTACCACTCGTACCACCCGATCGCGACCGGCTACACCGACGCCGAGCGCCTGGGCTTCGCCACGCCGATCGAGCCGGCCTTCGGCACCGCCGACGAGCTCCACACCCTGGTGCGCGAGGCCCACGCCCGCGGCATCCGCATCATCCCCGACTTCGTCGCCAACCACGTCCAGCGCGAGGCGCCGCTCTACCGCGATCACCCGGAGTGGTTCTTCCCCTACAACCCGTGCGACGGCCGGTGGGACGTGGCGCGGATCGGTTGCTGGTTCACGGTCGACATGCCCGACTTCGACTACGGCGCCCACCCGGCGGCGATCACCGCGGTCGTCGATCACGCGCTGTGGATGATCCAGGAGTTCGACTTCGACGGCTTCCGCGCCGACGCGCTCAAGCACATGGACGACGCCTTCGTCCGCGCGCTCAAGCAGGCGGTGATCGACGAGATCGAGACCACGGTCGCCGATCACACCCGCACCGAGGAGCCGACCGTGTTCTACATGGTCGGCGAGTCGCTGGGCGGCTGGGCCCGCTACCACGTCCGGCCCGACATGGTGCAGGGCCAGGTCGACGAGGGCTACTACCAGCAGACCAAGGCCTCGCTCCTGACGTTCTCGTCGAGCGTGCGCGACCTGGCGCGGTTCGCCAACGCCAACGACGTCGCCTACCTGACCCCGCAGGACACCATGGGCGGTCGCGGCGGGTACCCGGGCGCGATCATGGGCAACTTCTTCGGCAACCACGATCAGGTCCGGGCCCTGACCGAGGCCGAGTCGAACGGCGGCGGCCACGAGCGCCTGCGCCTGGCCTTGACGTTCCTCTACACCTCGCCGGGCAACGTGCCGATGCTGTACCAGGGCGACGACATCGGCACCCGCGGCGGCCAGGATCCCGACAACCGGGCGATGCAGCGCTTCGGCGGGCTGTCGGCCGCCGAGCAGGCCACGTTGGCCCACGCCCGCAAGGCCGGCACCCTGCGGTCGCAGCATCGCGCCCTGCGCCACGGCGTACGGACCGACGTCGTCGTCGAGGACTGGTACTGGGTGTACAAGGTCAGCGACGGCACCGAGGACGTCTACGTCGCGATCAACCGCGACAACCCCAAGACCTGGGCGCCGCCGGCCGGCTACGTCGACGGGCTCGGCAACTGCAGCGGCGGCGTGGTGCCGGTCTTGAGCTCGTGCATCTTCGTCCGGCCGTAGGAACGATCTCGGTCTCGGTCTCCGTCTCGGCCTCCTCCTCGGTCTCGGTCTCGGCCTCGGTCTCGGCCTCGGCCTCGGTCTCGGTCTCGGTCTCGGCCTCAGTCTCGGTCTCCGTCTCGGCCTCGGTCTCGGTCTCGGTCTCGGTCTCGGTCTCCGCCTCGGTCTCGGCCTCGGTCTCGGTCTCGGTCTCGGTCTCCGCCTCGGTCTCGGTCTCCGCCTCGGTCGGCGCAGGGCGACGTCCTTTGCCTCTTGCCACGCGGCGTCGGCTCCGTAGGATGCCCGCAATGTCCGAGATGCGCCGCCTCGAGAAGCTCCTGTACCGCCAGGTCAAGGAGACCTGCGAGCGCTACCAGCTCCTGGCGCCCGGCGATCGGGTGATGGTGGCGATGTCGGGCGGCAAGGACAGCTACACGCTGTTTCACCTGTTGACCCGGCTGGTGCCGCGGCTGCCGTTCCGCGTCGAGCTGATCGCGGTCCACCTCGATCAGGTCCAGCCCGGCTACGACGGCGCCGGGCTGCGCGCCTACCTCGAGGCCTCGGGCCAGCCCTTCGAGATCCTGCGCGAGGACACCTACTCGGTGGTGACCGATCGCCTCGACGCCAGCCAGACCTACTGCTCGCTGTGCTCGCGCCTGCGCCGCGGCATCCTCTACACCGCCGCCGAGCGCCTGGGCTGCACCAAGATCGCGCTCGGCCACCACCGCGACGACTCCCTCGAGACCTTCCTGCTGAACCTGTTCTACAGCGGCAAGCTCCAGGCGATGCCGGCGGGCTATCGCACCGACGACGATCGCTTCGACGTGATCCGGCCGCTGATCGAGTGCGGCGAGCGCGACATCGCCGAGCTGGCCGGCGAGCTGGCCTTCCCGATCATCCCGTGCAACCTGTGCGGCTCCCAGGACGGGCTCAAGCGCGACGCCATGACCAAGCTCCTGGCCGACCTCGAGCGCGATCATCCTCACGTCCGGTCGATCATGGCCAACGCGCTCAAGAACGTGCGGCCGAGCCACCTGCTCGATCGCGACGTGGCCCGGGCCTGGGCCGAGCGCGCCGACGACATCCGCCCGACCGCGCCGACCGCGCCGCGCCCGGCCCACGCCGCCGCGCTGCCGGTGGCCCGCGGCGGCAAGCTGCACCTGCCGATCGTCGCCGACGAGGCGTGACCGCCGGCGTCGCCGGGGTCAGCAGCCGTTCCGAGCCGGCTCGACGGTCAGGTTCACGACCTCCCAGAACAGGTCGATCGTGTTGGGCGTCATGGCCGCCTCGATGTGATCGATCGCGCCCGGGGTCAGGCGCGAGGCCCAGACCTTGCCGGCCTGGCAGTCCGCGATCGGGCTGCCGAGCAGCACCCCGACGACCGTGCGCACGCCGTCGATGAAGACGTAGATCGGCGCGCCGCTCTGGCCGCCTTCGCAGTCGTTGTCGACCTCGAGGGTGCCCTTGGCGCCGCCGTCGAGCCAGCGCGACGGGCTCGGCCCGAAGTCGCCGGTGCCGGTCGAGACGGGGCGGTCGCTGTGGTAGGCCGGCGTGGTCGACGGGTAGCCGATCGAGTACGAGCGCCGGACCTCGGTGTCGGCCCAGGTGACGTAGGCGAAGTCCATCGGCACCGCGCCGGTGAAGCTCGAGTTGAGCTCGAGGACGGCGTAGTCGAGGGCGGCCTCGGCCTGGTTGTCGTTGCTGTCCCAGGCCGCCGGGCGGAACACCCGCTTGACGTAGCGCGTGCCCATCGGACACACCGCGATGTCGGTCTGGGCCAGGCGGAAGTAGATCGACTCGCCGGGGTCGGCGCCTTCGACGCAGTGGGCCGCGGTCAGCACGTGCTTGGGGCCGATCAGCGTGCCGGTGCAGCCCATCGACAGCCAGCCGACGTGGCGCCACGGCGAGGTGGTGGTCGCGTTGGTGCCGTTTGGGATGAACTGCCGCTCGTCGCAGCCGATCACCATCACCGTGCTCTGGCAGACGTTGGCCGGGCACGGCGCCGCGGCCTCGTCGAGGGCGGCCGCGGTGGTGGTCGGGGCCTCGACGTCATCGGGGCCGGGGGCGGCCAGGCGCCCGGCTTCGTCGTCGGGCGGCGGGCTGTCGGCGCACCCGGCGGCGGCGGCGAGGGCGGCCAGGGCCAGGGTCAGGGGGCGGGTCAACGACGGTGCGGGCATCGGCGGCTCCTTGTTGCCCCGATAGACCGCCGCCGGCCGCCGCCGTTACACGCGCCGCGCCGCCGCGCTACTTCACGCCGGCGGTGTAGCGATCGAGCCAGCCCAAGACCTCGTCGTGCCACTTCTTCGAGTTCTGCGGCTTGAGCACCCAGTGGTTCTCGTCGGGGAAGTAGACCAGGCGCGACGGGATGCCCTTGCGCTGGAGCGCGGTGAAGGTCGACATGCCCTGGGTGTCGACCACGCGGTAGTCCTTGCCGCCGTGGATCACCAGGGTCGGGGTCTTCCAGTTGGCGACCAGATCGATCGGGTTGTGCTTGGCGTAGCCGGCCGGGTTGTCGTGGGGCGTGCCGCCGTGCTCCCACTCCGGGAACCACAGCTCCTCGGTGTCGTAGTAGGCGAGCTGCTCGTCGAGGTTGCCGTCGTGGCACACCAGGGCCTTGAAGCGATCGGTCTTGCCGTTGATCCAGTTGATCATGTAGCCGCCGTAGGACGCCCCGGCCGCGGTCAGGCGCTTGCCGTCGAGGAACGACCAGGTCTTGAGCGCGTGATCGAGGCCGGCCATGATGTCGTCGTAGGGCGCGCCGCCCCAGTCGCCGTTGATGGCGTCGGTGAAGGCCTGGCCGTAGCCGGTCGAGCCGTGGAAGTCGATCACCACCGCGGCGTAGCCACGGCCGGCGAACACCTGCGGGTTCCACCGGTAGTGGAAGTGATCGCCGAAGCTGCCCTGGGGCCCGCCGTGGATGAGCGCGACCACCGGCACCTTCTTCTTGCCGTCCCAGTTGGCCGGCTTGACCAGGTAGGCGTAGACGGTGTCGCCCTTGGCGCCCTTGAAGGTGAACTGCTCGTAGTCGCCCCAGGCGATCTTGGCGACCCGGGCGTCGTTGTGGCGCGTGAGCTGGCGCGGCGCGCCGCCGGTCGCGGGGATCGCGAACAGCTCGGCCGGCTGGCGCAGGGTGTCGCGCGCGAACACCAGCTCGCCGCGGGCCACCTGGGGCCCGGCGTTGTAGCCCTTCTCGACCAGGGTCGTGACCTTGCCGGTGGCGGCGTCGACCGCGAACAGCGAGTGCTGGCCGAGGTTGTCGGCCGAGGTGTAGAGGGTCTTGCCGTCGGCGCTCCAGGCGAGCGACCCCGGCGAGCGATCCCAAGCCTCGGTCACGGTGCGCGGCTTGCCGGTGGCGACGTCGTAGATGACGATGCGCTGGCGATCGGCCTCATAACCGGGGCGGCCCATGGCCAGGACCGCCAGCGACTTGCCGTCGGGCGAATAGGTCGGCGCGAAGTCGTAGGCCAGGTTGGCGCCGGTCAGCGCGGTCGGCTTGCCGGTGCCGTCGGCCTTGACCAGGAAGACGTCGGTGTTGGTGGTCCAGGCGATGGCCTTGCCGCCGACCCGGGCGACGTACGCGACGGTCTTGCCGTCGGGCGAGATCGCGGTGTCGTCCATGCCCCCGAACGGGTGGGTCGGGGTGTCGGTGGTGAGGCCGGGCGTGAGATCGCGGGCCTCGGTCGGCGCGTCGGGCGACCACGCGAACAGGTGCGAGAACCGACCGTCCTCCCAGGTGTCCCAGTGGCGGAACAGGAGGCCGTCGTAGACCAGGGCCGAGGTCTTGATCTTGGCCATCTCGGCGTCCTTGGCCACCGACGCCGCGAGGGTGCGGGTGTCGGGCCAGACGTCGATCGCCAGGAGCAGGCGCTTGCCGTCGGGGAACAGCCGGAAGCCGCCGACGTCGAGGGGCACCTTGGTCACCTGCTCGGCCTCGCCGCCGGCCACCGCGATCCGCCACACCTGGGACGACCCGCCGCGGGTCGACGAGAAGTAGACGTAGGCGCCGTCGGGCGACCAGGCCGGGCTGGAGTCGTTGGCGGGGTCGGAGGTCAAGCGCCGGGCCCCCGAGCCGTCGACCGCGGCTAGCCACAGGTCGAGGCGCCCCTTGTTGGCGTCGAGGTCGGTGGTGCGCAGCGAGTAGGCGACCCACTTGCCGTCGGGCGACACCGCCGGCTCACCGACCCGCTGCATCGCCAGCATGTCGTCGATGGTGAGGCCCTTGGGCGCGGCGGCGGCAGGCGCCGCGAGGAGGACGAGCGCCAGCGGCGCCCAGCGGAGGTTCGGCATGGCCTCGGGCTTACCGGTGGGCCCGAGGGGCGTCAAGCCGATCGTCGCGCCGACGGTCGGGCACGTCGACGGCGTTCGGCTCAGTCGGGGCTGCGCGGGCGCTCGATCGGGTCGAGCACCAGATCCCCGGCCTCGATCCGGCCGCGCAGCGTGAACACGACCTCCGCGCCGTCGCAGTCGAGGTCGCCGGTCGCGGTGGCGGTGAAGGACTGGCCGTCGGCGCTCGGGGTGTAGGCGTAGCGGAAGAAGTGGGTGTCCTCAGGCGGCTGGAAGTCGAGGGTGCGCCAGGCCTCGGTGCGCCAGGACGTGGGGTCGGACTGGCACCGCCGCAGGTCGGTCGTGCAGCACGACGCGGCCGGTGTGATCGGCGCGGCCAGCGGTGGCAGCGCGGCGTACTCGATGTAGTGGACCCGGATGTGTTTGCCGAGCTGATGCAAAAACAGCTCGGCCTCGATGCGCTTGGATCGGGTCTGGTACTCGCGCACCTTGTCGGTCGCCGTGGTCATGAGCCAGATCACCACCGCGATCATGAGCGCGCCGAGGACGCCGAGGGTGATCCACAGCCAGGTCAGCGACGGCTTCTTGCCGCCGGGGGGCGGGTAGCCGTAGCCGGGGGGCCCATAGCCAGGTGGCGGGTACCCGGGATAGCCCGGCGGGGGCGGACCGGGCGGGTAGCCGGGGTGGCCAGGTGGGGGCGGGCCGGGCGGCGGCGCGGGTTGCATCCCGTCGAGGCTATCACCGCGGCGCGGCGGCGGCCCGGGCCACGTCGGTGTCGGGGACCCGCTCGTTGCGCTTCTGCAGCACCGGCACGAGGTGCTGGGCGACGTGGGCGAAGACATCGACCGTGGGGTCGAGCATCTTGCCGATGCCCTGGGCCGTCACCAGCGCGACCAGCACCAAGGTCATGTCGGTCACGGGACGGACGTGGTAGCGGCGGCCGATCGCGAACATCTCGTTGAACAGCCGCCCGTAGTCGAGCTCCGAGGCCTTCTGGCCGCGGAACCGCTGGGCGAAGACCGCGACGTCGCGCTCGACCGCCGGCCAGTCGATCTCGCCGAGGTAGGTGTGGAATCGCTTGAGGTGCGCGACCAGATCGTGCGGCGTGCCCATTGTCAGGCACTTGCCCATGTCGATGAACTGCAGGAGCACGTCCTCGTGCAGGTGCTTGGCCAGACCGACGTCGAACAAGACCAGCCGGCCGGCCTCGTCGACCAGCATGTTGCCGGGGTGGAGATCGGCGTGGAGGAAGCCGTCGTCGAAGCACATCTGGAACATCGCCTTGCGAACCACCGACGACATCGGCCGCTTGGCGTCGTCGGGCAGGGCGTCGATCTTGACCCCGCGGATGAACTCCATGGTCAACACGCGCTCGGTCGACGGCGCCAGGACCTCGGGGAACTTGACCGTGGTCCAGGTCGCGAAGTTGTCGTGGAAGCGGCGGTAGTTCGCGGCCTCGATCCGCAGATCGGTCTGATCGTGGATGGCCTCGACGAAGTGGCGGGTGTGGCCGACCGGATCGCTGCGGCGCAGGCGCGGGTGGAGCGCGATCACGCGGGCGCCGAAGATCAAGAGCACCGCGTCGCGCTCGACCTGGCGGCGGACGTTGGGCCGCAGCACCTTGACCGCGACCTCGCGGCCGTCGCGCAGGCGGGCGCGATGGACCTGGGCCACCGAGGCCGCGGCCACCGGCGTCGGGTCGAACTCGGCGTAGGTCTCGGTCAGCGGCCGACCGGTGTCAGCGGCGATGATCTTCTCGACCTGGGCGAAGCTGAAGGCCGGCAGCCGATCCTGCAGCCGCTTGAGCTGGGCGATGGTCTCGGGCGCGAACAGATCGGGCCGCGTGCTCATCACCTGGCCCATCTTGATGAACGACGCGCCGAGGAACTCCATCAGCTTGCGCAGGGTCCAGCCGTTCAGGCGCGCCACCGCCCGTCGACGCCGCGCGCCGCTCCACGCCAGGCCGAGGAGCAGGCCGAGGCGCGCCAGCCCGTAGCCGAGGACGACCACGAACACGACGAGGCCGACCCACGCGACGTGAGCGACGTTGGCCAGCCAGCGCACGCCGGTAGTGTACGCACACTCGGCCGACCGTGGGGGCCGCCGGGTCAGGGCGCGCGGGTCGCCGTCCAGGGCACCAGCAGGTTTCGGTGCTGCGCGGTGCTGCTGCCGACCAGGGTGTCGCCCTCGAGGGTCGCGGTGTGCACGTACTCGCCCTGGCCGTCGCTGGTGATGAACGTGATCACCAGCTTGCCCCACGCGGTGTTGAAGCGAGACCAGGAGATCTCGGAGTTGTAGAAGCTGCCGCGCAGGCTGCGCGCGGTCTCGTCGACGGCCTCGACCACGAACGGCTGCGTGTAGGGCTCGTCCCCTGGCGCGCCGCGCAGGTCGACGACCCAGGCGCCCTGGAGCGTCGCCGGCGAGATTGCGGTGGGCATCGCGGCCGGCGTCGCGGCTGGCGTCACGGCCGGCGTGGACGGCGTGGCCGGGCACGGCGCGGCCGGCGGTCGGCTGGCGGAGCAGGCGGCGAGGGTGGCGGCGACGAGGGCGGCCACCAGGGAGGGGCCGGGACGAACGACGGCGAGAGAGCTACGCAAGCCGGCAGCGTGGCACGGGAGTCGTCGGTGCGCGAGGCCGAGGCGGAGGCCGAGGCGGAGACCGAGACCGAGGCGGAGGCCGAGACCGAGACCGAGACCGAGACCGAGACCGAGGCGGAGACCGAGGCCGAGACCGAGGCGGAGGCCGAGGCGGAGGCGGGTTACCCGCCGCGGGCCGCGACCCAGCCGCGAAGGGTCACGGCGGCGACGACGATCGCGCCACCGACCAGGGCCATGGGGCCGGGCCAGACGGCGAAGGCCAGGCCGACCCAGACCGGCGAAAGGATCGGCTCGACGATGGGCAGGAGGAGGCCCTCGACGGCGGTGACCCGACGGATGGCCCAGGCGTAGAGCAGGGTGGTCGCGGTCTGCTGGACCAGGCCGAGGGCCAGCATGGCGGCCCAGCCGGTGGCGGGCAGGGCCGGCGCGGTGACGACCCAGGGCAACGCGACCACCGCGGCCAGGGCCTGGCCGAGCCACATCGCGCGCAACGCCGAGCTCGAGCCGCCGCCGGGGCGACGCGCGATGTGCCGGAGCAAGACCACGTTGGCGGCGAAGGTGACGCCGGCGATCAGCGCCACCGCGTTGCCGCGCTGGTGGGCGAAGGACAGCTCGTCGAGAAAGAACAGCGCGACCCCGGCCAGGGCCAGGGCGATCGTGACGCCGTCGATGGCCCGGGCCGGCTCGCGCAGGAAGACCGCGGCCATGATCGCGGCCCAGGCCGGCGCGGCGTACTGGATCAAGATCGCGTTGGCCGGCGTGGTCCATTTGTTGGCGAGGATGAACAGCCCGGTCGTGATCGCCAGGGCCGCCGCCGAGGCCCACTCGGCGCCGGTGAGGCCGCGCAGGGACGGCCGGGCGATCGCGCCCAGGGCCAGCGCCGCGATCGCCGAGCGCAGCCCCCAGATCGCGGCCGGCGGCCACTCGACCGCCATGATCAGCGCGCCGGCGGTCGACCACAACACGCCGACCACCGCCAGCGCGATCACCGCCCGGGCCCGCTCACCATCGACGGCCGCGGCGCTCAATCGACGTCGACCAGGTCGTCGTAGTAGTCGTAGATCGGGATCTGCGGGCGACCGCGCCAGCGCTCGGCCCAGGCCGCGAACTCACCGGCGTCGGTCCGTCGCTCCTCGTAGAGCTTGCATCCGCGGCAGTTCATCTCGACCATGGTGAAGGCCGCGAACGCGGTCTGGGACCGCTCGACGGCGTAGCTGCCACAGCGCGGACAACGAAACTCGTCCATGAGCCGTCGCCACCTTACCACGCTCGTCGCCGGCGCGGCCGCGCTGGCCGGGTGCGGCCTGCCGTCGGGCGAGTACTTCGGCGCGGTGCCGACGGTCGATGATCCCCGGCTCCTGCGCTGGTGCAACAGCGGCGAGCCCGACAACCTCGACCCGGCCCACGGCCAGTCGACGGTGGCGACCCCGATCATCCATGCCCTGTTCGACGGCCTCATGATCTTCGACGACGGCGGCCTGCCGACCCCGGGCCTGGCCGCGCGCTACGAGCTGTCCGCCGATCAGCGTCGCGTGACCTTCCAGCTCCGGCCCGACGCGCGGTGGTCCGACGGCGCGCCGGTCACCGCCTACGACGTCGCGTTCCAGGCCAGCCGGGTTCTGCACCCGCTGACCGGCTCGGTGAACTCCGACTTCCTCGACTGGATGAAGGGCTACGACGGCTTCCTCGGCGGCCGGACCCTGGTCGACCTGGCCAGCGGCGAGCTGGTCGAGATCGTGGCGATCGACGGCGCGCGCTTCGAGGACCTTGAGCGCCCGCCCGATCCCAACCTGCGGCGCGGCTCGCGACCGGTGGCGCTGCGCGACCTGGGCGCCCCGGCAAGGGCGGCCTACGCCACCGCGCCGGCGGGCGCCGACCTGACGATCGTCGAGGTGGCCGGGCGTCCGGCCAGCCCACCCAGCCCCGACGGCGCGCCCTGGGCCTTCGTGTTCTGGGATCGCGGCGAGGGCACCTACGGCTGGGTGCCCCTGGGCGAACTGGACGTCGCGCCCAACGCCGCGCGCCGGTTCACGGTGCGCCCGGTCCCCAGCAAGCACGTCCCGGGTGCGCCGGTCGCGCCGCCCGAGGTCGACGCCGCCAAGGTCGCGATCCAGCGCGAGGTCGCCGGAGACCAGGTGCTGCTCCTGCCCGAGGCCCTCGGCGTCCGCGTCCCCGACGCTCACACCGTGATCTTCGAGGCCGCCGATCCGACGCCGTCGCTCCTGGCCGCGGCGGCCTCGCGGTCGCTGCGCCCGGTGCCGCGGGCCGCGGTGGCGCGGCGGCCCCGGACCTGGACCCGGCCGGACACGATCGTGACCTCGGGGCCGCTGCGCCTGACCGCCCACGAGGTTCGCGATCACCTGACCTTGACCCGGTCGCCGACCTATCGCGATCCCGACGACCTCCACCTCGATCGCGTCGACGTGCTGTCGGTCGACGATCAGGCGGCGTCGGCCAACCTGTACTTCACCGGGCGGTGCGACGCGGTGGCCGCCAACCACGTCCCGCAGTCGTACCTGGCGGCGCTGTCGACCGGCCGCGGGGGGCAGCCCTACCGCGACTACATCGTGGCGCCCCAGCTCGGCGTGTACTTCGCGGTGATCAACACCGAGACCTTCCCCAACGTCCACCTGCGGCGCGCGCTGGCGCTGGCCCTCGATCGCTCGCGCATCGCCGACTTCCTGCGCGGCGGCGAGATCGGCGTCGCGAGCTACACCCCGGGCACGCTGATCGCGGCCTTGTCCGATGAGGATCTCGCGGCGTGTGGCGTGACCCGGTCGACCCCCGGCGTGGCCCTGGTGATCGAGCGCGGGCGGCTGTGCTACGTGCCGCCGCGCGGCCTCGAGTACGATCCCGACGCCGCGCGGGCCGAGCTGGCGTTGGCCAAGGCCGAGCTCGGCGCGGCGTTCCCGCGCGAGCTGGTCTACAAGTACAACCTCGGCTTCGAGGGTCACAAGCTGGTCGCCGAGTACCTGCAGGCCGAGTGGCGGCGCACCCTCGGCCTGCGCGTGCGCCTCGAGCAGCAGGAGTGGCAGGTGTTCCTGAGCGACACCCGGGCCGGCAGCTTCGAGCTGGCGCGCCTGGGCTGGACCGGGTCGGCCGCCGATCCCGAGGTCGAGTTTCTCCGGCTGTGGCAGTGCGGCGGTTCGAACAACCGCGCCCGCTGGTGCGACCGCGACTTCGATCGCCTGCTCGACGAGGCCGCCGCGCTGTCCGACCCGGTGGCGCGCCTGGCCAAGGTCCGCGCCGCCGAGGAGGTGCTGATCGCCGGGCAGCCGATCATCCCGATGTTCAACTACACCCAGAAGGTGTTGATGCGACCGTACGTCCGCGGGCTGGCGGTCAACTTCATCACCCAGCCGTCGCTGTGGCGGGCCTGGCGCGACCCGGCGTGGCGCGAGGCGGCGCGATGATCCGCATGATCGTCGGCCGGCTGGTGAGCGGGATCGTGGTCCTGGCCGCGGTCGCGACGATCGCGTTCCTCTTGCTCAAGGCCGCGCCGGGCGGGCCGTTCTCGTCGGAGCGGCGGCTGCACCCGGCGGTCGAGCGGTCGATCGAGGAGCGCTATCACCTGCGCGATCCGCTGTGGCAGCAGTACGGGCGCTACCTCGGCGACCTGGCGCGCCTCGACCTCGGGCAGTCGATGAAGCGGCCCGAGACCGTCGGCGCGATCATCCGCCGCCACTTCCCGCACAGCGCGGCGATCGGCCTCTTGGCGATCGGCTTCGCCGCGCTCCTCGGCACCGCGCTGGGCGTGGTCGCCGCCCATCGCCGCAACACCTGGGTCGACTATCTGGCGATGGCGATCGCGATCGCTGGCGTCGCGACCCCGGCCTTGGTCCTCGGCCCGCTGGTGATCCGGTTCTTCGCCCTCGAGCTGGGCTGGATCCCGGCCGGTCGCGCCGACACCGCGATCGGCTACCTGGCGCCGGCGATGGTGCTCGGGTTGATCTACGCCGGCACGATCGCCCGCCTGGCCCGGGCCGGGATGATCGAGGCCCTGGCCACCGACTTCGTGCGCACCGCGCGGGCCAAGGGCGCCAGCGAGCGGCGAGTAGTGTGGCGCCACGCCCTGCGGGTCGGCGCCCTGCCGGTCGTGAGCTACCTCGGCCCGGCCACCGCGGGCCTCATCAGCGGCTCCTTCGTCGTCGAGAAGATCTTCCAGATCCCCGGCCTCGGCTTCTACTTCGTCGAGAGCGTCACCAACCGCGACTACCCGGTCTTGACCGGCCTCCTGGTCTTCTACGTCGCGATCCTGGTCGCGCTCAACCTGGTGGTCGACCTGGCCTACGGTTGGCTCGACCCGCGCCTGCGCGGACCGGGAGGGCCGCCGTGAGCGACGCGCCGTCGGTCCGGGCCTGGCGGCGGCTGCGCGCCCACCGCGGCGCGACCGTCGCGCTCGGCTTCCTGAGCGTGGTGGTGGTGGCCTGTGCCCTGGGTCCGACGGTGTGCGGCTGGTTCGGGCTCGACGGCACCACCCTCGACCTCGACCTCCTGGCGTCGTCGCCGTCGTGGGCCCACCCGCTCGGCACCGACAGCCTGGGTCGCGATCTGTTGGTCCGGGTCCTGGAAGGTGGCCAGGTCGCGCTCCTGGTCGGCCTGGCCGCGACCGCGGTGGCGCTGGTGATCGGTGTGACCTGGGGCGGCGTCGCGGGCTACGCCGGCGGCGCGGTCGACGCGGTCCTGATGCGCACGGTCGACGTGCTCTACGGCTTCCCGACGGTGGTGTTCGTGGTGGTCGTGCGCGCGGTGTTCGAGCTGCGCGGCACGTCGTCGCTGGTCCTGGTGATCGGCGGGATCTCGTGGCTGACCATGGCGCGCATCGTCCGCGGCCAGGTGCTGGCGCTGCGCGGTCGCGAGTTCGTCGAGGCCGCCCGCGCGCTGGGCGCCGGGCCGGGCCGGGTGCTGTGGCGCCATGTGCTGCCCAACACCGTCGGCCCGGTCGTGGTCTACGCGACCACGCTGGTGCCGCAAGCGATGCTGGTCGAGACCTTCCTGTCGTTCATCGGCCTGGGGGTGGCGGCGCCGGCGACCTCGTGGGGGACCCTGGTCACCGAGGGCTCGACCCAGGTCGCGGTGTCGCCGTGGGTCCTGGCCGGGCCGGGGCTGGCGATGGGCATGACGATCGCCGCGCTCAACTTCCTCGGCGACGGCCTGCGCGACGCCCTCGATCCGCGCGGCCAGCGCTGACCGCGGTCACTTGCCGGCGCAGGCCTGGTAGTCGCTGCAGGTGGTGGTCGTGCGCAGGCAGTCGGCCCGGTTCGTGACCTGGCCGGCGATGAACGGGTTCTTGTCGTTCTCGAGCGCGGCGCAGGCCGCGACGCACTCGCCCTCGTCGAAGCCCGAGGACTCGGAGCGCTGGTTGCCGTTGCACTCCGACTCGCGCGCGCAGATCGCTCGGCAGGTCTTGCTCTTGGGCGAGGTGCACGCGGCGACCAACGCGAGCGCGAGCGCGGCGGCGGTCCAGCGACCGAACATGGCCGCACTATACGCGAGCCGGCCCTGCTACGCTCCATCGGTGGAGCCCCGGTTCACCGACGTCGAGCGCGCCGCGCTGCGGGTCGGCCTCCTGCGCCGCGGCCGCGAGCTGGCGACCCGCCTGGCCGACATCATGGCCGGCAAGGACGGCGACGCGATCGTCCGGGCGCTGGCGCTCGCCGCCAAGCCCGGGGCGCGGCCAGCCGAGATCGTCCGCTTCGCCCTCGAACAGGTCGAGGAGCGGCGCCGCTGGCTCGACGCCGGCGACGATCGCTACGGCCGGTGTGACGCGTGCGGCGTCGACCTCGGCGCGCTGGCGCTGGGCCAGATGCCGTGGGCCGATCGCTGCCAGGCCCATCCGCCCGGCGCGTACCGGCCGTAGGGCCGCTACTTCTTCGGCGAGATCTTCTTCACCTTGAGCGTCGGCCCGGTCATGCCGATGCCCATCATGCCGCGCTCGATCGTGCCCTCGACGGTCACCGCCTCGCCGGCGCGCAGGTCCTTGGCGCCGACGAGCTGGTACTGCTCGCCCTTGGCGGTCACCAGCAGCCAGTGACCGCCCTCGAGGTCGCTTCTCTGGATCGTCCCGCTCAGCTTGGCCATGACCGGAGCCTAGCAGGTCGTGGCCGCCGCGCCCGCCGCCCTCACCGCCTCACTCGAGGACGATCTCGGTGCCGGCGGCGATGCCGCTGTCGGCCGGGCACACCACGACGACGGTGAGGCCGTCGGCCGAGGCGATCGTGCAGTTGGCCTTCTGGCTCGGCGTCGCCTTGACCGCCACCATCACCGAGGCGTCCTGGCTGAACGACTTGGCGCCGTCGCCGAGCGTGAAGGTCGCGGTCAGGGTCGGCGCTCCGGTCACCGTGGCCAGGGGCTGATCGGGCGCGGTCCGCGCGCCCTTGGCGATCTTCTCCGCCAGGGCGACCTGACCGCTGATCGGCGCGCGCACGACCAGGTTGTCGAGCTTGGCGCGCAGCGCGTCGCGCTCGGCCCGGCGAGCCACGATCTTCTCCTCGAGCTCCTTGACCTTGGCGGTCGCGACCTTGATCGCGCCAGCCTGGACCCCGGCCTCGGCCTTGGCCAGCTTGGCCTCGGCCTCCTTGAGCTGCTTCGGGTAGCGGTTGTCGAGGTTGTAGGCCAGGTCCTCGAGCGTGCGCTCGTCGGCGGGGCTGGCGGCGAAGCGGGCCAGCTCGTCGCCGACGTTGACGGTCGTGCCGTCGGCGACGACGGTAGCCAGGACGCCGGCCTGGCCCGCGACCACCTGCGAGATCTCGCCCGGCTTGGACCCCATGGTCGCGGTCGGCGCCGGGGCCGGCGGAGGCGTCGGGGGCGGCTGCGGCGGCTGGGGCTGCGGCGGCTGGGGCTGGGGCTGCGGCTGCTTCGCCGCGGCCTCGTCACCCGACTCCCACGGCAGCGGCTTCTTCAGGACCTTGGTCCAGATCACGAAGGCGCCGGCCAGGAGGATCACCAGCACCAGCAGGAACACCAGGAGCTTGCTGACGCCTCCGGACGGCGCGGCAGCCGGCGCCGTCGTCGCGGTCTCGGCGGGCTTGCCGGCGTCCTTGTCGGGCTTCTTCTTCGAGACGCCGACCGGGATCTGCGGCAGCTCGGAGACCGCGCGGGCCTCGCGCTCGACCTTCGTGGCGGCCTCCCGAGCGGCGGCTTCCCGAGCGGCGGCTTCGCGGGCGGCGGCCTCCCGGGCGGCGGCCTCGCGGGCCTCGACCTCGCGCACCGCGGCCTCCCGAGCGGCAGCCTCCCGAGCCGCGGCCTCGGCCTCGCGGGCGGCGAGGGCGGCGGCGGCCTCCTCGCGGGCGCGGGCGTCACCGGCCTCGAGCTCGGCGACGATGTCCTTGGGCACGTCGACCGCGGCCATGACCTTGGACGCGCGGACCGCCTCCTTGACGTCGGAGGCCGAGACCGCGAGGTGGTCGGCCAGATCGACCGAGACCTCGTCCTCCTCGTAGTCCATCGACCGCGGCTTGGGCAGGTTGGTCGGCCCATCCTCCTCGGCGTCGGGCTTGGTCGTCCGCTGCATGGTCGCGGTCGGCATGGCCGCCGGGGGCGGCGTCGGCGCGTCGAACTCCATGACCTGGCTGGCGCCCGACGGGCCCAGCTCGGGGCCGTCGACCACCTCGATCCGGCCCGGCGACGACGCGGCGGTGACGCCGGCGGCGCCCAGCTCGAGATCGTCGGCGGCCGGGGCCAGCTCGTCGTCGGGGCCGGTGGCGGCGCCGGCGGCGCCCAGGGCGACGTCGAGGCCGGTCGGCGCGCTCGGCGGCGGCGCGGCGACCACGCCGGTGGCGAGCTCGGGCTCGTCGGTCAGCGCCGGCTGATCGGCCTCGCTCTCGAGGTAGCCCAGGTCGCCCAGGGTCGAGATCACGGTCTGGACCTCGGCCACCGACGGCTCGACGCCGAGCTCCTCGCGGGCCCAGCGCTGGACCCCGGCGACGTCGCGGTCGCCGTCGAGGGCGCAGGCGATCGAGTACTCGATCTCGAAGAACCGGAAGCCGTTGCCGCTGTCGGGGTCGACGACGTCGATGAAGCGCTTGCCGGCCTCGTCGATCGGCTCGGCGACGAGATCAGTACGGAAACGCGGGTGCGCGGTCGCGGTCATGGCTCCTCCAGAAGCGGTCGCGGGCATCAGCCGGCTTTGCGCAGCTCGGTCAACACCAGCTTGGCGACCGCCTTCAGGGTGTCGAACACGCCGACGCCCTTGATCGCGCTGGCCTCGTAGAACGGGACCTTGGTCGGGTTCAGCATCTCGTTCAGCTCCTCGAGCGGCGCCGCGTTGGGCAGGTCGCGCTTGTTGAACTGGACGACGTAGGGGAGCTTGTTGAGATCGTAGCCCTGCTCCTGCAGGTTGGTCTGCAGGTTGTCGAGGGACTCGATGTTGGCCTCGGACCGCTCGACCTGGGAGTCGGCGACGAAGACCACGCCGTCGACGCCCTTCAAGATCAGCTTGCGGCTGGCGTCGTAGAACACCTGGCCGGGCACGGTGTAGAGGTGGAAGCGGGTCTTGAAGCCGCGGATCTCACCGAGCGACAGCGGCAGGAAGTCGAAGAACAGCGTGCGGTCGGTCTCCGTGGCGAGGGAGATCATCTTGCCCTTCGCCTCGGGGTTGGTCTTGTTGTAGATGTACTGCAGGTTGGTGGTCTTCCCGCACAGGCCGGGGCCGTAGTAGACGATCTTGCAGTTGATCTCGCGCGACGAGTAGTTGATGAAGCTCATGGCGGTCGTCCTCGATGCGGCGGCCCGCGCTAGTCGTTGAAGAGGTTGTCGATGTCGTCGTCCGTGATCTCGGCGAACACCGACGGCTGGTTCCCGGCCTCGCTCTTCTTGACCAGCACCTCGAGGACCGTCGTCAGCTCGGCCGCGGCCTTGCGGACGCGCAGGCGCACCAACCCCAGGGAGCTGCGCTCATCGAACAGGACCAAGAGGATGACCCGGGCGCCCACGATCGAGATGTGGACGTTGGTCTTCTCGCCCTCGTGGAACTGGCCGGCGAACTCCTTTTCGGCCAGGAGCGACGCGATGCCACCGGTGGCGGCGACGTTGCCGGCCGTCAGCGACGACAGCGAGGTCACGTCGAGCTGCTCGACCTCGCCCGACTGCGCGATGGCCTGGCCGTTCTTGTCGATGACCAAGACCGCCTTCGCGTTGGAGTCGCGCTGGAGCACGTCGCAGATGTTGCTGATCTGCGACAGCTCCTCTTCGTACATCACCAGTTGGTTGGACATCGCGCCTTGGCTCCTACCGGCCAGAGTCGGGGGGACGGGACAGCGGCTAACTTGACTCGGATGCAGGATCGGGACGCACCCCTAGCCAGGGGTCAAGCTACCAGAGGCCCCGAGTTTCTTTCTACTTTTGCGGCCAAGTATCGCCGGATCCGGATCCCGGGGGTGGGCCGGAGCCCGGCGGGGAGGGGCCCCGGCGGAGGCTGGGGCGGGGCGGAGGCCGAGACCGAGACCGAGACCGAGGCGGAGGCCGAGACCGAGACCGAACCCGAGACCGAACCCGAACCCGAACCCGAACCCGAACCCGAACCCGAACCCGAACCCGAACCCGAACCCGAACCCGAACCCGAACCCGAACCCGAACCCGAGGC
>JAGPCY010000021.1 GCA_018057825.1 Kofleriaceae bacterium | reverse complement strand
CTCCTGGCCGCACTCGGCCCAGATGGTGAGAGTCACGGCAAGCGGGATGGCTTCGATCTCATCGCCCGCACCGGCCGCCTCTCCTCCACTTCCTTTCACTCAGGCGTTCACATCTTCGGAGAGTAAGACGACGTGCTGATCGTTCTCGTTCCCGCGCCACGGGCTGCGGTCAGTCCCCCGTGCTCCAACGTGGTTGGACGCAAGCAAGCGTGCCATCACATCGACGTGCCGTTGCTGTGGCCGATGGAGGTCGACTCGTGAGCCGCTTCGTCGCATTGCTGGTCCTCTGCCTGGTCGCTTGTGGCAGCGACCGGCACGCGTCGCCGTGGCCGTACCGCTGGACCGAGGAGTCCGCCCGCGAGTGGGTGCGGCGGTGTGCCGACGGCGCCGGGACGATCCTCACGCCCCAGGACAGCAGCTTGCCTGCCGAGGTCGTCACGTTTCGGATCAGGTTCCGTACCCCCCCAGGCGGTGTCGCCGTGCCGATCATGGGCGCCTGTGAACTGCGATGGGACACGAAGCGGCGCGACGTGGTGAGCCTCGAGATCGACTACGTCATCGACTGGTCGGCGGTCCGGTTGGATCTTGAGCTGTCACTGAAGACCGCGCCCCGATTCATCGAACTCGTCGCGAGCGTGATGCCGCACGAGCTTCGGCCAGAGGTGCGACGCATCGGCCACACTGCGGGCACTGACGAGTACGCGACCGAGCACTTCTTCATCCATGGTGGTCACGCGCAAGACACCGCCGGTATCGGTTGGAGCTTGCGGGTCTCGCTCCGATGACCGCTTGCGCCACCGGGCTCGCCGCCCGCCGAGGTCTGCACGCCGCCCGCGCCGCTCTGTCTCTCCTCGTACTCTTCGCGTTCGGTGGCCGCGCGCACGCCCAGGAGTCGGGCGGTTCGATCGGCGGCGGTGACTGGGATCGCCCCTCGCGCTCCGCGGGCGCCACCGGCAGCCCGGACACCTCGAGCACCGACCCCAGTTCGACCTCGTGGGCCGTCGACTCGCGGTCGCGGCACCGCTCATCGCACGATGACACCGACCGCTCGTCGACCGGCTCGCGCCCGGCTGGCGGCGCTGAGTCCTGGGCGGTACTCGGGCTGGTCGTGCTCGTCGGTGGGCTCTTCGCCCTAGCCGCCATGGCGCTCCGCGATCGCGGCCCTGGCATCCCCGAGGAGGACCACGAGCCGACCGCCGACCGCGCCGATGTCACCATGGTGTGCGTCGTCCTCGACGCCACCGTGCGCCCCGCGGTTCAGGCCGCCCTCGACCGTCTCGGCCGAACCGCCGACCCAACCCAGGCCGACGGTCGCAGCCGCCTGCTCCACGAGGTCACGGTGCTCCTGCGTCGACACCGCGCGGCCTGGGTCTACGGTGGCGCCATCGACCACCCCATGACCGACCTCGACGAAGCCCGTCGTATCTTCCGTCAGCGCACCGGCACCGCTCGCTCGACCTACACCACCGAGGTCCTCCGCAACGCGGACGGCCAGGTCCACATCGACGACGCGCCTGTCGTCGCGCGCTCAAGCGAAGGTCCGGGACTCTTGCTCGTCACCCTTCTCGTAGCCTCCCGTCGCCAGCTCGTCACCGTCGGCGTCCCGGAGGATGGCGAGGCCCTGCGCCGTGCCATCGAGGCACTCGGCAGCCTGAACCCGGCCGCCCTCATCGCGCTCGAGATCGTCTGGACCCCGGCCGCCCCCACCGACCGCATGACTTCCGCCGAGGCCGAGCGCGTCCTCACTGCTCTCGCCTGCCGCTTCGCCAAGCTCCCCGGCGCCCTTGCCGGCACCGCCATCTGCGACTTCTGCGACGGCCTGTACCCCGCCGAGGCGTATAGCTGTGTCCACTGCGGCGCCGCCCCCCGCAGCACGGTGACGGCATGAGCCCGAGCAGCTCGCTCGACGAGGTTGTTGCAACCGCAAGTCACGGCGGGCTCGCGGCGCCCCCCCGGCTGAGGCGCCCGACGCGACGCCACCAACCCGCGTGCCGCACCGCGCCACGTCGCGCGCCTTCGGCACTCGGCCACCGGCTGCCTCGACATACCCCTACCACCGACCTCGTCGGCCAAGAGCCCAGCGTGCCTGCGACGGCCCTGCCGGAGAGATATGAACCCCAAGCGAAGGAGAGAGAGATGACGACCGAACCACCCCTCGATGGCCGCCGACCGACCGCCGCACCCGCGGCGGTCGCGCTCGCCTTCATGGCGCTCGTCGCCGCCGGCTCGGCCGCCTGTAGTGACAGCGAGTCGTGCGGGCCCGATCTGAACGCCGACGGGCGCGTCGACCAGACCGACTGCGAGCTGCGCGCCGTGGGCGAGCTGCGGCGCATCGACTGTGCGGCGTCGCCCGAGGCCTGGCGCTCCCAGGCGCGATGCGCCACGACCGAGGTCCATCCGCAGCCCGAGAGCGACGCCCCGCTGGTCGAAGGCGCCGCGCTCCTCCGGCGCCACGCGCCGGCCTTCGCGCGCGGCGACGTGCTGCGCGTGCCGTCCGCCGAGACTCCGCTGTCCGCGTGGGACGTCCATCGCCCCGGTGGGCCCAGCATCGGCTCGCTCCTGGCGACCACCCGCGGCACCGTCACCGCGGTCGTGGGCACCGCCGGCGCGTGGATCGACCGCGACAACGACATGGCGGTCACGCCGCTGGAGCTGGTGACCTTCGGTGACGCCTTCGGCGGCACGCCCACGGAGGCCGTCGCCAGCCGCGATGGCGCCACGGTCATCGCCGCGCTCGTCGACGGTCGGCTCCGCGTCTGGCACGACCTGGGCGACGACCAGCAGCTCGGTGCCAACGAGGTCCTCGACCTCGGCCCGATCAGCTACGTGGTCGACGTGACCTCGAGCCCACCCTCGGTCACCTACCGACCCGCAAGCGGCGACCTGGTTCGCTGGCGGCCCGGTCCCGGCTGGACCCTCCCCGGCACCACCGACGCCGCGCTCGAGGTCGACCCGCAGTGCCGCGTCCGGATCTCGGCTCGGTTCTGCCGAGGCTTCTCCGGCATCCTCCGCTGCTGGAACGGCAGCCTCGACCAACTCGCCTGGCCGCCTGCCACCCAGTTCCTCGACGTCGTCGACGAACACCTGCTCCTCGTGATCGGCGGCGACCAGCACCGGGTGTGGCACGACCTCGACGACGACCTCGTCGAAGACCCCGACGAGCTCTCCTCCCTTCGCTTGCCCCCTCACCATCGGCTCGCCGACCTGCGGCCCAACTACACCGCGCTCACGCCCATGTTCGACGCCGCCGGCGCCCCCATCACCTACGTCGGCCTGATCAGCGTCCCCGAGCGCGGCTACTTCCGCATCTCGCGCCGCCGCGCCACGCGCTTCCTCGGCGACGCCTGCTCCGGCGCCGACGCCTGCGCCGACGAACTCCGCTGCCTCCCGACCTCCGACGACCGCGGCGTGTGCGCCCTACCAGCACCGCTTTGAAGGTCGCTCTCCGCTCGGAACGGAGCTCCGGCGCGAGCGCAGACGCATCCCCCACCACAGGCTCCCCACTTCAGCCGGCCAACCGCCGACCGGTTCCCAGGCCCCCACGGCCATCGCTGCAGCCATCCCGCCGCCCGGCGTCCACGCAAGCCGTTGCTGCCGGCGCGCCGGCGCGCCGGCGCCCGGCCGGGCGGCCGGCCTCGCCCCGCCACAGTGGCGACTCAACCCAACAGGGTGATTGTGCTAGCTAGTTGAGAGGCTCGAAGCCTGGCCAGGGGCGCCTCGCGCGCAGCGCTGTGTTGACGCGGGTCCACCAATCTGTTCCCATAGTGCGATGCCCATGACGGCCCCCCCAGACAATGCCATCAGCCTCAGCGAGGTAGTCGAACAGTTGCGAGAAGACCTCCAGCAACTGGCAAGTCAAGCCGACGCGAAGGAGCTGCAATTCGAAGTTGGCGAAGTCGAGGTGGAGCTTCACGTTGCTGTCACCAAAGAACTGGCCGTAGGAGCTAAAGCGAAATTCTGGGTCGTGGAGTTCGGGGGCGACGGCAAGCAGGCAGCGAGCCATTCACAGAAGATCGTGCTCAAACTTCGGCCGAGAGTACGGTCCTCGAGCTCTCGCCCGAGGGGGGCAATCATGGTCTCCGACTAGGAACTCTGACCAGTGACTCTCGCCTTGGCCAACTGCGTACAGGTCATACGCGAAACCGGTGGCGCGCCGAAACGAGCCTCCGGATTCGCAGTCGCACCCGATAGGGTAGTGACGGCGCGTCATCTTCTCGCACGCGATGATGAGCCGCTGTGCCCTTCGGAGATCTCGAAACAGCTCACTGTCCGACACAGCGAGGAAGACAAGGGACGGGCAGTGATCGCTGTATTCGATACTTCGCCAGCACTGGATGTTGTCGTGCTGCAGATTGAGTCTGAATGCGCGCTTGAAGCACCAAGCGGAGATCCATGGGACTATCAGCCCGCCTATGATGGTGACGAGGTATCCGTTTGGGGCTTCGCGACATTGGAGGATGAGGTCGATGACGAACGGGCGAACGACGAGCGTCCGCCACCGTCCGCTGAGCGCGTCCCGCACGAAGGGCGAATTGATACGTGGCAGCGAGGTCCGGAAAGGCTGAAGATCAACATGTCTTCTCCTCCATACAACTGGACCCGCATTAGCGGGGCCCCGGTTGTTCGCCTGGGGAAGATCTGCGGAGTAGTCCTAGTCTATGACGCTGCATACGACCGCAAAGTGCTGCGGGCTGCACCGACATGGCACCTGCTTAGAGACGAGAAGTTCTGTCACGCGATCGGGCGAGCTCCCATCTCGAACGAGAATGCAAAGGTGGAAGTCAGGCTGGAGCTCGAGAGGATTCTGGGAGAGAGCGAAGCTCTTCGTGAGTCCCTCGCGAGTCGCATGGGGTCTCGGGAATCGTCCATCGGTCAGCTCGCAATCGACTTGATGAGACTTGGGGCGGTTCCTTTGCTTAACGTGCTCCTTGGCGCTTCCGGACTCAATGCGAAGGATCGGCGGCGAACTCTCAGTCTGCTCAACGTTGCGCTGCCCCATGCGCAGGACATCGCGAGTGCTATCCACGGCTGCGACTTCAGAGGGCGTGATGCCGACCTCCGGACAAGCTATCGCACCATTGCAGAATGCGTGCTCGCTCGCTATCAGGCGCGCCCTGCGACGTTTGGTCTTGGTCCCCGCGGGCAGCTCGCGATTCGCAATGAAGTTCCAGTGCCCTCGCGCGCGAGAGTCTCGGTGCCGACCAGAACGTCCGTTCTTCGTGATATTGGAGACGCGCTCTTGGCGAAGCTCAGTTATGGCCAACTGCGTGAAAGCCAGAAGGCGGACGTCCTCATTGCCGCCCTGAAGCGTAACAAGTGGTACATGCCATGCAACCGGGTGGATGACGGGGATGCGATTTGGAACTTGTTGCTCACGCTCATAGCCGCGGGTGCAGAACTGGATGGTCTTCTTGCGGTTCGACTACAAGACGAGAGCTGTGGGCTGCACGCTGATATCGAAGTGAATCTCTTGGAAGGCTTAAGGGCCAGAGGTAAGTGAATATGATGCAAGTGATGGATGTGCCTGCGGCCAACGAGTACCGCACTGTCGAGCGTGTCGCCTCCGTGGCGCAAGAGGTGATCCGCTTCGTCCATGTGCTGGATCGCCAGTCCGCGCTGGCAATCAACGCTGCGCTGGCTGCGAGGAGGCCCTTGCTCGTACGGGGTGAGCCGGGACTGGGGAAAACGCAGCTCGCTGAGGCTGCAGCGATAGACTTGGGGTGGGAGTTTCGCCCGTTCGCAGTCGATGCCGATACAGAGACCCGAGACCTTCTGTACCGCGAAGACCTTGTTCAGCGCTTCGCCGACGCACATGTTGAGCGGAGTGCTCCTGAGCCGCTGGGGCGTGAACGGTATATCGTCCCGGGTCCGTTGTGGTGGGCCTTTAGTTGGAAGACAGCAAATGAGCAGATGGGGCGAGTTCGCGGAGGCGGCAAGAGCGAGTCTGTCGACATGCCCGCGGGCACGGTGCTGCTCGTGGATGAAATTGACAAGGCAGATAGCTCAGTCCCAAACGCTCTTCTAGAGGCGCTTGCGCGGCGACGCTTTGATACGCCAGTGCAGTCGGTCGCGCTGGACGACCATCGACCACTTCTGGTCGTCTTCACGACCAATGAGGAGCGCGCGCTGCCTGATGCGTTTCTTCGGCGATGCCTTGTGTTGCATTTGACCCTGCCCGACGGTCCCGCCGCATTGACTAAAGAACTGATCCGCAGGGGGTGTGCGCATTTTCCAGACCGTGATGCGGTGGGTGTGCTCGAAAGGGCAGCGCAGATCATCGTGAAAGCCCGTCAGGAGCTCGCGGTGTCGGTGTCGTCGCCGCCTGGTGTGGCCGAGTATATCGACCTTGTTGATGCGGCTATCAGACTGGACAAAGACGGAGCGTTGCTGGAGGAGATTGCTGAGTTTGCTATTCGGAAACACGCCCCTGCACCACGTGATCGAGATGGGGGGCTGAAAGGACTCCAGGGCGAATGAGCCGGCGCGGACGCTCCGTCGTTGGATATGCGGATCTGTTGCGCGCCCTGGCTTGCCTGGGGGTGCCGCAGGGCAACTTGCTTGAAGAGACCGCGGAACTTTGTGGGTTTGAAAGGCGCGCTCCTGTCCGGGCTGGGGTGCCGCTCGGCGGTGCAGAGAGTCGATTCCGCGAGGGAGTGGCGTCGCTGGGGCTCGACATCAATAGCGATTCGTCCTGGACGATGCAGATTGAGGTGCGAAAGGAGACTGGTGGCGGCAGTGGACGGCATGGGTCTATCGCTGTCGATGCTGGTCTTGCGAAGCCGCTCGGATTGAGCGAGCTGGATGGGGAATGGCACGAGCCAGTTGGTTCGCCGATCTCGAACTGGTCTTGGCTCTGGCCGCAGATGCTCAATGTGCTCGCAGTTCGCAGCCGGGCGTTCAAGCTTGATGTGGCTGCTATTGTGAGGAAGGCGTCGAGGTTTGAGCTTGATGGCGCACTTCCTGGCTCTGTGAATATCCGTTGGCCCAGACGGTTGGTGGTATTGGTGGATCGTTCGGCGCACCTGTCGCCATTCTTCTGTGACCAGCAGGAGGTCATTCGGTCTCTGGGGCGTTGTGGTGTTGTGGTGGATGTGCACGTCGTTGACGAGCGCAGAGTTGAGGGCCTGATAGTGCCAGGCGGCGCGGTCGTGTTTGCCTTGACTGATCTCGGTTTTCTTTCGTGTGGCGACGCTATCGCGAAATGGTCTGAGATCGGGGCTGCACTGGTTGAGTCGGGTGTCGCTTGTTGTGCGCTGGTGCCATGGTCGCGTGAACGGCAAAGTGCCTATGGTCAGGGTTTGTGGCAAGCGATCTGCTGGGAGCGGTCGGCAGGCCGGGCCGACGGTGATGTGAGCCGCTCGGTGCGGGCTCTGCTGCAGCGGGTTTCGCTGGCCGGTCACGCTTCACATGGTTTAGTGCGTGCGTTGAGGTTGCATGCGCCAGCGATTGCTGGCGGGGCAGTGATTGAGAGTCGTGTTGGTGTTTCGGTGGAGATTGAGGCATCGGATGGCCTTGGCATTGTGGTGAGGCCCGAGAGTCGCAAGGCGCTTGTAGAGGAGCTTCTTCGGCAGGGGGCTCATTCTGATTTGCTGAGTCTGGTGTCGGTAATTCGGGCGTGGCATCGGTCAACACCGGCGGCGCTGCGTATGTCAGAGGAGTTCCTTTGGAAGGAGTGGGGGCTGGGTGACTCTCCTGAAGGGGTTGGGTCTTCCTGGGTGCGGAGACTTGTTGCGACAGTATGTGGCTCGGGGTCTGATTCTGACCTGGCTTCTTCCGTTGCCGGTGTGGCTGCACGGCTCCTTCGGACGTTGCCGCATGGTTCTTTTGGTAGCCATCCGTGGCTTGCCCCTGCGTGGGCGAGGCTTCTTGCAGACACGCTCGTTCCGCTTCCATCGGAAGTCGAGGCAAGAGAAGTTCGTGCCAATGCTGGCGAAGTCGAGGCGACGATGTGGAGGGTATACGGCTACGGGGAGTCCCTTCGTTTCGTGACAGGTGATTCTGCTGGGGGCGGGCTGGCTGATGTCCTTGGGGTTCGACTTGCCTCGCTTTCGGCGGCCCGGCCGGTCGTATACGTACGGCATTGGTTGCCCCAGGCCGGCAGGTGGAGTGAAGGTCGACCGATTCGACTTGTCCCTGGAGCCAAGGTGGCCCTGCTGCCGGGTAGAGCCGTTCGACTCGAGACGGACTGCGAATCTATCTCTTTGCATCCGCGAGAAGCCGCGCCGCGACTGGGGCGGACGCTGCGGATCCTTCACATCTCGGACCTGCACGCGCGGAGCGCGGACGGGCCGCAGAAGGAACGAGCGAGGCGGGACGCGGCCGGCCGCTGGCGCGTGCTGGGCGCAGAGTGGGAGCGGAACCTGGACGCGTTGCGCGACGACGGGGTTCCGATCGATGTGGTGACGTTCACGGGGGACCTGGGCGATTGGGGGGACTCGACGGACTACCCGCTGGCGGTGGCGTTCTTGCGTCGGACCTGCGAGCGGGTTGGTGTGCCGATCGAGCGGCTGTTCTTGGTGCCGGGGAACCACGACATCGCGCGCGGTGAAGCTAGCGACGCGTGGACGGGCTTGCGCGCCGGGTTTAGTGGGACCGGGCGCGCCGGGTCCGATTGGATGGCCGGGGGAAAGGTGCCGCCGGGGCTGGTGGACGGGTGGCGGGATGCGGTGGCGACCCGGCAGCAAGCGTTCT
Source organism: Kofleriaceae bacterium (assembly GCA_018057825.1). Taxonomy (GTDB): domain Bacteria; phylum Myxococcota_A; class Polyangia; order Haliangiales; family Haliangiaceae; genus UBA2376. Next base: position 144,425 of record JAGPCY010000021.1, on the reverse strand, counting down.
GGCGCGCGGTCTGCGACGACCTGGGCCGGGGCGAGCTGGCGCCGTGGCGGCACCGGCATGGGCGGTTGGGCTACCAGCAGCGGGTCGAGCTCGTGGGGCTCGCGGCGCCGCTGTGGATCGTCGGGCTCGACACATCGTGGCTGTGCGGCGGAGACGACGACAGCGGGAAGCTCTACCTGACCGAGCACCAGGTCGGGATGCTCACGAACGATGACGCTGGCGCGCCGCTCGACGGGTTCCGGCTGGCGCTGATGCACCATCGGTTCGCGGACCTCGCCGACGGTGAGCGCGCGCGGCGGCTGCTGGCGGACCGGGTGGATCTGGTGCTGCATGGTCACCAGCACGAGGCCGCGGTGGAGCCGTGGGCGAGCCCGGACCACAAGCTGCTGGTCCTGGCGGCCGGGTGCCTGTACGAGGGCGACGAGGGGTTGCGGTACCCCAACGCGTTCCAGGTGATCGATGTCGAGCTGACCGATGCGGGGCGGCCGGTGCGGGCGGCGATTCGGTTCCGCGGCTGGGCGGAGCGCAACGGGCTGTTCTGGGGGGATGACGCGTTGCTGTACCGGAACGCGCCGGGCGGGCGGCTGCGGCTGGTGCATGAGGACGGCGGATGGAAGGTCGAGAAGGGCCCGCGGCCAGGCCTCGCGTTCTCGATTCCGCGAGCAGATTCGTTCTTCGGGCGGGAGGCAGAGCTGCGGGCGATCGATGCGGGGTTCGCAGCCGGCATTGGCCCGCGGGTGGCTGTGGTCGCGGTGCAGGGGATGCCCGGTGTGGGAAAGACGTTCCTCGTGGAGCAGTGGTGCGCGCGGAACGGCGGGCGCTTCGGGAAGGTGTGTCGGTGGGTGCTCGATCCGCTGCGGCCGGCGGAGCCCACGGTCGGGTTGCTGACGCTGGCGGCGCAGGCCGGCATCGATACCGACCGGACCCCCGTCAGCGAGATCCCGATGCGGCTTGAGACGATGCGCGTACTCGTCTACGTCGACAACGTCGACGGGGAAGACGCAGCGAGGGCCGTGGCCGCGTTGCTCCGGGAGCTGCCGAGGAATCCGGCGATCGTGACCGGCCGGTACACCGCGCTGGGGGCGAGCGAAGGCGCCGGGTGGCATCGCGTCGAGGTGGCGTGCTTCTCGCCGGCGGACGCGGTCGCGCTGCTGCGGCAAGAGCTGGGGGCTGATGCACCACCGGACGGCGACCTGCGACGGCTGGCGGTGAGCGTCGGGGGGCTGCCGCTCGCGTTGCACCTGGCGGCCGGCTACCTCGGGCGAGGGTACGCCGTCGAGGCAATCCTGAAGCACCTGTCTGACTCGGGGCTAAGCCTGGAGCACGTCGATCCGGCGGACCCGCTGACGGCGGACCGCTCTCGTGGCGTGATCTCCGCGTCGTTTGCGGTGTCGAAGGAGATGCTCCTGGCCGAGGGGGCGCGGCGCGGGACGAATTGGGGGCCGGCGTTGGCCCGGCTCGGCTGGACCGTGCCCGAGGGGTTCGAGTCCTCGCTCGGGGCGGCCTTCACAGGGCTCGATCAGGATGCGTTCGTCGAGTTCATCTCGGTCGCTGCGGCGTTGTCGCTCGTGCATCGCGTGCCGCGATCCGAGCGTCGGCCAGAGGGCGCGTGGTCAGTTCACCCGCTTGTCGCGGAGTTCTTGCGCAAGGAGAACGAGCGCGCGGGTGTCTGGACGCGGGTCGGCGACTGGATCGCGGCGAGCGGACGAGCGGACGACGAGGACCGCGGGGCGCGCTGGGACCTGCTTGCACGCGAGCAGGCGACGATCGCGGCGTGGCTCCGCCAGGCGGGGGACGACGAGGTTGCGCGGGTCGCGCCAGCTTGCTGGCAGTTCGCGATCAGTCGTGGGCCAGCTGTTCCATGGCTAGCGCGTGTGCGAGAGGTCGTTGAGGCGACCGCTTCTACGGACTTGCTTTGGGCCCGGGCCAGACTCGCGCAACGAGTAGGGATCAACGACGAGGTGCTGGCGGCGGCTGAGCATCTAGATGCAAGGGGGGATGATCGAATCCGTGCCATGGCCCACGGACTTCGCGCGGATGTCCTCGTCGCGCGGGGCGATCTCGATGAGGCTCTTAGAATCCGTCGGTCCGAACAATTGCCGGTGTACGAGCGGTTGGGGGAAGTCCGGCAGCAAGAGATCACGCGGAGTAAGATTGCTGACATTCTGGAGACTCGCGGCGACGTTGATGAAGCCCTGCGGATTCGACTGGCGAGTATTCCGGTGTTCGAGCGAATTGGGGACGCCTACTCGCGCGCGGTTGCGAAGGGGCAGATCTCTAGAATGTTGGCCTTCCGGGGCGACCTTGACGGCGCTCTGCAGATTCTCCGAGAGGACATGCTTCCCGCGTTTGAGCGATTGGGGGCGGCTCACGAACACGCGGTCACTCTGGGGAGGGTGGTAGATATCCTGGCCGCTCGAGGCGAGGTCGATGAGGCTCTGCGGATCCAACAGGGGCTTCCACTCGTGTTCGAACAAGTTGGTGACATGCGCGAGAGCGCGGTCGCGCGAGGTAAGATTGCGGATCTCCTGATCGCTGCCGGGCACCGCGAAGAGGCCCTGGTAGGTCTCAGGGCGATTCTTCCGGTCTTCGAGCGTCTGGGGGCTGTCCACGAGCGCGCAGTCACGATTGGGAAGATCGCTGACGTGCTGGTGGCCCAAGGCGACCTCGACGAAGCCCTGCGGATTCGTCGCGAGGAGCAGTTGCCGGTGTACGATCGGCTAGGGGACGTCCGCGAGAGGGCGGTCACGATGGGGCAGATCGCGGACATCCTAGAGGCTCGGGGTGAGATCAATGAGGCCCTGCGAATTCGGCGGGAGGAGCAGTTGCCCGTATTTGAGCGGTTGGGCGCTGCCCGTGAGCGAGCAGTCACAATGGGAAAGGTCGCAGATCTTCTAGCCGCCCAGGGTTCGTTCGATGAGGGGTTACGGATTCGGCGCGGCCTCATTCCGGTTTTCGAGCGGCTGGGGATGCGCGAACTTTCGGTTGGCTTGTTCAATCTTGGCGAGCTTCTCCGCAGGCGCGGATCGCCAGAAGACCTGGCTGAGGCTCGCCAGATCGTAAGCCGCGCGTGTGATCTTGCTGACACAATAAAGCTCCGATTTCCTGACCAGTGGCGTACCTGGTTGGCGTCGGACGCGGGCCGATAGCCGGTGAGCGTCCGGTCGACCGCCCCCGGCGCGCGCCTTGACCTGGACCTGACGGTCGTGGCAGGCGCCGAGCCGCCCGCGCCCGGACGTTCGGCGGCCGCCGCGATAGCCGTCCGCTTCCACTCGGCCGTGCCGCGGTCTAGCAGGCTGTTGAGATCCCCAGTCACGGGATCGACTGCGCCGATCCTCGGCTCAAACAAGAACAACCCAAGCACTGAACACCTGGGTGGGGTCGGGACTAGCGGCGCTACGGGGGGCAGTTGTAATGGCGCTTGACAGACTGGCCCGCTCGATCCGCCACGGTCGGTGGTGGAAGACCGGCCGCATGCGCGCCATCGGAGGCACTCGGCGAAGAAGATGAGGGGCGCGCGATGTTCAACGCAGCGGTGACGGCTTCGTCTGGGAGAGCCACGCTGCGAGGGGCGAGTAGTGACCGTTCGGATTGCGCACGGCCCACTCGGTCTGTGTGCCGTAGGAGGCCGTGTGGCGTTCGATTCGCGGGTAGAGATCGAAGTACTCTTGGCGAATCCAGAGTTCGCTCGCGGAAGCGGACGGTCGCAGAGGAAAAAGCGCGACGCGCTCGGTTCCCGCGAACGCATCGCAAAGTCCTACCTCCCACGGGATCCAGCGAGAGGTCTGCGTGTTCTCGGTGACGATCACCACCAGACGACGGCAGGTCTCGATCGCCTTCCGCAACCGCTGAGCGACGTCCGGGGAGGCCGAACGGATGCCGATGTCTTCGAGATCAAGGTACACGGTGGCGCCGTGCGACTCGAGGAGCGCGAGCGCGTCTTTGGCGGGCTGCAAGTCGGACAGTGAGTGCGACAAGAACAGGTTCTTGCTCGCCAGCGACTTTGCGAGCTTGACCGTGTCCTCGCGAAGGGTTGGTGAGTTCCGAAGCAGCTCGTCGAACGTTGCGATGGACATGGCTACCTTCTGTCACTTGTGAACGTGGATGGAGCGATCGCGGGGGTCGATATGAATCCACGGGCGATGTGCTGCGACGGCGTAGGCAACAACATCGCCAGTACCGCCGAGCCCGCGCGCCGGCAGTCCGTTCCAAACGGCGAAGAGGAGCTCGCAGTGTGCAACGATGTAGCGGCCCGCAGCGAAGAACGCCTCCTCGCTGGGCGCGGGATACGGAAGGCGCACAACGTGGCGCCCGTGCTGCAGAAGTGACTCGAACGCGCTGCGCGCCTCGAGACTCGCGAACGAGTCCTCGTAGCCAGTACAGGGCACCACCACCTCAAACGGAATGCCCGCTGCGTCGAGGACGTCGGCGAAGACTTGATCGGCACCTGCCGCAAGACACGTCAAGCCGGACGTTGGGTGGCACTGTGCCACTTGGTCGGCAAGCGCGCGGCGAACCCACGCGAAGCCGACAGGCCCGCCCAGATCCTGATGCCCTGTGACGCCGACGATCAAAGGCGCCCATCCTTGGCCCGTTTCCAGTAGAAGCGACCAAGCGGGGTCAGCCGGCACGACTTGGACCGCATGGCGGCGAAGTACATGTGAGCCTCGGCGACCGGTTCGAGCAGGCGTGCCGCGCGGAACTGCTGAAGGTGCCCGAAGATGGCCTCCTTCGCGGGATCCGGAACCGTACCCTTGGGGTGCTGCGATCGGTCGGGCTCGTACGCGGGATCCAAGTGGTACACGTAGTCGGCGGTGGCGAAGTAGTCCGAGAGCTTGCGCAGGACCGCCGGCTCGACGATCGGTCGGCACGTGCGCAACGGCGACAGCCTCGCAACGTTCGCCTTGTACATCGGGCGCTGATCGAGTGGGCCGAGCGCCTGCTCCGCGTACGCGTAGATGCTCGCCGACGTGACTTCTCCCATCACGTCGGCCGCGCCTCCTTCGAGAGCGCCGCAGACGAGGGACGTGAACACCCCGCGGCCGGCGCGCTCCATCGATGTTTCGTCGGGCGAGCTGGCCGCGATGATCGCGACGCCTTCGCGGAGCACGGCGTGGTCGTCCTTGACCGCCGCAACCCCACCCAGCTGGCCACTAAAGCACGCATCCACGATGATCGTGACCTGCTCGATCTTCGATTCGTTCGCCGCCGCAACGATCTCCGACATCGGCACGCCTTCGTCGTCACGTGTCACGTCTTGGCTGACGAGCAGTCCCCCACGCGAGGTGATGGTGCCGTGGCCCGAGAAGTAAAACAACGCCATGTCGACGCGCTTGGCCAAGACCTCCTCTAGCGTTCGGCGAAGGCTGCTGCGCGTCACGACTTCCGGTCCGCCTCCTGGGCTGCGCGGGGCCGTCAGCGACAGGCACTGGAAGTTGGGAGATCCATCCTCGTTCCTGGAGAGCAGTTTCTCCATAGCCGCGACGTCGTTGACGCAGCCAGAGAGCGGCTTGACTCGGTAGTCGTCGACGCCGACGAGGAACGCCGCCTTGCGGACGCTCACTTGTTCTTTCCCTGTTTCATCATCACGTCGACCGCGTGCGCGATCGACGGCCAGTCCCAGGTGACAGTGCGGTTGCGGGCGAGGCCTTCCGGCAGCGGCGTTGAGCTGTTGGCGCCGTCGACGTAGACGCCGCAGAACGGGACGTTCTGCGCGATCGCCATCTGGATCTCCTTCGCGACACCAGCCGCTCGATGCGTGCTACGGCCGATGAGCACGAACATAACGTGGCAGCGGCCGATCTTTTCGCGGATCAGGTCCTCCCACTGACGCTGGGGCAGCGGTTCCTTCGAGGACCAATCCTGCGCCGAGAACGGCGTCGGCGACTTCGAGCTGCACTGGCCAGCGAAGAGGTTCCTCTCCCGCTCGTTGTTGTCGAAGTCGAAGCTTATGAACGCGCGCGGATTCGCCACAGGTCCCTCTCGACTGGTTACGGTCCCATGCTTAGCCATCCGGGGATCTCTTGGCAAGCCCCCTCGGGGGTGAGGCTCAGCCGGGACCTGGCCCGGCTGAGGGAGGCTTGGTGACAAGCTCCACCCCACAATGTCGACGTACCCTTGCAGCAATATCAATCGCTTGCACGGTCGCCGACCTCGGCTAGGCGAGTCAATCTTGACCTGCCGTGGCGCAATCTCGTCGAGAGAGCCGCTGTGAAAAGAGCCAGAAGATCTGGTTAGGCGCGCTCGCGGAGCCTCCCTTCGAGACGCCTCCCTCGGTCGGCTGGGCGTTCAGCGCGGCGAGGGGATGACCTTGAGACGATGGGAGGCTTCTTGGGAGGTTGGTCCTCGCTCCCATACGCCTCCGTCAGGTCGGCTGCGCTGGGCGGGACCTCGAGACGATGGGAGCTCTGCGGGAGGGTTGGTCCACCGAGATCGCTCCGGTCGGCCGGAGCAGGTGCTGGGGCGGTTGCCTGGCGCGAGGGCTATCGCTACGATGTGCCATCGTGATGCGCGTCTTGGGTGTCCTGCTGATCGCTGGTGTTTCGATGGGATGTGGTTCCCGCGACAAGGGCGAGGCGGCGCCGGCGACGGCCGCTGGCTCCGCACCGTCTGCGCCACCGGGACCCCTGAGCGCGGAGGACCTCGCGGCGGCCTGGGCCGAGGCGTCGGCGCTGCCGCCGCGGTCGAAGGTCGTGCTGCGGACCAAGCTGATCGACCGGGGACCTGCGCCGGAGGCGGCCCCGGTGCCGCCACCCTCCGCCCCGTTCACGTTGGTTCGGTATCCGGCGGCCCCGGGGCCACTGGTCGCGTATCTGACCAAGGACCCTGGCGACGGCGCGCGTCACCCGGCGATCGTCTGGCTCACCGGCGGCGACACCAACACGATCGGTGACGTGTGGACGCCGGCGGACCCCGCCAACGATCAGACCGCCGCCGCCTATCGCGAGGCCGGTCTGGTGATGATGTTCCCCTCGATGCGCGGCGGGAACGACAACCCTGGTCGGCGCGAGGGCTTCCTCGGCGAGGTCGACGACGTCATCGCCGCGCGTGCGTTCCTCGCGAGCCTCCCGTACGTCGATCCGACCCGCATCTACCTCGGCGGTCACAGCACCGGCGGGACCCTGGCCCTCCTGGTCGCGCAGACCACGGATCAGTTCCGCGCGACGATCAGCTTCGGTCCGGTGGCGTTCGCCGGCGACTACGGCGGTGAGCTCGTCTACTGCGATCCGACCGATCCGGTGGAGATGCAGCCCCGGTCCCCGGCGGCCTGGCTCAAGGATCTCCGCACGCCGACCTTCGTGATCGAGGGCGCCGGCGGCAACGTCGACGCCGTGCGCTTGCTCCGTCAGCTCAGCCGAAACCCGCAGGCCCAGTTCTTCGAGGTCGCGGGCACCGATCACTTCGGCGTCCTCGCGCCGACCAACGCGCTGATCGCCGAGAAGCTGATCGCCGACCGTGGGCCCCAGGTGAGCCTCACGATCACGAGCCGCGAGCTCGACGGACTGTTCCGCCGCTGATCGGCGGACGGCGCTCACAGGCACGAAGCGATGATGGGCTCGGCGACGAAGACGGTGGCGTCGTAGGTCGGGTCGGCGGCGCGCACGCGCTTGGCGAGGGACTGCACCGAGTGGCAGCGGCCGGCGAGCCCGGCGCGTCGGGCCTGGAGGGTCATCTGGATGGCCTCGGGGGCGGTGTTTGGCACCTCCGGTAGCGGCAGGAGGGGCACGTCGTCCTTGACCGCGACCACCGGGGCCGGAGGAGGCGCCTCGCGGGCGTGAGACATCGCGGTGACGGCGAAGAGCGCGATCCCGAGGACGGCCAGGCCCATGCCGATCCGGTTGGCGCCGGCGTCGATCTCGTCGTCGAGGCAGCCGCCGGTGCAGGTGGGGTTCGGGTCGCGACCGTCGACGGAGGCGAGCGCGACGCCGGCCGCGGTCATCGCCAGGCTCGCGCCATAGGCGCCCGCGCGGGCCGGACAGCCCGCGGTCAGGGACATGGCCGCGGCGAGGGCGAGCGAGCGGGGGAGCGCGGACATGCCCGGCTCGGATTGCAGGTCGCGGGCCGTGGTCCGACCGAGCTGATCCTGGCGGGTTAGGCCGCGCCGATGTCGAGGCCTCGTCGATCCGCTGTCCGACCTTCACCGGCGGCGGCGACCGCGGCGTCGAACTGCACCGGATCGTGGCCGCTGAAGATCCGGACGTCGGGGTGGCGCTGCGCGAGCTGGCGGACCTGTTCCTGGCTGGCGCGCCGGGCCGCGCGATCGGTGTCGCCGCGGCGCTGGAACCACGACAGCACCAGCGGGATGCGCGGCCGCTCGGCGAGCTGGCCGTGGAAGAAGTGGCTATCGCCGGCGTGGAGGAGCCAGCCGCGATCGCTGGCGACCGCGACGCCGCAGTGGCCGGCGGTGTGGCCGGGCAGCGGCACCAGCAGGACCTCGGGGTCGGTGTCGTCGAGCGGGCGGACCCCGGTGAGGCCGCGCCAGGTGTCGCCGCCGTCGGCGTAGGTCCGGGCCTGGCCGGGCGCTGGGAGCTGACCCGGCACGTAGCGCCAGCGGGCCAGCGCGGTGTCGCGCGCGGTGGCGGCGGCGAGCTCGCGGGCGTGGACGTGGACCGTGGCCCACGGGAAGTCGGGGACGCACCCGGCGTGATCGAGATCGAGGTGGGTGAGCACCAGGTCGCGGACGTCGCGCGGGTCGAAGCCGAGGGCCTGGACCTGGGCCAGCGCGGTCTCGGCCGGATCGAGGCGCGGCCGGGCCTGGCGGACCCAGGCCGGGCCGAGCCGCGCCGGGTCGGCGAGGTCGGCGGTGCCCAGGCCACCGTCGACCAGGATCAGGCGGCCGCGGTGCTCGAGGAGCAGCGTGTGGCACACCAGGCGGGCGCGGCGAAACGGGCTGCCGGTCCCGTTCACGAACCACTGGCCGTGGGGACACATCGACGCGGTGTTGAGGTGATGGACGCGCATGGCCGCAGCATGGGGCCGGCCCCGGCCCCGGTCGACGATCGAGGTGCGAGGCGTGCCATAGTCGATGGCTATGGAGCTGCGCGAGCTGGGCTACTTCGTCGCGGTATTCGAGGCCGGCACGATCAGCGCGGCGGCCCGGCGCTGCCACATCTCCCAGCCGTCGGTGTCGACCGCGCTGGCGGTGCTCGAGGCCGACCTGGGCGCCGCGCTGTTCGTCCGCCACGCCCGCGGCGTGACCCCGACCGCGGCCGCGGTGGCGCTGTATCCGACCGCGCGCCACCTCCTGGCCGAGGCGGCGGCGGTGCGGGCGCGGGTCCGGGCCCCGGTCCCGGTCGCGGCCGAGCTGACGATCGCGGTCACCCGATCCCTCGACGCGGTCCGGCTGCGCGACGTGCTGGCGGCGGCCGCCGACGCCCGCGACCTGCGGCTGCGGGTGGTCGACGCCGAGGCGCGGGCCGAGCTGCGGGTGGTCACGCGCGGCCAGCTCCGCCGCGGCGAGAACTTCCGCCGCCTGTGGCGCGAGCGGTTCGTCGTGGCGCTGCCGGTCGCCCACCCGCTGGCCGCGCGCGCGAGCCTGCGGGCCGGCGAGCTGCTCGGTCAGCCGTTCATCGAGCGCTGCCACTGCGAGCACGCGCGGGCCTTCGCGCGGCGGGCGCCGGCGGTCGAGCCGGCGGCGCGCGCGACCTCCGAGGAGTGGGCCCTGGCCCTGGTCGCGGCGGGGATCGGGTTCGCGGTGGTCCCGGCCGGCGTCGTGCGGGACGATCCGCGGATCGCCGTCCGGCCCCTCATCGACGTCGCGGTCGAGCGCGAGGTCGGGCTGGCGGTGGCCGCCCGGCCGACCCCGCTGGTCCTGGCCGCGGTCGCGCGCATCGCCGGACGCTTCGTCCCGGCGGCGGTGCGGGCGTCACCTGGGCGGGCACGTCCCCCCACGCGCGCCGCGGCGGGCGCCGCGCGCTGACCACGCCGCGCCGGTCAGCGCAGGCAGGCGCCGACGGTGCGGAAGACCCGGCTGTCGCGCACCGCGCCGTCGGGACCGACGGCTTGCACCGCGTAGGCCGCGCCGCCGTCGAGGGTGGCGATCAGGACGCGGCCGCCGTCGGCGTCGACCAGGCCGGGCGCGGTCGCCCCGCCGGTGGCGACCCGCGTGGTCCAGGCGCGGCCGGCGCCGAGGCGCTCGCCGGCCAGCACGGTGGTCAAGACCGCGGCGTGGGGCGAGTTCAGGTGCGCGGTGCTGATGCCCATGACCGCGTTGCGATCGGCGCCGTCGGCGGGCAGCAGGCGATCGAGCCAGGTCCGGTTGCTCGAGGTGTCGCGGCCATGGTGGCCGAGGTGCAAGACGTCGACGCCCTGCTCGTCGACGCCAGCCGCGGTCAGGCGGGGCGCGTAGAAGCCCTCGAGGTCGTCGGTGTCGGAGCCGCCGCCGGTCAGATCGCCGGCGACCAGCATGCGGAAGCGCCCGTGCGCGAGCAGCGCGACCACGCTGCGGGCGTTCTCGCCGTTGGTGTCGGTGGGATCGATCGGGCCGACCACGGCCTCGAAGCGATCGGCGCCGATCACGCCGTCGGCGGCGAGGAACTTCAGCGCGGCACCCTCGCCGAGCGCCAGCGCGCGGCCGAGGCCGGGACACCCGGTCGCCGGGTACGCGCCGGTCCAGGTCGACGGCTCGCAGCCCGGCGGGGTCGCGCTCACGCACAGCGGCGCGCCCCGACCGGCGCGGCACACCGCCGCGATGGTCGCGTCGTTGGCGGCGGCGGTCAGATCGGTGAGGCCGCGGTGGACGATCGTGCCGGTCAGCGCGATCCGATCGAGCAGGCCGGTCAGCCCATCGCCATGATCGGCGTGGAAGTGCGTGATGACGATGTGATCGACCGTCGTCGCCCCGGTCAGCTCGGCGAGCGCCCCGGCGACGTCGTCGTCGTGGCGGTCGTTGCCGACGTCGATCAGGACCACCGTGCCGTCGGGCCCGACCACCACCGCGGCCTCGCCCAGGCTCAACCCGCCCAGGCCGAGCTGGGCGTAGAACAGCTCGCCCGGCGTCGGCCGGAGCGCGGCGGTGGGCGCCACCGGCAGCGGCGGACAGGGCGCCGCATCGACCGCCCCGGCCGCGTCGATCGGCGCGGCCACCCCGTCGTCGGTCGCGGCGTCACCGGTCGCGGCCGGGCCCCCGCACGCCAGGACGCCGAGCACACCGACGAGGCCGAGCCGGGACATGGGCACGGCTCGCGGCTAGTTGCAGCTCGTGTCGCCCATGCGGAACGTGATCGTCGGCAGCGCGGGCTCACCCGGGCCCGGGATCGTGCAGCCGTTGGGATCGATCGTCGGGTTGGTCAGGCTCGACACCGCGGTGAACTGCGCGCCGGCCAGGGTGCCCGAGAAGCCGCCCATGCCGCCGGCGGCGGTCGGCGGGCAGATCTTGGTGAAGGTCAAGGTGCCGGACGTCGCGTAGTAGGCCGCCGACGGGGTCCGGGTCGCGATGTCGACATCGTAGCCGAAGCCGGCGAACGGCGGCGTGCCGAGGTTGGTCCCGCTCAGGGTGTAGGGCATGCCGACCACGGTGGTCGCGTCGTGGCCGATCAGCAGGACGTCGATCTCGGCGTCGGCGTAGGCCCCGAAGCCGACCGTCACCCCGGCCTGGCGCATGATCTGATCGAGGAGGAACGACGGCATCGCCGGGATCGAGATCCCGGTCGCGCAGCCGCACCGGCTCTGGGTGCAGACCTGGCCGCCTTCGCAGGCGGTGGCGCAGTTGCCGCAGAACCGCTCGTCGGTCGAGGTGTCGACGCACTCGCTGCCGCACATCATGTTGGGCGTGGTGCAGGTCGGCGCTGGCGCGTCGACCCGGGCGTCGATCGCGGCGTCGATCGGCGCGTCGGGCGCGGCGTCGACCGCGGCGGGGTCATCGCCGCCGCTGCAGGCGAGGGCGAGCGTGGCGAGGAGCGAGGGGACGACGGGACGAGCGAGCATGGGGACCTCCGGACGCCGGCGCGCGGCCGGACGCGACGATTTGTGCACGAACGGAGTCGGGCGGGCAAGGACCGCCTCCGCGGGGGCCCGCCCGACAGGTGACACGCGATGGGCTGGCGGATGGGCTGGCGGATGGGCTGGCGGACCCCGGCGGTCTGCGATACAAGCGCCGGCCATGGCGCGGACACCGACGCCGACTTGGTACTTCGCCCTGGCGGTGGTGCGCCTGGGGCATCGCTTCCTGCTGACCCAGGAGCGCAAGTACGGCGCCACCTGGTCGATCCCGGGCGGGCGGGTCGAGCCGGGCGAGACCATGACCGCGGCCTGCGTCCGCGAGGTCCTCGAGGAGACCTCGATCCCGGTGCGCCTCGACGGCATCTATCGCATCGAGCACGTGGCCAACGGCGCGACCTCGCGCATCCGGGTGATCTTCGCCGCCACCCCGTGCGACGACACCCCGCCCAAGTCCGAGCCCGATGAGGAGTCGCTCAAGGCCGCCTGGCTGACCCTCGACGAGATCGCCCGCTTGCCGCTGCGCGGCGCCGACCTGCGCGGGCTGCTCGAGAGCGTCGCCGACGGCCGGCCGATGGTCCCGCTCGAGGTGCTCGGCGACGAGCTGTCGATATGACCGCACGCCTGGCGGCGGCGGTGGCCCTGGCGCTCGCCTGTCGCGCCGCGCCGACCGCGGCGCCGGCGATGACCCGCGCCGATCCGCCGCTCGCCGCTCCGGTCGCCCTGGCGATCGCGCCGCCGCCGGTGACCGCGGCCCACGTCGCGGTGGTCGGCGCCAGCGTCTCGGCCGGCTTCGCCTCGCCGCGGGTCGCCACCGCGTTGCTCGCCGCCGGGGCCGGCGCGGTCACGGACGCCGCCGACGTGACGATGTTCCTCGATCCGCTGGCGCGCGGGCGAGCCCAGGTCGCCCAGGTCACGGCCGCGGCCCCGACCCTGGTGATCGCCCTCGACTTCCTGTTCTGGTTCGCCTACCAGGTCGACCCGCCGGCCGAGCGCCTGGCGTCGCTCGAGCGTGGCCTCGCGCTCCTGGCGCCGATCGCCGCGCCGCTCGCGGTCGGCGAGCTGCCCGACATGCGCACCGCGCATCCGCGGCTGATCGCCCCCGAGGCGGTGCCGAGCCCGGGCGAACTGGCCGCGCTGAACGCCCGCATCCGCGCCTGGGCCGCGGCCCGCCCCGACACCGTCGTCATCCCGCTCCACGCCTGGATCGCGCCGCTGGCCGCGGGCGGTGAGATCGAGCTGGCGCCGGGCGAGGTCGTGCCGGCGCGCGACCTGGTCTTCTTCGACGGCCTCCACGCCAACGACCTCGGGCTGTGGTACCTGCTCGATCGCCTCGACCACCTCTTGACCGCCGAGCTCGGCGTCGCGCCCGGGGCCCTGGTGTTCGTCCGCCCGTGACCGTGAGGACCCTGCCGCCATGACCGACCTCGACCACCTGCGCGCCGAGCTGGCCGCTGTCGATCGCACGCTGCTCGAGGCCGTCGCGCGCCGCCAGGAGCTGGCGCAGCAGATCGGCCGGGTCAAGGCCGCCGCCGGGGTCCCGGTCCGCGACTTCCGCCAGGAGCGCGACGTGATCGAGCGGGCCCGCGCGGCGGCCGCCGAGCGTGGCCTGGCCCCGTCGATCGGCGAGGAGCTGATGTTGACGCTGATCCGCGCGTCCCTGGCCGCCCAGGAGCGTGATCGCGTCGCCGCGACCGGCTCGGGCTCGGGCCGGCGGGTCCTGGTGATCGGCGGCGCCGGCCGCATGGGCCGGTGGTTCGCGCGCTTCCTGGCCGCCCAGGGCTTCGCGGTCGAGATCGCCGACCCGGCCGGGCCGGTCGACGGGTTCCCCTCGGTCGCCGACTGGCGGTCGACGCCCCTCGAGCACGAGCTGATCGTGGTCGCGGCGCCGATGCCGGTGACCGCGGCCATCCTCGGCGAGCTGGCCGCGGCGCCGCCGCCCGGCGTGATCTTCGACGTCGGCTCGCTCAAGAGCCCGCTGCGCGCCAGCCTGGCGGCGCTGGTCGCCGCCGGTGGTCGCGTCACCTCGGTCCACCCGATGTTCGGCCCCGACACCGAGCTCCTGAGCGGGCGCCACGTCATCTTCGTCGATGTCGGCGTGCCGGCCGCGACCGCCGCCGCGCGCGAGCTGTTCGCGTCGACGATGGCGACCGTGGTCGAGATGGATCTCGAGAGCCACGATCGCCTGATCGCCTACGTCCTCGGGCTGTCCCACGCGCTCAACCTGGCGTTCTTCACCGCGCTGGCCGACAGCGGCGAGGCCGCGCCGCGCCTGGCGACCTTGTCGTCGACGACCTTCGACGCCCAGCTCCGGATCGCCGCCGCGGTCGCCGGCGAGAACCCCGACCTGTACTTCGAGATCCAGCACGGCAACGACTACGGCGCCGAGTCGCTGGCCGCGCTGTCGTACGCGGTCGAGCGGATCCGCTCGGTCGTGCGGGCCGGCGACGGCGCCGGCTTCCGCGCGCTCATGACCCGCGGCCGCGACTACCTGGCGACGCGCGCCCGCTGACGGCGGCGTCGCCGCAGGCCGAGCGCGATCACGGCCAGCTCGCCGCCCGGGCCGCCGCCGACGGTGCAGCACCCGCCGCCGCGCCCGGTCGGCCCGGCCGCGTCCGGGCCGGCGTCGAGCGGCGCCACGCAGCCGGTGTCATCGGCGACGATCGCCAGGTTGTCGCGCAGGCCACACCACAACGTGGCCTCGCAGGTGTCGTGCTGCACCGTGCCGTCGGGACAGCGGGTCGGCCCGGTCAGCTCGGCGAACGCCAGGCGGCGGGTCCAGGTCGTCGGCTCGGTCGCGACGTGCAGGGTCGCGCGGTCGGGCGGCAGGTTGTTGGTGCACATCCACAGCGTGCCGTCGGTCCGCTCGCGCAGGCACCGCCCGTCGAGGGTCACCCCGGGGACCAGCGCGAACGCGGCGGCGCGATCCGGCGCGCGGTAGAGGCCCATCGCAGGCGTGATCGCCAGGACCTCGCCGGTGGCCCGGACCACGACGCCGTTGATCCGGGTCGGGACCTCGAGGACCCGGGTCCAGCTCGGCCCCGCCGGGAGCGCCGCCGCCGCGTCGGTGGTCCGGTACAGCGCGGTGCGCAGCCCGGGGCCGACGTCGGTGACGATCGCGTAGACGTGGTCGGGATCGCGCGGATCGATCGCGGCCACGAACAGCTCGGAGGTCGCGGTGCCGACCAGCGCGTCGGTCGGCAGCTCGACCCAGCTCGCGCCGCCGTCGAGCGAGCGGTACAGCACGCGGGTCGGCGCGCCGGCCACCATGCGGCGGCCGGTGACGTAGACCCGGCGCGGCTCGCCCGGCGCGACCGCGATCGTATGCCAGACGTCGCCGACCTGACCGGGCAGCGCGGTGGCGGTGAAGCTGTCGCCGTCGTCGTCGCTGCGGTAGATCGCGGCGACGCCCGCGAGGTCGGACACCGCGGCCCAGATCGCGCCGTCGCCGCCGATCGCCAGCGCGGTGACGTCGGCGGTCCCGACCGGGCCGGGCACCGCCTGCCAGCCGCACGGATCGCGCGCGACCTTGAGGCCATTGAAGGTGCTGGCGAACAGCGCGCCGCTGGCGCTCCACAGGTAGATCGGATCGTAGGTGCCCTCGAAGCCGATCGCGGCCTCGCAGTCCCAGCGCCAGGTCGCGCCGCCGTCGCGCGACACCAGCAGCCCGAAGGTCACGCCGAGCGCGATGTGGTCGGGGCGCCCGGGCTGGAAGTCGATCGACGACGAGGCCGGGAACCGACCGTTGCCGCGCGCCGCGCCGGTCATCGCCAGGAGCGCGAGCAGCGCGGCGCGGCCGACGTGGCCGCGGCTCACTGCGCTCGCTTGGGGATGTAGAGCCGCGCCTCGACCCGGCGGTTGCGAAGCCGGCCGCGTGGGGTGTCGTTGTCCGACACCGGCTCGCTGGCGCCGGCGCTGTCGGCGACCAGGCGCCCGGCCGCGATGCCGCGCTCGATCAGCGCCGCGCGCACCGCGTCGGCCCGGGCCCGGCCGAGGGCGAACGCCAGGGCCTCACCGTCGGGCGCCTCGCCGTCGGGCGCCTCACCGTCGGGGGCCTCGCCGTCGGGGGCCGGCTCGTCGTCGGGGGTGGCGGCGGCCTCGCGATCGTCGGTGTGGCCGACCAGCACCAGCCGCACCGTCGGGTGCTGGACCAGGAGCAAGGCCAGCTTGTCGAGGCCGTCCTTGGCGATCGCGCGGACCTCGGTGTCGCCCTCGCGGTACAGGAGGCCCTCGATCGTGCCGATCGCGCCGTCGAGGGCGGGCGGGATCGCGTCGGGGCAGCCGTCGTCGTCGTCGTAGCCGTTGTAGGTCTCGGCCACCGCGGTGCACTTGTCGGCGATGTCGAGCACCTGATCGAGATCGTTGTCGATGTCGGGGCAGCCGTCCTTGTCCTCGAAGCCGTCATGATCCTCGGCCCGATCGGGGCAGCCGTCGGCGCGATCCTCGACGCCGTCATCGTCGCCGTCGACGAGGACGTCCTCGACCGGGCCGGGCGCGATCACCGCGGCCTTGCGCCGACCCAGCGGGACGTGGAAGCCGAGGAGGACCTCGCCCTCGAAGGCCACCGGGCGGACCGCGTCGGCCCGCGCCGGCGCGACCCCGAACCGGACGTCGAGGCGGACCGCCAGGCCGCGCCCCGGGTTCCAGCCCAGGCCGAGGGCGGCCAGGCCCTCGGCGGTGAGCCCGCTGTCGTAGAGGCCGCGCTTGCTCGACAGCGCGGTCGGCATGCCGACGCCGAGCGCGACGAACGGCCGCAGGCGCGCCCCCGGCCGGAGCTCGAGGCGCATGAGCGCGCGCGGCTCGAGCCAGAACACGCCGACGTCGAGGTCGCGGGTGGTCGCCGGGGTCAGGGCCAGCTCGAACTCGGGCACCAGCCACGGCACGATCGGCTTGGCCACCCGCGCGCCGACCACCACCGTGTTGCCGAGGGAGGTCGCGGCGTCGCCGTCGCTGCCGAGGATGGCGTCGGGCGCGAACCGCCGCGGGCCGAGGAAGCCGCCCAGCTCGAGCGGGTCGGCGGCGACGCCGGCGGCCGAGGCCGCGACGCAGAACAGGGCGAGCCCGAGGCGCATCGCCGGCAGTATAGCGGTGTGCGTCAGATCGCGCGCGGCGAGCGGCCACCTGGACACCCACCCGTCGAGAGGCTAGGTTGCGTCGTCGTTCCCATGAGGTCGGCTCTTCTCCTGACCGCGCTGGCGAGCGTCGTCGCCCTCGGCTGCGGCGGCGACGATGGCGGCGTCGATCCGCCCGGTGACGCCACGGCCCAGGACGCCTCCGCCGGCGACGCCACCGTCGGCGACTGTTACCGCGAGCAGGACGACGGCGGCAACGCGGTCACCGCCGAGCCGACCGGCCTGGTCCGCGGCGTCGGCTCGGTCGCGGTGTGCGGCACGATCTCGATCGATCATCCGAGCGTCGGCGTCCTCGACGTCGACCGCTACCAGCTCGCGGTCGCGACCGCGGGGCCCGCGACCTTGCGGGTCAGCGCGCCTGGCGCGGGGACGATCGCGCGCCTCGAGGTCGTGGTCGAGGCCGCGGCCGGCGTGGTGAGCCGGACCCGGGTGCTGGGCGGGATCGGCCTCACCGCGGTCAACCTGCCGATCGGCGCCCACACGATCTCGATCACCGCGACCGGCACCACCGGCAGCCCGGTGGCGTACCGCATCACCCTGGTCGACGACGACCCGTCGGCCCGCTGCCCGCTCCTGCCGGTGCCCCTCGACTACCGCGAGGCCGACGAGGCCGGCGCCGGTCATCGCGCCAACGACATGGTCGCGGTCGAGCTGGCGCCGCTGGTGACCGCGCCCACGCCGATGGCCGGCGACGTGCCCGAGGCCACCGGGTTGGCGATCTCGGCCGGCGGTCGCGCCGCCCTGGGTGGCCTGTCGGCCGACGTCGCGCCGGCCGGCGACGACTACCACGATCGCGACACCTTCTCGATCTACACCGGCCAGACCACCAACCTCCTCGAGCTGCGCGCGGCCTGGACCGGCGCGGCGGATCTCGACGTCCTGGTGTTCGAGGCCGAAATGGCCAGCGATCCGCTCGGCCTCCCGGTGTCGACGGTCACCGGCGAGCTGGCCGTGACCGCGGTCAGGCCGTCGACCCGGTACTGGATCTGGATCGGCGGCGCCAAGCGCTCGGCCGCGCTGCCGGCGGACTACACGCTGGCGCTGTGCGGGTCGGAGCTGCCGGTCGCGCCGTGACCCCCTGACGGGATCGTCAGGACCAGCTCGGCGCCCGGGGTCACCGCGCGCGGCGCCAGGGTGCCCCCCATCGCGCGGGCCAGCGCGCCCGACAGCGCCAGGCCGAGCCCGAGACCCGGCGGCGCGTCGTCGCCGGCGGCCCGGGTGAACGGTCGGAAGCGACCGCGCCGCAACCCCGGCGGCAGGCCTGGGCCGCGATCGCGCACCGCGATCGTCACCGCGGTCGGCCCGACCTCGACCGCCACGGTGATCGTGCGATCGGCGGCGTCGCGGGCGTACTTCTCGGCGTTGTCGAGGAGGTTGCCCAGCACGCGGGCCACGGCGTCGGGATCGGCCACGGCGATCGCCACCGCCGGGGCGCGCAGCTCGAGCGCGGCGCCGGCGCGGAGGAGCCCGGGCTCGGCGCGCTCGAGGGCCGCGCGCACCACCGGCACCAGGTCGACGCGGTCGTTGCGCACCGCGAGCGTGCCGCGCTCGAGCTGCGACACGCCCATGACGTTGCCGACCACCCGGCCCAGGCGCGCGGCCTCGACCGCGACCCGGCGCGCGTAGTCGCGGTGCTTGGCCGGATCGCCGAGCTCGTCGGCCAGCATGTCGCCGTAGAGCTGGATGCCGGCCAGCGGCGTGCGCAGCTCGTGGGCGGCGGCGGCCGCGAACTGCACCCGCTGGGTGGCCAGGCGCTCGCCGCGCGCGGCGACGACCACGATCGCCAGGCCGAAGGCCGCGACCACCAGCGCGATCGCCGCGAACTGGACGCGGAAGCTGTCGCTCAACTGGGCGGTCATGCGTCGGGCGTAGGCCAGATCGGCCGCGCCATCGATCGCGATGCGCCACGGCGCCTCGGCGATCGCCAGGGCCGCGCCGCTGCCGTCGAGGCTCAGGTCGGCGTCGGCGTCGCGCTCGGCCAGCCACGCGGTCACCGCGGCGTCGTCGACGGTGAACCCCTGGGTGCGCGCGCCGTCGGGCGTCGAGACCTGGCGCACCGCGAAGAGCGCCGGGCGATCGCCGGCCGGCGCGGTGGTCCACACCAGCGGCGCGACCGTGACGATCACCGGCGCCGGCCGGACCGGCGAGCGCGGCCGCGGCGCGACGGCGGGGCGCGGCGACGCGTCGGGCTCGAGGGGCGGCGCGACGGCCTGCAGCGGCGCGACCGCCTGCGGCGTCGGCTCGTCGAGCTGGCGCGGTCGCCGCGCGCCGTCCGTCGCGTCGCGGGTCAAGCCGCGCTGCTGCGCGTAGATCGCGTTGGACTGCTGGTTCTGCGCGTAGGCCTCGGGCGCGAGCTCGATCACCTGCGCCGTCAGGACCTCGGGCGGCGGTTCATCGACGATCGCCTTGGATGCGCGCTTGTCCGTGCCCGCGGCGGCCAGCTTGTCCGAGCGCGCGCGCTTGCGCGACGCGGTGGCCAGCTTGATCGGACCGTCGGGCTCGACCATCACCGCGCCGCGCGCCGCGACCGCGATCAGGGCGCCGCCGATCCGCTCGACCGCCGCCAGGGCCGGCCGATCGGGCGCCGCGGCCTGCCGGGCCTCGGGCAGCTCGTCGTTGATGCTCGGGCTGGTGACCCCGCCGGCGCCGTCGAGCTGGAAGTGCAGGGCGATCAGCGGATCGGCGGGCCCGGTCGCCAGCGGCGACGGCGTCACGCTCGGCCCAGCCGACGCGCCGTCCGGATCGTGGAACAGGTTCTGGTAGTGCAGGTACGGCCGCGCCGCCTCCCGCACCCGCAGCTCCTCGAGGCGCGCGGTCAGCTCGTCGGCCAGGGTCCGCTCGCGGGCGCGGAGCGTCCGGGCCACGTCGTCGACCGCGGCCGCGCCCTCGCGGGCCGCCGCGGCCATCCCCGAGCGGTACCAGGCGCCGAGGGCGAGCGCCCCGGCCCCGAGCATCAGCACGGCGACCAGCGCGGTGCGGCGGCCGATCATGGCGCGTCGAGCCCCCAGGCGTAGCCCGCGCCCTTGACCGACACCACGATCCGCGGGTTGGCCGGGTCGCGCTCGATCTTCTTGCGCAGCACCACGATCGCCATGTCGACCGCGCGGGTGTGGAGATCCCCGCGCTGCCCGAACACCTGCTCGAGGATCTCGGCCCGCGACACCGCGCGCCCGCGCTGGCGGTGGAGCCAGCGCAAGAGGCCCGCCTCGCGCGGCGTCAGGGCGACGCTGGCCTCGCCGCGCCGGGCGATCAGCCGCGCCAGGTCGAGGACCGCGCCGTCGGCGTCGAGGTGCTCGATCACCTCGGTCGGGGCGCGCCGGCCCAGGGCCCGGACCCGGGCGAGCAGCTCGCGCGCCGAGAACGGCTTGGTCACGTAGTCGTCGGCGCCTTCGGTCAGGCCCCGGACCTTGTCGTCTTCGCTGCCGCGCGCCGTCAGCATCAGGATCGGCATGCCCGGCCGCGCCGCGCGCAGCCGCCGGCACACGTCGAGGCCCGACAGCTTGGGCAACATCAGATCGAGGACGATCAGATCCCAGGCCGCGGCCAGCCCGCGCTCGACCGCCCGGGCGCCATCGGCCGCCGCCTCGACCTGATGGCCATCGCCGCGCAGCAGATCGACCAGGCCCTCGCGCAGGGCCGGCTCGTCTTCGACGACCAGGATGTCCACGCCCCTAGTGTGCCACCACCGGCCGGCCGCGGTGTCAGGCCGGTGTAAGGGCCCGCGAAGGAACAAGTTGGTCGAAGATCGCGGTCGAGGCGCCCGGATGGCAAGGCGCGAGGAGCGGCGCACACTCTCGGTGTGAAACCGACGAGCAACGCCGCCAGCCGGGATGGATCGGCCGCGAGATCGGCTGAGTTGTTCTTTCGCGGGCCCTAAGGGCCCGCGAAGGAACAAGTCGGTCGCGGGCCCCAAGGGCCCCGCGGGCGGTCACCACGGGGTGTCGCGGTAGTCCTTCAGGAACCGTCCCCACAGGTGGCGACCGGTGGCGTGGCCGGCGAACACCGGGTCGAGCACCCGGGCGGCGCCGTCGATGATGTCGAGGGGCGGGTGGAAGCCGTGGACCTCGACCTTGCGCGCCGCGATCGTCGCGGGATCCTCGTCGGTGACCCAGCCGGTGTCGACCGCGTTCATGTAGATGCCGTCGCGCACGTAGTCGGCCGCCGAGGTCCGGGTCAACATGTTGAGGGCGGCCTTGGCCATGTTGGTGTGCGGGTGCTTCTCGGTCTTGAACCGGCGATAGAACTGGCCCTCCATCGCCGACACGTTGACGACGTGGGCGTCGCGGGTCGGGACCGCGGCCAGGAGCGGCTTTAGCCGCGCGCACAGGACGAACGGCGCGATCGCGTTGACGAGCTGGACCTCGAGCAGCTCGGCGGTCGGGACGTCGGCCAGCGCCATGCGCCACGAGTTGTGATCGCGCAGATCGACCTGCTGGAGATCGGCGTCGTAGCGCCCGGCCGGGAACAGGTGGCTGCCGCGCTCGAGGTCGTCGGCCAGGACCGGCACCTGCGACAGGATCGCGGCCCGCCACAGGCCGGTCGGTTCGCCGCCGCGGGTGACCAGCGCGCCGCCACCGTCGGGCAGCGCGGTCGCCGGCCCCGGGTGCTCGCCCCACCACCGCGCCAGCATCGCGCGCTCGCGCGGGCCGACCTCGCTCGGCGCCACCGCCTCGCCGGCCAGCAGGTGATCATAGAAGCCGCTCGGGCGTCGCACGGTCTGGCAGGCGTTGTTGATCAGCACGTCGAGCCGCGACCAGCCGGCGCGGACGTGGGCGCACAGCGCCTCGACCGACGGCGTGTGGCGCAGGTCGCAGCCGAAGACGTGGGCCCGGGTCGCCAGCTCGTCGCCGTCGGGCTCGGCGGCCAGCCGCCGCGCGGCGTCGACCGGAAACCGCGTCACGACGATGACCTCGGCGCCCGCCCGCAGGAGCTTCTGCGCGATCTGCGCGCCGATCTTGACCCGGCCGCCGGTGACCAGGGCGACCCGCCCGCGCAGGTCGGCGCTCTGGTTGCGCTTGGCCCAGTTCTCGTCGGCGCACGCCGGGCACATCTGGTCGTAGAACCAGTGCAGGTCGTGGAAGTCGGCCTTGCACACGTAGCAGTTGCGCGCGCGGGTCACCCGGCGCGGCGCCGCGTCGTCATCGCGTCGGGCCTCGGCCTCGGCCCAGGCACCGCCGTCGGGGGCGTCGTCGGTCACCGCGGGATCATCGATCTGCTCGCCGGGCGGCAGCGCCGGGATCGCGCCCAGGCTGGTGAAGATCGGCAGCTTGCGCAGGGCGCGGATGCCGGTGCCGTCGAGGATCGCGCGATCGGCGGCCTTGGTCGCCAGCTCGGCCTTGCGGTTGAGGCCCTTGCGCAGGGCCTTGCGGGTGTAGCGATCGGGCCGCGAGAGCTGGCCGGCCGCGATCATCAGGCGGCGGCGCTGCTCGTCGGTCAGCGCGGCCACCTTGCGCGGCTCGGCGGCGAACTCCTCGAGCAGGGTGATCAGGGCGTCGGGGTCGGACACGCGGCCCGTCCTTAGCATCGGGCGCGCCCGAGCGGAACCCGCACCGTATATATACGAGCGATGCATCGCCTGGCGCTCGCGCTCCTCGTCGCCGCCTGTGGTCCACCGCCGGCCGGGCCGTCGCCATCGCCATCGTCGCCGTCGCCGCCGGCCGGCGCCGCGCCGTCGTATCGCGCGTCGATCCGCTGGACCGCCCATGGCGTGCCCCACATCGTCGCCGCGGATCTCGGCGGCCTCGGGTTCGGCCAAGGCTACGCCCAGGCCCAGGCCCGGCTGTGCGAGATCGCCGACGGCATCGTCCGGGTCCGCGGCGAGCGCGCCCGCTACCTCGGCGCCGTCCACGTCGCCAGCGATCTGGCCCACCGCCACCTCGGGTACCACGCCCGCGCCGAGGCCGCGCTGGCCGCCGCCTCGGCCGACACCCGGGCCATGATCGCCGGCTTCGCCGCCGGTTATTCTCATGCCCTGGCCGCGATGCCGGCGCCCGCGCGTCCGGCGGCGTGTCGCGACGCGCCGTGGCTCGGTCCGATCACCGCCGTCGACGTCGCCGCCTACGGCCTGGCGTTGCAGGGCCTGGGCTCGCTCAGGTTCCTGACCCAGGCGATCGCCGACGCCGAGCCGGGCGCCGGGGCCAGCGCGCCGCCGGCGTCGCCGCCGACCGCGGCACCGCCGGGGGGCTCCAACGCCTGGGGCCTCGGCGGCGATCGCACCGCCAGCGGCGGCGGCCTCCTGGTCGCCAACCCGCACTTCCCGTGGCAGGGCGATCTGCTCTTCCACGAGGCCCACCTGACCATCCCCGGCGACCTCGACGTCTACGGCGCGGCGCTGATCGGCACGCCCGGGATCCAGATCGGCGCCACGCCGCGCCACGCGTGGAGCCACACCTTCTCGGCCGCGACCCACATGGTGATCTATCGGGTCGAGCTCGATCCGAGCCGACCGCTGCGCTACCGCCACGGCGACGAGACCCGCGCGATCGTGCCGAGCCGTTACCCGATCGCCGTGCGCGGCGACGACGGCACGGTCGCGACCCGCAGCTACACCCGCTACCGCAGCGCGGTCGGGCCGATGATCGCGACCGAGGCCGCGCCCTGGGGCGGACCTGGCGGTCACGCCTTCACCGTCCACGACGTCACCGGCGGCGCCCTCGCCCTCGACGCCTACCTCGCGATGGCGCGGGCCCGCGATCAGGCCGGGTTCGAGGCTGCCCTGGCGCTCCACGCCACGCCCTTCGTCAACACCGTCTACGTCGACGGCACCGGCACCGCCCTGTACGTCGACGGCTCGCGGGTCCCGGACCTCGCGCCTGAGGCCCTCGCCACCTGGCAGCTCCTGCGCAAGGTCGCGCCGCCGATCGAGGCCGCGTGGCGGCAGCGCCTGGTGATCCTCGATGGCAGCGAGCCCGCCAACGACCTCCTCACCGACGATCCCCGGGCCCCCGGCGCGATCCCGATCGCGCGCGCGCCGCGGGTGGAGCGCCGCGACTTCGTCATGAACGCCAACGACAGCTTCCGCTTCACCAACCTGGCGGCGCCCGAGACCCTCGCGCCGGCCTCGCCGCTGTGGGGCGACGACGCCGAGCGCCCGTCGGTGCGGACCCTGGCCAACCTGGCGGCGCTGGCGCCCGGCGCCGGCCCGGCGGGCCCCGATGATCGCTTCACCCTCGACGAGGCGATCGCGGCCATGCTCGGCAACGCGTCGTGGACCGCGGCCCGCCTGCGCGACGACGTCGCCGCGGCGTGCCCGCGCCGCGCCACCGGAGATCTGGCCCGGGCGTGCGCGGTCCTGGCCGCCTGGGACGGCGAGTTCGACGTGACCAGCCGCGGCGCGCTCGTGTGGCGCGAGGTCCTGGCCGGCCTCGAGGTCGACGGCGCGCTGCCGTGGGCTCGCCGCTTCGATCGCCAGGCGCCGCGCCTGACCCCCGACGGCCTCTCCGTGCCGCCGGCGGCGATCGCCGAGGCCCTGGTCGCGGCGGTCGCGCGCTTGCGGGCCCGGGGACTGGCGCCCGACGCTCCCCTCGGTGAAGGCCAGCGCGCCCACGCCGCGGGTGGCGCCGCGCCGGTGCCGGGCGGTAGCGACCGCGACGGCGTCACCAACATCGCGATCGCCGGGCGCCTCGACGCCACCGCCCTCGACTACCCGCCCGCCGGGGCGCCGTATCCGATCGAGTTCGGCACCAGCTTCGTCCTGGCCGCCGAGTACACCCCGACCGGGCGCGCCGTCCGCGCGCTCTTGAGCTACGGGCAGAGCAGCGATCCGGCGTCGCCGTGGTATCGAGATCAGCTCGTGGACCTGGCCGCTGGCCGACTCCGCGACGTCCCCCTGACCGACGCGGCGATCGCGGCCGATCCCGCCTACCGCCTCGAGGAGCTATCGTCCCCATGACCCTGCGTTCCCGCCTGCGTGGCGCCGCCATCAACGCCTACCTCGGCGCCGACGCCGTCCGCCATTCCCTCGCCGACCTCAAGCGCCGCGCCACCGGCGGCGCGCGCGCGGTCGACTTCTACTTCGACCTCGCCGATCCGGCGTCGTACCTCGCGGCCCAGGCCGCCCAGCGTCTGGCGGCGGCCTATCCGATCGAGCTGCGCTTCACGCTGGTGTCGCCGCCGGCCGCCGACGTCGATCCCTCGCCGACCCTGCGCCCGGCCCACGCCATCCGCGACGCCCTCGAGCTCGCCGGTCGCTACGAGCTCGAGTTCCCGGGCAAGAAGCCCCTCGAGCCCGGGGGGCTCAAGCGCGGCTACCAGGTCCTCATCAAGGACCGCCCGGCCGCCGATCAGCTCGCGGTCGCGTTGGCGGTCGCCAAGGCGCTGTGGACCAACGACGCCAAGCAGCTCACCGCGCTCATGGGCCAGCACGGTCACGAGGACTCGATGTCGGTCGCGCCGTACCTGGCGACCCACTACGATCGCATGCGCGCCGCCGGGTTCTTCACCGGCGGGTCGTTCCACTACGGCGGCGACTGGTACCTCGGCGTCGAGCGCGTGTCGTACCTCGAGGCCCGGCTGGCCGCCGACACCGGGACCACCGCGCCGCCGGTCGTGGCGCGCCGCGCGGCGCCGGCCGCGCCGCTCACCTTCGGACCCGGGCCTCGGGTCCTCGAGGTGTGGTTCTCGTACCGGTCGCCGTATTCGTACCTGGCGATCGCGCAGCTCGCCCCGATCGTCGACGAGTTCGGCCTGGCGTTGCGCCTGCGCCCGGTCTTGCCGCTGGTCGAGCGCGGCGCGCAGATGCCGTCGGTCAAGCGGATGTACCTGGCGCGCGACGCCCACCGCGAAGCCGTCCGTCTCGGCATCCCCTTCGGACGGATCGCCGATCCCCTCGGCGCCGCCGCGCGCAACGCGATCGCCATCACCCGGGTCGCCGCCAGCCACGGCCGTGGCCTCGCCTTCGCCGCCTCGGCGATGCGCGGCATCTGGGCCGAGGCCCGTGACCTGTCCGACTACGTCGATCTGCGCGCCGTCGTCGAGCGCGCCGACCTCGACTGGTCCGAGGCCCGCGCCGCCCTGACCGACGAGCAATGGCAGACCGAGGCCACCGACGCCGCCGCCGACCTGAACGCCGTCGGCCTGTGGGGCGTCCCCAGCTTCCGCCTCGGCGACTACGTCACGTGGGGACAAGATCGACTCCCCCACCTCCTCGATCGCCTCCGCGCCACGCCCCGCTAGACCGAGGCCGAGGCCGAGGCCGAGACCGAGACCGAGACCGAGGCCGAGACCGAGGCCGAGATCGAGTCGAGTCCGAGTCCGAGTCCGAGTCCGAGGCCGAGTCCGAGTCCGAGGCCGAACCCGAGACCGAGACCGAGTCCGAGTCCGAGTCCGAGTCCGAGTCCGAGTCCGAGTCCGAGTCCGAGGAGCCCCGCCAAATCGGAGCCATCACTAAGGGGCCCCGCGCGTCCAGCACCCCGCCCCATTTCGAGCACCCGAACTCCCGCGCCAGGTCGGATTGTTTTGGGAGGGGGCCCCGGCGAATGCCGGGGGAGGGTCTGATCGAGGTCTCACGCAGTCTGCGCTGAACGCTCACGGAATCTTCCGCTGAACCACGCATCCGCTGTCACAGCACGCGCACCCGCACCAGGCAGCGGTGTTCGCGCCAGGTCGGATCGTTTTGGGAGGGGGCCCCGGCGAATGCCGGGGGAGGGTCTTTTCGAAAGACCCTCTCAGCAACCGGGCGCTACTCGCCCGTGCGCGACCTCGACCAGCGTCCGGTACCGGTACCTCATCGAGCCCTCGATCTGATCGAACGAGCCGCGGAAGGCCGACAGGTGCTCGATGAACTCGACCAGCGTGTGGCCGCCGTCGGCCGCCTTGATCACGATCGAGCCCTCGAGGAGCGTGATGAAGTCCGAGCCGAAGACCTTCTGGTACCGGATCATCGCCAGCTCCGGCGCCTCGGGGGTGCCGGTGATCGTGCCGAAGCGCCACAGCTCGTCCCAGGCCACGGTGATGATCTCGTCGACCTCGTAGTGGATCTTCCAGCCGAACTCGTACTGCGGCTCGACGCCGATGGTGGCCTCGTGGCGATCGGTCTCACACACCGCGGCCAGGCGCTCGGGGTCCTTGCTGGCGGCCCACACCACGGCGGGGGGGGCCAGGATCAGGCCCCGGCCGTGGACGATCTTCACATCGCCGCCGTCGTCGCGGACGGTCAGGAGCTCCTCGACCCCGGACCCGGCCTGGGGCACCGGCGCTTCGTTGTCCTCGAGGGGCTCGAGCCCGTCGGGGAACACCGTCGTGACGTTCTCCTGGCACGCGGCCAGGGCGGTCACGACGACGAGCGCTCGCCACATGCCCCCGACTATCCATCGCCCGGGCGGGGGAGGCAAGGGGCGAGGTCGGACCAGCCCGGCCGGTGTGATCCGTGCACAAAGCTACCCCACGGGCGCAAGCGGTGCGACACTACCGGCTGGCCATGCGTGAACCGCGTCGGGACGACCCGTCCGAGACTTTCGGTTCCTACGTACTCTTCGAGTGCCTGGGCCGCGGTGGCATGGCCACCGTCCACCGCGCCAAGCAGACCGGCATCGAGGGCTTCGAGCGTCCAGTAGCGCTCAAGCGGATGTTGCCCTGGCTTACGAGCGATCCCGAGTTCGTGAAGTCCTTCGTGCGCGAGGCCCGGCTGGCGGCGATGCTGCGCCACACCAACATCGCGCAGACCTACGATCTCGGAAAGGTCGACGGCGTCTACTACATCGCGATGGAGCTGATCGTCGGGCGGGACCTGCGCGAGCTGCTCCGGCAGGCGCACAACACGGTCGGGCCGATCCCGGTGCCGATCGCGATCCACATCCTGTTCCAGATCTGCGACGCCCTCGACTACGCGCACAACTTCCGCGACGATCAGGGCCGGGCCCTGGGCCTCGTCCACCGCGACATCTCCCCGGCCAACGTGCTCATCGGCGAGGACGGCTGCGCCAAGGTCGTCGACTTCGGCGTGGCCAAGGGCTCGACCGCGACGCTGCACACCCAGAGCGGGATGCTGAAGGGCAAGTTCGCGTACATGGCGCCGGAGATGTTGCAGGGCGTGGTCGACGCGCGCTGCGATCTGTTCGCGGTCGGCGTGGTGGCGTGGGAGCTCCTGACCGCCAAGCCGCTGTTCGCCGGCGGCGACGACATGGAGATCCTGCAGCGAGTCACCACCTGGGATCCGCCGCCGCCGTCGACCCACAACCCGATGGTGCCGCGGGAGCTCGACGCCTGGGTGCAGATGGCGCTGGCCAAGAGCCCGGCGCGCCGCTTCCAGTCGGCGGCGCAGATGCGCGCCGGCCTCGAGCTGGTCGCGCGGGTGCCGTCGATGCGCGCCACCGGGCCTGATGTCGCCGCGTGGCTCCACTGGGCGTTCCAGCAGAAGAAGGGCCAGCTCCAGCCGGCGCCGGCGCCGATCTCGGCGGGCGCCCCGGAGGCCCTCAAGCGCGCCACGGGCGAGCAGGCCGCGCCGCGGCCGGCCTCGGATAGCCGGCCGCCGACCGTGCGCGCCACGCCGCCGGCCAGCTTGCCGTCGATGCCGCCGGTGCAGAGCCCGCCGATCGCCGCCGGCGGGCCCGCGCAGACCCTGCTCGTCGACGATGGCGCCGTGGTGGCGTCGCAACCGGCGCCGGCGAGCGGCGAGCGCAAGTCGACGGTGATGTTCGGCTCGGGTGTGCCGGTCCGCCAGACCCATCCGTCGGTGGCGCCGGTCCGCACCCCGACCAACCCGCCACCGTCGAGCGGTGCGCTCACGCCGGTGCCCAGCCCGATCGCCGCGGTGCCGTCGGGGCCGGTGATGGCCGCGCCGTCGGGGCCGGTGATGGCCGCGCCGTCCGGGCCGGTGACGGCCGCGCCGTCGGGGCCGGTGGTCGCGCCGATGCCGGCCCAGGCCAGCGGCCCGTATCCGCAGCCGCGCGCGGCGCAGCCCCACGCGACGATGATCGGCGCGGTCGCCCCGGTGGTGGTCGGCCGCCCGTCGGCCACCGCACCGCCGCCGCCGCTGTCTCCATCGACTGTCCCTCCTTCGACGGTTCCGCCGACTGCCGCGACTCCCCAGGGCTACCCGGCGCAGCCGATGTACACGCCTCAGGGGTATCCGGCCCAGCCCGGCTTCACCCCGCAGGGTTATCCCGCCCAGGGCTATCCCTCCCAGGGCTATCCCGCCCAGCCGTCGACCTCGCAGCCCTATCCGGTCCAGGTGACCCCGCACGGCCTGGCCGCCCAGCCGGCCCCGACCTCGCAGCCGTATCCGGCCCAGGGGCTCGCGGCCCAGGCTGGCTCGACGCCCTCGGCGACCACCGTGGCCCTGAGCGATCCGCCGGCCGGCACGCCGGCCTGGGCCATGAGCCCGCGCGGCGATCATCCGCTGCGCACGCCCGAGTACATGAACGCCGCTGCCGCCTACTCGGCCGACCTCGCTCGGGGCACCCCCGAGCCCGCGGTGGCCCCATCACCGGTCCCCGGGGCCGCGCCGCGCCGCGCCGGCGCCGGCGGCACCGTCGCGATCATCGTGATCGGCCTGGTCGCCGCGGTCGGTGGCTTCTTCCTGGTCCAGCACTTCCTCTAGGGCACCGAAGTTCGGTGCCCTGGTACGCCGCGATCGGCGATGGATCGACGTCCTCGACCCATCCGGTTCGCTGGGTCGAGGTACTTGCCCTAAGCTCCCCGCCGATGGAGCACGACGACCGCCTCACTGACCTGGAGATCCGGCTGGCCTACCAGGATCGGGCGCTGACCGCCCTCGACGAGGTCGTCCGGGCCCTGCATCGCCGGATCGACCTGCTCGAGCAGCAGCTCGACGAGCTGCGCCGCGCCGCCGTCCCGGGCGCGCCGATCGGTCCTGGCAACGAGCCGCCGCCGCACTACTAGACGCCGAGGCCGAGGCCGAGACCGAGGCCGAGACCGAGACCGAGACCGAGACCGAGGCCGAGACCGAGACCGAGGCCGAGACCGAGACCGAGACCGAGACCGAGACCGAGGGTGCGGCGAATCGGGCCCACGGGCCCGTCGCCAAACCGGCCGGCGGTGTGCGATGTCTTGCCCATGCGCAGACGCATCGCGCTCATCTCGACCGGCGGCACGATCGAGAAGACCTACGACGAGCTGTCGGGGGTGCTGGCCAACAAGGTCTCGGTCCTCGATGTCATGCTGGCCTCTCTCGAGCTGCGCGGCGTGACGGTCATGCGGGTCCAGCTCATGAACAAGGACAGCCTCGACATGACGCCGGAGGATCACGCGCTCATCGCCGAGACCGCCGAGAGCATGGCCCGCGCCACCGACGGCGTGATCGTCGTCCACGGCACCGACCGGCTGGCCAACTCGGGCGAGAAGCTGGTCGAGCTGTTCGGCACGCCGCGCACGCCGGTGGTCTTCACCGGCGCGATGCGGCCCTACGAGCTGCGCTCGACCGACGCGGTCCAGAACCTGACTGAGGCCCTGCTCGCGGTCCAGCTCCTGCCGCCCGGGGTCTACGTGTCGATGCACAACCAGGTGCTGGCCTTCCCCGGCGTGGTCAAGGACAAGCAGGCCGGGACCTTCATCAAGCGGTGAGCGACCGTCGACCGCACGCCCGGTCGTGACGACCGCCGGCCGCGCGTGATATCTCCGTCGCTCATGACCGACGTGTCGATCCCCGTAGTCGATGTGGCCGACTGGGAGGGGGGGCCCGAGGCCCGGGCCCGCTTCGTGCGCACCGTCGGCGAGTCCCTCGCCGACATCGGGTTCTTCGCCCTGGCCAACCACGGCGTGCCGGCGGCCATGACCCAGCGGGCCTACGCCGCCGCCAAGGACTTCTTCCACCTGCCACCTGAGCGCAAGGCCCGCTACCACCGGGCCGGCGCCAAGGGCCAGCGCGGCTACACCGGCTTCGGCACCGAGCACGCCAAGGACGCGCGGGCCGCCGACCTCAAGGAGTTCTGGCAGGTCGGCCGGGTCGACGTGCCCGACGATCACGAGGTCCATCGTCCGTTCGGCCCCAACCTGTGGCCCGACGACGACGTCGCCGACTTCCGCCCGGTGATGTCTGAGCTGTACCGCGCCCTCGATCGCCTTGGCCGGATCTGCCTCGAGGCCGCCGCCGGCTACCTCGACCTGCCGGCCGACACCTTCGCGTCGATGGCTGACGACAGCGACACGATCGTCCGCGTGATCTACTACCCGCCGACGGTCGGCGCCCCACCGGGCGCGGTCCGGTCGGCCGCCCACGAGGACATCAACCTCATCACGCTCCTGTCGGGCGCCACCGCCGAGGGCCTCGAGCTCCTGCGGCGCGACGGCTCGTGGATGCCGGTCCACGTCTCGTTCGATCACCTCGTCGTCGACTCCGGCGACATGCTGCAGAACGTCACCAACGGCCTGTACAAGTCGACCACCCACCGCGTCGTCAATCCGCGCGACGCCTCGACCGATCGCTACTCGATGCCGTGCTTCATCCACCCGCGCAAGCAGGTCGACCTGACCCCGCTGCCGGCGGCGATCGCGCGCACGGGCGGGGTCGCGAAGTTCCCGTCCCTCGACGCCGGCACCTACCTGACCCAGCGCCTGGCCGAGATCGGCCTGGGCTGAGTCGACCGGCGCCGGCCGGCTCGGACCGGCGCTCAATCGACGCCGACGTACTCGGTCTCGACCAGGAGGTACAGGAGCCGCAGGAAGTTGCTGCGGGCGTCGGCCGAGCGGATGCGGGCCAGGACCTCGCCGACGGTGGTCGCTTGGGCCAGGCCATGGACCCGCGCGACCGCGTCGCCGATCCCGAAGTCGGGCAGCTCGCCGACGGCCACGAGGGGCGCCAGCCGGGCCTCGGTCCGGGTCGCGGCCCACTCGTCGACCAGGGCGACGTCGAGCGCGGTCGCGCCGGCACCGAGGATGCGATAGCCGTCGAGGTGGAGCGGCTTGACCTGGAACGGGTTGGCGCGATCGGCGTACCAGCGGTAGCGCCCCTTGGGCCACGTGCAGACCTCGACCAGCTTGGCCGAGACCTGCTGCGACAACAGGCGGTAGGCGTCGATCGCGCGCAAGAGGCCGAGGCCGACCAACGTGTCGGCCAGGCGGCCGCCGAAGTGCGGCATGACCGCGACCGCGCGGGCCAGGGCCTGGGCGGTCAGCGCGCCCTGGGCCACCAGGTACTCGCCGAAGCGCTCGCTCTGGATGTTCGACGAGACGAACTGCGGATGGCCGTCGCCGAAGTAGGCCTCCTTCAAGATCCCGGCCCGGCCCTCGAGGACCAGGAGGCCCATCGCCCGGGCCCGCACCAGGCGGTGCAGGAGCCGCAGCGGCGATACCTGGCGCAGATCGCCGGCCTCGGTCGGCGGCGGTCGCGGCCCGCGCTCGACCGGGCCGCTGTCGGTCGCGACGACGATGTCGTGGGACGGCTCGTCCTCGACGATCTCGACCACCGCGCCGCCGCTGGCGCCGGCGATGAACTCGGCGCGCGCGACCTTCTGCTCGCGGATGGCCTTGGCCTGGTTCATCTTGGTCGCGGGGCCCGACAGCGTGCCGAGGTCGCCGTGAGGCGCCCGCACCACCGCGTCGTCGTCGACCGACGGCGCGCTCTGCACCCGGGCCACGAAGGCCGCCAGGTCGCGGGCGTCGGGGCGGCCGTTCCTGTGCAGCCAGCCGGTCAACGCGTCGCGCATCTCGGCCGCCGACTGCCAGCGGTCCTCGGCCCGTCGCTGCAGGGCCTTCTCGGCGATCACGCGCAGCTCGGTCGGCACGTCGCCGGCGTGCTTGTCGAGGCGCTCGAGGTTGGCGTCGCGCACCATGAGCAGGACGTCGAGGTCGCTGGGCGCGGTGAACAGCCGGCGCGCCATCGCCACCTCGGCCAGGACGATGCCGAGCGCGAAGATGTCGCTGCGCGCGTCGAGCTCGCTGCCCGAGACCTGCTCGGGCGACATGTAGCCGTACTTGCCCTTCAGCATGCCGGCCTCGGTCTTGTGCTGGCGCTCGATCGCCCGGGCGATGCCGAAGTCGGTCAGCTTGACGTCGCCGCGCCGCGACACCAGCACGTTGCCGGGCGACACGTCGCGGTGGACCACGCCCAGCGGCTGGCCGTCGGAGCCGATCGCGGTGTGGGCGTACTCGAGGGCGTCGAGGACCTCGCGGGCGATCAGCGCCGCGAGCTGCGGTGGGATCCGGATCTGGGTCCGCGCGCACTCGCGCAGGAGCGCCAGGACGTCGATGCCGTCGACGTACTGCATCGCGATGTACGGCGTGTCGGCGTCGGTGCCGAGCTCGAAGACGTGGACGATGTTCGGGTGATCGAGCTGCGCGGTCAGGCGCGCCTCGTCGATGAACATCTGGACGAAGGTCGGATCGGCCGCCAGGTGCGGCAGGATCTTCTTCAGCACCACCAGCTTGGCGAAGCCGTGCTCGCCGTGGGCTCGGGCCTTGTACAGCTCGGCCATGCCGCCGACCGCCAGGAGCTCGAGCACCTGGTACTTGCCGACGGTGGGCGGGACCGGGCGCATGCGGGTCGAGAGTGTACCCGGGGCTGGTCGTCGACGGGGCACGAACCGCGCCGCATCGACTGGTCGGGCCAGCCGGTGGGCGCCTGGACGCGGTTCAGCGAAACGTGTCCTTCCAGCGTCGGAGCGCCGCGAACACCGCGACCGGATCGTCCGACGCGAGGCCGGGCTCGCGCGCCAAGGCGGCCGCCGCGACCGTCGCTTCGGCCCCGCGCAGGAACGGGTTGGTCGCGCGCTCGAGGGCGATCGTCGACGGCGTGGTGGTCGCGGGCAGGTCGTGGGCGCGGGCCGCGATCGCCGACGAGCTGGGCTCGACCGCGGCGGCGAACCGCAGGTTGGCGGCGGTGTACTCGTGGCCGAAGAACACCCGGGTCGCGTCGGGCAGGGCCGCCAAGCGGCCTAGCGACGCCGCCATCATCGCCGCCGTGCCCTCGAACAGCCGGCCGCAGCCGGCCGCGAACAGGGTGTCGCCGGTGAAGACCGCGTCGTCGACGACGTAGCTCACCGCGCCCAGCGTGTGGCCGGGGTTGTGGAGGATCGTGGCCTCCAGCCGGCCGAGCGGCACGCGCGCGCCGTCGTCGACCGGGTGGGTGAGGTGGGGGATCCGTCCGCGATCGGAGGCGTGGCCGTAGACCGCGAGCCCGGGGCGCGCGGCCACCAGTGCCGCGATCCCGCCGACGTGATCGGCGTGGTGGTGGGTGGCCCACACCGCGGACAGCTCGAGGCCGGCGGCTGCCAGCGCGGCCTCGACGGGCGCGGCCTCACCGGGATCGACCACGGCGGTGACGCCGGTGTCCGGGCACGCGATCAGGTAGGCGTAGTTGTCCTTGAGGCAGGGGACGGCGAGGACTCGCACCCCGCGACCTAAGGGCCCGCGAAAGAACAACTCAGCCGATCTCGCGGCCGATCCATCCCGGCTGGCGGCGTTGCTCGTCGGTTTCACACCGAGAGTGTGCGCCACTCCTCGGCGCCTTGCCATCCGGGCGCCTCGACCGCGATCTTCGACCGACTTGTTCATTCGCGGGCCCCTACCGCCGACGCCATCGCGTGTATCGTCGCCGCCATGTCGACGATGCGCGCCATGGTCCTCCGCCGCCACGGTGGCCCCGAGGTCCTCGAGGCCGACGATCTCCCGCGGCCGCAGCCCGGCCCCGGCCAGGTCCGGGTCGCGATCCAGGCGGTCGCGCTCAACCACCTCGACCTGTGGGTGCGGCGCGGCGGCCCGGCCTTCCACCTCGAGTATCCCCACCGCCTGGGCTCCGACATCGTCGGCGTGGTCGACGCGCTCGGCGACGGCGTGGTCGACGTCGCGCTGGGCGCGCGGGTCGTGGTCCAGCCCGGCCTGTCGTGTGGCACCTGCGCCGCGTGCCTGAGCGGCCACGACAACCTGTGCCGGCACTACCGGATCCTCGGCGAGAACGCCCAGGGCGGCTACGCCGAGGCCATCGTCGTGCCGCGGGTCAACCTGGCGCCGTACCCAGGCGACCTGCCATGGGCCGAGGCGGCGGCCGCGATCCTGCCGTTTCTCACCGCGTGGCAGATGGTCGTGCGTAAGGGCCAGGTCGGGCCGGGGACCACGGTCCTGGTCCAGGGCGGCGGCTCGGGCGTCGGCGTCGCCGCGATCCAGATCGCCAAGCTCCACGGCGCGCAGGTCATCACCACGGTCGGCGCCGACGACAAGGTCGAGCCGGCGCGCCGGCTCGGCGCCGATCTGGTCGTCAACTACCGGCGCGACGACTTCGCCGAGGTGGCGCGGGCTCACACCGGCAAGCGCGGCGTCGACGTCGTGATCGAGCACGTCGGCGGCGAGGTCTTCGAGCGCTCGATCCGCGCGGTCAGAAACGGCGGCCGCATCGTCACCTGCGGCGCCACCGCGGGCTTCGCGCCGGCGATCGATCTCCGCCACGTCTTCTTCCGGCAGCTCGAGATCCTCGGCTCGACCATGGGCAGCAAGGCCGATCTGCTCGCGGTGCTCGGCCACGTCGCCGCTGGCCGGCTGCGCCCGGTGGTCCACACCGTCCTGCCCCTGGCCGCCGCCGCCGACGGCCACCGCGTCCTCGAGGAGCGCGCCGCGTTCGGCAAGGTCGTGCTGTCGGTGGCGCCGTGACGGCGTGCGTGACCCTGCGCGGCCTGGGCAAGGACTACGGCGCGCGGACCGCGGTCGGGGCGATCGATCTCGACATCCCGCGCGGTGAGATCTTCGGCTTGCTCGGCCCCAACGGCGCCGGCAAGACCACGACGATCTCGATGATCGCCGGCGTCGTGACGCCGAGCCGCGGCCACGCCACCGTCGACGGCCACCGGGTCGGCGCCCGCGGCGGCGCGGCCAAGCGCGCCCTCGGGCTGTGCCCGCAGGACCTGGCGCTCTACGAGGAGCTGACCCCGCGCGACAACCTGGCGTTCTTCGCCAGCCTGTTCGGCCTGAGCGGCGCGGCGTTGGCCCGGGCCAGCGACTGGGCCCTCGACGTCGCCGGCCTGCGCGATCGCGCCGACGAGCCGATCCGCACCTTCTCCGGCGGGATGAAGCGCCGCTTGAACCTGGCGGCCGCGATCCTGCACCGACCGACCGTGGTGATCCTCGACGAGCCGACCGTCGGCGTCGACCCGCAGAGCCGGCGCCACCTGTTCGACAGCATCCGGGCCCTGGCCAGCGACGGCATGACGGTCGTCTACACC
Source organism: Kofleriaceae bacterium (assembly GCA_018057825.1). Taxonomy (GTDB): domain Bacteria; phylum Myxococcota_A; class Polyangia; order Haliangiales; family Haliangiaceae; genus UBA2376. Next base: position 108,250 of record JAGPCY010000021.1, on the reverse strand, counting down.
AGCCACTACCTCGAGGAGGTCGCCGAGCTGTGCCCGCGCCTGGCGATCATCGACCACGGCGCGGTGATCGCGCAGGGCTCGCTGGCCGAGCTGGTGGCGCGCCACGGCGGGCCGCCGCCCCTCGAGGTCGAGCTGGCCGGCGACGAGGCCGCGATCCTCGCGGCCCGGGCCCTGGCCGCGCGCCACGGCACCCTCGACGGCGCCGGCGCGATCCTGCGCATGCCGCGGCCGGCCGCGCTGGCGCCGCTGTTCGCCGATCTCGAGACCGCCGGGGCTCAGGTGGTGCGGGTCACCGCCCAGCCGACCAGCCTCGAGAGCGTGTTCCTGGCCCTGACCGGCCACGCCGTGAGGGACGAGTGATCGCCGCCGCCATCAAGAAGGATCTCCAGCTCCTGCTCCGGGACCGCGGGACCCTGATCACGATGTTCCTCCTGCCGGTGGTCTTCATCGCGGTCTTCGGTTCGATCTTCGGCGGCGGCGACCGCGACGATCGCCGGCGGCTCGCGCTGTGGGCCGATCCGGCCTCGCCCCGGGCCCAGGCCATCGCCGCCGCGGTCCGCGGCGCCGAGCTGTTCACGATCGTCGCCGCGCCCGATCCGACGGCGGCCCGGGCCGCGGTGGCGGCCGAGGACGTCGACGCCGCGCTGATCATCGCCGCCGACGTCGATCCCCTGGCCGGCCGCCCGCCCGAGCTGGCGATCGATCAGGCCGGGCCGACCCAGGTGCGGATGCCGCTGGTCGGCGCGGTGTCGGCGATCGTCGCCCGGGTCGTGGTGCCGATGCCGCCCGGCGCCGATCAGCCGATGGTCGCGGTCGTGACCCCGCCCGGGATCCGTCGCGAGCTGGCCGGGGTCACCGGCTTCCAGCTCACCGTGCCGGGGAACGCCGTCTTGTTCGGCTTCTTCCTCGCGCTCACCGTCGGCATGGCCTTCCTCGAGGAGCGCAAGTGGGGCACCTGGCGGCGCATCCTGGCCTCGCCGGTGCGGCGCTCGACCATCCTCGTCGCCAAGCTGGTGCCGTACTTCCTGGTCGGGCTGGTGCAGTTCACGTTCCTGTTCGGCCTGGGCGTGGTCGGCTTCGGCATGCGGATCGGCGGCAGCGTCGCCGCCCTGGTGGTCTTGACGATCGCGGTCGTGGCGTGCGCCACCGCGCTCGGCCTGGTGTTCGCCGCGGTCGGCGGCAGCGAGAAGCGGATGGGCTCGATCGGCTCGGTGAGCCTCCTGGTCATGGGTCTGCTCGGCGGCGCGATGGTGCCGCGGGCGGTGATGCCGCCGTTGCTCCAGTCGATCGGCCTGGCCGTGCCCCACGCCTGGGCGCTCGACGGCTACCTCGAGCTCCTGGTCCGCGACGGCGCCGGCCTGACCGACGTCCTGCCGGCGGTCGGCGCCCTGGCTGGCTTCACCGCGGTGTTCGCGGCGATCGGCATCGCCCGGTTTCGCTTCGAGCGCTGACTACAGGTCGTCGCACGCGGTGTCGAAGCGGTCGCCGGTCGGCGTCGCGGTCGCCGGGTCGACGACGATCGAGCCGATCGACGGCAAGGCCCCGCCGCTCACCGGCGTCGCGCAGATCGCGAAGTCGCCCTCGAGGGTCATGCGCATCCGCGCGCTGACCGTGGCGTCGGCCGGCGCCAGCGTGCCCTCGACCGCGCCCGGCTGGATCGTCAGCGACAGATCGAACTCGGCCGAGGGTCCGTCGGCGAAGACCACGCCGGCGATCGCGTTCTCGGCCACGCTCTGCCCGGTGGTGAACGAGAGCTGATTGAGCGACAAGGTCAGGGCCCGGCGATCGGGATCGAGGGTCGCGGTGCCGCGCAGGCGGATGACGTCGTCGCCCGAGCCGTCGGCGCGGGCCCGCTTGAGCCCGATCAGGTACTCGGCGTCGACGTAGGGCAGGTGGCCGTCGACGTCCTCGATGCCGACGAAGGTCTGGCAGCCGGTCGCGGCGACGACCGCGGAGGCGAGAGCCAGCGAACGCAACATGGACCCAGTCTAGCACCGACCGCGGGCCGAGCACCCGGGGTGCAGCGACCGCGACCCGCGCACATAGCGAACAGAAATCTTACAAAGCGGAACCGTTATAACGTTGACATGTCCGCTATCGCGGAGCAGAGTGGCGGTCACCGAGGAGACCCGCCATGACCGCCGACGCCCTCCGCTTCGAGACCCTGGCCCTGCACGCCGGCTACGAGCCCGACCCGACCACCGGGTCCCGGGCGGTGCCGATCTACCAGACCACCTCCTACAAGTTCCGAGACGCCGACCACGCCGCCGCGCTGTTCGCGCTCAAGGAGTTCGGGAACATCTACACCCGGATCATGAACCCGACCAACGACGTCTTCGAGAAGCGGCTGGCCGCCCTCGAGGGCGGGGTCGGGGCGCTGGCGGTGGCCTCGGGCCAGGCCGCCGAGACCCTGGCGATCGCGACGATCTTGAAGGCCGGCGACGAGCTGGTGAGCGCGTCGTCCCTGTACGGCGGCACCTACAACCTGTTCAAGGTCACGCTGCCGCGGTTCGGCATCACCACCCGGTTCGCCGACGTCAACGACCCGAGCGCGATCGCCGCCGCGGTCGGGCCCAAGACCAAGGCGATCTTCATCGAGGCCCTGGGCAACCCGCGCCTCGATGTCCCCGACTACGCCGCCCTGGGCCAGGTCGCCAAGGCCGCCGGCGTGCCGCTCATCGTCGACGCCACCGCGGTGACCCCGGCGCTGGTCAACCCCCTGGCCCACGGCGCCAACATCGTCATCCACTCCGCCACCAAGTACATCGGCGGCCACGGCACCGCGATCGGCGGCGCGATCGTCGACGGCGGCAACTTCGACTGGGGCAACGGCAAGTTCCCCGAGTTCACCGAGCCCAACCCCGGCTACCACGGCCTCAAGCTCTACGAGACCTTCGGCAACCTGTCCTTCATCCTGAAGGCCCGGGTCGAGCTGTTGCGCGATCTCGGCGCGTCGCTGTCGCCGTTCAACGCTCACGCCTTCATCACCGGGCTCGAGACCCTCAAGCTGCGCATCGAGCGCCACTCCGAGAACGCGCTGGCGATCGCCCAGTTCCTGCAGCAGCATCCGCGGGTCTCCTGGGTCCGCTACCCCGGCCTCGAGGGTGATCCCAGCCATCGCCTGGCCAAGCGGTACTTCCGCGGCGGCTTCGGCGGACTGGTCACCTTCGGCGTCAAAGGTGGCCTCGACGCCGGCAAGAAGCTCATCAACAGCGTCAAGCTGTTCTCGCTCTTGGCCAACATCGGCGACACCCGCTCGCTGGTGATCCACCCGGCCTCGACCACCCACCAGCAGCTCACCGCCGACGAGCAGCGCGCCACCGGCGTGACCGAAGATCTGGTGCGGCTGTCGGTCGGTCTCGAGCACAAGGACGACATCGCCGCCGATCTCGACCGCGCGCTGCGAGCGACCGCATGACCGCCGGCGCGCCGACCTGGTTCGAGCTGGCCCTGCCGCCGCTGACCCTCGAGGCCGGCGCGCGGCTCGAGCGCCACGTCGTCCGCGGCTGGCACTGGGGCCCGGCCGAGGACGCGGCCGCCCTGGCCGCGGTCGCGCTGCCGGTCGATCCGGCGACGCGCTGGCAGGTGGTGATGCGCTCGACCGGCGAGCTGGCGGCCCTGGCTCGGCGCGCGCCCCGCGGCGCCGGCCGGCTGACCTCGGCGATCCCGACCGTGCTGGTGGTCCACGCCTTGACTGGCGACGCCGGCGTCGGCGGCGTCGACGGCTGGTGGGCGCCCCTGGTCGGTCCCGGGCGCGCCCTCGATCCGACCCAGGTCCGGATCGTGTGCGTGAACCTGCTCGGCTCCTGCTACGGCACGAGCGGGCCGTGCGACGGCGGGTTCCCGCGGCTGGCCGACGACGCCCACGCCGCCGAGCTGGCGCCCGCGCGCGGCGGCTTCGCGGTGCCGGCGGTCGATCTGCCGGCGACCGTCACCACCTGGGATCAGGCGCGCTCGATCCTGGCCGCCCTCGATCGCCTCGGCATCGATCGCGTCGAGGCGGTGCTCGGCGGCTCGCTGGGCGGCATGGTCGCGCTGGCCCTGGCCGCCCTCGATCCCGATCGGTTCGCGCGCCTGGTGCCGATCGCCGCGGCGCCGGCCGCGTCGAGCTGGGTGATCGCGTGGAACCACGTCGGGCGCCAGGCGGTGCTGGCCGATCCCGGGTTTCCCGCCGACGCCCGGCGCGGCCTCGAGCTGGCGCGCCAGCTCGCGATGATCACCTACCGCGCCGAGCCCGGCCTCGACGCGACCCAGGGCCGGGCCCAGCGCGGGGTCGCCTGGTCGTCGCGGGCCCGCTACCGCATCCAGACCTACCTCGAACATCAGGGCGGCAAGCTGCGCGCGCGGTTCGACGCCCGCGCGTACCTCGCGCTCCTGGGCGCGATGGATCACCACGATCTGGCGCGCGCCCCCGGCGGGCCGGCGGTCGACGAGCGCTGGCCGGCGACCGTGCCGCCCCGGCCGAGCCACCTGGCCGCCCTCGGCCAGGGCCCGCGCGAGCCGCAGCCGCCGTCGTGGGGGCTCGATCGGATCCGCGCCGCGACCACGGTCGTCGCGATCGACGGCGATCAGCTCTTCCTGCCGGCCCACGGCGCCGCGCTGAGTCGGGCCTTGGCGGCTCGCGGCACCGACGCCCACCTCGACACGATCACCAGCGTCCACGGCCACGATGGCTTCCTGATCGAGTGGGGCCAGCTCGACGCGATCGTGCGCCGCGCCCTGGCGGTGCCGCCGGCCGCGACCCGGTGGCAGCCGCGGCTCTTGCGTTTCCCCGGCGTCGTCGCGCGCGCGTGATCGCGGCCCCGCGGCGTCAGCCGTCGCGGTATCCTCGCCCGATGCGCTGGGTCCTTCGCGCGTGCGCCCTCGCCTCGGTCCTGGCCGCCTGCGGCGGGGACGACGGCGGCATCGACAACCCGCTGGCCGATCCCACCGACGGTCCGCCGGCCGGCAACCCCGCTGGCACGTGCGCGATCCCGAGCGAGGCCGGGCTGGCCGACGTGTCGAGCCCGCGCACCGTGATCGGCGATGGCACGCCGGCGTCGTGCACCAGCGCGGCGGTGGTCGCCGCGGTCGCCCGCGGCGGCGTCATCACCTTCAACTGCGGGCCCGACCCGGTGACGATCGCGATGGAGGCCACCGCCAAGATCGTCAACGACACCGGCCCCGAGATCGTGATCGACGGCGGCGGCAAGGTCGTGCTCGACGGTCAGGGCCGGCACCGCATCCTGTACATGAACACCTGCGATCCCGACCAGGTGTGGACCACCTCGCACTGCCAGAACCAGGATCATCCGCGCCTGACGGTGCAGAACCTGACCTTCGTCGGCGGTGACGCCACCGGCCTCGACCCCGACGGCGGCGGCGCGATCTTCGTGCGCGGCGGCCGGTTCAAGATCGTCAACAGCCGGTTCTTCGCAAATCGCTGCGACGGCGACGGCCCCGACGTCGGCGGCGCGTCGGTGCGCACGCTCAGCCAGTATCAGCCCGAGGGCGCGGCCGAGCCGCTGCCGGTCTACGTCGTGAACTCGACCTTCGGCGGCCGCATGGATCTCGGCAACACCTGCGCCAACGGCGGCGGCTTGTCGTCGATCGGCGTGTCGCACACCGTGATCAACAGCCTGTTCGCCTGGAACGACGCCACCGGCGTCGGCGCCAACCCGGCCCGGCCCGGCACCGCCGGTGGGGGCTCGGGCGCCGCGATCTACAACGACGGCAACACCTTCACGCTGTCCTTGTGCGGCACCGCGATCACCGACAACCACGCCAACGAGGGCGGCGGCGCGATCTTCTTCGTGTCGAACGACCGCACGGGCCACCTGCGGATCGATCGCTCGACCCTGGCGCGCAACCCGTCGGACGGCTTCGAGACCGACGGCCTCCCCGGCATCTTCTACCTGGGCGACGGGCCGCCCCAGGTCACCGACTCGACCCTCGAGTAGCGTAGGCGCGGTCGAGCTTGGCGGCGACGATCAGGTCGCGCTCGCTCAGGCCGTCGACGTCGTGGGTGGTGAGGGTGACGTCGACCCGGCCCCAGGCCACCACCAGCTCCGGGTGATGATCCTCGGCGTCGGCCAGCGGCGCGATCGCCGCCGCCCAGGCTGCGGCCGCGGCGAAGTCAGAGAACGCGAACCGCCGGACCAGGCGATCGCCGATCACGCGCCACGCCGGATCGAGGCCTGCGGTGAGCGCGAGCCGCTCGGTCGTGGACAAGCGGCCGGCCGCCGCCGGGACGTCGCGGGCCGAGCGGTCGACGAGGTCGATCATGGCGCCAGGGTAGCGCGGACGATCGACAAGCGCGGCGGCTCGGGCTACCTATGCCGCCCGTGGTCGTCCTCGCCTACCTGGTGTGCGCGCTGGTCTGGGGCACGACTTGGTACGTGATCCGGGTGTGCACCGGGCCGGGCGGCTACCCGACCCTCGAGGCCGCCGCGCTGCGGTTCGCCCTGGCCGCCGCGCTCCTGGCGCCGGTGGTGCTCGCGCTGCGGCTCGGGCCGTGGCCGCGCGGGCGCCGGACCTGGGCCTGGCTTGGCGTGGCCGGGCTCCTCGACGCCGTCAGCTACGGCCTGGTCTACCTGGGCGAGGAGCGCGTGCCGGGGGGCCTGGCCGCGGTCCTGTTCGCGACCCAGCCGCTCATGCTCGCGGCGCTGGTCGGCGCGACCGGCCTCGAGCGGGTCAAGCGCACCGATCTGTCGGGCGCGGTGGTGGCGCTCTTCGGGGTGAGCGTGATCTTCGCCGATCGCTGGCAGGTGTCGGCCCACCAGGCGGTCGGGCTGGTGATGATCCTGGCCGCGGTCGCGGCCTCGTCGTCCTACTCGTTCATCCTCAAGCGCGAGGGGCAGGGCGTGCACCCGCTGGTGTCGACGCTGATCTTCCTGGCGGTGACGGCGATCGGCCTGACCGCCGCGGTCGTGGTGCGCGGGCCGCGGGCGCTGCCGTGGCCGCCGCCGGCGGCGCCGACCTGGGCGCTCCTGTACCTGGCGGTGATGGGCTCGATCGTCACGTTCGCGGCGTGGCTGTGGCTCTTGCAGCGGCTGTCGCTCATGGCCTCGAGCACGCTGGTGTTCGTGCTGCCGGTGGTCGCGCTGGTCGTCGACGCGGTGTGGGAGGACGCGATCCGGGTCGGGCCGCGCGCGTACCTGGGCACCGCGGTGGTGATGCTCGGCCTGGGCGTCGCCCTCTACGCGGGCCGCGATCGCCGCCTCAGCTAGCCTCCGCCTCGGTCTCGGCCTCGGTCTCGGTCTCTGCCTCGGTCTCGGCCTCGGTCTCGGTCTCGGCCTCGGTCTCGGTCTCTGCCTCGGTCTCGGCCTCGGTCTCGGTCTCGGCCTCGGTCTCGGCCTCGGTCTCGGTCTCGGTCTCGGTCTCGGTCTCGGCCTCTCCGCCGCGCCCTTAACCGGCTTCACCGCCGGCCGCCACCGGTCGGCGCGTATAGTACGCCCATGGCGACCGAGCCCCCGCCCGAGCCTGGCTTCCAGCTCACCGACGCCGGTGGCGCGCCGACCCGCGACGCCCCGTGGATCTTCCGGACCTACGCGGGCCACTCGAGCCCGCGGGCCTCGAACGCGCTCTACCGCGACGGTCTCGAGCGCGGCCAGACCGGGCTGTCGATCGCCTTCGATCTGCCGACCCAGTGTGGCTACTCGTCGGACGCACCGATCGCCCGGCCCGAGGTCGGCAAGGTCGGCGTGCCGATCAACTCGCTCGACGACTTCCACGTCCTGTTCGACGGCATCCCGCTCGAGCGGATGAACACGTCGATGACGATCAACGGCACCGCGATGTGGCTCCTGGCGCTCTACGTCGCGCTGGCCCGCGAGCGCGGCGTGCCCGAGGCCCGCCTGCGCGGCACGATCCAGAACGACATCGTCAAGGAGTACCTGGCCCGCGGCACCTACATCTTCCCGCCGGCCCACTCGCTGCGCCTGGTCGCCGAGACCTACGAGTACTGCGTCGATCGCCTGCCGGAATGGAACCCGTCGAACGTGTGCAGCTACCACCTGCAGGAGGCCGGCGCGACCCCGGTGCAGGAGGTCGGCTTCGCGCTGGCGACCGCGGTCGACCTCCTCGATCGGATCGCCGCCCGCGGCCGCATCGATCGCGCGGCCTTCGCGCGGTGCGTCGGCCGGCTGTCGTTCTTCGTCAACAGCGGCATCCGGTTCGTCGAGGAGATGTGCAAGATGCGGGCGTTCGCCGAGCTGTGGGACGAGCTGACCCGCAGCCGCTACGGCATCGACGATCCCAAGCTGCGGCTGTTCCGCTACGGCGTGCAGGTCAACTCGCTGGGCCTGACCGAGGCCCAGCCCGAGAACAACGCCTGGCGGATCTTGATCGAGGCCCTGGGCGTGACCTTGTCGCGCAAGGCCCGCTGTCGCGCGCTGCAGTTGCCGGCGTGGAACGAGGCGCTGTCGTTGCCGCGGCCGTGGGATCAGCAGTGGGCCTTGCGGCTGCAACAGATCCTCGCCTACGAGACCGATCTCCTCGAGTACCCCGATCTGTTCGACGGCAACCCGGTCATCGCGGCCAAGACCCAGGCGATCGCCGACGGCGCGCGCGCCGAGCTCGAGCAGATCCTGGCGATGGGTGGGGTCCAGGCCGCGATCGAGGCCGGCTACATGAAGCAGGCCCTGGTGCGCTCGATGACCGAGCGGATCACGCGGATCACCAGCGGCGCCCAGCCGGTGGTCGGGGTCAACCGCTGGACCGACGGCCTGGCGTCGCCGCTCACCGCCGGCGGCGACGGCGGGGTCTTCACCAGCGATCCGGCGGCGGTCGAGCAGGCCCTGGCCGCCCTCGACGAGACCCGGCGCCGCCGCGATCCCGGTCAGGTCGCGGCCACCCTGGCCGCCCTGGTCCTGGCCGCGCGCCGCGGCGACAACCTGATGGAGCCGTCGATCGCGTGCGCCCTGGCCCGGGTCACCACCGGCGAGTGGGCCGAGGCCCTGCGCGGAGTGTTCGGCGAGTACCGCGCGGTCACCGGCGTCGACGGCCAGCGCCTCGATCTGCCGGACGAGCGGGCGGCGGCGCTGCGGGCGCAGCTCGAGGCCTTCGTCGCTGCCCACGGTCGCCGGCCGCGGCTGGTGGTCGGCAAGCCCGGGCTCGACGGCCACTCCAACGGCGCCGAGGTGATCGCGGTCGCGGCCCGCCACGCCGGCTGGGACGTGATCTACGCCGGCATCCGGCTCGCGCCCGACGACATCGCGGTCAGCGCGGTCGAGGAGGACGCCGATCTGATCGGGGTGTCGATCTTGTCGGGCTCGCACCTCGAGCTGACCGCGCAGCTCATGGCCGCGCTGGCGGCGCGCGGCGGCGCCGACATCCCGGTCGTGGTCGGCGGCATCGTGCCCAAGGCCGACCTGCCGCGCTTGACCGAGCTCGGCGTGCGCGCGGTCTTCACGCCGGCCGACTTCGATCTGGCCGCGGTCCTGGCGCGGATGGCCGAGCTGATCGGCGGAAGCGCGGCGGCGTGACCGACGCCGAGCGGGTGGCGGCGGCGCGGGCCGGCGACAAGCGCGCGCTGGCGCGGCTGGTCACCGCGGTCGAGGACCCACGGCCCGCCGCGGCGCCGCGGCGCGCGGCGATCCTGGCGGCCCTGGCCGATCGCCCCCTCGGCCGGGTCGTCGGCCTGACCGGCGCCCCCGGCGTCGGCAAGTCGACCCTGGTCGGGGCCCTGGCTCAGGCGCTCCTGTCCGCGGGCGAGACCCGGGTCGCGGTGCTCGCGATCGATCCGTCGAGCCCGGTGACCGGCGGCGCGCTGCTCGGCGATCGCACGCGGGTCCGGTTCGCCGGCGCCGAGGATCGGCTGTACTTCCGCAGCCAGGCCTCGGGGGCGATCAGCGGCGGCGTCGCGCGCGCCACCCATCACGTCTGTCGCTTGCTGGCGCGCTTGTTCTCGACCGTGGTGGTCGAGACCGTCGGCGTCGGGCAGGGCGAGATCGAGATCGTCCGGATCGCGGACACCACGTGGCTGGTGCTCCAGCCCCACGGCGGCGACGCGGTGCAGTTCATGAAGGCCGGGGTGATGGAGTTGCCCGACGGCTTCGTCGTCAGCAAGGGCGATCTCGGCGCCGCCGCTGGCGCCACCGCCGCGGCCCTGACCTCGGCGCTTGGCCTGATCGCGCCCGGCGCGGCGCCGCGCCCGGTGATCGTGACCTCGGCGGTGACCGGGCTCGGCGTGGCCGAGCTGGCGGCGGCGATCGCCGCCGGACCGCGCGGCCGGCTGCTCGCCAAGGAGCCCGGGCTGTTCGAGCGCTGGGTCCTCGACGAGCACGGCGCGGCCGGGCTGCGGCGCCTGCGGACCCTGGCCCCGACGACCGCGGCCTACCTGGCGGCCTGCGGTGGGCTCGAGGCTGCGCAGCTCGCCTTCGCCGGCGCCGACCGTTGACCGGCCGCGCGGCGCGGCGCTACCAGCGCGGGTAGTAGTAGTACGCCGCGTGGAGCGTCACGTCGAAGGACCGCCACGCCTCGCCGACGCCCGGCACCGCCAGCGAGGCGCCGGCGGCCGCGCCGACGATCAACCGGCGGTTGACCCGGTAGTCGAGCCCGGCGCTGGCCGAGCCGATCAGGTGGAGCCCGAGCGCGTCACTGCCGGTAGCGGTCACGGTCGACGCGCCGTTGTCGACCTCGGCGGCGCCGTAGCGCACGCCCTGGACCCCGAGCGCGACGCGCACCGTCGGGATGAGCGCGACGCCGAACCGCAGGGTCACGCCAGCGTCGAGGCGCGCGGCCTGGACCCCACGCGAGAACGGGCCGGTCACGGTCCCGCCGCGGGTGTCGAAGGTGCCGCGGTCCCAGTCCGCCGAGCCGGCCAGCACCGCGAGCTGGGCGTCGTACTGGAAGCGGTTGGAGGTGGCGTAGCTGGCGCGGGCCGCGACGCCGAGAGCCAAGGCCGACGAGGTGTCGTCGGTGGCAGGGCCGCCGAGAGTGACCAGGCCGCCGATCGCGTGGGCGTGCAGCGAGGCCTCGCGGCGATCGGCCGCGGCGGTGGCCGGCGCGACGACGATCGCGGTCGCGAGCGCGAGCGGTGCCCTCATCGCAGCACGATCCGGTCGACGGCGACCTTGCCGCGGCCGCCCGGCTGACTGACCTCGAGCGTGAGCTTGCGACCGATCACGTCGGCGGCCCGCCGCACGACCACCACGCCCTGACCGCGGCCACCCGGGCGGACCACGCCGATCACGCCGGCGCCCGCGGTCTCGGCGGCGTCGCTGGCGAAGCGGACCGCGGTCGCGTGGTCGAGCTTGCCGTCGCGCAGCGCGACCGCGGCCAGGCGGTACGGCGCCTTGTCGCGGTTCTCGATCTCGAAGGTGACGAAGGCGTCGTCGCCCAGGTACAGGACGTCCTTGGTCTCGACCACGACGTTGTCGTCGTTGCGCTCGATCGCGTCGAGCTTGCGGACCTCGCGGCGCTTGAGCATGCGCGCGGCGATCAGCCCCTCGGCCAGCTTGGGCAGCTCGGCGTCCATCTGCTGCTGCATCACGGCGATGCGAGCCTCGAGCGCCGCGGTCCGCTCCTTGACCTGCTCGGTGATGCGACGCTCGAGCTCGGCCTCGACGTCGGCGCGCTTGAAGGTCACCTGGGTCATGGCCTCATCGCGGTTGGTCACCAGCCGCAGCACGACCGAGACCTTGATCGACGACGTGGCCACCGCCAGGCTGGCCGGCTTGGCCCCGGCCTTGAGCGGCCGGATCGCCAGGCTGGTGGCGCCGATCGCCTTGACCTCGTAGCTGGTCACGTCGGAGGCGATCGCCTTGTCGACCTTGTCCGGCAGGTAGAGGATCGTGACGAAGTCCGGGTGGACGAGGACCTCGTAGGAGCCACCCTCGTCGACGAGGATGGTGCGGGCCTGGCCGGACTGCTGGGCGGCGGCCGGCGCCGCCGCGAGGCCGAGGGCCATGGCGATGATCGCGAGACGACGAAGAGACATGCACGTTCCTCCTGATGGACCGACGTATCGACCGCGGTGGCCACCGGTTGCGCGGTCGTGGGCGATTCCGCGCGGTGGCCGGCCGCTCACTGGGTGGGGACGACGTTGATCGATGAGCCCGAGCCGCGGCTATCGCCCCGGCGCTTGCGGGCATCGATCGGCGGCGCGGCATCGATCGGCGGTGCGGCGTCGACCGGCGCCCCCGCGTCGACGACCGCCGCATCGATCGCCGCATCGGGGACCGCCGCGTCGGGGAGGCCCGCGTCGGGGACGACCGCCTCGGCCGGCGGGAGCGCGCCCGGCGCGGGCTCGGCGGTCGGCGGCGCGCCGCCGCCGCCGGTCGCGACGATCACCGCGACCACCGCGACCACGACCGCGGCGATCACGCCGCCCACGATCAGGCCGATCGGTCGTCGGGCGGTCGGCGCGACCGCGACGGCCGCGGACGGGCCAGCCGCGGTCGCCGCCGTCTCGAGCCGGGCCTGGGCCGCCGGACCGGCGGTGCGGGTCGCGGCCGCCATCACCTCGAGCTGTCCCGGGTTGTAGCGGCTGGGCGCCTCGATCGGCGTGCCCTGGGCGAGCTGGGACGCCGCGGCCCGGGCCCGCTGGCCGGTGCGCACCGGGGCCTTGTGCGGGAACCGCTCGAGCATGAGCGCCTCGAGCTCGCGGCGGCCGTCGCGCGGCGCGTGGGCGCAGCGCAGCAGGTCGTCGATCGCGTCCTCGGCCGTCTGGTAGCGCGCGGCGGGATCGCGCGCCAAGAGCTTCATCGCCACCGCCTCGAGATCGACCGGCACGTCGCCGGCGTACTGGCTCGGCGGCGGGATGTTGGCGAACAGCACCCGGGCCAGGGTCTCGGTGGTCGACCCGGCCGCGAACAGGTACTGCCCGGCCAGCATCTGCCACAGCATGACCCCGACCGCGAACAGATCGCTGCGACCGTCGAGCGGCGTGCCGCTGATCTGCTCCGGGCTCATGTAGGCCGGCTTGCCCTTGATCGTCACCGACGCCGAGGCCGCGGTCGCGGCGCGCGCCTTGGCGATGCCGAAGTCACTGACCTTGACCGCGCCCGACCACGAACAAAGCACGTTGTGGGGAGAGATGTCGCGATGGATCAGGCCGCGGACGCCATCGGCGGTGAGGGGCAGATCGTGGGCGTAGCCCAGGCCGCGCAGCACCTCGCAGATCGTGTAGATGACCACCGGGAACGGCAGCCGGCCCGAATCGATCAGGCCGTCGAGATCCCGGCCCTCGACCAGCTCCATCACCAGGTACAGGCGGCCCTCGTGGTCGCGGTCGAAGTCGAGCACCGAGACGATGTTCGGGTGCTGCAGCCGCGAGGACAGCTTGGCCTCGGCGACGAACATCTCGGCGAAGGCCGGGTTGCGCGAGGCGTCGGGCAGGACGCGCTTGATCGCCACCGGCCGCTCGAAGCCCTCGGCGCCCACGGTGTGGGCCCGGAACACCTCGGCCATCCCGCCCATCCCCAGCGGGGCGTCGAGGACGTACTTGCCGAGCCTCACCTTGCCGTCTCCTCCGACCATGGGCGCTCCCGGGTTGCCGATCAACGTGGACACTGCAGCCTACTCCTTTATATATAGGCGAAAGTGGGCCCACAAGGGAAGTGGCCGGACCCGAGCTGCGCGACGCTGCCTTGAGCCTGCGGCCATGGCAGTGGGGACGCACTGGTCCGGCCGCTCGACCCAAAGCTTGGGTAGCCGGGCACACCTGCGGTGCCTGCGGGTGCCGGCGTCTGGGCCGCGCCGGGAGGTGCAGGTCCCAGCGAGCGAGGCGCAGGCCTTGGCGATCGTCGTCGTCGTCGTCGTCGGGCGGGGAACGGACGTTGCACTGGCCTGCTCCATGTCTCCTCGAACGCCCCACCGCCTCGCCCACGCCCTGACCCTCTCCGCGATCCTCGCCGTCGCGACGCCCGCGGCGGCCTGGGATGAACAGATGATCTACGACACCGCCGCGTTCGCGAACACCACGAGCGTGGTGAGCGTCGCGGTGGCCTCGGCGATGGATGGGGTCTACGTCACCTACGAGGTCGCGGACGCCACGGCCGGAACTCACACGCTGTACCTCAACCGGTGGAACGGCACGGCCTGGTGGGCCGCGCCGGTGGTGCTGCATAGCCACGTCGGCACCGGGCTGTGGATCTACAACCCGACGATCGCGGTGCGCACGGGGCACGTCACGGTGGTGGCGCACAACCGCAACGCCTGCGCGGGCGGCGACGTCACCGGCCTGGCCGAGTACGACTACGACACCGTCACCGGCCTGGTCGATGCCACGCGCGTGATCGACAGCGGCTGCGAGGAGGTCGGGCACGCGCAGCTCCTGTGGGCGGCGGCGACCTCGACCTATCACGTCTGCTGGACGCGCAAGACCGTGGCCCTGAGCGACGAGGTCTTGTGCTCGACCCGACCGGCCGTCGGAGGCTGGGCCGCCGCCACCAACCTGAACGGCGCCGGCCTGGCGCTGGCGCAAGACCACGCCTCGCTGGCGGTGCGCAACACCAACGGGTCGCCTCGCTACGCCTTCCATTCGCGGGTCGCCGGCGGCGGCCCCGACGCCGACGAGGCCGCGATGCAGTTCCACGGGCCGGGTGGCACGGTCACGACCCAGACCGCGCCGTCGACGGGCGCGCTGCCGCGGGCCCGCGACCAGCAGCGACCGTTCGTCGCGGTGTCCCCCGACGACCGCATCCACGTCGCGTGGGAAGACCGCACCGGCACCGACAGCATCTGGTACCAGCGGTGCCAAAACGCGACGCCGCTCGGCTGCGACGCCGACGCCGAGTGGGAGCTCGACCCGAGCGCGATCTCGGGCGCCGGGCTCGGCTACGCGCGCTTCCCGCACCTGCACATCACGCCCAACCGCACCTGGGTGAGCTTCGAGCAGGAGGTCGGTGGTCGCACGGAGGTGGTCGCGGCCCACCGCTGCTTGACCGCCGCGCCCGCCGACCCCTGGACGGTCGAGGACCCGAACCCGGCCGGCCTCCTCGACGAGTCGACCGAGGAGTACGGCACGCCCCACCTGTCGTCGCGCCTCGTGCCCATCGGGTTCGTGTTCCAACCCGGGATCCCGCCGATCGTCCAGATCGTGTACGGCCGCGAGCTGGCGCTGGTCGCGCGCCGCGCCAACGCCGTCGGCGGCCTCGACGCGGTCCTCTACACCAGCCTCGAGGCCGACTGTCCCTGACCCGACCTGAGGGACGACGATCGCCCTCGGGCGTCGCGGTGCGGCGTCGCGTCGCGTGGCTGAGCGTGGGGCGCGTGGGGCGCGGTGGGGTTGTGGTGCCGGTGCGGCGGCGGTGCGGCGCCTTGCCGAGGTCGCGATCCGGATCCAGGTTCTCGCCATGGCTGACGACGCCGCCGTGATGATCGCGACCGACGCGACCTTCGATCAGGTGGTGCTGGCGCGCTCCCACGAGCGGCCGGTCCTGGTGGACTTCTGGGCGCCGTGGTGTGGGCCGTGCCGGATGCTGGGCCCGATCCTCGAGCGCATCGCGGCCGACGAGGCCGAGCGCGTGGTCGTGGCCAAGCTCGACACCGATGACAATCGCGCGGTGGCGTCGCGCTACGCGATCAGCAGCATCCCCGCGGTCAAGCTGTTCGTCGGCGGCGAGGTCGTGGCCGAGTTCCTCGGCGCGCTGCCCGAGGCCCGGGTGCGGGCGTTCCTCGACGAGCACCTGCCGAGCCCGGCCGCCGAGCACGCCCACGACGCCGCCCACGCCCTGGCGATCGGCGATCGCGCGGCCGCCGAGGCCTCGGCCCAGGCGGTCCTGACCCTGACCTCGACCGGACGCGCCGCCGTCACTGCCCACGACGTCCTCGCTCGGGTCGCGCTGGCCGCCGGGCGATGGGACGACGCCATCGCCCACGCCGCCGCCATCCCGGCCAGCGCGCCGACCTGGGACGCCGCCGCGGCCATCGTCGACCTCGCCACCCTGGGCGCCGCCACCGCCGCCGACGCCAGCGGCGATCCCGCCGCCATGGCCACCCGCTTCGCCCGCGCCGTCGCCAGGTCCGCCGCCGATCCCGCCGCCGGCCTCGAGGACCTCTTGGCCCTGGTCGCCGCCGACCGCCGCTGGAACGGCGAGGCCGCGCGCAAGGCCATGCTCCTCCTGTTCCGCATCGTCGGCGTGCGCAGCGAACTCTCCGACGGCTTCCGCCGGCGGTTGTCGCTGGTCTTGTAGCGGCCGGCCGGCGCGGCGCGCGCTCACGGCATCGGCAGGATCCGCCAGGCGTCGCGCGCGCCGCTCGCGGTCGTGAGATACGAGCCGTCGGACATCAGCACCTGGCCGAGGAAGTCGGGGTAGAGGCAGAGCAGCTGCACCTCGTCGCCGTAGCGCAGTGGACTCCCCGGTCTCGCCCCGACCTTGACGACCGCCCACTGCTGCTGCTGGTACGGTTGGTAGGCGTCGCTGGCGACGTAGTAGCAGTCGTGCTCGTCGCGCCAGGCCCCCAGCGTGTTGGCCGGCTTGTCCATGACCCCCGGGGCGTTGACCGCGGCCTCGGCGGTCCGGAGCATCACCGTCGACCGACTGGTCACCGCGCCATAGCCGCCGCGGAACGACAGCTCGACGCCGGTCGTGCCCAGCGTCGGAAACCAGTAGCGCACGCCCTTCGAGACCGACGACACCATGCGTCCGCTCGGCAGGTGCAGCAGCCGGAACCGGCTGCCGTAGTTGACCGGCGCGCCGAGGGCCGGCCCATGGGGCGTCGGGAAGGCCTGGTCGTCGGTGCGCGGGCGCTGGCGCGTGAGCGCATGCCAGAAGGTCGGGGCGCCGGCGACCCGGGCGCCGAGCACGGTCGAGCGATCGATCTTCTTCCAGTCGAGGACGCTGGCCAGGATCGAGGTGTGATCGAACGGCACCGCGGTCGGCGAGCGCACCACGGTGCCGGCCTCGATCCACGGCGACACCAGCAGGCACGGAACGCGCACGCCGAACCGATCGAAGTTGAACCCGTACTGCCGCGGCTTGGGCAGCTTGGGGTTGGGGTCGGCGCCCCACGGCGGCGTCGCTCCCCACGGCGGCGGGACGTGGTCGTAGGTGCCGCCGTGCTCGTCGAACACCACGACCAGCAGGGTCCGCTCCCAGGCCGCCTGGTTCTCGCGCAGCGCGCGGTAGATCTCGCGCAGCATCTCCTCGGAGTGGGTGACGTCGACCGGCGGATGGTAGTCGTTGCCATCGACGTAGCCGAGCTTGGTCTCGCCACCCCACGCTGGCTCGAGGTAGCTGAAGGCCGGCAGCGCGCCGTTCCGCGCGTCGGTCATGAACTGATCGATCTTCTTGAAGTGCGCCCAGGCGTCGGGGATCGTCTGCACGCGCGGGAACGCCAGCCAGGTGTACGGGGCCGTAAACGGCCGGATCGGCGGGTACGGCTGGTTGTAGTAGACCGCCCAGCTCACCTGGTGATCGGCCAGGACGTTCCAGATCGTCGGCGTATCGAACTTGTCGCACTCGAAGACCCAGCCGCGCGTCCCGGCGGGGTAGTAGCCGTTGTCGACCTCGCCCAGCGACGTCCCGCAGATCGAGAAGGCGCGGTTGGCGTTGGTCTGGGTCGGGACCGAGCAGAACCACGCGTCGGAGGTGGCGTAGGTCCGAGCCAGGGCGCTCAGCGCCGGCAGGTCGGCGGGCGAGAACATGTGCATGAGCTGCTTGCACTGCTCGTCGCTGGCGCTCGAGCCCAGGACGTCGCAGTAGTCCTGGAGGAAGCCGTCCATGGTCGGCCGCTGGCCGGCGTACGGCGGGGCGGTCGAGCGGAAGAGCTGCTGGTTGACGTGGGCGTAGGGCTCGCCGGGATCTTTGCCCGGGCTGTTGGCGCCGCGGACGCCGTAGGCTGGACTGGCCGAGATCGTACGGCCGTCGCGCACCGCGTGTTGCACCGGGTGGTCGCCGGTCAGGAGCCCCTGGAACCCGGGGCCGCCCGCCGGCACGAGGTGCGACGGCGCTTCGCCCGGGCCGTAGAGCAGGCCCAGCACGCTGTCGAAGCCGCGGTTCTCGAGCATGAGCATGACGACGTGATCGATCGGCGGCGCGGCGACGTCGGCGCTGGTCACGGCGTCCGCTGCGCGCTGCGCGGCCGCGGTCCGTGGGGGGCGCGCCGGCTGGCTCGCGCTGGCGAGCCCGGCGGCGATCGCGGCCGCGTAGCCGGCGGTGGTGGCCGGCGTCGCGCACGGGTTGTCGTGCTGGAACCTGAGGACGTCGTCGTAGAGCCACAGGAAGCCGCCCGACAGCCCGTCGCCCGCGGCCTGATAGCTGGCGAACTGCGACTGCACGCTGCTCGGGCAGCGCGAGTCCTCGTCGGACTGGCCGTGGTAGCACCACAGCCCGGGGACGATGAACTGCGCCGCGCGTTCGGTGCCGACCACGGTCGCGACCGCGTCGATCCACTGCCGCGGATCGTTGCCGAAGCCACCGGCGTAGGCCTGCAGGTTGAACCAGCTCACGAGGTGACCGGCGTTGGCCAGGGTCGCGAGCGCCTTCACCCAGATCGACGGCGCGTTGTACGGGCAGAACGTGATCTGGAAGCCGAGCCCGAACAAGAGCGTCGCGAACTGGACCAGGACGTCGACGTCGAGCAGGTCCTCGTCATCGAAGTCAATGCCGTCGATCGCGCACACGCCGTCGACGGTGAAGGCCGCCCGCAGCGCGGCGAAGTTGCGATAGAGGATGCTGTCGGGGCCGATGCCCTCCTGGGCGATCAGCGCGGCGACGTGGGTGAAGTCGGAGACCCCGCCGGCGCCGACCGAGGCCCACACGCTGGTCACCGAGCTGCCCGGGGCCTTGAGGGCCGCGACCTGCGCCGGCCAGCTCGCCGCGCCGCCATACACGCCGCCGCTCACGATGCCCTGGGTGTCGTTGAACGCGAGGTCGCCGTTGGCCGCGACGTGAAACGACCACAGGATCACCGTCGTGAAGCCCGAGCCGCGGAGGTCGTCGAGGTTGGCCGCGAGCGACTCCGCGCCGAGCGGCCCGCCGCCGTAGATCGCCAGGTTGGTCGTGGTCATCAGTCACTCCAGGGGCTGGGTGACGTCGCACCACGGCCCACCGCGCGTGGCCGTGCCACGCCGCGCGACCGCGGCACCCGCGCGTGCCCCTCGACGGCGCGGTGTCGACATCAGAAAATCACTGATGCGGCCGCGCCGTCAATCACAAACCGCGCGCGGCCCGAAAAGGCGCCCAACGATCCTCCTCGGGCCTATCAGCCTCCGCCTCGAACTCGGACTCGGACTCGGCCTCGGTCTCGGTCTCGGTCTCGTCTCGGTCTCGGTCTCGGACTCGGACTCGGTCTCGGTCTCGGTCTCGGCCTCGGACTCGGTCTCCGCCTCCGTCTCGTCGCCGCTTGGCGCTAGCCGCTCGATCCGCGCGCCTACGAGGCGATGGCCAACGGCGTCGTTCGCTTGCTCGCGCCGTGGCCTCGACCGGTACCCGGATGTGCGGTGTGCTCGCCAGCCAGGTGATGAAAGCGCAGCGGCACAGCCGCCGTCGCGGTGGCGGCCGGTACGGGGGAGCGATCGGTGGGCAGCAGGCGCGGCGGAGCCTTGGGGCGACGGTTGCCAAGGAGCTGCACCGAGATCTCGCGGGCCAGGACCTCCGCGAGCAGCGAGGGCACCGCGTTGCCGATCTGGCGCTGGATCTCGGTCCGGCTCCCGGTCACCCGGACGTCGTCGGGGAAGGTCTGGATCCGCGCGAGCTCGCGCATGGCGAGCCGCCGGTTGTCCCAGTGGAACGGTCCCACGGCTGGACCCGGCTGGGCCTGGACCGTCCACGACGGCTGCGACTTGGCCAGCTTCAGCAGGAACGACCAGTAGCGACGACGCCAGCCGAACAGCGGCATCCCGCCCATCCGATCGGTATGCCAGAGGTAGTTGTGACCCTCGGGGATCGACGGTAGCAGCTCAGCCCAGCGGCCGCGCACGGCGACGTCCTCGCCCTCGTCAGGTCCGACGTCGGCGAGGGCGTCCCACGCGGTCCGGTAGGGCGGCAGGCGGTCGAAGAGCGAGGTCTGCTCGAGCTGCGGCGCGGCGTGGGTCGGCTTCGGGAACGTGAACTCGGTCCCGTCGCGCGCCGCGATCATGATGAAGCGCTTCCGCAGTTGCGGCACGCCGTAGTCCGCCGCCATCACGACCTGCATCGTCGGACGGTACTTGCTCTTGGTCCGCTTGTTGACGCCTTCGATCGCGTCCAGCAGCAGGCGAAGGCCTTCGTCCTTGCCTCGATAGGCCAGGCCCTCGACGTTCTCCAGGAGGAACGCCGCCGGCGTCGTATCCTCGAGCACGCGCAGGTAGGCTCCGAGCGTGGCGGCGCGCGGGTCATCGAGTCGCCCGGAATCGCCCTTCGACCAGTACCCAGCCTTCGAGAACGGCTGGCACGGCGGCCCGCCGATCAGCACCGCGGCCTCGCCTTTGCGCAGCCCGGCGGTCCTCAGGATCTCGTGGCTCGACACCCGCAAGATGTCCCGCTCGATCACCGGCCACCGGCGGTTTGCTCGCAGCGTCTCGCAGCTATCGTGGTTCATCTCGACCGCCACCGCGGTTGAGAAGCCAGCGGCCTCGAACCCGTAGTCCAATCCCCCGGCCCCTGTGTAGAGGCTGATGACCTTCGGCTTGCCCATGGCGCGCGAACCTAGCGCACAGGTCTGACTATGCGTTCAGGTCCCCAGTAGCGTTGGCAGATCGGGCGGCCACGATGGGGCGACCAGCACACGGTCCGAGAGCTTGCCAGGGCACTTTCGGTGCTGGGCCATCGTCGCTGTCAACGTGAAGCGGAACTCCCAGCGGTCTGACACCGGGTGCAGGCATGCCGCCAGGATCTCGAACTGCGACGGCGCATAGTAGCGGCTGCACGGGTCGCTCTTGCTGGCGCGGGTCTTCTGGAAGTCGACGCGCGGTAGACCTCGCGTCAGCGTGGGCGATACCAGCTTGCACTCCACCTTGAGGTAGCGGCCCCGGAACTTCAGGGCGAAGTCCGGCTGTCCGTCTTGGTCCAGCTTCTCGAGATGCGTCACGCTGCGCGTACGACGCAGGTGGTTGTGCAGGTGATGCTCAGCGACACCACCGCGCATCGCGGTGCGCAGTCGTCTCGACTTGGCGATCATCGCGAGGAGCTGATCGACGGGAAGCCCCATTGCCTTGACCATGGCGTCGGCGATCGAGCTGCTGGCCTCGATCTGACGCTCCACCAGGGCACGGGCGACCTGGCCCTGCGCGAGATCCCTGCCGATGTCCTGGAAGAGCAGCAGGCGTTCACCGGGGGCCATCCCGGTGGCGATGTCTTCAAAGCGCGCGTAGGTCAGGAAGTGTCTTGGTGCGAAGGCGTGGAGAGTCTCGGTGATCAAGCTCTCGTCCGGGTTCACGCGGCGGCGGCCCCGCGGCATGCGATCGCGTTGCCAGGCATGCCAGCCAAGCTCCCGCCCGGTGGTCGCGTCGGCTTCTTTGAACTCGATCGACGACGAGAACCAGGTCGGGTTGTGAAGCGCTGGATCGGCAGCGACGAACAAGTCCCCGTCCTCGTAGACGCCGAAGAACAACGTC
Organism: Kofleriaceae bacterium; assembly: GCA_018057825.1. GTDB lineage: Bacteria > Myxococcota_A > Polyangia > Haliangiales > Haliangiaceae > UBA2376. Next base: position 86,787 of record JAGPCY010000021.1, on the reverse strand, counting down.
ACAGTCTCGTCGCCACCGACCTGCAGGCGATGCGGTCGGTCGAACTCGCTGCCGTACTTGACCTGGAATCGGTGCTCGTCCGAGGGCCGGCCGGCCTGACTGTACTTGTTTGCGGTGAATGCGTAGCAGATGAGCCTCAAGGGCCGACGATCGGGGAGGAGGATGTCGAACTCGAACGGGGCCGAGGTCGGGTCGGCGCACCGAACGATGGTTCCTCCTGAGGCCTCAATCGCTGCGCAGATCGCGTCCACCCGACGCTGGCCACGGACCCGGTACCGTTCCATACGGGAATGGTCGCTTTTCCCGCCAAGGTCGGTCAAGCCGAGACCCGGTGTTGACGCGGACGAGGTCCCATCGCCGCCGTCCACCCGGCCTCTACCTTCGCCAACCCGGCCCCGTCAGTCCCGCGCGGCGCTGGCGACGTCGGCGAACTGGCACTTGGCCAGGTCCTTGAGCAGGGCCTTGCCGGCGGGGTCGTCGTCGTGGCTGCGCGCGACCTGGTAGACCGACCAGGCCATGCGCTCGGTGGGGTCGGCGGCGAGGCGGGCGCGGGCGTAGGCGCAGGCGTCGGCGGGGCCGAGGAAGCCGCGCATGCCGTAGACCGCCTCGGCGCGGACGTCGTCGTCGGCGTCGCGCTCGGCGGTGGCGCGGAACAGCGGCGCGAGATCGGGGTGATCGCTCATGTTGACGCCGTACCAGGCCATGCGCTTGCGCACCTCCGACGACCGATCGGCGAGCAGCGCCTGCACCATGGGGCCGACGCGCGGGTCGGCGGGCAAGGACGCCAGGCGACCGGCGATGGCCTTGCGGACCTCGGAGCTGGGCGAGGCGAGGTGGGCCTGATACGTCGTGACCACCAGCTCGAGCATGCCGTTCCAGTGGGCGCCGCCCAGGGACTCGAGGGCCTCGGCCTTGACGTCGGGCGACGGATCGCTGGCGGCCAGGGCGACCGCGCGGTCCATGGCCCGGCGATCGTCGGAGAACGAGCCGAGGGCGCTGGCGGCGGCGCGGCGGACGGTGACGTCGGCGTCGGCGGTCAGGCCGAGGATCAGGTCGAGGCGTCCGGCCAGGCCCTCGTCGGCGTCGTAGGCCAGGCTGCGCGCGACCTGCTCGCGGAGCTCGGGGCTGGGATCGCGGGCGAACTGCTGGAGCAGCGGCGCCGCGCCTTCGTCGGCGAACTTCACGGCCGCGGTGACCAGGGCCTGGCGCAGATCGTCGGACAGGCCGGGCTCGCGGGCCAGGGCCTCGAGCTCGACGATGTCCGACGGCCGGGCCCGGTTGTTGAGGAGCGTGGCCCAGGTCTCGAGGGCCTCGTCGCGCAGCTCGACGGGGCCGGTCTTGACGAAGCGCAAGAGCCACGGCGCCAGGCCGACGAGCTGCTTGGCGTCGTCGCCGTAGGCGTCGCCGCGCAGCTCGCACAGCGCGGTGAACTGCTCGTCCTCGTCATCGGACAGGAGGCCGGGGTAGCGGCCGAGCAGCTCGTCCTCGCTGGCGCCGAGCACCGCGCCCAGGAGGCCGCCGCGGCGGTGGGCGCCCGGGGTGATGACCTTGAACTCGGCCTCGGCCGAGGGATCCTTGACCGACGGGATGTCGGCCGAGGCCAGGAGCTTGTAGCTGCCGCCGGCGTCGAGACCGTCGGGGAGGCCGATCGCGAAGTCCCAGGTGTGGGCCTTGCCGGGGGCCAGCGGCTGGTTGGCGACCACGGTGGCCTGGGCGAGCTGCCGCAGATCGATCTTGGGCAGCGGCGAGTCGGTCACGGTCTGGACGTGGACGTAGACGACCTTGACCACCAGGGCGTCGAGGTTCAAGGCCTTCTTGCCGCCGGTGACGGTGACCTTGCCAGCGACGGTGCCGCCGGCGATCACGTTGGTGGAGTTGAGCGCGACCGATAGCTCGGTCCCACCCCCGAACAGCTTGCCGAGGAGTCCCATGGCGGGACGGTAGTTCGCTCGGCCGACGCCGACAACCGGGAGTGGCGACGACCGCGTCGACGTGAGATCGGCGAGAGGCCCGGCCGCGCGCTCTAGAGCTTGACCTCGACGTAGGCCCGCTTGCGCAGGCCCTCGATCCAGGTCTGGGTCGCCTTCTGCATCGCCCGCTGTTGCAGCTCGCCGCGGAGCTGATCCTTCAACTGATCGAAGGGCTTGATCTCCGACTTCTTGACCTCGGCCACGCGGAACACCTCGAGGCCGCGCGGCCCGGTGGCCGGCCCGCTGACCTCGTTGGCCTCCATCGCGAACACCCGGGTCTCCCACGCGGGATCGAGGGTGCCGCGCTGGACCCAGCCCAGGTCGCCGCCGGTGTCCTTGGTGGCGGTGTCGTCGGAGTACTGAGCGGCGAGCTTGGCGAAGTCCTCGCCGGCCCGGGCGCGGGTCACGATGTCGGCGGCCTTGGCGCGGGCCGCGCCCAGCTCGGCGTCGGTCGGCCGCTCGGGCAGGGCGATCAGGATGTGGGCGAGCTGGACCTCGGACACCACGTCGGAGCGCCGGGCGAGCTGGTCGTAGTGCGCGCGGATCTCCTCGTCGGCGACGTTGACCTTGGGCGCGACCAGGTTCTTCATCGCCCGCACCCGCGTGAGCTGGCGGCGGATGTTGGTGCGGTACTGCGCCATCGTATAGCCCTGGGCGGCCAGGGCCTGCTGGAAGGTGGCGTCGTCGAGCTTGTGCTCGGCCTTGGTCTCGCGGATGACCTCGTCGATCTCCTTGGCGGTGATCTCCTCGAGGTTGGCCTCCTCGGCGGCCTCGATCATGAGCTGCTCGGAGACCATCTCGTCGAGCACCTGGGCCCGCAGCTTGTCGCGGCGGCGGGCGCGCTCCTTGACGTCGTCGATCCCGTCGAGGTCATCGAGGTACGGCACGAGCTGCACCGCGAGCTCGCTCTCGAGGATGATCGCGTTGTTGACCACCGCGACCACGCGGTCCAAAACGAAGACGGGCCGCGGCTTGGCGGGCGCCGGCGCGGGCTGGGGGGCTGGCGCGGGCTGGGCAGGCTGGGCAAAGGTCGGCGACGCGGCCGGCGCGAGCGCCAGCGCGGAGGCGAGGGCGAAGACGGCGTAGACAGGGAGGCGCATGGGGGCTCGCTGGAACAGGGAGTGCGGACGTGGGCCTACGGGTTGGACCCGGCGGGCGCCGGCGGGGTTGTCTGGGGGGCGACGGGGGCCGGGTCGAGGGGCGGCGGGCTTGGCATCACGCCGGGTTGGCTCGGCGGCGGGAGCGGCTGGTTCAGGTCGGGCAGGGCCGGGCCCTCGCCGTGGGGATCGCCGCCCTCGGTCGAGGTGTCGACCCGGACCTTGGCCAGGTTGTCCTCGAGGATCTCGATCTTGGCGGCCTTGCGCAGGCCGTCGATGAAGGCCTTCTGGGTCTCCTGGCGCTTGTCGCGGTAGAGCTTGTTGCGGATGGTCTGGGCGGCCTCATCGAGGGTCCGCACCACCGCCTTGCGCCGGCCGGTCTGCTTCAGGATCCAGAACGTGCCGTCGCCGGCGTCGACCACCCCCGACACGTCGCCGACGTTGGCCAGGGCGAAGGCCGCGGCGATCACCGGCTTGGGCACCTCGGTCGAGGCCTCGGTCAGGTAGCGCAGATCGCCGCCGCGCAGCTTGTGCTCCTCGTTGGAGCTGTACTTGCCGACCAGGTCGCGGAAGCCCTTGTTGGTCTTGCCGGCCTCGCCCTGGGCCTCGAGGAGGACGCGCTCGGCCTGGGCCCGGGCCAGGACCACGATCGCCGAGGCCCGGACCTCCTCTTGCTTGACGAACTCGGCCTGGTTCTTCTCGTAGTAGGCCGCGACCTCGGCGTCGGTGATCGAAGCCGGGGTGACCCGAGTCTCGAACTCGTCGCGCAGGAGCTTCTGGATCATCACCTGCTTCATCGTCCGCACGACCTCGGGGTCGGCGTCGAGGCCTCGGCGCGCGGCCTCGGCGGCCAGGACCTCGAACCGCACCAGGCTGTCGAGGAACTCGGCCTTCTGCTCGAAGGACGTGTAGCGGTTGCGGATGTACGGCGACTGGCGGTTCAGGCGGTCCTGGAACTCGCCGACGGTGATGGTCACGCCGTCTACGGTGGCCAGGGGTTGCGCGAGGTCGCCGGTGGGCTGGGCCGGTGGAGCGCCGGGGCGGCGGCCGCGGCCGCGGTCGGGCCAGGAGGTGCGCGAGTCGCAGGCGGTCGCCAAGATGGCGCTAGCGGCGGTGATGATCATCCAGCGAGCACGCATAAGTGCCTTTCCCGGCTAACTTTTTCGATTGTCCGTAGCACGCGCGCCGAGACGTCGCAAGTAGCGCCGCGCGGCCTCGGTCGGCGCCTTGGCGTCGTCGCCGGACCACGGCGCGTGGAGGCGGCCATCGCGCTCGAGCCGCCACGGCTTGGGCAGGCTCCGCACGTCGATTGGGGTCGACGGGCCGAGGGCGATCGCCAAGCGGCTGCGCGACAGCTCGATCGCGAGGGCGTCGAGGTCGCGGGCCAGGGCCTTCACCACCATCAGATCGGCCAGGAGCAAGGTCTCGCCGGGCAGCGGGCCGAAGCGATCGGCCAGCTCGTCGAGGAGCGCCCGGGCCTCGTCCTCGTCCTCGATCGCCGACAGCCGCTTGTACAGATCGAGGCGCTGGCCGGGATCGGGGACGTAGTCGTCGGGGATGTAGCCGGGCAGGTCGACGGTGAGCTCGGGATCGACCGGATGGTGGACCGGCTGGCCGCGCAGGGCGGCGACCGACTCCTCGAGCATGTGGACGTATTGCTCGAAGCCGACCGCGGCGATCGAGCCCGACTGCTTGGCGCCGAGCAGCTCGCCGCCGCCGCGGATCTCGAGGTCGGCCGACGCGATCTGGAACCCGGCGCCCAGCTCGGTGAAGCGCTGCAGGGCCTCGAGGCGGCGGCGGGCGTCGTCGGTGAGCTGCTCGGGCGCTGGCACCAGGAGGTAGCAGTAGGCGCGGGCGCTCGACCGGCCGACCCGGCCGCGGAGCTGGTAGAGCTGCGACAGGCCGAAGGCGTCGGCCCGGGCCACGAACAGCGTGTTGGCGCGCGGGATGTCGAGGCCGCTCTCGACGATCGTGGTCGTGACCAGGACGTCGAGATCGCCGCGCACGAACTTGATCATCACGTCCTCGAGCTCGTCGGCGCCGAGGTCGCCGTGGGCCTGGCCGATGCGCGCGGCCGGCACCAGCCGGGCCAGGAGCGCCGCCCACTCCTTGAGCGACAGGTCGGCGCTGGCGGTGGTCGGTGGGCCGCGGCGCTCGCGGTCGCCACCGGGCCCGCCGGTCATCGCGCCCGGCCGGTCGATCGTGCGGGTGACGAAGTAGACCTGGCCGCCGCGCGCGAGCTCGGCCTCGATGGCGCTCTTGATCAGGGCCTCATCGACCTGGGCGACGAAGGTGCGGACCGCGCGGCGATCGGCGGGCGGGGTGGCGATGATCGACAGATCGCGCATGCCGGTGAGCGCGAGGTGCAGGGTGCGCGGGATCGGCGTCGCGGTCAGGGTCAGGACGTCGATGTGGGCGCGCAGCTTCTTCAGCCGCTCCTTGTGGGCGACGCCGAAGCGCTGCTCCTCGTCGATGACCACCAGCCCGAGGTCCTTGGTGCGGACGTCGGGCGACAGCACGCGGTGGGTGCCGACGACGACGTCGAGGCCGCCGTCGGCCAGGGCGCGCAGGGTCGCGAGCTGCTCGGCCTTGCTCTGGAACCGCGACAGCTTGCCGACCCGGACCGGCCACGACGCGAAGCGCTCGGTCATCGTGCGGGCGTGTTGCTCGACCAGGATCGTGGTCGGCGCCAGGAGCAGCGCCTGCTTGCCGGCCAGCGCGCACTTCATGATCGCGCGCAGGGCGACCTCGGTCTTGCCGTAGCCGACGTCGCCGCACACCAGGCGGTCCATCGCCTTGCCGCTCTCCATGTCGGCCAGGGTGGCCTCGATCGCGGCGAGCTGATCCGGCGTCTCCTCGTAGGGGAACGCGGCCTCGAACTCGTGGAACAGCTCGTCGGCCGGCGGGAAGCGATGGCCGGGCAGGGCGGCGCGCTGCGCGTAGAGCTGGAGCAGCTCCTCGGCCAGGGCCGCGACCTGCTTGGACACCTTGCCCTTGGCCTTGTCCCAGGTGACCCCGCCGAGCTTGTCGAGGCGCGGGCCGTGGCCCTCGGCGCCGACGTAGCGCTGGACCTCGCCCAGGCGATAGACCGGCAGGTACAGCGTGCCGCCGTCGTACTCGAGGTGCAGGAAGTCGATCGCGGCGCCGCCGGTGGGGAGCTTGGCCAGCCCGCGGTACCGGCCGACGCCGTGGAGCTGGTGGACCAGGAAGTCGCCGGGGGCGAGCTGGCTGAAGTCGCTGACGCCGCCGAGCAGCGCGTCCTTGGCCTTGCGCCGGGCGTCGCGCCGACGCGGCGCGGCGCGCTTGACGCCGAACACGTCGGCGGCGGCGATCACCGCCAGCCGATCGGCGGCGGCGGCGAAGCTGCCCGACAGCGGCGCGATCGCGATCGCCACCGCGTCGGAGTTGGCGGTCAGGGTGGCGGTGCGATCGGCGGCCAGGCCGTGGCCCTCGAGGAGGCCGACCAGGCGATCGGCGCGGGTGGCGCTGTCGGCGGCCAGGGCCACGGCGACGCCGTCGGCGCGCAGCGCGGCGATCGCGCGGAGGAGCGGCTGCGCCAGGTGATCGTCGTGCTGCAGGCGCGCGCGCTCGAGCTCGGTGCGCAGGGCGGCCAGGGGATCGACGTGGACCTCGAGGCGACCGGCGCCGGCGGCGCGGGGATCGTCGACGATCGCCAGGCTGGGCAAGACGACCCGGCGCGGCGCCGCGGTCAACATCGCGATCACCTCGGCGCGCTCGACGTAGTGGGCGCCGGGCGGGAACGCGAGCTGCTTGTGGGCGCGGCGCTCGGCGTAGCCGGCGGCGGCGTTGGCCAGCTCGCGATCGATCGCGGCCAGGGTGGCGTCGGGATCCCACCACAGCCAGCGCGCGTCGGCCGGCAGGTAGGCGGCGACCGGATCGAGGGCGGCGTGGAAGGCCGGGGCGTAGACGTCGGCGCCGATCGCGTCGCCGGTGGCGAGCTGCTCGATCAGCTTGCGGGTCGCCGACGATGGGTGATCGTGGGCGTCGGCGAGATCGCGGATCGCGGCCCGCCAGTCGTGGCCGGTCGACGGCACCGCCGCGCGCAGGGCGTGGACGTCGACGCCGTCGATCTCGCGCAGGGTCCGCTGGGTCGCCGGGTCGAACAACCGGATCGACTCGACGTCGTCGCCGTCGAGCTCGATGCGCACCGGCATCGCGGTGTCGGGCGAGCCGAGATCGATGACGTTGCCGCGCACCGCGAAGGTGCCGGCGTCCTCGACGATCTGGGCGCGGGCGAAGCCGAGATCGAGCAGGCGGGCGGCGGTGGCGTCGCGCGGCAAGGCGACGCCCTTGCGGATCGCCACCGCCCGGCCGCGCAGCTCGTCGACCGGCACGGTGCGACGGACCAGGGCGGCGCCGGTGATCACCACGACGCGCGGCGCGCTCGGGCCGCCGGTGGCCAGGGCGTAGAGCGTGGCCAGGCGGGCCGCCTCGGCGGCGCGATCGGCGGCCAGCTCGGCGTAGGCGGCGCCGTCGGGGGCCGGCACGATCGCCGCAGCGCAGCCGAAGGCCGCGAGGTCGCCCTGCCACGCCCGGGCGTCGTCGTCGTCGGCCACCACCACGACCAGCGGGGCGTCGCCGGCCAGCGCCGCGCCCAGGTAGGCGGCGTAGGGCGCGGTCGCGCCGGTGACGAACACCGGGCCCCGCTGGGCGGCGCGGACGAGATCGCGGGCGGACGGCAAGGCGGCGCAGCCTAGCGACAAAACCTCCGACCGTCACGGCAGGTCGGCGAGCCGGCGGCCGCGCCAGCGCAGATCGCTGCGGGCGAAGGCCGCGCGCACCGCGGCGATCGACAGCGCGAACTGTACCGGGCTGCCGTGGAGGCCCTGCTGACCGAAGGCGATCACGCCGAGCAGGTGGCCGTCGACGTGCCACAGCCCGCCGCCGCTCGACCCGGGCGCGATGCTGGTGTCGGTCTGCAGCACCCGCACCGGCAGGCCGGCCCGCGAGGTCCAGTCGCGCACCGCCGACAGCGTGCCGTTCGAGTAGCTCCACGGCAGGCCCAGCGGGTTGCCGATCGCGAACACCCGGGCGCCGATCTCGGCGGCGCCGTCGCCCAGCGGCATGACCGCGACCGCCTCGGGCGCGTCGAGGTGGCCTTCGATCAACGCGAGATCGACCCCGCGATCGGCCCGCCACACCGTGGTCACCTCGCGCAGCGCGCCGGCGACCGTGACCGCGTCGAGCGGGCACAGCCGGCCGCTGTCGTCGGCCTCGACGACGTGGCGGTTGGTGAGGATCGCGACCCGCTCGCCGTCGCGCGCGATCACGATGCCCGACGCGCTGTAGCTGTTGTCGCCGTCGCGGCCGCGCACGAACACGTTGGCGGCCATCGCCGCGCGGATGGTCGGGGTCATCGCCGCCAGGGCCTCGGGGCTCGGCGCGAGCGGCGGCGCATCGGGGTGGTCGCCGACCGGGATGTGCGCGGGGCCGCTCGGGCCCGGCGCCGCCGGAGCGCGGCCGTCGCCGCAGGCCGGGCACACCACGCGATCGCCGTCGCGCGCGCGCGGTCGATCGGAGTCGCAGCGCCGGCAGCGCCCGAGGGGGTGGTCGTCCTCGCGGATCACCTGCGCGCCGTCGCGCAGGTAGCGCAGCCACGACGCCGGGCAGCGCAGGCCGGCGCCCGGCGGACGCACCAGGGCCAGGGGCGGTCCGCAGCACAGGCACGCGCCGTAGGCGGTGGCCTCGATCCGGACCGGCGCGCCATCGCCGCCCAGCGCGTAGGCGGCGTCGCCGGCGAGCAGCCGCCGGTCGGTGCGAACCAGCGGCGCGCCGGCGCCATCGACGTAGCGCGCCTGCAGGCCGAGCGGTGGACCCGCGGACAGCTCGACCCACGGCGAGCGCCACGCGGTGAGCGCGGCCAGGGCGACCGCGCGGTGATCGTCGACGGCGCTCCTGGTGACGGTGAGGAGCGCCTCGGCCGCGGCCTCGGTGGCCAGCCGCAGGCACAGCGCGACGAGCGCCTGGGTCGCGGCCACCGCCGGCACCGCGGTCAACGCGGCGACCAGGTGGCGGGGCAAGGGCTCCCCCGGCTGCGCCACCGCCGCCAGGACCCGGGCCGCGCTCGCCACCGCCAGCGGCGGCTGCGGTCGTTCGGCGCGCAGCTCAGCGAGCAGGGCGGCGACCGCGGTTCGCAGCGCGGCGTCGGCCCGGGCCACCGCCGCCGAGCGCGCCAGGCTCGGGCCGAGGGGGGACCACAGCGCCGGGCGCCGGACCACCGCCGCGGCCAGCCCGGCGACCAGGGGCGCGACCGCGTCGGGCGGCGCGGCCTCGAGGACCGCGGCCAGGGCGGCCACCGTCGGCGGGGCCAGGCCGTCGAGCCGGGCCACCAGTGGCCCGGCGTGGGCGACCCCGCCCAGCACGAGCGCGGCGTCGTCGAGGGCGATCGCGGCCGCGGGATCGTCGCCGACCCGGCGGTGGGCCGGCGCGAGCAGAGCGACGATCGCGTCGCACGACGGCAGCGCGGCGGCGTGGCGGATGAGGGCCCGCGCGACCAAGGCCACCAGATCCGCCGGGCCCCGGGTCAGCGCCGGCTTCGCGATCGCCGCGATCGCCGCTGGGCCGTGGGCCTCGATCGCGGCCAGCCGTGCGATCCGCTCGCTGGTGCGGGTCGCCGCGAACAGCGCCTCGGCCTCGCGCACGAGCGCGCCGCGGGCCGCGGCCGGACCCGGTCCGAGGACGGCCAGGAGTCGCGTCGCCTGGGCCGCGACGAAGGCGTCGCCGCCGCGGGCCCAGGCCAGAGCGTCGGCGCGCAGGTCGTGATCGTCGGGGCCCGCCAGCTCGGCCAGCGCGCGCAGCGCGAACACCCGATCGTCGCCGGCGTGGCCGCGGGCGTGGGCGTGGAGCGCGGGCACCGCGCCGCGATGACCGGCCACGCGCACCAGCTCGAGGACGCCGAGCCGCACCGACAGCGACGCGTGGGCCAGGCCGGCCAGCGCGGCGTCGAGGTCCGCCGCCGTCATCGCGGCCGCCACCTCGGCCGCGAGCTGCGCCCGCTGCGCGAAGCTGGCGCCGTCGAACTGTCGGAACAGTCGCTCGAGCTCGATCACCAGCCGACTGTAGCCCGCGGCGCCGGGGATGATGAGCCGCGGGCTGCGGTCAGAGATCGAACAGCGGGACCAGCGCGCCGACCACGACCCCGAGCCGGAAGACCCCGCGGCCGCCGGTCTTGATCTCGGCGTCGGTCGGCGCGCCGTCGACGTAGGTCAGCCCCGGCGCCCAGCCGATCGAGCCGGCGATCACGAGCGGCGTGTTGCGCCCGATCGCGAACCCGGCCTGGGCGCTCACCTCGACGAAGTCGCTCCACTGGAGCGTCGGCTCGAGGTCCTCGGTCGATGACGCGGCCAGGTTCGCGAGGTCGGCGACCGCCAGGTTGACGAACCCGGTCAGGTCGTGGTCGCGGTCGCGCAGGTACAGCGCACTCACGCCCAGCGGCAAGCGCAGATCGTAGGCCCGGCCGCTGCCGTCCTCGGTGCCGTGGACGTCGCGGTACCCGGCCTGGAACCCGACCAGCACGCCGAGCGACACCACCCACTCGTGCTCACGTCCCGAGCGGTCGGTGCCGGCCTCGATCAACGCCAGGAGCGCGCGCTTGCGCTCCTCGCGCGCGACCTTGGGATCGGCGTCGGCGGTGGCGCGATAGGTCTCGACGTAGGACAAGACCGAGGCCAGGAGCGCGAGGGCACCGCGCGTGCGACCGCCGAGCTTGGACCGCAGGCCGGCCGAGACGACGCCCAGGGCGCGCAGGTAGTCGCCGGCGATCGCGCCCAGGGCGAGGTCGCGCGCCCGGCCGACCCGGGTGCGGCAGCCGTCGTCGCTGCAGTGGCCCAGCTCGATCGCGGTCGCGATGACCGCGACCACCGCGGCGGCCTGGTCGCGCGCGGTCGTGACGCCGGTCGCGGCCAGCACCTCGCGCAGCCGGGCCACCGCGGCGGCGGCGGTCGCGAGCTGGTCCTTTGCGGCCGCGGGCAGCGCGGCCGTGAGCGCGGCGGCGAGGTCGTCGACGGTGCAGCCCTGCTGGGCGCAGCGCGCGGCCAGGGTGACGATCGTCGCCAGGACCTTGGCCTCGGCGCCGGCGTTGCTGGCCAGGTCGTGGACGGCGGCGACCAGCGCGGCCCGCACCTCGGCGCCGGTCAGCTCGCCGGTCGCGGCCCGGCTGACCAGGGTGCGGATCGCGGCGGTGACCCGGCCATCGAGGGTGGCGCCTTTCACGACCTCGTCGAGGAGCTTGGTCAGGACCACGCCCGCGAGGTCGGCTCGCAGCGCGTCGACCAGGCCGCGCGCCGAGCCGCCGAGATCGCCCAGCCGCAGGTTGTCGAGCTGGCCGCAGGTCGCGGGCAACAGCAGTTGCTCATCCTTGCCGCCGAACACCGCCTTGACCGACAGCTCGGTACACACGCGCTTGACGACCTGCTGACGGAAGCGCCGGAGCGCCTCGGCCTTGGCCTTGTCCATCGCGATCTCGGCGATCAGTCGCAGCGTCTCGGTCACCGCGGCAGGCGCCGCGTCGGTGAGGCCGAAGCCGCGCAGGTCGGCTGCGGCGACGGGGTCGCTGAGGTCGATCGCGGCGGCGCGGCCGGTCGCGACCGACCGCACGGTCACGGTCAAGGTCACGGACGCGTCGCCGTCGTCGACCGCGGCGTCAGCCTCGGCCAGGGCGATCTTCGCTTGCGTCGCCGAGGCCCAGCACGCGCGCTGGAACCGGCGGCGCGGCGCGCCGTCGGCGCGCTCGGGCGGCAGCGTCACCGCGGCGCCGGCGTAGGCGAGGTAGTAGGTCCCCGCTGGCACCGTCACTGTGCGCGCGACCGCGTCGTCGGTGGCCGGGTCGAAGGTGACGGTGACCGTCGCGCCGCCATCCTCGACCAAGGTCACGGTGGCGCGGGCGTCGGGAGCGCGCGACAGGCGCACCAGGACCTGCGCTTCCTGGCCGCCGGGCGGGCTGACCGCGAGCCCCGGGTGGTCGTCTTTGCACGGCGCGGCGCGCGCGCCCGCGGCGGTGATCGCGAGGGCCAACGATGACATCAGGACCAGCGAGGGCGTGCGCATCAAGGGACCTCCGTCTGCGAGTCGAGCCAGTCGGCCAGCGGGCCGACGTGGACGTAGATGCCGCCGTGCCCACACGGCGTCCGCGCGCCGGGCAGGCCGCGCGAGGTCAGGCCGAGCAAGCGCCAGCCGCCGTCGCGCCAGTCGACCAGCGGTCCGCCGCTGTCGCCGCGACAGGCGTCGACGCCGGTGGCCGGGATGATGACCTCGAGGCCGGGGCGACAGCCGGTGGTCGCGGCGCGGGCGCCGTCGCACCGCCAGTCATCGACGTACAGCTCGCCCCAGCGCGCCGCGCCGGCGCCGCGCGCGCCGCTCGGATCGTCGGCGCCGAAGCCGATCACGCGCACCCGGCCGTCGCTCGGGTCGTCGAACCCGCGGGCCCGCGGCCGTGGGGCGACCGCCAGCGGCGTCGCCAGCGTGAGCGCTGCGGCATCGGCGCGCGCCGGCGCGACCGCGCGCGCGATCACCGCGATCGGCGGGCCGGTGCGCGGGCGGATCTGGCGCGCCGGGCCGCAATGCGCGGCGGTCAAGATCGTCCGCGGGCCGACGGCGATGCCGGTGCACAGCGCGCCGGCCGCGGTGTCGATCGCCACGACGTCGGCGAAGCCGTCGCGCTCGGTGACCGGCGCGCCGCCGAGCACGGTCGCGGCCAGCGCCGATCGGAGCGCCGGCAGCCCGTGGCCACCGAACACCTTCGGGAGCGCGTGCAGGGGCAGCCCGCCGACGACCGAGGGCTTGACCTGCTGGTCGTCGGCCGCCGCGGCGAGGGCCACCGCCGCCGCGGTGAGCGCCTCGGTCGTCGCGTCGGCGACCGCCGCGAGTTCGACCGCGAGCGCGAACACCGCGGGTTCGTCGCACGGCGGCCTGCACGTCGGAGCCGTCGGCTCGGCGGTCGCGATCGGGCCCGCGGCGAGCGCGACCATCGCGCACAGCCAGGCCGGTCTCGCGCGGTGCCCCCCCGAGCGCATGCCGCGATCGTATCACCGCGAGCGCGCCGGCGATCGCCCGTGTAGGCTTGACGCCCATGACGTCCCCTGTTCGTCGCGCGTTCCCCGCGGTCGTCGTCAGCGCCGCGCTCGCGGTGGCCGCCCCTCCGGCGGTCGCGGACGTCGAGCCCGACTGGACGGCGAAGCTGGTGGCCCGCGCCGACGTCATCGCCGCCGAGGTCGCGAAGATCCGCGGCCTGGCGGTCAAGCGGCCGATCGCTAAGGGCGTGATGGCCGAGGACGCGCTCAGGGCCCGGCTCCTGGCGCGCATGGACGAGGACGCGCCGCCGGCCGAGCGCGCGCGCGACGCCGCGGTCGCCAAGCGTTGGGGCCTGGTGCCGATGGCGACCGATCTCGACGCGCTGATCGTCGATCTGCTGACCGAGCAGATCGCCGGCTTCTACGATCCCGCCGAGGGCAAGCTCTACGTCTCGGCCAAGCCGGGCTCGGACGATACCTGGGCCGACATGTTGATGGCCCACGAGCTGACCCACGCGCTCCAGGACCAGCACTTCGGGCTGGCGGCGTGGATGAAGGTGGTCGACGGCGACGATGACGCGTCGGCGGCGCGCCAGGCCCTGGTCGAGGGCGACGGCGTCGCGCTCATGATCGAGTACACCCTGGCCAAGCAGGGCCAGGGCGCGCCGTGGGATCACGACCTGGTGGCGCGCATGATCGCCGCGAACATGGACGGCGCCGGTGGCGGCCCTGAGCTCGAGCGCGCGCCGGTCGCGCTGCGCGAGGCGATGTTGTTCCCGTACCGCGCCGGGGTCGGGTTCGTCGCGGCGCTGCGCAAGGGCCGGCCGTGGTCGGCGATCGACGACGTCTACCGCCGGCCGCCGCGCTCGACCGAGCAGGTGCTGCACCCGCACCTGTACCTCGCCGACGCCCGCCCCGATCAGATCACCGCGCCGCGCGGCACCGACGTCCTCGACGCCTCGACCTGGGGCGAGGAGGGCTGGCGGACGTTCCTGGTGACGCACGGCGTGCCGCCGGTGGTGGCCGCCGGCGCCGCCGCGGGCTGGGGTGGCGATCGCGTGGTCCTGCGCGGCCGCGCCGCCGACGTCGCGACGCCGGCTCGCACCGTCGGGGTCGCGGTCGTCACCTGGGACACCGCCGAGGACGCCGACGAGTTCTGGAACGCGGCCAGCCACGCGCTGGCGAGCCTGGCCGGCGGCCCGACGACGGCGAGCGATCCGTCGACGCTCTGGTGGCGCGGCTGGCGCGGGCGCGTCACTGCCTTGTCCCGCCGCGATCGCACGGTCGCGATCGTCACCGGCGCGCCGCTCGGCACCTGGCGTGCGACCCTGGCCGACGCTTGGCGCTGGCCGGTCACCTGGGCGGCGCAGCCGTAGGCGGCGGGGTCAAGAGCGTCCGCCCGAGCGCGATCAGCCGATCGAGATCGTGGATGTCCTGGTGGGCCAGGGGCACCCGCACGATCAGCGCCTCGGCCCCGGCCGCCGCGCGCAGCTTGGTCAGGGCCTCGTCGTCGACGCCGGCCAGGAGCTCCTGCTCGCCGTGGGCGCGGTGCAAGGCCTCGGCGGCGATCCGCAGGCTGGTGCCCGACAGCCCGAGGGCGGCCACCGCCGGCTCGGCCGCCAGCGCCCGCTCGAGGTCGGGCACCGACAGGGCCGCCGGGCGGTGGAGGTGGACGCGGTTGATCACGAACCCGGCCAGCGGCATCGCGCCGGCGGTCAGGCGCTGGTGGAACGCCAGCGCCTCGCGCATCGCCATCGGCTCCGGCGACGACACCAGCACGAACCCGACCCGATCCTGGCGCAGGAGGGCGTAGGTCTCCTCCGCGCGCTGCCGGAACCCGGTCAGGATGTCGTGGAACTCGGTGAAGAACACGCCGAGATCGTCGAGGAACCGCGAGCCGACGAACTTGGCCAGCCGGCCGAGGACGAAGGAGCCCGATCGGCCGAGCAGCGACCAGCCTGAGCGGCCGCCGCCCTGGAGCTTGCGGAACCACTCGATCGCCGGCGAGTCGATCGCCGCCGCCAGCTTGGCCGGGGCCTCGAGGAAGTCGATCGCGTGGCTGGTCGGCGGGGTGTCGACGACGATCAGATCCCAGCGCCCGGTGGCGTCGAGGTCGTGGAGCTTGACCATCGCCGCGTACTCCTGGCTGCCGGCCAGGGTGCCCGAGACCTGAGCGTAGACCGGGTTGGCCAGGATGCGCGCCACCGCCGCTGGATCCTTGGCGTGGGTCGCGACCACCTCGTCGAAGGCCCGCTTCTGATCGAGCATCATCGCGGCCAAGGACGCCGCCCCCGGAGCGCCGGCGCCGACCAACGTCGGATCGACCTCGGCGACGTCGTGGCCCAGCCCGGCCAGGCCGAGCGACGACGCCAGCCGCTTGGCCGGATCGATCGTGATGACCAGCGTGCGCTTGCCGGCCCGGGCCGCGGCCAGGGCCAGCGCCGCCGAGGTCGTGGTCTTGCCGACGCCGCCCGAGCCGACGCACACCAGGATGCGCTTGTCGGCGATGACGTCGGCGAACGACCGGTAGGGCACGGCAGGCGTCCTTACCACGGCCGCCGCGGTCACACGAGCACGAGCAGGCGCTCTCCGGTCTCGACCGACTGGCCTGGCGCCCGCGCGACCTCGCTGACCGTGCCGCCGCGCTCGGCCACGATCTCGTTCTCCATCTTCATCGCCTCGAGGACCGCCACCGCCTGGCCGGCGGCGATCTCGTCGCCGACCGCGCACAGGAGCTTGACGAGCTTGCCGGCGATCGGCGCCTTGATCTCCTCGCCGCGCGCCGCCGGGCCGCGCTGGGTCGCGCTGCGCAGCCGCTTGGTCTGGGCGTCCTCGACGACCAGCAGGGCCTCGGCGTCGCCGACCGAGGCCGCGACCCCGTTGCGTCGCGGGTCGAGGTCGACCGTGAAGCTCGCGCCGTCGATCACCAGCGACCAGGTGCCGGGCCGGAGCTGCCGGGCGTCGACCGCCCGGGCCACGCCGTCGAGCTCGACCCCGAGCGTGCCGTCCTCGTGGCGCTCGATGGCCACGAGCACCTCGCGGCCGCCGGTCGCAATCGCGAACTCCTTGCGCATGGCGCGCATGATGATCGAGGCGCGGCCCGAGGTAAAGCGTCGGCGGTCGCGGTCAGCCGGCCAGGAGCGCGGGCAGGACCTCGCCCGAGCGGCCGAGGACCACGTCGTCGAAGGCGTCGGCGTTGGCCGGCCGCTCGAGGCCGACGTAGATCGTGCGCACCGTCTCGCCGTTGGCCCGACGGTAGTTCATCTCGCCGACCAGGCCGGCCGCCGGGTAGACCATCCCCGAGCTGCCGATGCACAGGAACACGTCGGCCCGCTGGACCGCGCGCTTGATCGCGTGCATCGCGAACGGCATCTCGCCGAACCACACGATGTGCGGGCGCTGGAGCGCGCCGCAGGCGCAGCGCGGCAGGCCGGCCGAGAAGTCGCTGCGCAGATCGCGAAACGGCGCGGTCGCGCAGTCGGGATCGCTGCACCGGGTCAGGAACAGCTCGCCGTGCATGTGGACCACCCGCCGGGAGCCGGCGGCCTCGTGGAGGTCGTCGACGTTCTGGGTCGCGAGGTACAGGCGATCGCCCAGGCGCGCCTCGAGGTCGGCGAGCGCGACGTGGCCGGGGTTGGGCCGCACGGTCGCGGCCTGGGCCCGGCGCTGGCCGTAGAACCGCCACACCAGCGCCGGGTCGGCGTCGAAGGCCTCGGGCGTGGCGACGTCTTCGATGCGATGCCGCTCCCACAGCCCGTCGGCGTCGCGAAACGTGGCGATGCCGCTCTCGGCCGACACCCCGGCGCCGGTCAGGACGAAGACGGAGTCGGTGGCGGACAGCGACAGGGCCGGGCTGGTCATGATTGGTGTATCATAGACACTATCGCGCCTCGCGCAAGGCCCACACTCGGCTTCAACTTCAACTTCAACCTCGGCCTCGGTCTCGGTCTCGGTCTCGGTCTCGGCCTCGGTCTCCGCCTCGGTCTCGGCCTCCGCCTCGGTCTCGGCCTCGGCCTCGGTCTCGGCCTCGGTCTCGGTCTCGGACTCGGCTTCGGCCTCGGTCTCGGACTCGGCCTCGGTCTCGGCCTCCGCCTCGGTCTCGGCCTCGGCCTCGGCCTCCGCCCCCGCCTCGGCCTCCGCCTCCGTCTCCGCCCCCGCCTCCGCCTCCGTCCTCCCCGCTACGGCAAGTGCCGGTCGCGCGGGATGCGGTACCGCTCGAGGATGCGCGGCGTCGCCTTCGCGACCTCGGCCGCATCGAGCATGATCACGCCGCCCGAGGTCGTCGTGATCTCGACCACGCCCTCGGCGGCGGCCAGCCGGGCCGCGAAGTCGTCGAGGTCGCGCGGCACGACCCCGCCGACCGTGGCCACGCCCTCGTTGTAGAGGTGGCCGAAGCCGACGTTGATCTCGTCGGCCAGGATCTTCGACAGGATCACCACCTCGTGGCGCTCGGCGGACCGCGCGCCCTGGTAGTAGTAGTAGAGGAACTCCTTGGGCGCCTTGTTCCACCACTTGTCCCAGGTGGCGAGGACGTCGCGGGTCAGGGCCTGGAACACCAGGCCGCCGAAGACCAGGTAGCGCGGGGCCTGATCGTAGCGAGTGCGCGGCACCAGGGGGCGCCACGGCCCGAGCGTCACCTGGACCGTCTGCGCCGCGCCGTCGCGCCAGATCTCGACCTCGATGACGTCGCCGATGTAGTGGCGGCCGAGGATCACGTCGAACCGGGTGCGGTGGCGACCGTCGTAGAGGACGGTGCCGTTGTTGGCGACCGCGCAGCCGTCGACCGCGGTGATCACGTCGCGCAGGCGCAGCGCGGCGGCCGCCCCCGAGCCGTGCTCGAGCTGCACCACCATCACCCCGGCCAGGCCGGTCGGCATGCCGAGCTGGCGCCGGACCAGGGCGTTCTCGAGGTTCTGGGTGACCACGCCCATCGCCGGGATCTGCGGCGGCTTGCCGGCGGCCACGCCGTCGAGGAAGGTGCGGATCACCGGCGGCGGCACCATCTCGCCGATGTTGTCGACGCCGGTCAGCTTCTGGAACGCGATGCCGACCACCTTGCCGTGGCCGAACACCGGGCCGCCGCTGTTGCCGGCGTTGATCGCGGCGTCGACGGTGACCGCCAAGAGGTGGCGCTGCGAGTGGCTGTAGCGCTGGACCTCGATGCGCGACACCACGCCCTCGGTGATCGAGATCTCTTCGCCGCCCACCGGGTAGCCGACCACCGCGACCTCGTCGCGCAGCCGCGGCATCTCGCCCAGCTCGGCCGGGGTGACGTCGGTCAGGAAGTCGGCCGGCTCGACCACCTCGAGGAGCGCCAGGTCGGCGTCGTGGCACACCGCGCGGACCCGGGCGATCGCCTTGTCGGGATGCGACGGCTTCTGGATCTGCAGGAAGGTGGCGTTGGCCACGACGTGGGCGCCGGTCAGGATCGCGCCGCCGGCGATCACCACGCCCGAGCCGGTCGACGACGACGGCGAGCGGGTCTGCCACGGGCTGTCGTGATCGGGGTCCTGCGTGGTGGCGAACACGCGGACGACCTCGGGGTATGCCATGGGGGCGCGGACCCTACGCCCGGGCCGGCGGCGATGCAATCGCGGAAGAGCGGTCGACCGGCGCGCGTTGTGATATCGCACGGCGAGGCCCGAGCCCAACCCGCCTCGCAACCGGAGAGAGCCCATGAAGCGTCTGTGGTCGTCGTTGTTCGTCCTCGCCGCGGTGGTCGCCGCGGCTCCCGTGGTCGCGCTCGCCCAGCCGGCCGGCGCCACTGCCACCGCCGCCGCCGCCGAGGTCAAGGCCGGCACCGGCGTCGAGAACAAGGAGTCGGTCGGGACCGCCAGCGAGTTCGCGGCCGGCACCAAGATCTGGGTGTGGTCGCGCGTCACCGGCGCCACCGGCACCACCGTCCGCCACGTGTGGAAGAAGGACGGCGCCCAGATCTGGCAGGCCAAGCTGGCCGTCAAGAGCAAGCGCTGGGTCACCCACTCGCGACGCCAGCTCAAGGCCGGCAGCTACACCGTCGAGGTGGTCGGCGCCGACGACGCCGTCCTGGGGTCGGTCAGCTTCACCGTCAAGTGAGCGGCGCCGGCGTGGCGGGCGGCGTCGGGGCGCGGTAGGAACGGGCGATGACCCCGCTGGCCCTCCAGGCCGTGACCCCGGCCGCGTTGTGCGCGGCGGTGCCGGCGCTGACCCTGGCCGAGGCCCGCAAGGTCGTCGCCATGGTCCACCGCGGCGAGGCGGTCCGGCCCACCAGCGCGGTACGTCGGGTCGCGGCCGAGGCGGTGGTGGCGGCCGGCGCGGTGCCGACCCTCACCGTGTGCGAGCGTCAGGCCTCGGCCCTCGATCCGTTCGAGAAGCTGGTCGTGGCCGGGCCCGACGGCGCGCGCTTCGAGACCGTGCGCATCCCGCTCGCGCACCCGGGCCGGGTCAGCGTGTGCGTGAGCTCCCAGGTCGGGTGCGCGCTGGCGTGTGCGTTCTGCGCCACCGGGCGCCTCGGCCTGCGCCGCAACCTCGAGACCTGGGAGATCGTCGAGCAGGTCCGGCTGGTGCGGGCCACCCTGGCGCCCGGCCAGCGGGTCCACGGCGTGGTGTTCCAGGGCATGGGCGAGCCGATGGCCAACCTCGACCGGGTGCTGGCGGCGATCGCGGTCCTGACCGATCCGTGCGCCCAGGGCGTCGACGCCCGGGCGATCACCGTGTGCACCTCGGGTCACCCGGGCGGCATCCGCCGGCTGGCCGAGGCCGCGCCCAACGTGCGGCTCGGGCTGTCGATCGCCAGCGCCCGGCCCGAGGTCCGGCGCTCGCTCATGCCGATCGATCGCGCCCACCCCCTCGACGAGCTCCTGGCCGCGGCCGCCGATCACGCGCGGCTGACCGGCCTCGCGCCGATGTGGGCGGTGACGCTCCTGGCCGGGGTCAACGACGGGCCCGACGACGCCGCGGCCCTGGCCGAGCGGGCCGCCGCCTTCACCGCCGCCACCGGGGTCCGGCCGCGGCTGAGCGTCCTGGCCTACAACCCGATCGGTCCCGGCGATCCCTTCGCCCGGGCCAGCGACGAGACGATGGCGGCTTACCGCGCGGTCCTGTCGAGCCACGGCCTGGCGAGTCACCGTCGGTACTCGGGCGGCAGCGACATCGCCGCGGCGTGCGGCCAGCTCGCCGCCGACCGCCACGCCGACGTCACCGGACCGTGACAGCGCTGCCACGATGGGTCACGATCGCGGGGTGAGCCAGCGCCCGCGCGTGTCGATCTGGTGGTGGGCGTTCGGCTACTTCGCCTGCTACGTGCCGTACAGCGCGCTGACCAAGGCCCTGTCGAAGCCGTACCTGGACACCGGGGCGACGCCGGTCGGCAGCCTCGAGATCCTGCCGCCGTCGACGATGGCCGCGGTCGCCGCGCTGATCGGGTTCCTGATCGTGACCGGGTGGTGGCGCAAGGCGCGGCGGGTGACGATCGCCGGAGTCCGCGTGCCGATGCCGAGCAAGCTGACCGCGCTGTCGGGGCTGTGCTCGTCGGGGATCATCGCCACCACCACGCTGGCCTACACCTTCACCGAGGTCAGCATCGTGTTCGTCGCGCTGCTGATGCGCGGCGGCGTCCTGGTGCTGGCGCCGATCGTCGATCGCCTGACGGGGCGCAGGATCCGGTGGTTCTCGTGGGTCGCCCTCGGGCTGTCGCTGGCGGCCCTGGTCATGGCCTGGCTGTCGAGCGGCGACACTCGCATGCCGCTCCTGTGCGCGATCGACGTCGCCTGCTACCTCGGCCTGTACTTCACGCGGCTCACGATCATGAGCCGCACGGCGAAGTCGTCCGACCCCGACACCAACCTGCGCTACTTCGTGGAGGAGGGGCTGGTGTCGGCGCCGGCGTTGCTCGTGATCGTCACGATCGCGGCGTTGACCGTCGGCGGCGACGCCGGCGTCGAGCTGCGCGCCGGGTTCACGAGCTTCTTCGATCGGCCGGGCTGGTACTGGGGGCTGGCGGTCGGCGTCTTGTCCCAGGGCACCGGCATCTTCGGCGGCCTGGTGTTCCTCGACCCGCGCGAGAACGCGTTCTGCGTGCCGGTCAACCGGGTGTCGAGCGTGCTGGCGGTCTTGTGCGCCGGCCTGATCCTGGCCGCTGGGTTCGGATCGAAGTGGCCCAACGCGATGGAGTGGTACGGCGCGCTCTTCATCATCGCCGCGATCGGCTTCTTGACCATCCCGCCGCTCGTCGAGAAGCGCCGGGCGGCGCGGGCCGCGGGCTAGGACGGGGACGAGGCGGAGACCGAGACCGAGGCGGAGACCGAGACCGGGGCGGAGACCGAGACCGAGGCGGAGACCGAGACCGAGACCGAGACCGAGGCCGAGGCGGAGGCCGAGACCGAGGCGGAGACCGAGGCGGAGGCGGAGGCCGAGACCGAGTCCGAGGCCGAGGCGGAGACCGAGGCGGAGACCGAGGCGGAGGCGGAGGCCGAGGCCCGCGCTTACTTCGCCAGCTTGACGATCATCGCGAGCTCGGCGCCGAGCATGCCGATGCAGGAGTCGCCGCCGAGATCGATCTGATCAGGGGCGACGAGGAGCCAGTCGCCGCCGCCGGCCAGGACCTTGACGCCGCCGATCGCGCCGCAGTCGCCGCCGCCGATCTCGTCGCTGCCGCCGCCCGGCCCGGCGAACTTCGCCGGGGTGACGGTGCCGCCCTCGGCCACGAAGGTCTCTTCGGCGAAGCGCACGGACCGGCCGTCGCCGAGGGCGATCGCGACGCCCTCGGCCTGGTCGGCCGGGGTCACCGCTGGCGGCGTGGCGACCTTGATCCAGGTGTGGCCGGCCAGAAGCTCGGTGGCCTTGGTGGCGCGGCCGGGGTCAGCCACGGGCGCGACGTCGAGCTCGGGCGGCTCGCCGTCGTTGCTCGCGACCGCGCCGACCCGGCTGCCGTCGGCGGTGCGCCACACGACCACGGTGTCGACCGGCACGCCGACCATGTCGACGGTGTCGTGGAAGAGCGCGGCCACCAGCGTGCCGTCGGCCGAGATCGCGGGCAGCGCGCCGCCGTCGTCGAAGCCGGCGACGCCGTACTCGCTATCGGGGGCACCCAGGCGGATGGCGATGGTCGCGCCGGCGCCGGCGGACGGCGCGGTGGGCTTGGCGGCGCCGCCGCAGGCGGCGAGGGCGCCGAGGGTGGCGCAGGCGAGGACGGTAGGCAGGATGGAGCGGAGGGGCGAGGTCGTTCGTGTCATGGCCGGAACAACGCACGACTCCGCGGGGTGATTCAAGAGGTGGACCGGCCCGGATCCGACACCGATCCCCCGGCCAACTCGCGCTCGATCAGCGCCAGGGCGATCTCGAGCGCGCGGATCCGCCGGTCGAGGAGCGTGTGCTGCGCGGTGCCGGGCCGCAGCTTGGGGACGATCTTCTCGCACTTGCCGAGCGTGGAGGCGATCGCCCGGTGTGCCTCGCCGAGCTCGGCCGGCGAAAACGGCGGGGTAGGGGCGGCCATGGGCGCCATCGTAGCCCCCGCAACAGGTCGCCAAGCCCGCGAGATCGGCGGCGCGGGCGCCCGGCCGAGGATCCGAGGTGGGAGATCGCGGCGGCCGGGAATGTCGGGGCACGCCGGGCGGTAAAGACCCTCGACGGATCGTTCTTGACCTGCTAACTACGGACGTAGTAGACCTACGAACGTTGTCGTCGAAGCCCATGACCCGCGTCCCCGACCTCACGCCCGCCGAGTTCAACGTCATGAAGGCGCTGTGGCGCCTCGGGCGCGCCAACGTCGCCGAGACCCGGGCGGAGCTGGCCAAGGGTGGCAGCGAGCAGGCCTACACCACGGTCATGACATTGCTCGGCCGGCTGGCGGCCAAGGGCGCGGTGGTGGTCGATCGCGATCGCGAGCCGTATCTCTACGCCCCGGCGTTTCGCCGCGAGTCGGTCCTGCGCGAGCGCCTGCGGTCGTTTCTGTCCGACGTCTTCGACGGCGACTCGCAGGCCATGGTGCTCGGGCTGGTCGCTGACGAGTCGCTCTCGCTCGACGAGCTGCGCGCGATCGAGCGCGATCTCGAGGACGAGCCGCGCGGCAAGAAGAAGGAGCGACGGTCGTGATCGACGCGCTCCATCGCGGCGCCGACGCCGTCGTCGGGCTGGCCGGGGTCGCGCTGGTCCACGGGACGCTCCTGGCGGCGGCCGCCGCCCTCCTGGCTGCCACCGTCTTGCGCCGCGCCCGTCCGGCGGTCCACGCCGCGCTGTGGGCGGTGGTGCTGCTCAAGTTCGTGGTCCCGATCGGTCCGGGCGCGCGGTTCTCGCTGGCCTCGCTCGTCGACCGCGCCACCGCGGAGCCGCCCCCCGAGGTGGTCATGGTGTTCTCCGAGGCCCCGGCCGCGCCGGTCGCCGCGGTCGCGGCCCCCGCGCCCCGCCATCCGGTGGCGGTCGCCGGGGTCGGTCTCTGGCTCCTGGCGGCCCTGGCCCTGGGCCTCCGGCAGCTCCGGCGGTACCGTGGCGCCCGCCGCGCGGCCCTGGCGCTGCCCGTCGCGCCGGCCGAGGTGCGCGCCGAGCTCGCAGCCCTGGCTCATCGCCTCGGCGTGCGTCGCTCGGTCGACGCCCGCCTCGCGCCGACCGGCGCGCCCTACGTGATCGGCATGCGCGCGCCGGTCCTGGTCCTGCCGGCGGGGCTCCTGGCCGATCGCGCGCGCCGCACGGCGGCTTTGGCCCACGAGCTGGCCCACGTCCGCCGCGCCGACGGCGCGCTCCGCGTGCTGCAGCTCCTGGCGGCGACGCTGTTCTTCTTCTGGCCGGTGGTGCGCTGGGTCAACCGTCGCCTCGACCTGGCCCGCGAACAGGCGTGCGATGCCTACGCGATCGCCGTCGGCCCTCTCGACGGCCCGGCCTACGCGCGCATGTTGATCGCGGTCGCGCGATCGCGCGTGCCGGCCGCGGCGCTGGGCCTGGGCGGCAGCCAGCTCGCCCGCCGGGTCGGCGCCTTGACCCAGCCGCGGCGCGCCGGCCTCGGCCTGGGGGGCGCCGTCGCGGTCGCCGGGTTCGCCGCCATCGGGCTGACCAGCGCCGCCGCGGCCAACGCCGACGCCGGGCCGCTGCCCGAGCGACCGTGCTACTTCACGCCCGAGGTCGCAGCCGAGATCATGGCGAGCTACCCCGAGGCCGACGTCGACGGCGACGGCGCCCTGACCCGCGCCGAGGTCTGCGACTTCCAGCAGGAGCTGCGTCGGCGCTACGTCATCGCCGCCGCCGCCGAGCTCCCGGTCGACGCCGCCGCGCGCGACCTCCTGGCCGACGCCCTTCCGATGGGCGTGGTCGGCGGCGTCGAGGCCTCGCCGCTTGCCTCCGATGACCTGTGCTGCGATTGTTCCGCCCCTTCCGGCCAGCCGGCCGAGTTCAACCACGCCATCGCCACCTGTACTAGTCCTAGAGGAGTCGCCCCATGAAGACCCGCATGCTCTCGTCCGCTCTCGCCGCCGCCGTGCTCGCCACGGTCGCGCTCGCCGGCTGTCAGCAGGACAACAAGGAAGTCATCGAGAAGCTCGACAAGATCGCGCAGCGCCTCGACGCCCTCGAGAAGCGCGGCGTCGGTGGCGCGGCGCCGGCGGCTGGCGCGCCGCGGGCCCAGCGCCCGGGCCCGGATCCGGCCAAGACCTACGGCTACCCGGTCGACGATCTGCCGTCGATCGGCAACCCCAACGCCCTCGTGACGGTGGTCAAGGCCTACGAGTACGCCTGCCCGTTCTGCGAGAAGGTCCGTCCGACCGAGGACCAGCTCTTCAAGGACTACGGCGACAAGATCCGCATCGTCTATGCGCCCTTCGTGGTCCACCCGCAGGTCGCGACCCTTCCGCAGCAGGCCTCGTGCGCCGGCTACAAGCAGGGCAAGTTCAAGGAGATGAACGACGCCCTGTGGGAGAAGTCGTTCAAGACCCGGCAGTACGACGCCGCCAACCTCGAGAACATCGCCAAGGAGGTCGGGCTCGACATGGCGAAGTACGCCGCCGACATGAAGGGCGACTGCGTCACCTGGGTCAACCAGAAGCAGGCGATCGCCTCGAACTTCGGCGTCGCCGCGACCCCGGCGTTCTTCATCAACGGCCGGTTCCTGTCGGGCGCCCAGCCGCTCCCCAACTTCAAGACCCTCATCGACGAGGAGCTCAAGAAGGCCGAGGCCTCCGGCGTGCCGGCCGCCTCGTATTACAAGAGCCAGATCGTCGACAAGGGTCTGAAGAAGATGTGAGCCGCGTCCCGCGAGGGACGCCTGCGTCGACGGCCCGCCCAGCGCGGGCCGTCTGGCTTTTCGGGGCGCGGGGCGCCGGACCGTCGACGCGGGCCCGAGGGCTCGTGATATGAGACGGCACTATGTCTGCGTCGTCCCGCCCGGTCCGCGTCCGGATCGCCCCGTCGCCGACCGGCGATCCCCACGTCGGCACCGCGTACATCGCGCTGTTCAACTACGTCTTCGCCCGCCAGCACGGCGGTCGCTTCATCCTGCGCATCGAGGACACCGATCAGTCGCGGGCGCGCGCCGACAGCGAGCAGATGATCTTCGACGCCCTGCGCTGGGTCGGGCTGTCGTGGGACGAGGGCCCTGACGTCGGCGGCCCCTTCGGTCCGTACCGGCAATCCGAGCGGCGGGCGATCTACGCCGAGCACGCCGCGCTCCTGATCGAGCGCGGCAAGGCCTACCGGTGCTTCTGCACCTCCGAGCGCCTGGCCGAGGTGCGCGCCGCCAAGGTCGCGGCCAAGGAGAGCTTCCACGGCTACGACCGCCACTGTCGCGCGATCGCGCCGGCCGAGTCGGCGGCCCGCGCCGCCGCCGGCGAGGCCCACGTCGTGCGCCTGATCGTGCCCGACGGCCAGGTCGTCGTGAAGGACGGCCTGCGCGGCGACGTCACCTTCGAGCTGGCTCAGGTCGACGACCAGGTCCTGCTCAAGAGCGACGGCATGCCGACCTACCACCTGGCCAACGTCGTCGACGATCACCTGATGGAGATCAGCCACGTGATCCGGGCCGAGGAGTGGATCACCTCGACGCCCAAGCACGTGCTCCTGTACCAGGCCTTCGGCTGGGACGAGCCGGGCTGGTTCCACATGCCGCTCCTGCGCAACGCCGACAAGTCGAAGATCTCGAAGCGCAAGAACCCGGTGTCGATCAACTACTACCGCGACACCGGCATCCTGCCGCACGCGCTGCTCAACTTCCTCGGCCTGATGGGGTGGTCGTTCGGCGACGACCGCGAGAAGTTCACCCTCGACGAGATGATCGCCGCCTTCACCTGGGACCGCATCTCCCTGGGCGGCCCGGTGTTCTCCCTCGACAAGCTGACCTGGCTGAACGAGAAGTACATCCACGACCTGTCCGACGACGAGCTGGCCGAGACGGTGATCGCCTGGCGCCTGCGCAAGGACTACCTGGCCCGCCTGGCGCCGCTGGTCCGCCAGCGCATCAAGCGCCTCGATGACTTCGTCGGCGCCACCGACTACTTCTTCGCGGGCGACCTCGACTACGGCCCGATCGCCGCCGAGCTGGTGATCCCCAACGTCGCGCCGGCCGACGTCGCCGCCGGGCTCCTGGCCTACGTCGATCGCCTCGAGGCCCGCGAGGGCTGGGACCACGCCGGCCTCGAGCAAGACGCCCGGGCCTGGTGTGAGGCCCTGGGCTGGAAGACCAAGCACGCCTTCATGCTCCTGCGCCTGGTGGTCACCGGCCGCAAGGCCTCGCCGCCGCTGTTCGACACCATGGCGGTGCTCGGCAAGGAGCTGACCCGGCGGCGGCTGCGCCAGGCCGCGGAGCTGCTCGGACGCCACGGATGAACGAGTTCCTCGAGCAGGTCGTGCGCACGACCGGTGCGCTGATGGCGCTGGCGGCCACGTTGGCCGCGCTGGTCTTGTTGGACCGGGCCCGGAACGGACCGGTGTGGCGGTTCGTCTATTACTTCACCGGCCACCAGTGGAAGCTGATCGATGAGGATCCCGGGCCGGGCGCCGCCGACGGTCCGCGCCGCACCGATCCCAAGGTGCTGGCGATCCTCATGACGGTCGCGGTGTCCTTGACCGTGCAGGAGTACTTCGGTCAGCGCGACACCTACGAGCGCTGGTTCCCCTACGACCCCAAGGACCCCGATCCGTACTGGCACCTGAAGGGCTTCGTGTGGTGGACCTCGTGGCGCGTGTTCGGCTACGTGCTCCTGCCGATCGCGGTCCTGGCCGCGCTGCGCGAGCGGGTCGTCGACTACCACTGGTCGCCGCGCGGCTTCTTTCGCCACCTGTGGATCTACGTCGGGATGTTCGTCTTCATCCTGCCCGCGGTCTACATCGCGTCGGGGACCAAGACCTTCCTCCACACCTACCCGTTCTATCGCTACGCCAACCGCTCGGCGTTCGATCTGTGGGCCTGGGAGGCGATGTACGCGGTGCAGTTCCTCGCCCTCGAGTTCTTCTTCCGCGGCTTCATGCTCCACGGCCTGCGGCGGGCCTTCGGCGCCGGCGCGATCTTCGTGATGATGGTGCCGTACTGCATGATCCACTACGGCAAGCCGCTGCCCGAGACCCTGGGCGCGGTCCTGGCCGGGCTGGTGCTCGGCACGGTGGCGATGCGGACCCGGTCGATCTGGGGCGGCGTGATGATCCACGTCGGCGTGGCCTGGACCATGGATCTGTTCGCGGTCCAGCACTGCCCGACCAACGGGCGGCCGTGTCGGTAGCGACCGGCGCGGTGTGGGCGGTCTACCTGACCGCGCTCGCCGTGCTCGCGCTCTACGGCCTCCATCGCCTGACGCTGGTGGTCCGCGCGCGCCGGCGTCGGCCGGCGGCCGCGCCGTGCGAGCTGGCGGCCGCGCCGGTCGTCACCGTTGCGCTCCCGCTCTACAACGAGCGCGCGGTCGCGGCCCGGGCCATCGCCGCCGCCGCTAGCCTCGACTGGCCGCGCGATCGCCTCGAGGTCCAGGTCCTCGACGACTCGACCGACGACACCGCCGCGATCGTCGCCGCCGAGGTCGCGGCCTGGCGGGCCCGGGGCGTCGATGTGGTCCACCTGCGGCGCACCACCCGCACCGGGTGGAAGGCCGGCGCCCTCGACGCCGGGCGCGCGGTCGCGCGCGGCGAGCTCCACGCGGTCTTCGACGCCGACTTCGTGCCGCCGCCCGACTTCCTGCGCCAGACCGTCGGCGCCTTCGCCGACCCGGGGGTCGCGATGGTGCAGGCCCGGTGGGCCCACCTCAACCGCGACGCCAGCCTGCTCACCCGGCTGCAGGCGCTCTTGCTCGATGGTCACTTCGCGGTCGAGCAGGCCGGTCGCGCCGCGGTCGGGGCGTGCTGGAACTTCAACGGCACCGCCGGGGTGTGGCGGGCGACCGCGATCGCCGACGCCGGCGGCTGGCAGGCCGACACCCTCACCGAGGATCTCGACCTGTCGTACCGCGCGGCCCTCGCAGGCTGGCGCTTCGTCTACGCCGACGCGGTGCGGGCCCCGGCCGAGCTGCCGGCCGATCTGGCGGCCTTCAAGGCGCAGCAGTTCCGCTGGGCCAAGGGCTCGATCGAGTGCGCGCGGAAGCTGGTCGGTCCGATCGCGACGTCCACGTGGCCGTGGTGGCGGCGCCTCGAGGCGCTGTTCCATCTGACCCACAACCTGCCGTACCTGATCACGCTGGTCGCGCTGATCGCGGGCGGCGCGGCGATCGCGGCCGGCGGTGGCCCGGCCTGGGCGCCGGTGGTCCACGCGACCTCGATGGCCACGACCGCGCTCGTCCTCGCGGTGTTTGTGGCGGCCTCCGACCGGCCCCGCCTCGGGGCCCTGGCGCGGATCCCGGCGCTGATCGCGTTGACCGCGGGGATGGCGGTGTCGCAGAGCCGCGCCGTCGTCCTGGGGGCGATCGGCCGGGTGACGCCGTTCGAGCGCACGCCCAAGGACGGCGCGATCGGCCGCGCGTCCGCTCCGCGGCGCTACCGCGCAGCGTCGACCGGCGTCGGCCTCCTCGAGGCCGCCCTCGCGCTCTACCTCGCGGGCTGCGGCAGCCTCGCCCTCGTCCGCGGGGCGGTGGTCGCGCCGCTCATCGCCGGCTGGCTAGCCCTCGGGGTCGCGGCGATCGCGATCAGCGGGCTACGCGGTCGCGTCGCGGCGTGAGCCGGCGCGGCGAGCCTTGCGGCGATGGCGGCGTCTCGCCAGCCTTCCTTCGCCGTCGTCCGCGGCCCCTCGTCCCTCGTCCCGTGGCGCCAGCGCTCGTCGCGCGTCGCCGTGAAAGATGAACCCGACTGGCTCGACCGTGGGCAGTCTATCCCCTACCAGTGCGGTAGGTGGGCTCCACATGACTCATCGGGCTTCCCGACGTGCGGGCATGCACTCCCGAGTCAGAGGCAGATCCCTGGATAGCAGGTGTAGGAGACAGTATTGCCCGTTTGTCGTATCGAACCGCCAGGTTCGAGAACCACCGTAGCGATCGCGATCACAACCGTCAACCGAAAATCTTCCGACGCGCGGCGGCATCGTCCTCGGCGCGCGCGCAACTCGCGCTAGTGCCTCGACTCCCGACGAGGAAAAAAATCGCGCGCGCGCGAGAGAGAGATCGCGCGCGATCGGGAGGCCGAGGCGGAGACCGAGACGGAGACGGAGGCGGAGACCGAACCCGAGACCGAGACCGAGACCGAGACCGAGACCGAGACCGAGACCGAGACCGAGACCGAGACCGAGACCGAGACCGAGAGCGAACCCGAGGCCGAGTCCGAGGCCGAGGCCGAGGCCGAGACCGAGACCGAGGCCGAGACCGAGGCCGAGACCGAGACCGAGGCCGAGACCGAGGCCGAGACCGAACCCGAGCCCGAACCCGAACCCGAGTCCGAACCCGAACCCGAGGGCGATGGGCTGGGCGAGCGCGGGGCAGGGGTGGTGCGCGCAGGGAGCCGACGGGGGCCGGCCGCCCGCTAGGTAACCCGCGCGGTGGCGCCGAACTCGTGAGCTCCCACGCTAGGACGCCAGTGATGGATCGATCCCTGGTCCCCGAGCGAGATTGTGTTGTCGCGAACTCATTGCGAGCGAACGGAGAGGCGTCCACCGCGGCGGGTGACCGACGCGGGCAGGCCCACGTCGGCGGTCCCGTGTACCTCCGACTCCGGAGTCATCACCGGATCCACGCCGAGACCGAGACCGAGACCGAGACCGAGACCGAGACCGAGGCGGAGACCGAGACCGAGTCCGAGGCCGAGGCCGAGACCGAGACCGAGGCGGAGACCGAGGCCGAGACCGAGGCCGAGTCCGAGGCCGAGTCCGAACCCTGGAACCTACTTCTGCAGCTCGCGCCAGTTGGCGCCGGCGCCGCCCTGCACCGCGGTCGAGGTCGGCGACTTGCCGTTGTCGGCCGACACCGCGATCAGCTTGGCCTTGTCCATGATCGCGTCGGCCCGCTGCTCGACCGGCTTGGCGTGGGTGCCGGAGTCCATCCGGATGGCGTCGCACGGGCAGGCCTCGACGCACAGCCCACACACCACGCAGCGCAGCTCATCGATCTCGAAGACCGCCGGGCGCTTCTCGATGCCCTTGTCGTCGCTCTGCTCGGGGATGATCGTGATGCAGTTGGCCGGGCACACCGTGGGGCAGCACATGCAGGCCACGCAGCGCACTTGGCCGTCGTCGCGCTGGAGGAGCCGGTGCAGGCCGCGGAACCGCTCCGGGTAGACGACCTTCTCCTCGGGGTACTGGATCGTCTCGATGTCGTTGATCGGCGAGATCTTCGACAGGAGCTTCTCGCCCACCGTCGCCGGCTCGGGGTGCGCGCCTTCGTTTAGCTGCGCCACCGTCCGGCGCCGGCCGAACAGGTTCTTGGCGAAGTGCTTGAGCGTGATGCCCAGGCCGGTCTTGGTCGCGGCCAGGTAGTTGGCCTGCTGCTCGGTCGGCCGCACGACCGCGATCGTGCGGACCTTGGGGCTGACCTTCGAGACCGCCAGCACGGTCGGGCCGGCGGTCGGGGGAGGATCGTCGTGCGCGTGGGAGGAGCCCATGGTTTTCCGTCCTGACGGCTTACAGCCAGCCGAGGTAGATGGCGAGGAGCTTGAGCAGCGCCGACAGCATGGTCCAGGCCAGGGCCAGCGGCAGCAGCACCTTCCAGCCCAGGTTCATGAGCTGGTCGGCTCGGAAGCGGGGCAGGGTCCAGCGGATCATTAGCTGGAACCAGGCGATCAGCACGACCTTCAGGCCGAAGGCGCCGAGCTGGAGCGCGGTCACCACGCCGTGGGGCAGCTTCCACACCCAGCCGCCGGTCGAGACCCACTGGTTGTTGATCTCGGTGACGTAGCCGCCGATGCGGAAGCCGTCGGCGTCGAGGAACGGGACCTGCCAGCCGCCGAAGAACACGGTGGTGATGACCGCCGAGATGAAGACGATCTCGATGAACTCGGCGAGGAAGAACAGGCCCCAGCGCATGCCGGAGTACTCGACGAAGTAGCCGATGATCTCCGGCTCGCCCTCGGGGATGTCGAAGGGCGCGCGCTTGGTCTCGGCGATCGCCGCCACCGTGAAGAGGATCAGCGCCGGGAACTGCCACAGCCACAGCCAGTTGAGCGGGTTCGACGCCGCCATCTTGTCCGACGCGCCGTTGGCGACGATGTAGCCGGGCTCGAGGCTGCCGACCAGGATGAAGCAGCCCATGAGCGACAGGCCCATCGCGACCTCGTAGCTCATCATCTGCGACGAGCTGCGCAGCCCGCCGAGGAGCGCCCACTTGTTGTAGCTGGCCCAGCCGGCGATCGTGCCGCCGTAGTTGGCCAGGGTCAGCACCGCGAAGTAGAACAAGAGGCCGTAGTCGAACGAGGCCACCTGCAGGCGGATCGAGTCGACGAACGACTTGTTGTTGGGGTCGGCGGCGAGCGCCAGGGTGTCGAGGGAGTCGGTGTAGCTGTGCGGGAAGATCGTCGGCCCGAACGGGATGATCGCGAAGGCGATGAGGACCGGGGCGATCGCCAGGATCGGCGCGAGCGCGAACAGGCCGCGGTGGACGCTGCCGGGGACGAAGTCCTCCTTGGAGATCATCTTGAGCGCGTCCGCCACGAAGTGGAGGATGCCCTTCAGCTTGATCTTCCAGATGTTGGCGCGGTTGGGACCGAGGCGGTCCTGCATCATCGCGCTCTGGCGGCGCTCGGCCCAGGTGAGGAGCGACGCCAGGGGCATCACCAGCCCCATGACGAGCAACAACCACTTGGTCGCCGGGTTGTCGAGGATCGCGAAGATGTTGTTTTCGAGCCAGGTCATCGAGGTACCTGCGGGGGTGGCGTCGGGGAGAGGAGCGAGAGGCGGGGATCAGCCGCGCGAGCCGGCGAAGCGGAGCGCGAGCGGCCGGACCTCACGGCCCCAGGCCGCGCCCTTCCAGGCGGCGACCGCGGCGGTCATGTCCTTCCACACGTCGCGGGGCGCGGTCCAGGTCAGCTTGGCGCCGGTGGCGCCGGCCAGCCGGACGATCGCCTCCCAGCCGGGCACCGCCTGGCCGGGGGGCGGAAACGCCGCGTGCATGCGCTGGAGGCGGCCGTCGGCGTTGGTCACCGAGCCGTGGGTCTCGGCCCAGGCCGCGATCGGCAGGGCGATGCCAGCGGCGGCGACCGGGCCGCGCTCGTGGCTGGCCAGGGCGATCACCGCGTCGAGCTCGCGCAGGCGGCGCAGCGCGGTCTCGCTGACGGGCAGATCGTGGCCGAGGAAGACCACCGCGCGGATCGCGCCGGTGTTGACGCCGATCTCGAGGTCGGTGACGTCGGCCGCGGTCGGCGCCAGCGCCAGCACGCCGGCGCGGTTGGGGTTGACGTCGGCGACCCGCAGCTTGCCGTCGGCGCGATCGCCGCGCTCCGGGCGCGCGGTCATGAAGATCTTGGCCTTCCAGGCCGCGCCCAGCTTGGCCAGGGCGAAGTTGTCCTCGTTCGAGGCCTGGGCCGACAGCACGACCGCGACCGCGCCCGGCTCCTTGAGCGGACCCGCCAGGCGCTCGGCGGCGGCGGCCAGGGCCTTGTCCCACGACGCCGGCAGGCCGCCCACGGTCGCCACCGCCAGCCGCTGCTCGCGCAGGTCGTGGTAGGTGAAGCGCCCCTCGTCGCACATCCAGTGGCCGTTGACGTCGGGGTTGTGGCGCGGCACCAGGCGCCAGGCCCGGCCGTCCTTGTGGTGGACCTCGACGTTGCAGCCGGTGGCGCAGCCCTGGCAGATCGACGGCGTAGCGTCGAGCTCCCAGGCCCGCATCGTGAAGCGGAAGTCCTTCGCCGTCAGGGCCCCGACCGGGCAGACGTCGACGGTGTTCATCGAGTACGGGTTGTCGAGGCGCTGGCCCGGGGCGGTCGTGATCTCCTCGTGATCGCCGCGGTGCTTCATCTCGAGCTGGTGGACGCCGGCGACCTCGTCGCACACGCGGATGCACCGGGTGCACAGGATGCAGCGCTCGGCGTCGAGCACGATGTTGGGTCCCAGGTCGACGACCTTGGGCTTCTCGACCTTGGGCGTGTCGATCCGCGAGTCGGCGTTGTCGTGCTCGAAGTAGTGCTTCTGCAGCGTGCACTCGCCGGCCTTGTCACAGATCGGGCAGTCGATCGGGTGATTGACCAGCGTGAACTCGAGCATCTGCTTGCGGGCCGTGGTCGACTGGGCGTCGGCGGTGTGCACCACCATGCCGTCGGCCACCACCTGCTGACAGCTCGGCTGCAGCTTGGGGTTCTTCTCGACCGTGACCAGGCACTGCCGGCAGCACGCCGCGATCGACAGCCCGGGGTGGTAGCAGAACGCCGAGATCTCGATGCCGACGGTCTTGGCCGCCTCGAGGACGTTGGTGCCCTTGGGCACGGTGGCGGTCTTGCCGTCGATGGTCAGCGTGACCGTGGTGGGCGCAGGCGCGGGCGGAGCCGCGGCGGCCTGGGTCCCAGGAGACGAGGTCCCAGGAGACGTGGTCTCGGTGCTCACTTGTCGCACTCCCCGCCGATCATGTTGATCATGCCGAAGATCGGCACGACGTCGGCGATGAGGTGGTTGGTAAACAGCTTCTCGGCGGTCGACAGGTGGACGAACGACGGGCTGCGCACGTAGCACTTGTACGGCCGGCCGGTGCCGTCGCCGGTGATGAAGAAGCCCAGCTCGCCGTTGCCACCCTCGACGAAGGTGTAGGCCTCGCCGGCCGGCACCTTGATGCCGTCGACGATGTGCTTGAAGTGGCGGATCATCGCCTCGATCGTGTTGTAGGCCTCGCGCTTGGGCGGCAGCGCGACCCGGCCATCGTCGATGATGAACGGGCCGTCGGGGAGCTGGGCCGCGGCCTGGCGGAGGATCCGGATCGACTGCTTGATCTCCTCGATCCGGACCAGGTAGCGGTCGAAGCAGTCGCCGGTGGTGCCCAGCGGCACGTCGAACTCGAACTCGGGGTAGGCCGAGTACGGGTGGTCCTTGCGGACGTCGTAGTCGACGCCAGCGGCCCGGCCGATCGGTCCGGTCTGGCCCCAAGCGATGGCGTCGGCCCGCGAGATCGCCCCGACGCCCGCCATGCGGTCGCGGAAGATCTTGTTCTGGTTGAGCATCTGCTCGGACTCGACCATCGCCGCCTCGATCTCCTGGAGGCGCCGCTCGAGCTTGCCGAGCCAGCCCTCGGGCAGATCCTTGCCGACGCCGCCGACGCGGACGTAGCTGTGGGTCAGGCGCGCGCCCGAGACCTCCTCGAGGAGCGTGTACAGCCACTCGCGGCTCTTCAGCAGGTACAGAAACGGCGTGAACGCGCCCAGCTCCATCGCCGACGCGCCGACGCAGGTCAGGTGGTCGGTGATGCGCGAGACCTCGCTGACGATGACCCGGATGTACTCGGCGCGCCGCGGGATGCGATCGGTGATGCCGAGGAGCTTCTCCACGGCCATCGCGTAGCCGCAGTTGTTGATCATCGGCGAGACGTAGTTCAGCCGATCGGTGTACGGGAAGATCTGCGTGTAGGTCGCGTGCTCGGCTTCCTTCTCGAAGCAGCGGTGGAGGTAGCCGGGCTGGACGTCGCCCTTCACGATCTTCTCGCCGTCGACGGTGAGCACGATGCGCACGGTGCCGTGCATGGCCGGGTGCGACGGGCCCATGTTGACGGTCATGAGCTCGTGCGGCAGCTCGGTCTCGGCGTCGAGCTCGGCCACTTCCTTGCGGCCGAGGACGAGGGTCTTCAGGTCAGCCATGGAGCTCACTCGCGGGGGGACAGGAGGTCAGGTCTCACGGGGGGACGACGTTCGGACGAAGCGCGGCGGCTCAGTGGTCGCCGACCAGATCGGGCCGGCGGACCAGCGGCTGGCGCTTGTCCTTCGGGTAGTCCTTGCGCAGCGGGTAGCCGACGAACTCGTCGTACAGGTAGATCCGGCGCAGGTCGGGGTGGCCGTCGAACCGGATCCCGTACATGTCGAAGGTCTCGCGCTCCTGCCAGTTGAACCCGGCCCACAGCGGGGTGAGGCTCGGCACCTTGGCGTCGGTCTCCTTGACCGCGACCTTGAGCCGGATGCGATGGCGGTGGGTCAACGACCGGAGCTGGAAGTTGACCTCGAACCGGGCCGCGTCGGCGGCGCCGCTGTCGAAGGCCGGGCGGGTGCCGTCGTCGGGCGCGCCGCGCCGACCCAAGGGCTGCCAGTCGAGCAGGTCGACGCAGGTCACGAAGACCGGCACGTCGAAGGCCATCGCCGGGTCGTCGCGCAGGAAGGTGGCGACCGCCACCAGCTTCTCGCGCTTGACGGTGATGGTCTCGTCGCCGCAGTGGCTGTCGGTGGCGACGATCGCGTCGCCGAACTTGGCCTTGACGGCCTCTACGACCTTCTTCGCCATGGCTACTCCTCAGCCGCGGCCGCTGCGGCCAGGGTGATCTTCTCGCGCTTGAGGCGGATCTGGCTGTGACCGTCGCGGCGCTGGACCCGCTCCTGGAGCAGGATCAGCGCGTCGAGCACCTGCTCGGGGCGGGGCGGGCAGCCCGGGATGTACACGTCGACCGGGATGACCTGATCGGCGCCCGGCATCGCGTGGTAGTTCTGGTAGAAGCCGCCGGTCGAGGCGCACACGCCGAAGGCGATGACCCACTTGGGCTCCGCCATCTGGTCGTAGACCCGGCGCAGGGCCGGCCCCTGCTTCTCGGTGATCGTGCCGACGATCATGAGCAGGTCGCTCTGCCGCGGCGAGAACCGAGGGAACTCGGCGCCGAACCGGGCGATGTCGTACTTGGGCGCGGCGACGGACATGAACTCCATGCCGCAGCACGCGGTGACGAACGGGTACGAGAACAACGAGAACTTGCGGCCCCAGTTGGCCGCGTCCTCGAGCTTGGAGGTGATGAGCTCAAGCATGGGGGATCTCCGTGGCGCGGATGGGCGCGTCGGCTTCGATGCTCACGCCGGCCGCTTGGATGCTGCCGGGCAGCATCAAGTCCACCCGATCGCCTTCTTGCGCCAGACGTAGGTCAGCGCCGCGACCAGGATGCCGACGAAGGCCAACATCTCGCCGAAGCCGAAGAAGCTGATCCCGCCCGAGGCGCTGATCGACAGGCGCGAGAAGAGCTGCGCCCACGGGTACATGAACGCGGCCTCGATGTCGAAGACCAGGAACAGGATGGCCACCTGGTAGAACTTCACCGAGTAGCGCCCACGGGGGCTGCCGATGGGCTCGGAGCCGCACTCGAAGGGCTTGAGCTTTTCGGGGTTGCTGGATTTGGGCCCGATCAAGACCGCGAGCGCCGTGAAGAGCCCGCAGAACAGGAGCGTGCACAGGATCGCCAGACCGGCGGGAGTGTATGCGGCGAGCTGCAAAGCGGCCCGAATAGACCATCGGCCGGGGGACAGGTCAACCCGCCCGGGCCGCTCGATCTCCGCACCTCAGCGACGGTAGATCGGCCCGTCACAACCGTCCCGTCTGGAGGCCATCTTGGCCCTCGGCCGGTCTCGGTCTCGGTCTCGGTCTCGGTCTCGGTCTCGGTCTCGGTCTCGGTCTCGGTCTCGGTCTCGGTCTCGGTCTCGGTCTCGGTCTCGGTCTCGGTCTCGGCCTCGGTCTCGGTCTCGGCCTCGGTCTCGGTCTCGGTCTCGGTCTCGGTCTCGGTCTCGGTCTCGGTCTCGTCCCGTTCTACCTCGATTGAAATCGTCGCGAGCGGTGTGCTAGGGTCCGACCGGTCGAAATGCAGGTGCACGTCGCGACCGCAGATCTCGTCACCCTACCCGTCGACGCGATCGTCAACCCAGGGAATTCCCTTGGGATCATGGGGGGCCGCACGTGCGGCCACATCCGGCGCATCGGCGGCGACATCATCCAGCAGGACGCCATGGCCCGGGCGCCGATCGCGGTCGGTGCGGCCATCATCACCGGCGCTGGCGCCCTCCCATGTAAGTTCGTGATCCACGCGCCGATCATGGACGAGCCCGGCCAGAAGATCACCGCCGAGCACGTGCGCCGAGCCGCCCGCGCCGCCCTGATCGCCGCCGACGTCAAACAGTTCAAGATCATCGCGTTCTCGGGCATGGGCACCGACCACGGCGAGGTCGCCATGGACGAGGCCGCCCGGGCGATCGTCGAAGAGATCCGCGCCCACAAACGCGCGTGCCCAGAGACCATCTACCTCGTCGACACCGACGCCGAGATGGTCGAGACCTTCGAAGAGGCGCTGCGCAACGCGGTGCAGAACCTGTAGTATTTTCTGGGGAGGTTTGTCACCAAACCTCCCCTCGTCGGGCGAAGCCCGACGAGCCTCCCCTCCGAGACGCCTCCCTCCGGTCGGCCGGTGCTTCAGCGCGGGGGTCGGGTGACCACGTGACCGCCTCGTGCCGGTAGGTTCAGGCTAGGGTCGGGGAGGGCCGAGGCCGTACCCGAACCCGACCCCGGTTCACACCCGACCCGTCAGGCGCAGGCGCGATCGAGCTCTTCCCCGGCCCGCATGTCCGACCAGCGGCGGGCCAGGGCGACCTCCTTCACCATCAGGGTCCGGGCGGTCTCGAGCATCCGACGCTCGCCGAACGACAGGTTCTTCGAGGTCCGCAGCCGCATGAGATCGCGGAACACCTCGGCGACCTCGAACAGCGAGCCGGTCTTGATCTTGTCCATGAAGCCGCGGTACCGGCGGTTCCAGGTCTGCTTGTCGACGATCGACTCGGTGTCGCGCAGCACGACGAACATCTCGTCGACGTCGCGGGCGGTCGCCAACGGCCGCAGGCCGACCTGATCGGCCTTGTCGCGGGGGACCATGATCTGCATCCCGTTCTCGAGGACACGCAGGACGTAGAACACGAAGGGGCTGCCCGTGATCTGCTTGGTGTCCACACCGATCACCTCCACCACACCGTGAGCGGGATACACTGCCATCTGGCCGATCTGGAAGGACATGCGCGGTTGGATCTCCTGGGACGACGAATCCCGCACTGCAGCGACGCGACCTTGAGCAAGCTCGGCTTTCAGCAGACCCGGCTGTCAGCGAGTCGATTCTGTCGATACTTCAGCAAGCCGTTTGCCGAGCTTGTTCAGCAAGCCGTCGAGCAAGCCATTTAGCAAGCCCGATGCCCTGGGGACGTGGGCACCACACCCTAGCAGGTCGGGGGCTTCCTGGCTCGCCGGGGGCGGGCGATGTGACACCATGGCGCGCTGGCCGACGCCGTGGCCAGTGGTGGCAGGTGGGACAGGTCGCGCAGGAGCGACCGTGCGCCTCACCCCGGCGTGACCCCGGCGCGACCCCGGCGCGACCGCCCTGCGTGGTAGCGTGAGGCGTGTCCGCCGCATTCGGGCGCTGGCTGCTCGAGCTCGGCGCGCTGCCCGATGAGCGTGCTCTCGAGGACGTGCTGGCGCGCCAGTCGGAGCGCCTGCCGATCGCCTCGGTGGCCTACGTCCTGGGCTACGCCGACGAGCGGACCCTGGCCGGGGTGCTGGCCGCCGCCAACGGTCGCGCGGCCGCGGTGCTCGACGAGTCGGTGGTCGAGCTCGCGCTCCTCGATGGCGTCGGCGCCGAGACCTGGCTGGGCGCGCAGCTCGTGCCGATCGCCGTCGAGGGCGGCCGCGTCTACGTCGCGTCGGCTCATCCCGAGCAGGTCGACGCGACGGCGCTGGTCCACCTCGCCGGCCGCGGCCAGGTGGTGATCGCGCTGGCGCTGGCGGTGACCGTGGCGCGCACGATCCGCGCGGCGCTGGCGGCCCGGGCTCGCGGCGAGGCGACCTGGCCGGGCGCGATGGTCGACGCTGGCACGCCGCCGCGGGTCGTCCTGGTCGGCGCCGACGAGGACGCGACGATCGATGGCGGCGCGCTCGTCGGGGACGAGCCGCTGGCCGAGCTGGCCCACGACGACGACGCCGCGATCGTGCGCGCGATCCGCGACGACAGCACCAAGGAGCTCGACGTCCGCGCCCTGATCGAGCGCGAGCCCGAGGCCGCGCTCGACGACGAGCTGCCGAGCCAGATCCCGATCCTGGCGCCGCGCGGCTCGGCCTGGCCGACCGACGGGCCGTGGTCGCGACCCGGCGGCGGCTCGGTGGTCGAGGCCGAGCCGGGCGAGCCTGGCGGCGATGGCGGCGACGTCGGCGCGCTGGTCGCGGCGATGGCCGGCGGCCCGCCCCACGTCCTGGGGGAGGCGACCCGGGTCCTCGTCGTCGATGACGACTACGCGACCCGTCAGCTCTTGGTCAAGGAGCTGGCGCCGCGCGGCTACGAGGTCGCGACCGCCGAGGGTGGTGACGACGCGATCCGCGCGATCGCCGGGGCCGCCCCCGACGTCGTGATCGCCGACATCCTCTTGCCCGGGGTCGACGGCTTCCGCCTGTGCCGGGCGATCAAGCAGACGCCGCGGCTGCGCGACGTCGCGGTGATCCTGATGTCGGCGGTGATCGAGTCGGGGCGCGTGACGCCCGAGGTCCTGCTCCGCTACAGCGCCGACGGCTACGCCGCCAAGCCCCTCGACACCACCCGGCTCCTGCGCATCGTCCGCGAGCTCCTGGGACAGCGGCGCGCGGCGCTGGGGGCGGCCGCCGACGAGGCGGCGCTCAAGCGCGCCCTCGATCGCTACGAGGCCGGGGATCGCGGCGGCGCGATCGCGGCGCTGCGCGAACGGGTGGCGGCGCGGCCGGGCGCGGCGCGGGTTCGCTTCGCCCTCGCCAACCTGTTGCAGCGCGAACGCCAGCGCGACGACGCGGTCCGCGAGTACGAGGCGGTGATCGCCGCGCAGCCCGACTACTTTCCGGCGCTGACCCGGCTCGCGTACCTCTACTACGAGCGCGGGCAGCACGGGCGCGCGGTCGAGACCTGGCGTCGGGCGCTGCCGTACTGC
The DNA here is from genome assembly GCA_018057825.1 of Kofleriaceae bacterium. Classification (GTDB taxonomy): domain Bacteria; phylum Myxococcota_A; class Polyangia; order Haliangiales; family Haliangiaceae; genus UBA2376. The sequence goes on along the minus strand of JAGPCY010000021.1, from coordinate 46,476 downwards.
CCGGACCGGCAGCTCCGCCGCAACATCGAGCTGTTCGTGCGCTCGTTGGCCAAGGCGCCGCGCTGACGCCGCGCCGGACGACGCGCGCGCCCAGACCCGACGCGAGCGCCGCGCCCTCGCAGGCGGTCAGCGACCCAGGCCGACCGACAGGGTCAGCGCCAAGGTCCCCTGGCTCTGGTCGAGGACGGCGAAGCGGGCGCCGCCGGTGACCACCAGGCCGAGGATGCCGGCCTCGAGGCCGAACCCGCCCCACGGCCCGATGAACGACCGGTCATCGTCGGCGAAGGGCGACTCGTTGGCCCGGGTCAGGACCGCGCCGCCGGCGAGGTACGCGACCGCGCGGCGGCGCGCGCCGATCATGAGGCGCAGCCGCAACCCCAGGTCGAACTCGACGGTCTTCCACGCGTCGGCCACCCGGGCGCTGCCGCCGAAGAAGTCGCTCCACAGGACCGACCAGGTCACGCCCAGGCCGATCGTCTGCGGCGCCCGGAGCGGGGCGTAGGCGCCCTCGAAGCCCCACACCAGGCCAGCGCCGAGCTGGTCGAAGAGCGCCCCGGTGCCGAGCTTGCCGCCGGCGATGGCCGAGACGCGGGCCGGGGGCAGGGGCTCGCCGATGGCGTCGCTCGCGCCGGCCGAGAGCGCGGCCGCCACCGCCGCCGCGCCGATCGCCCCGCCTCGCGCTCGGACCAGGTTCGGCACCGGCTCAGAACTTCGAGGTCGTGGCGAGGAACGTCATCTTGTCGTTGGTCGCGCGCAGACGGCGCGACAACGTGCGGACGAAGTTCCACAGGAGCTCGTAGGCCAGATCGCGATCGACGAACAGCAGGTCCTCGAGATCGCGGCGGTTGACCACGAACAAGCGGCACCGCTCGTGGCACACCGCGGTCGCCGAGCGCGGGGCGTCGTCGATGAGCGACATCTCGCCGAAGTAGGCCCCGGGCCGCAGCACCGCCAGCGCCTCCTCGCCCATCCCCGGGACGAAGCGGCTGATGCGGACCGCGCCCTCGAGGATCTGGTAGAACTTGTCCCCGGCCTCGCCCTCCTGGAACACGGTCGCGCCCGACTTGTATTGTTCCTCGACGCCGATGTCGACGACGCGGCGCAGGTGCATCGGCGGCAGCCCCGCGAAGATATCGATCTGGGCCAGGATCTCGAGGGTCGATTTGCCCGTCAGATCGAGCGGCGACCCCGCGGTCTGCTCCGACATGGACCCCGATCGTCCCACGGCCCGCCATCCCTCGCAAGCCACCCCGCCATCACACCCACCCGCGCCTCCCCTCCGCCCTCCTCCGCATCCTCCCCACCGACCTCCGGATCCGCGCCCAATCCGCCCGCGCCCATCCGCCCGCGCATATCCGTCCGCGCTCCTCCGCGTCCTCCCCCTCGACCTCCGGAACCTCTGGTTCACGCGCGGGGTTCCGGACACCCGCCCGGTAGAAACCACCACCCTCGCGCCCCACGCACCGGGTCCGAAAAGAAACGTACGCGCGGGGTTCCGGATACCCGCCCGGTAGAAACCACCACCCTCGCGCCCCACGCACCGGGTCACCGAAAAAGGCACGCGGGGTTCCGGATACCCGCCGGCACACGCCACCACCCTCGCGCTCCCATCGGCTCGCGCGCATCCGCATCCTCCCCACCCACCTCCGGAACCGCTGGTTCGCGCGCGGGGTTCCGGATACCCGCCCGGTAGAAACCACCACCCTCGCGCCCCACGCACCGGGTCACCGAAAAAACGAACGCCGCCCGTCAGGGCGGCGTCTCACGCTCCGACGCGTCCGGGCCTAGATCAGATCTTGCCCAAGAGGAGGAAGGCCACGATGAGCGCGTAGATGACCAGCGACTCGATCAGGGCGAGGCCGAGAATCATCGGGCCGCGGATCTTGTCGGCCGCGCCGGGGTTGCGGGCGATGCCGTCGAGGGCGGTGGCGGCAGCGCGGCCCTGGGCGAGCGCGCCACCGAGGGCGGCGATGCCGAGGCCGAACGACGCGCCGATTGCGATCAGACCGGAGTTGGCGGCGACCGCCATCTCCTTGCCGCTGCCCTGGGCGAACGCGACGCCCGAGATGCACAGCACGGCGAAGAAGGTGAACAGCGAGGTGAGCTTCTTGATCGAACGGTGGCTCATGTCTTTTCTCCTTGTGTGTCCAGACGCGCGGAGCGCGGGATACCTAGCGTGATTCTTGCGGCGGGTGAAGAGGGTCGGTCGACAAAAGAGGGCGGCGATCGGTCGGCGCCGGCGGTCAGTGCTCCTCGTGCTCCACCGCCATCGACAGATAGACCATCGTCAGCGTGCAGAACACGATGGCCTGAACCAGGCAGACCAGGAGGCCGAGGAGCATGAAGGGCAGCGGCACCAGGATCGGCACCAGCATGAAGAACGAGAACACCACCTTGTGGTCGGCGACCATGTTGCCCATGAGGCGCAAGGTCAGCGAGATCGGGCGAGCGATGTGGCTGACGATCTCGATGGGCAGCATCAGCGGCGCCAGGGCGGGCGACGGGCCGAGGAAGTGCTTGAAGTACGCCAGGCCGTGCTCCTTGACGCCGTAGATGTGGGTCAGGAAGAACACCGAGGCGCCCAGGGCGAGGTTGGTCTTGATCGTGTCGTTGGGCGACACGAAGCCCGGCACCAGGCCGATCAGGTTGCCGAACAGGATGAACAGCCAGAGCGTGCCGACCAGCGGGAAGAACCGCGCGGCGTTGTGGGAGCCCATCGCGCCCTCGACCATGCCGTACACGCTCTCGGCCATGACCTCGAAGAAGTTGCGCAGGTTCATGCGGCGCGGCGGCACCAGGCCGCTGTCGGCGGTGGCCAGCCCAGCCTTGAACCGCAGCGCGCCGAAGATCACGAACCCCAGCACGACCATCGTCACCAGGACGTGGGTCAGCGTGAAGTGGGTCTTGTCGAACACCAGGAGCATCGGCTTCTCGCGGCCGAGCGCGCTCTGCGCCTTCTCCTGCAGGGTCTGCCAGAAGGAGAAGCGGTTCAGGAAATCGAACCAAGTGCCGTGTTCACCCATGGGCTAGCTCGAGGACGTAGGGGTAGAGGGGGACTCGTCCGCGGACGGGTCAGGGGCAGGCGGGGCCGGACGTACCACGGACAGGACCCCTTCGACGACGATCGAGACGATGAAGATCGAGTAGCCGATCACGAAGAAGATCGGATCGATGGGCAGGAAGGCCAAACACGCGACCACCGCCCCCATGAGCAGCGCCATCTTCGGCATGATGAGGGCGATCCGGCTCGAGCCGACGCCGTCGCCGCGCTTGGCGTCCTCGAGCCAGCGGCCGATGAGCCGCGACATGAACGCGAAGTTGAGGCAGGTCAGCGCCACGCCGACCGCGGCGCCCAGGGCCTGGTCGCGGTTCACCGTCAGCGCGCAGACGATCACCAGCACGCCGCCGATCAGGTAGTTCAGCCGCTCGATCCGCGGCAGGTGAGCGGCGGTCATGGGGCGCGCTCCCCGGCGGCGCTGGTCGCGCGCTCGGCGGCCGCGGTCATCCGGGCGGCCTCGGCCTCGGCGCGCTCGGCGTCGCGATCGGCCAGGCGGACGAACCGCATCACCGAGCGCAGGCCGGCGGTGAAGCCCAGGACCAGGCCGACGATCATGAGCCACGGGTCGGTGCCGGCCTTGCCGTCGAGCCAGCGACCGGCGAACAGCCCGAGCAGCACGGAGACCGCCATCTCCAGCCCGACCGTCGAGGCCGACAGCGACCGGTAGTAGTCGCGGGTGCGGGCGGCGTAGGGCGCGGCCCTCCGCGTGCCCTCAGGCGTCGCCTGCGGCAAATCGTCGCGGATGGTGAGGCTATCCTCGCGAAGTCCCATGGGAATCTGCGTATGAGCGCGCGCCGTGTAACACGGCCCTCCGTGCGGGTCAATCGCCATCGGCGCAAAGCCTAGGGAGGGTCGAGGGAGATCGCGCGCAACCACCACGTCTGCCGAGATGCCGGCCGAGACGATCCGCCACCTGCGGCGGATTGCCGCGGGCCCCCGCGGTCAGGCGGCCAGGGTCTGGGCGGCCGCGGTGACGATCGCGTCGATGTCGTCGTCCGAGTGGGCCAGGGACACGAACATCGCCTCGAACTGGGACGGCGGCAGCGACACCCCGCGATCGCGCATGCCGCGGAAGAACTGGCCGAAGCGCGTCAGGTCGCAGCGCTTGGCCGAGGCGTAGTCGGTGACCGGACCCTCGGTGAAGAACAGGGTCAACATCGAGCCGACCCGCTCGACCGTGGCCGGGACCCCGGCGGCCCGGGCCGCGCCGAGGAGGCCCATGGCCAGGCGGGCCGACAGCGACTCCAGCCGCTCGTAGGTGCCGGGCTGGCGCAGGAGCTCGAGCATCTTGCAGCCGGCGGCCATCGCGATCGGGTTCCCCGACAGGGTGCCGGCCTGGTAGACCGGGCCGAGCGGCGCGAGCTGATCCATGATCTCGGCCCGGCCGCCGAAGGCCGCGGCCGGCAACCCGCCGCCGACGATCTTGCCGACGCAGGTGAGGTCGGGGGTGATCCCGTAGAGGGCCTGGGCGCCGCCGTAGGCGACCCGGAAGCCGGTCATGACCTCGTCGAGGATGAAGACCGCGCCGTGGGTGGCGGTCAGCGCGCGGAGCCCGGCCAGGTAGCCGGGGGCCGGTGGGACGCAGCCCATGTTGCCCGGGATGGCCTCGACGATCACCGCCGCCACCTCGCCGGGGCGGGCGGCGAAGATCGCCTCGAGGGCCCCGAGGTCGTTGTGCGGGATGGTCAAGGTGTCGGCGGTGGCGCCGGCGGTGACGCCGGCCGAGCCGGGGATGCCGAGCGTGGCCGCGCCCGAGCCGGCCGCGACCAGGAGCGAGTCGGAGTGGCCGTGGTACGCGCCGTCGATCTTGACGATCAGGTTGCGCTTGGTGAAGCCGCGAGCCAGCCGCAGCGCGCTCATCGTGGCCTCGGTGCCGGACGACACCGCCCGCACCTTCTCCATCGATGGCATGGCGGCGCGCACGGCCTCGGCGAACTCGACCTCGCGCGCGCACGGGGCGCCGAAGCTGGTGCCGTCGGCCAGGGCCCGGGTGATGGCCTCGGCGATCTCGGGATGGGCGTGGCCGAGGATCATCGGCCCCCACGAGCCGACCAGGTCGAGGTACTCGTTGCCATCGACGTCGTAGATCCGGCCGCCCTGGCCGCGGGCGATGAACAGCGGCTCGCAGCCGACCTGGCGGCAGGCGCGGACCGGCGAGTTCACCCCGCCGGGGATCACGGCCTGGGCGCGGGCGAACAGTTCGGCGGAGCGGGGAGCGGGGCGCAGCGTCATCGCCGCGGGCTTACCACAACGGCCGCGGCGGGCGCGCTATCGTCGGCCCACCGGTTGCATCGTGGCCGGCCAGCCATGACCTCCAGCTCGCGCCGTCCGCGCACCACCGCCACGCGGATCGTGGTCGCGTTCGCCGCGGTGCTGCTGCTGTTCGGGCTGGCGCTGGCGGTGATGCTGGTGTCGCTGGCCGAGATCGGCCGCGCCGAGCGCGAGGTGGCACGGCTCGACCACGCCAAGCACGCCGGGCACCACGCGGCGGCGATGGCGCGCGAGCAGTACATCCACCAGGCCCACAGCCTCCTCGAGTGGAACGACTCCCACGTCGCCCACTACCAGGAGGTCGCGGCCGAGGCGCGCGCCGCCACCCGGCACCTGCGCGCGATGGTGACCGGGCCCGGGCCGATCGCCCAGGCCGACGAGATCGAGGTGCTGATCGCCGAGAGTGATCGCCGGTTCCGCGCCGAGGTGCTGCCGGCCATCTACGCCGGGGCCCGCGACCGGATGCGCGAGCTGCACGCGCGGACCGAGGCGCCGGTCGAGCGGGTGGTGGCGATCAACGGCGAGCTGAACCGGACCCTGGAGCGCGCCAGCGACGCGGCCGGCGCGCGCGCCGAGGGCATCCGGGCCCGGGCCCGGATCGTGGTCGTCGCCTGCTTCGCGCTGGCGATCGTGCTGGCGATCGCGGTCGGCGGCTACCTGTTGCGCTCGATCTCGCGGCCGGTGGCGGCGCTGACCCGCGGCGCCGAGCGGCTGGGCGCCGGCGAGCTCGAGGCCCGGATCGGGCTGGCCGGCAACGACGAGCTGGCCAGGCTGTCGCAGGCGTTCGACCGCATGGCCGCCGATCTGGCGGCCCGGCAAGCGGCGCTGGTCGAGGCCAGCCGGCTGGCGTCGATCGGTCAGGTGGCGTCGGGGGTCGCGCACGAGATCAACAACCCGCTCGGTGTCATGCTCGGCTACGTCCAGCTCCTGCGCCGCACCGACGGCGACCGCGAGGAGCTGCGGATCATCGAGGACGAGATCCGGCAGTGCAAGGCGATCGTCGCCGGGCTGCTCGAGCTGGCGCGCCCGGTGGTGGTCGAGCGGGCCGAGGTCGAGCTGGCCGGCCTGATGACCGACGCCGTCGAGCGCCTCGCCGACAGCGGCCAGTCCGAGGGGGTCGCGATCACGGTCCACGGCGGGCCGCCGGTGACCATCGTCGGGGACGAGCGCAAGCTGCGGCAGGTGGTGCACAACCTGCTCGGCAACGCGGTCGCGGCGGCGCGCGAACCGGCCGCCGCGGCGGCGACCGTCGAGGTCGCCTGGCTCCGCGACGGCGCCGACGTCGCGGTCACGATCGCCGACCGCGGCCCCGGGGTCCCGGCCGAGGCGTTGCCGCGGGTGTTCGAGCCGTTCTTCACCACCCGGCCTCGCGGCCACGGCCTGGGGCTGGCGATCGCCCGCTCGCTGGCCCGGGCCCACGGCGGCGACGTCGCGCTGCGGCCGCGCGACGGCGGCGGCATGGTCGCCCGCATGACCGTGCCGTGCGCGGCTCCGGGGGCGTCATGACCACCGCCCGGGTCCTGGTCGTCGACGACAAGGAGAACTTCACCAAGCTGTTCCGCCGGCTGCTGCCGGCCGACCGCTTCGACGTCACCACCGCCGCCGACGGCGCCCGGGCGCTGGCGCTGATCGCCGCCGGCGACTTCGACGTCGTGGTGACCGACATCCGCATGCCGGGCGCCGACGGCCTCGAGGTCCTGCGCGCGGCCCGGGCCCACGATCCCGACGCCGAGGTGGTGCTGATGACCGCGTTCGCCAGCGTGCCGGCGGCGGTCGACGCGATCCGCCAGGGTGCCTACGACTACCTGGCCAAGCCGTTCGAACCCGACGAGGCGGTGCTGGTGATCGAGCGCGCCGTCGAGCGGCGCCGGCTGCGCCAGCAGGCCCGCGATCTCAAGCGCGCCCTCGACGGGATCCGCCGCATCGACAACCTGGTCGCGCGCAGCCCGGCGATGGGCCCGGTGCTCGGGCTGGTGCAGCGCGCGTCGACCAGCGACGCCACCGTGCTGATCACCGGCGAGAGCGGCACCGGCAAGGAGGTGGTGGCGCGCGCGGTCCACGCCTCGGGAGCGCGGGCCGCGGCCCGGTTCGTCGCCGTCAACTGCGGCGCGATCCCCGAGGCGCTGCTCGAGAGCGAGCTGTTCGGCCACGTGCGCGGCAGCTTCACCGGCGCCGCCACCGACCACCGCGGCCTGTTCGAGGAGGCCGACGGCGGCTCGATCTTCCTCGACGAGATCGCCGAGCTGCCGCTGGCGATGCAGGTGAAGCTCAACCGCGCCCTGCAGGAGCGGCGGGTGCGGCGCGTCGGCGCCACCGCCGAGCGCGCGATCGATGTCCGGGTGATCGCGGCGACCAACGTCGAGTTGCGGGCCGCGGTCGCCGCCGGTCGGTTTCGCGAGGATCTCTTCTACCGGCTGAACGTCCTGCACCTCCCGCTCCCGCCCCTGAGGGCACGGCCGGAGGACATCCCGGCGCTCGCGGCGGTGCTGCTCGAGCGCCACGGTGCCCGCCTGGCCACGGCCCCCCAGGGCTTCACCCCGGAGGCGCTGACCGCCCTGGTCCGCTACCCGTGGCCGGGCAACGTCCGCGAGCTCGAGAACGCCGTCGAGCGAGCCATCGCGGTGACCGACGGTCCCCGCATCGAGCTCGAGGCCCTGCCCGAGGAGGTCAGCGCCGTGCTTCGGCCGCGGGTGACCCGTGGGACCGAGGCCCAGCTCAGCTACCGCGAGGTCGTGGACCTCGCGCGGGACCGAGCCTCCCGCGAGTACCTGATCGCGCTCATGCAGGAGCTGGGCGGCAATGTCACCGAGGCGGCGCGGCGGGCCGGGGTCGAGCGCGAGAGCCTGCACCGCTTGCTCAAGCGCTATGGCGTCCGGTCGGAGGACTTCAAGCCGCGTCCGTGAGCCAGCCTCTGCGCTCGGGGCCCGTAACCGCCACGGTCACACTGTGATCCAGCCAAGCGACCGCGGACGCGCCGGCGGGTGGCCTCGGGCGGGATCGCGCGAGTCGCGGCCGGCCCGGGACCGCCGAGCGGTTGGCCCGAGGCATGCAAAACCGAGGGCCATGTCGGTCATGTTCGCGCACCCGTGGCGCCCTGGTCTGCTCTCGCTCGTGGCCCTGGTGGCCGCGGCCTGCTCGAGTGGGGCGTCGCCGCCCGCCGATGGTCCGGTCGCGATCGCGGTCACCGCCCGCGGCTTCGAGCCGCGGACGATCCCGGCCCAGGTCGGCAAGCCCTTGACCCTGGTCGTCACGCGCAAGGTCGAGCGCACGTGCGCGACCGAGATCGTCATCAAGGACCTTGGCATCGAGCGGCCGCTGCCACTCGGCCAAGCGGTGACCATCGAGCTGACCCCGAGCAAGCCGGGGCCGATCCGCTTCGCGTGCGCGATGGACATGATCGCCGGCGAGATCGCGGTGCGGTGAGCCGGGCCATGCGTCGCGCCACCTCCCTCGGGATCCTGACCGCCGCCGCCGCGGTGTTAGCCGGTCGCGGCGCGCACGCCGACGTCGCGGCGCTGGCGCGGCCGGACGACCCGGTGCTGGCCGGGCTGATCGCGGAGAGCCTGGCCGCGCGGCCGGAGCTCGGTGCCAGCGTCGCCGCCGTCGAGGCCGCCCGGGCGCTGGTCCCCGTGGCCGGCGCGCTGCCCGATCCGACGCTCCAGCTCGCGGTGCAGAACGACGGCTTCACGTCGATCGAGATCGGCTCGATGGAGGGGAGCTACGCGTCGATCGCGGTGTCGCAGACCCTGCCGTGGCCCGGCAAGCGCGGGCTGCGGACCGCGCTGGCCCAGGGCGAGGTCGACCAGGCCGCGACCGTGGTGCAGCGCCTCCGGCTCTCGACCATCGCCGAGGTCGAGCGCGGCTACCTGCGCCTGCGCGTGGTCCGCGAGCGCCAGGCGCTCCTCGAACGGCAGGCGTCGCTGTGGGCGCGCGCGTCGGAGATCGCCCGCCTGGCTTACGCCGCCGGCCAGGGCAGCCAGGCCGACGTGTTGCGGGTGCGCCTCGAGGAGCAGCGCCTTGGCCAGCGGCGGCTGGCGCTGGCCAGCGAGGACGCCCAGGCGCTGCACGCGCTGAACCGACTCCGCGCGCGACCGCTGGGGCAGCCGATCTCGACGCCCGGTCGCCTCGCCGACGGGCCGGCGCTGCCGGCGCTCGACCCCGTCGAGGTGATCGACGATGCCCTGGCGCGCAGCCCCGAGCTGGCCGCGGCCCGCACCGCCGTCACGACCGCCGCTCGGGCGGTGGCCCTGGCCGGCAAGGCCCGCTATCCCGATCTCACGGTCGGCGCGGGGGTCATGGTGCGCGGTCTCGACCTGCCGCCCATGTGGCAGGTCTCGGTCGCGGGCCCCCTGCCGATCTTCGCGGCCCGCAAGCAACGGCCGGCGGTGGTCGCGGCGCGGGCCCGCGAGGTCGCGGCCCGGCTGGAGGCCGAGGCCGTGACCGCGGTCTTGCGCCAGCGGATCCTCGACCGGCTGGCGGCCCGGCGCGCGCTCGCCGAGATCCTCGCGACCTACAGCGACGGCCTGCTCGCGCTGTCCCAGGCCGCGGCCGACAGCGCGCTCGCGCAGTACCAGGTCGGCAAGGCCTCACTGGTCACGGTGATCGAGGCGTCGGCCGGGACGCTGAGCGATCACGACGCCTACCTGGGCGCGCTGGCCGCCGCCGCGCGCCTAGACATCTCGCTGCGGGAGCTGAGCCTGACCGACGACGCGTCGGTCGAGCCCGCGGCCATGACCAGCCCGGCGATGACCAGCCCGGCGATGCCGACCGCGGGGGGACCGCGGGCCACGGCCGCGCCCGGGGCCGGGGACGCTCCGTCCACCCCCGCCGCGACGTCGGCGGGCATGGGAGGCATGTGACATGACCACCGCGACGCCGCCCGAGCTCGAGCCCACGCCCCCGTCGCCGTCCCCGCCGCCGTCGCCGCCACGTCGCCGGGTCAGCGCTGGGCTCGCGGTGTCGCTCGTCCTCGCCGGGATGGTGGTCGGCGCGGTCGGGATGCGCCTGGTGAGCGGCGCGGCCGCGCCCGGCGGACACGCCGGGGCGCACCCGACCACCTACTCGTGCCCGATGCACCCGACGATCGTCCAGGACCATCCCGGCGACTGTCCGATCTGTGGCATGGCCCTCGAGCAGGTCGAGGCCGCGCCGGCCCCGGCCGCGGCGCCTCCGGCTGGGCCCCGGCAGGTCGTCGGGTATCGCTCGCCGATGGATCCGTCGGTGATCTCGCCGACGCCGCGCAAGGACGAGATGGGGATGGACTACCTGCCGGTGTATCAGGACGAGCTGGCGGCCGGGCCCCCCGTCGCCGGCCTGGCGCCGATCGACATCGATCCGGGGCGCCAGCAGTTGATCGGCCTGCGGACGGCGCCGGTCGAGCGCGCGCGCATCGGCGGGCAGCTTCGCGTGGTCGGGCGGATCGCGATCGATGAGACCCGGGTCCGTCACGTCAACGTCAAGAGCGCCGGGTTCGTCGAGCGGATCTTCGTCAACTACCTCGGCCAGCGGGTCCGGCGCGGCGATCCGCTGTTCACGCTGTTCAGTCCGGACCTGCTGGCCGCCCAGGAGGAGTACCTGCTGGCGCTGCGCTCGCGGAGCGCCCTGGCCGGCGGCGGCAACGACGACGCCGCGCAGGCCCTGATCGACGCCGCCCGCCGCCGGCTGGCGTTGTGGGACGTCCCGGCCAGCGAGCTGCGAAAGCTCGAGACCACTGGCCGGCCGATCCGGGCCGTGACCTTTTACTCGCCGGCCAGCGGCGTCGTCACCAAGAAGGACGTCGTCGAGGGCATGAAGCTCGAAGCCGGCGCCATGCCCTACGAGATCGTGGACCTGAGCTCGGTGTGGGTGATCGCCGACGTCTACGAGGCCGAGCTCCGCCAGGTCGCGGTCGGGGTGTCGGCGACGCTGACGCTGACCGCCTACCCCGGCCGGAGCTTCGCCGGCACCGTCGCCTTCCTCGCCCCCATGCTCGACCCCCAGACCCGCACGATCAAGGTCCGCCTCAGCTTCGCCAACCCGAGCGGCGACCTGCGGCCCGAGATGTTCGGCGAGGTCGTCTTGTCGACCGCGGCCCATGACGCCCTGGTCGTGCCGGCCGACGCCATCATCGACTCGGGCACCTCGCAGGTCGTCTTCGTGGCCCAGGGCAGCGGCCGGTTCGAGCCGCGTCAGGTCGAGCTCGGCCAGCGCGATGGCGCGATCGTGGAGGTCACCCGCGGGCTCCGCCTCGACGAGCGCGTGGTCACGCGCGCCAACTTCCTCATCGACTCCGAGTCGCGGCTGCGCGGGTCGCTGTCCGACCTGGCGGCAGGCGCCGACGCCGGCCCAGAGCGGGCCCAGGTCCTGCCGGGGACCGGGGCGGCGCCGTGATCACGTCGATCATCCGCTGGTCGGCCCACAACCGCATCCTGGTGATCGCGGCTGCGGTGGTCGGGCTGGTGATCGCGTGGTGGGCGATGCGGACCATCCCCAAGGACGCCTTGCCCGACCTGTCCGACACCCAGGTCATCATCTACGCTCGCTGGGACCGCAGCCCCGACATCATCGAGGATCAGGTCACCTACCCGATCGTCACCGCGCTGCTCGGCGCGCCCCGGGTCAAGAGCGTGCGGGGGTTCTCGGACTTCGGGTTCAGCTACGTCTACGTGATCTTCGACGACGGCACCGAGCCGTACTGGGCGCGGACACGGGTCCTCGAGTACCTGTCGAAGATCACCCCGCAGCTGCCCGCTGGCGCCAAGGTCGAGCTCGGGCCCGACGCCACCAGCGTCGGGTGGGTGTTCCAGTACGCGCTGGTCGACCGCAGCGGCCGCCACGCCACCGACGAGCTGCGCTCGTACCAGGACTGGTTCCTGCGCTACGCGATCCAGGCGGTGCCCGGCGTCGCCGAGGTCGCGACCGTTGGTGGCCAGGTGCGCCAGTACCAGGTGACGGTCAACCCCAACGCCCTGGCGGCGTACAACCTGCCGCTGGCCGCGGTGGTCGACGCGGTCCGCACCGGCAACGACGACGTCGGGGGGCGGCTGATCGAGCTGTCGGGCCGCGAGTACATGGTGCGCGGGCGGGGCTACATCAAGTCCATCCGCGACATCGAGGCCCTGCCGTTGCGCGCCGCGGGCGGCACGCCGGTGCAGATCAAGGACGTGGCCAAGGTGGCGCTCGGCCCCGAGATGCGGCGCGGGATCGCGGACCTCGACGGCGAGGGCGACGTGGTCGGCGGCATCGTCGTGATGCGGCAAGGCGAGAACGCGTTGGCGGTGATCGCCCGGGTCAAGGCCCGGCTGGCCGAGCTGCAGCCGTCGTTGCCCGCCGGGGTCGAGGTGGTGACGACCTACGATCGGTCCGAGCTGATCGAGCAAGCGATCGATACGGTCACGGCCAAGTTGATCGAGGAGATGTTGATCGTCTCGATGATCATCCTGGTGTTCCTCTGGCACTTCCCATCGTCGCTGGTGCCCATCATCACGATCCCGATCAGCGTCGGGCTCGCGTTCATCCCGATGAAGCTCATGGGGATGAACGCCAACCTGATGTCGCTGGCCGGCATCGCGATCTCGACGGGGGTGCTGGTCGATGGTGCGATCGTCGAGGTCGAGAACGCCTACAACAAGATCTACCACTGGCAGGCCGGCGGCCGCCGCGGCGACTTCCACGAGGTCCGGCTGGCCGCGCTCACCGAGGTCGGGCCGGGGGTGTTCTTCTCCCTCCTGGTCATCGCCGCCGCGTTCCTGCCGATCTTCACGCTGGTCGACCAGGAGGGCCGGCTGTTCAAGCCGCTGGCCTTCTCCAAGAACCTGACGATGGCGATCGCCGCGGTCTTGGCGATCACCCTCGACCCGGCGCTGCGGATGCTGTTCGCCCGGGTCGATCCGTATCGCTTCCGGCCACGTTGGCTGGCGTGGCTGGCGACGGCGATCGTGGTCGGGCGCTACCGCAGCGAGGAGCGCCACCCGATCAGCCGGGTCCTGCACTGGCTGTACGAGCGGCCGTGTCGGTTCGTGGTGCGCCACCCGTGGCTGACGATCGCGGTCGCGCTCGGCCTGGTGGCCTCGACCATCCCGGTCTACCGGCGGCTCGGCTCCGAGTTCATGCCGCCGTTGCGCGAGGGGACGATCCTGTACATGCCGTCGGCGGTGCAGCCGGGCATGTCCGTGGCCGAGGCCCAGCGGGCGCTGCAGTTGCAAGACCAGATCCTGCGGTCGTTCCCCGAGGTCGAGCGGGTCTTCGGGAAGGCCGGCCGGGCCACCACCTCGACCGATCCGGCGCCGTTCACGATGATGGAGACCACGATCGTGCTACGACCACGCGATCAGTGGAGGACCCGGCCGCGCTGGTACTCGTCGTGGGCGCCGGGCTGGGTCAAGTCGGTGCTGCGGCCGTTCTGGGATGACCGCATCAGCCACGGCCAGCTCGAGGACGAGATGAACCGGGCGCTGCAGCTCCCGGGCATCTCGAACGCCTGGACCATGCCGATCAAGGGGCGGCTCGACATGATGTCGACGGGCATCCGCACGCCGGTCGGGGTCAAGATCCTCGGCGCTGACCTGGCGACGATCGAGCGGGTCGCCAAGGAGGTCGAGGCGACCCTGGCCAAGGTCCCGGGCACCCGCGGCGCGTTCGCCGAGCGCGTCGCCGGCGGCTACTTCCTCGACTTCGTGCTCAAGCGCGATCGCCTGGCGCGCTACGGGCTCACGATCGACGACGCCAACCTGATGGTCATGACCGCGGTCGGCGGCGACAACCAGTCGGTGACGATCGAGGGCCGGGAGCGCTACGGCATCAACGTCCGCTACGCGCGCGACTACCGCGAGGATCTGCCGGCGCTACGGCGGGTCTTGCTACCGCTGCCGGGGGGGCGCGGCCAGATCCCGATGGAGGAGATCGCCGACATCGTCCTGACCCAGGGGCCGGCGATGATCCGCGACGAGAACGGCCTGCTGGCCGGCTACGTCTACGTGGACTTTGACACCGACCAGGTCGACATCGGCAGCTACGTCCAGCGCGCCAAGCGGGCGGTCGCGACGTCGGTGACGCTGCCGCCCGGGTACGCGATGCTGTGGAGCGGCCAGTACGAGAACATGCTGCGGGTCAAGGAGCGCCTGAAGCTGGTCCTGCCCCTGACCCTGGTCCTGATCTTCTTCCTCCTGTACGTGAACACCAAGTCGGTCTTCAAGTCTGGCCTGGTGATGCTGGCCGTCCCGTTCTCGGCGATCGGCGCCCTGTGGCTGGTGTACCTGCTCGACTACAACCTGTCGATCGCGGTGTGGGTCGGGATGATCGCGCTGCTCGGCCTCGACGCGGAGACCGGCGTGTTCATGCTGCTGTTCTTGGATCTGTCGATCGAGGAGCGCCAGCGCGCCGGCCAGCTCCGGACCCGGGGCGACCTCACCGAGGCGATCATCCATGGCGCGGTCAAGCGGGTCCGGCCCAAGGCCATGACGGTGTGTGCGGCCATGCTCGGCCTCCTGCCGATCATGTGGTCGATCGGGACCGGCGCCGACCTGATGAAGCGGGTCGCCGCGCCGATGGTCGGTGGCTTGGTCACCAGCTTCGTCCTCGAGCTGCTGGTCTACCCCCCGATCTACTACCTGTGGCGGGGCCGGAGCCTGCCGGACGGCCCGCCGACCCCGGCGCCCCCGACGTCTTCTCTCGACTTCGCGACCCCGAAACCGGAAGCTCTCCCGTGATGCCTGGAGGTTCGATGTACCACTCACGCGTCTTCATGTGTTCGGCCGCGTTCCTCGTGGGGTGCGCGGGCCACCAGGCCACGATCCCCGACGTGATCGACGTGCCGCCCTCGGCCGGCCGGTTCGAGACCGTGCCCGCGGTCGACCGCGATCCGGCGCCGACCGTCGTCGAGGTCGTGCTCGAAGCCCGGGTGGCGCCGATCGAGCTGGCGCCGGGCCGGGTGACGTCGATGTGGACCTACGACGGGAGCCTCCCGGGCCCGCGCATCGAGGCGAACGTCGGCGACACGGTGCGCGTGCGCTTCACCAACGCGCTGCCCGAGGCGACGACCATCCACTGGCACGGCGTGCGGGTGCCGTCGGCGATGGACGGGGTCGAGGCGACCCAGGCCCCGATCGCCCCCGGGGCGACCTTCATCTACGAGTTCGTCGTGCCGGACGCGGGCACCTTCTGGTTTCATCCGCACGTGCGCTCCGACGTCCAGGTCGAGCGTGGGCTCTACGGCGCGCTCGTCGTGCGGGGCCCCGACGAGCCCGTCACCACCACCGATCGGGTGGTCATGCTCGACGATCTGCTGATCACCGACGACTGGGAGATCGCCGACGTCGACCCGATGCAGTCGATGGTCGGCCGGCAGGGCAACCTGCTGCTCGCCAACGGGCGCGCCCACCCGATCGCCTCGGTCACGCGCGGCGGGCGGCATCGCTTCCGCTTCATCAACGCCGCCAACGCGCGGTACTTTCGGCTGGCGCTGCCTGGCCACCGCCTGACCCTGATCGGGAGTGACGGCGGCCTACTGCCAGCGCCGCGCGAGGTCGACGAGGTCTTGCTCGTGCCGGGCGAGCGCGCCGACGTGCTCGTGACCGCGAGCGGCGCCGCCGGGGATGGCCTGGCCTGGCAGACGTTGCCCTACGACCGCGGCCACGGGACCGGGGGCAAGCCGGCGGCGACGATCTTCCAGCAGCTGAACGACGACGCGGCGCCGGTCGCGACCCCGCCGTTGCCCGCGACCCTGGCCAGCATCGCCGCGCTGCCGGTGGCGACGGTGCGGCGCGAGCTGCGGTTGGACGAGCGCGGCAGCCACAGCGCCCCGACGTTCTCGATCAACGGCGAGACCTTCCCGATGATCACGCCGCTGGCCGGGCGGTTGGGCGACGTCGAGGATTGGTCGATCGTCAACGCCACCGAGATGGATCATCCGTTCCATCTCCACGGCTTCCGCTTCCAGTTGCTGGCGCCGGTCGCCGACGTCGCCTGGCGCGACACGATCAACATCCCGGCCGGGCGCACCGTGACGATTCGGACCCGCCTCGAGGACCACCCGGGGCGCTGGATGTTCCACTGCCACATCCTCGAGCACGCCGAGCGCGGGATGATGGGCGAGCTGGAGGTCGCACCGTGACCCGACCTGGCGCGCCCGGTCGCACGCTGGGTGCGCTGATGGCGAGCGTCGTGATCGCTGGCTGCGGCGGCAAGGCCGCCGCGCCGCCGGTCGCCGCGGGCGACGGCACGCAGCACGGCCACGACCACGATCCCGATCACCACGGCGCGGTCGCGCCGGCGGACGCCGAGGCCGACCGCGACCACCTGCCCCACGTCGACGCGCCGCTACCCGACGCGCCGCCACCCGCCCCGCCGACCGACGCCGCGCAGGTCAGGGTCGACCTCTTGGCCGCCGAGACCGAGGCCTATCGGTCGGCCCGGCCGGTGTTGGAACGACACTGCGGCCGGTGCCACCAGCGCGGCGGCCGCCAGGCGACGGCGAAGAAGCTCGGTCACTTCGACATGACCACGTACCCGTTCGGTGGTCACCACGCCGACGAGCTCGGGCGCGTCATCCGGGCGGTGCTCGGCGTCGGCGGCGGCAAGCCGACGATGCCCGCGGGGCGACCAGGGGTGGTCCAGGGCGACGACCTCGCCGCGATCGTCGCGTGGGCCGAGGCGTGGGACCTCGCCCAGGCCGGCGGCGCGCACCCACCGCGACCAGCGCACCATCACCACTGACGCGCACCGGGCGACCCCGCGGCTGGGCGCGCCACGGCGTCAGCGGCGGGGCGCCACCAGGGCACGCGGCCGTGCCAGTGCGCCGACCGGGTGATCCGTCCGCGGCGTCCTGGCGCTCCAGGGGCAAGGCGTACCGACGACGGGCGACGCACCGGACCTCGAGGAGGTGTAACGCCGCCCTCGGCGAGGGAGCGCCGCCTCCAACCGTTCAGATCCTCTGTGGCGAGGTCCTACGCCTCGCCGTCGTCGTCGGCCTCGTCGTCGTCGCCGTCGTCACCCTCGCCGTCGCCCTCGCCCTCGAGCTCACCGGCCTCCATCGGCACGGTGTCCCCGTCGTCGGCGGCCTCGATCGGCGCCCCCTCCTCGATGCCGCTCTCCTCGGCCGGGTCGGCCAGGCGCTCGATCGCGGCCACGCTCTCGCCGTCGTCGAGGCGCATGACCCGGACGCCCTGGGTGGCCCGCCCCTGGGTCGGGATGTCCTTGACCCGCAGGCGGATGATCTTGCCCTTGTCGCTGATCAGGATCAGGTGATCGTCGGCGGCGACGATGCGGACCGCGGCGACCAGGCCGTTGCGGCTGGTGGTCTTGATCGTGATGACGCCCTTGCCGCCGCGGTTCTTGGTCGGGTAGTCGGCCAGCGCGGTGCGCTTGCCGTAGCCGCGAGCGCACACCGTGATCAGCGTGGCCGCGCTGTCGCGCTCGAAGGCGACCATCCCGACCAGGCGATCGCCGGTGCCGAGCTTCATGCCGCGCACGCCGCCGGCGTCGCGCCCCATCGGCCGGACCTTGTCGTCGCGGAACCGCACCGCCAGGCCCTTGGCCGAGGTCAGGAGCACGTCGTGGCCGGCGCTGGTGATCGCGACCGAGACCAGGCGGTCGGTGTCGTCGAGGGAGATCGCGCGGATGCCGGTGACCCGGATCTTCTCGAACGCGGTCAGCTCGGTCTTCTTGACCGTGCCGCTCTCGGTCGCGAGGAAGACGAAGCGGTCCTCGGAGAACTCCTTGAGCGGCAGCATCGCCACCACCTCCTCGCCGCCCTGCAGCTCGACCACGTTGACGAAGGGCTTGCCCTTGGCGGTGCGCGCACCCTCGGGCAGCTCGTAGACCTTCTTGTGGTAGGCCCGGCCCTTGGACGTGAACAGGAGCAGGTGATCGTGGGTCGAGGCGGCGAACATGTCGGCGACGAAGTCGTCGTCGCCGCCCTGGGCCGCGCCGGTGATGCCGCGGCCGCCGCGGCCCTGGGCCTGGTACTCCTTGAGCGGGGTCCGCTTGACGTAGCCCAGGCGGGTCCGGGTGACCACCATGTCCTCTTCGGTGATCAGGGCCTCGGTGAGGATCTCCCCCTCGGCCTCGGCGATCTCGGTCTTGCGCTCGTCGCCGAATTCATCCTTGATCGCGCGCAGCTCATCGACGATCGCCGCCATCAGCTTGTGATCGTCGGCCAGGAGGCCCTCGAGGTAGTCGGTCAGCGCCCACAGCTCGCGGTACTCGGCCTCGAGCTTCTCGCGCTCGAGACCGGTCAGGCGACCCAGGCGCATGTCGAGGATCGCCTGGGCCTGGCGAGCCGACAGCATCACGAAGCCGGTGGCGCGGGCGGCCTCGACCTCGGCGGGCGGGCGGCCGGCGCGCTCGAGGAAGCCGTCCAGGCCGCCCAGGCGCTCGGCCATCAGCCGCTCCTTGGCGATGTCGGTGTCCTTCGAGCCGCGGATGATCTCGATCACCCGGTCGATGTTCATCACCGCCAGGCCCAGGCCCTCGACGATCTCGCGCCGGGCCTTGGCCTCGCGCAGGTCGAACAGGGTCCGGCGGGTGACGACGTCGCGGCGGTGCTCGATGAACACCTGGAGCGCGCGCCGCAGCGTCAGCACCACCGGGCGACCGTCGACGATCGCCAGCATGTTGACGCCGAACGAGCTCTGCAGCGCGGTCGCCTTGTATAGGTTGTTGAGGATCACCTGCTCGTTGGCGTCGCGCTTGAGCTCGAACACCACCCGCATGCCGGTGCGGTCGCTCTCGTCGCGGATGTCGGAGATGCCCTCGAGCCGCTTGTCGCGGACCAGATCGGCGCAGTTCTCGATCCACCGCGCCTTGTTGACCATGTACGGCAGCTCGGTGACCACGATCGCCTGGCGATCCTTGCGGATCTCCTCGACGGTGGCCCGGCCGCGCACGACCACCGAGCCGCGCCCGGTCTTGAACGCCGACAGGATCCCGGCCCGGCCCTGGATGATGCCGCCGGTCGGGAAGTCGGGGCCGGTGATCAGCTTGAACAGCTCGTCATCGGGCAGGTCAGGGCGGGCGATCAGGGCCAGGACGCCGCCGACGATCTCGGTCAGGTTGTGCGGCGGGATCGAGGTGGCCATGCCGACCGCGATGCCGGTGGCGCCGTTCAGGAGCAGGTTCGGGACCTTGGTCGGCAGGACCGTGGGCTCGAGCTCCTTGTCGTCGTAGTTCGGCTGCCAGTCGACGGTCTCCTTGTCGAGATCGGCGAGCAGCTCGCTCGCGATCTTGGCCATCCGGCACTCGGTGTACCGCATGGCCGCCGGCGGATCGCCGTCGACCGAGCCGAAGTTGCCCTGGCCGTCGACGAGCATGTAGCGCATCGAGAAGTCCTGGGCCATGCGGACCAGGGCGTCGTAGACCGAGGCGTCGCCGTGCGGGTGGTACTTGCCGATGACGTCGCCGACCACGCGGGCGCACTTCAGGTACGGCCGGTTCCAGACGTTGTTCAGGCCCTTCTGGGCGAACAGGATCCGGCGGTGCACCGGCTTCATGCCATCGCGCGCGTCGGGCAGCGCGCGGGCGACGATGACGCTCATCGCGTAGTCCATGAACGAGGAGCGCATCTCCTGTTCGATGGCGATCGGCGTGATGTTGGAGGCGGTGGCGGGGTCGGACATCGCGGGTTCTCGGGGTAGCCGGGACCGACGACGAACGCCGGCCGCGTGGCCCTCGTGTTTAGCCCGAGGACGCCGGCGATGAAAGCCGCGGCGCCGGCCATTCGCGGCGAGATCGCGACCCGCGGTCGCCGATCGTCACGGCGGGTCGGCGGCGCGATCGACGACGTCGAAGCCGAGCCCGCTCGGCAGGTCACCGGCGCCCGGACGTTGCCGGCGCTCGACCCAGGCTCGCGGTTGGCCGTCGCCGGCGATCGCGACCTGCCAGCGGCGCTCGAGCATCAGGCCGTCGCGGCCGAGGTCGGCGGCGCGCATCCGGGTGAAGGTCGCGGCCAGCGCGGTCCGCGGCGGCGGCAGCGGCGTCGGCAGGCCCGCCGGCACGACCACGTCGCCGCGCTGGACCCACGGTCGCCAGCCCGCGGGCGGGGGCGCGATGGGTCGGTAGCGATCGAGGGCGGGCGGGGCGGGCGCGGCGGGCGCGGGCGGCGCGGCCAGCGGCTGGCCACGATCGAGACCGTCGGCGACCCGGCGCTCGATCAGCCACGCCAGGTTGGCCCCCTCGTCGCGGGCCACCGCCACCTGCTCGAGGAGTGGCCCTTCGAGCGACCGCGACACCGTGGGCAGGATGGGCAAGAACTCCGGCAGCGCGGCCAGGGTGAAGGCGCGCCACGGCTCGCCGGCGCGGGGCGCGGCGATCGCGGTGACCTCGCCGAAGGTCGATCGGACCGCGACGCGATCGAGGCGGCACAGCCCGCCGACCGGCAGCTCGACCGGCACGACGAACCAGTCGCCGCCGTAGACCAGCGCGACCTCGACCAGCAGGCGCGACGCCAGCTCGTCGACGCTCTCGCCGAGTCCGCCGAAGTCGATCGCGGCGTCCTCGAACTCGAAGAACCGCCGGGCCGGCCCGCCGCGGAAGCTGATCGGCGCCGGCAGGAGCGCGGCCTGACCGTGGACGGGGGTCGGCGGTCGATCGAGCGGGCGCGGCTCGGCGCGCAGCTCGGCCCAGTCGAAGCGCCCGCCGCGGTAGGCGTCCGCCACCAGCGCCCAGCGGCCGGCGTCGGTGGTGACGGTGAGGTGGGCCTGGTAGGCGGCGCGCTCGGCGGTCCACGCGCTCGGCGCGGCGCGGCTCGTGCGCGCGCGATACCAGGTCGCCCACGCGGTGACCGCGGCGGTGGTCGCGGCGGTGATCGGCGCGGCCAGGGCGGTCAGGAGCGTGGCGCCGGTGGGGTCGCGGGTCAGGGCGGTCAGGGCGGCCTCGCCGTCGAGCGCGCGGCCGCCGAGCCCGCGGACCAGGGCCCGCGCCACGGGATCGTCGACGGCGTCGGGCGCGAGCTTCGCCGGCACCACGACGGATGCCCCGGCGGCGCTCAGGCGATCGCGCAGGGCGGCGCCGGCGGTGAGGCGGGTCCGCCAGCTCGGCTGGACCGCCGGCTCCGGCTCGAGGATCGCCTCGAGCGGGACCGTCGCCTCGAAGCGGCGCGCGACGCCGCCGAGCACGATCTGGTCGATCGGGAACTGGGTCCAGGTGACCTCGACGGCGACCGGTGACGCGGCGTCCTCGGCGGTCAGCTCGCCGACTTGCCACTGCCGGGCCAGGAGCCAGGCCGGATCGGCGGCCGGTGCGGCCAGGCCGGCGCCGACGTCGTCGGCCGCGGCCTCGGGCTCGAGGCGGGTCCACACCGGCAGCCTCACGGCGCGACCTCCGGGAGCTGGACCGCGACCGCGCGCAGGTCGACCGCGGCCACGGTCTCGGCGGGATCGTCGGGCAGGTAGATGGCCGGCAGGACCTGATCGTGGAAGCGCGCCGGTTCGACCGCGCGCAGCCGGGCGACCTCGACGGTCTCGGCGATCGTGGCGGCGAGGAGCTCGACGGTCCACGATCGCTCGGGCGGCGCGACCGCCAGCAAGATGGTCTGGGGCGGCTGGGCGCGGGGCGCGTCGAACGGCAGGGCCACGCCGGTGGTGGCCGTCGGCGCCGGCGCGATCTCGGTCCAGTCGTCGAGGACGACCAGCTCGTCGTCGAGCGTGCCGGTGCCGACCACCACCAGCGCGACGCCGTCGTCGGTGCGTCGGCGCTGGCTGGCGACTGCGTGGGGGGCGAGCAGCGCGAGCAGCTCGACGGGATCGAGGTGCGGCCGGACCCGCGCCAGATCGGCGAGCCACGTGATGAGCGGCGGCGCGTCGGCGACCGCGGTGGTCTGGTGGGCGGCGGCGCGCGCTGGCGGCGCGGCCTCCGCGCCCATGGCGGCGGTCCACGGCGCGGTCGCGGCCAGGGCGCGCCGCGCGGCGACGGCGCCGGCCAGCGCGTCGGGGTCGTGGGCCAGCGGCGGCAGCCCGACCAGCGCCGCGGCGCGGACCGGATCGTCGTCGGCGAGGGCGGCCAGGAGCGCGCCGGTCGCCGGGGGCGGCGGCGCGGCGGTCGAGGTCGCGCCGAGGTCGCCGGCGGCCAGCGGGCGCGCCGCGCGGATCACCGCGCCGACCGCGGCGGCCAGCAGCGCCAGGAGGTCGCCGTCCTCGGTCGCGACCGCCGCGACTGGCGCGGCGTTCACGCCCAGGCGCGCGGCGGCCAGCGCGGCCAGCCCGTCGAGGCCTGCGGCGGCGACGGTCAGGGCGACGTCGAGGGCGCACAGCCCGAGGTCGGCCAGCGTCAGCTCGCGCGGCGGACCGTCGCCGGCGGTGAAGCGGAAGGTCCGCGCCGTCGGGGCGCCGAGGACCGACGCAGCCCAGGCGTCGAGGCGCGGCGCGGCGATCGCGCGCGCGCAGCTCGCAGTGCCGGGCCAGCTCGGCCCAGCCGCGAGGGCCAGCACGACCCGCCACCGCCGATGCGGCCCGTCGACGACGGCGCGGTCGAGCTGCGGCTCAGGGATCGGCCCGTCGCCGCGCTCGAGGGCGTCGAGGGCCAGGCCAGCGCGCACGCCGTCGCCGTGGACCGCGTGGTGGACGCCGTCGGCGAGGAGTAGATCGGCGACCGCGTCGAGCCGGTCGCGCAGCGCCGCCACCAGGCGGGGATCGACGTCGTCGAGCGGGGCCGGCCGGTTCCAGCGCCGGAAGGCCCGCACGCCGTCGAGCGGCAGGGCGCGGGCGTCGACGCCGGGGCTGGCCTCGGCCACCGCGAGCCGCAGCGGCCCGATCTGCCCGCCCTGGCCGTGGTCGGTGAGCCAGGCCTCGATCCACAGGCCGAGGCTCCGCGCCAGCGACCGCCCGGCTCGCAGGTCGTCGAGGAGGGCGCGGGCGGCGTGGACCCGCTCGGCGGTCAGGTCGAGGGCCAGCGATGGGCCGATCCGATCGTGCTGGTGGGCGTCGAAGGCGGCGCGAAGGACCGCGGCGCTGCGCGCCTGCGCCAGGCTCGGGGCGTGGACGTAGCCGTCGGCCGACGGCCGCGCGGATCGTCCGGGGCGAGGCCGATCGAGCCAGGCCCAGCCGCCGAGCCACGCGGCGCGCGGCCGAGCCGATCGCTGGTCGGCCAAGCGCTCGGTCGCCAGCGCGGCGACCCAGGCGTCGAGCCGATGCGACGCCGCGTCGAGGTAGCCGGCCAGGAGGCGCTCGAGCTCGCCGACGGGGCGGCCGGCCAGGGTCCGCGCGGCGGCGCGCAGCCCGTCCAGGTCATCGCCGCGCGCGCCGTCGAGCCCGGCGCTCGCGACCCGATCCCACAGGCTGCCGACCGTGGCCTGGCCGCGGGTCTTGAGGATCCGATCGGCCCCGGCGGCCCAGGCCGACAGGACCGCGTGGCGGGCCAGGAGGTACAGCAGCGGGCGCGGGCCCGCGCCGGCGATCGCGTGCGCGCGCAGGGTGGCGGCGCTGGTCGCGGGGTCGCCGAGGACCGCCAGGTAGTTGTCGGTCAGCGGGCGGTCGCGATCGGCCGATGGTGGCGCCACCGGCGGCACCCGCACGCGCAGCGGCGCGGCCTCGAAGACCAGCTCGGGCAGCGGACCTGACATCGGGGTGCGGGCGGCGATCGCATCGAGGGAGGTGCGGTGCCGGGCGCGG
Organism: Kofleriaceae bacterium; assembly: GCA_018057825.1. GTDB lineage: Bacteria > Myxococcota_A > Polyangia > Haliangiales > Haliangiaceae > UBA2376. Next base: position 22,569 of record JAGPCY010000021.1, on the reverse strand, counting down.
GCGCGGTCGAGCCCCTGGTAGACGGTGGCCAGCGACGCCCCGGTGCGATCGGCCAGGAGCACGGCCGCCGGTTCCTGGCCGTAGGCGGGGCGCGCGGCCCAGCCGACCGAGCGCGGCCCGCGGCGCAGGACCTCGACCAGGGCGCGATCGAGATCGCCGCCGTCGTCCAGGCGCGGCGCGCCCGCCAAGAGCGGCCGCCAGCGCCGGCGTAGCTCGTCGAGGAGTCCGGCCAGGGTGGCGCCCGGCGCGGTCGCCGGCCAGCGGCTGGGCGCGGTCGCCGCGAGGACGCCGTAGGGCTGATCGCGGACCCGCAGGATCGGCCAGCGCCCGTCGGGGCGGAGGTGGTCGAGGGCCAGGCGGCGAGCGGCTTCGACCGCGGTGGCCGGGGCGCCGACCATCGCGGCGAGGAAGTGGCCCCAGGTCGTCGGCCAGATCAGGGTTGCCATGGCCCGGGCGACCGCGTCGCGCCCATGGTCGTCGCGGGCCGCGTCGCGGGTGGCCTCGGCGGGGACGCCCAGCGCCGAGGTCAGCTCGGCCAGGGCGCTGCCGGCGGCGGCGATCGTCCCGGCGGCGAGCGCCGGCGCTGCGGCGCGGACCTCGGCGGTGTGGTTGGTCGCGGCGTCATCGGCGACCAGCGCCAGCTCACCGGCGCGGCCGTGGGCGGCCAGGAGCTCGGCCAGCGCGGTCGACTCGGCGCCGGCGGTGGTGGCCAGCCCGACGACGATCAGCTCGTCGAGGGCCTCGGCGTCGACGCGGGCGACCCGGATCGACACCGCCATCCCGGCGGCGACCGCGTCGGGATAGGCGGTCAGCCAGTCGAGCTGCGCGCCGACCGCGGGCCGATCGCTCGCGCTCGGCTGGTCGGCGGGATCGGGGGTCGCGCGGAGGCCCGGCCGCACCGGCGCGGTGGTCGCCGTGAACACCGTCTGCTCGGCGCGGCGACCGACGACGTGCCAGCGGTCGGGCAGCGCCCTCACGCCGGCGGGCGGCGACGCGGGCGGCAGGGGCGGGAAGTCGGGCGGCTGGGTCGGCGGGGTGGTCGCGCGCGGCGCGAAGGTGCGGGTCAGCCAGGCGGCGCGACCGGGGCGAGCCGCGGTTACCAAGGCCTGCCAGGCGGCGGCCACCGCGTCGCCGTCGGGCGCCGCGTCGCGGGCTTGCCACCACGCGATCGCCAGGGCGCGCTCGTGGGCGGTGGGCGCGTCGTGATCGTCGGCCGGGACGTGGAGCTCGTCGGGGAAGATCCGCACCCGCAGCTCGAGCTCGGTCGGCGAGCCGACCTCGAACCAGCGGGTCTCGAGCCGGACCGGCAGGAGGATCGCCGGGGCGGCGCCGTCGGCCAGGGGCGGCGCGGCGGTCGCCGCGGTCGCCGGGGCGACCTCGTCGGGGGGGATCGCGTGATCGGTCGGACGCACCATCAGGGCACCAGCTCGTCGAGGTGAAGGGCCAGACGGACCGCCGGGCGCTCGGTGATCGCCGCCATCGCCGCGGCGCCACCGGCCCAGCGCGGCTTGCTCGGCCAGGTCCCGCTCGGCGGCGGCGCCAGCCGCAGGTACGGATCCGCGCTGACCGCGTCCCACGACAGGTTGACCCAGGCGGGCGGACCGTCGCTGGCCGCCGCGTCGAGGCCGAAGCGGGCTGCGCCGACCGCCTCGAGGATCACGAGGTAGGTGCCGAGGTCGCGGCCCAGCGACGCCAGCTCGTCGGCGAAGCCGACGCAGACCAGGTCGGCGCCGAGGTCGAAGCGGAAGACCGGCAGGCGCAGGGTGGGCCCCGGGACGCGATGACGCTCGCGGTCGGGGACGGCCGGTGCGAGCGCGTAGATGGCGTCGGGGAACCGGCGGACCAGCTCGCTGCGGAGCACGAACACCGTGGCGGTGGCCGGCAGGCTGGCGCCGAGCGGTCCAGTCCAGGAGGTGATCGGCGGGGCCGCTCCGTCGCCGCGGCGCCACAGGCCTCGGATCGCGGTGGCCCGCGGGTCGAAGGGCAACCGTCGCCACGCCAGCTCGCGGGCCAGCTCGTGGTTGGCGCCGACGACGGCGGCGGCGACCGCGGCGCGATCGAGCTCGAGCACCGAGACCGTCGACGGCGGCATGGCGTCGGCGCCGGGCGCGAAGCGCGCGCGATCGAGCGCCGCCAGGGCCTCGACCACGGCCAGCGACGACGTCACCGCCGGGGTGGGCGCCGGGCGGCCGGGGCTGGGCGAGGCCGTCACGATCTGGGCCTCGGCCAGGGCGCGGATCGGCGCCGCCGGATCGCGGGCGAACAGCGGCGCGGCCGCCGCCGCCACGTCGAGGACCGCGACGGTCGGGCGGGCGTACAGGGCCGGCGGTCGGGCGGCGCGGGCCGCCAGCGCCAGGCGGAGCTCCGCGACCCGCGCGTCGGACAGCGGCGACGGCTCCGCCACCGGTGGCTCGTCGGACGGCGGCCAGCCGGACTCGTCCCCGGGCGGTGGGCGGGGTGGGCGTGGGCGCGGCGGGCGCGGCGGAGGCGCGACCTGGCGGATCGCCAGCTCCGCCGAGCGCACGGTGGTGAGCCCGACGACCCGTGGGACAGGCGGCTCCGGATCGAGATCCGCGCCGATCCGGGCGATCGCCGGGCCGGCGGTGGCGCGGCCACGGGCCAGCGGACCGAGGGGCCGCCGCAACCGACGCCAGGCCGGCGCGGTCACGTCGACGAGCGGGCGCGACGCGCCGACGCCGCGGGCGAAGGCCGCGATCGCCTGGGCCGGCGGTCGTGAGCGGACGTGGCGCTCGTGGAGCCGCTCGGCCAGGACCTCGGCCAGCGCTGCGCCGCGGCGCAGCTCGTCGGCGCGCGTGGCGTCGCCGAGCTGGCGCTGGACCTCGTCGACCAGCGCGTCCTGTTCGCGGCGCACCAACTCGGCGCCCGCGGCCGCGAACAGCCGCAGGCGCGGATCGCGGTTGAGCTGATCGCACCAGCTCGGTCGCGGCGCGGTGACCGGCGGCTCGTCGCCGACCGGCTCGTGGCCGGTGGTGATCGCGCCGTAGCGCGGCGGCCCGACGCGCGGGGTCGCGGCGCCGGGCCCGGTCATCGCCGCCTCGAGCGCCACGCCGATGGCGGCCGCGTCGGGGAGCGCGTCGGTGGCGCCCGGCGGCCGCAAGAACCCGTAGCGCGTCGCCGGGGTCACGCCGCCGACCGCGCTGGTGTCGAGGAGACGCGGCGTCGCCCAGCGCGCGGCCGCGACGGGCCGCACGCCGCGCGCCAGGGTCTCGAAGTCGGCGACCTCGCCGGTCTCGAACTCCCAGGTGTCATAGACCGGCAGCTCGACCGCGACCGCGCCGTCGGTCCACGCCGGCGCCACGCCAGCGTCGCCGATCGGCTGGCCCAGGCCGGCGCGGCGTCCGGCCTCGAAGGTCGGCACCAGGCACGCGCGGTACCGGGTCCGCGGCGTCAGGCGGCGGGCGGCGAGGAGCCGGCTACGCGCGCGCTCCGGGTTGGCCCGGAGGACCTCGGCGAGCGGCGCGCCGACCTCGTCGTCGTCGAGCTGGACGTGGGCCCAGGTCGCGATCGACGCGATCGGCGGCAGCTCGACGGCGTCGACGGTCAAGACCGGCAACGTCCGCGGATCGGCGCGGGCGAAGCGCGCGGTCGCCGGGACCACCGCGAGCGCCAGCCACGGCGTGAGCTGCCCGGTCGCCGGCTCGGTCGGCGTCAGCCGCCACGGCAGATCGGCGGCGACGAACTCGAGCGCGGCGAAGCCGGTCGGCGACACCCCGACCGCGTTGGGGGGCGGTTCGCGGCGGAGGATGGCGTCTCCGGCCAGGCCGGCGCAGTCGCCGGGGCCGTGGAGCGTCACGGCTCGGGTCGGCCCAGCGACGCCGTCGACCGACACCCGCAGGCGCAGCTCGGCGTGATCGCCGACGACGGTGCGCCCAGGCACCGCACCGATGCCGACCCGTAGCCAGGAGACGAAGCGGTGGCTCACGCGACCCCCGCGCGGGCTCGGCGCAGCGGCGCCCCGGTGGCCGCCAGGGTGGCGAAGCGCCCGCGGGCAGGGACGCCTGGGCGCGCGTACTCGGCCGGCGCGACCCTGACCTGTCGCGGCGGCGGCGGTGGCGGCGCCCGCCTGGCCAGCTCGGCGAGGTGGACCTCGGGGGGCAACCCGACCACTTCGCGCGGCCGCGGCGCGGCCGCGGTCTGGCCGCGGTCGATCGTGATCGCGTCGTAGCGGGCGATCGCCTCTTGCTCGCCGCCGACCGCGATCGCGTCGTGGGCGACCTCGAAGCCGGCGTCGAGCGTCTCGGCGGCCGGCGCCGTCAAGGCCTGGGCGGTCGTCAGGTCGAAGAACGTGCCGGGCGCGAAGGCCGCGGTCACCGCGCGATGGGGCCACGGCGCACCGCCCAGCTCGACCGAGGTCACCGCGGCGGCGGTCGGTCGCGGCAAGCGGACCGCGCCCAGCCGGGTCACCGCGACCCCGAGCGGCGCGATCGTCTGGGTCGCGCGCAGGCCGCGCTCCGGCGCGCCCCACAGCCCGGTCCGCTCGCGCTTGGTCGACGCGATCGCGCCGGGCGCCGCATCGGCGTAGGCCGCCGGCTCGGCGAGGGCGGTCCGCACCTGGGTGGCCAGCGACGGCGGCGGCGGGGCCGGCTCGGTGTCGTCGGTGAGCTGCTGCGAGAAGCACTTGCTGCCCGACCACCACAGGATCTTGTATTTGACCCGCCCGGCGATCGACCACGGGCTGGTGCCGCGCAGCGTGCCCTCGAGCCCGAGGTCGCACAGCGTGCGCGAGAACAGGATGAGGCGAACCTGGCCGAAGACGTCGAGGACGAAGTCCCAGTCGTAGGTCACCATGCCGTCGAAGCCGCACAGGCCCTCGATGCCGAAGCCGCCGGCCGACAGCGCGACCCGGGCCCGGGCGCCGAGGTGGATCGCCGACGGCGTGAGCGCCAGGTAGCCGCTCCACTCCATCGTCAAGGCGTCGCCCTTGTGGACGGTGACCGCGATGCGCTGGTCGACCCGGGCTCGCCCCGGGCCCTTGCCGTCGAACCATCGCGGGTGATAGCCGCCGAGGCTGAAGAACCAGCCGGTGCCGGGGCGGGCCAGGGCCTCGAGGTCGGTGCGCGCGGCCGGCGCGGCGGCGCCGCCGAGCGGGTCGCCGCGGAACACCAGGAGCTCGCCGTCCAGGTTGGCGCCGCACAGGCGCGAGTTGCGGAGTCGCGCGCGGACCTCGAGGTCGCCGGTGGCGGCCTCGTACTCACCGACGCCGGCCATCTCCAGCTTGACCACCCGCGCCAGCGCGCCGCGCAGCGCCAGCTTGGCGGCGAAGGCGACGAACAGCTTGGTGCGGTTGACGGTGCCGGCGCCGAACTGCACGAGGAAGCCCAGGCGGGCGCTGGCCAGGCCGCCGGCGAACGACAGCTTGAGCAGCACCCCGACGACGTGGGTGTCGGCGTCGGGCTCCGCCGCCGGGAAGAACCGCTCGAGGGCGGCGACCAGCGACCGGGCCTGGCCGACCGGGTCGGGCGGGAACAAGAGCGCGTCGAGGGCGCCCGAGACCACGCCCTCGCGCAGGGCGTCGCCGTCGGCGCGCCGGTGGGTGCCGACGAACACCCCGACCCCGGTCAGGTCGAACCCGGGCGAGACTGAGGTCCGCTCCCAGGTGACCAGCGCGACCAGGCTGTGCTGGGTGCGCGCGGTTGCGCCGTCGCCGGTCGTGCGGCCCTCGCAGAACCCGACGCCGCGCAGCGCCCAGCGCTTGCCCCAGGCCAGCTCGAGGGCGCCCCAGTAGCGATCCTGGTCGGCCTCGTAGGCGAACACCCCGCCGCCGCGGATCGGCCCCCAATCGATCGCCAGGCCAAACGTCGGCGGCGTGATCACCTCGCCGGCGACGTCGGCGATGCCGAGCAGGTTGCCGCGGGGCGTGCGGGTGCGCACCGCGAGGCGCGCGCCGAGGCCCTCGAGGGTGAGCGTCACCCGGAAGATCGAGATCGCGACCCCGGCGGTCGCCTCGACGGTGACCCCGGCCCCCGCGGGCCCGCTGTCGACGATGAGGCGCAGCCGCAGGTACGAGATCGACGCGCCCAGCCAGCGGTTGCCGATCGCGCGCTCGATGGCGAGGTACAGGTCGAGCCCGCCGGAGCCCTCGAGCACCAGGCCGCGGTGGGTCGTGAGGCGCAGGCCGAGGTCGGCCTCGAGCGTGAGCCCGCCCCGCAGGATCGCGCGAGCCAGCGCGCTCGACGGCGCCAGGGCCAGCCGGGCCCGGGTCAGGCGGATCGCGACCCCGGCTTCGTCGGCCGCCACCGCCGGCCCGGCCTCCCCGATCCCGACCCCTCCGCCACCAAACGCCGTGATCGCCACGCCGCCGACGGTGAACGAGCAGTCGCCGGCGTCAGGCTGGCGGTCGACCTCGTCGTCGACGGTTGGCGCCCACACCGCCTCGAACTCGAGACCGGCCCCGGCGGCGGTCGCCGTACGCGCTTCTCCGAACGGGATACTACGCACACCATTGCCGTGTCCTCGTAGGCGAGTCGACCAGTTGCCGTAGTGCCAATCGCCAAGTCCCTCGGCGATATCAAACGCGAACCAGAGGGCCGGCCCTGGTGGCTCTCCTGCATTGGCTGCGTGTTCGACGGCCGACGGCGCGCAGGCGATCGACCAGTGGCGGGCGCTTGCGCGCGGCGCGTCGACCGTCGAGGCCTCGTCGTAGTCGGCGAACGCGAACGCCGGCTTCCCTTCGCGGCGAAGGGAGAAGGTTCGCTGCGCGCTCCACGTCGACGTCGGCCGCGCCGGCTCGTCGAACGCCGAGTCCCGTTGCGGCAGGTCGCTCTCCCAGCCGAGGGCGAGGCTCAGGTCGGCTGGCCGTTGTTCCTCCCAGAATCGCTTCGACAGCTTCGCCCATCCCCATTGAATCACGGGATACGCTGTGGCCACCGCGGACAGGGTGAGCCAGGTCGCGAGATGGTTGATGTCGGTGCTCCGCTGTCCGGCGGCTTCGCGCCAGAGTCGAAGCGCCAGCGCAGTGTAGCGGTCGGGCAGCATTCGACTGGCGCTGTGTTCGGCGAGCGCATCGTCGGCAGCGAGGACCGCCGCGACGAACGGGTAGGACGGACGCCACGATGGATCGGCCCGCATCGTACAGAGCAGGAGTGGTCCGAAGAGTCGGGCGAACAGGTCAGCCGGATCGTGGTCGCTGACGGCGCCGTACGCATCCCGTAGGCCGTCGAGGATCTCGAGCAGGTCGGCGAGATCGAGCCCCGCAGCTTCAAGACCCAAGAGCTCATCGACCTGCGCGAAGAACTCCGGCGGGGGTGCCGGCACACCTTGCGCAAAGTTCTCTAGCTCCCACGGCTGCAAGCTCAAGCTGCGGACCTGGCCGAGCACGTCTCGTGTCACGCGGGCCAGCGCTCTCGGTAGGTCGGTCAGCTTCGCCATGATCAGTTCGGCCCCCGGGCCGCGGCGCCGGAGAATAGCTCCAGGTAGTCGAGACGCAGTGAGGCCTCGCCGTATACTCCTGCGATCCAGTCGCTGTTGCGGCCGTCGAACCACCGTTGGGTGTAGAAGAGCCCAGCGCTGAAGTTGAAGTACTGGACCGTCCGGACCACGCTGGATGGATATGGCGTCCGGAAGTCGCGGCCCAGACCCAGGTGTATCGAGAAGCCGTTGTCATAGCCCGCGAGTTCGGGGGCATCTTCAGGCGAGTTCTCGAACCAGGAGTTCGGTAGCCAGGCGATCCGGAGGTTCAAGGTGTCCCGTATCAGGTCTGAGACGCAGTTCGGAAGTAGGGTCCCCGTGATCGTCTTCTCCGGTCTCCTCGACCGCAGGCAGATCTCCGTCCGCACCTCTGGCCCATACGAAAACCCCGGGCCCAGAGCAACGAACCCAAGGCCAATGCGGGCCGGGCCGAAGTCCCATGCACCTCCGGTCGCCAGGGCACCGGCGTTGCCCTGGCTTGGCTCCTTGTTGATGCGGCCGCCGCCGAGCCCAGCGCTCACGCTCTGGTAGCAGCCCCCGCTGAGCGCCGCAGCGCATGCCACGAAGGCGGTCGCACGGAGCAGCGGTCGTCGCGTCGGGCGTGCGGTCATGGGTTCGTCGTTCATGGCGGCTCCTTGTACGTCACGTGCCACGCGGACCAGCGCTCTCGGCAGGTCAGTCACCTTCATCATGTTGCCAATCTAGTGAGATCCCCTTGAGACTAGATCGCCGAGGGCCTGAACGAAATCGAATCGCGCTGACCACTCTGCGTAGACACCCGCGCTCCAGTCGCCGCTCCGAGTGTTGAACCAGTCGCGCGAGAAAAACAGCCCTATGCCCGCATTCGCGTACTGTCGGATGCGCAGGTCATCAGAGGGCTGGCTGGCCCTTAGGTCAATGCTGTATCCGAGGGCCACGAAGAGGCCGGTGTCATAGCCGATGCGCTCGGGGTATTCGGTCGGGTCGTCGTCGAAATACATGCCGGGCAACCAATGAGCCCGTAGGTTGAGCATGTTCCTCTCTCGGTCGGTCGCACAGCGACCTAGCCCACGGCCAGTGCGTGGGTCTCTCTCCGGGTTGCGTGACCGGAGGCACAGCTCTGCCCGGACCTCTGCGCCGTAGGTGAAGCCGTTGCCGATCGGGACCGCTCCAATCCCGACGCGCGCAGCGCCGAAGTCGTAGGCGCCGCCAAGAGAGAATCCTCCGGCTGCCCGTACACCTTGCTTGTTGTCGACCCGGCCGCCCCCAAGCCCCAGGCCAACTCCATGATAGCAGGCGCCCGATCCAACAGTAGCAAGGCCCAGGCATACGAGCGGGATCAGTGTGAAGGTGGATCGGAGGTGCCGGGATGCAGTTGTCATTGTGGCAGCCTCCAAGGTGGTGTGAGAATGAGTAGCCATGGCGGGTCGTTCGTCGTCCACAGTGGCCCCCTGGTCGACGCGTGGCGCGGTGGTCAGTTTCTGCCGGGCGATCGTGTGCAGTAGGACCGGGCCGAGCACGGCTCGTGCCACATGGGCTAGCGCTCTCGGCAGGTCAGTGAGCTTCGCCATGGTGCTAGTGCGGCTTGCGCATGGCTGCGTCGGCGATGCCTGCCAGAATGTCTCCCCGAAAGGAGAGCTCGAGAAACACCCCGGCGGTCCAGTCGCTGTCGCGATCGTCGAACCAGCGTTGTGAATAGAAGAGCCCCGTCGCGATGTTCCCGTACTCGATCACGCGGGCGACCTCGCTGGGCGTGGCGTCTCGCCCATCGCGGCCGATGCCTACGGCGACGAAGAAGCCCGTGTCGTATGCGGCGATACTGGGATACTCGACTGGCTTGTCCTGGAGATACATGCCGGGAAGCCAGTGGAGTCGGAGGTTGAGAGTGGTCCGCTTCAGATCGGCGCTACAGCTCGGCACGGCCCTGCCATACCTCACAGGCTCCGGGGAGGAGCGAAGGCAGATCTCGGTCCGCGCCTCTGCCCCATAAGAGAGACTCTGGCCAACTGGCACCGCGCCAAGCCCGAACCTCGCTCCGCCGATGTCGAGCGCACCGCCGATCGCCACCGAGCCGGTGCCGCGTACGCTGTGCTCGCCGTTTCGCCGACCGCCGCCGACGCCGGCGCCGAGGCTCGTGTAGCAGCCTCCGAGGAGGAGCACGAACACGGCCGCCCACGAAGCGCCCGCGGCGCGCATCACACCAAGAATCGATCGGGATCTCATAGGTGGCTCCTTGGGGCGCCTCAGGACCGCGCGACCTCACGCTGGTCCGGCGCGCGCTCGTCGCCCGGGACGAGGGAGATGACGTGTTCGGTGTAGGCCTGCGCGGGCAGGAGGGCCTCGGGCCACGGCCGGTTCGGGATCGCGGGGCCGCCGCCCGGCCCGGCACCTTCGCGATCCCAGCTATGGAGGGAGTGGATCACGGCGAGCTGCGGCGCCGCGGCGAACCGCACGACGCCGAGGTTCGACAGGAACAACACGCGGCGGGGCGTGCCGTGGGTCGCGTGCCAGGCGTGGTGGTCGAGGATCCGGCGCATCCCGAGCGGCAGGTCGCGCGCCAGCTCGTCGGCGGTCGGCAGCTCCCAGCGGTGGCGCTCCGACGGGAGCTCCCGGTAGCGCACCTCGTCGGGCCGCAGGTCCTTCGCGAGGGTGAGGCGCCACGCCCACTCCGGCGCGCGCGGCCACCGGCGCTGGTAGAGATCCTCGAGGACGTCGTCGGGCAGGGCCCGCGACGGGACCAGGACCGGCTCGCGCTCGAGGAGCTGGCGCACTCGCGGCGACACCCGGGCGCGGTCGAACGGCGGGCCGCTCGCGTCGGCGCGCGCCCACCCGAGGCGGTCGTAGGGGCCGGTGAAGATGGATCCGAACTGCTGCGCGCCGGCCATGTGGATGAGCAACGTCTCGCGTTCGCCGGGCTGGTTCTGGAGGGCGCTCGAGGTGAGCTGCGCGAAGCGCGTGCTCGCCACCAGCCCACCGGCGGCGCCCTTCCAGTAGGTGAGCTGCGCCGAGAACGCGTAGTGGACGTCGCCCGACAGGAACACGACCGCGCGGCGCGACGACAAGCGGGCGAGGAGCGCCTCGAAGGAGCGCGGCACGAAGGACCACGGCTCCGGGTCGCGGCCCAGGCGACCGTAGGCGTAGTCGACCTGCACGTCGGGGAAGTCCTGGCGGGGCCGCCACTCGGCGAACCGCGGATCCGCGCGGTACTCCTCGATCAGGTTGACGATGGGCTGGATCAGCTCCTCGATCGGCGCGAAGCCGATGGGCGGTAGCGGCGCGATCACGATCGTCAGCTCGGAGCCCGCCGGGCCCGTCGTCGGGAGCTGCGCCGGCAGCGACTCGCGGGACACGGCGGACGGCGAGCCCTCGCGGGTCTCGTAGCCGCGGCGGGTGCGGTTGTCGATCGAGAGGATCTCGTAGGGCGCGGCGCTCGGATCGGTGAGCGACCAGTGCCAGTCGAGCTGCGGCGCTTCATGGGCGCCGAGCCCGAACAGCGCCTCGAGCTGGCTGCGGGCGTCGATGGTGGGGCCGGCCGGGCGCGGTCGATCGCCGTCGCGGAACAAGGCCTGCGCCAGGCGGAGGAGCCGTTCGTGGGGCTGCTCTCGTCGCGGCTCGCCCGCGGGCGGTTCCGCCGGGGCGTAGCGCGCCGGCAGGTTGCCCCAGTCCTGGCACAGGCCGTAGGCCACGAGCGCGTTGGCGATCGTGTCGCGCCCCAGGGCCTTGGCGCCGGTGTGCGCGACCCACGCCATGCTGATGTTCCAGTCGTCGGTGACCTCGTGGTCGTCGAACATCATCAAGCACGACACGTTGGCCAGCGCCCGGCGCACGTAGGGGAGACCCTCGTAGAAGCGGCGGAGCTGGCGGAGTCGGCCGACGACCGAGTCGCTCTCGAGCTCGATCGCCGCGAGCTCGGGTGGGCCCCCCGCGGGGAGCCCGTGATCGAAGGCCAGCTTGTAGTGCTCGCAGCCGGCGAACCATGCCGGGGTGAGGAGGTTGGCGAGGGCCTCGAGATCGGCCGCCGGGGAGGCCCGGAGCTGGGTCAGCTCGCGGGCGTGGCGGGCCTCGTCCACGGGCGCGAGCGTCGGCGTGGGCGCCGCGGCGCCCCAGAACGACCACCAGTCCGCGAGGCGCGTCTGGGCCTCGGTGTCCGACGCTGGCAGCGGCGGCGGCTGGGCCCACTCGGCGGCCGGGCGCCGCGCCCAGGCCTCGATGAGCCGCAGGCGGCTCGGGATCAGGGCGGCGCCGTCGAGGCGGCGCACGCGATCGGCGAGGTTGGTGCGGAAGGTCGAGCCGGGGCCGCGGCGGTCGACCTCGCGCGCCCGGTCGCGCCAGGCCTCCAGGTACGCCAGGACGTCGGCCTTGCGCTCGGCGAAGCGGCGCTTCCAGTCGCTGCCGTCCCCGGTGTCGCGCCAGGTCGGCCACAGGACGTTGCTCCACGACAGGAGGTAGTGCGCGACGAGCTCGCCGACGCCGACGGCGTGAGACTGGCTGTCGCTCGAGGTGAACCCAGCGGCCCGCGTCATCAGGCGCGCCCGGCGCCCGGGCGGCAGGTGCAGCTCGTCGACCGGCACGGCGATCGTCCGCGCGCTCGCGCCGTCGCCGACGTCGACCCGGACCCGCTCGATGGGGCGGCCCAGCTCGTCGCGCCCGATCAGGTCGGCGCCGGTGCGCGACAGCACCTCGAGGAGCTCGGGCGAGACGTCGTCGGCGTAGATCTGGTCGCCGGTGAGGAACAGGTAGTGCGGCCGCGGGTGCTCGGCGCTCGGGATCCGCCCGCGCTCGAGGAGCTGATCGAGGGCCACCAGGCCGTCGCGCCCGGGGGCGTACGGACGCCGGCACGAGCCGTGGGTCAAGACCAGCTCGTGGGCGGCCAGCGGTGGGGTCACGAAGGTCGGGCGGTGGCCGGCGACGTAGCCCAGGGCCTTGTGGGCATGGCCGCCGATCACGCCGTCCTCGAGGAGGCCGAGGGCGCCGAGCCCGTCGCCGTCGAAGGTGACGTCGTAGGCGTAGACCCGGTTGGGCTGGAGCAGCTCCGAGGGGCCGAGACGCAGCCACAGGAGCCCGAGATGGAGCGCCTCGCCGATCGCCACCGTCGCCACCTCGACCGACGCCAGCGGCGCGCCGCCGGTCGGCGCGGCGTAGAGCCGGAGCGCGCAGGTGGCGGCTCGTCGAAGAACGACCCAGACCGCGACCTCGCGCGTCGTCACCCGCCGGACGATCGGCCCTGCGAGCAGCTCTTCCGCCACCACTGCCATCGCCCGCGATGCTCACCCCGGTGTCCCGAATTTGTCAAGTACCCAGCGTGGGCCGGCCCAGCAGTCCTCCCCGGACTGGCGCGTCGGCGCCGACCTCGTCGTCGGTCGGTCGAACCAGTCGGCGCGCTACTGTCGGTAGTCGTACCAGGCGCCGCGGTACGGCGCGGCGACGTGGCAGCGCGCCCAGCACAACGAGCGATAGGACTCGTCGGCGCCGGGGCTCGTGGCCTGGGTGAACAGCCAGCCGCCCTCGTCGGCGTGCTCGGGGTCGCTCTGGAGCTGGCGCATGATCGCGAGGTAGCGGAGATCGCCGGGCGCGCCGGCCACGTCGTCGCGGATCTCCTTCACGACGATCGCGCCGTCGGGATAACCGCCGGTGAGCGACGCCGCGGGATCGGCGGCGATCGGGTTCACGTAGATGACGCGGTAGGTGTCGCCGTGGCCCGGGGCCGGCCCGCGGACGTCGAGGCGCTTCCAGGTCGTGTAGTCGCCCAGCGGCTCGGGGTCGACCGGGACGGCGCACGCGGTCGCCGCGAGGAGGAGCGCCGCGGCCCTCACGGCGCCACCTCGAGGCTGGCCACCGGGATCTCGATCCAGCCCGCGCCGTCATCGAGCCGGGCGACCACCTCGTAGCGGCCCGCGGCGGTCGGCCGCGGCCAGCTCACGCTCGCCCGCCCCGAGCGGAGCGGCGCGATCAGGCGATCGCCCGCCGGCCCCCGGGCCCGCAGCTCGCCGACCACCGGATCGCGATCGTCGTCGGCGACCTCGACCGCGAAGGCGACGGTCGCGCCGTCGGTCAGCGCCGCGGTCGCGCTCGGTGGGACGTTGTCGGGGCGGGCCGAGCGGACCGGCGGATCGCCGGTGGCCCACGCCGCGAGGATCGCGCGCTCGCGGTCGCCGAGCGGGAAGCGCGGCGGCATCGGCTCGGTCGGGCTGTCGACGCGCTCGGGGATGGCGAGCGCGACCGAGGCCAACCCGAGGACCAAGCGATCGTCGGTCGCGCTCGTCGGGTCGCCCTCGTCGATGATCGTGTCGTCGTAGCTGTCGAGGCGGAAGCCGCAGCGCCGCGGCCCGCTCGGGCTGTCGATGCAGTCGCTCGGGGCGCCGCCGATCGTCGGCACGCCGTGGCAGCGCACGCAGTTGGCGGCGAGGATCGGCACGACGTCGGTCTGGAAGTTGGGCGAGGTCGGCGCGTCTTCGGCGCAGCCGGCGACGACCGCGGCGACGACGATGGCGTAGGTGAGGGTTGCGCGGGCGAGCATCACGGCCTCACAGGTAGTAGTGGAGCTGCAGGATCGAGGTCACGCCGGGGCGATCGAGATCGCCACCGACCGCGCCGGCCTTGGTCGACCAGTGCAGCTCGGCGTGGGCCCAGGGGAAGAGCTGGAGATCGAGCTCGACGGCGTCGCGCGCGGTGCGCAGCCCGAGGTCGGGTTGCCAGCGGTGGAGCGCCAGGCCGAGCCAGACGCCGCGGGTCAACGGCTTGGCGGCGCCGAGGTAGCTCGCGAGTTGCCAGCGCGGCGCGTCGACCGCGGCGAAGCTCTGGCGCTGCAGGTCGAGCTCGCCGAGGAACAGCACCTGGGCGCGCTCGAACCAGCGTCGACCGAAGGCGCCGACCAGCGCCCGCCGATCCTCGGCGCCGTGGGCGTAGCGCGCGTTGACGCCGACGGTGGCCAGGCCGTCCATGATCCGACGCTGGTAGCTGGCGGCGAGCCCGTACGCCCGCGGCCCCGCGCCCAGGAGCGGCACCGGCTGCGGCACGAAGGCGTGGACGTGGGCCTCCCAGTCGCCGCGCACGACGCCGCCGGCCACGCCGTAGGGCTCCTCCTGCAGGCCGAACCCGAGGTAGCGGCGGACCGCGGCGGTGTGATCGTGGAGTCGCAAGCCCAGCGTCGAGAAGAACCGGCCGGCGCGCAGGTAGACGTCGCCGCGCTGATACGACAGGAAGTGCTCGCGCGAGTTCAGGCGCTCGACCAGCGGCGGTCGCGGCGTCCGCGCCGAGCCGCGCAGCCCGACGATCAGGTGGAAGCCGAAGCCCTTGCCCACGACCGCGGCGGCGACGTCGGCCTGCATCGGGAAGGCCGCGAGCGTGCGGTCGGCGTCGTCGGCCTTGGCCAGCCCGGCCAGGCGCAGATCGCCGCCCAGCGCCAGCCACGACGGCGGTGACCACGCGCCGTGGAGCAGGGCGCCGTCGCCGCCGCGGCTGATCGTGTCACCGGCCTCGAGGCGACCGTAGTCGGTGAGGAGGCCGCCCCCGGTCGGGCTCTGGTGGCACTCGCCGCAGGTCGTGGCGCCGGTGGCCTCGACGAAGCGCGGGTACGCGGCGGCGGGCGCGGCCGCAGCGACGAGCGCGGCGACCGCGAGGAGGATCACTCGCACGGCGCGCCCTCCAGGATCCACCGCTCGATCAGCGCGATCTCGACCTCGGGCAGCGCCCCGTCGGGCGGCATGCGATCGCGGCCGGCGCCGCGGAGCTGATAGACGAGCTGCGAGAACTCCGGGCTGCCGGGCGTGACGTAGTTGCGCGGCGGCGCACCCGGCGTGACCGGCTCGCCGCAGATCCGGCCGGTCAGGTAGGTGTAGGCCCCGGTCGCGGTCGACAGATCGAGGCCGGCGGTGGCGGCGGCCGCCGAGTGACACCCGGCGGTGGCGCAGGCCGGCGCGACGATCGCCGCGTGGAGGTACCGCCAGTCGGTCGGGCGATCGTCGACGTCGGCGCACGCGGTCGCGCACACCACGGCCAAGGCGAGGGCTCGCATGTCGCGATGCTACGCCGGCCGAGGGCCGCGGTTACAGCAGGTCGGCCAGGACCCGGTCGAGGGCGCCGGGCGCGACGACGACCCCGTGGGACGCCAGGCGCGGAAGGATCTTGGCGTCGATGGTCCGCCGCAGGGTCCGGCGGTAGTCGGCGGGGGCCGCCACGCCCAGCGCCGGTGCCTGACAGGCGTCGCAGGCCGGCCCCTGCCACAGCGGCGCGAAGGCGGCGATCGCCCCGAGCGCCAGCTCGGCCACCCGGGCGCGCTCGCCGTCGTCGAGGAGCGGCATGGCCCAGCCCAGCACCCGATAGCCGAGCTCGGCGTGGGGCCCCTCGTCGGCCAGGAGCCGATCCAGGACCGCGGCGACCAGCGGCGTCGTGGCCAGCTCGCGCGAGCACGCCAGGGTCGGCACCGACAGGGCCTCGCCGACGCACGACACCGACAGCGCCAGCTCGACCGCGCGCATCAGCGGCCGCGCGGAGGCGTCGGGAGCTTGCGACACCTTGGCCAGGTCGAAGGCCAGCTCGACCGCGCCGCCCAGCTCGCCGACCAGCCGCGCCACCAGCTCGACGTGGTCGAGCTCGTCGACCACGATGTCGGCCGCGACCGCGGTCAGGTCGACTGGGGCGCCGCTCTCGAGGAGCGCGGTGGTGAGGTTGGCGAACGCGGCCGCGCTGGCGTACTCGCTGAACGTGCCCTGGGTCCACACCCGACGGGCCTCGTCGATCGCGGCCGGCGCGTGGGCGGTCAGGTCGAGGCTGCCCCACGGCAGGTCGTCGATCCCGGGCCGCCGCCGACGCAGCCGGCGCTCCGACCAGCCGCCCAGCCAGTCGAGGCTGAAGGCCGCGGTCACGACAGCCCCGCGCGGCACGCGATCACCGCCGGGTCGGTCGAGGTCGCGAACGCCGTCGTCGACACCTTGCCCGCGCGGACCACCTCGGCCCGGCCGGTGGCCGGCGTCAGCTTGACCTGGGCGTCGGCGATCGTGCAGTTGCGCTCGAGGGTGATCCAGGTCGGGCCGGCCGCCGAGTCCCGGCGCTGCTCCTGGAAGTTGCGGCCGACCGTGTCGATGCACTCGCGCAGCTTCTTGCCCTTGTTGGCGATGTTGCCGCACACCGGGCGGCCTTCGCGGTTGGTGAACGGTGTGGCCACCGGCACCGACGGCGACGCCACCGGGCGGAGCAGCGGGCGCGGCGTGGGCGCCTGCGGGCGCGGCGGGGCGGCGTGGGCGGTGGAGGCCAGGGCGGCGACGGCGGCGGCGATGAGGGTGGGCTTGGTCATGAGCGGCTCCTTTGCGACCAGGACGCCGCCGCGCCGGGACCGTTAACGAAAAATCGTCACCGCGTGACCTCGACCGCCAGCGCCGGCGCCCACTGCTTGTCCTCGTCGGTGTAGTAGAGATACGCGCTCGACGCTGGCGCTTCGTAGCGGCCGGGCACCGCGGCCAGGAGCTTGAGGTCGAGGGTGTGCTTGGCCGAGGGCGCCAGCGCCCGCCAGTACACGATCACCTCGCGCGGGCGGGTCTCGTAGAAGTCGATCGTGCCCCGCTCGCGCAGCTCCTTGAGCTGCCAGGTCTGGGCCACCAGTCCGCCCGGCAGGCCGATCCGCGCCAGGGTCATCGGCACGCCGTCGCCGGTGCGGTTCTCGACGGTGGCGCGCAGGGTCACGCCCTCGCCGACCGCGACCCGCGACGCGGTCAGCTCGGTGGTCACCGCGACCTTGGCCGCCGGCGACGACTGCGGCTGGGCCGCGCGGTAGTCGACCGCGATCGAGTACGGCAGGGTCGCCGGTCCAGTGAGCGCGAGCTCGACGACGTTCTTGCCGGGGCGGAGCGCGCCGGCCAGATCGTCCCACACCAGCGCCGCCTGATGTCCGGCCGCGAACTCGATCGTCCCGACCGCGCGGCCGTTGATCGTCACGGTCGCGCTCCCGGCGGTCGCGATCTGCTTCGAGGCCTCGGCGTAGGCGGTCAGGGCCTTGAGGCCCAAGACGGTCGCCTGGGTGTTGCTCCATTCGCCGTAGCCGCCGCGATGATCGTTCAGGTAGTCGACCGCGCTCCGGACCGCGGCCGCGTGGGCGCCGCCGGCCTTGAGGAGCGCCAGCGTCGCCAGCGCGGTGGTCTCGATCGTCAACGACTCGCCGCCCGACTTGGTGATCGACTCGGCGGCGCCAGGGAACCCGCCGTCGGCGGCCTGCATCGCCGCCAGCCGGGTCGCCAGGCCGGGCGCGGTCGGCGCGCC
Organism: Kofleriaceae bacterium; assembly: GCA_018057825.1. Lineage (GTDB taxonomy): Bacteria > Myxococcota_A > Polyangia > Haliangiales > Haliangiaceae > UBA2376. Next base: position 4,911 of record JAGPCY010000021.1, on the reverse strand, counting down.
GGCCAGGAACATCGCGTTGGTCGCCAGGGCCAGGAGGTACGGATCCCGGGTCGTGGTCGCCAGCCGCCCCAGCGCCGCGAGCTCGGGACCGAGGTCCCCGGTGCGCCCGGCCTCGGCCAGGGCCCAGACGATGTACGCGTCGGTGGTCGCCGGCGAGGCGCGCCCGAAGGAGTCGAGGGCGGTGGTCGAGCGACGGAACCCGCCCTGGCCGTCGCGCCGGCTCATGAGCCAGGTCGCGGTCCGCTCGACCATGTCGCGATCGACGTCGTAGACCTTGGCCATGTCGGCGAACTCCATCAGGCCGTAGGCGGTGAGCGCCTCGTGTCCGGGCGTCTGACCGAACCACTCGTAGCCCCGCTCCTTGGTCTCGTAGCCGGTCAGGAGCCGGTAGCCCTTGTCGAGGACGTCGCGCGAGCGCTCGACCAGGGCCGGGTCGGCGTCGTCGGACTGCGCCAGGTACGCCAGCACCATGACGTTGGGATAGTTGGTCGACGAGGTCTGCTCGAAGCAGCCGCCGGGTTCGCGGATCATGCCCTCGAGGCCCTGGGTCATCGACGCCAAGGCCGACGGGTACATCGTCACGGTCGCGGCGATCGAGCTGGCCTCGGCGCCGGTGAGATCGAGCTCCTCGCGCACGACCTGACCGGCCTTCGCGGTCCCCGCCGCCGAGCGCTCGAACGGGAAGCCGCGCGGCACGACGCGGATCGCGCGGGTGACCTCGTCGGTCAGGCCCCGGCCCTTCACCGCCAGCGCGACCGTGGCGTCGCCGTCGGTGGCGACCACCTCGAGCGGCACGATCACGGTGTGCTTGCCGCCCGCCTTCAGGCGCACCTTGGTCGGCGGCGCGCCGTCGACCCGGAAGGCCGGGCCGAAGCTCGCGGTCAGCTCGGCGTCGAGCGCCTGCTCGGTCTGGTTGGCCACCGTGATCGGCAGCTCGATCCGATCGCCCGCGGTGACGGCCACCGGGAGCTGCGCGTCGAGGGTGAGCGGGCGCTTCGAGGTCACCGCGACCGCGCCCGCGCCCGGGCTGCCGTCGGCGCCGAAGCCCTCGGCGGTGACCCGAAACGCGGTGATCGCGTCGGAGGTCGGGAAGCTCACGGAGGCCTGGCCGCGGGCGTCGGTCACGACCGTCGGGTTCCAGTAGATCGTCTCGCGGAAATCGGTGCGCGGGCCGTCGTAGCCGGCGGTGTAGAGCGGCACCGGGAACACCCGCACCGGCGCGAAGCCGCCGTCGCCCGGGCGGTCGTCGATCCGCTCGCCGGCGATCGCCTCGGCCTTGTCGTCGGCGCGCAGCCGGTCCCGCTTGAACTTGCCGTCGTCATCGAGGCGGACGATCCGCGGCGGCGGCGGCGGTCGCATGGCCCCGCCGCCGATCGGGCCGGCCGGAGCGGCGGGCAGGGCCCGGCGGTTCGCGGGGCGCGGGGCGGGCATCGGCTCGGCGGCTGGCGCGGCCATGGCGACCGCGGGCTCCTCCGGCAGGATCGCCGGCGGCGGCGCCGGCGGGCGCAGGGTCAAGAGCACCGAGGCGGTGGCGCCGTCGCCGACCGCGACCGCGACCGCGGCGGTCAGGCCGCCGCCGTCGGCGGTGACCGTGCACGCGCCGCTGGGCAGCCCGGCGACGCTGAAGCCGCCGCCGCGATCGAGGGCGACCCGACGGACGACCGCGCCGCAGGTGATCGTGACGCGGGCGCCGGCCAGGGGCGCGCCGCGGGTGTCGACGACCACGCCCTCGATCGTGCCGGTGCCGGCGACGGCGGTGAGCGGGGCCGCGGTCAGGGCGGCGGCGGCCAGGAGCGCGCGATGGAGGAAGCGGGTGGTCATGGCGTAGCTCCCAGCGCCGCGGTGATCGGGCGCCACTCGAAGCGGCGATAGCCGCGGGTCGCGAGCAGGGCGTCCATCGCCGCTGCCGCCTCCGGCGTCGCGCCGAAGTAGAAGTTGGGTTCCTCGATCGGATCGGCCGCGGTCGCGCCCAGCTCGGCCTCGAGGTAGAGCGCGGCCTTGATGCGCGCGCTCTTGTCGTCGGCCAGGGCCAGCACCGACTCGTCGACCGCCGCCAGCGCCAGGTTGGCCGCCACCGGCTTGCCCGCGCGATCGGTGGTCTTGATCTTCAGCTTGACCCGCTCGCGCGGCGTGTAGCCACCGCGGTCCGGCGTGAGCTCGATCCGCAGATCGTCGCCGGGCGCGTGATAGATCAGGCGCTCGGCCAGGGGCTCGCGCGCGGCCGAGAACAAGGTCACCCGCGCCACGCCCTGGCCGCGGACCGTCGGGTCGACCGGGATCTCGACCACCGTCGGCTGGTGCGCCTCGACGGTGAACCGGCCGCTGCCCAGCCGGCGCTCGCGCAGCACCGCGACCACGCCCAGCTCGCGGGTGGTGTTGCACACCGCCGCGATCCGCACCAACGTCGGCTCGGTCGGGTCGACCGCGCGCAGGACGCAGCCGCCGGGCTTGCCCGCCGGCACGGTGAACGTCGACGTGATCCCGGCCGGCTTGGTGATCTTGACGGTGTAGCGGCGATCGGTCGCCGGGGTCAGCTCGAAGCGGCCCAGGCCGTCGTGGACCGAGCGGAACTCGGCCACGGTCGCGCCGCGCTCGTCGACGACCTTGCCCTCGATGTCGGCCGGTTTGCCCAGCGGGGTCCGGGCCTGGAAGTAGACCCGGCCCGGCACGCCGTCGATCAGATCGCCGCCCTCCGGGTACAGGCCGAGCTGCAGCGTCGTCGTGACGATCGGGATCCGCCGCTGGATCGACTCGGTGACGCCGCCATCGTCGGCCAGGATGGTCAACAGGCCGTCGCCGCGCGCGATCGTCGGCGGCAGGCGGAACCGCGCGGTGGCCTGGCCGGCGCGGTTGGTCGTGACCGTGAAGCGGTTGGTCTCGACGTCATCGATCGTCACGATCGCGGTCACCGGCCGACCCGCGAAGGCCTCGCCGGTGGCCTGCTTGAGCTCGATCGCGGCCGCGACCTCGTCGCCGGCGCCGTAGGCCTCGCGCAGGAGCTCGAGGGTCTTCTGCAGCCGCGGGGCCTGGTAGGTGTCGACGATGATCGCGCGCTCGCGGACGGTGCCGTCGTCGGCGGTCAGGGTCAGCTTGTACTCGCCGCCGTCGAGGCCACCGTCGAGGGGCAGGTCGTTGCGCGCCACCCCGTCCTTGGCCAGCACCCGCCGGGTCGCGACCACGGCGCCGCGCGGGCTGACGAGCTGCACGGTCACGCCGACCGGCGGTCCGGGCTGGAACGTCGCGGTCGCGCGCAGGTCGGCGCGGAACCAGATCGTCTCGCCCGGCTGGTACATCGGCTTGTCGGTCTGGAGGTAGGCGCGTCGGGTCGGCGCCGCCTCGAAGTGGGTGGCGATCGCGCGGTCGAGCCCGTCGAGCCCGGGCGCGAGCGCGGCCGGGGTCAGGGCCGCGACCTGGTGATCGGTGGGCGTGGTGGCCAGCGAGGGTGGGGGGCGCAGCGGGGGTGGCGGCGTCGACGCCGGGCCACCCCCGGCGCAGCCGACCAACCCCACCAGGACGAACGGCAGGTGCCTCATGGGGCGGCAGTACGCGCCGCCGATCCGATGGATCTAACCCAAGGTTTTGCCCCCGTCGGCGGTCGTATCTCCCGTCGCGCCCGAGGCTACGCGTCGGCGGCCCGCGCCAGCGCCGCGATCGCGCGGTCGCGCGCGATCGGGACCAGCGCCTCGGCGATCGCCAGCGCCACCGCCGCCATGCCGCGCGGCGCCAGGTGGTGCCACAGCCCGACGTGGAGCACGATCCGGTCGCCGCGATCGGCGGCCGCGGTCAGGCCGGGGTCGCCCCAGACGATCGGCGTGGCGCCTACCGCGTCGACGGTCAGGGGCGGCGGCAGGGCCTCGGCGACCACCGCCAGGAGAGGCTCGACGAGCGCCGGAGGCAGCACCTGCCCGGCTGGGTCGCCCTCGGCCAGTCGCACGGGGTGACGCACGACGAGGTTGCCGTCGCGATCGACCCGCGCCAGCTCGGTCCACGCGCGATCGCCGAAGCACAGCGCCGCGGCGTAGCCGTCCTCGCGCTCGACCATCCGGCGCACGCCGGTCCCGGGCGCGAAGGCCAGGCCGTCCACGATCACTCGCTCGATGGCGCTGCGCGCCAGGCAGGTCACCCCCTGGTCGGCGGCGAGGCGCTCGTGGGGCGCCGGCGCGAAGTCGATCGGGATCGCCGGCAGCGGGCCGCCACCCCAGCGGAGGTGGGCGGCGGCGGTGAAGCTCGCCTCGTCGCCCGCGGTCGCGAACGATGCCCCCAGGGCCTGCCACAGCGCCGCGGTCGGGTAGGGCCCGGCGTAGCGCAGCGCGCGGACGCCGGCCGCCGCCGCCAGTCGCGCGATCGTGTCGAGCAGCATCGTCCCGCATCCGGCCGGCAGCGCCGCCGGGCGATCGATCGCCGGGATCGCGGTCGGCGCCGACCAGTCGACGGCCGACAGCCAGGCCACCGCGCGGCCGCCGAGCACGAGCGGGTGGCTCGGGCCGAGCACGGGATGGGGCGCGCGGGTCGCGGTCGCCACCGACAGCGTCTCCCCGCGGTAGCCGACCACCACCAGCTCGACCAGGGTGGCGCCGTCCCAGGTCAGCTCGGCCTGGCGCCCACCCGCGCGGTCGTGCCGTCGCCACGGACGGTCATGGTCCTCGAACTGGGTGCCGAAGCGGGCGGTGGTGATCACGGCGCAAGCCTAGTCGGACTCGACTCATCCGGTCTCGGCCTCGGTCTCGGTCTCGGCCTCGGTCTCGGTCTCGGGTTCGGGTTCGGGTTCGGGTTCGGGTTCGGGATCGGGTTTGAGCCTGCCCCGATTTTCTGGACACCCGCCATCCGACCACCGTCAAGATGAGCGAGGCATCCATGAGCACTTCGTCTCCTTCCAAGCTGCCGCGTCGGCGGCGAACCTTCAAGCCAGAG
>JAGPCY010000077.1 GCA_018057825.1 Kofleriaceae bacterium | reverse complement strand
CGCGCGGCCGCCGGCGGCGCGGTTGGTGCGCCCACCGCCGCCGCGGCGTCCCGCGCGGTCGCGGCGGCGGCCTCGCCCGCGGAGGCGGCCTCGGGATCGGACGCGGTCTCGGACTCGGCCTCGGTCTCGGTCTCGGACTCGGTCTCGGTCTCGGTCTCGGACTCGGACTCGGTCTCGGTCTCGGTCTCGGACTCGGTCTCGGTCTCGGTCTCGGACTCGGACTCGGACTCGGACTCGGTCTCGGTCTCGGTCTCGGTCTCGGACTCGGTCTCGGTCTCGGTCTCGGTCTCGGTCTCGGTCTCGGTCTCGGACTCGGACTCGGTCTCGGTCTCGGACTCGGACTCGGACTCGGTCTCGGTCTCGGTCTCGGTCTCCGGTTCGGGATCGGTCTCGGCCTCGGTCTCGGGTTCGGTCTCGGCCTCAGTCTCGGGTTCGACCGCCCTGCGACACCTCCCACCACCGACCGGTTAGGCCGGGCCAGGGGTTGGCACCTTGTGGCCGCTGGCGGCTTGCCGTACAACCGCACCCCCATGTCGCGCGTCCTGTCGTCGTCCGCCGTCGCCTGCACCGTCCTCTTGGCGTGGTCCTCGGGCAGCGAGGCCCAGCCCCGGCGTCCCGCGCCAGCCGCCAAGCCGGCGCGCGCCTGCGGCATCGCGGCCGTGCCGATGTCGGTCGGCAACAGCTGGACCTACGACGGCCTGCCGCCGCCGACCGGCCCGGGCTACGAGGGCTTCGAGCTGAGCGAGGCCCAACGCAAGGTGGTGCCGATCCAGCCGGCCAAGATCACGATCAAGGTCGACAACATCGTCACCGAGGGCGCGACGACCACCGTCACCCTCACCGAGGATCACGACGGTCGGATCCACACCACGACCGCGACCTGCGGCGGCGGCAAGGTGGTGTTCGCGCCGAACGCCTTCTGGTTCAGCGGCGAGCCTGGCAACACCTACGGCATCGTCCTGTCCGACGTCGAGCGCAAGGGCAGCTCCCTCGATCTGATCGCCGGCAAGCTGTCCCTGGCGCCGGAGTGGCACGACGATCTGAAGGCCACCTGGAAGCACGAGGTCAACGCCAAGTACCCGGTGGCGATGCGGACCGGCACCCTGTCCGTTACCCGCCACTTCGTCATGCAGGCCGCCGAGGACGTCGACGCCGGGATGGCTGGAAAGTGGAAGGCCAACAAGTACGGGCTCGACAGCGTCTTCAACGTCACGATCGACCCAGCGCCAGAGAAGCCGCTGGTCCAGCGCAACCGGGTCGTGAACTACCTGTTCCAGGTCGATGGGGTCGGCATCGTCCAGGTGGTGAACCGGTTCGGTCGGATGTACCGGCTGTCCGCGTTCACCGTGCAGTAGCCGCTCGTGCAGTGACATGGCAGTGAGCCGATCGTGAAGGGCGGGCGGCGGGCGCGCGTGATGCTGGCGCCAGCCCACGCCGAGCGCGTGGCGCGGGCGATCGCCCACGGCCATCCCTGGATCTACGATCGCGCGCTGGCCGGCGCGCCCGACGTCCTGGCGGGCTCCCTGGTCGTGGTGGCGTCGGCGGGCCAGCCGCTGGGCGCGGGCTTCTACGATCCCGCCGCCCCGATCCGCGTCCGCCTCCTGAGCCGCGATCCCGACGCCGCCCTCGACGAGACCTGGACCCGGGCCGCCGCCGCCGCCGCCGCCGAGCGCCGTCGCCACCTACCTGCCTTGGCCGCCACCGACGCCGTGCGCGCGGTCCACGGCGAGAACGACGGGCTGCCCGGCCTCACCGTCGACGTCTACGCCGGGGTCGCGGTCGTGGTCTTCGACGGCGGCGCCGCGGCGGCGTTCTGGCGACCGCGGCTCGACGCCGCCCTGGCCGGCCTGGTCGACGGCGGACTCGCCATCTCCCGCCGCTGGATCCGCGGCGTGCGGGGCGCGCGCGAGGCCGGGACCGGCGACGGCGGACCGCTGGTCGCGATCCGCGAAGGCGACGCGCGCTTCACCGTCGACGTGCGCGCCGGGCAGAAGACCGGCTTCTTCCTCGATCAGCGCGGCAACCGCGCGCGGGTCGCGGCGCTGTCGGCGGGCGCGCGGGTCCTCAACCTGTGCGCGTACACCGGCGGCTTCTCGATCGCGTGTGGGCTCGCCGGCGCGTCCGCGGTGACCTCGGTCGACCTGGCGCCAGCGGCGATCGCGGCCGCCGACGCGCACTGGCGCGACAACGGCCTGGCCCCGACCCGCCACCGCGGGGTGGTCGCCGATTGCTTCGCGTTCCTCGACGAGGCGGCCGCGGCGCGGCGGCGCTGGGACGTCGTCGTGGTCGACCCGCCGAGCTTCGCGGCCAGCGAGGCGGCGCGGCCGAGCGCGGTCGCCGCGTACACCCGCCTGAACCGCGCCGCGCTGGCGGTGACCGCGCCCGATGGCCTCCTGGTCTCGGCCTCGTGCTCGAGCCACATCGATGAGGCCGACCTGCGCGCGATCGTGGCAGCGGCCGGCGCGGGCCGCGACCTGCGGGTCCTCGAGGCCCGCGGCGCGGATGCAGATCATCCCGTCCGCGCCGGATTTCCCGAAGGACGCTACCTCAAGCTGCTGCTGGTGGCGTGATCGTTGATGAGATCTCGGCCCCCGTATTGTGTGGGCCAGCTCACGTCGGACCGGGCGCTCCTGCCACAGACCAAGTTGAGGGTTGACCACATGTGCGCGGGTCCGCTACTCAACGGATTCCATGCGCGCACGTCTAGCCTTTCGAAGCCTCTTGGTCGCCCTGTTCTCGGGCGGCATCGCGTTGTCAGGCTGTAGCGGCGGTGGCACCACCGCCCTGCCCGAATGCGAAGACGGCCGCGACAACGACGACGACGGGCTGATCGATGAGGTCGATCCGGCCTGCATCGAGGGCGCCGATCGCGAGTCGCAGGATCCGACCCCGGCGTGCGCAGACGGCGTCGACAACGACGGCGACGGCAACACCGATCACCCCAACGATCCGGGCTGCACCGGCCCGACCGACGATGACGAGTTCGATCCCGGCGAGCCCGACTGCTCCGACGGCGCCGACAACGACGGCGACGGCAAGACCGACTACCCGAACGATCCGGGGTGCGCCAACGCCAACCAGGACAGCGAGGCCGACACCTGCGCCACCGGCGCTTGCCCGGCGTGCGGCGATGGCGACGACAACGACGGCGACGGTCAGACCGACTTCCCCAACGACACCGGCTGCAACTCGGCCAACGACAACGACGAGTTCGTCCTCAACCCCGGCGCCTGCGGCCCGGGCCTGAACGTCGGGCTCTTGCCGACGACCTTCCCGGTCACCGGCACGATCGGCGGCGGCATCTCGCGGCTGTTGTCGGCCGACTGCGGCGGTCGCGCCGCCGAGGTGGCCTACGCCGTCGTCGTCGACCGCCCGGTGGTGATGGTGGCCTCGACCGACAACGCGGCGACCACCGTCAACACGGTCCTCTACCTTCGCACCAACTGCACCGACGCCGCCACCGAGCTCGAGTGCGCCGACGACGTGAGCGCGACCAACAACCGCTCGACCCTGACCGTCGCCCTGACGCCGGGCGCCTACTTCCTGGTGGTCGACGGCCGCGACCTGGCCTCGACCGGCATGTTCAGCCTCGACGTCGACTTCTACGCCGGCCAGGGTGAGACCTGCGGCGGCGACATCACCTGCGCGCCGGGCTACGAGTGCCGGATGTTGGCCGGCGCCGCCGGCACCACCTGCGAGCTGCCGGTGTGTAGCGACGGTCGCGACGACGACGGCGATACCAAGATCGACTACCCCAACGACCCGGGCTGCACCTCGCCGACCGACGGCGACGAGACCGACACCTGCCCGGGCACCGGCTGCCCGCAGTGCGGCGACGGCATGGACAACGACGGCGACGGCTTCATCGACTTCCCGATGGACCCGGAGTGCCCGGCGGCCTCGGGCACGGCCGAGCAGGCGTGTTCGGCCGAGACCGATCCGCTCATCACGATCGTCGGTCGCGTCACCACGGGCACCACGGTCGGCGCGTCCAACAGCCTGCGCCCGACCTGCGGCTCGACCACCACCTTCACCGCCCCGGAGCGCGTGCACCTGCTGAACCTGCGGGTGCCGGTCGCGACCCTGGCGATCAACCTGACCTCGAGCTTCGACGCCGCGACCTCGATCCTCGACGCGACCTGCGGCTCGACCGTGGTCTGCTCCGACCCCAACACGATCAACCGCACCAACGTCGCGCCCGGCGTCTACAACATCGCCGTCGACGGCTGGTCCTCGGGAAGCGGCACGTACACCCTGAACGTCAGCGGCACGATCGCCGACGGCGGCGCCTGCAACGACCCGCTGGTCGCGGCCGGCGTCCTGACCTGCAGCACCGGCTTCGCCTGCACCGGGACCGCGGGCGCTGAGACCTGCCAGCCGGCGGCCTGCAACGACACCACCGACGCCGACGGCGACGGCTTCCCCGGCTTCCCGACCGACCCGGGCTGCACCAGCATCTCGGACGGCGACGAGGCCGACGACTGCCCGTCGGGGCCCAACTGCCCGCAGTGCTCGGACGATGTGGACAACGACGGCGACAGCACGATCGACTACCCGATGGACACCGGCTGCCGCTCGGCCTCGGGCGACAACGAGGAGACCTGCCTCACCGAGACCGACCCGCTGATCGACGTCACCGGGCCGAACATCTCGGGCACCACGGTCGGCGCGACCAACGACGTGCGGCCGACCTGCGGCTCCTCGAGCCACACCGCCCCCGAGCGCATCCACTACCTGCGCACCAGCATCCCACTGGCCACCCTCGACGTCGTCCTGACCTCGTCCTTCGACGCCGCCCTGTCGATCACCGACATGACCTGCGGCGCCAGCGCGGCGTGCGCCGACACGCCCGAGTCGCTGTCGCGGACCAACCTGGCGCCTGGCACCTACGGCCTCGTGGTCGACGGCTGGGGCACCGGCAACGGCACGTACACGATGACCGTGCGCGGCACGATCGCCGCGGGCAACTCCTGCGTCGATCCGCTGGTCACCGCCGGCGTCTTCACCTGCGCCTCGGGCTTCACCTGCGCTGGCACCGCTGGCGCCGAGACCTGCGTCCCGGCGGCCTGCAACGACGCGATGGACGCCGACGGCGACGGCTTCAATGGGTATCCGCAGGACCCCGGCTGCACCAGCCCCAGCGACAACGACGAGGCCGACACCTGCCCCAGCGGCCCCGGCTGCCCGCAGTGCTCGGACGACCTCGACAACGACAGCGACGGCCAGATCGACTTCCCGATGGACGTCGCCTGCCTCGCGGCCTCGAGCAACACCGAGGCCGCCTGCGCCGCTGAGGTCGACCCGGTGCCGCTCATCACCGGACCGGCGACGTCGGGCACCACCGTCGGTGCGTCGAACAGCCTGCGCCCGACCTGCGGCTCGACCAGCCACGCCGCCCCCGAGCGCGCCCACCTCCTCAACCTGCGGGTCCCGGTCGCCAGCCTGGCGGTCAGCCTGACCTCCAGCTTCGACGCCGCGACGTCGATGACCGACGTGACCTGCGGCACCACGATCCAGTGCGCGGATCCGAACTCGTTCACCCGCACCAACGTCGCCGCCGGTAGCTACGTTTTCGTGGTCGACGGCTGGGGCACCGGCTCGGGCACCTACACCCTCAACCTGAGCGGCACCCTGCCGGACGGCGGATCGTGCGCCGACCCGCTGGTCGCCGCCGGCGTCCTGCGCTGTCCGGCCGGCAACATCTGCGCCGGCCCGGCCGGCATGGAGACCTGTCGACTGGCGGCCTGCAACGACATGGTCGACGCCGACGGTGACGGCGCGAACGGCTTCCCGACCGACCCGGGTTGCACCAACGCCGACGACAACGACGAGGCCGATGACTGCCCGTCGGGCCCGATGTGCCCGCTGTGCTCGAACGACCTCGACGACGACAGCGACGGCCAGATCGACTACCCGCTCGACACCTCGTGCGTGTTCGCCGGCGACAACACCGAGTTCGGCTGCGGCCCCGAGGCCGATGACGTGATCGTGTTGACCGGCCCGACGGCGTCGGGGACGACGGTGGGCTCGGCCGACAACTTCACCCCGACCTGCCAGAGCCTGGACTCCGGCGACCGGACCTACGTGATCAACCTGGCGGTGCCGGTGGCGTCGTTGACCGCCAGCACCGAGGGCCCCGGCACGCTCATCGACACCGTGGTCAGCATCATGGACGCGACCTGCGGCACGTCCCTGGGCTGCGACGACGACGGCGGCACCACCCCGTCGACCGCGTCGATCACCACCGTGACCGGCCTGGCCGCCGGTAGCTACGGCATCGTGGTCGATACCTTCAGCACCACCACCGGCGCCTACCAGCTCACGGTGAGCGGCACGATCGCGGCCGGCGGCTCGTGCGCCGATCCGCTGGTCGCCGCCGGGGTGCTGTCGTGCGCGGCGGGCACGACCTGCATGTCCGGCACCTGCCAGTAGGCCGGGGTGATGCGCGGGGTAGGAGTGGCGGGTCCCCCATTCCGGTCGCGCGGCCCGGGGTTATGTTCGACCCGCCATGCGGCGATGTCTGGCGTGCCACACCCCCGCGGAGACCAACCTGTGCGAGGCCTGCGCCGACGAGCTCGACACCCCGACCGAGTTCGTCGCCGAGCAGATCCTCTCGAGCGCACCGCGCCCTCGTGACGCCGCGCTGGTCGATCGCTGGGGGCGACTCCACCGGCTCGAGGCCTCGACCGCGATCGGGCGGGTGCCAGCCGCCCGCGGGGTCGCGATCATGCACGGCGTAGTGTCGCGCCACCACGCGGTCCTGAACCGTCGCCCCGACGGCACCTGGGTGGTCCGCGACCCCGGCTCGTCCAACGGCACCCGGGTCAACGACCATCCGGTCGCGAACGAGACCGCGCTGACCGCCGGTGACCGCGTGACCTTCGGCGCGGTCGGCCTGTACTTCGTGCGCGACGACGGCGGCCTGGTCGACGCCACCCCGTCGGAGGTCACCTCGGTCACGGTCCGGCCCGAGGCTGCCCAGCCGGCCCTCGGGCCACCGCCCGGCGACCCCGACGAGGACACGTTCTCGGGCATGCCGACCGTCGCCCTCGGCTTCATCGAGGCCCCCAGCGGGGGCGGCGGCTACCTCGACGTCCGCAACCGCCGGGTCCAGCTCACCGACACCCAGTTCGAGCTGCTCTTGACCATGGCGCGGCGGATGGTGGCCGAGGCAGCGGTGCCCGAGATCGTCCGCGGCTTCGTGCCGACCGGTCAGCTCATCGCCGATCTGCCGTGGGACACCCACGCGCCGTCGGAGAACCACCTGAAGCAGCTCGTCCGTCGGGTCCGCAAGGCCCTCGAGCAGGCCGCGATCGGCAACCTGATCGAGTCGCGCCGCGGCTTCGGCTATCGCCTGCGGGTGATCCCGAGCGGCGCGCTCGAACCGACCGCTCCCTGATCCGGCCCGGCGTCGAGATCAACCCGATGTCACCGGGGGTCCCGCGGGGTTCGCGCCGCTCGCGGGTTGCGGGCCGCGCCGGCTTTCCGGGATGATACCGCCGTGCCCGACTACTGGCTCGAGGGCCCCAGTGGCGTGCGCCTGCCGATCAAACCCAGCGGCCTGGTGATCGGCCGCGCCGCACACTGCGATCTAGTGGCTGACGACCCCGCGATCAGCCGGGCCCAGGCGATCGTGTTCGCGGGGCCGAGCGGGCCGGCGTTGACCGTCCTCGGCCGCGCCCCGACCTACGTCGACGACGTCCCGGTCGAGCACGGCTGCGAGCTGGGCGACGGCGCGCGGGTCGTCGTGCCTGGCCTGTCGATGCGCGTGGTCTACGTCGCGGCCGCCGCGCCACCGCCGACCACCTGGGTGGTGCGCGGCCCGGGCGGGCTGTTCGGCGTCGTGCGGTCGCCGTTCACCGTCGGCGGTGCTGGCGGCAGCGATCTGATCGTCGACGGCTGGCCACCCGAGGTGTTCCGGTTCCACGTCACCGAGCGCCTCCACCTCGAGGCCTGCGTCGACCTCACCGTCGACGGGGTCGAGCAGGCCGCCGGCGAGGTCATCGCCCTCGATCCCGGCTCGTCCGTGCGTCACGGCGACGTCGGGTTCGAGATCGTCACCGGGGGCTCGCTCGGCCAGGACACCACCCTGGGCACGGTCGAGGTCACCGACCTGCCGACCGAAGTCGGGCTGCAGTTCCTGGCGCGGGGCGGACGCCTGACCGCGCTCTGGCGCGGCCGGTCCTTCACGGTCTACCTACCGGAGCGCCGCTGCGATCTGATCGCGGCGCTCCTACAGCCGCCGGCGCCGTTCGTCGCTGGCGAGTTCGTCCCCGACGACGTGCTCCTGCCGCGGATCTGGCCGGGCAAGTCGATGACCCGGGTTGATCTCAACGTGCTCTTGCGCCGGGCCCGCCTCGATCTGGTCCGCGCCGACCTCGACGGCCCCAACCTCCTGGTGCGCTCCGACGGCGGCACCGCGACCTGCTTCCGGCTGGCGCCGTCCGCCCGGGTGCGGGTGACCTGATGGGCGACGACGAGCCGACCATCCACGGCCCGACCTTGGCCGGCGGCGCCGACACCGCGGCCGGGCGGCGGGACGACGCCGAGCCGACCCGGCCGGTCGACGTCGAGGGCGCGACCGGCGCCACCTCGGCGTTCGGGCTGCAAGGCTTCGCCCAGCGCTACCTCCCGGGCGACAGCCTGGGCCGCGGCGGGATGGGGGAGGTCCGGGCGTGGATCGATCGCGCGGCCGGCCGCGAGGTCGCGGTCAAGACCGTGCGCACCGACAAGCGCCACGCCGCTGCGCTCCAGCGGTTCGCGCGCGAGGCCCGGGTCCAGGCTCAGCTCGAGCACCCGTCGATCGTCCCGGTCTACGATCTCGGCACCGACGCCGACGGCGCGCCGTACTTCACGATGAAGCGGGTCCGCGGCCACTCCCTGGCCCGGGTGCTCCAGGCCCTGCGCGCCGACGGCGCCGATCCGACCTACTCGCTGCGCAAGCTCCTGACGGTGATGGCCCGGGTCGCGATGACCCTCGAGTACGCCCATCGCCGCGGCGTGGTCAACCGCGACCTCAAGCCGTCGAACATCATGCTGGGCGCGTTCGACGAGGTCTACGTCCTCGACTGGGGCCTGGCCGCGATCCACGACCCCGAGGGCGCGGCGCCGGCGCGCGCCGAGCTCCTGCCTGGGGTGGTGTACTCGTCGGCGGCGCTGTACACGCCGCTCATCGACTCGTCGTCGCAGCCCGAGACCGCGGGCAACCAGCTCGTCGGCACGCCAGGCTACGCCGCGCCCGAGCAAGCCGGCGACGGCAGCCGAGGCGATCGCCGGAGCGACGTCTACGCCCTGGGCGTGATCCTGTTCGAGATCCTGGCCGGCGAGCGCGCCCACCGGGGCGACAACGTCGCGGCGGTGATGCTGTCGACGTTCGAGACCGATGGGCTCCGCCCGGCCGGACGCCGACCCGACCGCGCCATCCCGCCCGAGCTCGACGATCTGGTCTACGCCGCGACCCGCCGCGACCCCGCCGATCGCCTGGCCCGAGCCGCCGAGGTCGCCGCCGCCCTCGAGCGCTACCTCGACGGCGATCGCGAGCTCGAGCGCCGACGCGCGGTCGCGGCCGACCAGGCCACCGAGGCCCTGGCCGCCCTGGCCCGCGGCCGCACCGAGCCGTCCCGAGAGGCCGATCACCGGGTCCTTGCGCTTCAGCTCATCGGCCGGGCCCTGGCCTTCGACCCCGAGTGCGCGCCAGCCCGGGCCGCGCTGGTCCGCGCTGTCGCCGAGCCGCTGTCGTCGCCGCCGCCGGCCGCGGTCGCGGCCTTCGCCGCGGCCCGGGTGGCGAGCTTCCGGCGGGCCGCCGGCCTGGGGGCGCTGACGCTCCTGTCGTACCTGCTGTACGTCCCGCTGGTGGCGTGGATGGGCCTGCGCACGCCGTGGATGTTCGCGGTCATGGCGACGGCGATCACGACGGTGTTCGGCCTCACGACCTGGTACTGGCGGCGCCCGCCGGCCGACGCCGCCCTGCCCTGGCCCCACGTCGCAGCGTCGACGGTGGCGCTGGCTACCGGGAGCTGGATGTTTGGCTCGCTGCTCCTGCTCCCGGCGATCGCGCTCATGACCGGGGTCGCGTACATCGGCAGCGCGGGGCGCGGCGCCCTGCGCTTCATCGCCCCGGCGGTCGCGGTCGTACTCGGGCCGCTGGCCCTCGAGCTCACCGGGGTGATCGCACCCGCCTATCGGATCGTCGACGGCGCGATCCAGATCATGCCGCGCATGACCCACTTCCCGCCGACCGCGACCTGGGCGTTCCTGATCGTGACCCACACCGTCGTCATCATCGTCGGCTTGCTCTACGCCCACCGCCTGCACCGCGCCTACCTCGACGGCGAGCGGCGGCTCCAGGCCCAGGCCTGGCAGCTCGCGCAGCTCATCCCGCCCGACGCCCAGGCGCTGGTGCAGCCGGCCGACGAGCCGTGACCGGTCGGGATCGGGGTCGGGGTCGGGGTCGGGATCAGGAACCGGGTCGGGATCGGGAACCGGGTCGGAATCGGGAACCGGGTCGGGGTCGGGGTCCGGGTCGGGGTCGGGGTCGGGGTCGGGGTCGGGAACCGGGTCGGGATCGGGCTCCGGGTTCGGTCTCGGTCTCCGCCTCGGCCTCGGCCTCGGACTCGGTCTCGGTCTCGGTCTCGGTCTCCGCCTCGGTCTCCGCCTCGGACTCGGACTCGGCCTCGGTCTCGGACTCGGCCTCGGTCTCCGCCTCGGTCTACGCCTCGGACTCGGCCTCCGCCTCGGCCTCGGCCTCCGCCTCGGCCTCCTACAGATCGTGCGGCATCGCGCGGCGGGGCGCTCGAAAGTACCGCAGCGGCGAGTACGACAAGAAGTTCGACACCCGCGACGTGTAGAGGTCGGCGTAGTCGCCGACCTGCTCGCCGAACCGCGAGTTCTCGTTGCCCTCGCGCAAGATCGAGCCCCAGTGGGGGTTGAAGGCCTGCTCGGTGGTGTCCTCGAGCCCCTCGACCTCCTCGGCCATGACCCGCGCCCGATCGCGCAGGCGATCCAAGCTGGCCTTGATCTGATGGCGAACCTCGTCGAGGCGCGCCACCAGGTCGGGCGCCAGCGGCGGCAGCTCGGCGCGCCCGGGCTCCGCGCGCCCCAGCTCCGGACTCGGCAGGCCGAACCCGGCGCCGCCACCGGCGGCCTGGGCGGCCGCGGCGTGGCTGGCGGCCAGGAGCGAACCAGCGGCGCCGGTGGTCGTGACCGTGGCGCCGGCAGCGACCGCGCCCACCGCCGGCAAGCCGGGCGCGATCACCTGCGCGGCGTGCAGCGCCTGGGCCTCGTCGTGCAGTCGCTGGACGCGCTTGAGCCGCAGGGCCTGGAAGTCGATCTCCGACTCGAGGTTGCGGCGCCGACGATCGAGCAGCTCGAGATCGCGCAGCGGGTTCTCGAGGCGATCGGCGACCGCGATCTCGCGATCGAGCTCCTGCATGATGAGCGCGGTGCGCCACATGTGCTGCTTGCGCAGGCGCAGGATGTCGCCGTAGATGTGGTCGCCGATGTAGAGGACGTTCTCGCCGCGGATGCCGGTCATCTCCTCGAAGCCGACGACGTTGCCGCCCTGGTAGATCTTGTCGCGCGTGAGCTGGCGGACCTCGCCCGGCAGGGCGCGGCCGCTGACCGGATCGAGGGCGATGAACGGCCGGGCCTCGTTGAAGAACGCCGGCTTGGCGCCGCCGACCACGACGACGTCGAAGTAGTTGCGCCACGATGGGTACGGCAGCGCGGTCCCCTCGAGGAGGAACCGCATGACCGCGTCGGTGTAGTCGTAGAGCGAGTTGGTGAGGAGGAACAGCTTCTTGCCTGAGCTGCGCAGCTTGTGCAGCGTCTCCGGCAGCTCCGGGTCCTTTTGGATGTACGCCGGCAGGTCGGCCTTGATCACCGACTTCAAGGTGTCGTCGCGGTGGGCCTCGTCGATCGAGATCCGGATGTCGCCAAACAGCTTGTCGTAGTCGACCGCCGGGCCGCCGGCCGCCGCGCGGCGATCGAACCAGTCGACCAGGGTCACGTAGATCACCGCCTCGGGTAGCCCGAACAGGGTGTCGATCCACTCGTAACGCTCGCTCGACAGGTTGATCTTCTCGTTGCGGTACAGCGCGCGCCGCTCGTCGGACCGCAGCATCCGGAACCCATGGAAGCACCGGCCGACGTGGCTGTGGCGATCCATCTTGAAGACGTTGCCGAGCTTGCGATCGACCATGAGGCCGCGGATCGCCCAGGTCGGCTGGTAGTGGAGCCCGCGGATGTCCTCGGGGTAGCCGTGCTTCTCGCACAGCTTGCCCAGGGTCAGGTCGATCGAGAGCTGCTCGAGCTTGTCCTGGTGGTAGAGCGCGAGGGTGTAGTCCATGTCGAAGCCGATCAGCTCGACCTGGTCCATGCGCAGGTTGCGGTTGCAGAACACGCGGCGACGCCGAGGGACGTCGATCTCGGTCGGCACCTCGGCGAGCACGGCGCGCAGCTGGGCCTCGAGGTCATGCGGCGCGGGCATCCGGAGAAATTCTAGCCCGGATCGCCGGGGCTCGCCGGCCGGTGGGCTACCATCGCCGCCATGACCGCCGCCTATCCGGTCTGGAATCGCGCCTCGGAGCCGTTCGTCGAGCTGTTCTCGGCCGACGCCATCGCAGCTCGGGTCGCCGAGCTCGGCCGCGCCATCACCGCCGACTATCGCGCCGCCGGCGCCGCCGACGAGCTCATCGTGATCGGCGTGCTCAAGGGCTCGGTCCTGTTCATGGCCGACCTGGTCCGGCACATCGCGCTGCCCGTGACCCTCGACTTCATCGGCGTGGCCAGCTACGGTGACGCCACGGCGTCCTCGGGCGTGGTCCAGATCACCCAGGACCTGACCCGGCCGATCGCCGGCAAGCACGTGCTCGTCGTCGAGGACATCGTCGACACCGGCCACACGCTGACCTACCTCTTGGCCAACCTGGCGACCCGCGGCCCGGCCTCGGTCAAGCTGTGCACCCTCCTGCACAAGCCCGACCGCTCGGAGCGGCCGGTCACGATCGACTACCTCGGCTTCACGATCCCCAACAAGTTCGTGGTCGGCTACGGCCTCGACATCGCCCAGCGCTACCGCAACCTGCCCTTCATCGGCTACGTCGCCGACCCATGACCGACGCCCCGCACCGCCCGGACGGGACCGCGGCGCCGGGGGCGCCAGCGACCGAGGCGGAGCCGATCGCCGGCGAGCCCCTCGTCGGCGCGATCGAACCCGGTGGCGGCGAGGCCTCCACGGCGCCGGCGCCGCGGCCGTCGGATGACGAGGACGACGAGCCCGCGCTGCCACCAGCGCCGGCCGGAGCCGACCTGGCCGCCCTGCGAGCGGCGGTCGCCGACCCGGCTGGGACCACCGCAGCCCCGGGCAGCTCGGCGGGCACCGCTTCGGTCGCGCCGTCGGTCGCGCCGTCGGTCGCCCCGTCGCGCCGCCGGGCCACGACCGACGACGATGACGATCCCGACGCCGGGCCGCGCCGGCGCCGGCGCTGGCCGCTCTACCTCGCCGGGCTCGGCGCCGTGACCGCCGCCGTCGCGGTCCTGGTCGTGCTCGGTCAGGTCCAGGCCAATCGCTACGCCTTGCGGTGTGGCGCAACGCAGATCACCGCCGAGCGCGGGCGCACGTTTCCGCCCTGGGGCTTCCATCGCCTCGGCGGCCCAGCCTGGCGCCCGATCGCGATCCCGCCCGACGCCGAGTGCGTCGCCCGCGAGACCGAGGATCGCGCGGCCCTCGAGGGCTGGTTCCTCGAGCACCTGACTGCCCAAGCGACCCGCAAGCTCGAGGGCGCGGCGCCCGGTGACCTCGACGCCGCCGAGGCCGAGCTCGAGCAGGCCTTGCTCTTGTCGCGCGCCCCGGAGCGCCGCGATCTGCGTCGCGAACTCGAGCGCCTGCGCGGCGACGTCACCTACTGGCGCGCCGCCGCCCAGGTCAAGGCCGCGGCCGCCCAGCTCACCGCCGCCGCCCGCGCCTTCGACGACGCCGCCGCTCAGCGTCCCCGGCACGCCAGCGATCCGGCGCGCTGGGCCACCTTCGTGCGCGACCTGGCCGCCGCCCTCGCCGCCGGCCCCGACGGCACCGGCGCGCCGCCCCCCTCCCCGAGCGCCCCCACTCGGCCCACCGCCCCCGCCGGCGTCGCCCTCCCCGTCGAAGGTCCCGCCCTCGGCCCCACCGACGCCGGCGTCGCCCCCGACGACGCCCCCCGCCGCGACCTGCCCACCGGCGGCGTCCTCATGTGATCCCAACCGTCCGCCGAGCTCGGACTCGGGCTCGGTCTCGGTCTCGGACTCGGTCTCGGTCTCGGACTCGGACTCGGACTCGGTCTCGGTCTCGGTCTCGGTCTCGGACTCGGACTCGGTCTCGGACTCGGACTCGGTCTCGGACTCGGTCTCGGGTTCGGTCTCGGACTCGGTCTCGGTC
>JAGPCY010000053.1 GCA_018057825.1 Kofleriaceae bacterium | reverse complement strand
AGCTGTTTTACAATCCGCGCCGCCGCCATTCGCACAACCGCTACCTCAGCCCCGTTGACTTCGAGCGCGAAGTCGTCCACCACAGAAGCACGTAACTGGGCTGTCCAGAAAATCGGGGCAACCTCACTCCGCGATCCATCGCGGTTCCGCTGGAGGGTCTTGTCCGGCTTCGTGAGGTCGCCCGCACCACCTGCTCAGCACACGAGAACCAGTAGCACTTCGACCGCCTGGCCCCCAAAGGCCGGACTGCTCTCGCCGCCCCGCCGCGCGGCTCGCACCTATATATAGGTGCGCCAGCCTCGTGCTGCTCGACGGGCGCGCCGCGAAGCCGAACGATTTCCCTCGGTTCGAACTGTTAAGCTTCGCCAATAGTTCCCAGAGGCGCCAACTCGCCCTCGTCGTAGAGGCCCGGTGCCGCGGGGTGCGCAGCCCGGCGACTGCGATAGGCTCGCGGTATGGCGAACGTGGCACGCATGGTGGGTCGGGGCCTGCTCGGTCTCGTGGTCGGGGTCGGCTATGGGGGCGACGACCTTGGATCATCGACCGGTGCATAAAGGTCGACGTGGGCACGTCCCAGCGGCTCCCGGTGGCCTGCATCGAGAAGGCCAAGACGACCAACGAGGCCAACGCCTGCACGTAGCGGCCGGGGACCGAGGAGCGAAGGCTGACGCAGGGCGTTTGAACCGTGAAGCGAGGTCGAAGCCGGTGATCGGTCCCTTGCGCATCGCGCTGCTCGCCATCGTCGTCGGCGTGGCCTGTGGCTCGGCCCGCGAGGAGCGAACCGTGAACCATGCGTCTGGTGTGGCAACGACCTCAGCCTGTAGCGAGACCCTGAAAGAGCTGGCGGCGGGGCGGGTGGTCGGGTTCCGCGGGTTGCCGAGGGGCTGTTCCCGGAGCACGGTGGCAGCGGCCTTTGGACCGAGCCGCTTCGACGTCGACTCGACCGGGCCGGCGGGTCGGTTCCGAGAGTACGCCGGCGGTACCGGGACCCCGAACGGCGTCCTCGTATTCTTCGTGTCCGGCGAGGACGAGGTGAGCTTCGTAGCGATCGACGAGTTCCGCGTCGACGGGGCGCTCGCGTCGATGGGTCCGCCGGAGGCGGTCGCGCGGTCCTTGGTGTCCAGCGCCGCCGAGCAGCGGATCTGGGCGAGCCGGGGCCTCACGCTGCACGTGCGAACGATGGATGAGACCGTGCGCCGGCTCTACGCCTACCGGCCGATGAGCGCGGAGGAGTTCCTGGCCTCGTCCATGGCGCGCGCCGAGGTGCGACGCGAGCTGCGCCGCTGACGCCGCGCGGTTGCGGCGCCACACATCGAGCTGTCCTGGGCGTCCGGGGCGTCGGCGACCTGCCGCTTGTCGTGCTCCGAGCCAGTGTGATATTTTCGCACGCATGTCTAAGTCCTGGGAAGAACTCGGTCGGCGGGTGCAGGATGCCCGCAAGCAGGCCGGGCTGACCCAGAGCGAGCTCGGTGCCGGGCTCGACCTCGATCGCACTGCGATCAGCAAGATCGAGGCGGGGCAGCGCACGGTCGACTCGCTCGAGCTGGTGCGGCTCGCGTCGGCGTTGCGGCGTCCCATCGGGTGGTTTGTCACCGACCCGATCCCGTCGATCGTGTCGCGTCGCCAGGGGCGGGAGGACCTCGTCCGCGCGGAGGACCTCCAGCTCGAGCAGCTCGCCCTCGACGTCGAGCAGCTCATCGCGCTCGGCGTGTTGACGCCGCCAGCGCAGCCCGCCGCGAAGATCGAGTCGCTCGACCAGGCCGAGCTGGTCGCGCTGGCAGCGCGGAAGCGTGCCGAGGTGTCCGAGTTAGAACCGGCGTGGGATCTGACGCGGATCACCGAGCGGCTTGGGCTCTACGTGTTCGTGTTGCCGTTCGCACAAGCGAACGCGACCCCAGCGGAGGGGTCCTATGTGGCGCTCGAGCGCGGCGGCGTGGCCTTGGTGTCGGCGGCCGGGGACAGCGGCCGGAGGCGGTTCACGATCGCGCATGAACTCGGCCATCACGTGCTTGCCGACGAGTTCGCCCCGGAGTGGGTGGTCAGCGGCGGCACCTCGGAGCGAGAGAAGGTCATCAACGCCTTCGCGATCCACTTCTTGCTCCCGCGGCCGGCGGCCCTCGATCGATGGCAGCGACACCGCGGCGACGAAGACCCGCGCGGCGCGGCCATCCACATCGCGGTCGAGTTCGGGTTGAGCTGGAGCGCGGCGTGCGCGCAGCTACATCGCGTCGGGTGCCTGCGCGAGCCCAACTACGAGCGAGTGGCGCCGATCTCGCCGAGCGGGGCCGACTTCATGGAGCGCGGGCTGCGGGTGCGCAGCGACGTCGACGCGCCGCTGGTGCCGCCCGACTACGCGGCGGCCGTGATCCGCGCGCTGCGCCGGGGCAAGCTGGGACCGACGCGCGCCCTCGAGCTGCTGCACGGGACCCTCGACGCCCGGGACTTGCCCCCGGAGCGGCCGCTGTCCCTCGAGTCGATGACCAGCGAGATCGACGCGCTCCCGGAGCGCTGATGATCCTTGTGCTCGATAGCTCGGTTTTGAACCCGTTCGCCCGGGCGGGACGGCTGGCCGACCTCCAGCGCCTGACGGACGGCTTCGATCACGTGACCACGCGAGCGGTACTGGACGAGCTGGCGAGGGGCGTCGCGGAGTACCCCGCGCTCGCTGCGATCCCGCAGCAGCCGTGGCTCCGTACGGTCGCTTCCGACTCGCTCGCCGAGCTCGTGGCCTTCAGTGAATATGTGCGCGTCCTCGGCGGTAGCAGCCGCAACATCGGCGAGTCCTCAGTGCTCGCGCACGCTGAGATCCACGGTGCTGTGGCATTCGTCGATGACGACGCAGCGGTGAGCGCGGGCCGGACCCGAGGCGTGACGGTACGACGGTCGTTGGCCGTGGTCACCCAAGGCGTCAATCGCCAGCTCTTGGACCGAAGCGAGGCGATCGCGCTGGTGGACGATCTGGTCCGGGTCGGTGGAGCGCGCTTGCCGTGCGACGGCGCGGGCTTCGAGGCCTGGGCCGTGAAACGAGGCTTGCTGCTGTAGTTCGCCTGCTCAGCCTCGCCAGAGCGGCGCCGCGAGCGGATCAGTCCTCGTCGTCTGAGTCGGCGTCCGCGTCCTCGTCGGCGTCGTCCCCATCGTCGTCCCCATCCGCGTCCGCCTCATCCTCTGCGTCCTCGGCGGCGTCGTCCCCGGCGGGCTCGGCGGCGGCGGACAGGGCGGTGAGGATGGTGCGGAAGAGGGCGCGGGCGGCGCCGGGGGGCCGGCCGGTGGTGCGCTCGCGGCGAGCGTCAGTGACGAGGGCGGCGAGGCGGGTGGACTCGACGGTGGGATGGGCGGCGGTGAAGGCGGCCTGGTCGTCGGGGCCGCCGTCGAGGAGGCGGGTGCGCCAGGTCTCGGCCTGCTGGAACGGGCGGCGATCGGCGGCGGCGCCGCCGCGCTCGACCTCGGCGATGCGGACGGCGAGGGCGTCGCCGTCGATGCGACGGATGACCCCGGCGAGGCGGCGCTCCTCGCGGCGGCGCGCGGCGAGGGCGGTGATGCGGCGCGAGCGATCGACCTCGGCGCGCAAGTCGTCGTCGAGGCCGAGGCGGCGCAGGGCGGCGGCGGACATGGCCATGAGGGCGTGGGCCAGCTTGGCGGACTGGTCGCCGTCGTCGCGCCGGGCCTTGCGCGCGAGCTGGCGCCGACTCGGTTCGTCGTCGTGGGTCACGGCGCCCATGGTCGCACGAGGCCGGGCGGCGTGTGCTAGCTTCGCCGCCCCATGAGCAAGGTCCTCATCATCGGCGCCGGCGGTGTCGGCGGCGTCGTGGCCCACAAGTGCGCGCAAGCCTCCGACGTCTTCGACGACATCCTCCTCGCCAGCCGGACCAAGTCCCGGTGCGACAAGATCGCCGCCGAGGTGGCCGAGGTCCAGGGCAAGACGATCCGCACCGCGGCGATCGACGCCGATGACGTGGCCGCGACCACGGCGCTCCTCGAGCGCGAGAAGCCCGCGGTGGTCGTGAACGTCGCCCTGCCCTACCAGGACCTGTCGATCATGGAGGCCTGCCTGGCGACCGGGGTCCCGTACCTCGACACCGCCAACTACGAGCCGCCCGACGTCGCCAAGTTCGAGTACAAGTGGCAGTGGGCGTACCGCGAGCGCTTCGAGAAGGCCGGCCTGATCGCCGTCCTGGGCTCGGGCTTCGACCCCGGCGTCACCAACATGTACTGCGCCCACGCGCAGAAGCACCTGTTCGACTCGATCCGCACGATCGACATCGTCGACTGTAACGGCGGCTCCCACGGCAAGGCCTTCGCCACCAACTTCAACCCCGAGATCAACATCCGCGAGATCACCGCGCGCGGTCGCTACTGGGAGAAGGGCGAGTGGAAGGAGACCGATCCGCTGAGCGTGTCGGCGATGTTCGACTACCCCGGGGTCGGCGAGCGCAAGAGCTTCCTCCTCTACCACGAGGAGCTCGAGTCGCTGGCGCAGAACATCCGCGGCCTCGAGCGCATCCGCTTCTGGATGACCTTCGGCGAGAGCTACCTGAAGCACCTCGAGGTGCTGGGCAACGTCGGCATGACCCGCATCGACGAGGTCGACTACCAGGGCACCCCTGTGGTGCCGATCAAGTTCCTGAAGGCGCTCCTGCCCGACCCGGCGTCCTTGGCCCCCGGCTACACCGGCAAGACCTCGATCGGCTGCCTGGTCGACGGGGTGAAGGACGGCAAGCGGCGCAAGGTGTTCATCTACAACATCTGCGATCACGCGGCCTGCTACCGCGAGGTCCGGGCCCAGGCGGTGTCGTACACGACCGGCGTGCCGGCGGTGTCGGGCGCGGTGATGATCGCCAAGGGCATCTGGAGCCAGCCCGGCGTGTGGAACATGGAGCAGCTCGATCCCGATCCGTTCCTGGCCGACGTCGCGGCCCGCGGCCTGCCGTGGCAGGTCGAGGAGCGCGCGGTTTGAGCGCGGGCGCGGCCCTGGGCGGCCACGTCGCCGCTCGCCTGGATCTGAGCAAGGTCGAGACCCCGGCCTACGTCACCGACCTGGGCGCCCTCGAGGACAACCTCAAGATCCTGGCGTCGGTGGCCGAGCGCGCTGGGGTGACGATCATCCTCGCGCTCAAGGGCTTCGCGCAGTGGTCGACCTTCCCGCTGGTCAAGCGCTACCTGAAGGGCACGACGGCGTCGTCGATCGCCGAGGCCCGGCTGGGCCGCGAGGAGTTCGGCGGCGAGGTCCACGCCTACGCGCCGGCGTGGAGCGACGACGACCTGCGCGAGATCGTGACCCTGGTTGATCACCTGGTGCTGAACTCGCCGGGGCAGTGGCGGCGGGCTCGGCCCATCGTCGACGCCGCGCGCGCCGCCGGCCACAAGGTGTCGTGTGGCCTGCGGGTCAACCACGAGCATCAGGAGGTCGAGGTCGCGCTGTACGACCCGGCCGGGCCGTTCTCGCGGCTGGGCACGACCCGCGCCAACCTCAAGCCCGAGGACCTCGACGGCCTCGACGGGCTGCACTTCCACACGCTGTGTCAGCTCGGCGCCGACGCCCTCGAGCGCGCCCTCGACGCCTTCGAGGCCCGGTTCGGCGAGTTCATCGACCAGATGAAGTGGGTCAACTTCGGCGGTGGCCACCACATCACCCGGCCCGACTACGACGTCGATCACCTGGTGCGGCTGCTGACCGGGTTCAAGGCACGCCACCCCGGGGTCGCGGTCTACCTCGAGCCCGGCGAGGCGGTGGCGCTCGGCACCGGCGTGCTGGTGGCCTCGGTCCTCGACGTGTTCGACAACGGCATGCCGCTGGCGATCCTCGACACCTCGGCGACGGCGCACATGCCCGACGTCCTCGAGATGCCGTACCGCCCGGTGATCGTCGGCGCCGGCGAGCCGGGCGAGAAGGCCGTGACCTACCGGCTGGGCGGCTTGACCTGTCTGGCCGGCGACGTCATCGGCGACTACAGCTTCGATCGGCCGCTGGCGATCGGCGACAAGCTGGTGTTCCTCGACATGGCTCACTACACCATGGTCAAGAACACGATGTTCAACGGCGTGCGGCTGCCGTCGATCGCGACCCACGACCCGGCGACCGGCGAGGTCCACGTGTCGCGGCGCTTCGGCTACCGCGACTATCGCGACCGGCTGTCGTAGGTCGCGGGCGGCGGCGCGCAGCGGGCGGCGGTCCGACCACGGCTCGGCACTTCGCTATTGACGATCGGTCAATGGCGCCTGCTACCCTCGGCGCTTCAT
Organism: Kofleriaceae bacterium; assembly: GCA_018057825.1. Taxonomy (GTDB): domain Bacteria; phylum Myxococcota_A; class Polyangia; order Haliangiales; family Haliangiaceae; genus UBA2376. The sequence goes on along the minus strand of JAGPCY010000053.1, from coordinate 43,513 downwards.
GTCTGGGGGACCCATGCGCTCGCTTCGTCTCGCAATCCCACTCGCGCTCGCCCTGGCCGCCTGCGGCGGTGACTCTGGAGGCGACCCATCGGGCGCCGACGCCGGGGTCGACGCGCCGCCGCTGCCGACCAACGGCTTCCGCATCACCACGCCGAGCCTGACGATCCGCGCCGGCGAAGAGGTGACCTACTGCTACTACACGACGATCGACGTCGCGGAGGCGGTCGGCGTCAAGCGGTGGTCGTCGACGATGACCCCGGGTAGCCACCACCTGATCTTGTACTTCGGCGACACCGGCAAGGCCGATGGCACGGTCGACCAGGACTGCGGCGGCCTGTCCGGCACCAACGTGCCGTACTGGACCTACTCGGCGCAGAACGCGGTGTCGGAGGCGGTCATGCCGGCGGGCATCGGCATGACGGTGCCGGCGCGGCAGAAGGTCTACGTGCAGATGCACTACCTGAACGCCGGCGACCAGGATCTCCAGGCCAACGCGATCATCGACGGCGAGACCTACCCCGCGGGCATGACCTACACGCCGGCCGCCGCGTACATCACGTACAACACGCAGATCAACATCCCGGCCAACTCGACCGGGTTCGCCGGCGGGAGCTGCACGGTGCCGAGCGGCGCCAAGTTCTTCACGATGTCGACCCACGTCCACAAGCGCGGCATCGCCACCAAGGTCAAGGACGGCGGCACGGTGGCCGACCAGACCTCGGGCGCGATGGTGTTCGAGTCGACCGACTGGGAGCACCCCGGCGTGCGCAACTGGACGGCCGATCCGTTCTACAGCTTCGCGTCGGGGAAGCTCACCTACCGCTGCGACTACGACAACCAGGACGACGTGACGGTGACCGAGGGGCAGTCGGCGGCGACCGACGAGATGTGCATGGCGGTGGGCTACTTCTTCCCGGCGACGGCGCCGAAGTTCTGCATCAACAGCTTCGCGGTGCCGTGAGCGGCGAGTAGGGCGGCGCGCGGGTGCGACGTCGCGCCACAGCCGTGGCGTGAATCACCGGCGAGGGTCGCGGCTCTTGGGGGGCAGAACCCCGAAGGAGCTCGCGATGAAGACCCTGACCCTGACCGCCGCCGTCCTGACCCTCGCCGTCCTCGCCCCGACGGCCTCCGCCGACCACGTGAACTTCGGCGCGTCACGCCGCGTGGCCTCGGCCGCCGAGCCGACCCGCGTCGCCGCCGCCGAGCCGGGCGCGATGGAGGCGTCGATGATGCCGATGCCCGAGGCGTCGCCCCGCGAGACCACGATCTTCGGGCTGCCGAAGAACGTCGGCACCGGCGACCGCATCCTGCGCACCGTGGTCGGCCTCGGCCTGGCCGGCGTCGGCCTCTACGGCCTGCAGTCGGGCGAGCTGTCGGACACCACCTCGGGCGTCCTGCTCGGCGTGTCGACGGTGCCGTTCGCGACCGCGGCCACCGGCTACTGCCCGCTCTATCAGCTCGTCGGCATCGACCGGTCGTTCTGACGCGCGCGGCGCGGCCGCGGTAGAACCGCGAGGTGACCGCGCACGATCGGCTGTGGCGCGCGCTGGCTGGCTCCGACGGGGCGCGGCCGGGCCTGCCGTGCAATGAGCTGCTCGCGCCGGTGCCGCTGGCCGCGCTGGTGGTGGTGGCGTTGAACGACTGGTGGTGGAAGCCGACCGGCGCGCTGCCGGCCTGGGCCACAGGCAAGCTGAGCGACGTCGCGGGCGTGATCGCGCTGCCGCTGGTCTTGACCGGCGTGACCGGGCTGGCGACGCGAGGGCTGGCGCGCCTGGGCGCGCCACTCGACTGGACGCTGCGACGGTGGAAGCTGGCGGTGGCGATCGCGGCGACGATCGTGGCGGTGGCGGTGACCAAGCTGTCGGGGACCGCGGCAGCGGCGGTGGCGGCGGCGCTGGGCGACGGGCATCGGATCGTCGCGGACCCGACCGATCTGCTGGCGGTGCCGGCGGTGGTCGTGGCGTGGTGGCACGGCCGGCGGACGCTGGCGCGGGTGCCGTATGGGCGGATCGCGTGGCTGCGCGCGCGACGCGGTGGGGAGGCGGGCGCGGCGGGCGCGGCGGAAGGGCTCGCGGATTGCGTCGCGGCGGGGGCCGAGGCGGCGGCGGTGGCGCGGCTGGCGAAGGCGATCGAGGCCGACGACGACGCGGCGATCGAGGCCGCGGTCGCTGCGGTGCGGGGATGATCGCGGCGGGCGCCGAGGCGGAGACCGAGACTGAGACCGAGACCGAGGCCGAGACCGAGGCCGAGACCGAGACCGAGACTGAGACCGAGACCGAGGCCGAGACCGAGACCGAGGCCGAGACCGAGGCCGAGGCCGAGGCCGAGACTGAGGCCGAGGCCGACTGGCCCTTCAGGGCGTGACGAGGTCAGGCTCGAGGGTGATGTCCTGGATCTCGATCTCGATGGTCTCGACGGTGCCGACCGGGACGACGGGCGGATCGGTGGTCGGCGGCGTGTCGACCGGGGCGGCGGCCGACGGCGCGGCGGGCTCGTCGAGCAACTCGGTGAGCGTGCGATCGGGTGCTTCTTCGAGGGCGGCCGCGGCCTCCGCGGGGCCGCGGGGCTCGAGGCTCTCGCCACCGTCCTCGGCGGGATCGGTGACCGCGACCGTGCCAGCGCTCTTGGGCCAGGCCGGGCCGGCGGCGGGGTGACCGCAGGCGACGAGGCCCAGCACGAGGGCGGCCACGGCGCGGCGGAGCGATCGCATCCGAAAGTCGTAGCACCACCGGTGCCCGGCCTCAACACCGCGGGTGTAGCGTCGGGGCATGGCCCTCCCCGTCGGAAAACCCGCGCCCGCGTTCACCCTGCCCTCGTCTGACGGCGGCGACGTCTCCCTCGCCTCCCTGCGCGGGAGCCCCGTCGTCATCTACTTCTACCCGCGCGACAACACGCCGGGCTGCACGATCGAGGCCCAGGACTTTCGCGACGCGATGCCGGGCTTCGCCACGCTCGGCGCCAAGGTCTTCGGGGTGAGCAAGGACTCGATCGCGTCGCACTGCAAGTTCCGCGACAAGTACCGGCTCTCGTTCCCGCTCCTGACCGATGCCGACGGCGCGATGCTCACCGCCTACGGCGCGTGGGGCGAGAAGCTCATGTACGGCAAGCCGGTGACGGGGATCATCCGGTCGACGGTCTTGATCGATCGCGACGGCAAGGTGGCCCAGGTGTGGCCAAAGGTGTCGGTGAAGGGCCACGCCGAGGAGGTGCTGGCGGCGGCCCAGGCGCTGGTCGGTGGCGCGGCGGCGGTGGCGACGACGACTCCGGCCCCGGCGGCGAAGCCGAAGGCCGCGGCTCCGGCGGCGAAGAAGCCCGCGGCCCCGGCGGCGAAGAAGCCCGCACCTGCCGCCAAGAAGCCCGCGGCCAAGAAGCCCGCGCCCGCCGCCAAGAAGCCCGCGGCCAAGAAGCCCGCGCCTGCCGCCAAGAAGCCCGCGGCCAAGAAGCCCACGCGCTGACCGATGGACACCCGCGAGGAGGCCCGCCGCCTGCGCGACCTGTTCGTCGACCAGCCGGCGCAGTACGTGCAGTTCCTGTCGAACCAGATCGCGACGGTGAAGACCTATGCCCAGGTCTTGATCGGCCTGTGTGGCCTGACGATCACGGTGACCGGCTTCTCGGGCGCCCACATGATCCGGTCAGGCTCGACGGCGGCGATGCTGATGGTCGCCGGTATCGCGCTCGTGATGATCGGGCTGGTCGTCTGTATCCGCACGATCACCAAGCTGCGCTGGGTCAGTCAGGAGCTGCGCGACGACCTGATCGAGACGGCGGTGGTGGTGCTCGAGCGCCGCAACCGCCAGCAGCGCCTGGTGTCGATCGCCGCGCTGTTCGTCGCCGGTGGTCTGGCGTGTTACCTGGCTGCGGTGTCGGTGGCGGCGTTGGTGTCGGGCAACTTCGCGGCGCGCTGACGACGGGGCGAACCCGTCAGCGAACCAGGAAGGTCGGCACCGCGCCCAGGCCCTTGACGTCGATGGCGCCCCGCGGCTCGACGTCGACGGCGTCACCGAGGAGCTCGCGGGTCCGAGCGCTGATCTGGATGCGCCCGGCGATGCCGTGAGACTCCATGCGGCTGGCGAGGTTCACGGTCTCGCCCCACAGATCGTAGGAGTACTTCGAGCGACCGATGACGCCCGCCACCGCCGGGCCCGACGCCAGGCCGATCCGCAGCTCGAGCTCCGGCTCGAGGTCGCGCAGCCGCTCGATCATCGCCTTGGCCATCGCGGTCGCGGCCGCCGCGTGATCGGCGCGCGGCGCCGGCGCGCCGGCCACCGCCATGTAGGCGTCGCCGATGGTCTTGATCTTCTCGAGGCCGTGGTCGCGGGCGATCTCGTCGAAGGCCGAGAACACGCGGTCGAGGCGATTGACCATGCGATCGGGGGTCTCGCGGGTCGACAGCACGGTGTAGCCCTTCAGGTCGGCGAACAGGACGGTGACGTCGTCGAGGCGATCGGCGATCACCCGCGGGCCCTCCTTGAGCCGCTCGGCGATCGGCGGCGGCAGGAGGTTGGCCAGGAGGGCCTCGGTGCGGGCGCGTTCGCGCTCGAGCAGCTCGCGATCGATGAAGCGCTGGCGGCGGCCGCGCTCGAGCGCGACCGCGATCAAGGCCACGCCGACCACCGCGACGACGATCCACAGCGCGTCGATCACCAGCGCCCGCATGCCGACGTGGGGCGACCACGCCATGGCGGCGATCATCGCGACCGCGCCGGCGGCGGCGATCGCGACCAGCGCCACCGCCCGGGTCAGATCGAGGGCCGCGCCGATGAGCACGGTCAGGAGGAAGCCGCCGACGACGAGCTGGCTCATCTCGCCCGGGGCCAGGGCCACCAGCCCGACCACGCCGCCCTGCACCGCGGCGTAGGCGGTGTTGGCCGCGACCTGCCACCAGCGCAGGAACACCGCGGGCGACGCGAAGCCGACCGCCAAAGCCGCGAGCACGATCGGCGTGACCAGGCCGAAGCGGATCACGTACAGCGGCAGGCGCTCGTCGGGTGGGGCCTGAAGATCGAAGCCGACCGAGGCCGACCACAGGAGCACCACCGCGGCCAGGGCCAAGCGATAGAAGCCGCGGACGTCGATCGCAAAGGCCGCGCGGAAGGCCGCCTCGCGCTCGCGATCGACGAACGCCAGGGTCCAGGTCTGCCGCTCGGCCATGTCCGGCGAGTGTAGCGCTGAGCGGCGGGCCCCGGCGTGGCGCGATCACAAAGCGGTGGCGCCGACCGCGGCGAGCGCGGCATCGACGGAGGCCGCGGTGCCGATGAGCTCGACGACGCGGCGGCCCGGGTCGAGGTCGCGCGCGGCCACGGCCAGCACGGTCGACGCGGTGGCGTCGGCGATCGCCTGGGCCAGCATCTCGTCGTCGTCCTCGGGCAGGTCGTAGCGAGCGCGGAAGGACAAGGTCGCCGCCATGGCGCGGGCGCCCCCGAACGAGGCCTCGACCTCGGCCAGGACTTGCCGACGGGCGATCACGAAGTCGCGATCGAAGTCGGCGTCGGGAGTGCGCAGGCGGTCGACGGCGGTCAACAGCTCGGCCAGAGCCGGCGCCGCGTGCGCCGCGGCCACCTCCCCATGCACGACCAAGGCGCTGCCGCTGGGGCCGCCGACATAGGCGGCGCGGACGCCGTAGCTGGCGCCCATGCGTTCCCGGACGGCGCGGGCGCGCAGGCGGACCATCTCGGCCAGGATCATCCGCGCCGCACGATCGGCGACCGGCCCGGAGGCCGCCGGGAAGCCGATGGAGATCTCGGTCTGGGCGGCGACGGCCACGCGGTCGACCAGCCACACCGGCTGTGCGCTCGGCTTTGGCGCTGGGGGTGGCGCGCGCTCGGCCGGCGGCGACGACGCGATCGGCGCGAACAGCTCCTCGATGGTCGGCCACAGATCGGCGCTCGCGAAGCCGCCGCTGACGATCAACCGCGCGCCGGCCGGACGGAAGTAGCGCGCACGCCAGCGCTCGAGATCGCTGCGGCTGATCGACAGGAGCCGATCGAGCTTGGAGGCCGGGCGGGCGTAGGGATGGTCGGCGCCAAACAGGTGAGCGGCGAAGCGCGGCGCGACCTCCTCGTCGTCGTCCTCGACCACCCGGGCCGCGCGCTCGACCGCGCGACGCAGCCCGGTCAGGTCCTTTGGATCGTAGACGCCCTTCTCAAACAGCCAGGCCAACCGCCACAGATGCCAGCGCGGCGCGTCGGCCAGACCGCGCGCATGGAAGGTCGTCGTCCGTTCGTCGACGATCGAGCTCAGCTGCGTGCCGCGTTCGAGCCCGAAGATGATGCCCTCGTAGTCGGCCACCTTGTACGGGCGGCGATAGTCGTGGTCCAGCAGCTCCGCGGCGACGGTCGCCAGGCCCGGGCGGTCGCGGGGTTCGTCGAGCGTTCCGCCCGGCACCACCAGGCGGAGCTCGACGATCGGGCTGTCCGGATCGGGGGCGAGCTCGACCACCAGGCCGTTGGACAGCGTGCGCCGCTCGACCGCGATCGCCGGCGGCCGCGCACCGCGAGCCAGGGGCCGGTGAGCCTCGGTCGGATCGACCGGCCGCCGCCAGACCGGCAGATCGTGCCCCCCTCCCGGGCTGGCCCGCAGGAGGTCCCGCGGATCATTGCGATCGCCGTCCGGGAGCAGATGGGCGACGTGCGCGCCGGTGCGACGGTAGCCGCGGACGACCCCGCGCAGCTCGCCGAGCGACGCGCTGGAGAGCTCGCTGAGATCGCGCAGCATGTAGAACGGGGTGTCGCTGTATTGCAGGTAGTCGGCCAGGCTATTGCCGCGCCGCCCGACATCATCCCAGTCGGCGACGACATCCAGGGTCCCGGCGCCCCGGAGCCGCGCGGTCTGACGGTAGCTGGCCGGGTCGTCATCTGACAGCGCTGCGGCCGTGGTCGTGAAGAACAGCGCGACCGCATCGTCGAGGTGCTCCTCGCGATCGACCGCGAGCCAGTAGAGCTGGATCGGCGCGCGCCAGCCCCCGAACGTCGTCGCGTTGACCGCGAGGAGCCAGGGGTGGTCGTCGTCGATGTGGCCACGCAGCTCCTGGGTCAGCGCCGCGGCGGCCAGGCCGGCGGCGACGTGACCGCGGTGGCCCCACGGCACGCCGGGGACCGCGACCACCGCGACCGGCACCGCGACCGGCGCGCGGTGCCGACTGGTCCCGCTGAGGCTCGCTGGCGCTACCGCGGGCGGCACGAACGCCTCGGCGCGAGGGGCGGTGGGGAAGCGCGCGGCGACGCGGGTGAACACCTCTTCCGCCGAGACCGGGCCGCCGACCACCACCAACGCCTTGTCTGGCCGGATGTGGGTCGCGATGAACGCGCAGGCGTCGGCCCGGGTCAGGTGCGCCGTCGCAGGCGCCTCGGCGCGCGCGTAGCGATGGCCGGGCGGATACAGCGCCGTGGTGAGCGCAGCGCGGAGCCGGGCGTCTGGATTGTCGCGCCAGACGTCCTCGTTCGTCACGACATCGCGCTCGCGCGCGAGGGTCGCGTCGTCGAGCTGCGCGCAGCCGGCCGACATGCGCCGGGCCTCGAGAGCCAGCACGGCGTCGAGCGCACTGGCTGGCGCGGTGGTCGTGAAGTGTAGCTCGTCGGGCGTGGTCCAGGCGTTGTAGGCCAGCGACAGCCCGGCCAGCTCGTCACCGAGGGTCGGCCCGCCGGGTCGCTCGCGCAGCTCGAACAGCAGGTGCTCGACGAAGTGGGCGAGGCCGGGGCGGTCGGCGGGGTCGTCGGCCGCACCGATGCGATAGCGGACCGCGACCGTGATCAGGTTCGTGCGCCGATCGGGCGCGACCCCAACCTCGAGCCCACTGGGGAGCTTCGCGGTGACGATGGTCGGTTTGAAGTCGAGGGGTGGCGGGTGGTTGGTTTCGAGCGAACCGAACCGCGGCGGACCGACCCACGACGACGCGCAACCCGCGAGCGCGGCCAAGCATAGGAGGTGACGCATTGATGACAGGATAGAGTCGAATCGCGAGCATGCGTATCGCGAAGGGTGACAAGTCTCCGAACGGAGCCCGCGGTTCACCCTGAGGCGTCGAGCTGCTCGAGAAGGATCCCGGCGAAGCGGCGCAGCGGCTCCCGGCGCTCGGGTGGGACGTACTCGAGGTTGACCTGGTGATCGGTGACCTCGAAGAACACGCGGTCGGCGGCCAGGAGCTCGTCCTGGGCGTGCTCGATCTCGCGGCGGTCGACGTCGTGGAGGTTGCCGGCGATCTGGGCGGCCTCGGCGTCGCGCTTGGTGCCGACCATGAACGCGCCGAGGATGAGCTTGGCCTTGACCGCGAGGGTGTGGATGTCGGCGCCGGTGCGGTGCGGCAGACGGAGGAGGCTGGTCAGGAGATCGGGCGCGGCGGGCGAGCCGGCCTCGTAGGCGCGGCGCACGACGTAGCCGAGGTCGAACAGCGCGAGCTGGGGCGCGAACACCAGGCCGTACTGCCGGGCCATGGCCGCGTAGTAGACGAAGTGCCGGCCGATCTGGCGCAGGAGCGCCGGGCGGTCGCCCAGGTCCTTGGCCAGCAGGCGGTACTGATGGAACACGTCGTAGACCGCGTGGACGTCCTTGGCCTTGATGGCCTCGCGCAGGAAGTTGTTGAAGAACCGCACCGCCAGGCGTAGGGCCTCCTCGTCGCCGCGGGCGATCGCCTTGAGGCCGATCGCGCGGTTGGCGTCGGAGATGCTCGACACGGTGTCCGAGGCCTTCCGCAGCGCGTGCTGGTACGCCAGGAAGAGCTGGTGGCCGCACTTCATCTCGAACCAGGTGCGCTCGTCGATGATGAGATCGAGGGCCTCCTCGGACAGGCCGACGAAGTCGGCGCGATCGACGCGGAACCACGCGCGCGGGAGCTGGGGCTTGTAGGGCGCGTGTTGATCGATGAGCTGCTTCAAGGCCCACACCCCCTCGCGGGCGATGCCGCGGTCGCCGCGATCGAGGGACTTGAGGACGATCGTGCCGAGGTGATCGATCCGCTCGGCCACCTGCTCCTGGGTCGCGACCGGCTCGGCGCGCTTGGCCGCGACCTCCGCGACCAGCCCGACCGTCTCGTCGGAGAGCCGGCGCAAGATCCGCGACGGATCGAGGAACCGCACGACGTAGAAGAAGTACGGGATGAGGAGCGCCCAGCCGACCAGGGCGGCCAGGACCGCGAGCCGCACCGACCACAGCGGCGCGAAGCGCGGGCCGATGATGTAGCCGACGAACAGGACGTGAGCCGCGCCCAGCGCCATGAACGACAGCACCACCCGGTTGATGCGATCGCGGAGGAACAGATCGATCAGCTTGGGCGTGTGCATGTTGGCGGTCAGCGGGATCGCCAGACCGATCGTCGCCAGGAGCATCGCCAGGACGTTGTTGTAGGCGCGCGCCATCGGCGACAGCACGTCGACCAGCTTGGCGTTGTTGTGATCCGCCCAGCTCATGTCGGCCAGGCCCGGACGCCCGGCGGCGTTCCATTCGAGCAGGAACTCGACGCCGAACAGGAGCGCGAAGCCCGCGAACGCGAACAGCAGCGAGGTGACGAACGCCCGACGCATGAAGCGGCGATCGTAGCCCAGGTCTCGCGCCGTCGTCCGCTGCCGCGCCACCAGCTCACCCGCCCCGGGTGATACCAGGGGAGTGACGCGACCGATATCATCGGCGGCGGTCTCGACGGGCGCGCGGCGCGCGCCCGCGGCGAGCCAGGGGAGGACCTATGACCGTCAAGCTACGTCGCCGCCGATATCTTGCCCTCGCCATCACCGCTGGCGTCGTCGCCGCCGGAGCGACCGCGCTGCCGCCGCTGGCCTCCGCCGACGAGTCGTCGCGGCGGCGCTTGCGCGACGAGATCGATCGCCTGTTGTCGGACATCGCCAGCGAGCTGCGCGACGTCCCGGGCGACTCGGGGACCTCCGACCTCGAGCGGACGATCGACTACGCCGGTCGGGTCGCCGAGAAAGCCCGCGACCTGAAGAACGAGGCCGAGGACGACTCCGACGCCCGCAAGATCGGCGAGTCGTACCCCGACATCGCCAGTCGCTACCGCGACCACGCCGGCTACCTGCGCGAGCTGAAGAACGGCTACCGCAAGCTCGACGAGTGGCCGCGCCGATGCGAGACCGCCGGCCGCGAGCTGGCCGAGCGGATGCGCGCCTACACCAACGCCGGTGACCCGCGCGGCGCCGACGAGATCCCGAAGCTGGCGCGGGAGTTCGGTCGCGTCGGCAAGGACGCCCTCGAGCAAGGCGAGCGGATCCGCTCCGAGATGGCGACCTGGGCCGACCGCGCCGACGACTTCTCCTACAGCGACGGTCGGTGGAGCGACGTGCGAGGCAACCTGGCGTCGGCGGCCCGCGCCCTCCTCGAGCACACCCAGCGCCAGCACGAGCAGGTGAAGCGCGACGACGTGTGCGGTTACCTGGCGCGCGAGGACCGCAACCCCGCCGTCGAGGAGGCCATGCGCAAGCTGTACGAGGGCAAGCGCGGCATCGAGGCGCTGTACGAGGCGATGGATCGCCAGCTCGGCGAGATCGCGTCGTCCCTCGATCGCCTCGAGGGCGACTCGTCGGATAGCGACCTCGGCGCGGCCGAGAGCCGGCTCGGCGATCTCGAGCGCAACCTCGAGCAGCTCGATCGAGTCCGCGGCGCCGACCCCGAGGCGCGGCGGCGGGTCGAGACCTGGCGCGCGATCGCGCGGGCCAACCGCGAGGCCGTCGCCCAGCTCCGGCTCCTCAAGCAGGCGCAGTTCGCCGCCGATCGGGCGCCCGAGAAGTGCGGCGAGGCGAACGCGCGCCTCGGCGAGGTCGTGCGACGCTATGTCGACGTCCAGGACACCAAGGGCAAGACCATGATCCCGACCTTCGCCCGCAACCTGGCCGGCCCGATCAAGGACGGGCTCGCCAAGACCGATCAGCAGCACAGCGCGATGGAGCGCGCCATGAGCGAGGCGGGGCGGTTCACGCCCAGCGAGGGCCGGTGGCGCGACGTCGCCGAGCGCAGCCGGGCCTCGGCCAGCGCGATGTTCGAGCACTGGAAGAAGGCCCGCGAGGCGGCCCACGCGGCCTGCGATGACCTGGCGCGGGGCGAGGACAACCCGACGGTGATCAAGGCGGTGAAGGCCATCGACGAGTCGATCTCGTCCAACGAGCGCGAGCTGCTGTTGCTACAGAACGAGGTGCAGCGCTGGTACGACGGGATCGTCGAGCTGCGCGGCTGGTACAAGCAGGACACGGCCGCGGTCCGCGAGGCGGTGTGCAACCTGGACGACTCGCCCGGCGACCCGGAGGCCGGCGCCGAGGTCGAGGCCCGGGTCAAGCAGATCGCCGACCGGATGCGCGACCGCATCGGCCCGCGCTGGTCGACGATCCGCAGCGAGGCCGCGACCATGACCGCGACCGCGGACCGGCTGCTGGCCAAGAACGACGACGAGGTGAAGAAGGGCGCCGAGAAGGCCAAGGAGCGGATCGCCCGGGTCATCGCCAGCTTGACCAACGTGATGAACGACGAGCTCTACGGCAGCAACGACCCGCAGCTCCGGGCCAAGATGGAGACCGGTAAGAACGAGCACAAGCGGATCCAGGCGGACTCGAGCAAGTGCACGGTGGCGGAGCTGTCGGTCGGGAACCGGAGGATCGACTGCATCCGGGTGGACGGGAACGTGTGTTACGTGGTGGAGATCAAGCCGAACAATGACAAGGCGAGGGTGCGGGGGAACGAGCAGATCAAGGCAGGGATCGACAACATCACTGATGCGTTGCGCGGAAAGACCAAGCGTGCCGAGCTGACTGGCAACTTCGAGGTGTTCCGGGCGTGCTTCGACGAAGGCGCTACCAAGGCAACACTGAAGGAAGAGCTGCGCGTGTACGAGTTGTGTCCACCCGACGGCGAGCTTTTCCGTGACTTCGTGGTGCCGTAGTGTCGGCGAGTTCGACCATGTCTGACCCGCCCAAGCCGACCCTCGAAGAGCTGTACCCACTGCCCGACCCGGCGGTGATCGAGGCCAACCGCAAGAAGCGGCAGGAGCGGCAACGCGCGCGGTGGAAGCTGGAGGCCGAGCGGCGCGAGCGCGCGAAGATCCCGGTGCCGCACCTCGGGGTCGCGGCGTACTTCACCGAGCCGGTGTGGAAGGAACAGACGAAGGCTGAGCGACTCGCGCCGTTGTTGGTCGACCCGCGGTGGCCATGGGCGCCGTGCTGGATGCGCTTCACCGCCCGCGACAAGAGGAAAGACAGCAAGTCGATCCGAGTCGGCGGCAAACATGGGGCGGCACCATTGGTCTCTGCCATGCGTCGCGATGACCTCTTCAGCATTGGTTTGAATCGCTCATCTGGAGCAACGAACCATTGCACGGTGATGTTGACAGTCGCCGACTACCGTCCCCATACGTGGGCCTCGTCGATCTGGATGACCTGCAAGTCGATCGACCTGCCCGCAGGGAAGTCTATCGCGGAGTTCCTCGCGTTGACCCACGACATCCTCAACGCGGTTGACGCCGAGACTGCGGTCATCGGGGCCTGGCCGACGGTCGACCAGGCGATCGGCGACACTTGGCTCACCCGCACTATCCTCGACACGCCCAGCCGAGACGTGAACCTCGGCTTGCCTGCGAACTACGACGCGCAGATGGACCTCGTCTCTCGTCTCCGGCACGAGCTCGGCCGCACCTACGCGCGCTTTCCGCGCTGGGGCACGTACCTGCACGCGGGGCACTTGGCCGCGATCGGGGGGCTCGAGCGCGTCCGCGCCGTGGTCGATCCGGCCGTGGTGCAGCGGGTCGGCGCCCTCACCTACCTCCAGCTCACGCCGTCGGTCGATACGGCGCAGTCACCCGAAGCCGAGGCCAAGCGCCGCGCCCTCGAGGAGCTGATGGCGCCGATCTTGCCCGGCACGACCGAGCCATCGACCGCGCCGTAGCTGCAGAGGGCGGGCTACCAGGTCGCGGTCAAGATGACGCCGCCGCCGTCGCCGTCGACGCGGGGAGCGACAGACACCGGGGCCGGGTGCCAGGTCAAGACCAGGACCGCGCCGGTCACGGCGAGGACGCCGGTCGCGACGAAGGCCAAGTTGCCGATGAGCTGGCGGTCCTCGGCGGCCTCGACGGCGACCTGGTACTCCTCGAGGAACTGGCCGCCCGGCTCGCGGAACAGCCGGTCGCGCTCGTCGCGCGCGGCCTGCGCGTAGAGGGTGAAGCCGAGGCCAACGCCGGCGGTGACCGCGGTCGGGATAGCCCAGGTGGTCCACGCGCGCAGGGTCGGCCGTCGCGACGACGGCGCGGGCGCCGTGCGATCCGGCCTGATCGCGGTCGGGGCATGGACCGGCGCGCTCGGCGCCGTGGCCGACGGGTCGGGCGACGGGGCGCTTGACGAGGCGCTTGACGGGTCGGGCGTCGGACCTGGTGACGGCGCAGGCTCGAAGACCGCGCGGTCGATCACGCGGAGCTGGTTGCCGTGGACGTCGAGCACCTGGACGGCGGTGACGTCCGCGCCGGTCAACTCGAGACGCGCGCCGATGAGCGGCCGCGCGGGGCCGAGCCCCCGGGCGGTCACGGTCGCGACCGCGGCGACCTGGCGAAGCGGATCGCGCACGACCTCTACGTCGAGGGTGCCTCGACCGGTGGCGCGGACCTGGACCTCAAGTCGCCCGAGGGCGACCATGGCGGCCTGGGCCGCGACGAAGGCCTCGCGCAGCTTGGGCGAGACGCCGGCCGGCAAGGTGGCGTCGGGCGCGAGCGCGAGCCACTGCCGGAAGTACTGCTCGCCGACGTCGCGCTGGCCCAGCACGATCGCGGTCGTGCCGGCGAGCTGCAGCACCTCGGCGAGCTCCGCGGGCGTGTGGCCGCCGGCGCGCAGGGCCTCGACCAGGATCGCCTGGGCGCGGTCGTACTTGACCTGCTTGATCGCCGCGCGAGCCTCGGCGAGGGCGCGCTCATCGGCGCGGGCGGCTGGCACGGCGGCGAGGGCCACCGCGGCGGCGACCGCGAGGAGCGACGAGCGACGAAGGGGGACCGGGCGCATCACCATGCGATCTGCCCGTAGGGTAGTTCCTTCCCGGGGCGGACGGTGATCGTGAAGGTCCGCTGCGTCCCATCGCCGCGGACGGCGCGGACCCGGTGTCGACCGGCCGGCACCGGGGCCCGAAACAGCGGGGTGTCACCGAGGCGACGACCATCGACGTAGATCGTCGCGTAGGGCTCGGAGTCGATCGTGAGCGACCCCGGCGGGCCGGCGGGCACCGCGGCGACCGCGCGACCGGCCGGCGCCCCGACCGCCGCGTCGACGATAGCCGCGACCGGCGCCTCCCCCGCGTCCACCACCGCGACCGGCGTCGCACCGGCGTCGACCGCCGCGATCGGCGGCGCGACCGCGTCGATCGCCGCGACCGGACTCGCACGGTCGGCGCCGCGTCCGCGCAGCGCGACCACCGCGACCGCGACGACGATCGCGACCACGGCGACCGCGGCCAGGACCGCCGCCACCGCCGAGCGCCGCGGGCGCGCGACCACGACCGAGGCGTCGCGCAGCGCCACCGAGGCCGAGCCCGGGACCGCCGCCGCGCTCGCGGTCGGCGCGACCACCGGCCGCGACGGCCGCGTCGCCTCGGTGACCGGCCCGGTCGCCATCCGCACGGTGGCCGCGGCGTCGGGATCCGGATCGCCCGGCGGCTCGGTCAGCGCGACCGCGACCTGCGCCGCGCGGGTCGCGAGGGTCGTCGCGCAGTGGGTCCGCACCGCCTGTCCCAGCTCGACCGGCTCGAGGGGCGGCCCCAGCCCGATCGTCGCCGCGCGCAGCGCCTGGGCCAGCTCGACCGTCGAGCCGAACCGCTGCTCGCGATCGCGGGCCAGGGCCCGGGCCAGGACCGCGTCGAGGGCCGGCGGTAGCTCGGGGCGGAGCGCGCTCGGTGGCGGGATCGGCTCCTCGGTGATGGCCTTCCACACCAGGTAGTCGGTCTCGCGCTTGAAGAGCCGCGCGCCGGTGATGGCCTCCCACAACACGGTGCCAGCGGCGAACACGTCGACCCGCGGATCGAGCGGCAGATCGGCGAGCTGCTCGGGCGGCATGTACGTGAGCTTGCCCTTGACCACCCCGGACCGCGTGACCCGATCGTTGGTCAGGACCTTCGACACGCCGAAGTCGAGGACCTTGGCCACGCCGGCGGTGGTGATGAACAGGTTCTGCGGCGACACGTCGCGATGGATGACCGACGTCGGTCGACCGTCGGGGGCGCGCAGCGTGTGTGCATGGTGAAGGCCCTCGCAGAGCTGCGCGAAGGCGCCGACGATGAAGCGCAGGTCGGTGGCGGCCGCGGTCCGCGGCAGCGCGACCATGGCCTCCTCCCACGACACGCCCTCGAGGTACTCCATCACCAGAAACAGCTCGCCGTCGACCTCCCCGAGATCGTGGACCTGGCAGATGTTGGGGTGCGCGAGCTGGGCCGCGATGCGGCCCTCGTTCAGGAACATCTCGACGAAGCGCGGATCGCGGACATGTTGCCGGTGGATGCGCTTGATCGCGACCACCTTGGCGAACCCGCCCGCACCGTGGACTCGACCGAGGTGAAGTTCGGCCATGCCGCCGCGCCCCAGCTCGGTCAGGAGCTGGTAGCGACCGAGGTGCGCCCCGTGGTCGGGTCGGCTGGACAACATGGTCATCGTACCTCCCTCTCGACAGGGCCGGCGTGGTCCGGACGACCGGCGCTCAGGTCATGGTCACGGTGGCGCCGGGCGCGAGGGCCAGGCGGGTACCACCGCCGCCCGGGGCGCGCTCGAGCAGACGCGCGCCCGGCAGTCCAGCCAGGACCAGATCGCGCCGGCACCGGCTGATCAGCATGTTGATCTCCTGGCGCGACACGCCGAGGTTGCGCGGCCACACCACCGCGCGCACGAGGTCGTCGGGGATGAACTCGCCAGCGACGTGGCCGCCGCCCGGCCGCGCCAGCGCGACCAGCAGATCGAGGCGACGATCGGCGAGGAAGACCGCGCGCTCGCCGTCGGGCAGCAGGAACACGACCCGGCCGCCGCGCGGCAAGGTCTCGATCGTGACCCGGGTCGGCAGCGTCCGCGCCGCGGCCTCGGCGGTGACCGCCGGGCTCGGCGGACATTCGACGGTGAAGACCTCGCCAGCGAGGGCGAGGGCCTGCCCCGGGCCGATCGGCGCGAGGTCGCCGAGGCCCTGGGCCACGCCGTCGACGGTGACGCCGTCGACCGCCGCCTCGACGTAGAGTTCGCCGTCGACCAGGTGCAGGCGCACCGCGCCAGCCGGCCAGCGCCGCACCACCAGATCGTCGGTGGCGGCGCCGCCGACCACGAACGGGCTGTGGCTGAGTCCGAAGCTGGCGCCGCGCGCGCGCACGAGCTGGAAGCCGGTGCGAGCGCCGGGCTCGGGCCGCACCACCGCGACCCGTACGTCGACCGCGAGCCCGGGGACCGCCAGGCGATCGCCGTCGGCCAGCGCGGTGGTCGCGGTGGTCGCGGCGCCGTTGATCGTCACCGGGCCCTTGCCCAGCGGCACGACCTCGGCCCCGGCCAGCGTGAGGCGGACCAGCGCATGCCGCCGACTGGCCACCGGATCGTCGGTGACCAGCTCGCAGTCGGGCTGCCGACCGATGGTGAGCCCAGCGGGCCCCACCCGCCGCGCCACGCCGTCGGCGAGCACGAGCTGGCAGCGGATGCGCGTCGCGTCCATGCCCCATGATAAGGGCCCGCGAACGGCGAAAGCGACCGCGGCGGTCACGGGCAGGTCGCGCTGGTGCCGTCGTAGGTGGCGGCGGCGCCCTGGCCGCAGGTGACGCTACAGGTCGCGGGGTCAGGGCAGTTGTCGACGACGCAGCCGCTGGCCGGACAGGCCACGCGACACCCGCTGTCGGGGCAGGCCACGGTGCACTGGCCGGAGGTCTGGCAGGTGACGTCGCAGCTCGCGGCGTCGGTGCAGGTGACGTCGCAGTTGGGCGCGCCGTTACACGCGACGTTGCAGTCCGAGCCACTCGCGCAGGTGCGCGCGCAGTCGCTGTCGGCGGTGCACACGCACGAGTCGCCGGCGCAGGTGTCTTCGCTACAGGCGGTCAGCGCGACCGGGATCGAGGCCGAGAGCAGGAGGGCGGACAGGAGGCTAGCGAGGGTCTTCATGGCGGTTCTCCAGGACGGTCTGTCCCCTCTTACGGCGCGCCCCGCGCCGACCTCGACATCACGGCGACATCACGCCGCGCGCTCAGTGAAAGTCGCGGCTGGGCGCGGCGGCGATCGCGGCCGGCAGCTCGGGCAGCCACAGCGACTCGGCGATCAGGTGGACGACGCCCTCCTGGATCTGCAGCGTGCCGGTGACGCCCAGCAGGTGCGCAGTGCGGACGACCACGGTGTGGCGCTCGAAGACCTGGCTCCACACGACCAGGTTGACGAAGCCGGTCTCGTCCTCGAGGGTCATGAACGTGACCCCGGCCGCGGTGTACGGGCGCTGCCGGCAGATCACCAGCCCGACGTACTCGACCCGGGCACCGTCGCGGCCGTTGGCGACGCCGCGAGCGTCGAGCCAACGCCGCCGCCGCAGGTGTTCGCGCAGCGGCCCGAGCGGATGCCCACGGGTCGAGTGATCGCTGGCCTGGTAGTCCCACGCGATCGACTCGAACCGCGACAAGCGCGCGAAGCCGACCTCGGGCTCGGCGGCGGCCAGGGTCAGCTCGTCGACCTGACGGCGCGCCCAGCCCCGGACCTGCCACAGCGCGTCGCGGCGATCGCGGCCCGGCGTCAAGGCCGCCAGCGCGCCGGCCTCGGCCAGCGCGGTGTAGGCGCGATCGTCGAGGAGAGTGCGGCGGGTGAAGTCGGCCAGCGACGCGAACGGCGCGGCCCGGGCGATCCGCTCGCCCTCGGCCAGGCCCAGGCCGGTGACGTAGCGCAGGCCCATGCGCACCGCCAGCTCGCCGGGCGCCGCGGCCACCGGCTCGAGGGTGCAGTCCCAGGCGCTGACGTTGACGTCGATCGGCCGGACCTCGAGGCCGTGGCGCTGCGCGTCGCCGATGATCGTCGCCGGCGCATAGAAGCCCATCGGCTGGGCGTTGAGCAGGCCGGCGGTGAACTCCGGCAGGTAGTGGCGGCGCAGGTACGAGGTGGCGTAGGCGATCAGCGCGAAGCTGGCGGCGTGGCTCTCGGGGAAGCCGTACTCGCCGAAGCCGCGGATCTGCTCGAACACCCGCTCGGCGAACTCGACGGCGATGCCCTTGGCGGTCATGCGCGAGATCAGCCGCTCGCGGTGCTGCTCGATGCGGCCGGAGCGGCGCCACGCCGCCATGTCGCGGCGAAGCTGATCGGCCTCGCCGGGGGTGTAGTCGGCGGCGACCACCGCCAGCCGCATGACCTGCTCCTGGAACAGCGGCACACCCAAGGTCTTGGCCAGGACCGGCGCCAGGCTGGGGTGCGGGTAGATCACCTCCTCGAGGCCGCGCCGCCGGCGCAGGTACGGGTGGACCATGCCGCCGGTGATCGGGCCGGGCCGCACGATCGACACCTCGATCACCAGATCGTAGAAGTTGACCGGGCGCAGCCGGGGCAACATCGACATCTGGGCCCGGCTCTCGATCTGGAACACGCCGACGGTGTCGGCGGCCTGCATCATCGCGTAGGTGTCGGGGTCGTCGGGCGGGATGGTCGCCATCGCTAGCTCGACGCCGCGGTGGGCGCGGATGAGCTCGAAGGTGCGGTGGAGCTGATGCAGCGCGCCCAGGCCGAGCAGATCGACCTTGAACAAGCCGAGGTGCTCGAGATCGTCCTTGTCCCACTGGATCACGGTGCGGCCGGGCATCGCCGCGTTCTCGATCGGCACCAGATCGTGAACCGGCTCGTGACCGAGGACGAAGCCGCCGGGATGGATCGACAGGTGGCGCGGGAACTCGAGCAGCTCGGTGGCCAGCCAGGCGAGCTGCTCGATGGTCGAGGCCGGCGCAGGGCCGCCACCGTCGAGCGCGGCGTGCAGGGCCCCGGCCTCGACGTCGCCCCACGACGACAGGAGCTTGGCGGCCCGATCGAGGGCGGTCTCGGGCAGGCCCAGGACCTTGCCGACATCGCGGACCGCGCTCTTGGGCCGGTAGCGGATGAGGTTGCACACCATCGCGGAGTGATCGCGACCGTAGGCGCGGTAGACGTGCTGGATGACCTCCTCGCGCCGCTCGTGCTCGATGTCGAGATCGATGTCGGGTGGCTCGGCTCGCTCGCGCGACAGGAACCGCTCGAACAGGAGGCCCATGCGCACCGGGTCGACGGCGGTGATGCCGAGGCAGTAGCAGACCGCCGAGTTGGCGGCCGAGCCGCGGCCCTGGCACAGGATGTCGCTGCGCCGACAGAACTGGACGATCTCGTACATCGTCAGGAAGTAGCCGCCGTAGTCGAGCTCATCGATCAGCGCCAGCTCGGCGTCGAGCTGACGCCCGACGTCGGCCGGGACCTCGCCGCGGTACCGGGCCCGCGCGCCGGCCCAGGTCAGCTCGCGCAGGTGGGCGGCGGTGGTGGCGCCGGCCGGCAGTCGCTCGAGGGGATAGCGGTAGCGTAGCTGTCCGAGGTCGAAGCGCGCGCGGGCCGCGACCTCGACGGTGCGCGCGACCGCCGCCGGATCGTCGGCCCACAGCTTGGCGAAGGCGTAGGGCGCCTTCAGATCGTGCTCGTCGTTGCCGCGCAGGATGCGACCGGCGGTGGCCAGGGTGACGCCGGCGCGGATACAGGCGAGGACGTCCTGGAGCGGCCGGCGCGCGCGCGAGTGGTACAGCACCTCGGCGCCGGCGACGATCGGCAGGCCGAGATGCGAGGCCCGCGCGCGGACCCGCGCCTCGAGCGGGACCTCCTCGGCGCGGCGGTGCCGGGTGAGCAAGGCATAGAGCCGATCGCCGAAGGCGTCGCGCAGGTTGCCGACCGCGCCGGCGGCGCGCTGCCAGGCGTCGTCGTCGGGCGTGGCCAGGAGGCTGCCGTCGCCGCCCCACAGCGCGGCCAGCCCGCCGGCGTGAGCGGCCAGCTCGTCCCAGCCCAGGAGCGCCGTGCCCTTGGGCGAGCGGCGGCGCGCTGCGGTGATGAGACGCGTCAGGTTGCGCCAGCCGTCGGCGTCGAGGGCGTGGACGACGAGCGTGGTGGGCGCGGCGGTGGGCGCGGCGGTCGCGGCGGCGGCGCTGGTCCCGGCGGCGTCGAGGAGCGACGGGGTCGCGGCGGCGCGCTTGCGCGGCGCCCGTCGGGTCCGGCCGCGGCGGGCCAGGCTCATCGCGACGTCGCCGCCGTCGTCCTCGGCGGTGGCGTGCAGGCCGGCCGGGCGCGGCGCGCCGACCGGCGACGGCACCAGCGCGGCGCCTGGCGCAGCGAGGGTCAGGGTCGCGCCGGGGATGAGCTGGACGCCGAGCTCGCGCGCCTTGACGTGGGCCCGGACCATCCCGTACACGCCGTCGCGGTCGGCGATCCCGATGGCGCGCAGCCCGAGGCGATGCGCGGCCTCGATCAGCTCGTCGGGATGGCTGGCGCCCTCGAGGAACGAGAAGCTCGACTTGCACCACAGCGGGACGTAGGAAGGATCGGCCACGGCGAGATCTGACTGATCATATGTTCAGTCATCGGGACCGTGCAACGCTTCGTCGGTGCAACGGCGCTGCTTCAAGGCGTTTCAGCGCGATCTCGGCGCGATGCGTCGAACTCGTAGGATCACGGAGACATCGGCCCGGCGCGCGGCCGGCACGGCGGTTGAAGTGGGCTCGGTCCCATGACCGCAACCGCGCCCGCCGCGACGCCATCACCGCCACCTGATCCTGTGCTCGCCGCGTTGTCGCGGATCGAGGCACGGCTGGCCGCCGTCGAGGAGGTCGCCCGCGCGATCGCGCCGCTGGCGGCCCTGGCCACGACGGCACCGGCCGCGGTGGCGGTCGCCACCGACACCTTCGACGGCGTGGCCCAGCGCCTCGGCGCCGCCGGGGTCGACCTCGACGAGCGCATGCGCTCGGTGATCCGCGCGATCGAGGTCGCCACCGCGCCGCGCGCGGTCAACGGCCTGGCGTCCCTGGTCGAGTCGCACCTCCTCGAGCCGAGCGCGCTCGCGGTGGTGAGCCAGCTCGCGGTCGCCCTGGCCGCGCCCGGCGAGGCCAAGCCGGTCGGCACGTGGGGAATGATGAAAGCGCTGCGCGACCCCGACGTCCAGCGCGCGCTCGGCTTCGGGCTGGCGATCGCCCGGCGCTTCGGCCAGCAGCTCGCCAGCGGCGGCGTCGACGCCTGCCGCGATCGCCTCGACGCCGCCGCTCCCACCAAGCTCCTGGAGGCCCCGTGACCGCCACGCGTTCGTTCCCCATCCTCATCGTCGGTGGCGGCTCGGGCGGCCTGGGCGTCGCCGCCCGCCTGGCCGCGGTCCTGCCGCCGGGCTCGGTCGCCGTCGTCGAGCCGTCGGAGACCCACTACTACCAGCCGCTGTGGACCCTGGTCGGCGGCGGGGTGTTCCCCAAGGAGATCACCGCCCGCCCCGAGGCCGATTACATCCCCGACGGCGTGGTGTGGATCCGCGATCGGGTGCGCGGCTTCGATCCGACCGCGCGCGTGGTCGAGACCGCCAGCGGCGAGCGCCTCGGCTACGAGCAGCTCGTAGTCGCCCTCGGCATCCAGCTCGACTGGCACAAGATCGACGGCGCGGCCGAGGCGGTCGGCAAGGACGGGGTGTGCTCGAACTACCGCTACGACCTGGTCGACTCGACCTGGCAGACCCTCGACCACGTCACCGCGGGCAACGCGATCTTCACGTTCCCGTCGACGCCGGTGAAGTGCGCCGGCGCGCCGCAGAAGATCATGTACCTCGCCGACGAACACCTGCGGCGACGCGGCGTGCGCGACCAGGTGCCGGTGATCTTCGCGTCGGCCGGCAAGGGCATCTTCGGCGTCGAGCGCTACGCCCGATCGCTGCGCAAGGTCGTCGCGGCCAAGGGCATCGAGACTCGGTTTCGCACCGAGCTGGTCGCGATCCGCGCCGGCAAGCGCGAGGCGGTCCTGCGCGACCTCGATGCGGGCACCGAGACCGCGGTGCCGTACGGCCTGCTGCACGTCGTGCCGCCGCAGAGCGCGCCCGACGTGATCAAGCAGAGCCCGCTGGCCTCGACCACCGACCCGCTGGGCTGGGTCGAGGTCGACAAGTACACGCTGCAGCACGTCCGGTTTCCGGACGTGTGGTCGCTGGGCGACTGCTCGAGCCTGCCGACCTCGCGCACCGGCGCGGCGATCCGCAAGCAGGCCCCGGTCCTGGTCGACAATCTGCTGGCCCACCGCGAGGGCCGGCCGCTGGCCGCCCGCTACGACGGCTACGCCTCGTGCCCGCTGGTCACCGGCTACGGCAAGCTGATCCTCGCCGAGTTCGACTACGACGGGCGACCGGCCGAGTCGTTCCCCTTCGATCAGTCGCAGGAGCGCTACAGCATGTGGGCGCTCAAGACCTACGGCCTTCCCGAGATGTACTGGAACGGCATGCTGCGCGGCCGGATGTAAGGGGGCCCCTCGACGGTCTCGGTCTCGGTCTCGGTCTCGGTCTCGGTCTCGGTCTCGGTCTCGGTCTCGGTCTCGGCCTCCGCCTCGGCCTCGGTCTCCGCCTCGGTCTCGGTCTCGGTCTCGGTCTCGGTCTCGGCCTCCGCCTCGGTCTCGGCCTCCGCCTCCGCCTCGGTCTCGGTCTCGGTCTCCGCCTCCGCCTCCGCCTCCGCCTCGTCCCCTCCCACCGCCGCGACGTCGCACGCGACGTCGTGCGACCGGTGCGACCGACCGTCGAGGAATCTGCGGTCGCGGCCAGCTTTCTCGTCGAGCTGCGCGGTGCGCGCTGCTAGCGTGGCGCCATGTCGAACCAACGTCGCCACCCCACGCGTCGGATGCTCTTGCGCGGCGCCCTCGCCGCGTCCGCGCTCGGCGTCGGGGCCGCCGCGTGTGGCAGCCAACCGCGCGCCACCGTCACACCGCCGCCGCCCCCACCGCCCAAGAAGAAGATCCTGATCCTCGGCGGCACCGGCTTCCTTGGACCCAAGACCGTCGAGGCCGCCCTGGCCCGCGGTCACGAGGTGACGATCTTCAACCGCGGCAAGCGCGAGAAGATCTTGCCGCTGCCGTTCACGGTCGAGCACCTCTACGGCAACCGCGATCCCGAGCTGCCGGCCGACGACGAGCGCGGCCCCGACGGCAAGCTGCTCCGGCCCGACGCCTCGCCCAAGGGGCTCGAGCAGCTCGCCGGGCGGAGCTGGGACGTGGTGATCGACAACTCCGGGTACTTTCCGCGCATGGTCGCGGCCTCGGCCCAGCTCCTGGCGCCGCGCTGCAAGCAGTACATCTTCATCTCGAGCATCTCGGCCTACGGCACGGTGCCGCCGACCGACGGCGACGAGGACGCTCCGCTGGCGACGCTGACCGACCCCACGGTCGAGACGATGGGCGCGCAGTTCGAGAACTACGGCGGGCTGAAGGTGCTGTGCGAGCAGGCCGCCGCTGCCGCGTTCCCCGGCCGCGCGACGATCGTGCGCCCGGGCTATATCGTCGGGCCCGGCGATCCCACGGACCGCTTCACCTACTGGCCGGCGCGGATCGCGCGCGGCGGTGAGGTGCTGGCGCCCGGCGCCGCCGACGATCCGCTGCAGTGGATCGACGTGCGCGATCTGGCGGCGTGGCTCGTGCTCCTGTGCGAGCGCGAGACCTTCGGCACGTTCAACGCGGTCGGCCCAACCCCGGCCGCGCGCTGGGCCGACGTCCTGGCGGCCTGCGTCGCCGCGTCGCCCAAGCCGGCGACCTTGACCTGGGTGCCGGCGACCTGGCTCGACGAGCAGGCCAAGGCCGGCGGCGATCCCGGCTTCCCGATCTGGAACGCGCCGGTCGGCGAGTACGCCGGCTTCCACCGCTGGAACAACCGCCGCGCCGTCGACGCCGGTCTGACGATGCGGCCGATCGCCGACACCGTCGAGGCCTTGGTGGCGTGGATCCCCGGCGAGCTCGAGCGCCGGGTCCGCGTCACCGGCGAGCTGCGCGCGGCGGCCGAGGCCAAGGGCACGCCGCTGCCGCCCGGACCGGATCCGGCGCTCCTGCGCGCCGGCCCGCCAGCGGCCCGCGAGGCCGAGCTCTTGGCGGCGTGGCGCGCGGCCGGGAAGTAGCTCGGCGAGCGGGGCGTCAAAGCGGGAGGGCGCAGCGCCGTCGTCCGACGCGCGATCTGTTACCCTCGCGGCGGTGTCACGCCTGGTGTCCTCGCTGGCCCTGTGCGGCGCGCTCGCCTGCGAGCACGTCGATGACCGCCCGGCGTCGTGGAGCTACGTCCACGGCGGGCTGCTCGAGCCGAGCTGCGCGACCGCGCAGTGCCACGCCGCCGGCGCCGCCCGCGCCGGGGTCGACCTGTCGACCTCGGCCTCGGCCTACGCGGTCCTGACCGGCCGGGTGTGCGGCGCGCCGGCCTTGCCGGGGGAGCCGATCGGCAACTTCGTGCGCCCCGGTCACCCCGAGGCGTCGCGCCTGCTCTACCTCCTGCGCGCCGATCGCACCGAGGTGATGCCGCCCGACGTGCCGTTGCCCGATGGCGAGATCGCGGTGATCGAGCGCTGGATCCTCGAGGGGGCGACGTGCGACTGACGCTGGCCACCGCGCTCGCGGTCGCGATCGGCGCGCTGGCGGTCGACGCCACCGACGCGGTCGCGTATCCGCAGCTCCAGTTCACGACCGGCGCCACGAGGTGCGGCGAGTGCCACGTCGCCCCCAGCGGCGGTGGCCTGCTCACCGACTATGGCCGCGACGAGGCTGGCGACACCCTGAGCGGCCGCGGCGACGGCCGCCTCCTGCACGGCGCGTGGACGCCGCCGAGCTGGCTCGCCCTGGGCGGCGACCTGCGCGTCGCCGGTGGTGGCAAGCAGCTCGCCGACGAGCCAGTGACCGGCCTGGCGTTCCCGATGCAAGCCGACCTGAACGCGCGCGTCGCGGCCGGCCCGGTCGCCCTCCACCTGACCGTCGGTGGCAACGGCGCGGCCCGCGGGCGCCCCGACGCCGCGCCGATCACCAACTACCTGGTGTCGCGCCAGCACTACCTCGAGGTCGCGCCGAGCGAGGCGTCGTGGTCGGCGCGCCTCGGGCGCTTCTATCCGACGCTGGGCCTGCGCCTGGCGGATCACACCGCCTACCCGCGCCGCCACCTCGGCCTGTACCTCCTCGAGGAACCCTACGCCCTCGAGGGCCGCTACACCACCGGGCCGTGGGAGGGCTTCGCCAGCGTCTTCGTCGGCAACCCGCTGCCCGAGCTGGCCGCCGGACCGCGAGCCAGCGGCGGCGCGCTGTACCTCGAGCGCCTGCTCGGCGCGTCGGGCGCGGTCGCCGGCCAGGCCCGGGTCACGCTCGACGACGGCGATCGCCGGGTGCTCCTCGGCGCGGTCGGCAAGCGCTACTGGGACGGGCCCAAGCTCCAGCTCCTCGGCGAGGTCGACCTGCAGCGCCAGGATCTCGACGGCTTCGTGCGCTACCAGCTCGTCGGTTACCTCGGCGTGACCCGCGCGTTCTTGCCCGGCTACCTGCTCGGCGCCGCGGTCCAGCGGTTCGCGCCCGACGTGAGCTTCGCCGGCACCACCCGCAACGCCGTCGAGGTCAACGCCCAGGCCTTCCCCTGGGCCCACACCGAGGCGCACCTGTTGCTGCGCGCCGAGGCCACCGGCGGCGACACCTTCCACCCCAACTGGCTGGCCTTGCTCCAGCTCCACTACTACCTGTGAGGTCCGCGATGCCCAGGCGCGCCGAGGTACTGGCCCTGGCGGCGCTGCCGCTGGCGGCGTGCGCGACCGACGCGGTGCCGACCGCGCCGAGCTGGCAGGTCGACGTCTTGCCGGTCCTGGCCGCGAACTGCGTGCGCTGTCACGGCTACCCGACCAGCGGCTTCGCGACGCCGGGCTTTCGCCTCGACTCCTACGCGCCGACCACCCTGGCCAACGGCGACGTGATCCGCGGCGCCGGCGAAAACGCGACCGCGATCGCGCGCCGGACCAAGGCCGCGTTCCGGCCGCCGGGCGAGCTGGCGATGCCGCCCGGGCGCGAGCTGCCCGACGACGAGCTGGCGGTCTTGCGCAACTGGGCCGGCCTGGTCGACGGCGCGCTGGTCGCGCCGCGTGGCCCCGGGCGCCCCGACAACGCCGCGCCGGTCCTGACCTGGAGCGAGGTCGCGCGGGCCGGCGCGATCATCCACTTCACGTACGAGCTGCGCGACGCCGATCGCGATCTGGTGGTCGGCAGCGTGATCGGCCCCACCCTCGACGAGCAAGGCCGACCGGCGACCGGACCGGTCGCCGATCTGCTGAGCGGCCGGGCCGCGGTGAGCTGGGACACCTCGATGCTCGCGCCCGGCAGCTATCCGTTGACCGCGCGCCTCGATGACGGCGCCGACGTCGACCCCGACGGCGACGAGGACTACGTCGAGGTCCCGCTCGGCGAGATCGTGATCGGACCATGAGCCGCACCGCGCTGTTCGCGATCGTGTCGACCGTGGCGCTCGGCTGCGGCGAGGCGGTGTCGCCCGAGCCCCTCGGCGACTACACGACCTGGGACCGCTTCGACACCTACGGCGACGCGCCGGGCCACGGGCCGAGCTACCGCGTGATCTACGCCAACGACGTGGCGCGCACCGCCGGACCGACTGAGGCCGGCGCGATCCTGGTCAAGGAGATCCGCGACGACGCCGGCGGCACGCCCGGCGACCTGCGCTACGTCGCGATCATGCGCAAGCTGCGCGGCGGGCCATCGCCCGACGACGAGGGCGGCTGGTTGTTCACCAAGGCCGCGACCCCGGGCGGCGCCGAGACCCACAGCGCGCTGTGCTGGAGCCGGTGCCACGCCCAGGCGCCCCTGGCCGGGGTCTGGCTCGACTACACCGTCGGGCCGACGCCGTAGCCGCGCCCCGCCGCGGCGCTGTTACCATCGCGACATGAACGGCCCGCGTCTCCTCGCGGCGATCGCGCTGGCGGTCGCGGTCATGTGCGCGGCGATCGTCGCGACCGTCGAGCCGGCCGCGCCCGCGGTCGTCCGCTGGACCGCGCGCACCTCGCTCGCGCTGTTCGCGCTGGTGTACCTGGCGCGGCCCGCGACCCAGCTCTGGCCGCGGCCGCTGACCCGCGGGCTCCTGGCTCGGCGCAAGTGGCTCGGGCTCGGCTTCGCGACCTCCCACGCGTTCCACCTGGCCGGGATCATCGCCCTGGCCTGGCCCGATCCCCACGGATTCCTCGACGAGCGTCGCCCCAGCCCGGTCGGGGTGCTGTCGTTCGCGCTCCTGGCGGCGATGAGCGTGACGTCGATCGAGCGGGTTCGGCGGGCGATGAGCCGGCGGGCCTGGCGGGCGCTGCACCTCGCCGGGCTCCACGTCGCCTGGCTGGTGTTCGCCGTGACCTACGCTCGCCGGGTGACGACCCAGCCGGCGTACGCAGCGCCGCTCGCGCTCTTGCTCGGCCTGGCGGCGGTGCGCACCGCGGCCTGGCTGCGACGCCGCGATCGGGCCAGGCGCTGACGACGCGCGCTAGCCGCGCGCTAACCGACCAGGATGCCGGGCAACGACCGCGTGCCGTCGTCGCCGAACTGGGTGGTCGGCCGGCCCAGGCCGTTCATCAGCGCGATGAACAGATCGGCCATCGCCGCGTTGGTGTAGCGGCGGTGGGTGCCGGTGGCGATCGTGCCCCCGCCGCCGCCCACGACCACCACCGGCAGGTTGGTGTGGCGGTGGGCATCGCCGTCCTCGATCTCCGACGAGCAGAACACCGCGGTGTTGTCGAGCGCGGTCTGACCGTCGCCGTCATCGATCGCCGCCAGCTTGCTCGCCAGGTAGGCCAGCTCGCCGATCTCCCAGGTGTTGATCTGCGCCAGCTTGTCGTTGTTGGCGGCCGACATCATGTGATGCGACAGCTCGTGGTGCGACTCGGTGATGCCGATGTGCGGGTGGGCGTTGCCCGACCCGGCGTTGCCGAGCATGAAGGTCACGACCCGGGTCAGATCGCACGAGAAGGCGATCGCGATCAGATCGATCATCGCCCGCGATCGGGCCGCGAAGCTCAGGCCCTCGGCCGGGCGCTCGCCCGGTCGACACACCTCGATCGGCTGCTGCACGCGCTCCTCGAGCTCGCGCACGCTGGTCAGGTACTCGTCGAGCTTGGCCTGATCGGTGCGGCCGAGCGCGGTCCGCAGGGCGTCGGCCTGATCGATCGCGGTGTCGAGGACGCTGGCCCGGTAGCGCTGGCGGCGCGCCAGCTCCGCGGCCGAGGCGTCGGGATCGTAGCCGGCGAACAGGCGATCGAAGACCGCCCGCGGGCTGGTCTGCTTGGGCAAGGGCGAGGTCGGCCCGGCCCACGCGATCGATCGCGCGTAGGCGCAGCTATAGCCGGTGTCGCAGTCGCCGACCGCGGCCCCGCCGTCGGTGCCGAGCTCGAGGGACGGGTAGGACCGGCCCTCCGACAGGATCGGGGCCAGGAGCTGATCGACCGACGGGCCGTTCAGGATGTCGGCGCCCGCGGTCTTGCGCACATGGGTGCAGGTCAGGAAGGCCCCGGTGCCGGCGGCGTGATCGCCGCCGCCGTCCGAGCGCCCGGGCAGGTTGTTGATCCCCGACAAGACCAGCGTGTGCGACCGGTAGGGATCGAGGGGCGCCAGGATCGGCGAGGTCCAGGCCGGGCCTTCGGCGGCTGGGGTCCAGCGCGGCATGACGATGCCGCACGGCAGGTAGAACGCGACGAAGCGCTTGCGCTGGGCGGCGGCCGCGCCCTGGGCGCGACGCGACCGCGCCAGCGAGGCGAACAGCGGCAGCGCGATCATCGCGCCGGCGCCGCCGAGGAAGCGACGACGGGACCAGCTCATGGCTCACCTCGACGAGCGGTGAACGACGGCGACGTCACCAGCTCGAGGATCAGGTCGGGCAGGATGTAGCCGCCGTCGATGAAGCGGTGGGTCAACTCGTCGATGGCCTCGATCGCCTCGATCCGGTACGGCGACCGTCCGGTGTAGGTGAAGAGCTTCTCGACCATGCAGCGATAGACCGCGGGGTTGGCGGCCAGGGCCTCGACCATCGACCGGCCGTCGGTGAACGGCGTGCCGTCACCGAGCTCGCCGGTGGCGTCGATCGGGTAACCGTTGTCCATGGTGCGGTAGGCGCCGATGGCGTCGAAGTTGTCGAGGCCGAAGCCCAGGGGATCCATGACCCGGTGGCAGCTCGCGCACACCGGGTTGGTGACGTGGGCCTCGAGGCGCTGGCGGACCGAGCCGGTGGCGCCGCTGCCGTCGGGCAGGCCCTCGACCCCGGGCGGCGGCGGCCGCGGTGGCGTGCACAGGAGGTTGTCGAGGATCCACTTGCCGCGCAGGACCGGCGAGGTCCGCTTGGGCCGCGAGGTGACGCGCAGGAAGCTGGCCTGCATGAGGAAGCCGCGGCGCGGGGTGTCGGCCAGGGACACCTTGACGAGGTCGTCGGTGCCGACCGCCGGCAGGCCGTAGTGCTGGGCCAGGCGATCGTTGACGTAGGTGAAGTCGGCGGTCAGGAACTGATCCATCGGGATGCGCTCATCGAGGAACGCCTGGAAGAACCGCCGCGACTCGGCCCGCATCGCCTCCTCGAGGGCCTGGTCGTAGTCGGGGAAGAGCTGGTAGTCGGGGTCCTGGTCGCCGACCGCGCGCAGGAACAGCCACTGACCGGCGAAGTTGTCGAGGAGCGCCACCGCCTTGGGGTCGGCCAGCATGCGCTCGGCCTGGGCCCGCAGCTCGGCCGGATCCTTGAGCGTGCCGGCGGCCGCGGCCGCGAACAGCGCGTCGTCGGGCATGCTGCTCCACAGGAAGTACGACAGCCGCGACGCCAGCTCCCAGTCGGTGAGCGGGTGCGGCGTGCGCGAGGTCGGCTCGGGATCCAGCTCGACCCGGAACAGGAAGTGCGGTGACACCAGGACCTGCTGCAGCGCCAGGCGCAGGCCGTTCTCGGCGGTGTCGCCCTCGGCCCGGGCCAGGTCGACCAGCTCGAGCAGCGCGGTCAGCTCGTCGGAGCGGACCGGCCGACGCCAGGCCCGACGGGCGAAGCCGTCGAGGATCGCGGTCTGGCAGGCGCGCTCGTCGAGGGCCGGGCAGGTCAAGATCCGCGCGCGGCGGGTGCCGTCGATCACCGGGCCGTCGAGCGGGCCGATGACCTCGACGTAGTCGATCCACAGGTTGCGATCGGCGCTGGTCGCGGCGTCGTAGTAGTCGTTGACGAAGCCGACCGTGATCTGCGCGTTGCCGGCCGGCAGCGGGACCTCGAGCTGATAGATCGCCGGCGCGGCCGCGGTCGCGGTCACGTCGATGATCGTCGGGGCGCGGTTGGGCACCTCGATCGACAGCCGGGCCGGGTCGGGCCCAGCCTGCTGTCCGTAGGCGCGGACCTCGATGCGGTAGGTCGCGGCCACCGGCGTCTCGGCGGTGATCGACGCGGTGCCGTTGGAGAAGAACAGCCAGCCGGTGCCGTTGGGGTTGCCGACCGCGCGATCGCCGACGATCTCGAAGCCCTGGGTCGACGACGCGATCGGCGTGGCCAGGGCGTCGGCGATCAGGGCCTCGGCGGCGGTCTGGTACAGCTCGAGGGACAGCGGTGACAGCCGCAGCACGTCGGCGACGTTGTCGAAGCCGTAGCCGCGGTCGTCGGCCGGGAAGTCGTCGGCGGGTCGCAGCGACGTGCCGAGCAGGTCGCGGACCGTGTTGTTGTACTCGGCGTTGTTGAGGCGGTGCAGCGTGACCCGTCCGGGATCGGAGGGGCCGCCGTCACCGCCACACGCGGCCAGCGCGCACGTCGAGACGAGCGCGAGGGCGAGGGGCATCCGTCGCATGGAGCGGTACGGTATCAGAGGGCGCGCGCCCCCGGTGCGGCGATCGTGCGTCGAGCCGCGAGCCGCGGTCGGACCAGCGCTCGACGGTCAACGCGCCGACAGTAACCCGCGATACGCCAGCTCACCGAGGAGCTGATCGAGGTCGCGACCGAGGACACCGCGGCGGTCTCGGGGCGAGACCGGCTTGCCGCTGCGCTCGAGGCGCGTGCCCTCGACCGCGGCCAGCCAGGCGTCGAGCACCGCGGCGCGGTCGCGGGTGCCGTCGAGGAGCGCCAGCACACGGGCCTGGTCCTCCGAGAGCGCGACCGCCTCGTGGTAGTGGTTGACGACGTTGCGCGTGGTCGCGAGCTGGGCGCGGGCGACGGCGCGCCCGATCGGCGTCCCGGTCACGTCGCCGCTGACCGCGGGCGCGATCGTCCGGACCCGCAGCGCGCCGGGCTCGCGGCCGAGGATCGTCCGCACCAGGTCGGCGAGCTCGCCGAGCTCGGCAGGCGTGAGCGCTGCCCGACCGAGGGCGGTGGCGACCGCGGCGGCCAGCGCCGACAACGCGATCGCCCGAGGCGCGGTGGCCTCGAGGTGGATCAGGGCGGCCTTCTCGAGGCGCGACCGGCTCTCGAACACCGTCGGGCCGTAGCCGAAGCGCTCGACGCCGGGTCCGAGCACGTCGGGGCGGCGCGACAGCGCGCGCAGGCGCGAGGTGACGACCAGGTCGGTCAGGCGCGCGGGGTCGACCCGCCCGGGGGCGATCGGCGCGCGGTCGGCGCGGCCCAGGATCGCGCCGCGCAGCGACGCCATCGTCAAGAAGTCGACGTACTGCTCGCGGGCCACCAGGTCGGGGATGGCGGCCAGCCGCGCGGCGCCAGCGTCGGTGACCCCGGCCGGCATGGCCCAGCCGCGGGTGGCGTCGGTGACGTAGGCCAGGCCGTGGCGCGCGACGTGGGCGACGAAGTCGCGGAGGTAGAGCGCGTGGTTGATCGGCGCCAGGAGATCGTGATGGATCGCGGCGTCGCGGCGCTCGCCGACCTGGGCCAGCGCCGCCGCGTAGTGGCCGACGTAGTCGCGAAGGAAGACGGCGCGCGCGTCGGCGTCGTCGGCCACGCCCTCGGTCAGGAGCGCGACCATGTCGTCGAACCCGGCGACCCGAGCGTCGGCCGCGGCGACGTCGCGCAGATGGTAGAGCGCGAGGTCGCGGAACGCGCCGGCGAAGCTCCAGCCCGGCAGGGTCAAGAAGCTGACGTAAGCCAGGCCGTCGGGTGACAGCCGCGCGCCGAGCAAGGCCAGCGCGGCGTCGCGGACCTCGGCCGGCACCCACGAGTACAGGCCATGGGCGATCACGTAGTCGAAGGCCCCGAAGCGGTCGTCGACCTCGCGCAGGTCGAGGGCGTGGCAGGTCAGGTTGGTCAGGCCCAGCGCGGCGGCGCGCGCGGAGGCCCGCTCGATCTGCCGGGCCGACAGATCGATCGCCACCACCTCGGCGTCGGGCAGATCGGCGGCGATCGGCACGATGTTCGAGCCGGTGCCGCAGCCGAGCTCGAGGATGCGCGCGGTCGCGACCGGCGGCGCCGACAGGCCGTGGAGGGTCGCCCACGCGGCGAGCTGGGCCGGGTGGCTGCCGACCACCGGCACGCTGTCGTACAGCACCTCGTCGTAGCCAGCGGCGTAGGAGGCGTCCATCGCGCGGCAGTGTAGCGGTCGCGGTCAGCGGCCAGCCACCGCCGCCACCACGATCTGGACCTGGGGCTCGAGCTCGTCGCTGGCTCGGGCCGCGCACTCGATGGTGAGGCGCTTGCCGTCGATCGCGATGGCGCCGTCGGCGGCGACGAGCGCCGCGATCGCCGCGCGCACCGCGGCGTCGGCCAGGAGCGCGGCGGTGGCGTCCGGCGTGTCGGTGGCGATGAACACCGCGTCGTCGAAGGCCCGGTCGCCGGTCTGGAGCTCCTTCTTGACCAGCTTCTTCAACTTCTGGCCCAGGCCCTCGCGGGCGAACGACGCCACCACCGGCGACGGCGTCGCCAGGGTGACGGTCCAGGTGGTGGCCGGCGCGCCGGTGACCGAGGTCGCGCGCGCGACGGCCGGGGCGGCGGCGCGCCCGGGTGGACGCGGCGGCGCCGGCGCGGCGCTGGCGTCGCGATCGCGCTCGCGGAGCAGGAAGTACGTGGCCATCGCGCCCTTGCCCTTCACCTCGATCTCGCCGCGGGCCTCGATCTCGAAGCGATCGTCGAGGGCGGCGACCGTGGCCTCCGAGGCGTGGACCCGGCTGGGCAGGCCGTGGGACTCCATCCGGCTGGCGGTGTTCACGGTGTCGCCCCACAGGTCGTAGATGAACTTGTTGCGGCCGATCACGCCGGCCACGACCGGCCCCGAGTGGACGCCGATGCGGATCGACAGCTCGACCTGATTGGCGGCGGCGTAGTCGGCCAGGGTCGCCAGCATGTCGAGGCCCATGCGCCCCATCCGCACCGCGTGATCGCTGGTCTGCTCCGGCACCCCGGCCACGACCATGTACGCGTCGCCGATGGTCTTGATCTTCTCGAGGCCGTGGCGGTCGGCCAGGGCGTCGAAGCGGGTGAACAGCTCGTCGAGCATCGCGACCAGGGCCTCGGGCGAGGTCCGGGCCGACAGCGCAGTGAACCCGACGATGTCGGCGAACAAGACGGTCACCGCCTCGAAGCGATCGACGATCACGCCTTCGCCCTGCTTGAGGCGGGTGGCGATCGGCGCCGGCAGCACGTTCAGGAGCAGGCGCTCCGACGTCATCTTCTCGGCCTCGAGCTCGCTGGTGCGATCGCGGACCAGGGCCTCGAGGTTCTCGCTGTGGGTCTGGATCGTCTCGGCCATGGCGTTGAAGCTGGCGCCGAGCTGACCGATCTCATCTTTGCTCGCGACCTGGGTCCGGACCGCGAAGTCCTTGTCGGCGAAGCGCTTGACCGCCATCGACAGCGCGATCACCGAGCGGGTGAGCATCGTGCCCATGATGATCGACACCACCAGGGCGAGCGCGATCACCGCCAGCGACACCTTGATCGCCAGCGAGCCGGCCTGGCCCAGGGCGGCGCGCATGTCGGTGTCGGTGAGGTCGACGCCGAGCACGCCGGGGCACCGGCCGTCGCGATCGCGGCGGCCGGGCAGCGGCACGTAGGCCGACACCGAGTGGACGCGGAACTCCGGGTCGTAGACGAAGTCGTGCTCCATGCGCGCCGCGCAGTCGGCCAGCGCGGCCTTGAGCTCGGGGACGTCGCTGACGTCGTAGGGCTGGTTGAAGTGCGACAGCGAGGTGTCGTCGACCGCGCCGTCCAGGACGTCAGCGTCGACCACGAAGCGCGGCCGATCGGGATCGTCGGTCGGGGCCAGGAGGTAGACGTAGCGGATGAGGTCGGGCTCGGCGGCACGGATGGCCGCGAGCTGCGCGGCGATGCGCGCGTAGTCGCCGTCGGGCGCGCGCTCGATCGCCGTGACCTGCTCGGGCGTCAGGTCGCCGAGCTGGCCGCGCAGGCGGTCGTAGGCGGCCGGATCGATCGTCCGCGCCCCGAGGGTGGCGATGTTGCGCAGGCGGTTGCGCAGCTCGGCGCGGAGCTGCCGCTCGACGAAGCGGTAGAGGAACAACGCCAGGAGCAGACTGACCAGCGCGCTGACCAGAAAGAACGCCACCGTGATCTTGCGGCGCAGGCGCATCCCCAGCTCGACGGTACCGCCCGACCGCGCGCCGAAGCAAGGACCGCGGTCACCCCGGGGGTCTCGGTCTCAACCTCGGTCTCCATCCCAGCCTCCACCTCCGCCTCGGTCTCCGCCTCGGCCTCGGTCTCGGCCTCCTCCTCCGCCTCTGCCTCGGACTCGGACTCGGACTCGGTCTCGGTCTCGGTCTCGGCCTCGGTCTCGGTCTCCTCCTCCGCCTCGGTCTCGGTCTCCGTCTCCGCCTCGGCCTCCGCCTCTGCCTCGGCCTCGGCCTCGGCCTCCTCCTCCTCCTCCGCCGCCGCCTCGAGCGCCTACTTCAGCCCGAGCTGCCGAGCAAAGAACGTCCAGCCCATCGCCGACATCTGCGCGCGCTGCTTGTTGTCGGCCGCGCCGCCGTGGCCGCCCTCGATGTTCTCGTAGTACAGCAGATCGGCCCCCAGCTTCTCGAGCTTGGCGGCCATCTTGCGCGCGTGACCGGGGTGGACGCGGTCGTCGCGGGTCGAGGTCATGAACAGCGTGCGCGGGTAGCGGACGCCGGCCTTGACGTTCTGGTACGGCGAGTACTTGGCCAGCGCCGCCCAGTCGGCGGGGTCGTCGGGGTCGCCGTACTCGGCCATCCACGACGCGCCGGCCAGGAGCTTGTGGTAGCGCTTCATGTCGAGGAGCGGCACCTGGCACACGATCGCGCCGAACAGATCGGGGCGCTGGGTCAACATCACGCCCATGAGCAGGCCGCCGTTGGAGCCGCCGATCGTGCCGAGCTTGGGGTTCGAGGTGACCTTGCGCGCGATCAGATCCTCGGCGACCGCGATGAAGTCGTCGTAGGCCCGCTGGCGGTTGTGCTTGAGCGCGGCCTGGTGCCAGGCCGGACCGTACTCGCCGCCGCCGCGGATGTTGGCGACCGCGATCGCGCCGCCGCGCTCGAGCCACGCCGCGCCGCCGGCGGCGTCGTAGCCCGGGGTCATCGACACCTCGAAGCCGCCGTAGCCCTCGAGCACGGTCGGGGTCGAGCCGTCCTGCGGCAGGCCAGCCTTGGCGATCAGGAAGTACGGCACCTTGGTGCCGTCGGCCGAGGTCGCGAAGTGCTGGGTGGTCTCGACGCCCTTGGCGTCGAAGAACGCCGGGCTCGACTTCAGCTTGGTGCGGCCCGGCTTGCCGACGTTGCCGATCGACAAGGTGGTCGGCGTCGTGAAGTTGGTCTCGGTGAACCAGAAGTCGTCGGACACGTCGGCGTCGTAGGCGCCGACACCGAACGCGCCGACCGCCGGCGTGGCGAGCTTGGTGCGGGTCCACTTGCCGCGGACCAGGCGGTGGACGTAGATGCGGCTATTGACGTGCTCGAGCTCGGTGACCAGGATCGCGGTCTTGGTGCCGGTCACGCCATCGAGCGAGGCGCCCGGGCGCGGCTCGAACAGCATCGCGAAGTCGCGCTTGCCAGCGAGGAAGTCGGCCAGCGGGGTGGTCAGGAGCGCGCCGGCCGGCCAGGTCTTGCCGCCGACGGTCCAGTCGGTGCGCAGGGTGATGAGGACGTGGTCGTGCCAGGTCGTCAGGCTGGCGTCGTCGGGCTTGTCCATGCGGATCTGCTGGTCGCCATCGCGCAGGTAGACCTCGTTGGTGAAGAACCCCGGCGAGCGGTAGATCCAGTCGCGGGCCTTGCCCTGATCCCACTCGCGGTAAGCGCCGGCGGCGACGTCGGACGCCTGCCCTTCGAACACCGTGACCGCGCTGGCCAGCGGCGTGCCGCGCTTCCACTCCTTGGCGATGCGGGGATAGCCGGAGTCGGTCAGCGAGCCGGGCCCGAAGTCGGAGCCGACGAAGATCGTGTCCTGGTCCTTCCAGCCGACCGAGTTCTTGGCCTCGGGGAGGACGAAGCCGCCCGCGACGAACTCCTTCTTCACCACGTCGAACTCGCGGACCACGTCGGCGTCGGCGCCGCCGCGCGACAGGCTGACCAGGCACCGCTCGTACTTCGGGTACAGGCATTCGGCGCCGTGCCACACCCAGTTCTCGGACTCGGCCTTGCCCAGGGCGTCGAGATCGAGGACGACCTCCCACTTCGGCTTGGCCTTCTTGAACTCGGCCAAGGTGGTGCGCCGCCACAGGCCGCGCGGATTGACGTCGTCGCGCCAGAAGTTGTAGAGCCACTTGCCACGGGCGCCGACGAACGGGATGCGGTCCTTGGAGTCGTAGATCGCCAGCAAGCGATCGCGCAGCGCGGTGAAGCCGGTCGCGCCCTCGAGCTCAGCCTGCGAGACGGCGTTGCGCTCGCGAACCCACGCCAGCGGCTTGTCCCCGGTGACGTCCTCGAGCCACAGCCACGGATCGTCGGCGGCGGCGGTGGTCGGCTCGGTCGGCTTGGTCGGATCGGTCGGCTTGGTCGGATCAGTCGGCTTGGTCACGGGGGTAGTCGTCGGCTTGGAGCCGCCGCCACCGCAGGCGACGAGCCCGACGGCGACGGCCAGGAAGTGGGTGCGCATGGCGATCAGATACGCCCGCGGCGCGGCGGTGGCTAGCCCTCGGCGTCGGCGGTCGGGACAGCGACAGGTGCGACCCCGGTGCGACCGCCGACCGCGACCGCGATCGCCAGATCGCCGGCGACGTTGACCGTGGTCCGACACATGTCGAGGACGCGGTCGACGCCGAGCACCAGCGCCAGGCCGTGGGCCGGCACGCCGACCATGCCGAGCATCATCGCGATCACCGGCAGCGTCGCGCCGGGGATGCCGGCGGTGCCGATGCCGCCGAGGATGCAGATGAGCATGATCTCGATCTGCTGGCCGACGCTCAGGTCGACGCCGAAGACCTGGGCCAGGAACAGCACGGTCACGCCCTCGAACAGCGCCGAGCCGTTCTGGTTCATCGACGCGCCGGCGGTCAGGACGAAGCGCGCCACCGAGCGCGGCAGCCCGAGATCGGTCTCGGCGACCCGCAGGGTGGTCGGCAGGGTCGCCGCCGACGACGCGGTGGCGAAGGCGGTCGACAGCGCCAGGCGCGAGCCGGCGAAGAACCGGCGCGGCCCCATGCCGGCGGTGAACCAGATGAACAGCGGGTAGACGACGAAGGTGTGGAGGACCAGCGCGCCGACCACGGTCACGACGTAGCCGCCGACGGTGGTGAACAGATCGAGGCCCAGGGTCGCGAAGCTGCCGAACAAGAGCGCGCCGACGCCGACCGGGGCCAGGCGCATGACCTGCTGGATGAGCCACATCGTCACCTCGGACAGCCCGGCGATCGTGGCGCGCAGGGTGGCGGTGGCCTCGGTGCGCACGACCGCCAGGCCGATGCCCAGGGTCAAGGCGAAGATGATGAGGCCGAGCATGTCGCCGCTGGCCACCGCCGCCACCGGGTTGGTCGGGATCATCTGCACCACCGAGCCCAGGCCGGGGCGATCGGCGGACTTGATCCCGGGGTCCCCGAGATGGGCGAGCTGGCCCAGGAGCTCATCGCGGTTCCAGGTCCCGGGCGCGATCAGGTTGACCAGCGTGAGGCCGAGGACCACCGCGATCGCCGAGAGCACCGCGGTGTAGGCCAGCGTCCGCGCGCCGATCTTGCCCAGCGACTTGGGCTCGAGTTCGGCCACGCCGGTCACCAGGGCCGCGAAGATGAGCGGCACGGCCAGCATGAACAAGAGGCGGAGGAAGAGCTGACCGACCGGCTGCGTCACCCACTCGATCACGAACTTGACGTCGCTGCGGCTGACCACGTCGGCGCTGACCAGGCCGCTGGCGGCCAGGCCCAGGGCCGACCCGGCGAGCACGCCGAAGAGGATCGCGACGTGGGGACGACGCGCGGGCGCGGGCTCGACCATGGCGCATGGTCGGCGGCCGGCCGCGATCGCGCAAGGCCCCGACGTGATCGCGCGCACGCAGCAACGCGCGACGGGCCGGCCCGGCGGGCCTGGCCGACCAGCGACGCAGGTTCCGGGCTAGCATCCGCCCCCCGGAGGCTCCATGTCTGTTCGCCACGCTGTCGCCGCGTTCGCCATCCTCGCGGCGCTGTTCACCTCGGCCCACGCCGACACCACCGTGCCCGGTGGCAACGTCATCAACCAGACCTGGTCGCCGGCTGGTAGCCCCTACATCGTCCAGGGCGACATCATCGTCCCGTCGGGGGCATCGCTCACGATCGAGGCCGGGACGGTCGTCCAGTTCGCCGCGAGCGACGGTCAGGCCGCGGGGACCGACCCCGGGCGGGTCGAGCTGATCGTCCGCGGCACGCTGACGGTGAACGGCACGGTGGTCTCGCCGGTGTCGCTGCGCGGCGTGTCGACCAGCCCCGGCTCCTGGTACGGCGTGGTGATCGACACCACGGCCGCCGCGGCGACGCTGAACAACCTGACCGTCACGCACGCGGTGCGCGGCGTCAGCTACCAGGCGACCGCGGCGACGGTGTCGTCGAGCGGCGTGACCGTGCAGAGCGCGTCGAGCTTCGGTTTGTACGTCGCCGCCGGAGCCCCGACCTTTAGCGGCTTCTCGGCGATCGGCGGGAGCTCGTCGGGCGTGTACATCGACAGCGCGGGCTCGCTGACCCTGACCAACTGCGTGGTCCGCGACAACGTCGGCCAGGGCATCTACTTCGCGCCCTCGACCGCCGGCCGGGCCCTGTCGGTCGCCAACTGCTCGATCAACGCCAACGGCAACTACGGCATCCGCTCGGCCGGCTCTCCGGGCACGGTCACCGTCACCAACTCCATCATCACCAACCACACCAGCGTCGGCGTCTACCGCAACGACTCCTCGTCGTTCTCGATCTCCTACTCCAACGTTTGGAACAACCCGTCCAACCTGAGCGGCACGATCACCAGCTCCAACCTCCTGTCCGCCAACCCGCTCTACGTCTCGTCCACCAACCTGCGGCTGACCTCGAACTCGCCGTCGCGGTTTGGCGCCATGGGCGGCGGTGATCAGGGCGCGTTGCCCTACACCTCCGACGCCACCCCCGGCCTGTACGGCACGCTGTGGACCAACACCTCGCTCACCACCGCCGGCAGCCCCTACGCCATCGGCGGCGACCTCACCGTCGGCCCCGGCGTCACCCTGTCGATCGCGCCCGGCGTGACGCTGTCCTTCGCCGCCACCGACATGATGGCCGCCGGCACCGACCCGGGACGCGCCGAGCTGCTGGTCGACGGCCGCCTCACCGCCGCCGGCACCGCCGCCAACCCGATCACGCTGCGCGGCGCCTCGGCCTCGCCGGGGTCGTGGTACGGCCTCCAGCTCCGCACCACCGCCGCCGCGTCCCTGGTCGAGTACGTCACGATCGTCAACGCTGTCCGCGGCCTGTCGCTGTTCGCCACTGCCGCCAACACCCTCAACAACATCACCGCCCAGTCGTCGTCGAGCTTCGGCCTGTACGTCGGCGCCGGCACCCCCACCGCCGATGGCTTCGCGGCGATTGGCAGCAGCGGCACCGGCGTGTACGTCGATGGTCCCGCCTCGCTGACGCTGACCAACTGCCTGCTGCGCGACAACCTCAGCCAGGGCATCTACTTCGCGCCCTCCACCGCCGGCCGGACCTTGTCGGTCGCCAACTGCTCGATCAACGCCAACGGCAACTACGGCATCCGCTCGGCCGGCTCGAACGGCTCGATCACCGTCACCAACTCCATCATCACCAACCACACCAGCGTCGGCGTCTACCGCAACGACTCCTCGTCGTTCTCGATCTCCTACTCCAACGTCTGGAACAACCCGTCCAACCTGAGCGGCACGATCACCAGCTCCAACCTCCTGTCCGCCAACCCGCTCTACGTCTCGTCCACCAACCTGCGGCTGACCTCGAACTCGCCGTCGCGGTTTGGCGCCATGGGCGGCGGCGATCAGGGCGCGCTGCCCTACACCTCTGACGCCACCCCCGGCCTGTACGGCACGTTGTGGACCAACACCTCGCTCACCACCGCCGGCAGCCCCTACGCCGTCGGCGGCGACCTCACCGTCGGCCCCGGCGTCACGCTGTCGATCGCGCCGGGGGTGACGCTGTCCTTCGCCGCCACCGACATCATGGCCGCCGGCGCCGACCCCGGCCGCGCCGAGCTGCTGGTCGACGGCCGCCTCACCGCCGCCGGCACCGCCGCCAACCCGATCACGCTGTCCGGCGCCTCGGCCTCGCCGGGGTCGTGGTACGGCCTCCAGCTCCGCACCTCCGCCGCCGCGTCCCTGGTCGAGTACGTCACGATCGTGAACGCCGTCCGCGGCCTGTCGCTGTTCGCCACCGCCGCCAACACCCTCAACAACATCACCGCCCAGTCGTCGTCGAGCTTCGGCCTGTACGTCGGCGCTGGCGCCCCGACCGTCGACGGCTTCTCGGCGATCGGCGGGAGCTCGTCGGGCGTGTACATCGACAGCGCGGGCTCGCTGACCCTGACCAACTGCCTGGTCCGCGACAACGTCGGCCAGGGCATCTACTTCGCGCCCTCCACCGCCGGCCGGACCTTGTCGGTCGCCAACTGCTCGATCAACGCCAACGGCAACTACGGCATCCGCTCGGCCGGCTCTCCGGGCACGGTCACCGTCACCAACTCCATCATCACCAACCACACCAGCGTCGGCGTCTACCGCAACGACTCCTCGTCGTTCTCGATCTCCTACTCCAACGTTTGGAACAACCCGTCCAACCTGAGCGGCACGATCACCAGCTCCAACCTCCTGTCCGCTAACCCGCTCTACGTCTCGTCCACCAACCTGCGGCTGCAGAGCACGAGCGTGTGCATCGACGCCGGCACCGCGACCGGCGCGCCGACCCGCGACATCCTGGGCACCACCCGGCCCCTCGACGGCGACGGCATCAACGGCAACCAGTTCGACATGGGCACCTACGAGTTCGTGCGGGTGGTGGTGTGCGGCAACGGCTCCCTCGAGCCGGGCGAGGTGTGCGACGACGGCCCGTCGAACGGCATGTACGGGTTCTGCAACACCGGCTGCTCTGGGCTCGGACCGCGCTGCGGCGATAGCGCGGTGAACGGGCCCGAGCAGTGCGACGACGGCAACGCCTCCAACACCGACGCCTGCCTGACCACCTGCCGGACCGCGACCTGCGGCGACAATTTCATCCAGGCCGGGGTCGAGCAGTGCGACGACGGCAACACGATCGCGACCGACGCCTGCACCGCGACCTGCCAGACCGCGCGCTGCGGCGACAACGTGGTCCGCGCCGGCCTCGAGCAATGCGACGACGGCAACACCTCGGACACCGACGGCTGCGTCGGCGCCTGTCAGATCGCCACCTGTGGCGATGGCTTCTTGCAGAGCGGGGTCGAGGCCTGTGATGACGGCAACACCCTGTCGACCGACGCCTGCACCGCGTCGTGTGTGGCCGCGACCTGCGGCGACGGGTTCGTCCAGGCCGGCGTCGAGCAATGCGACGACATGAACAGCTCGAACACCGACGCCTGCGTCGGCGCCTGCCAGAGCGCGCGGTGCGGCGATGGCTTCCTCCGCGCCGGCGTCGAGGCCTGCGACGACGGCAACCTGATCGACACCGACGCCTGCAGCAATAGCTGCACCGCGCCGAGCTGCGGCGACGGCGTGGTCCAGGCCGGTGAGGAGTGCGACGACAACAACACGATCGACACCGACGGCTGCCGCACCAACTGCATGGCGGCGCGCTGCGGTGACGGCGTGATCCGCACCGGGGTCGAGATGTGCGACGACGGCAACACGGTCAACACCGACGCGTGCACCGCGACCTGTGTCCCGGCGACCTGCGGCGACGGCATCCTGCACATCGGCAGCGAGGAGTGTGACGATGCCAACGCCGACAACGCCGACGCCTGCGTCGCCGGCTGCGTCGCGGCGCGCTGCGGCGACACCTACGTGCGGACCGGCGTCGAGGCCTGCGACGACGGCAACACCAACAACGCCGACGGCTGCACCAACGCCTGCGCGCTGTCGAGCTGTGGCGACGGCGTGGTCCAGGCCGGCGAGGAGTGCGACGACGCCAATCAGGTCGAGACCGACGCCTGCCGCAACACCTGCCTGTCGGCGCGGTGCGGCGATCTGGTGGTGCAGACCGGCGTCGAGATGTGCGACGACGGCAACACGATGAGCGGCGACGGCTGCAGCGCGAGCTGCTCGGTCGAGTCGACGATCGACGCCGGCGTCGACGCCCCGGTCGGGGCCGACGCCGGTGGCGACGGCGGTAGCGGCGGGGGCGGCTGCTGTCAGACCGGCGCCGGTGGACGCGAGGGCGCGGCCCTCGGCGCGCTGGCCGTGCTGCTCGGGCTCCGGCGGCGGCGCCGCCGGTAGGCGAGTCTCGGTTCGGCCTCGGTCTCGGGTTCAGTCTCGGTCTCGGTCTCGGCCTCGGTCTCGGTCTCGGACTCGGTCTCGGGTTCGGTCTCGGTCTCGGGTTCGGTCTCGGACTCGGTCTCGGTCTCGGACTCGGTCTCGGTCTCGGACTCGGTCTCGGTCTCGGGTTCGGTCTCGGACTCGGTCTCGGTCTCGGTCTCGGGTTCGGTCTCGGGTTCGGTCTCGGTCTCGGGTTCGGTCTCGGGTTCGGTCTCGGACTCGGACTCGGGGCGTCGCGGAGCTCTCGGAAGATTGTCCGGGAATGTCCGGCTTTCGGACAGATGGCCGGATCTCGGACGAAGCCGGACAGACGCCGTCTGCGATAGCGCGCAGTTGCCGTTGGCACGCCGCCTGCTCGTGCGGCCGAGGCGATGTCGCTCCCACGGCAGGTGTTGCCTGGTCGGTTCCTGATGATCAACCGGCGGTGCGTGCAGCGAGAACTCTTGCTGCGGCCGGACGAGGAGACCAACCAGACGTATCTGTACTGCCTGGCGGTGGCGGCGGCGCGATACGAGATCGAACTCATCCTGCCGTCGGCGATGTCGAACCATCACCACGGCGTGCTGTACGACCGGCACGGGCGCGAGGTGGAGTTTCGGGAGTACTTCCACGGCTTGATCGCGCGGGCGATGAACTCGCTGCGAGGGCGGTGTGAGAACTTCTGGTCGTCGGATGCGCCGTGCGTGGTCGAGCTGGTGGACCCGGCGGACGTGATGGACAAGCTGGTGTACGCGGCGACCAACCCGGTGGCCGGGCTGCTCGTCGAGCGGGTGCATCACTGGCCGGGCGTGAACGGGCTGGGC
>JAGPCY010000076.1 GCA_018057825.1 Kofleriaceae bacterium | reverse complement strand
CTCCGCTTCGTCCTGCCGCCACGTCGCTCGGAACGTCGTTACGACCGCGTCGTCAAACGCAAGGACAGTCCCTACGCGCGTAAGTCCACGGCCCACCGGGCGAAAGCCGTTAACTGACCGGCATTGGTCTCGGTCTCGGACTCGGCCTCGGACTCGGCCTCGGACTCGGCCTCGGACTCCGACTCGGCCTCCGCCTCGGTCTCGGCCTCCGCCCCTCCTCCTCCTCCTCCTCCTCCTCCTCCTCGTCACCCTTGCTACTGTGAGCTACTCGCCGGCGCGGCCGCTCGCCGCTCGGCGGCCTTGGCCATCATGAACTTCATCACGTACGGCATCCCGACCTGCACGGTGTTGAGCTTGGGCGCGAGCTGCGACGACAGGCCGAACATGATCACC
This sequence comes from Kofleriaceae bacterium, assembly GCA_018057825.1. Taxonomy (GTDB): domain Bacteria; phylum Myxococcota_A; class Polyangia; order Haliangiales; family Haliangiaceae; genus UBA2376. Next base: position 14,042 of record JAGPCY010000076.1, on the reverse strand, counting down.
GCGGCGCGCTCGACGTAGAACCAGCCCTCGGGATAGGCGATCGCCTTCATCAGCTCGCGCAGCTCATCGCGCCGCATGTCGGGGTCGGCCAGTTGCTGGGCGACGTTGGGATCGATGCGCGAGAAGTCGGTGATGTTCAGGTTGAGCAGCTTCTCGAAGTAGCGGCGGACCGTGCGCTCGAGCAGCGCCCGATCGCCGCCCTCGGCGACGAAGCCCATGGTCTCGATGCCGCGCACGACCATGTCGTCGTTCTTGGTCAGGAGGCCCTGGAGGATGTCGAGCATGCCGTCGGCCAGGTTGCCCGACAGCGCGGTCGCCGAGCCCAGGTCGAGGACGACGATCCGGACCTGCCCGGCCGGGCCCTTCTGGACGAAGAAGTTGCCGGGGTGCGGATCGGCGTGGAAGAAGCGATCGAGGAAGAGCTGCTTGTAGAAGACCTGGGTCAGCTTGGTCGCGACCGCGTAGGGGTCGAGGCCGAGCGTCGACAGCGCGTCCTTCTTCGAGATCTTGACGCCGTCCATGAACGACATCGTCAGGACGGTCTGGCAGCTCCAGGTCGGGTAGACCGTCGGGAACAGGGTGTCGGGGTCGTCCGCGAAGTTGGTGCGCATGCGCTCGATGCAGCGGGCCTCGTTGGCCAGGTCGGTCTCGCGCGCCAGCATGTCGCCGAGCTGTTCGTGGACGCGCTCGATCTGGTTGATCGGTACGAACGTCCGGTAGATCTTGAGCGCCCAGCCCAGGACCCGCAGGTCGACGCGGATGATCTCGGCGACGTTGGGGTAGAGCACCTTGACCGCCAGCCGGGTGCCGTCGGCGGTCCGGGCCTCGTGGACCTGGCCGAGCGACGCCGCCGCGATCGGGGTCTTGCCGAAGCTGGCGAAGGCGGCCGACGGCGACTTGCCGAGGGCGCGCTCGAAGGCCCGGGCGATCGTCCGGTACGGCTGGGCCGGGACCTCGTCTTGGAGCCCCTCGAGCTCCTCGACGTACGACCGCGGCAAGAACGTGCCCATGATCGACAGGATCTGGCCGAGCTTGATGTAGACCCCGCGCAGCCGGACGAAGCCCTTGTACATACGGCGGGCGTTCTTGCGATGGATCTTGCGCCAGCGCTCGGGCGTGCCGTAGCGGGTCGGCCACAGCCGAGCCCACGAGAGCTGCCACAGGTAGCTCACGAAGATCGTGCCGAACACGCGCATCGCGCGGATCAGGCGAAGGGCGGCCCACATCAGGTCGTCATCCGCGGTGGCTGGTCCCCGTGCACGTGGCGACGATGGTAGCAGGTCTCGCCCGAACCGACAGGCGGCCGCCACCCGTCGTCGCCGGCCGCCGCCCCGGCGCTCGGGTTGGTCCCGACGCCCGGCGGGCGCCGTCAGTCCACTTCGCAGATCGCCGGCAGGCGAGCGGTGCAGTCGCGGTCGTTCCAGGTGTCGGTGGCGGCGACGAGCTGGGCGCAGTCCTCGTTGCCGCCGGCGTCGTCGGGCTGGTTGGGGCCCCAGTTGGTGTAGTCGAAGCGCTCGCCGGTCGACCAGAACCAGGTGCCCTCGCCGACGCCCTGGAAGCCGCCCAGCCAGGCGTCGCGGCCGACCAGCGCGGCGACGAAGGCCTGCTCCTCGGCGCTGGTGATCGTCACCAGGTGCGCGCCGACGGCGGCGCAGTCGCCGATCGCCTCGGCGTGGGTGCGCAGCGCGAAGAACACGCGGTAGGCGCGGTTGGTCGCGGGGTCGATGGTCCAGGCCGGGCGCTCGCACAGCGCGCGCCGGGTCTGGTTGCACGCCAGGTCGTTCCAGGTGCCGGTCATGCCGCCGACCTCGACGCAGTCCTCGTTGCCGCCGCTGTCGTTGGGCTCGCCGGGGTTCCAGCTCGCCGCCCCGACGAGCAGCGCGCCGGGCTCCCAGCGCCACTGGTTCTGTCCGTCGACCGCGCGGGTGAGGCCCAGCCAGGCGCCGTCGAACGGCGAGGTCCACAGCGGGGCCACGACCGCCCACTCGCCGGCGGCGTCGAGGGCGGCCAGGTGACCGCGGCCGGCGGCGCAGGTGGTCGCGGCGTTGGCCCGGGTGGCGGCCGTGCCGTCGATCCAGTAGCAGTGGCCGGTGGCGGGATCGGCGACGCCGCCGGCGCACGGGGTGGTGCAGCGGACGCAAGTGGCCCCGGTCTCGTCGCAGTCCTCGACGCCGCGGCGGACGAAGCCGTCGCCGCAGGTCGCGAACCGGCAGGCGACGCAGCCGTCGGTGTCGTCGGTGTCACCGTCGTCGCACTGCTCGTCGCCCTCGACCAACCGGTTGCCACAGACCGCGGCGTCGACCACCGGCTCGGGGGCGTCGGTGGGCGTGCTGACCTGGTTGGAGCCACACGCGAGCAGGGACAGGAGGAGGGCCGGCCACGGGCGCAACACGGCCCGAGGATACGCGAGGCAAGGCGGTTGGCGGAGCCTGGCGCGCCCGGTAGATTGCCGGCTTGGCCGTCGCCGCGCGCCGCCTCCCCACCCGAGCCCTGGTCGGCCTCGCCGTCGCGTCGCTCGTCGCGCTGACCGCGGTCGACGCCGACGCCCATCCGCGCCGATCGCGTCGCCGCCCGACGGCGATCGTGCCGCGCCCGGTGGCGGTGGCCGCCGCGGTGGTGCCCGGCGTGGCCGCGCGGGGCCTCGGCGGATATCTCGTCGGCGATCGGTCGGCGGCCCGCGCGACCCTGGCCACCGGCGGCCCCGGCCTCGGCCTGATGCTGCTCGGCGGCCTGCCGCTCTTGACGACCTACGGCTCGGGCAAGCTGGTCGTCCCCGGCGTCCACCTCGCGGTGGTCGGCGCCGGCCTGTTCGTCGGGAGCTGGTGGAGCGACCTCTTCGCGGCCGCCGGCGGGGCTCGGCTCGACGGGCGGCCGCGGACGATCCCGCACCTCGAGGTCGGCGCCTCCGCGACCTGGCTGCGCGAGGCCTACCGCGGCGATCGCGCGCTGGTCGGCGCGACCGTGCGCGGCTGGCGCGGCCGCTGGCGCGGCGCCGCGACGCTCCGCGTGGCCGACGATCGCGCCCTGACCGTCGGACGCCTCGACGGCGGGGTGGTGGTCCGGGGCGCGCGCGACCGCACCGGCTCGGCGGTGATCGTGCGCGGCGCGCTGGCCGGCGAGTGGCGGGGCGCCGACGACGCGCGGGTCGCGACCGGAGAGCTGGCGGCGCGCGGTCGCCTGGCCTTCGCCGAGCTCGCGCCCGGCCTGGCCGGGAGCTTCCTCGACCTCGAGGCCGGCCTCGGGCTCGAGCTGGCCGACTACCCCGACGGCGAGCCCGACCTGCTCGGCCTGCTCCTGGCGCGCTTCGCGTGGGGCGTGTTCCTGCCCGACGGCCGCGGCGAGCTGGCGCTGTTCTACGATCATCGCCGCGATCACCTGGCCGGCGGCCTGGTGGCCGGGCGGGCCGCCGGGTTCTTCGGCTCGGTCGGGCTGGCCGGCGAGGTCGCGCTCGGCGGATGGACCGCGACCGCGGAGGTCGAGGTCGGCTCGGCCTGGGTCACCACCGTCGGGGTGCGTCGGAGGTTGCCATGAGCTCGACGGCGATCGCGCCGCTCGCGGTGGTCCTGGCGCTGGCCACCGCCGGATGTCTGCGGCCGGGCGAGGAGCGCGCCCTCGCCGATCAGACCGTCGGCGCGGCGTCGGCCGCTGGCGTCACCGTCGCGGTCACCGATCGGCTGGCGGCGATCCGGACCCTGGCGCCGGGCCAGCTCGACCTGTGGCTGTCGGCGCCGGTGGTCGAGGTCGTCGTCGAGGTCGCGGCCGAGGCCGCCGGGCCGTGGCGGATCACGATCGGCAACGCCCTGCCGGACGCCGAGCTGCGCGACGCCGCCGGCGCGGTGATCGGCGCCGCGGTGTCGAGCCCGCTGCCGACCCGCTTGGTCCGCGACCTGACCCTGACCGCCGGCCGCCACACCTGGACGATCGCGCCGCCGGCGGCCGGCCCCGGGCGGTTCCGCTACGCCGCGATGGCCGACATCCAGACCGGGCTGCCGACGGTCCACGAGGTGTTCGCCGCGATCGCCGCCGCCGAGCCGCGCTTCGTCGTCTGCATGGGCGATCTCACCGAGCGCGCCGAGCTCGCCGAGTACGCCCAGCTCGAGGCCCAGCTCGAGGTCTTGCCGGTGCCGTTCTACACCACGCTCGGCAACCACGAGCTGTGGGCCGACCCCGGGCGCTACCAGCAGCGCTTCGGACGCGCCAGCTACCAGTTCGTCTACCAGGGCGTCGCCTTCACCTTCGTCGACTCGGGCGACGCCGCGCTCGATCCGGTGGTCGAGGATGAGCTCGACGGTTGGCTGGCTCAGGCGCGCGACCGCGATCACGTCTTCCTCACCCACTTCCCGCCGATCGATCCGGTCGGGCTGCGCGACGGCGCGTTCCGCAGTCGACGCGACGCCCAGCGCTTGATCACCAAGCTGACCAGCGGCGCGGTCGACCTCGCGCTGTACGGCCACATCCACACCTACGCGGCCTTCGAGCACGGCGGCATCCCGGCCTTCGTGTCGGGCGGCGGCGGCGCGCGTCCCGAGCGCTGGGACGGCATCGGTCGCCACTTCTTGATCGTCGAGCAGACCGCCGGCCAGGCGCCGCTGGTCGGGGTCCAGCGGGTCGACTGAACCCGCGTTGACCGCTCGACCCGACACCTGACCGGTCGAGCCGACACCTGACCGGTCGAGCCGACACCCTCGACGAAAAACTGCGGCGACAGAAAACTGAGGCGTCGCGAAGGGCCGATCACAGAAACTCGATCGTCGTCAGCCCGACCGCGCGCGCGCCGGGGTCGATCGACACCACCTCGGAGTCTCCACCGATCCCCCGAGGCCCCAGCCTGAAGCGCCGTTTCCGCGCGCGCGGGGCGATCGACTGGTGGTCCACACCGTGCAAAGGGCGGCGGCCATGCCTCGTACCCTCCCATTCGTCCTGTTGGCCGCCGCCGCGGCCTGCACCGAGCCGCCGCCCCAGCGCGACGGCGACGTCGGCCGTCGCCCGGTGTCGCCCGGCGCCACCCTGGTCGATCCCTCGACCTTCACCCCCGACGGCGTGGCCGCCCTGGCGCGACCCAACGCCAGCCGCTTGCTCGATCAGGCCACGTTCGGCGCCCGCCCGGCCAACGGCGTCATGCCGCCGCCGATCGACACCGTCGAGCACGTCATGACCCGCACGGTCGCCGGCGCGGTCGTCGATCTGCTGAACGCCCCGGCCGGCAGCTTCGCGCCGACCCCGGCGCGCACCGGCAACTGCGACGGGCCCTTCGACGCCAAGACCGATCTGGGCGCCCAGTTCTTCGTCGCGGCCCTGACCGCGCCCGATCAGCTCCGGCTGCGCACCGCCTACGCGCTGCACCAGATCCTGGTGGTGTCCGAGAGCGGCATCGGCGAGGACCGCTCGACCTGCAACTCCGAGAAGCGCGACGCGATGACGCGCTACCTCAACCTCCTGCGGTCGCAGGCCCTCGGCAACTACCGCGACCTCCTCGAGGCGGTGACGATCGAGCCGGCCATGGGCGCGTTCCTCAACATGGCCAACAACGTCGCCTTCGCGACCGACGGCACCCGCATCACCCCCAACGAGAACTTCGCCCGCGAGCTGCTCCAGCTCTTCACGATCGGCACGACCCTGCTCGACGAGGGCGGCCAGCCGATCCTCGACGCCAACGGTCAGCCGCTGCCGGCCTACACCGAGGCCCGGGTCCAGGCCTTCGCCCGCACCCTGACCGGGTGGACCTATCCGTCGACGAGCGGGTGTCCCTCGATCGGGGCCAAGAACCGGGCCCGCTACGACGGCCCGATGCTGGCCTGCGCGGTCAACCACGACAACCGCGACGCCCAGCTCCTGACCTACACCGGCGCGGCCAACGGCGGCCGCACCACCGACGGCGCGAGCCCCCAGGTCCACCTCGACGAGGCGCTCGACAACCTGTTCTACCACCCGAACCTGCCGCCGTTCGTGGTCAAGCAGCTCATCGGCCACCTGGTCACCAGCAACCCCAGCCCGGCCTACGTCCAGCGCGTGGTCGCGGTCTTCAAGGACGACGGGACCTCCGCGCACCGGCGCGGCAACCTGCGCGCGGTCGTGCGCGCGATCCTCACCGACGCCGAGGCCCAGGCCACGCCGGGGCCGACCAGCGGTCGCCTGCGCTCGCCGGTCGAGATGATCAGCTTCCTGTTCCGCACGATCGGCACGACGCTGTCGACCGATCCGCTCAAGAACCCGGGCGGCAAGCTCAACAGCTACAGCGCGACGATGGGGCAGTCGATCCCGCGGCCGCCCTCGGTGTTCAGCTACTACGCGCCCGGCACCCCGCTGCCGGGCGAGAACCCCGACGACCTGGTCGCTCCGGCGTTCGGCGTGCTCGACACCGGCACGATCTCGATCCGCGCCAACTTCGTCCACGACGCGTTGATCGGCACCGGCCTGACCGACGCCGGCCTGGTCTACGACCTCGCGAACCTGCCCGAGGACCCGGCCGCGCTGGTCGACTGGATCGAGGACACCTGGCTCCACGGCGTCATGTCGCCGGAGCTGCGGGCCAGCCTCGAACAGGCGCTGGCCGACCCCGATTCGGGGTCGACGCTGCGCAAGCAGCAGCTCGCGCTGTACCTCGCCGCCACCTCCCCCGAATTCCAGACCCAGAGGTAGCCATGACCATCGATCGTCGATCCGTTCTTCGTGGCACGGCCGCTGGCCTGGCCGCGCTCACCACCACCTCGCTCCCCCGCTTCGCCCGCCTGGCCCAGGCGGCCTCGGTCGCGCGCTACGCCGGCCACCGCTCGCTGGTGGCGGTGTTCCTGCTCGGCGGCAACGACGGCAACCAGCTCGTCGTGCCGCGCGACACCCGCTACGACCTGTACGCGCTCAAGCGCCAGACCATCAAGCTGGCCAAGGGCGATCTGCGGCCGATCCCGACCGGGACCCAGACCGAGACCAACGCGACCTTCGGGCTCCACCCGGCGATGATCAAGGTCACGGAGGCCTTCGCCGCCAACCAGGCCGCGGTGGTGTTCAACGTCGGTCCGGCGGCGCTGCCGACCACCAAGGCCAACTACCTCGACACCGCGTTCCGCAAGCCGTCGAACCTGTTCTCGCACTCCGACCAGCAAGACGCGTGGTCGACGGCGGTCCCGGTGCCGAGCCTCGATCCCGCCCACGCCCGCACCGGCTGGGGCGGGCGGACCGCCGACGCCGTCGAGCCGCTCAACCCGCTGGTCGCCGGCACCACCTACCCGGCGATGACCTTGGTCGGGGGACGGCGGAGCTTCGCGGCGGGCATCGGCATGCCGCTGGTCACCAACTCGTCCGGGGACCTGTCGTTCAAGCCCGACAGCACCAACCCCTACTACGTGCTGCGCCGCCAGCGCCTGGCCGAGGTCGCCGGACATGACGCCGGCAACCAGCTCGCCGCCGGCTACGGCGAGATCCTGGCGACCTCGACGGCGATCGCGGTCGAGCGGACCCGGGCGCGGGCCGAAGCGTGGGCGCGGCTGGCGGCCACCACCCAGACCGCCATCAACGGGCGGTTCGCCGCGGCCCAGGAGGGCTGGAGCCTGCCGGCCCAGCTCCTCACGGTCCTGAAGGACATCGTCGCGGCGGCGATCGCGCCGACCCACGGCCTCGGCCTGCGCCGCCAGGTGTTCTCGGTCGGCCTGGGCGGCTTCGACACCCACGGCGATCAGCGCGCGATCCAGGACGCCCTGTTCGCCCAGCTCGACTTCGCCCTCGACGCGTTCCACCGGTCGATGGCCGACCTGGCGCTCGACCCGGTGTTCGGGGGCGTGCCGCCGCAGTCGACCTTGTTCACGATGAGCGACTTCGGCCGCACGTTGTCGGAGAACTCCGACGGCGGCACCGACCACGCCTGGGGCAACCACATGCTCGTGATGGGCAGCCAGGTCTCGGGGCGGCGGGTCCTGGGGACGTTCCCCGACCTCGACCTGGCGACCTCGGTCGACACCACCGACGGCCGCGGGCGGTGGATCCCGACGACGACGGTCGATCAGTACGTCTACAACCTGGGGGCGTGGCTCGGCTGTAACAGCACCGAGCTCGGCGAGATCCTGCCCAACCACGCGGCCTACCGCGCCGACGCCACCGCCCGCGCGCTGGGCACCGCCTACACCCGCCTGCAGCACGCGATCATGCTGGCGGATTGAGCCCACCCGGGAGCGGCGCCGACGGCGGCGGGGCGGACGGCGCCGCGCCACCGCGGGGCCGACGAGCAGGTCGCGTGGGGGCGCGTCGGCGAGCGGACGCGCGGGCGTGTGGTCGTCGCCGCGATCGCGCGCCGGTGGTCGAGCGGTGCGATCGACCGCGTGCGCATGATCGGTGCGATCGACCGGTGCGATCGATGCGCGCGATCGACTCGCGCCGAGCGGGAGAGGTCGAGACGGGCGGGACGCGTCGACGAGCCAATGGGACGCGTCGCGCGGCGCGGTCGTTGGCGGCGCCCTGCCTCGTCGGGCGAGGCGCTCGTCGGGGCGAGACGATCGTCGTCGTCGGGCCGCCTGTCTCGCGCGCGCCGGGGTGCGGCGACTCCACCTCGGAGTCTCCACCGAATACCGTGGGCCCCAGGACGCGCCGCGAATCCCGCGCGCGCCGCGCGATCGGTCGATGGTCCTCGGCGTGCAGTGAGAGGCGAGCATGCCCCGCACCCCCTCCCTCCTCCTGTTGGCGGCCGTCGCGGCCTGCACCGAGTCACCGCCCGAGCGCGATGGCGAGGTCGACCTTCGCGCGCCGTCGTCGCGCCCCACCCAGGTCGACCCAGCCGAGGTCGCCGACGACGGCATCGCCGCCCTGGCGCAGACGGCCGCGAGCCGGCTGCTCGATCAGGCGACCTTCGGCGCACGCCCGGCCAACGGGGTCGTGCCGCCGCCGATCGACTCCGTCGAGCACGTCATGACCCGCACGGTGGCCGCCGCGGTGGTCGACCTGCTGAACGCCCCGGCGGGCAGCTTCGCGCCGACCCCGCCGCGCCCCGCCGGGAGCTGTGACGGGACCTTCGACCCCAAGACCGATCTCGGCGCCCAGTTCTTCGTCGCGGCCTTGACCGCGCCCGATCAGCTCCGCCTGCGCACCGCCTACGCGCTGCACCAGATCCTGGTGGTGTCGGAGGGCGGCATCCGCGAGAACCGCGACACCTGCACCTCCGAGAAGCGCGACGGCATGCGGCGCTATCTCAACGTCTTGCGGTCGCGGGCCTTCGGCAGCTACCGCAAGCTGCTCGAGGCGGTGACCGTCGAGCCGGCGATGGGCGCGTTCCTCAACATGGCCAACAACGTCGCGTTCGCGCCTGATGGCTCGCCGATCACGCCCAACGAGAACTTCGCCCGCGAGCTGCTCCAGCTCTTCACGATCGGCACCACCTTGCTCGACGAGGGCGGCCAGCCGCTCCTCGACGCCAGCGGTCAGCCGCGCCCGGCCTACACCGAGGCCCGGGTCCAGGCCTTCGCCCGCACGCTGACCGGATGGACGTACCGGGCGTCGACGGGGTGCCCGACGGTCGGTGGCAAGAACGTCGCGACCTACGACGGCCCGATGATCCCGTGCGCGGTCAACCACGACAGCCGCGAGGCCCAGTTGCTCACCTATCCCGGGGTCGTCAACGGCGGTCGCACCACCCGCGGCGAGTCGCCCCAGGTCCACCTCACCGAGGCCCTCGACAACCTGTTCTACCACCCGAACCTGCCGCCGTTCGTCGTCAAGCAGCTCATCGGCCACCTGGTCACCAGCAACCCGAGCCCGGCCTACGTGCGCCGGGTGGTCGCGGTGTTCAAGGACGATGGCTCGGCCGCCCACAACCGCGGCAACCTGCGCGAGGTGATCCGCGCGATCCTCACCGACCCCGAGGCCCAGGCCCGGCCCGGGCCGACCGGTGGTCGCGTGCGGTCGCCGGTCGAGATGATCAGCTTCCTGTTCCGCACGATTGGCACGACCCTGTCGACCGATCCGGCCAAGAACCCCGGCGGCAAGCTCAACGCCTACAGCGGGTCGATGGGGCAGTCGATCCCGCGGCCGCCGTCGGTGTTCAGCTACTACGCGCCCGAGACCCCGCTGCCGGGCGAGAACCCCAACGATCTGGTCGGCCCGGTCTTCGACGTACTCGACACCGGCACGATCTCGGTCCGGGCCAACTTCGTCCACGACACGCTGCTCGGCACCGCCTTGACCGAGGCCGGCCTGCGCTACGACCTGGCGACGATCCCGGACCAGCCCGCGGCGCTGATCGCGTGGATCGAGGCGCGCTGGCTCCACGGCGCGATGTCGCCCGAGCTGCGCGCGACCCTGACCAGCGCCCTGGCCGACACGCGGTCGGGCTCGACGCTGCGCAAGAAGCAGCTCGCGCTCTACCTGGCCGCGATCTCGCCCGAGTTCCAGACCCAGCGGTAGGCGGCGCGCCGCGCCGACGGCGGCGCGCCCGCGCCGCGGCTCACCGGAGCGCGCGGCGCAGCGGGCTGTCGGCCCGCAGGTAGGTCGCGGCCTCCGCCAGCGGCAGGGTCAGCTCGCCGTCGGGCTCGCAGGCCTGGATCACGTGCGGGAAGTCGTAGTCGTAGACGAAGACCAGGGTGCGGTCGGCGGTGAGGTAGAGGTGGCGCAGGTGGTCCGCGGTGTACTGGCCCTGGTACGGGTCGTCGTCGCCATCGACGCAGTCGGGGCGCTCGGCCCGGGTCTTGGTCAAGGCGGCCTGGAGCTGGCCGTCGAGGCGCGCGACCAGCTCGGCGGTCGCCTCGGGGCGAAACTGCGCGGCGCCGTCGAGGCGCGCGCCGGTCGTGGTGTCGAACACGAAGTGCTCGGCGTAGCTGTCGGGGTACGCGCCCATGGTCTCGTGCCCCATGATCACCGCCAGGAGCCCGTCGCCGTTGTAGCCGATGGTGTAGTCGAGGCCGACCTCGCCGCCGGTGGTCAGCTCGTCGGCGGTGGCCGGGACGCCCAGGGCGGTGTTGATGGCGGCCGACGCCGTCGGGTTGCCGGCGACCTCGATCCGCGGCACGCGCACCTTGATCTCGTCGGCCTCCTCGCTCGGCGGGAAGACGCGCTCGAGCGGCGTCACCGTCGCTGCGGCACCCGCGCCGGCGCCCCCGCTGTTGGTCGGTGTCGCCGGCGCAGCCGGTCCACCACACGCCGCCACGACCATGGACATCGCGATCATCTGGGTACGCATGGTTGGCCTCATATCGTCTCGCCTGACCAACGCGCAAGGCGTCCTCGCCATTCGCCCCGGTGGCCTGCGCGGGAACCGCACCGTCCGAGGCCTTGGCCGGTCTGGATGGCCAGCGCGGGGGCCTGGGGGCGCCGTCCGAGTCCTTGGTCCGAGCTCACCCGACCCCACGCTGAACCTCCCAGCCGACCGGAGGGAGGCGTCTCGGGTGGGGGACCCGCCGGGGGCGTGACCCCGAGGCCACCGCCACCCCGCGCTGAACCTCCAGCCGACCGGAGGGAGGCGTCTCGGAGAGGAGGCTCGCCAGGGGCGTGACCCCGGCGGGGGAGGGTTTGCCCGAGGCCACCGCCACCCCGCGCTGAACCTCCAGCCGACCGGAGGGAGGCGTCTCGGAGAGGAGGCTCGCCGGGGGCGTGACCCCGGCGGGGGAGGGTTTGCCCGAGGCCACCGCCACCCCGCGCTGAACCTCCAGCCGACCGGAGGGAGGCGTCTCGGAGAGGAGGCTCGCCGGGGGCGTGACCCCGGCGAGGAGAGGTTTGGTGACAAACCTCTCCAAAAGAACTCAGTGCAGCTCAGGCCACAGGACGTGGTAGGCGCGGTGGCTGAGCACGAGCTGGGCGTACTCCTCGAGGTCGCCGCCCGAGTCGCGCAGCACCGAGAAGTTGAAGTCGACCAGGGCGAAGCCGTCGGAGATCACGGCCAGGAGCTCGTCGATGCGCGGCGCGGCGTTGCGGTCGGTGGCGATCATCGTCAAGCGCGAGCGCAGGGCGTCGAAGTGCGGCCGGGTCCGGGCGTTGAGCTGGAGGATGCGCGCCGGGCGCAACCACGACAGCACCATGGCGGCGATCGCCCGGGTGTCGGCGATCATCGCCTCGAACGCCAGCGACGGCTCGACCAGGCCGATCATCGCCGGCTGGGCCATGTGGGTCTCGGTCGCGGCCTTGAACAACAGCGCCCCGGGGTGGACGTTGTTGTGGGCCATGCCGTTTTCGTGGAGCAGCGCGACCTGCCGGGTGATGAGGAACGCCAGCGCCAGGGCGCCGTCGACGTGGAGGTCGACCTCGGCGAGCTGGGCCCCGAACTTGGGATCGTCGATGAACTCCGAGAACAGGAGCAGCGAGCCGGTGTTGGTGTCGAGGATGACCTTGTGCAGCGTGGTCATCATCCCGCGCCGGACCTTCTTCAGGGTCGGCAGGTAGACCTGCTGCCAAGCGTCGACCAGGCCGCGGGGATCGGGGAGATGGTGCAGATCGATGACCGTGACCAGCTTGGGGAAGGTGTTGGCATCGGGGAACTTGCCGGCGGCCTGTGTCTAGGTGGCTGCGTCCGTTCGGCTGGGCCCAGGATCTCGAGGCGATGGCAGTGCTGGGCGAAGCGGTCGACGAGGGCGACGACGCACGCGGCCCCCGGGAACACGGTGCCCCACTGCTTGAAGGCGAGGTTGGTGGTGATGATCGTCGAGGCGCGTTCGTGCCGGCGGCTGACGATGGCGTAGAGGATGTCGGCGGCGCGGCTGTCGCACGGCAGGTAGCCGAGCTCGTCGAGGATCAGCAGATCGGGGCGCGTGTAGCGCCGGACGCGACGGTCGAAGGCCGGCACCGACTCCTGGCTGAGGAGGTCGGCGAGCGCGGTGGCGAGCGTCGCGAAGCGCACGGTGTACCCGGCGGCGAGGGCGGCGACGCCGAGGTTCTGCGCGATGGTGGTCTTGCCGAGGCCGCTGCCGCCCTTGAGCAGCACGTTCTCGCCGCGGTCGATGAAGTCCAGGGCGACGAGGCGGTCGACGAGGGCGCGGTCGATCTTCTCCGGGTGGTTCCAGTCGAAGCGGTCCAGCGTCTTGAAGGCCCCGAGGCAGGCGTGGCGGGTCCGGCGCGCGAGGTTCACGGCGGCGCGGCCGCGCTCCTCGAGGTCAGCGAGTTGCTCGAGCGTCTCCGTCGGGCCGAGCCGGCTCTTGTGTACGTGCGTGAGGAACGCGACGAGGGCGTCGTTCCCGACGCGGAAGCCGAGGCCGCGAAGCCGCTCGCAGAGGTCTGCCTTGGGATCACTCATCGTAGGTCTCCAGGTCGTGCGGGACGACGTCGGCGTCGTCGAGGTGGGCGGGCAGCAGGAGCGCGACCGGGACGGGCCGCCCGCGGTCCTTGCGGTGCTTCTCGCAGGCCATCGCGATCGCGCCGACATCGGCGAGGTCGCGCGCCACGACGTCGGCGACGGCGGCCGCGAAGACGGCGTGACCGTACAGGTTGAGGAGCTTGATGGTCCGGGTGACACGGATCGCGAGGCTGCGACCGCTTAGCGCCCAGCGTTCGAGCAGCCGATCGATCCCGGGGGCGACGGCGCGCAGCCGGTCCCGCCCCTTGAGGTCACGCGCCGCCCTGCGCTCGGCGATCAGCGCGGCGCGGTGCTCGGGCAACTCGATGAGCTGGCGCTTGCCCCACGACCGCGGGTGCGCCGCGATGGCGACCGCGCAGTCGAGGATGCGGACCGTCTTGTCGTCGGTGGCCAGCGTCAGCGCGCGCTCCGCGAGCGCCGAGGGCACCGAGTAGCGGTTGGTATCGAAGCGAACGAACGCCTGCGAGTCGACCGCGGCCGGCTCGACCCGGTCGGTGGCGGGCAGCGGGTTCGGCAGCGCCAACAGGCGCGGCTGCTCATCCGTGAAGACCTCGGCGACGGGGCGCGGCGCGAGCCGCGGGTGCGGGCGCGCGTGGCCGACCTCGGCGATGAACCTGGCGAGCGCGCGGTTGCCCTCGTCGACGCTGGCGATGCTGCGACCGGCGAGGAAGCGGTCGCGCAGGTAGCGGATCGCGCGCTCGACCTTGCCCTTGTCCTCGGGGCGCGCGACCGCGCACAGCCGCGGCTCGACCCGCATCGCGGCGCACAGCGCGAGCAGCGTCGG
>JAGPCY010000075.1 GCA_018057825.1 Kofleriaceae bacterium | reverse complement strand
AGGCGGGTAGCTGGGCGGAGCCTCAGGCAGAGGCGGGGAACGGGGGCGCGCGGGAAACCGGGAGGGAGACCGAGAACGAGGCCGAGGCCGAGGCCGAGACCGAGACCGAGACCGAGGCCGAGACCGAGACCGAGACCGAGACCGAGACCGAGACCGAGACCGAGGCCGAGGCCGAACCCGAGACCGAGACCGAGGCCGAGGCCGAACCCGAGACCGAGACCGAGACCGAGACCGAGACCGAGGCCGAGGCCGAGGCCGAGGCCGAGACCGAGACCGAGACCGAGACCGAGACCGAGGCCGAGGCCGAGGGGTGAGGCTCAGACAGATCTAGAAGCTGCCGACGACGGATACGCCCAGGCTGTCGGTCCGGGCCACCGGCGCCACGGCCAGCGCCGGCGCGCTCCGCCACGAGCGCTTGGGCAGCGTGTAGAGCGTCACGCCCGACACCACCGCGCCGATCGCCAGCGACATGAGCGCGTCGCGCCAGGCGTCCTCGACGATCACCAGGTAGCCACCGACCGCGACGTGGAGGGCCGCGCCGCCACCGAGCTGGAGCCAGAAGGCATTCTGCTCCTTGCGCGCAGCGGTCGCGCGCGCGGCCCGCACCGCGGCGGCGTCGACGCACGGATCCCCCGAGGCCGCGACCCGCGGCAGCTCGAGCGGGAGGATCAGGCGCGTGCCCAGGCCGATGACCGCCTTGCCAGCGCCGGCGTAGAGCGAGATCGCGACCGGCCGCTCGAACTCGCGGCCCGGCGAGATCTCGGCGAGGGCCAACCCGACCTGGCCGGCCGCGGCGACGCCGTAGACGATCGCCCAGGCGCGGTTCCAGGTCGCGGCCCGCGCCGCCTCGCGGTTGGCGGCTCGCCGCGCCGCCTCGACCGCGGCCGGGTCCTCGGCGCACCGCGCCTGGGCCGACGCACCGGGCACCCCGGCCAGCCCGGCCCACCCGAGCGCCAGCACCGCCACCGCCCGCCCGATCACGGCACCACGACGCTCTGGAAGAACCGATCCTGATCGCTCTCGAAGGGCTCGGGATCGCCGGTCACGCTCCACACCGCCACCAGGAGCTGGTTCGAGCCGGTGTAGATCCGGACCTCGCCGCTGCCGGTCGCCGTGGTCATCGCCGCGCGGTACCGGCCGGCGCCGTCATCGACCGGGCCGGAGTCGTCGATCGTCGCCTTGAAGGCCACCGACATCGCGGCGATGACCTCCGCGAATATGGCGTCGTTGGCCAGCGAGGCATCGCCGGGCACGGCGTAGATCGCGACGCCGAAGCCGACGCCGGCGCGGAAGCTCTGGAACAGGTGCGTGCCGTCGGCCTGGACGATCGGCTGCTGCGGCAGCTCCGGCGGCAGGTCGACCCGCCAGCCGGCGTCGGGCTGCCGGTAGGTCCGCCAGGTCGCGGGCGGCGTCGCCGTGCCGCTGCCCGGGGTGACCTGCCAGTCGTTGGTCGTCGGCGTGGTCGGTGGGTCGTCGGTGGTCTCGGCGGCGTCGTCGCTCTTGCGGGTCAGGAGGACCGCAGCCGCGACCCCACCGGCCGCCAGCACCCCGAGGACGATCCACAGCCACCACAGCGAGCTGCGCCGCGTGACCAGGGTCGGCGCGGCGAGCGGCTGGTACGGCGGGTAGCCCGGCGGAGGCGCCATCATCGGCGGAGGCGCCATCATCGGCGGAGGCGCCATCATCGGTGGAGGCGCCATCATCGGGAGATCCGCCCGCGGCCCGCCCGGCCCAGCACCGCCCGGCCCAGCAGCGCCCGGTCCAGCAGCGACCGGCCCAGCAGCGATCGGCCCAGGCGCCGGCCCAGGCGGGGGCGGCCCCGGCGGCATCGAGGCCTGGGCGAAGCCCGGCACCGGCGACATCACCGGCATGACCGCGGCTCGCTCGCCGGTCGGCCCGCCGAACCCCGCCACCGAACCGCCGACGTGAGGCGCCAAGGCCGCCATCTGCTCGGCGTACTGCTCCATCGACGGCGGGCGGCCGGTCGGCTCCTTGGCCAGGGCCGACATGATCAGGTGGTCGAGGGCCGGCGGCAGCCCGAGGTCGGGGCGGCGCGCGGTCGGCGGCGGCGGCGCCTCGGTCAGGTGCTTCGACAGCACCGCCATCACGGTCGGCCCCTCGAAGGGCAGCCGGCCGGTCACCATCTCGTAGAGGATCGCGCCCAGCGCGTAGATGTCGGTGCGACCGTCGACGGCGTCGCCGCGGATCTGCTCGGGCGCCATGTACTGCGGGGTGCCGACCAGATCGCCGGCTCGGGTCATCGCGTTGACGGTGGCGCGGTTGTCGTCGCGCAGCTTGGCGATCCCGAAGTCGAGGACCCGGACCACGTCGCGCTCGCGCCCGCGCTCGGTCAGCATCACGTTGTCGGGCTTGAGATCGCGGTGGACGATGCCGTGGGCGTGGGCGTCGGCCAGCGAGGCCGCGATCTGGCGCGCGATCGCCAGGGCCCGGGCCGGCGGCAGCGGACCCTCCCGGGTCACCACCGCGCGCAGCGAGTCGCCCTCGAGGTACTCCATCGCGATGAACAGCGCCCCGCCGGCGTCCTGCCCGAAGTCGTAGATGCCGACGGTGTTGGGGTGGCTGAGCTTGGCCGCCAGCTCGGCCTCGGCGTTGAAGCGCCGGACCAGGCCGGGGTCGGCCGACAGCTCGGGCCGCAGGACCTTGATCGCGACCTTGCGCTTGAGCGAGATCTGCTCGCCGCGATAGACCGCGCCCATGCCGCCCTCGCCGAGCTTGGCGGTGACGCGGTAGCGCCCGGCGATCTCGCGGCCGATCAGGTCACCGGCGGCGGTGCGCGCCGCTGGCGCGGCCAGGTCCTTGTAGGACGGCTCGGTGGCGGCGGTGGCGCGGCCGCACGCGCCGCAGAACCGGGCGTCCGCATCGTTGTGGGCACCGCAATGCGGACACTGCACCGCGCGAGTATACGCGACCGCCGGCCGGCCGTGGCCCGGCCGCCAATCGGCCGCGACAAGCAGTGGCCTGGGCCGGCCCGGGCCCGTAACGTAGGCGGGTGCGTCGCTCGATCCTCGCCGTCGCCGGCGCGGCGCTGGCCGCGGTGGCTGGCCGCGCCGACGCCCAGCCGACCGCGGTGACCTCCGACGGCGTCGGCGATCCCGAGGCCTCGGCGGGGGATGCCGCCCAGGCCGATCCCACCTTCGGACCGGTGATCGAGATCGAGGACATCGTCGTCGTCGGCAACCACGCGACCGCGGCCGGCGTGGTCGAGCGGGCGCTGCCCTTCGCCCGCGGCGACGTGATCCGCGCCGGCGATCCGCGGCTGGCCCGGGCCCGGTGGAAGCTCCTGGCCCTCGGCTTCTTCCGCGACGTCGACGTCGCCCTGGCCAAGGGCAGCGCCCGCGGGCGCGTGATCGTCCGGGTCACGGTGGCGGAGCGCGGCACGATCGCGCTCAACCGGCTGTGGTTCGGCACCAGCGCACTGGCGCCGTGGTGGCTGGGGGCCGACCTGTCCGAGCGCAACCTCCTGGGCACCGGCCTGCACGTCGGCGGCGCCCTGGCCTACGTCGACGCCGGCGCGGTCGCCGGCGGCCGCGCCCAGTGGTCGGGCGAGCTGCGCCTGGCCGATCCGGCGCTCGGCCGCAGCCGGTGGGGCCTGCACGGCGCGATCAGCGCTCACCGCGGCAGTGAGCCGTACCGCGCCACCGGCCCGGCCGGCACCTCGGCGCCCGAGGATCTCCGGGCCTTCACGTACGCGCGCGTCGGCGGCCGACTCGGCGCGACCTGGGCCGCCACGCCCTTGACCGCGCTGTCGGCCGACCTGCGGGTCGAGGCCATCGACGCCGCGCCGCCGACCGACCCGGTGCGCACCTACCCCGACGGCACGCGCCGGGTCCTCGACCTCGGGCTCGTGCCCGGCGCGAGCCGGGTCACCACCGTCGCGCTGTCGATGGTCCACGACGCTCGCCCGGATCCCGCGCTGCCCCACGAAGGCCAGCGCGCCGAGGTCCTGTTCGAGCTCGGCGCCGCGCCCGGCGACTACGACTTCGCCGCGCTCCTGGCCCGCTACGATCGGTTCTGGCCGCTGACCTCGCGCCACGCCCTCGGGCTGCGCGCCGCCGGCGGGGTCGTGCTCGGCGATGCGCCGCGCTTCGATCGGATCCACCTGGGCGACGTCAACCGCATGATGTCGCCGCGGGTGCTGGGCATGACCACCGCGCTGGCCGCGCCGCCCGATCTGCTCGGCACCGCCAACGCCGAGGCGGTCTACGGCCAGTACGGCGGCAACCTGGTCGCCGAGTACGTCTATCGCTGGTGGCGCGGTCCCGATCGGATCTACGGCGGCGACCTGTTCATCGCCGTCGGCGCCTGGGGCCTGCGCAGCGACGACGCCCAGCCCGGCGCCGGACCGCCGATCGATCTCGTGGTCGACGTCGGCCTGCGGGTCGACACCGAGCTCGGGGTCTTCGAGTTCTCGCTGGCCAACGCGCTCGGGCGGGTGCCGCGGTGGTGAGGCGGGCCCTGGTCGGCCTGGGCGCGCTGGCGATCGCGGTGGTGATCGCCGCGGCGGTGGCGCCGGTCCGCGCCGACGAGGCCCCCGGCCTGCAGGTCATGCGGTTCGCCGAGCGCGGCGCGTCGCTGTACGTCACGACCGACGTCACCAGCCTGTTCGACTCGGCGGCCTACGAGCGGCTCGACGACGGCCTGCCGGCGACGGTGGTGATCCGCTTGTGGGTCTACCCCAAGGACGGTCGGCAACCGGTGGCGTTTCAGATCTTCCACCGCCAGGTGGTCTACGACCTGTGGGACGAGGTCTACCAGGTCGCGCTCACCAGCCCCAGCGGGCGCCGGCAGTACCGGGTCAAGTACCGGGCCGAGGCCCTCAAGCTGGTGACGGCGATCGAGCAACAGCGCCTGGCCGACGTCGCGGTGGTGCCCTACGACCAGCAGTTCGTCGTCGCGGTGGTCGCCGAGCTCAACCCGGTCAGCGCCGCGACCATGGCCGAGGTCCGGCGCTGGCTGTCCGACGGCAGCGGCGGTGGCCTCGACCGCGGCGGCTCGTTCTTCGGCTCGTTCGTGTCGGTGTTCGTCAACCTCAAGCTGCCGGCCGCCGACCGCGTCGTGCGCCTGCGCTCGCAGCCGTTCTTTCGCCCGAGGCCCCAATGACCGCCCCCGGTTTCGGTCGCGGCCTGAGCCTTCAGGTCAAGCTGGTCGCGCTGCTGCTCGTGGTGGTCCTGATCCCGCCGGCGGCCTCGGCGTATCTGATCACCCGCGTGTCTCGGGTCGCCGCCGACTTCGCCGCGGTCGAGGCGGCGTCGCGCAACCAATCTCTCGAGCGGGCCCTGCGCACCTACCGCGAGCTGATCGAGACCAAGAAGCAACACCTGGCCGAGGTCGCCCGCCGCCTGGCCCAGGACCCGCGCATCGCCGGACTCGACGGAGAAGCCCTCGAGACGGTGCTGGCCAGCGAGCCCGAGGTGTCGCGCCTGGCGCTGTTCGATCGGGTCGGCCGCGAGCTGGCCAAGGCCGAGCGGCCGCCGCCCGAGGGCAGCGAGATCAAGAGCGTGAAGTTCCCGCTCCTGGCCGGCGGCTCGCTCGAAGTCGGCGTGCCGGTGCCGGCCGGCTTGCAGCAGGAGCTGCGCGAGCTGTCGGACTCGTTGACCGCGGCCCGCATGGTGGCCGGCAACCGCAGCGCGCTGTCGGCCGGCTACGTGTTGGCGTTCCTGGCGATCGTCGGCGGCTCGGCGCTGGCGGCGATCCTGGTCGGGGTGGTCGCGGCCCGGCGGGTCACCGGACGGATCGGCGCGCTGGTCGAGGTCGCGCGGGTGGTGGCGCGCGGCAGCCCCGACGCCCGGGCCCGGCTGGGCGGCACCGACGAGGTCTCGGAGCTCGGGGCGGCCTTCGACGCCATGCTCGACGACCTCAGCCGGCAGCGCACCGAGATCGACTACCTGCAGCGCATCGGCGCCTGGCAGGACGTCGCGCGGCGCCTGGCCCACGAGATCAAGAACCCGCTGACCCCGATCCAGCTCGCGGTCCAGCAGTGCGTGTCGTCGTACGCGGGCGACGATCCGCGGTTCAAGCGCCTGTTGACCGACACCGGCGAGATCGTCGAGGAGGAGATCGCCGCCCTGCGCCGGCTGGTCGACACCTTCCGCACCCTGGGCCAGCTCCCGCGGGTCGAGGCCGCGCCGGTGCCGCTGTACGAGATCGTCGACGAGCTCCGGCTCGATCCGGCGCTGGCCCAGCGGCTGACCCTGGTGGCGCCGACCGCCGCGGTCCAGGTCCGCGCCGACAAGCTCCTGCTCAAGCGCGTCCTCACCAACCTGGTCGAGAACGGCATCCACGCCGGCCAGGAGGCCGGGCGCCCGGGCGCGGTGACCGTGACCTGGACCGCCAAGGGCGAGCACGCCGAGGTCACCGTCGACGACGAGGGCAAGGGCGTGGCCGCCGAGGCCCGGGCCCGGATCTTCGAGCCCTACGTCACGACCAAGGCCACCGGCACCGGCCTGGGCCTGGCGATCGCCAAGAAGATCGCCCTCGAGCACGGCGGCACGCTCGACGTCGCCGCGGCCGCGGCCCCGACCGGCGGCGCGCGCTTCGTCCTGACCGTGCCCCTGGCCCCGTGACGCGACGGCTCGCACGGGGACGGGGTCGGGAACGGGGTCGGGGACGGGAACGGGGTCGGGGTCGGGAACGGGGTCGGGGACGGGAACGGGGTCGGGAACGGGGTCGGGAACGGGAACGGGGTCGGGGTCGGTCTCGGTCTCCGCCTCGGTCTCGGCCTCGGTCTCGGTCTCGGTCTCGGCCTCGGTCTCGGTCTCGGTCTCGGTCTCGGCCTCGGTCTCGGTCTCGGCCTCGGTCTCGGCCTCCGCCTCGGTCTCCGCCCTAGCCGATCACCCGGTTGCGCCCCTCGCGCTTGGCCCGATACAGGTTGTCGTCCGCCATCTTGATGAAGCCGGGCGGATCGATATCCTCCCCCTCGACGGTGGCGACCCCGATCGAGATCGTCACCGGGAAGCGATCGCCCTCGTACTCGAAGGGCTCGTCGGCGACCAGGCGACGGATCTGCTCGCCGAAGATCATCGCGCCGGCGTGGTCGGTCTCGGGCAGGACCGCGGCGAACTCCTCGCCGCCGTAGCGGGCCAGGAGCTCCTCGCGGCGGATCCGGCCGAGCAGGCGCTTGGACATCTCCTTCAGCACCGCGTCGCCGGTCAGGTGGCCGTGGGTGTCGTTGATCGACTTGAAGTGATCGATGTCGAACATGAGCAGCGACAGCGGCCGACGGTGGCGAGCGCAGCGCGCGATCTCGCGCTCGAGGAACTCGAGGAACGCCCGCTTGTTGTGGGCCCCGGTCAGACCATCGATGATGGTCATCCGGTAGATCTCCTCGTAGTACGACGACTCGACGCCCGCCCCCGACAGGAACTTGAAGATCGCGGCGCCGATCTTCAGGAAGTCGGAGTCCTTGAGGATCGACTTCTGGATCGGCACGTCGTTCACGTAGCTGCCGTTGGTCGACTGCAGATCCTCGACCATCCACTGATCGGCGTGGCGGTAGACCCGGGCGTGGCGCCGCGACACCGAGTCGCGATCGACCTGGATGTCGCAGTCGCTGCCGCGGCCGAGCACGATCTCCGAGCGCGACAGCGGGAACTTCTTGCCCATGTCGGCGCCCGGCGGATAGACCAATACCAAGCACGCCTCGCCGGTCTCAGCCTTCGGCTTGACGACCTGGACCTTGGTGATGCGGGTCTTCCACTCGCTCATCGTCAGCGGTCGATGCTACGCCGATCAAAGCAACCCCGATCGCCGGTGTCAATGTAAGCGAGCAAACTACCTGACCGGGCCGTCAGGTAGGCGACCGGTGGGCTACCATCCCCGGCGTGTACGCGCCTCGCGCCGAGCCCTTCGATCTCGCCGGCGATCGCCGCGGCGTCCTGTGCCTCCACGGCTTCACCGGCACCCCCTACGAGGTGCGCTACCTCGGCGGGCGCCTCGCCGCCCACGGCCTGACCGTGCGCGGGCCGGCCCTGCCCGGCCACGCGACCCGGCTCGAGCACCTCGTCGACAAGACCTGGCGCGACTGGGCCGACGGGGTCACCGCCGCCTACGACGACCTGGCGGCGCGCTGCGATCGGGTCGCGGTGGTCGGGCAGTCCCTGGGCGGCCTCCTGGCCCTCGACCTGGCGACCCGACGCTCGCCGGCCGCGGTGGTGTCGCTGGCGGCGCCGCTGTGGCTCGACGGCCTGGGCGGCGCCGTGGCCCGGACCCTGACCCGCGGGCGGCTGGCCGGCCGGGTCCGGGTGGTGCCCAAGCTCGGCGGCTCGGACGTCCGGGATCCGGACGCCCGGCGCGACAACCCGTGCTACCGCGGCTTCCCGGTGGCGCCGCTCGGACAGCTCCTCGACTTCATGGCGGTGGTCGAGGCCGGGCTGCCCCAGGTGACCGCGCCGCTCCTGGTCCTGCACGCCCGCCAGGACCACACCGCGCCGGTCGATTGCGCCAGCCGGATCGTCGCCCGGGTCAGCTCGACCGCGCGCCGGCTGCGGATCTTCCCCGAGAGCTACCACCTGATCGCGTGCGACGTCGAACGCGTCGCGGTCGCGGCCGAGGTCGCGACCTGGTGCGAGCGCTACCTCGGGGCGGCCTGAGTGCGCGACCGCGGCCGGCCGCCCGCGGCGTCGACGCGCAGCGTGGTCCGCCCGCGAGCCGACCGCGGCACCGGCCACGTCCTCATCGTCCGCACCGGTGACCGGTTCGAGGCCCGGCCGGTGACCGGCGACGAGGTGACGATCGGCCGGGACCCGACCTGCGAGCTGGTCATCGACGACGACGCCATCTCGCGCCGCCACGCGCGCCTGCGGTTCGGCGCCGCGGTCACGATCGAAGATCTCGACAGCCGCAACGGCACCCTGGTCGCGGGCCGCCGACTGGAGGCCCATCGACCGGTGCCCCTCGAGCTCGATCAGCCGATCGCGATCGGCGACGTCCAGCTCTTCGTCGATCGCGCTCGGCCCGCGCCGACGGCGACCGCGACCGACACCGGCGACGGCCTGATCGTGCGCGACCCGGCGATGCGGCAGCTCCACGCCGCCCTGGCGATCGTCGCGATGAGCCCGCTCCGGGTGCTGTTGCTCGGCGAGACCGGGGTCGGCAAGGACGTGTGCGCGCGCGCGCTCCACGCCCGCTCGCGGCGCGCCGACCGACCGCTGCTCGAGCTCAACTGCGCGGCGCTACCGGAGTCGACCCTCGAGGCCGAGCTGTTCGGCTACGAGCGGGGGGCCTTCACCGGCGCGACCGCGGCCAAGCCCGGCCTGCTCGAGGCGGCCGACGGCGGCACCGTCTTCCTCGACGAGGTGGGCGAGCTGTCGCTCGGCACCCAGGCCAAGCTGCTGCGCGTCCTCGAGCGCGGCGAGGTCCTGCGCCTGGGCAGCTTGGCGCCGACCACGATCGACGTCCGCGTGGTGTCGGCGACCAACCGCGACCTCCGGGCCTTGGTCGCGGCCGGGGCCTTCCGGTCCGATCTCTACTTCCGCCTGAACGGCACCACGATCACGATCCCTCCGCTGCGCGAGCGCGTCGAGGACATCGAGCCCCTGGCGCGCCGGTTCGCGGCGGGGATGGCGGCGCAGCTCGGTCGCCCAGCTCCGGACCTCGCGCCGGCGGCCGTCGAGGCCCTCCGAGGCTACGCCTGGCCGGGCAACCTCCGCGAGCTCAAGAACACGATCGAGCGCGCGGTGGTGATGACCGCCGGGCGCCCGCTCGCCGTCGCCGACCTCGAGCTGGCGGGCCCGTTCACGCCGCCGACGGCGACCCCGGCGCCGACCGAGCGGGCCGCCGCCCCCGACGGCGCCGGCCTGTGGAGCGAGGTCGAGGTCCTCGAGCGCGCCCGGATCGTCGACGCCCTCCACGCCAGCGCCGGCAACCAGAGCGCCGCCGCCCGCCGGCTCGGCATCGGCCGGGCCACGCTGATCAAGCGCATCGAGCACTACGGCCTGTCGCGCCCCAAGAAGCCGCGCGGCGCTTGAGCGCGCCAGCGCGGCTCCAGCTCGCGGCTCACGGGCGCGGCATCGTCGCGGCACCGCGCGCGACGGCGATCAGCGACAGGCGCCGACCGCGCGCAGGCCGGTCAGCACGTCGCGGCACGCCTGCCGCTCGCGGTCGGTCACCGGCGCAGTCGCGCAGCCGCGCCGTAGCCCGCCGCACCCGAGCTCGGCGATGACGCTGCAGATGTAGCCGCGACCGCCGGCGTGGCCCGGCACCAGGAACGTCAACTCGGTCGCGACGACGTTGTTGAGGCACCAGTCGCGGATCGCGGCGACCTCGGCGCTCCGCGGCGCGGATGGCCCGGGCCGATCGGCCGGACGGGTTGGAGCGGCGGTCGGAGCGGTGGGCGAGGCGGTCGGGACGGCGGTGGGCGCGGCCGTCGGGGCGGCGGCGGCGGCGGCGGTCGGGGCGGCGGTCACCAGCGACTCCGCCCGGCCTACGCCGGCGTCCGCGGCCGCGGGCCCCAACGCAGCGGGCGCCGACGGAGCGCTGCGGTCGCGCCGCCAGCGCCACCCCGCAGCGCCGACCACCGCGACGGAGACGAGCAGCCCGGCGACCAAGGCCCGGCGTCGACGAACCGGCGCGGTGCCCGGGGTCGCAGCGGCCGCGCCCGGGCGCTGCACGGTGGGCGCGAGGTCGGCCCCGCGGCCGGACCCAAGGACGTGGGCGATGCGCGCCGGCAGCGCGCGAGCGTCGCTGGCGAACTCGGCCAGCGCCGCGGCGAAGACCGCCAGATCGCCAAAGCGCGCGGCCGGATCCTTGGCCAGGCAGCGATCGACCACTCGCGCCAGGCCGTCGGGCAACGTCGGTCGGCGGACCTGCAGCGGGACGTGGGGGTCGACCAGGAGCTGGGCCGCGAACTGCAGCGGGGTGTCGGCGTCGACGATCGGCGCGCCGGTGACCAGCTCGTAGAGCACCACGCCGAGCGACCAGACATCGGCCCGGGCGTCGACCGCACGCGAGCTGCGCAACTGCTCGGGCGCCATGTAGCGCGGCGTGCCGATCGCCGCGCCGCTCGCGGTCAGCTCCGACGACGCCCAGCGCGCCATCCCGAAGTCGAGGACCTTCACCAACCGGGTGCCATCGGCCCGGCGGGCCAGAAACAGGTTCCGCGGCTTGAGATCGCGATGGACGATGCCCCGGGCGTGCGCGTGCGCCACCCCGAGGGCGGCCTGCAGCACCAGGTCGACCGCGCGGGGGACCGGCATCGGGCCGTGGTCCGCGAGCTCATCGTGGAGATCGGCGCCGCGCAGGAGCTCCATCACCAGGAACGGCGCGCCGTCGTCGCCGACGACGATGTCGTGGACGCTGACGACGTACTCCGAGGCCAGGGCCGCCGCCGACCGCGCCTCCTGGAGAAACCGCGCCAGGGTCTCGGGGTCGCGGGCGCCGCGGGCCAGCACCTTGAGCGCGACCGGCCGATCGAGGAGCGTGTCGCGGGCGGCGTAGACCGCGCCGAAGCCGCCGCGGCCGAGCTCCGCATCGACGAGGTAGCGGCCCGCGAACAGCTCGCCGGGCCGCGGCGCGGCTGCGTCCTCCGCGACGGTACCGCCGGGTCGCAGGTCTCGCGTCGACGGGGGATCGGCCACGGCTGCGGCAGGGTACCGCAGTCCTCCGAGCGCGGCGCCACCGGCCGGTCGGCGCGCGAGCCGGCGCCAGGCTGCTACGCTGGCGCCGTGGATCCCCGCTCCGTCCTCGTCCTCGGCGGCGGCATCAGCGGCCTCAGCTTCGCCTGGCACGCCGCCCGCGCCGGCCATCGCCCGATCGTCCTCGAGGCCGGCCCGCGGGTCGGCGGTTGCCTCGACAGCCGCCGCCACGACGGCTTCTGGTTCGAGCTCGGCGCTCACACGCTCTACAACTCGTACCGGGCGATGCTCGAGATCGCGCAGGGCTGCGCGACCCCGCCGACGATCGTGGCGCGCACCGACGCCCGCACCCGCTTCGGGCGCCTGCACGCCGGCGCGCTCACCACGATGGGCCCGCTGTCGGTGTTCAAGCAGTTCCGGTTCTGGCAGCTCGCCGGCCACGCGCCGCGGGCGCTGTTCGCGCGCAAGGCCGGGCGCACGACCCGCGAGCACTGGTCTCGGGTGGTCGGCGCCGACAACTACCAGCAGGTCCTGGCGCCGTTTCTGTCGGCGGTGCCGTCGCAAGCGGTCGATGACTTTCCGGCCGAGGGCCCGGGGTCGCTGTTCAAGAAGCGGCCGCGCGACAAGTCGGTGATCAAGAGCTTCACCTTCGACGGCGGCGTCGGCGCGTTGTGCCAGGCCATCGCCGGCGAGGTCGAGGTGCGGACCGACGCCGCGGCGACCGCGCTCGCGCCGATCGCCGGCGGCCATCGCGTCACCCTCGCCGACGGCCGCCACCTCGAGGCCGCGACGGTCGCGATCGCGACCGATCCGGCCACCGCGGCGCGCCTGCTGGCGCCCCACCACGCCGCGCTGGCGACGCCGCTGGCGGCGATCCGCATGGTCGAGCTCGACTCGCTGGCGGTGGTGGTCGCGCGCGACGCCAGCCCGCTGCCCGAGCTGGCCTTCGTGGTCCCGACCGACGACGTCTTCTGGTCGGCGGTGACCCGCGATCCGGTGCCCGACCCGACGCGGCGCGCCTTCACCTTCCATTTCAAGCCCGGCACCGAGCGCCCCACCCGGCTCGCGCGGGTCGCCGAGGTGCTCGGGGTCGCGCCGACCGCGTTCGCTCACGTCGTCGAGCGCCGCGCGGTCTTGCCGTCGCCGGCCCGCGATCACGCCGCCACGGTGGCGGCGATCGACGCCGCGATCCCAGCCGGCCTCGCGCTCACCGGCAACTACTTCGCCGGCCTCGCGATCGAGGACTGCGTCGCCCGATCGAAGGCCGAGTGGGCCCGGGTCGCGGGCGCGGCCGCACCGCCGCGGTAGACCCTCGGCTGGCGCGAGCGCCAGCGCGGGCCGCCGTGATACACGAGGGCATGCGGCACGTCATCGCGATCGATCAGGGCACCACCGGTAGCACCGTGCTCATCCTCGACGAGACCCTGCGGGTGGTCGGGCGCGGCTACCGCGAGTTCGCGCAGCACTACCCCGAGCCGGGCTGGGTCGAGCACGACCCCGAGCAGATCTGGGCCTCGGTCGAGGCCGCGCTCAGCCTGGCCCTGGGGCAGGCCAAGGTCGCGCCCGACGCGATCGCGGCGATCGGCATCACCAACCAGCGCGAGACCACGATCGTGTGGGATCGCGCGACCGGCCGACCGGTCCACCGCGCGATCGTCTGGCAGGACCGCCGCACCGCCGACACCTGCGCCGCGCTCAAGGCCGCGGGTCACGAGGACGCGGTGCGAGCCCGCACCGGCCTCACCCTCGATCCGTACTTCTCGGGCACCAAGCTGGCGTGGATCCTGCGCAGCGATCCGGCCCTGGCGGCCGCCGCCGCGCGCGGCGAGCTGGCCTTCGGCACCGTCGACAGCTACCTCTTGTGGCGCCTGACCGGCGGCGCGGTCCACGCCACCGACGTCACCAACGCCTCGCGCACGCTGCTGTTCGATCTCCACACGCGGCGCTGGTCCGAGGAGCTGTGTGCGCTGTTCGGCGTCGAGCCGTCGCTCCTGCCGACGATCGTGCCGTCGGCCGGGGTGTGTGGGACCACCCGCGGGGTCGCCGGCCTGCGCGACGGGGTGCCGATCGCGGGCCTGGCCGGCGATCAACAGTCGGCGCTGTTCGGTCAGGCCTGCTTCGATCCCGGCACCGCCAAGTGCACCTACGGCACCGGCGCGTTCATCCTCATGAACACCGGCGCGACGCCGGTGGCGTCGAAAGCGGGCCTGCTCACCACCGTGGCCTGGGAGATCCCCGGCGAGCTGGCCTACGCCCTCGAGGGCTCGGCCTTCATCGCCGGCGCCGCGGTGCAGTGGCTGCGCGACGGCCTGGGCTTCTTCACCTCGGCCAAGGAGATCGAGGCGCTGGCCGCCAGCGTCCCCGACTCGGCCGGGGTCGTGGTGGTGCCGGCCTTCACCGGCCTGGGCGCCCCCCACTGGCGGCCCGAGGCCCGCGGCCTCATCACCGGCCTGACCCGCGGCACCACCCGCGCCCACCTGGCCCGCGCCACCCTCGAGGGCATCGCGCTCCAGAACGTCGACATCCTGCGGGCGATGGAGGCCGACTCGGGGCGTCGCCTGACCACCCTGCGCGTCGACGGCGGCGCGGCCGCCAACGATCTGTTGATGCAGTTCCAGGCCGATGTGCTGGCGGTCGAGATCAGCCGCCCCGAGCTGGTCGAGACCACCGCCTTGGGCGCGGCCTTCCTGGCCGGCCTGGGCGCCGGGGTGTGGCGCGACAAGGACGCGATCCGCGCCGCGTGGCGCGAGGATCGCCGGTTCCACCCGACCACCGATCGCAGCGCCGTCGACGCGCACCTCGCGCGCTGGGCCGCCGCGGTAGCCAAGGCCTGACGTGGACGACCGACCGACCCCGCCCCGGGCCTCGACCGGCAAGACCATCGCGATCGGCCTCGCGGTGCTCGGCGGCTTCGCGCTGCCGGTGATCGCGATCGCGATGCTGTATCGCTCGTGCCTGGGCACCACGGTGCGCGGCTCGGTGGCGCTGCGCGGGGTCGAGCCCGAGCTGCGCCGCCGGCTGGGCGCGTGCGCCGCCGAGGCCGATGGCCGCGCGGTCGTGATCCGCGGCCCCGACGACGTCGCCGTGCGCGCGGTGGTCGATCCGATCGACGGCCCGCGCCTCGAGGTCGCGCTCCCCGCACGGCCGCTCGTGGTGGTCACGCCGGCGACCTGCCCCAGCCTGCGGGTCGAGCTACGCGCGGTCGGCAAGCGCGACGACGGCAGCGCGATCCTCGACGGCAGCTTCCTGGCGAGCTGCCGGCTCGCGGACGGCCCGCTGGCCGGCGCGCAGCTCGAGCTCGACGCCTGGTGGCAGGGCTGCAAGCTGCCGCGGGAGTGACGGGCGAGGGCGAGACCGTGACCGAGGCCGAGGCGGAGACCGAGACCGAGACCGAGACCGAGACCGAGACCGAGACCGAGACCGAGACCGAGACCGAGACCGAGACCGAGACCGAGACCGAGACCGAGACCGAGACCGAGGCGGAGGCCGAGGCCGAGGCCGAGACCGAGACCGAGGCGGAGGCCGAGACCGAGACCGAGACCGAGACCAATGCCGGTCAGTTAACGCCTTTCGCCCGGTGAGCCGTGGACTTACGCGCGTAGGGACTGTCCTTGCGTTTGACGACGCGGTCGTAGCGACGATGCGAGCGACGTGGCGGCAGGACGAAGCGGAG